>CAVRKX010000014.1:0-323819 GCA_963721735.1 uncultured Actinomycetes bacterium
CTGGAAGAGTCACGGGCTGTGATTCCGGCGGCGAGCTTCTGGAGCGAAACAGCGACCTGATCTCGGCCGTGGTCACGATGGCGGTTGCGATCGCGGCCGCGTTCGCGGTCGACCGCCTGGCGATCGCCCGAGCGGGGCACGTGGCCGCGAAGGTGGGCGAGGGGCCGCTGTCGCGCGCCGCCGAGACCAGGCTGCGGCTCGTCCGTCGCCTGGTCTTCGTGGTCATCCTGGTGATCGGCGCCGCCCTGGCGCTGAGCCGCTTCGCGCAGTTCGAGCGGCTCGCCACCGGGATCCTCGCCTCCAGCGCCGTGCTGGGCCTGGTGATCGGCTTCGCAGCCCGCCAGACGCTGGCCAACCTCGTCGCCGGGATCCTGATCGCCATCACCCAGCCGATCCGGATCGGCGACACGGTGGCGATCGGGGAGGACAGCGGCCGGGTCGACGACCTGACGCTGTCCTACACCTACATCGACCCCGGCGACGGGCGGCTGATGGTGGTCCCGAACGAGAAGGTCGTGACCAGCATCCTCTTCAACCACTCGACCGGCGATCGCACGGCGCCCGCGACGGTCTCTGTCTGGGTGCCGCCGGCCGCCGACCTGGAGCGAGCCCGCGAGGTGCTGAAGCCCGCCGGCGCCGCCGAGGTGATGGTCGCCGAGATGACCCCGCAGGGCGTCCGGATAGAGCTCAAGGGGCCACGCGACCGCGAGCGCACCCAGGTGGGCGACGAGGAGGCGGAGCTTCGCGAGAGCGCCCACGAGGCGCTGCGCGAGGCGGGCCTGCTCGATCAGCCGTTCGGCGAGTAGCCGATCCGACCCAGTTACCCTTTTCGTGAACAGGCGAATGACTCAGCGAGCGCGCAAGAGGTACCGTCGATCGGCGGGGTCGGTGCCCAGAAAGCTCCTACTGGCGTTCGGCGTCCTGGTCGGCGCTGAGCGCCATCCCCGTGGTGGGGGTCGGGATCTGGGTGCTGAGCGTCCGAGCCGACACGCCACCGCTCGACCAGCTGAAGCCGGTCAAGGAGGGGGCCAACTCGGTCGTGTTCGCGGCCGACGGCGGCCGCCTGGGCTACATCCAGTCGGACACGATCCGGCACCCGGTGTCGGCCGGCAAGATCCCGCAGGTGCTCAGCCACGCCACGGTGGCGATCGAGGACGAGCACTTCTACGAGCACGGCGGGATCGACTACGGGGCGATCGTGCGCGCCGGCTGGGAGGACCTGAAGGCGGGCGCCGCGGTCCAGGGCGGCTCGACGATCACCCAGCAGCTCGTCCGCAACCTCTACATCGCGGATCCCGAGGAGACGATCGAGCGGAAGATCCGCGAGGCGACCTGGGCGGAGGAGTACGAGCGGGAGTACTCGAAGACGCAGATCCTCACCAAGTACCTGAACACGGCCTCCTACGGGACCATCGACGGCCGCACCGCGGTGGGCGTTCAGGCCGCCGCCGAGACCTACTTCTCAAAGCCGGTCCAGGAGCTGGACCTGCCCGAGGCGGCGCTGATCGCCGGGCTGCCGCAGGCGCCCTCCGAGTACAACCCGTTCCTGAACCCGAAGGGCGGCGGTGCAGCGGCGCAACGACGTGCTCCAGGCGATGGCGAGGCAGGGATACATCACCCAGGAGGACTACGAGGAGGCGCTCCAGGCGGGGCTGGGGCTCGACCGCGGCCGCAAGTACGAGACCATCCGCGAGCCCTACTTCTTCGACTACGTCACCCAGGAGCTGATCGACAAGTACGGGGTGAACACGGTGCGAAACGGCGGCCTCAAGGTCCATACGACGATCGACCCCGAGCTCCAGGCCGCCGCCCAACAGGCGATCGCCAACCACGACTACGGCGGGCCGTCCACGGGCGCTGGTCTCGATCGACCCCTCCAACGGCCACATCGTCGCCATGGCCTCGTCGCAGGCCTACTCCCCGACCGCCCAGTTCAACCTCGCCGCCAAGGCCCACCGTCAGGCGGGGTCGTCGTTCAAGCCCTTCGTGCTCACCGCGGCCGATCCGCCAGGGCATGGACCCCGATTCGACCTACTACTCGGGCAAGGCCCCGGTCACCCTGACGCTGGACGACGGGATCACCAACTGGACCGTCAACAACGCCGAGGGGAGCGGCGGGACGATGAGCGTGCGCGACGCCACCGTGCATTCCGTGAACGCCGTCTACGCCCAGCTCGACCTGGACGTGGGGCCCGAGGAGGTCCGCGACACGGCCTACGACATGGGCATCACCACCCACCTCGACGGGTTCCCGGCCGAAGGCATCGGCGGCCTGCGGATCGGGGTCACGCCGCTGGAGATGGCGAACGCCTACGCGACCCTCGCCAACGGCGGCATCCGCAACACGGCGACCGCGATCAGCAAGGTCGAGTTCCCCAACGGCGACACGGACGTCCCCGAGGAGGAGGAGCGCACCCGCGCTTTCTCCGACGGGGTCGCCTACGAGGTGACCGACGTGCTCAAGGGCGTGATCACCTCGGGCACCGGGACGGCGGCGAGCATCGGTTGCGCGGGCCAGGCCGGCAAGACGGGAACCACCGACGACTACACGGACGCCTGGTTCGCGGGCTACACGCCGCGGTTCTCGACCGCGGTCTGGGTCGGCTACGCGGACGCCAGGACCTCGATGGGTCCGGTGCGTTCGGGGGAACCTATGCCGCCCCGATCTGGCACGACTACATGCTGGCCGCGCAGGGCAGCGACTGCCCCGACTTCCCGGCGCCCGAGAACCCGGTCGAGTTCTCGACCTGGAGCGGCTCCCATACCGTCAGCGCAGCCGAGCGCCACGCTCCTACGACCCCACCCCCGGGGGCCGGCCGCCCTCCGGCGCCACGGCCGCGACGGGCCCGGCTCCACGAACGGCCAGTACCCCTCCGACCTGTACGCGCCCGGCGCCGGCGCGGGCCCCGCGCCACCCCGGGCGGGGGCGGCAACGGCGGCGGCGGAGGCGGCGGCGGGAGGCGGCGGGACCGGAGGCGAGGGCCCGCCCTGAGGTCCAAGCCGGCGTAGGGCGGCGGGCGCGCTGGCGCTCGGGACGCTCGCCGCCGCCGCGATCCCGCTGGCCGCTCCGGGCGCCGACCTGGTGCCGGGCACGAACGCCGGCTCCCCCCGCTGGCTGCTCGGCGTCTTCGGCGGCGGTCTCGAGGTTGGCGGGGGCGCCTACCTGGCCGCGCTCTGGGTCGCCTTCGCCGCCTATCTCGGCGTGGTCGCGTGCGCGAGCGCCCTGGGTCGCCGCACCGTGCGGTGGGCGATCGTCTGCGGCGCGGTGGCGTTCGCGCTGGCGCCCGCCGCTTCTGTCGCTGGACGTCTTCAGCTACATCTCCTACGCTCGGCTGGGGGCCCTGCACGGGCTGAACCCGTACGACTTCGCGCCGGCCGCGATCCCCCACGATCTCGCCGCCTCTCGGGTGGAGGACTATCGGGAGGCGACGAGCGTCTACGGCCCGCTGTTCACGCTCGCCACCTACCCGCTGGGCGCTGATCGGCGTGCCGGGAGCCCTGTGGGTGCTGAAGGCGGTCTCGGCGCTCTCGGTGCTGGGGATCGCGGCCCTGGTCGCGCGCCTGGCCGCGGTGCGCGGGATCGCCCCGGCCCCGGCGGCTGCCCTCGTGGCGCTCAACCCGCTGGTGCTCGTGCACGTGATCGGCGGGCCCCACAACGACGGCCTGATGGCCCTCGCGATGCTCGCGGGCGTGGCCCTGGTGCTCGGCGCGAGCGAGCGCGGGCGGCGGAGCGTCCATCGTGGCCGGCGTCGCGGTCAAGGCCCCGGCGGCGCTGGCGGCGCCGTTCGCCCTGCTCGGCGCCGGCACGGCGCGGCGACGGGCGCGACTCCTCTCGGGGCTGGGGTCGCCGCCGCGGTGGTCGCCTGCGTGGGGCTGGCGGTGTTCGGCTCCTCGGCCCTGCACGGGTTCTCCGCCTTCACCGGCAGCCAGGAGACGGTCAGCTACCACAGCGTCCCGGCGACCGCCGCCCGGATCGCCGGGCTTGACCTCTCCCTGACGCGGGGCGCGTGCTGGCCGCCGCTTACGGCGTCGGGGTCCTCTGGCTCCTGCTCTGGAGCGCACGCGGCGGCGACTGGGTGCGAGCCGCCGCCTGGGCCGCGCTCGGCCTGCTCTGCGCCACCGTCTACCTGACCCCCTGGTACCTGATCTGGGCGCTGCCGCTGGTGGCCGTGGCCCGCGACCGCGCCCTGGTCGCGCTCACGCCTGGCGCTCTGCCGCCTATCAGCTGTCCGTGGCGGTTCCCGGCGTGAGCCCGGCGCGCCGCGATTCAATGTGGGCGCGATGTGGGCATGAGCGAGTTCGACCTGATCGCGCGGCTGGTCGAAACGGTCGCCGAGGCCCGCCGGGAGCGCTCCTCCGCCGGGCCGGTCGAGATCGCCGTTCCGAGTGGCGATGACGCCGCGGTCACCGTCCCGAAGGGGGCCACGGCGACGTCCGTCGACTCGCTCGTCGACGGCGTCCACTTTCGCCGCGAAACGGCGCCGCTGCGCTCGGTGGGACGAAAGGCGCTGGCCGTGGCGCTCTCCGACCTCGCGGCGATGGGCGCGGTGCCCGGCGAGGCCTACGTGCAGCTCGGCGTCCCGGACGATCTCGACCAGGAAGGTTGCCTTGAGCTCGGCGAGGGCCTCGCCCAGGTGGCCGCCGAGCACGACGTCGCCGTGCTGGGCGGCGACGTGACGCGCGCGCCGGTGCTTTGGGTCGCGATCACGGTGGTCGGCCACGCCGACTCGGCCGAGCAGCTGGTGCGGCGCGCTGGCGCCGCCTCCGGCCAGCTGCTTTGCGTCACCGGCGAGCTCGGGGGCGCGGCGGCCGGGCTTTTGATCCTGGATCGTCCCGAGCTGGCGGACGTCGTCGGGGCAGAGGCTGCGGATCATTTGAGGGGGCGCCAACTGGAGCCGCGTCCGCGAATCGCCGCCGGCCGCGCCCTCGCCGCAACCGGGGCAAGCGCGATGATCGACCTGAGCGACGGCCTAGGCGGCGACGCAAATCAGCTCGCGGCGGCGAGTGGCGTCCGGCTTTCGATCGAGCTGGAAGCCCTGCCGCTGCAAGCGGGCGTACGCGAGGTGGCGGCTGCCGCGGGGCTCGACCCCTACGACCTTGCCAGTGGGCGGGGAGAGGACTACGAGCTCCTGGTCGCGCTGCCGGCCGAGCGCGCGCAGCGCGCGAGTGTCGAGGTCGCGGCCGGCGGCTCGGCGCTGACCCAGATCGGGGCGGTGGATGAGGGCAAGGGCGTCGCGTTACGGGCCGCCGACGGCTCCGAGCGCGAGCCGGTCGGCTTCGATCAGCTTCGGTTGTGAGTTCGGATCAGTCGCTGTGGCGAGCCAAGGGCGGCCGGGCGCCCCGTCCCGTGAAATACGAGACGAGCGCCCGGCGGCTGAGGCTGGCCAACTGCAGCTTGAACAGCATCTCCCGCGCGACGGCATCCGCGTCCACGCGGTACTCGCCAACGGCGAGCTGTTGCTTTAGTTGGGTCACTCTGTCGCCTCTGTGAGTCGTGGGAGGGTCCGGTGTGGGAGGGAAGGGAATCGCCGGCCCGTTTGTCTTCGTCCATTAGATCGTCAGCCGAGCCTCTCGGCGCGATCGTAGATGCGTCCAGGTGGGGCGGGCGGCCAGCGCCACCAGCCCCACCAGTGATCCGCACAGCAGGCAGAGGGCCAGCATCGGCAAAAAGCCGATCTGGCCGGCCCCCACCATCAGGGTGAAGTGCCAGGGCGCGCCGGCCCCCAGGTCCAGCCGCCCTGTGACGTGGAGGACAGCCGCTGCCATCGGGAGCAGCGAGACGGCGATTGCGCCCAGCGCCAGCGGCCAGGCCAGAGGGCCCGCTCGGCGTGCATCGAGCAGCCACACGTGCGCCACCGGGACGAGCAACAGCGCCAGGTAGGGGTTCGCGAGCCAGGCGAGCAGAACGGCGACCGCCGCGATCAGGCCAAGCGACGCGGCGGCCACCTCATGGGGCAGCCCCGCGGGCACGCGCCAGCCTCGGATCGCGTAGTAGCCCGCCCCGATCACGCTCGCCAGCAAGAGCATGGCCACGATCTGCCCGGCGCCGACCCGAAAGCGGCCAGGGTCGAAGGGAAACGCCGGCCTGGCCACGATCCCGGTTACCGCGAGCAGGTAGAGGAGAAGCAGCGCGGCAAGCAGCGGCAGCGACCTGGACGCCGCCCAACGGAGCGCCGACCCCGGTCGCGCCCCGGCCCGGAACGCCTGGGCCAGCGCCTCCAGTGAGGTGACAGCGGCCGGGAGAAGAAGCGTCAGCGCGAGCAGGGCGAGCGCCCAGCCGGGGACGAGGTTTCCCGCCAGGTTCAGGTAGGCGGCGGGGCCGTGCTCGGGGGGCGCGGCCGCGGCGTCGAGGGTGGCCACCAAGAGGAGAGCCGTGCGCCCCAGATCCCCGAGTGTCGCGGCCGAGAGGTCATCCGGCTGGTCGGCGGCGACCGCCAACGGCCGCTCCCCGGCGGAGGAGAGGCCGACGGCGTCGATGTCCTCCTCGATCAGCACCGCCTGCTCGCCGAGCCCGCTGGGCAGCGCGAGCTGGGCGAGCTCTCCGAACGCTCCCTCCAGACGCGGCTGGCGCCCAGCCTGCTCGGTGAGCGCACGCTCGGCGGTGCGCACGAGCTGGGCGGAGGGGCTCTGCGATCCGTTCGAGGTGTCGAGCAGGGAAGGCTCGCGGGGGGTGGCGGAGCCTGGCTGCCACAGCACGACCGCGCCATCGATCAGGTCACGGTCGGGGAAGCGCTCCACGAACTCGCGCGCCCCGGCGGCACCGTCGCTGCCGCCGTCGGTGGAGACGAAGACCAGCGTCTTCGTGTGACTTGACGTACGCAGCTTGTCGACCAGCTCGAGCAGGGCCGCGGTGGCGGCGGCGCTCGAGGCCGCCCCGGGGCCGCTCGCCGAGTCCCGGGCCGCGAGCACAACGACGCTCCGAGCCGACTCGCCGGGCAGGGTTAGGACCACGTTGCGCAGCTCGACGTCCTCCCCCTCGAAGTTGTGATCGAACCGCTGTTCGGCGACCTGGCCCTCCCTGACGCCGGCAAACCGCTTCGCGACCAGGTCGGCGATCGCCCGATCGCCCTCGCTCCCCGGCGAGCGGGCGGGCGCCGCCTCGGTGATCTGGCGGTCGATCCCGGCCGCCGCGCGCTGGTCGAACTCCGCCGAGGCGACCACGGGCGGAAGCGGCGCGGGTCGCCCCTGAAGCGAGAACAGCAGCACCACGACCGCCACTACGGCTGGGGCGAACGCGGCCCGATAGATGCGAAAGCCAGTCATGGGGGGCGCGCAAACTACCCTTTGGAGAATGCCGGAGGGAGCGGCACGCATCCTGCTGGTCGACGACGAGCAGTCGGTGCAGACCCTGCTCGCCTACCCGCTCCGCAAGGACGGCTTCGAAGTCGTGGCTGCGCACGACGGCCGCGAGGCGCTCGACCGGTTCGCCGAACAGCGGTTCGACCTGGTCGTCCTGGACATCATGCTGCCGAAACTGGACGGGATCGAGGTCTGCCGGCGCATGCGCAGCCGCAGCCAGGTGCCGATCATCATGCTGACCGCCAAGGACGACGAGATCGACAAGGTGCTCGGCCTCGAGATGGGCGCCGACGACTACATCACCAAGCCGTTCTCCGTTCGCGAGTTCCGCAGTCGCGTCCGAGCGACCCTGCGCCGGGCCGAGATGCTCGGCAGCCGGCCGGGCGCGGACGAGCCGGTTGCCGCCGGCGACCTGCGGATCGATTTCGAACGACGCGTCGTCAGCGTGCGCGGCGAGCAGACCCGCCTGACCTACGTGGAGTTCGAGATCCTCGCCGCGCTTGCCCGCTCGCCGGGCCGGGTGCACACCAGGGACATGCTGCTCGAGCAGGTGTGGGGTGAGTCGGCGTACCGCGATCCGCGCACGATCGACGTCCACATCCGGCATCTGCGAGAGAAGCTCGAGCGTGATCCGCGCGCCCCCGAATACCTGTTCACGGTCCGCGGCGTCGGCTATCGCTTCCGCGACCGGGACGAATGAACCGGGTTCGCAACCGCCTCGCGGCGCTGTTCTTCGTGATCACCGCGGCGGCGATCGGGTTCGTCTACCTGTACGTGGTGCCGCAGCTTCGCTCGAGCCTTACGTCAGAGAAGCTGGATCGGCTGGAGCAGGCGGGTGCGGCGGAGAGTGGCCGGCTCACAGATGCCTTGCGGGGCGGTGCGTCCAAGTCCGAGCTGCGCCGTCTGGTGCGCGGCGTCGCCCGCCGGAGCGACGCGCGCGTGACCCTGCTCTCCGTGCGCTCGGGGCCGGGTGGGCCGCAGCCCAGGTTCGTAGTCGGCGACGCCGAGTTCGAGCGCACCGCGGAGCTGCGCGACTATCCGGCAGCCGCCGGCGCGGCCGCCAGCGGCCGCGTGGATTCGAAAGTCGAGGAGGTCTCCGGCACGCGCACGGCCGAGAGCGCGGTGCCGCTGCTCGTGCGCGGGAGGGCGCGCTGGGTCGCCCTTCTGTCTACGCCGCTCGACGACGTGGACGACAGCGTGGCGCTCATCAGGCGGCAGATCCTGATCGCCGGCTTGATCGCCCTGGCGGCGGCGCTGGCGGTGGGCTGGATCGCCGCTCGGGCGCACGCGAAGCGGCTCCGCCGGTTGGAGGCGGCCGCGGAGAAGGTCGCCGAGGGGGATTTCTCGACCCCGATCCCGGACGAGGGAACCGACGAGGTCGGCGAGCTCGCGCGCACCCTCGACGAGATGCGGCAGCGGCTCGCCCGGCTCGACCAGGCCCGCAAGGAGTTCATCGCCAACGCCTCTCACGAGCTTCGCACGCCGATCTTCTCGCTGGGCGGCTTCGTCGAGTTGCTCGACGAGGAGGAGCCTGACCCGGCTGCGCGGGAGGAGTTCGTGCGAACGATGCGCGAACAGGTGAAGCGCCTCACCAAGCTCACCGCCGACCTCCTGGACCTCTCGAAGCTGGACGCCGACGTGCTCCAGGTCAACGCCGAACGCATCGACCTGGGTGAGCTCGCTGGGCGGATCGCGGAGGAGTTCGGACCGGCGGCCGAGCACCACGGCTCCCCAATCGAGGTCAACGGCGACCGGGCCGCGACGGCCCTTGCCGACCCAGATCGGGTGGCGCAGATCATGCGTATCCTGGTCGACAATGCGCTTACTCACACGCCGCAGGGAACCTCGATCTCGATCGAGGCTCAGAGCCGGGACGGGGCCGCCAAGCTCGTCGTCGCCGACGACGGCCCCGGTATCGACCCGCACGTGCACGCGCGAGTCTTCGACCGCTTCTACACGGGCGATCGGGTGAGCGGCTCCGGGCTCGGCCTCGCGATCGCGCACGAGCTGGCCGTGCTGATGGACGGCGAGCTGTGGCTGGCGTCCAATCGGGGGCGCACCGAGTTCACGCTGCGCTTGCCGATCGAGGGAAACGCGAAGTGAGCCGGAGGCGCGTGGCGCTCGCCGCGCTGCTGGCGGCCGCCGCGCTGGCGCTTGGGGCATGCGGTGGTGACGACTCCTCCGGCTCAGCCGGTTCCGAGAGCACCGTCACCACATCCGACGACCCGCAGAAGACCGTCGTGGTCCAGTCGCGCGGGGGTGCCTTCGATCCCGAGGCCGTCTACCAGCAGGCGGCCCCGGGGGTGGTCACGATCCGCTCGATTCTCTCCGGCGGTGGCGCCAGCCTGCTGGAGGGAGGCGGATCGGCGGCGCAGGGATCGGGCTTCGTCGTCTCCGACGACGGTGAGATCGTTACCAATGCCCACGTGGTCACCGACGGATCGGCTGGGGGCGGCCCGATCGAGGAGGCGCAGGAGGTCTACGTCCAGTTCGCCGACCGCAACCAGGTGCCGGCCGAGATCGTCGGCTTCGACCCCCACGCCGACATCGCGCTGCTCAAGGTCGACCCGGAGGGCCTCGATCTGCGCCCCCTCGAGCTGGCGACCAACGAGGAGATCGAGGTCGGACAGCCGGTGGCGGCGATCGGCAGCCCGTTCGGAGAGGATCGATCGCTCTCGGTCGGGGTCGTCTCGGCCACGAACCGCTCGATCCAATCCTTGACTCAGTTTCAGATTGACGGTGCGATCCAGACGGACGCCTCCATCAACCCCGGCAACTCGGGCGGTCCCTTGCTCGACGCCGAGGGCCGCGTGATCGGGGTCGATCAGCAGATCAAC
The DNA here is from genome assembly GCA_963721735.1 of uncultured Actinomycetes bacterium. Taxonomy (GTDB): domain Bacteria; phylum Actinomycetota; class Thermoleophilia; order Solirubrobacterales; family 70-9; genus AC-56. The sequence goes on from CAVRKX010000014.1 coordinate 10,137, forward strand.
ACGACCTCCGGCGGCAACGAGGGAGTCGGGTTCGCCGTCCCGGTCGCCCTCGTCGCGCGCTCCATCGACCAGCTCCGTTCCAGCGGCACGGTCAAGTACGCGTACATCGGCGTCACAACCCAGTCGCTCTACCCGCAGCTCGCCGATCGGCTCGGCCTGGAGTCCGACACCGGCGCCCTTGTGACCGAGGTCCGCGATGAAAGCCCAGCCGCCGACGCGGGTCTCGAGGCGGGCGGACAGGAGATCCAGTTCCAGGGCCTGAGAGCGTCTACCGGAGGCGATGTGATCGTCGCCGTGGACGGTGACGAGATCGTCGGCGAGACCGACCTTCCGAGGCTGATCGCGCAGCACAGCCCCGGCGACACCGTGACGGTGGAGGTCATCCGCGACGGGGACAGCCGGAGCATCGACGTGAAGCTGGGCGAGCGGCCCGACAGCGTTCGCTAGCTCGAGACGGATGGCGACCTCCGGATCACCGCGCGAGCTGGTGCTGGCGCTGGCGGCCGCCCTGCGCGACGAAGTCGCCCCCGAGCTGGGCGCTCACGAGGGTCGCGCTCACAGTGGGGCTGGAGAGGGGGGTGACATCACCTTCGCCATCGACGAGCGAGCGGAGGCGTTCATGGAGCGGTTCCTCGCCGAGCGTGCGCCCGAGGTCGCCTTCTACTCGGAGGATCGGGGGCTGGTGGCCCCGCACGATCGGGCGAGCTGGGTCCTCGTCGTCGACCCGATCGACGGGACGCGCCCGGCGATGGCGGGGTTCGAGGCTGCCTGCGTGTCGGTGGCCGCGGCGCGCCTGGACTCCGATCGCCAGGCGCGGATGGGCGACGTGGTGACGGGCTGCGTGGTCGAGATCAAGTCCGGGCGCGCCTTCGTGGCGGAGCGCGGCGGCGGCCTCGACCCGGCGCCGTCGCTATCGGCGAATCGCGAGGTCTCGCGGATGTTCTGGGCATACGGCCTGCGGGGTCGCCCGGTGCGGGTGATCGCCGAGGCGCTCGGGGAGCTGATCGACGCCTCGTCGGTGGGCGGGGGCACCTTCGACCTCGGCTCGGCGACCTACGACATGACCAGGATCGTCACGGGCCAACTCGATGCGTACATCGAGCCGGGCCCGAGGATCGTGGCGGAGGTTCCCGGAATGCGCCAGGAGTTCGAACGCGTGGGCGACGGCGTGGTGCTCAACAACTCCCCCTACGACCTGGCGGCGGCCGCGCTGATCCTCGAGGAGGCGGGGGCGGTGGTGACCGACGCGTACGGCGCGCCGCTGGCCGAGCGCCCCCTGCTCGGCTCCGGCGCGGAGTTCCAGATCTCGTGCGTGGCGGCGGCGAACCCGGCGCTGCATGAAGCGATCGTCCGCGAGCTCGACCTCGGCATCGAGCGGCTCGCTCACGCCACACCGGCATAGCCGGGGGACGCCGCCGGTATGTTGCCGTGCGCATGCTGCAGGACGTTGCCCTTGGCGATCGCTCGCTGGCCGACTACACCCATCTCGTCGGGCGGGGCCTGATCGAGGAGATTCGCCAGCTCGCTGAGCCGCTCGCCGGCAAGCGGGTGCTGCACGTCAGCGCGACGGCATTCGGGGGCGGCGTCTCGGAGATCCTCTACACGATGGTCCCGTTGATGCGTGACGTGGGCCTCGAGGCTCACTGGCGGGTCATCCTCGGGCGAGAGGAGTTCTTCAACGTCACCAAGCTGATGCACAACTCGCTGCAGGGCGATGAGCAGACGATCTCCGACCAGCAGTGGGAGGTGTTCGAGGCCTACAACGCGATGAACGCGCAGAGCCTGGACGACGACTGGGATGCGATCATCGTCCACGATCCCCAGCCGGCTGCCCTGCGCGCAAACGCCCCCGAGCGGTCCCGGATCTGGATCTGGCGATGCCACATCGATCTCTCGACGCCGAACCCCGAGACGCTGGCACGCCTGCTGCCGTTGCTGCACGAGTACGACAAGACGATCTGGCACCTGGAGAACTACGTCCCCAGTGGCATGGACGGGAGCGCGGAGATCATCCCACCCGCGATCGACCCGCTGTCGCCGAAGAACATGGCGCTCTCCCCCGAGGACGCGTCCTTCGTCTGCAAGCAGTTCGGGATCGACGTCGAGCGGCCGCTGATCTGCCAGGTGTCGCGCTTCGATCCCTGGAAGGACCCGATCGGCGTGATCGATGCCTTCCGGCGGGTGCGCGAGGAGCAGCCGGAGGTGCAGCTGGCGCTGGTCGGCTCGATGGCCACGGACGATCCGGAGGGCTGGGAGTACTTCCACGAGACGTTCAGCTACGCGGACGGCGATCCCGACATCAAGATCCTCAACAACCTCAACAACGTCGGGGCGATCGAGGTCAACGCCTTCCAGTCGCAGGCCGACGTGGTGATGCAGAAGTCGCTGCGCGAGGGGTTCGGGCTCACCGTGACCGAGGCGCTGTGGAAGGGACGGGCCACGGTGGCGGGCAAGGTGGGCGGGATCCCGTTGCAGATCGTCGACGGCGAGACCGGGTTCTTGATCTCCTCCGCCGATGAGGCCGCGGAGCGGGTCGCTGCGCATACTCAGGGACCCGGAGCTCGCCAAGCGCCTCGGCCGCGCCGGCAAGGAGCGCGCCCGCGAGCTCTTCCTGACCCCGCGGTTGCTGCGCGACTGGCTGCGCCTGTTCGGGGAGCTCGAGCTGTGAATCAGCGGTTGGTGATCGTCTCGAATCGCGGTCCCGCGGAGTTCGACCGCGATCAGGACGGGGGCCGCACGCTGCGGCGCGGCGGTGGCGGTCTGGTCACGGCCCTGAGCGGGCTGGTCGCTCATCGCGGGGCCCTGTGGATCGCCTCCGCGATGACCGACGAGGACCTGGTCGTGAGTCGCGAGGCGGGCGGGGAGCCGGTGACGGTCGAGCTGGACGGGGTTGAGTACGACGTGCTGTTGGTGGAGAGCGACTCCCTGGCCTACGACCGCTTCTACAACGTGATGGCGAATCCGATCCTCTGGTTCATCCAGCACTACCTCTGGGATCTGTCGAACGCCCCGGACATCCGCCAGGAGGAGGCCGACGCGTGGGACCTCGGCTACAAGGTCGTCAACGGCGACATCGCGAGGGCCGTGCTGGGGGCGATCGAGGCGGACGAGGCGCCCCTGGTGATGCTCCACGACTATCACCTGTACACCTGCCCGGCGCTGATCCGTGAGGCGCGGCCGGACGTCCTGCTGCATCACTTCGTCCACATCCCGTGGTCGCAGCCCGACAGCTGGCGGATCCTGCCCGGCCGGATGCGCGAGGAGATCTTCCGAGGCCTCCTCGCCAACGACATCATCGGCTTCCACACCACCGCCTACTGCCGCAACTTCCTCCACTGCTGCAGGGAGCTCTTGGAGTTCGAGGTCGACTACGAGCGCGGCGCGATCCTCCACTCCGGGCGCGAGACCTGGGTGCGCGCCTATCCGCTGGGGATCGACGCCGGGCGGCTGGAGCGCGCCGCCGCCTCCCAGGAGGTGGCGGAGTACGAGCAGGAGCTCTTGCGCCGCCGCCGCGATCACCTGATCCTCCGGGTCGACCGCGCCGACCTGTCGAAGAACGTGCTGCGCGGCTTCACCGCCTTCGACACCTTCCTGCAGCAGCATCCCGAGTTTCGCGAGCGCGTTACCTTCATCGCCCACCTCCAGCCGTCGCGGACCGACGTGCCCGAGTACGCCGAATACCTGGATCGGATCGAGGCTCTGGTCGCGGTGATCAACCATCGCCACGGGACCACGGACTGGATGCCGATCGACCTGCGGATCTACGAGAACTTCCCCGAGGCCGTCGCCCGCTACAAGCATTTCGACCTCCTGATGGTGAACTCGTTGTTCGACGGCATGAACCTGGTCGCCAAGGAGGCGCCCGCGGTCAATACCCGTGATGGCGTGGTGTTGCTGTCGGAGAACACCGGCGCTCACGAGGAGCTCGGCGACTGCACGCTGTCCGTCAACCCGTTCGACATCCAGGAGCAGGCCGACCAGATCCACCGCGCACTGACCATGGACCCGGAGGAGCGAGCCCTGCGGGCACAACGCTTGCGCGAGATCGTCCGCGAGCGCGACCCCGGGGTCTGGATCGGGGAGCAGCTCGCCGACCTCCAGGCCAAGAGCGAGACGCACGCGCCGGCGTAGAGCCCGCGACTCAGTCCGGGCCTAATCGCCGATCACGGTGACGCGCTTCACCCGGGACCTGCCGGCCTCGTAGGGGTAGCCGCTCTGCTTCGACACCGCGGCGCGAAACGCGTATCTCCGGCGCCCAGTGGTCGCGTGGAAGCGGTAGCGGGCGCGGTAGGTGCCCTGGCTTCCGGTGGGGCCCTGGCGAAGGTCGAGCCAGCGCGGCCCCGCGCGCACCTGGATCCGTACCCGGCGTCCGGCGGCCGCGGGGCCCGGCAGCGCCACCTTGAAACGGACCCGGTCGCCGTTTCGCAGGGGGTGGCGCGGCCGCAGCACGAGTCGCGGGCGGACGCGGATGTCAAGGTCGAGCTGGCGCTCCAGGGCGGTATGGGCGTCAGGCCAGTACGCCACCCGGACCTCGCGGCTGGGACCGGCCGGGAGTCTTGCCCGGAAGCCCCCGTCGGCGCTCGTGAGCGGGGCCGACGCCACGCGCTCGGCGGCTCCGTTCATGCGGATGCGGGTAGCCACGCAGACGCGGGCGCCGGCCACCCCGCGCCCACCGCGGTCCAGAAGGCGACCGGTAACGACCGCGCTTGACCTCACCCGGCGCAACCGGGCGCGCAGGGTCTCGCCGCCTGAGGTCTCGGAGACCGGACAGAGGTTGTCGATGGTGACTCGGCGCTCCGCGCAGGTGCGGTTGGCGGCGGTGTTGGGCGCGTAGTCGGCGGCGCAGACGCGCACCAGGTTCGGCCCCTGGCGGAAGGGTGGCAAGGCGGTGGCGGCGCGGAAGCTGGCGTTCGCTCGCGCCGGGCAGGGACGAAGCCGGATTGCGATCCGACCGGCGAGCCGGCAACGCTCCGTTCGCGCCGTCGTAGGCTCGCCGTTCACCTGCACCAGCAGGCGGCGAACGCCGCCGCCGAGGTCAGCGCCGATCGGCTCGATCGTCTGCGGGCCGCGTCTGCTTCCGGGGGCGAACAGCGACCCGCCCAGCCGCAGAGTCGGGGGCAGGCGGTCCCAAAGCCTGGCGACGAGGCGCTTGACGCGGACCCGGGCCTCTCGGCCGCGGCCGCAGCCCAACGCCTGGCGGCAGCGAAGGCGCGCGGCCAGCACTTGGCCGCCGGCGCCGGACCAGGTAACGCGCCGAAGCTCCGTCCGCGGCGTGGCGATCGGTGTCAGCGGCCCGGCCACGGCGCCGATCCCGAGCTCCGGGACGATGCCCGCGCCCCGCCGGCCGGCCACGTAGACGCTCAGCCGCGAGATCGCCGTGCCGCTGGGAGCTCTGACTGACCACGCTCCCCAGCTGCCGTTCGGCGTGCGGCCTCGCTCGCGAGTTACCGTCAGGCCCCGGCCCCCGGCGCCGCAGGATGCGGCGTCGAGATAGTGGCGCGAGGTCCGCTCGAAGGCCGCTTCCGCGCGCCCGGCGTCGAGCCCGGCGTGGCAGATCGCGGCGCGGTAGCTCCCGGCGGTCGCGGGGGCCGCCATGCCCAGCGCCACGCAGATCGCCGTGGCCAGGGCACCGGCCGTGCGGAGCCCGGTGGAGATCGCGTTCGGCATCGTTCGCTCCTTCCAGTCCTGCCGATCAGCGCTCGAACCCGAACTCCGACGCGGTGGCCGGCGCCGCCGGCGCCCGGGCGGGGGGCGGGGCCGGCGGCTCCGGGGGCGGCGGCGCGGGGGGCGGAGCCGCGGCTGTTGTGGGGACGGCGGGGGTGACGGGTACGGGGGCGGGAGCCGAGACGCCGGCGACCGGCGACGCCGTCGAGGGCGGTCCCTCGCCGCGGCGGGCCGGGCGGCGAGCGCCTCGCCGGCGTCGATCGTGGACCCTCCGCCGGTGGCGGTGGGTCCCCTTGGCGGCGTGGCGGTCGGTCCCCTTGGCCGCCTGGCGCCGAGGACCGGGCTCAGGTCGCAGGCCGGAGCGGGCGGGCACCCGGGACGCCGCGAGCGGCGCCAGCCCGATGTCCGGCTCCAGCGGCAGCGGCTCGGGACGCCGAATCAGGCTGGGCAGGCCCGCGAACAGGGCCAAGCAGCCGAGTACGGCGAGGGCGAGCTTGGCGACCTTGTGCCAGCGAATGCGCGATCCGGTGCCCATCGCGCCCTACAACCCCGGCGGCGGCCGCCACGCCCCGGGGCCGCTATCCCCGGGGCCGCTATAGTCGTCCGCCGCTTTGAGTCCCTCGCGCGAATACGAGCTCGTCCTGATGCTCGATCCCGACATCACGGAGGAACGCCGGGAGCAGATCACCGCCGAGGCGCGGAAGCGCATCGAATCCGGGGGTTCCCTCAAGCAGGACACCGCGTGGGGCATGCGCAAGCTGGCCTACGAGATCGAGCAGCGCACCGAGGCCGACTATCGGCTCTTCCGCTTCGAGACCGACGGAGGGCTGCTCGACGACCTGAACCACAACCTGCGGATCGCCGAAGGCGTCCTGCGCTTCCGGATTTTCAAGGTCGACCCGCGCTCGCCGGCGATCGTCCCACCCGCTCCGGTGGGCGCCGCCGCCGCGACCTCGGACCGGGGCGGGCGTCGTCCCCAGCGCGAGCCGGCCGCCGCCGAGGCGGCAGAAGCGACTCAAGCGGAGGGGGCCCCTGAGGTCCCCGAGCCGGCGGAAGCGGAAGCGCCGGCGGCCCCGGCGGCCGCCTCCGAGGAAGCCCAGCCCGTTCCGGCCGCCTCCGACGAGCCCGAGCCCGCCGCCGAAGAGTCCGAATCCTCCGCCGCAGAGTCCGAACCGGCCGCCGCCGACGAGCCCGAGCCCGCCGCCGCCGACGCCGCTGGTGAGGCGCCCTCGGAGGCCGGCGAGCAGGATCCCGAGCGCGAAGACTCGTAGCAAACCGCTACTTGCGGCTTTGTCGGCGCTCGGGGGGCGAGAAGCGCCGGGTCGCGACTTATTCTGGTAGATCGCCACGCCGGCAGATCCGGACGAGAGAAATACAAACGCGAAGGGAGCCAGAAATGGCAAGCACCAACCTCAATCGGGTCGTGATCACAGGGAACCTGACCCGCGACCCCGAGCTGCGCAGCCTGCCGAGCGGTAACTCCGTCTGCAAGCTCCGCGTGGCCGTGAACAGCCGCCGCAAGGATGCCGCCACCGGCGACTGGGTCGACAAGCCCAACTACTTCGACGTCACCGTCTGGGGCGCGCAGGGCGAGAACTGCGCCACCTACCTCTCCAAGGGCCGCCCGGTGGCCGTGGACGGCCGCCTTGAGTGGCGCGAATGGGAGGCGCAGGATGGGAGTGGAAAGCGCCAGTCGGTGGAGATCATCGCCGACTCGGTCCAGTTCCTCGGCTCCCGCGACGGCCAGGGGGCCGGCAACGGCTCCGCTCCGCCACAGTCCGATGTCCCCGCGGACACCTCGGACTTCGAAGGGGAGCCGGCGAGCGTTGGCGCCAAGGAGGACGACATCCCCTTCTGAGATGGACGCCCCTGTCAAGGGGGCGGTCTGTCTAACCGGGTTCCACCAACCCCCGGGCCGTGGGCTGACCACGGCCCGGCTATCATCCGCTCCCTTCGCGCCGCCCTCTACAGGCGGCGCGTCTGCGAAGGAATGAGAGCAGCGGATCACAAGCGAGCACGAGCCTGATGGCTCGCCGCCAGCGCCCGACGATGGGGGGCCCCGGCGCGCCCGGTGGAGGGCGCAGGCGGCCGCGTGGCGCGGACCGCTTCCGGCCGCGCAAGTACACCCGGATCAACGTCGAGCGGATCGACTACAAGGACCTGGGCACCCTGAGGCGCTTCATCTCCGACCGCGGCAAGGTCCGCTCGCGCCGGGTCACGGGCCTCTCGCGTCGCCATCAGAAGCAGCTCGCGCTGGCTGTGAAGCGGGCGCGTGAGATCGCGCTGCTGCCCTACGTCGGCGAGCGTTAGCCGTCGAGACTGCGATGGCGCAAGCGATCCTGCTCAAGGACGTCGAGAGCCTCGGAAAGGCCGGCGAGGCGATCGACGTCTCTCCCGGCTACCTTCGAAACTACCTGCTGCCACGCAAGCTCGCCCAGCCCGCGACCGCGGGCTCGCTCGAGGAGGCTCGCCGCCGGCAGGAAGCGGCCGAGCGTGCCGCCCGCGAGGCCTCCGAGCGGGCCGAGGAGAACGCGGCGCTGCTGGCCAAGACCGTGCTCACGATCCAGCACCGCGCCGGGGAGGACGGAAGGCTCTATGGCTCAGTGACCTCGAAGGAGATCGCCGACGCGATCTCGGAGGCTCGCGGGATGAGGGTGGACCGCAAGAGGATCCGGCTCGACGACCCGATCCGCGAGCTGGGCACCTACATGGTCGAGATCGAGCTCGGCGGCGGAGCCACGGCGCGCATCAAGACGATCGTCGCCGAAGAGAAGTAGGCAGATTCCTTGATGAGGTGCTTTAGCACCGAAATAGGCAGGTAAGGCGGCGAAGCCGCCGCAGGTAGTTCCTTCCGTAAATCGCGGGAACGCGACCGGCGGAGGGCAGCCGCCTGTGATTTGCTCGCGTCCCGTCCGGGGCGGGGCGCATCCTCGACCCATGGGGTTCTCCCGAACGGGGAATGCGAATGGCGCGCCGGGACATCTCGGTGGCCTCGCCGACGCGCAGATGGCCCAGACACGAACAGACGTCCCGCCCCAAAACCTCGAGGCCGAGGCCTCGGTGCTGGGCGCGATGATGGTGTCCGAGGGCGCGATCGCCCCCGTGATCCTCGACGTGCGGCTCCGCGACGAGGACTTCTACCGGGAGCGTCACCGGATCGTCTTTCGCGCGGTCAAGGCGCTGTACGAGCGCAGCGAGCCCGTCGACGCGCTGACCGTCACCGAGCACCTGACCCAGCAGGGGGAGCTCGCCGAGGCGGGGGGGAAGGACGTCGTCTCCGAGTTCGCCTCCACGGTGCCCGCGCCGGGCAACGCCCGCCACTACGCGCAGATCGTCAAGCAGAACTCCCTGCTGCGCCGCTTGCTGGAGACCTCGCAGCGGATCCAGATGTCGGTTCACGACCGCGAGGGCGAGCCGGAAGAGCTCGTCGAGCGGGCCGAGAGCATGCTGTTCAAGGTCGCCCACGAGGAGCGCGCCAGCGACTTCCGGCTGGTCGCCGACGTCTTGGCGGAGGAGATCGACCGCCTCGAGGCCCTGGCCAAGGGCGACCGGGACGTGACAGGTACGCCGTCCGGCTTTCGCGATCTCGACGACCTGCTGGGCGGCTTCCAGCCGGGGAACCTGATCGTGCTCGCTGCCCGGCCGTCGCTGGGGAAGTCCGCGCTCGTCTGCAACATCGCGGAGAACGTCGCCACGAAGGCGAAGCTGCCGGTCGCCTTCTTCTCCCTCGAGATGTCGGAGGCGGAGCTCGCGCACCGGTTCATCGGCTGCCGGTCGCGGATTCCCAGCGACCGCCTTCGCAAGGGCAAGGTCGCGGCGCGCGATTGGCCGCGAGTGGTCCGCGCCTGCAACGAGCTGGAGCAGGCGCCGTTGTGGCTCGACGACTCCTCCGACCTCAGCCTGCTCGAGCTGCGGGCTAAGGCGCGTCGCCTGGCCGCCAGCCAGGGAGGGCTCGGCCTCGTGATCGTCGACTACATGCAGCTGATGCGGCCCGAGGACCCGCGAGTGAACCGCGTCGAGCAGGTAGGCCAGGTGAGCCGCGGCCTGAAGATCCTCGCCCGCGAGCTGAACCTGCCGGTGATCGGCGTCTCGCAGCTCTCCCGGGCGCCGGAGCTGCGGCCCGACAAGCGACCGATCCTCTCGGACCTTCGCGAGTCGGGATCGATAGAACAAGATGCCGACGTCGTCTCCTTCATCTACCGAGCCTCGAAGTACGACGAGGATGCCGATCCCAGCGAGGCCGACCTGATCATCGCCAAGCACCGCAACGGGCCGACGGGCGACGTGCCGGTGGTCTTCCTGGAGCAGTACCCGCGCTTCGTGGACAGGGCCGGCGGCGCCGAGCGCCCCGTGGAGCAGAGGGCCGGTGAGGGGCCGCCGCTGATCGACCTGGCCGAGGAGGCATGAGCTCCGGGCCGAGACCCGTTCGCCTGGCGCGGCCGGAGGACGTCGCGCAGGCGCCCTGCCCGCTGGGGGTCTGCGACGGCTCGGGCTGGATCCTCGGCCCCGAGGACGTGGCCCGCCCCTGCGACTGCCGCGAGCGTCGCCTGGCCAGCCGGCGCGCGCGTGGCGTCGCCTCGGCGATCCCGCGCAAGTACCGCGGGGTCAGCCTCGACCGCCCGCCGATCTCGGACATGGCGCGCGATCGGGCTCAGATACCGGTCTACGAAGCGGTCAAGGAGTTCGTCGAGCAGATCGGCGAGCGGCTCGACAAGGGCGATGGGCTGTGGCTGATGGGTGACGTCGGCACCGGCAAGACCACGCTCGCGATGCTGGTCTCGAAGGCGGCGGTGGAGGCGCAGCGCACGGTCGCGATCTACTCGCTGCCGAGGCTCCTGGCGCGCATTCGCCGCACTTACGACGCCGAGGCCGGTGAGCCATACCTCGACTTCTTCGAGCGCCTGACCTCGGTCGATCTCCTGCACGTCGATGACTTGGGCGTCGAGAAGCGCAGCGACTGGGTCCTGGAGCAGCTCTACGCGATCGTCAACGAGCGCTACGAGTCACAGCGCTCGATCGTCGTCACCACCAATCTCGACCAGTCCGCGCTCGAGGAGCAGATCGGGCCGCGCACGGTCTCCCGCTTGGTCGAGATCTGCGGCGATCCGCTGCCGCTGTTCGGCAGCGACCTGCGGTACCGAGTGGCCTGAGCTAGGGTAGCCAGCGGGTACAGCAGGACGGATTGGAGGATTCATGGAGACCAGCGTTCGCAAGTACAAGGTCGACGAGGAGCAGATCGACGAGCTGATCCGCCGAGTCGACGAGAAGTTTGCTCCCCGCATCGAGGCGATGCCGGGCTTCGTCGCCTACCAGCTGCTTGATTGCGGCCACGGCATCCTGATGACGGTCACCGCCTGCCACGACCGAGAGGCGGCGGAGCGCTCAGTCGAGCTGGCGGCCGACTTCGTCGCCAAGGAGCTGGAGGGAATCGAGATCGAGCGGGTGGAGGCCACGATCGGCGAGGTCGGCGTGAGCCGCGCGATCGCCGACGTGCTCGAGCCCACGCGCGCCTAGCGGTCGCGTCCGACCAGCACTGGCGCCGCTCCGGCCGGCGGAGCCGGGCGCCCCGTACCTCATAATCCCCCGGTCATGCCCGGAATCGTGATCGTGGGCGCCCAGTGGGGCGACGAGGGCAAGGGAAAGCTCACCGACCTGCTCGCCGAGCAGGCCGACGTCGTGGCGCGCTTCCAGGGCGGCAACAACGCCGGCCACACGATCGTCCGCAACGGCGACGAGTTCAAGTTCCACCTGATCCCGTCCGGGATCCTCTACCCGGGCAGGACGTGCGTGATCGGCAATGGGGTGGTGATCGACCCGGCGGTGCTGATCGAGGAGCTGGAGGGCCTGCGCCGCCGCGGCATCGACTCCAGCGGCCTGAGGATCTCCGCCAACGCCCACCTGATCATGCCGTACCACGTGATGCTCGACACGGCCGGCGAGGCGAGGCTGGGCAAGCTCGAGATCGGGACCACAAAGCGCGGCATCGGCCCCTGCTACGCGGACAAGGCCGCGCGCCTCGGGATCCGGGTCCAGGACCTGCTGGACGCGAAGATCCTGCGCAAGAAGATCATGGCGGCGCTGGAGCCGAAGCAGCTGATGCTGCGGCCATTCGCCAAGCACCCACGCCTCGACCTCCACGCGATGACCGAGGAGTACCTGCGCTACGGGCACCGGATCGAGCCGTTCATCGCCGACACCGCCCACATCCTCTGGGACGCGCTCGACGGCGGCGGCACGGTGATCTTCGAGGGCGCTCAGGGAACCCTGCTCGACCTCGACCACGGCACCTACCCCTTCGTCACCTCGTCGAACCCGGTGGCGGGCGCCGCCTGCGTTGGCGCCGGCGTCGGTCCCGCCGACATCGACGAGGTCTGGGGGGTCGCGAAGGCCTACACCACCCGGGTCGGCGCCGGGCCGTTCCCCACCGAGCTGGACGACGAGCTCGGCGCCCGCATCCGCGAGCGAGGCGGCGAGCGCGGCACGACCACCGGGCGCGAGCGCCGCTGCGGCTGGCTGGACCTGGTTGCGCTCCGCTACGCGGTGCGCCTCAACCGCCTGTCGGCGCTGGCGTTGACGAAGCTCGACGTACTCGCCGGGATCGACCCGCTCAACGTCGCGGTGCGTTACCGCTCCAGCGAGGGAGCCCAGCTCGACGAGCTGCCCTATCACCAGTCGGTCCTGCACGCCGCCGAGGCGGAGTACGAGGCGCTGCCGGGCTTCGAGGCCGAGATCGGCGATTGCCGCCGCCTGGCCGACCTGCCGCCCGAGGCCCGCGACTACCTGGACTTCGTCTCCGAGCACGCCGGTGTCCCGATCCGCCTGGTGGGCGTCGGCCCCGGCCGCGAGCAGGTGATCTGGACCGGCGAGGATGCCCGCGCGACCCTGCGAGCCGCGTAACGCGCACACGCGCGGGCTCTGAGACAACCTCTAAATAGACTGCCTCGCCATGTTCAGCAAGGTCCTGGTCGCCAACCGGGGCGAGATCGCGATCCGCGTCATGCGGACTCTGAAGGAGATGGAGATCGTCTCGGTTGGCGTCTACTCGGAGGCCGACCGCAACGCGCCCCACGTGGGAGAGGCGGACGAGGCCCACCTGCTCGGCCCCCCCGTGCCGGCCGAGAGCTACCTCAACATCGCCAAGCTGCTGGAGACGGCGGACAAGGCCGGCGCGGAGGCGATCCACCCCGGCTACGGGTTCCTGGCCGAGAACGCCGAGTTTGCCGCGGCTTGCGAGAAGGCCGGGGTGACGTTCATCGGGCCGCCGGCGAGTGCGATCGAGGCGATGGGATCGAAGACCCGCGCCCGCGAGCTGATGGCCAAGGCCGGCGTCCCGATCGTCCCCGGCACGACCTCGCCGGTCGAGAGCCTCGCCGACGCCAAGCGGGAGGCGAAGAAGATCGGCTACCCCGTGGCCTGCAAGGCCGCCGGCGGGGGCGGCGGCAAGGGCTTTCGGGTCGCCACCTCCGCGAAGGAGCTCGAGGACGCGTTCGAGGGTGCCTCACGCGAGGGCGAGAAGTTCTTCTCCGACCCCACCGTCTACCTGGAGCGATACCTGGATGACCCGCGCCACGTCGAGGTCCAGGTGCTCGCCGACTCGCACGGCAACGTGGTCCACCTCGGCGAGCGCGATTGCTCGCTCCAGCGCCGCCACCAGAAGCTGGTCGAGGAGGCGCCGGCGCCGCACGTCGACGCCGGGATGAGAGAGCGGATCGGCAAGATCGCCACCGATGCGGCGGCGGCGGTCGATTACCGCTCGGCGGGCACGGTCGAGGGGCTCCAGACCGGGGAGGACTACTTCTTCCTCGAGATGAACACTCGCGTGCAGGTCGAGCACTGCGTCACCGAGATGGTCACCGGCATCGACATCGTTCGAGAGCAGGTCTTGATCGCGGCCGGCGAGAAGCTCTCGGTGAGGCAGGGGGACGTGGAGCTTCGCGGGCACGCGATCGAGTGCCGGATCAACGCCGAGGCCGCGCACAAGAACTTTGCCCCCGCGCCCGGCAGGATCACCTCCTACCGCGAGCCGGGGGGCCCCGGCGTGCGGGTTGACTCGGGCGTCTCAGCCGGCTCGGAGGTGACGCCGCTGTACGACCCGTTGATCGCCAAGCTGATCGCCTGGGACACCGATCGCGAGCGGGCGACGGCCCGGATGCGGCGGGCGTTGGGCGAGTACGAGATCGGGGGGCTCGTGACCCTGGTCCCGTTCCACAGGGCGATCCTGGCCACCGAGCAGTGGCGAGACGCCGAGACCTGCCGCGACCTGCTGGGTGACCGCAAGTGGTTGAAGTCGCTCGAGCCGTCGCCCGAGAGCTCCCCGGCTTCCGGCCCCACCACGCCGGGGCCCGACCAGGGCGCCGAGCCCGATGGGGCCGAGGAGCGCACCTACCAGGTCGAGGTGGACGGACGCCTCCATAGCGTGAAGGTGATCGGCGCCGCGGGCGCGAACGCGAACCCGGGCCCCGCAACGGGGCTGCGCCGCCCGCCGCGCCGCGAACATGCCGCCAGCGGCGCTGCCGCGGCCGGCGCCACCGCGACGCTCGTCTCGCCGATTCAGGGCACCGTGCTGAAGGTCCCGGTGAAGAACGGCGACCAAGTCGAGGACGGCGCGCTGATCTGTGTGGTCGAGGCAATGAAGATGGAGAATGAGATCACCGCCCACCGCGCCGGGAAGGTCAGCGAGCTCGGGGTCACGGAGGGCGCCTCGGTGGCCGCGGGCGACGTGATCGCAAAGATCGAATGACTCCGCCGACATCCTCGCCTTCGCTCCGTGGGCGGGTTTGGGCGTGCGACGGGGCGGCAGGCCGTAAGCGCATGAACCGCGACTTCGTCGCTAGCCCGGATCTCCCGTGGCGAGGCCCCGGCTCGGGCCGCCCCGACTTGCCGCTGCCCCCCGACGCCATGCCGTTGCGCCGGCGCGGCAGGTGGCGAAAGCGCTGGCGGTACCTGGGCGTGTACTGCGACGAGCTGCTGCTCTGCGCCGCGCGGGTCCAGGTCGGGAAGCTGGGACAGACGTTCTGGGCGATCTGGGATCGTGAGGGCCGCGAGATGTGGGAGCGCACGCACCTGCGGTTCCCCGGAGCCCGCGGCGAGGTTTGGACGGAGGCGACGAACGGCGAAGGGGGACTCGTCAACTACGCCCCCGACGAAGGCTCGCTGGTGCGAATCGAATCGCGCTCAAGCAAGGGCGAGGTGCGGGCGTTCCTGCGCCCGGGCGCGGGCCGGTGGGTCGAGTCGGTGTGCCCCAGCGGGGAGGGCGATTACATGTGGACCCGGAAGCGGGCCGACATCCCGGTGAAGTGCGACATCCGGATTGGCGAGCGCCGCTGGCAGGTCGAGGCGCGCGGGATGGAGGACGAGTCGGCCGGTTACCACCCGCGCCACACGGTCTGGAGCTGGTCCGCCGGCGTCGGCCGGACCGGCGACGGGCGCTCGGTCGGCTGGAACCTGGTCAGCGGCATCAACGACCCGCCGGAGCGCTCAGAGCGGGCGGTTTGGGTGGACGGCGAGCCCTTCGAGCCCGGTCCGGTCGAATTCGAGGGCTTGGACGCGATCGCCTTCGACGACGGAGCCCGGCTCGAGTTCAAGGGTGAGTCCGAGCGGCGAAGCGAGCAGAACTTCCTGGTCCTCCGCTACACGTACCTGCAGCCATTCGGCAGCTTCTCGGGCACGCTACCGAGCGGGCTGGCGCTGGAGCGCGGCCTTGGCGTCATGGAGCACCACGACGCTCACTGGTAGCGCGAGGGGTGCTAGCTGAACCCGGCGGCCTCGAGCGCCTTGCCGCGATCGGCGAACAGCTCCACGCGACAGACCTTGCCTTCGCGCACCGTGTACACGTAGGACGTCTCTCCCTCGACCGGTGCGCCGCTCGCCCGCCCGCGTCCCCGGTGGGTCGCCACCAGGAACACCCGGTCTCCCGACTCGCGCGCGTCCTCGATCTGGAAGCGGTAGTCCGGCGCGAATTGCCGGAACCAGTCTCCGAACCAGTCACCCACGGCCTTCTTGCCGGTGGCGGCGAAACCCACCATCTCGCCCAGAGGGCCGTGGGCAATCAACGCCACGTCCTCGGCATAGGCCTCCATTGCCGCCGTGAAGTCGCGTGCGTTCACGGCCTCGAACTGGCCGACCACGATCTCGACGTTCTGCGCCACCCAGTTGGCAGTATCCCGCTAGCAGGCGGCGGGACGCGAGACAGCATCACCCCGGATAGACGCTCTCCACCTGCCAGCGCCAGGGCGGCTCCTCAGAGCGCGGGAACTCGTAGTGGTTGCGGCCGGGGAGCGTCTCGAGCGGGACCAGGCGGGGGTTGGCCGTCTCCAGCAGGGGCGTTGAGGCATGGTCGGCGACCTCCGCTGAGCCGGCGCGCCGGGTCAGGTGCGTCCAGCCGACTCGGGGTAAAAGAGCCATTTGGTAAACACGGGCTCCTGCAACCGGACATGGGAACGCCCCGCCCGGCGGGTTCCCGTTAGGGCTTGCGCTGCACCCTTGCTCGGCGGGATTGCTGGCCGCGAGGCGGGAGAGTGGTCGCCTATTCCCGCAGCCCGGCGGCTTCGAGGGCTTCGGCTTCCTCATGGGGGAGGAAGAGCTGAGCCTTCTTCACAAGGCCGTGATCGTTGAGCGTAAAGACGCCGAAGGTGACCAAATCGATCTCGATCCCGCTACCAGCGCCTCGGCCCGTCGCGTGTGCGCGTACGAGGACCTCGTCGCCATTGACCCTGAAATCGAGCGGCTCAAAGCGTTGTTCCTCGAAGGCGTCCGGCTCCAGCCATTCGCGCAGCGCGGCGACGCCTTTAACCGACGACATGCCGCCTGTGCGGACGAACTCAATGTCGGGTCGGACCAGCTGAACCACGGCCTCGAAGTCGCGGCGATTGAACGCGTCGAGGAATCGCCGAAGGGCAGCGATCATCTTCTCGTCAGACATTGCGTTGGCAGTATCCCGCTTGCGGCGCGTGGACACGAGACGGCATCAGCCCGGATAGACGCTCTCCACCTGCCAGCGCCAGGGTGGCTCCTCAGAGCGCGGGAACTCGTAGTGGTTGCGGCCGGGGAGCGTCTCGAGCGGGACCAGGCGGGGATTGGCAGTCTCGAGCAGCGGGCGTGGAGGCATGGTCGGCGACGTCCGCCGACGCTGGCGTGACGCGTCGCGCGGCGTCCAGGCGATCCCGGCCTGTAGAGCCAGTAAGTGATCTCGACCTGGCCGCCGGCCCGGCGCCGGTCGACCACCGATGTGAAGGCGCTGACGCGGCGGTTCGAGCTCGTCAGCCCAGGACGTTCGCCGGACACGGCGCAGCTCTCACGGCGGCAGTAGCGGAAGTCGACTGGCAGCAGCGCAAGCCCCGATGGCCCGGTGACCGTACCGGGCTGGGGCGCCAGCGCGCGCACCGTCCCCGCGACGGGCCTCCCGTACGCCTCGGTCAGCGGATCGCGCCAGCAGGGCCCCGGCAGGCGCGGAGCGCAGCGGAGCTTGCGGGCGAGCGCCGAGCCGAGCTCGCGGCCGCGCTCGTCCGGCGGTCCCGCCGCGACAGCCGAGATCGCCGCCAGCAGAAGCAGAGCGACCAGGAAGACGAGTCCGACGTGCTCGACCGACGCGGCACCGTGTTGGGGGCGCGAGCGCACACGGCCAAGCTAGGCACCCATCTCGCGCACGGGGCGCGCGTCAGGTGACGAAGCCGAGACCGCCTAGGAGAGACCCTCGCGCGCCTCGCGCACGAGCGTGACTGCCTCCGGAAAGACGATCCGGATCGCGTCCCGGACCTGGACCGCCTGCTCGTCGCTGCCGCCCGTCAGATCGAGGCGGTTGATCGCCGCCACCGTCATGTCGACCGCGAGCTTGATCGCGTTGTCGGCCCAGGCCACGCGCTGCGCGCCCTGCATCTGCTCGGCAAGCTCGCCGAGGCGTTCGCGGAGCTCGTCGGGGTCCCCGAAGATGTTGAAGCCTTCGCTTCCTTCCACACCGACGATGTTAGTAGTCGGGGCTCGGAGACTCATATAGCCTGCGCCTGTGGCGCTTCCGGAGCCCTCCGAGTCGGCAACCGCGCTGGTCACGGGCGCCTCCGCCGGGATCGGCGAAGCCATCGCGCGCGAGCTGGCATCGCGCGGGCACGGCGTCACCCTGGTGGCGAGGCGTGAGGAGCGCCTTCGCGCGCTGGCCGGCGAGTTGAGCGGGAGCCACGGGGTGCGCGCCGAGGCGATCGCCGCCGACCTCGGCGACGAGGCCGCCCGCGAGCGGCTGGTCGCGCAGATCCAGGGCCTCGGGCTCGAGGTCGAGATCCTGGTCAACAACGCCGGCTTCGGGACTGCGGAAACGGTGTTCGACCTTGACCGGGAGCGGCTCATCGCGATGCTTCGACTCAACTGCGAGACGCTGCTCGACTTCCAGGCGCGCTACCTGCCGGCGATGATCACGCGCGGTCGAGGCGCGGTGATCAACATCGCCTCGACCGCCGCCTTCCAGCCGATTCCGGGCACCGCCACGTACGCGGCGACGAAGGCCTTCGTGCTCAGCCTCAGCGAGGCGGTGCACGAGGAGCTGAAGGGGACTGGGGTGACCCTAACGGCAGTCTGTCCCGGCCCGGTGAGGACCGAGTTCGCGCAGGTTGCCGGCATTGAGCAGGCGGAGGAACAGCTCCCCGGCGTCTTCTGGATGTCGTCCGAGGCCGTGGCGAAGGCTGCGGTTGACGCGGCCGAGAACGGGAAGCGCGCCATCGTCCCCGGTTTCATCAACCGGGCCACCGCCGTCACCGGCCAGCACACTCCACGCATGCTGGTGCTGCCGCTCGCCAAGCGGCTCTGGAGGAGGCAGGCGCTCTAGCCCTCGGTACGCCGGACGACGGCCACCAGCTCGCCGCCTCGGCCGGTGAGCGCCGCGAACAGCTCAAGCGGCGCGGAGACGATCGCCACCGGGATGGCCAGCAGCGCCGTAACTACTGCGTCGATCCCGAACTTGAGCCGGCCCACGGCGCCGCTGGGGCGCAGGGAGCCGGCGCGGACGCGGCGAGCAAAGTTCTCGTTGAAGGTGAACGCGTTGAGGATCGTCTGCCACATCCAGGCCTGTCCCTGGCCTCGGCGGGGGTAGCCGAGCTCCTCGATCTCGACCCCGGCGGCCGCGGCCAGCGCCGGAAGCGACTTCGGGGTGGGGTAGAGGCGCCGCTGCGGCTCCAGTGCTGCCCAGTGCCTGCCGCCAAGCGCGGCCTGGATGCTGGCGCGGTTCGCCAAGCGCAGCTCGAGCCTTCCGTTTGAGATCTGACGCGCGGAGCCGAGCAACTCGGCGGCTGGGCTTGCCGCGGCCGGCTCGGCGGCAAGCCCCAGCTGGCAGCGCTCGCAGCGCTCGAGCACGATCGAGTCGCTCGAACGGCCGCGCTCGCCGGAGTCCATCAGCAGCCACCCGAACAGCGGCTCGCCGCACGCCGGGCAGGTGCTCACTCGACCTCGTGCTCGATGCCGAACTCACGGAGCCCGCCCAGGAAGTCGTGCGGGTCGAACGCCTCCGAAGGGGCCAGGGCGCCCTTGCGATCGAAACCGGGCACGGCGAAGCGGAGCGCTCCCTCGACGGTCGTCCGGGCGGTGAGCCCATACACGTCACCGCCCGTCACCGTTCCCCGCCGCCGGCTGGAGTTCCGGCGAGCCTCGCAGACGATCGTGAAGCTGGAGCCGCGGCGGCTCTCCTCGCTTGGGCCGTCCGGCAGGCGGTGGATGGCCGCCGCCAGCGCCCGCCGGAGCGGCGTTCGCACGGCGAGTTGGAGGGGCGCCATGGCGAGCGGGGCGACCCGGGGGACGAGCGGCAGGGGAACGATCGTCGAGGCGGTGAGCAAGGTTCGCACCCGCCCCGTCCGGACGTGTCGCGGCACGGTGATGTGCTCGCCGGCCGGATACCGCAGCATCCGCTGGCGGCCGATCGGGTCCGGAAAGTCCCAGCTACCTCCGCCGACGCCTCGCGGTGCGGACGCCAGCTCGCCGTCACGCCATTCCGCGTCGCCTCCGGCCATCATCCCCAGGGCCGACAGCGCCGTGCCGCGGGTGACGCCGAAGCCCTGTACGGCGTAGGCGAGCACGATCTCGTCGAGGGGCTTCATCCCCTCGGCGGTCAGCGACGCGATCATGTCCCCTGGGGCGTAATCGAAGCCCATCGCTGTGACGAGCGCCACCCCCGCCCTCCCGGCCTTCCGGCCGTAGGCCTCGAACACCTTGCGCATGAACGGCTGCTCGCCGGTGGTGTCGAGGTAGTGGGCCCGGGCCTCGATCGCGGCCGCCAGGATTGGTTCACCATGCTGTAGGAAGGGCCCCGCGCAGGCGATCACCGCGGCGCAGGGCTCGAGCAGCTCCCTGAGCGCCGTGGGGTCGTCCAGCGAGGCGTCCCGGAGCGCGATCTGGCCGCCGAGGTCCTCGGCGAGTATCTCCAGCTTCGCCCGGTTGCGTCCGGCCAGCACCATCTCCGCGCCGCGCCGCCGAAGCTCCGCCGCCACCAGCCGGCCGGTGTACCCGGTGGCTCCGTAGACGGCGATTGGCCCTGTTTGCTGGGGTGTTTCGGCCACCTACGGGCATCCTATTGAGGGACGATTCTCGGCTTGCGATCCCAGTTCGCGGCGTCCAGCACGCCGAGCGCGTTACGGTAAGGGGCCGATGCAGCTTCGCCAGATCATGACCAGCGGCGTGGTCACCGCCGGGCTGAACGCGGATGTGCTCAAGGTCGCTCAGCTGATGCGGGACCACCACGTCGGCTCCGTGGTGCTCTGCGACCCCGAGGGTGAGCCGGCGGCGATGATCACCGATCGCGACCTGGCGATCCGGGCGCTGGCCGAGGACCGCCCCGGTTCGGAGCCCGTCCACGAGCATGCGTCCCGGCCGCTGGTGACCGGCGAGCCGGACATGGATCTCGAGGAGGCCGCGGCATTGATGGTGCAGCACAGGATCCGGCGCCTGCCGATCGTGGACGGCGATGAGCTGGCCGGGATCGTGACCCTCGACGACATCGCGGTCCGGACCGGCAACCTCGAGATCGCGCAGCGGATGACCCAGGAAGTGATCGAGGGGGCCCTCCCAGGCTTCTTCTTCCACGAGCGGGGATAGGGGCCCACGCGTGCACGAGACGCCGCAGCAGCGCATCTGGCACGCTCGGATCGAGGCGCTGATCGGCCTTGCCGCGCCGGCGCTCGACTTGGTGCTCAACGTCGGGGACCGCGTATCTCGAACGCTCGCCCGCGGCAATAGCGACTACTACCCAATCCGTGCGTCGGCGGAGGCCTTCGAGCTCGGCCCCGTCCCCCGAGGCGAGGAGCGCCGCCGCCCCGAGCCGGTCGACTAGCTCGACTGGGTGTCGGGCTTGTCCGCGTAGACCCGGCGACGGAAGACGTCGTCCACCAGCGACTCGACCCGGTCGAGGAACAGAATCCCGTCTAGGTGGTCGAGCTCGTGCTGCACGCAGCGCGCCTCGAAGCCCAGGCAGTGGACCGCGCCCTCGGCGTGCTCGACCACGATCGAGGTCGCACGGCGCACGTTGGCGGTCAGGTCGGGAATCGAGAGGCAGCCCTCACGGGCGACCTCGGAGCCCTGCGCCTCGACGACCCGCGGGTTGACCAGCAGCAGCAACCCGTTGTCCGTGTCGGCCTTCGGGTGTCCCCGCACGTCGACCGCGACCACCCGTGCGAGCTCCCCGATCTGCGGGGCGGCCAGACCGACGCAGCGTTCGAGCGATCGCATCGTGTCGAGCAGGTCGCGTCCGATGGCCTTGGCGTCGCCGGCCTGCGCGGGCGCCGCAACCTGCTTCAGCATCGGGTGCGGGTAGACGAGGACTTCACGAGCCGCCACCGGCGCTAGAGCGCGTCTTGAGCCAGCGGGCGCAGGCTCACCTCGACCTCGGCCTGGTCGGCGACCTGGCTCAGCGCCGCCTCCAGGTCGAGCTCGGAGCCCTCCGGCATCGCCACCTCGATGATCATCACGTAGAGCGGGGCGTCCGAGGCGCCGGCGAGCCGGGTCTCGAGGCCGGTGATGTTCACCCCGCGCTCGGCGAGCGCCACGCTCACGGCGTGGACGATGCCGGGGTGGTCGGCGCCGTAGACCGTGATCACGTGCGAGGGGCGAGTGGCCGCCGCGCCGAGGTCGTCGACCCGATTCACGGCGATCGCCTCCAGCTCGAGCTCCTGGCGAACGCGCTGGAGGCGGCCCTCGAGATCGTCCGGGTGAGCAGCATCGGGCAGCGTGACGATCAGCATCACCGCGAAGTGGCCGCGGAGGATCGACATCTGCGAGTCCTCGATGTTCCCGTTCAGGTCGAGCAGGGCCCCGCTGATGGCGGCGACGATCCCGGGGCGGTCGCGGCCGATCGCGGTGACGGCGAACTCGGGCACGGGCCGTAACATACGCCGACTTTGGGCCGCGAGCGGATCATCGAGCGCGAGCGCCGCTGGGCAAGCCCGACGGCGGTCATGGCCGTGGCCGCCGCGGTGTTGTTGGTTGCCTCGTTCCTGGCGCAGCTCCAGGTTCCCAGGGAGGACACAACCGCCGCGCAATTCGAGGCCTTCGACTCGCACGGCGGCGCGATCGCGGCGTTCTCGATCCTCGCAGCCCTCGGGTTCCCCTTGTTCATCCCCCCGTTGCTCTACCTGTTTCGGGCCGCGCAGGCCCGAAATCCCCGGGTGCGGGCCGCGATGGTCGGCTTCGTCTTCATCGGCCCCGTCCTGATGGCCGGCCAGGCGATCGCCAACTGGGTGGCGGTGACGGAGATCTCCTCCGACTTCGTCGAGCAGGAGCCGCTTGTCGAAGACGTGCCCTCCAAGGGCCTTGCCGATTACCTCAGCAAGGAGAAGAGCTCGATCGAGAAGGTGACCCTCTACACGAATTCGGACGAACTGGACATCGAACTGAAGGATGGCGGCTTTCAAGCCAGCAGCTACCGCCCCGAGCAGGAGCAGGTGCTGATCGACCGGCTCGACGACGCCGGCGTCGAGCACGAGGAGGACGCCGACGGAGATCCGGGCGACGCGCTCGCCGAACGGATCAGTGAAGACTCGACGGCGGGCCAGATCGGAGGCAGCCTGAACTTTCCCGCCCTGCTGGGCCTGATCGTGGCAATGATCTACACGCCGCTCCAGGCGGTCCGGGCTGGCCTCTTGACCCGATTCTTCGGGACCCTGGGGATGGCGCTGGGTGTTTCGATCATCCTTCTGGGTCCCCCCGGGACCCTGCTGCTGGCGCTCTGGATCGGGGGGCTGGGCCTGCTCTTCGTCGGCCGAACGCCCGGCGGGCGCCCACCCGCCTGGGAGGCGGGCCAGGCGATCCCATGGCTGAGGCCGGGGGAGGAGCAAGGCTCCGCGACCGGGGGGAACGGGGAGGCGATCGACGGGGAGGCGACCGAGGTGCCGCCCGCGCGGCGAGCCCGTAGATGCGCCGAGGGGGCAGCCCGGCGCCCCCAAGCGCAAGCGCAAGCGCCGCCGCTAGGCGGGCATTCGCCGTAGGATTTCGGAGGATGACGCACCACGACCACGAGCAGCTCGCCGGCCAGAGGGCCGCGGTGATGATCGGCCCCCTGTTCGAGGACGCCGAGGCGATCTATCCCTATTACCGCCTTCAGGAGGCGGGGGCGACCGTGGGCTGGATCGGGATCGACGGCGGGGAGGCCGTGCGTGGCAAGAAGGGGATCGAGCTGGTCACCGATCAAGCGGCGGCCGACCTGGTGCCCGACGACCTGGACCTGCTGGTGATCGCCGGCGGCTTCGGCCCCGACAAGCTGCGCACCGACGAGGGCGTCAAGGCGCTGGTTCGCGGCCTGCACGAGCAGAACAAGCCCATCGCCTTCATCTGCCACGCCGGCTGGGTGCCGATCTCGGCCGGGATCGTCGAGGGCCGCCGCGTGACCTCGGTGCCCGCCATCGCCGACGACCTGAGCAACGCGGGGGCCGAGTGGGAGGACTCGGAGGTCGTGGTGGACGGCAACCTGATCTCCTCGCGCCGCCCGCCCGACCTGCCTGCGTTCATGCGGGCGCTGATCGGCGTGGCCGTCGAAGCCGCGGAGCCGCTGGCGGCTAGCTAGCTGAGCCGTTCAGGGCGCGGCGGCGCAGCAGCGCGCCGCCCAGCAAGAACCCCACGCCGGTGGCGAGCAGCGGCCATACCGGCATGCCGCTGGAAGGGAGCTGCGACGCGCTTCCGGCGGCGCCCGGCGAGGTCACCGCGGCCGACTCCGAGCCCGGGGCGGTGGACGCGCTCGGGTCCTGCGTGGCGGGGTCGTCGCTCCCGCCACCGCCACCGCCGGTCGCCGCCACGGTGACGGACCCCGTCATGAACGGATGAAGGGAGCAGATGTAGTTGAAGGTGCCGGCGCTCGTGAAGGTGTTCGAGTAGCTCTGGCCCTCCTGGAGGATCCCCGACGCCAGGCCGTCGCCCGTGACGTCGTGTCCCTCGGGCGCGGTCCCGTTGTTGGTCCAGGTGACGGTGTCGCCGGTGAGGACGCTGAGGGAGCTGGGCGAGAAGACGAAGTCGCTCGCCTGGTTGCCGTCCAGGATCGCCACCGAGGCGGAGCCGGCTTGGCTGATCGTCGTCCCTGAGTCCTCGACGGGCACGGGGGCCGGCGGCGGCTCGTCCGGCTCGGGGGGATCGGGCGGGGGTGCCGGCTCGGGCGGGTCGGTGCTGGGCGGCGGCGCCTCAGGCGGCTGGGGTGGGGCCGGCGTCTCCACGGGCTCCTGAGGGACCACGACCGGGTCGTCCACCGGCGCGGGAGCCTGCGCGCCGACCAGCGTCGCGGGGATGGCCAAGCAGACCATCAACACGCCCACGCCGATCAGGAGCGTGCTCCCCCTTGCTTGGGCGCTCCCCCTTGCGAGCCCGTCTACGCCGGCGGGCGTCGGTGAATCCTGCGGCGACACCACTCGTGTGAGCATACGGCTGCGAGCCTGATCAGGTTCACCGGCGAGCCGGCAAATTCACCCGCGAGTCGCAGCCAGGCGCTTGCGGTGCGTGCGGATCTCGCCCAGGATGCGCTCCAGGCGCGGCTCGCGGGAGGAGTCCACGTGACTCATGGCTCGAGCGATCGCCGGGTGGACGGCCGCGATCCGCTCGTACATGGCCTGGGCGACGGCGCGGTAGGTCGGGTGTCCCTCGCGGCCGGAGCGAAGCTCGATCAGGTGCATGGCCTCGCGCGCGTTGAGGTCGAGCACGTATCGGATCCGGTAGCCGAGGCAGAGCGCGTACGGGGCGGCCTCGCCAAGGCCCCGGTCCTCCAGGCGCTCGAACTCGCGCCGCGAGACCTCGAGCGCCCGCTCGTATTCCGGCCCGGCGCCGGCGTCGCGCACCTCCTCCGGGACTCCGGCGCCCAGGTCCGGCCCCAGGCGCTGCCACTGGCAGGTCAGCATTCGGTGGCGCTGGAGGTCGCGGAAGCCGCCGTAGTCGGAGACGATCTCGAACCGGTAGCGCACCGCCTCCCAGCCGCGGCCGGGGCGGTGACGCCGGTTTCGCCGCTCACCGGCCAGCTCGCCGATCAGCTCGGCGCGCTCCAGCGGGTCGAGGGCATCGATCCTGTCGCGGATCTGGGTCTCCGAGGCGCCCGCCGATTCGAACAGCGAGGCCGCGAGCAGGTCCTCCTCGCCGCCCTCGACCCCGACCAACTCGACCGATGGCGCGTCGCTCTCGGCGCGGCGGTCCAGCCCCAGGCGCGCCACCGCGCGCTCGGTGGCCAGCCGGCGCTCGCGCAGGTAGGCGATCCACTCGCCGCCGCGATCGGGCCGCTCGATGCGCCCGACGAAGCTCGGTATCACCTTGGCGAGCTCGGTGAGGACCATGTCGCCGAACTCGCGCGCCTCCGGCAGCGGCGAGGCCATCAGACGAAGGAGGAGCTGCTCGTAGGCCTGGCCGGACGCGAAGATGCCGACGTGGCTGAGGGTCGAGGCCGGAAGCACGCCCCGCATGAGGTCGAGCGACTTGGCGCGGATCGAGCGCTGCCACGCGCCCTCCGGCTCGTCGGCCCGCGGCCAGCGCTCCGCCGCCCATGACTGAACCGACTCGAGGCCGCGGGAGTAGATCCGAAACAGCTCGTCCATGGCGGCCTCGAAAGGCTCGCCCAGCTCGTCGTCGCGGTAGTAGCGGTAGCCGCCGCCCTCCTCCATCGGCTGGTCGTAGGGGATGTAGCGCGTCGACTGCTCCAGGTAGGCGGCCAGCCGCCCGCGCTGCAGGACCTTGGTGAGGATGTTCGAGACCCACTCGCAGGCCAGGTGGGCGCCTCCAACCTGGCCGATCGAGTCGTCTCCGTAGCCGATGAACACCCGCTCGTAGAGGCCCGCCGCTCGCTCGCCCTCGACGCCGTCGAAGGGACGATGGCCCTCGGGCACCTCGGCGGCGAACTCGTCGAGGAACAGCCGCCGCACCGTGCCCGCGTAGCGCGAGTAGCGGGCGAACATCGCCCCCTTCACCGTCTCGGGCAGGTTTACCAGGCAGAAGGCCGGGCGGTCGAGGTTGGTGAAGTGAGGGCGCAGGATCGCCTCCTCCTCCGGGGTGAACGACTCGACCGGGTAGCGCACGAGGTCGATCCTA
This sequence comes from uncultured Actinomycetes bacterium, assembly GCA_963721735.1. Taxonomy (GTDB): domain Bacteria; phylum Actinomycetota; class Thermoleophilia; order Solirubrobacterales; family 70-9; genus AC-56. Next base: position 36,315 of record CAVRKX010000014.1, read on the forward strand.
GTCAGCGCCGCGGCGGGCCCCACGACGGCTCAAGATATGGAGGAGCTTTAGCTCCGAACAGGCGTGTAAGGGCGCCGCAGGCGCCCGCAAGTTACTCAGAAGATGAGGAGCTTTAGCTCCGAAACAGGCGTGTAAGGGCGCCGCAGGCGCCCGCAAGTTATTCAGAACGCCAGCGAGCCCACGGCAACCACGATCGCGATCGCGGTGGACCAGGCCACCGTGCCCGCGGCGATCCGCAGGTCGAGGCCGTAGGCGTGGGTGACGATCATCGTGTTGATGCCGCAGGGCATCGCGGCGAGCAGCAGGTAGGGGCCCGGTAGGTCGATCAACGGCAGGGCGATCAAGAGGAGCAGCGCGGGCGCGACCACCAGCCTCAGCGCCACCGCCGCCGCCACCGCGGCGTCCAGGGGCGGCGGAACCGGGCTCGTGCCCTCCTCGGCCTCCTCGGCCAGCGCCGCGCCGACCGCGAAGAAGCCGACCGGGAGCAGGGCAACGATGGCGATCCGCGACGCGTCCACCAGCACATCCGGCGCCAGCGCGTCGGGCGCGATCAGCGCCAGCGCCGCGGCGTAGAGCGGCGGGTTGCGCACGAAGAACGCCACCACTCGCTCCCGCGGGGTCTCGCCCGCGCGCTCGCCGAACGCGGCGCCGACGGAGAACGCCCCCACGAGCAGGGCCGGCCCGGAGACCAGGACGTCGTAGATCACGGCCTCCGACAGCCGGTCGAAGCCCAGCAGGGCAGCCACCATCGGATAGCCCAGATAGCCCGTGTTGGCGACCAGCGTGCAGCAGATCACCGAGCCGACCGCGGGGCGTCCCAGGCCCAACAACCGCGAGGCCACGAACCAGGCGATCAGCGCGGCGAGCGCCAGGGCCAGGTACGCGAGCCCGATTCCCAGCCCGATGTCGGCGTCGAACTGGACCCCGGCGAGGTTGAAGAAGGTGACCGGCGGCAGCACCACGTAGAGGGCGAAGATGAGCGCCCGCCGCGCGGCGATGGCGGCGCGTCCACCGTAGCGAAGCTCCGCCCAGGCTCCCGCGGCCGTCGCCAGGATGATTGCCGACACGATCGCCGCCATCGGACTATGCTCGCGCCGCGTGAGGTTCGGCCTCTTCTACGAGCACCAGCTCCCCCGCGCCCCCGGCCAGCCCGACGAGGCCACGCTGCTGGCCAACGCCCTCGAGCAGGTGGAGCTGGCCGACCGGCTGGGAATCGACTACGTCTGGGAGGTCGAGCACCACTTCCTGGAGGAGTATTCGCACTCGAGCGCGCCCGAGGTCTTCCTCGCCGCCGCCAGCCAGCGCACCAGCCGCATCCGCCTGGGACACGGGATCGTCCAGGCCCCGCCGGCCGTCAACCACCCGGCGCGGGTGGCCGAGCGGGTGGCGACGCTCGACCTGGTCTCCGACGGCCGGGTCGACTTCGGGACCGGCGAGGGCAGCTCGCAGATCGAGCTGGGAGGGTTCGGCGTCGATCGGGAGCAAAAGAGGGCCCAGTGGGAGGAGTCCCTTGACGCGATCACCCGCATGTTCGTCGAGGAGCCGTTCGCGGGCTACGAGGGGCGCTGGGTCTCGATGCCGCCGCGAAACGTCGTTCCGAAGCCCAAGCAGCGGCCCCACCCACCCCTGTGGGTGGCCTGCAGCCGGCGGGACACGATCCTGATGGCTGCGCAACGGGGGCTTGGGGCCCTGTCGTTCGCCTTCGTCGAGCCCGAGGCGGCGAAGGAGTGGGTGGACTCCTACTACGAGCTGATCGCGTCCGACAGCTGCATGCCGGCGGGCTTCGCCGTCAACCCCAACGTGGCGGTGGTGCTGCCGATGATGTGCCACCGCGACGAGGCGACGGCGATCGAGCGCGGCATCGACGGCGCTCACTTCTTCGGCTTTTCCCTTGCCTACTACTACGCCTTCGGCGAGCACCGGCCGGGGCGCTCCAACGTGTGGCAGGAGTTCCAGGACCGCCGGGCGGAGGTCGGCTTCGCTCGGGAGATCGTCACCCCCGACGACGCGCCGCTCGGCGTCCGGCTCCTGCAGGAGGGCTTGGGGAGCCTGCGCGGGGCGATCGGCACCCCGGACCAGGTCGGGGACCTGATCGAGCGCTATGAAGCCGCCGGCGTGGACCAGGTGATCTTCGTCTCGCAGGCGGGCACGAACCGCCACGAGCACATCTGCGAGAGCCTGGAGCTGCTCGCAGCCGAGGTCATACCCCGGTTCGCGGAGCGGGCCCCGGAGCGCGAGCGCGCCAAGGAGGAGCGACTGGCCGGCGCGGTGGAGCGAGCGCTCGAGCGCCGAGCAGGGCCCCGCGTGGCGGATCCCGACTACGTGGTCAGCCCCGACCGCGAGCCCGCGCCCGCCCATGCGGGGGGGACCACCCGCGGGCCGGGCCGAGATGGCATCCCCGAGCGCCTGTCCGCGCGCGAGCTGGCGGCCAAGGCCACGGAGACGGCCTTCGCCAGGCTGGTTCGCGGCCGCAGCGACGAGCAACTCCACCGCTTCTTCGACCGTGGGCCGGGGTTGGCGGTGATCTTCAAGGGGATGGAGCGGGCCTTCGTCCCGGAGCGCGCGCGCGGCTTCGAGGGCGAGATCACCTACGAGTTGAGCGGTCGCGATGGCCAACGGAGTTGGACGATCCAGATCGGCGAGGGGCGGGCGGCGGCGCGCCAGGGTAGCGCCGCCGAGCCCGCCGTCACCTTTCGCGCCAGCGTCCCCGACTTCGTGCGGCTGGCGGCGCGCGAGGCGTTTGCGCCCAAGCTGCTGCTCGAGGGGGCCCTGGCGATCGAGGGCGACTTCGCCCTGGCCGGCCGCCTGCCGGAGATGTTCGGCGAGCAGCCCCCCACCTGATCCGTGGAAGCCGTGGCGCTGGCTTCTCTGGCCATAGGGAGGTACTGAGCAACGCGATGTCGCAAGAGAACGTGGAGGTGGTGCGCAAAATCCTTGAGGCGTGGAATGCAGGCGACATGGACGCTGTTCGTGAGCTCTACGACCCAGAGGTCATCGTGCGACCACTCAAGGGTTGGCCGGAACCCGGACCGTTCGTCGGGCGGGACGCGGTCATGCGTCAGTGGGAGCGGCAGCGCGAGACTTTTGACACCGACGCCGTGGAGTTGATCGCGGGATCCCCTCGACGCGGGTGAACGAGTCATGGTGAGGCTGATCTGGCGTGGCGCGGGCTATGGGCCCGAGGCGAACTGGGAGGTCACAACCGTGTGCACGGTGCGCAACCGAAGGATCTTCTACCAGGAGTTCTTTTGGGACCACTCCGAGGCCCTCGAAGCCGCCGGGCTTTCGGAGTAGCCGATGGCGCAGGAGAACGTGGAGATCGTGCGCTCGATTTTCGCGGCGTGGGAGCGCGGCGACTTCAGCTCCGCCGAGTGGGCGGACCCCGAGATCGAGTTCGTGGCCGCCGACGGCCCCGAACCCGGCAGCTGGACTGGGGTGGCGGCGATGGCCGAGGCGTGGCGCGAAGCCTTGAGCGCCTTTGAGGACTTGCGCTGCGAGGCCGACGAGTACCGCGCGCTCGACGACGAGCGGGTGCTCGTGCTTATGCGCTTCCGCGGGCGCGGCAAGACGAGCGGGCTGGAGGTCGGGGAGATACAGATGAAGGGGGCGAACCTGTTTCATGTTCGCGGCGGCAAGGTGACGAGGCTCGTCACCTACTGGAACCGCGAGCGCACGTTTGCCGACCTCGGCCTTCGGGAGTAGGCGATGGAGCAAGGGCGGCAGCGCCAGCACTGAGGAATGGGACGGTATTCGTGGCGGCGGGTCAGGGGATGAAGGCCGCCAGGCCTTGGCCCGCGTTCGAGGCCCAATCCACGAGCGGGGAGGGGAAGACGCCGAAGAAGACCGTCGCCGCGGCGAGCGCCCCGGCGGGGACCAGGATCGCGAGGCAGCGCGTCCCCGGCGGCGGAGTGGCCGCCGCCGGGGAGGGCGGCGCGCCCGGAGCGATCTCCGACGGGTCGGCCTGCGGTGAGCCGCCCGCCATCGCCGGCATCCCGTCGCCGGGCTCGGAGCCCAGCGGCTCCGGCGAGGGCCGCATCCAGACGGCCGCGACCACCCGCAGGTAGTAGGCGAGCGAGATCATGGTCCCGATGGCGATCGCCACCCCGAGCCACGTGTAGTCGGCGTCCACGGCCGCCTCTATCAGGTAGAGCTTGCCCATGAACCCGACCGTTGCCGGCAGGCCCGCCAGCGCCAGCATCGAGATCGTCAGCGGCCAGGCCAGTTCGGGGCGGTCGCGCCCCAGCCCCTGAACCGCGGCGATGTCGTCGCCGAGATCGGTCTCGCGCTCGCGGACGACGATCACACCGAAAGCGGCCAGGTTCATGAGCGCATACGCAGCGAGGTAGAAGATCAGCGCGTTCACCCCCAGCTCGGAGGCGGCGACCAGGCCGACCAGCATGTAGCCGGCCTGGGCGATCCCCGAGTAGCCGAGCAGCCGCTTCAGCGAGTCCTGGCCGAGGGCGCCGATGTTCCCGACCGCGATCGAGACCACGGCGAGCACCGCCAGCGCCGGCTGCCAGTTGTCCGATGGCGGGGCCCAGCGCGACCTCGAAGAAGCGGACGAAGACACAGAACGCGGCCACCTTGGTGGCCACGGCCATGAACGCCGTCACGGGCGTGGGCGCGCCCTGGTAGACGTCCGGCGTCCATTGATGGAAGGGGGCGATCGAGATCTTGAATGCGAGCCCGGTCGCGGCCAAGGCGATCCCGATCAAGACCAGCGGGTCGTCGGCGAGCCCCGAGCCGATCCCCTCGCGGATGCCCGTGAAGTCGGTGGAGCCGGAGCCGCCGTAGATGAAGGCAAGGCCATAGAGCAGGGTCGCCGAGCCGAGCGAGCCGACGATCAGGTACTTCAGGCCCGACTCCAGCGAGTCGCGGCGCTGGAGGGCGGAGCCGCAGAGCACGTAGAGGGGCACGGAGAGCAGCTCGATGGCGACGAAGAACGAGACCAGGTTCTGCGCCTGTGCCAGCAGGACCATGCCGAGGACCGAGGAGAGCAAGAGCGCCTGGAAATCCCCGTGGCGGGGCTCCTCGCCCGGGCGCTCGGCGGCCGGCTCTCGCCACGACAGCGGCACCACGACGGCGGCGGCGAGGATCGCGATCAGGGCGCCGGCCAGTCCGAGCTCGTCAAGACGCAGGGCGCCGGCAACCAGGTCCTCGCGCTCCCCCCACTGCCAGATGCACAGGCCGGCGGCGGCGGCGAGCGTGGCCAGCGAGAGGGCCGAGACCAAGTGGCGCTGGCGCCGCTCCCCCACCAGGCCCGCGAGCAACACCACGCAGATCCCGGCGGTCAGCGCGATCACGGGCGAGAGCCCGGCGTAGTCGACCTCGGGCGCGGTGAAGCTCACTCATCCCCTCCCGCGCGTAGCCGCGCGTAGCCGGTCCAGCCCAGCTCGTGCTCCCGCGGGGCGTCGCCCGCCGCCGGCTCCGAGCTGGAGGTCACGGCGGCGACCTTGTCCTCCACGGCGGCCTCGCCGCGGCTCAGGATCAGCCCCGGGTACAGCGACAGGGCGATGATGCAGGCGACGAGCGGGACAAGCACCGCGGCGTCGCGGAGCCCGATCTCGCGCGAGTCCACGTTCTCGGTGGGCCGCCCGTGCATGGTGCGCTGGAAGAGGCGGATCGCGTAGAAGGCGGCGAGGGCGACCCCCACGATGGCCACGAAGGCGTAGACGATCTTGGCCTGGAAGACCCCGATCAGGATGTAGAACTCGCCGATGAAGTTGGCAGACCCCGGCATAGCCAGGGTCGCCAGGGTGACGATCAGGAACAGGGCCGCGAGCACCGGCGCCCGCATCGCCAGGCCACCCAGCCGGGTGAGGTCCTCGCTCCCCGAGCGCTCCCAGAGCAGGGCGACGATGAGGAAGATCGGGGCCACCACGAGCCCGTGGTTGACCATCTGGAGCACGGCGCCGTCGGCGCCGTCGGGTCGCAGGGAGAAGATCCCGATCGTGATGAAACCGAGCTGTGCGATCGAGGAATAGCCGGCGATCAGGCGCACGTTGGTCTGCGTGAACGCCATCACCGAGCCGTACAGGATGCTGGCGACGCCGATCAGCAGGATCAGCTCCTGGTACTCGATCGTGGCCTCCGGGTAGAGCGGCAGGCCGACCCGCAGGAAGCCGTAGGCGCCGACCTTCGAAAGCACCCCGGCGAGCAGGGCCAGCACCGGCAGGGGCGCGGCCCGGTAGGCGTCCGGCAGCCAGCCGTGGACGACGACCGCCGGCATCTTGATCAGGAAGGCGGCCGCGAAGAACAGGAAGATCCACTCCTGGCTTGCGCTCGACAGCGTGTGGGCGCGCAGCTCGGCGAGCGAGAAGCTCAGCTCCCCGACCTGATCGGAGGCGAGGACGGCGGTGGCGATCGCGGCGACCAGCATCAAGAGCGAGCCGACCAGCGTGTAGACGATCATCTTGGTCGTCGCCGCGATGCGGTTCTCGCCCCCGAAGGCGCCGATCAGGAACCAGAACGGCACCAGCATGAGGTCGAAGAAGAGGACGAACAGCAACAGGTCCTGGGCCAGGAAGGCGCCCAGGGTGGCGGTCTCGCCGAGCCCCAGCATGAAGAAGTAGATCCGGCGGCGATCGGGCATCCGGAAGGTCGAGAAGACCGTCACCGCCGCCCACAGGAGGGCGGTCAGCAGGATCAAGAAGAGGCTGATCCCGTCGACCCCGAGCTCGTAGCGAACGCCGAGATCCGGGATCCAGCTCTCGGAGACCGCGTGCTGGAGGCCGGCTTCGGTGGTGCGGAAATCGGCGACCAGCGCGATCGCGAGCCCGAGCACGAGCACTGAGCCGAGGATCGCCGAGATCGCCACGGCCCGCCGCGGCATCGCGAAGCAGAGCAGCCCGACCGCCAGCGGCAGCCACAGCATCACCTGGATCACCGGGGAGCCCCCCTCATGAGCTGACCAGCAGGAAGTAGAGGCCCAGGGCCGCGAAGCCGCCCACCAGCAGGAGCGCGTAGGCGCGCACGAACCCGGACTGGGCGCCGCGCACGACCATGCCGACCCCGCGGACGGCGCCGACCGTGCCGGCGACGATTCCCTGCACGACGACCCGCTCCAGCACCGCGTTGGCGAAGCGACCGGTCGCGATCAGCGGCCGGTAGACGACGGCGTCGTAGAGCTCGTCGAAGTACCACTTGTTGACCAGGAAGGCGTAGACCGCGTGCGCCCTCGCCCGCAACCGCTCCGGGGTCTGCGGGGAGACCACGTACAGGTAGTAGGCGGCGGCGATCCCGAGCAGGCCCAGCACGCCGCCCACCGCGAGGCCTGCCCAGGCGCTCCCCGTCGGCACGTGGATGTCTCTGAACAGAGGGGAGTCCTCGAAGGTCGGCTCCAGGAACGTGTCGAGGACGTGGTCGACGCCCGGGACCTGCACCAGGCCGCCGACGATCGCCGCCACGCCGAGCAGCGCCATCGCGATCGCCATGGGCCGCGCCCGCTCGGCGATCTGGTGCTCGGGGCCCGGAAAGCCGACGTCCGTGTCCTCCTTCTCCCCCGTCATCGGGTTCTGCGGCTCGGCGTGGGCAAGGTGCCCCTGCTCCAGCTCCCGCGCCTCGGGGCATGGCTCCCCGTAGACGACCCGGAAGACGATCCGGAAGGCGTAGATGGCGGTCAGGAAGGCGCCCACGTAGCCGCCGATCGCCAGGATCCAGTAGATGCCGCCGCGCTCGTACGCGAAGGCGAGGATCTCGTCCTTGGAGAAGAAGCCGGAGGTTCCCGGGAAGGCCGCGAGCGCCAGCGCGCCCACGATCAAGAGGGCCGACGTGAACGGCAGGGCGCGGCGAAAGCCGCCCATCCGGTCGATGTTCTGCGTGCCCGCCATCGCCCCGATCACGGAGCCCGCCGCCATGAACAAGAGCGCCTTGAAGAACGCGTGGCTCATGAGGTGAAAGAGGCCCGCCACGTAGCCGCCGATCGAGACGCCGACCACCATGTATCCGATCTGGCTGATCGTCGAGTAGGCGATGATCCGCTTCAGGTCGGTGACGGCGAGCGCCACCGTCGCCGCGAAGATCAGCGTCGCCAGGCCGAGAAAGGCCGAGATGTCGGCGGCGGTGGGGGCCTCGACGAACAGGGGATGCATGCGGGCGATCAGGTAGACCCCCGCGGTGACCATGGTGGCCGCGTGGATCAGCGCGGAGACCGGGGTGGGGCCCTCCATCGCGTCGGGGAGCCAGGTGTGGAGCGGCAGCTGGGCGGACTTGGCGAACGCCCCCACCAGGATCAGGAGGCAGATCGCCACCACGACGCCCTCGTTGGTCGTGAACTGCTCCGGCGCCGACTCGAAGATCGACAAGTAGTCGAAGGTCCCGAGCTCGCGGAAGATGAAGAAGGCGGCGAGCACCAGCCCCACGTCGCCGATCACGTTGATGACGAAGGCCTTCATACCCGCGGTGGTCGCCGTGTTCCGCCGGTACCAGAAGCTGATCAGCGCGTAGGAGGCAAAGCCGACGAAGGCCCAGCCGACGATCAGGAGCACGAAGTTGCCCGCCAGGACGAGCAGCAGCATCGAGAAGACGAAGAAGTTGAGGTAGCTGAAGTAGCGGGCGTAGCCGCGATCGGACTCGAGGTAGCTGATCGAGTAGAGGTGGATCAGCATGGAGACCCCGGTGACCACCAGGATCATGAACACCGACAGCGGGTCGACCAGGATCCCTAGCTTGATGTCGAGGCCCGCCGCCGAGGCGTAGGTCCACAGCGACGAGGTGAGCTCGCGCCCCGATGCGGGCTCGTCGAGCAGTACCACCAGCGCCGCGACCGAGTTCGCGAAGGCGAGCGCGATCGCGCCGGTCCCGATCCAGCCCGCGGCCCGGCCGGGCAGCACCCTCCAGCCGAACGCGTTCACCAGGCAGCCGGCGAGCGGGAACGCCAGCACCAGCCAGGCGTACGTGGTCGCGCTCACCCGCGCAGTTCCCTCATCTCATCGACGTTCAGCGGCAGCCGGCGCCGGAACATGGCCACGATCAGGCCGAGCCCGACCACCACCTCGCAGGCGGCGACCACCATGACGATCAACGCGAACACCTGACCGTCCTGGTCGCCGTGCTGGCGGGCGAAGGCGACCAGGGCGAGGTTTCCCGCGTTCAGCATCAGCTCGAGGCAGAGGAGGATGACCAGGGGGCTGCGGCGGATCAGCACCCCGCCCGCGCCGATCGCAAAGAGCAGGGCCGAGAGGACGAGATACCAGGTGATGTCCACTAGTGAACACCTCCGGCGGCATGCTCGTCTTCGGCTCCCTGACCGGGCTTGGGCGTGTAGGGGGCGCCAGGTTCGGCCGTGAAGGGAGCCGAGGGCGTCGGGTCATCCGGAGGGGCCGCATGCGGGACTTCGTCCCCAGCCCCGGCGGGCGTCACCACTCGCCGCCCAGCCAGCATCACCGCGCCGACCGCCGCGACCAGCAGGAGCATCGAGGCCGCCTCGAAGACGATCAGGAAGCGCTCCAGGAGCAGGTTGCCGATGGCCTCCGGAGAGCCGAAGCCCAGCCGGACCGTGGGCCCCTCGCTGTCGAGCGCCGAGAGCCCGGTGCCCAGGATCGCGATGGAGAGCTCCACGAAGAGCGCCGCGGCGAACAGCGGGGCGAGGAATCGCTGGCCGGGGATCGGCTCCCAGATCGGCTCCTCGACCGCGCCCACGTAGGCGGCAACGAACACGTAGAGGACCATCACCGCGCCCGCGTAAACGACCACCTGGGCGGCGGCGACGAACTGCGCGTAGAGCAGCAGGAACAGCCCGGCCAGGGCGACCAGGTGGACGACCAGCGCCAGCACGCTGTAGAAGGGATTCCGCAGCGCGACCACGCCGATCGCCCCAGCGAGGGCCCCGATCGCCCCAGCGAAGAAGGCGACCGCCACCATCAGGCGGCGGCTCCGGCGGCGGCGGGGGAGCTACTCGAGGCCCGCGGCCCGCAGCGCGTCGGCCTGCTCGGAGAATGACTTCGCGCGCACCACCTTGCCGTCGCGGAGGGTCCAGACAAATCCCATCGGCACGTCGAGCTCGACGCCGCTTGCCCGCCCGCGGCCTTGGAGGCGGCCCAGCACGACGACCTCGTCGCCCGCATCCCGATACTCCTCGGGCTCCATCCGCACGTACTCCCAGTCCTGGTCGAAGTCGGCGAGCATCTCCCGCCACCCGTCATGTCCCCGGTAGGCCTTTCCCTCGAGCTGGGCTCGCAGCGGGTGCAGCTCGGCATCGGGTTGCATGTGCTCGACCAGCGCGTCGAGGTCCCGATCGTTGAGTGCCTCGACCAGTTTGCGGATGAGTTGGACGTTCTCCGCGGACACGGCGTGCCCAGTATCCCGCTCATTCGCCCTCCCGGCGCAGAGGGGTCCGTTCGACCGGCTCCGCAAGCAGCATCTCCTTGGTGAAGATCAGGTCCTCGCGGTTGTAGTCGGCGATCTCGTACTCGTGCCCCATCGTGATCGCGTCGAACGGGCAGGCGACCTCGCAGTAGCCGCAGAAGATGCAGCGAGCGAGGTTGATCTCGTAGATCTCGGCGTAGCGCTCGCCGGCCGAGACGCGCTCGTCGGGGTCGTTCTCCGCGGCGACCACCCGGATGCAGTCCGCCGGGCAGGCGGCGGCGCAGAGCGAGCAGCCGACGCACTTCTCGAGCCCGGTGTCCTCGAAGCGGTGCAGCTTGTGGCGGCCCCGGAAGCGCGGGTACACGGGGGTCTTCTCCTCCGGATACTGGATCGTCACCGGGCCCTCGAGAATCCGGGCGAAGGTGGTCTTCAGGCCACGCAGCGTCTCGCCGAAGGCCCGGTAGGCGCCCTTCGCCCCGCCGGGCTGCGGCCCCCGCTGGACGGCGATCACCGAGTCGTCGGGCAGGTACGGAAACTCCTGGCTCACGTCAGCGTCACCAGTACGGCCGTGACCAGGACGTTCAGCGTCGCCAGCGGCAAGAGCACCTTCCACCCCAGCGACATCAGCTGGTCGTAGCGGATCCGCGGCAGGGTCGCCCGAACCCACATGAAGACGAACACCAGCGCGAGGATCTTCACGACCACCCAGACCGGGTCGAGCCAGCCGGGGCCGGGGCCGTGCCAGCCTCCGAGGAAGAAGGTCACCGCCACCGCCGAGACCACGAACATCTCGATGTACTCGGCCAGGGCGAAGGCGCCGTAGCGCATCCCGCCGTACTCCGTCTGGTACCCCTGCACCAGCTCGGCGTCGGCCTCGGGGAGGTCAAAGGGCGCACGGCCGGCCTCCGCGAATCCGGCGACCATGAAGATCAAGAAGCCGACGATCTGCGGGATCACGTACCAGATCTCGTCCTGCGCCTCCACGATCGAGACGAGCGACAGGGAGCCCGCCATCATGATCGCCCCCAAGAGCGCCAGCCCCATCGAGATCTCGTACGAGATCAGCTGCGCCGCCGAGCGCATCGCGCCCAAGAAGCTGTACTTGGAGCCCGAGGCCCAGCCGCCCAGCAGCAGCCCGTAGAAGGCGATCGAGCCGAAGGCGAAGAAGTAGAGGATCCCGATCGAGACGTCGATGCCGTAGAAGCCGACCCCGTCCTTGACGTTCCCGAACGGGATGATCGCCAGGGTCGCAACGCCGGTGAAGATGACAATCGCGGGAGCGATCGACCACAGGATCGGAACCGCGTTCTCGGGCCTGTAGCCCTCCTTGGTGATCAGCTTCACAGCGTCGGCGAGCGGCTGGAGCAGGCCGAACGGCCCGACCCGGTTGGGCCCGTAGCGCGCCTGGAAGCGACCCAGGACCTTGCGCTCGACCACCGTCAGGACCGGCGCGATCGCAAACACGGCGGCGAAGATCACGATCGACTTCACCACCAGGATCCAGGTCGCCTCGGCGAAGCCCACTTCGGCAACCGGCAGCGTCACGCTTCGCCCCCCGCCTTCGTTACCTCGACCGGGTCGCCCGGTTTCAGTGCGTTCGCGTTCGCCTCGGTCGTGCCCTCGATCAAGAACGCGCTGCCCGGGCGCACCCGCTCGCGGATCATGACTCGCGCCCGCAGGCTCGTCCCGTTCGACCGCACGTCGACCTCGTCGCCCTGCGCGAGCCCGAGGCGGTCAGCGTCAGCCGGCGCCAGGTCCAGGGTCTGCTCAGGAGCCAGAAACCTCAGAGCTGGGCTCTGATCGGCCACCGCGGACGCCCACAGGTCGCGGTAGGTGCCGATCTGAATTACTCCGCCGGAAGCCTCGCCTTCGCACCGGCTGAGGCGTCAACCAGCCGTGCGACCGAGGCGACCTCCTCCCACGTGCCGTTTGGGAAGCCCGGATGCCGCCTCGCGCTCTTGCCACCGGACGCCCCGTCCGCCGATCTCCTCGTGGGTGATGCCGGCGTAGAACGAGACTTCGGAGGCGATCGCATCAAGGGCCTCGGGCGCTGAGTCGATCCCGGTCTCGTCGCCGAGCAGGGCGGAGAGCTCGACCAGGACCTGCCACGTCGGCCGTACCTGGCCCGGATGAGGCACTCCGGGCCGCAGGCGCTGGAGGCGGCCGTCCGGATGGGTGACCGTGCCCTCCTTCTCGGCGTAGGACTCGGTCGGGAAGACCACGTCGGCGTGCCTGGTCGAGGCGTCCTCGAACATCGAGACCGCGAGGACGAACTTCGCCTTGGTGAGCGCCTCGGTCCACGCAGGCCCTCCGGGGAAGTCACGAAGGGGGTCGGCGTTGACCAGGAACGCGGCCTCCAGGTCGCCGGCCGCGAGGGCGTCGCGAATCTCGGTCGCGTTGCGACCAGCCGAGGCTTCCGATAGCCCCGGCCCGGCGTCGGGCAAGCATCCAACTTCGCGCAGGCCGCGAGCGTTCGCGCCGTCCGGCACCTCCAGCAGCTTCGCGTCCAGCTTGGCGGCGACGTCGAGCAGCGCGCGGCCGGCGCTTCCTCCCCAGACGATCACGGTGGCGCCCGGCTTCAGCGCGCCCGCGATCCGCTCGGCGTCTTCACCCAGCCCACCCGGTGCCTGCTCGTAGCCGTCGGCGTCAACGGCGCCCGCCAGCGCCGCCGCGAAGCCGGGTGCGAAGCCGGGTGCGTACCGGGCGGTCTCCTCGGCGCCGCCGTCCAGGGCGCTCGGGCGGTCGGTGGCGACGGCGAGCCGGGTGCCGTTCCGCCGCACGACCTTGCGGATCCGCAGGTCGAGGATCGGCATCGAGTGCAGCGGGTCGGTGCCGAGAACCAGGATCGACTCGGCCGCGTCGAGGTCGGAGACGCCGGCGCTCAGCTCGGGCTGAGCCAATTCGATCGCAAGGCGGCGGTCGATGGACGACCGGCGCCGGGATTCCACATGCGGCGAGCCAAGGGCCCTGCGCACGATCCGCTGAGCCAGGTATCCCTCCTCGTTCGAGGAGGAGCCGCCGACGATCGCAGCCGTGCGTTCCCCGGCCTGGCGAAGGCCGACCGCCGCCGCCTCGAGCGCCTGCTCCCAGCTTGCGGGGCGCAGCTCGCCGCCCTGGCGGATCAGGGGCTCGACGATCCGCTGCCCGGACTCCGCCATCTGGTAGCCGAACCGCCCCTTGTCGCATAGCCAGCCGTCGTCGACCTCGGGGTTGTCTCGGGCGAGGACGCGCTCGATCTGCTCGTCGCGCACCGTCAGGATCACGTTGCACTGGCTCGGGCAGAGCGTGCAGATCGACCCGGCGTCCTCGATTTCCCAGGGACGGGCGCGGAACCGGTACGCGTCCGAGGTCAGCGCCCCCACCGGGCAAAGCTCGATGATGTTGCCGTGGAAGGGGGCGATGTAGGGGCGGTCGTCGAAGGTGCCCACGAAGGTCGACGAGCCGCGGTCCAGGAGCTGGAGCTGCTCGTCCTCGGCGATCTCCTGGCTGAAGCGGACGCAGCGGTAGCACAGGATGCAGCGCTCGCGATCGATCTTGATCAGCGGCGAGAGCGGGATCGGCTTCTGGAAGTGGCGCTTGGGGTCGATCACGCGGCTTCGGCCCGGGCCCCAGCCCATCGCGATGTCCTGTAGCGGGCACTCCCCGCCCTTGTCGCAGACGGGGCAGTCGAGGGGGTGGTTGACGAGCAGGAACTCCACCACCGCTTCCTGGGCGGCCTTGACCCGGTCGGTGCGGGTGTAGACGACCATCCCGTCGCGGACCGGCGTCGAGCAGGCGGTCTGAAGCTTCGGGATCCCCTCGATCTCCACCAGGCACATCCGGCAGGCGCCGACCGGGTGGCCGAGCTTCGGCTCGTAGCAGAACACCGGGATCTCGACGTCGCCGTGCTTGGCGGCGTCGACCAGCATCGTCCCTTCCTCCGCCGGCACCTCGATCCCGTCGACCATGAAGACGATCTGGGGACGCTCGAGCTTCATGCCGCGGAGGGAGCCGTAGGCGACCGGTCATCCGGCGAAGCCGGATGCGGGACTTCGTCCCTAGCCCGGGCGATCGTTTCTTCGAACTCGGGGCGGAACTTCGCCACCATGCTCCCCACCGGCATCGCCATCGAGTCGCCGAGCACGCAGAGGCAGTGGCCGATGATGTTCTCCTGCACCGAGGCGACGATGTCGAGGTCCATCGGGGTCGCCTCGCCCGAGATCACCCGCTCGAGCATCTTCACCGTCCAGTTGGTGCCCTCGCGGCAGGGGGTGCATTTCCCGCACGACTCGTGGTGGTAGAAGCGCGCCGTTCGCAGGGCAAGCTCGGGGATCGAGATCGAGTCGTCGGCGACGATGATCGACCCCGAGCCGAGCATCGAGCCCGCGTCGGCCATCGCCTCGAAGCTGTAGGGGAGGTCGAGCTCGGCCGCGGTCAGGACCGGCGCCGAGGAGCCGCCGGGGAACCACGCCTTGACCTCCCGCCCGTCGGGCGGACCCCCGGCGAGCCCATAGATCAGCTCCCGGGTGGGGATCCCGAGCTCCACCTCGTAGTTGCCCGGCCGCTTGACGCAGCCCGAGACCGAGACGACCTTGGTGCCTGGCGACTGCTCGGTGCCAAGCCCCTTGAACCACTCGGCGCCGTTGGCGACGATGTGGGGCACGTTCGACAGGGTCTCGACGTTGTTGATCAGGGTCGGCCCTCCGTAGAGGCCCTGGATCGCCGGGAACGGCGGCTTCAGGCGCGGGTTGCCCCGCTTGCCCTCGAGCGCGTCGAGCAGCGCCGTCTCCTCTCCGCAGATGTAGGCCCCGGCGCCGCGGTGGACGACCACCTCCACCCGGGAGCCGGTGCCGAGGATGTTCTCGCCCAGGTAGCCGGCCTCGTAGGCATCGGCGACGGCTCGCTCGAGGATGTCGGCCACCGCCGCGTACTCCCCCCGGATGAACACGAACCCCCAGCCCGCGCCGGCGGCGAGCGCCGCAATGGCGATCCCCTCGATCAGCTGATGCGGGTTCTTCTGCATCAGCTCGCGGTCCTTGAACGCGCCCGGCTCGGACTCGTCGGCGTTGCAGCACAGGTACTTCGACATCTCGCCGCGGGGCAGGAACGAGGCCTTCTTCCCCATCGAGAAGCCGGCCCCGCCGCGGCCGCGAAGCCCGGACTCCTCGAGCACCCCGAGCAGCTCCTCGGGCTCCAGGTCGCGAAAGGCGCGCTCCAGCGAGCTGTAGCCGCCGAGGCGACGGTAGGTGTCGATCGAGGCCAGCCCGGGCTCGTCGACGCCCCTGAAGAGCATCCTCGGTCTCCGGTGCGGTCCCGGGCTCCGGGCCGCCGGCCGCCGGCCGCTCGGCGAGGTTCTTGTCCGGCAGGACCTCGGCGCCGGAGCGAAGCTGCTCGATCGCGGTCTGCGCATCAGCCGGCCTCGAGAGGCCCGTAGTAGCGCTCGTCGATCGAGGCCATCGGGGCCAGGTCGCAGGCCCCCAGGCACTCGAAGCCCGAAACGTAGACCTCGCCATCCGGCGAGCTGGCGCCGCCGTGGTCGGCCTCGTGAGCGTCGGCGCCGGCGGCCTCGCAGAAGGCCTGGAGCAGGTCGTCGGCTCCCCGCATCCAGCAGGAGATGTTGTGGCAGACGAGCACCTGGTGGCGTCCCACCGGGGTCGTGCGGAAGAGGTCGTAGAAGGTCGCGAGCGATTCCAGGTATCCCGGGGTCACCCCCATGACCGCCGCCGCCTGGCGGATCCCCTCCGGGCTGCACCATCCGTACTGGCGCTGCACCGCCCAAAGCGCGGGGAGCGCGGCGGAGCGAATCTGCGGGTAGCGGGACATCGCCGCCTCGATCGCCAGCCGCAACTCGTCCGGGACGTCGACCTCGTGCAGCTCGGGAACGCCCGCGCCTCGGCTTCGTCGACGTGACCGGCGCGCTGGCGCGACCGGCGGACAGCCGTTGGTGGGACCGTCTCAGTCCGTCATCGGTCGATGCCTCCCAGGATCGGGTCGAGCATCGCCAGGTTCTGGATCATGTCGGCGACGTAGCCGCCCACGGACATGTCCCGAAGCGCCTGCAGGTTCACGAACGACGGGTCGCGAAAGTGGACTCGGGCGGGCTTCGCCGAGCCATCGGCGACCACGAAGCAGCCCAGCTCCCCGCGCGGCCCCTCGACCGGGTTGTAGGCCTCGCCCGGCGGCACCCGAAAGCCCTCGGTGACCAGCTTGAAGTGGTGGATCAACGCCTCCATCGAGGTGGAGAGCTCGTGGCGCGGCGGCAGCACCACCTTGCGGTCGTCGGCGATCCACGGGCCCTCGGGGAGCCCGTCGAGTGCCTGCTCGATGATCCGCACCGACTCGCGCATCTCCTGCACCCGCACGCGGTAGCGATCGTGGCCGTCGCCCACGGTGCCGACCGGGATCTGAAAGTCGAAGTCCGCGTAGGCGAGGGTGGGAGCGACCTTGCGCAGGTCCCACGGCTCGCCGGCCGCCCGCAGCAACGGCCCCGTGACCCCCAGGTCGAGCAGACGCTGTCGGGGAACGACCCCGACGTTCCTGGTCCGCCGCAGGAAGATCTCGTTGCGGTTGAGGATCGCCTCGTACTGGTCGATCCGCGAGGGCATCTCGGCGCAGAAGGCGCGCGCCTTGCGCTCGAAGCCGACGGGGATGTCCTCGAAGACGCCTCCGACCTGGAAGTAGCGGGTGTGCATCCGCTGCCCGGTCGACAGCTCGAACAGGTCGAGGATCCGGTCGCGGTCGCGAAAGCAGTAGAAGAACATCGACATCGCGCCGAGGTCGAGCGCCCCCGTGCCGAGCCAGACGAGGTGCGAGTGGATCCGGTTCAGCTCCAGGTGGATCACTCGCAGGTACTTGGCTCGCGGCGGGATCTCCAGCTCGAGCAGCCGCTCCACGCAGCCGACGAACGCCTCCATGTTGAAGAAGTAGGAGAGGTAGTCCATCCGCTCCACGAAGGGGATCACCTTCCAGTAGGACTTGTCCTCGCAGCTCTTCTCGATTCCGGTGTGGACGTAGCCCACCACCGGCTTCAGGTCGCGGACCACCTCCCCCTCGAGGCTGACCAGGAGTCGCAGCACCCCGTGGGTGGCGGGATGGTGGGGCCCCACGTTGATCGTCATCAGCTCCTGCTCGGGCGCGAGCGCCTGGCCGGCGGCGGTGCGCTCCACGGGAGAGCTGCCGATCACCTGGGCGTCGGTGCGAGAGATGACGTCTCTGCCCAGGCCGTTCATTCGAACCAGCGGGGGACGTCGCGCTCGTTGTGGGTGAAGATCACCGGCTCGCCGCCGATCGGAAAGTCGCGCCGCTGGGGCCAGCCGACGTAGTCCTCGGGCATCAGGATGCGCCGCAGGTCGGGATGGCCGCGGAAGACGATGCCGAAGAAGTCGTAGACCTCGCGCTCCTGGAAATCGGCCGAGGGAAAGACCGAGACGCAGCTATCGATTTCAGGGAGCTGGTCGCCTCCTCCGTTCGCCAGCGCCGCGCGGACGCGCAGGCGCTCGACGCGCGGCATGTTCAGCAGCTCGTAGACGACCCCGAAGCGCGGTTCGGCGGGCAGGTAGTCGACGCCGTGGAGGCTGGCCAGCGAGCGGTACTCCTGCCCCGGCGTATCGCGCAGCCAGCCCAGCACAGCCAGGATTCGCTCCGGGTCGACGATCAGGCAGGCCTGCCCGTGCTCGTGGTAGGTGCCCAGCACCGAGCCCGGCGTCGTCTGGTTCAGGTCCTGGGCGATCAGCTCGAGGCCGGGGGCGTCCGGCATCAGCCGCTTTCCCCGGCCAGCTCGGCGTGGCGGGCGGTGGAGAGCTCCCGGGCCACGGCGTACGCCTCGGCCTCCTCCTTTGACGCCGATCCGGTGGCGGGGCGGGCCCACTCCTCGGTGCCGATCGCGTTGTAGCGGCGCCGCCAGCCCGGATCAGGGTTGCCGAGGATCATCCGCTGCAGCTTGTTGAACCCGTACAGGAGCGCCTCCGGGCGCGGTGGGCACCCTGGGACGTGGATGTCGACCGGCATGAACTTGTCCGCCCCCTGGACCACTGCGTAGTTCGCGAACATGCCGCCCGAGGACGAGCACGCGCCCATCGCGATCACCCACTTCGGCTCCAGCATCTGGTCGTAGAGGCGGCGGATGACCGGCGCCATCTTGATCGCAACCCGGCCCGAGAGGATCAGCAGGTCGGCCTGCCTGGGCGAGGCGCGCAGGTTTTCGGCGCCGAACCGTGCCACGTCGTAGCGCGGGCTGACCATCGCCATCATCTCGATCGCGCAGCAGGCGAGCCCGAAGGTGGCCGGAAAGACCGAGTTGGCGCGCCCCCAGCGCATCGTCTTGTCGAGCGTGGTCGTCAACACCGAGTCGGCGACGTGGCGCTCCAGCGCCGCGCCCTCCAGGTCGCCCCGCAGAAGGTCGCGGGCGCGAAGCTGGCGGGCGCGAAAATCGGCCGGCGTTCGCGGCTCCTCCAGCGGAGAGAGAGAGCGCAGCTTCTCGCGCCTTACTTCCAATCGAGCGCTCCCCTTCGCCACACGTACGCCAAGGCGACCAGCAGCAGAACGACGAAGATCCCGACCTCGACCAGGACGAAGACCGAGTTCGCCGCCGCGAGGATCGCCCCCACCGGGTACAGGAAGACGACCTCGATGTCGAACAGGATGAAGAGCATCGCGATCATGTAGAAGCTGACCCCGAAGCGGAAGGTCCGCGAGACCTCCGTCGGCAGGCCGCATTCGTAGGGCTCGCTCTTCACCTTGCTCGGCCGCCGGGGGCCGATCAAACCGTTGACCATCGCGAGCGCCCCTCCCACGATCACACCGAGGCCGGCGAACACGATCACGGGGAGGTAGCTGCGCAGCACGGCAGGCGAGTTATATACCCACTTTGTGCCACATTGCTACATAGTGATCTTCCGCATCAACCAGGTGATTTCCGATTCCGATGCGGGGGCGGCCTGAGCGATGGTCGCCGTTCACGTGGCGCTCGGGATCGCGGTCATCGCGGCCAACCTCGTCGCCGGGGGGTGGGGCGGCATCGCCTGGCTTCGCCACCGGCCGTCGGTCGGCTTCTGGTACGCGCTCCGCGTCGCCCAGGTGGCGGTGGTGCTCCAGGTGGGCATGGGCGCGCTCCTGCTGCTCTCCGGACGCGAGGGCAACGGCCTGCACGTCCTCTACGGGGTGCTGCCCCTTCTGGTCTCGCTGCTCGCCGAGGCGGCGCGCGCCGGAGCGGCCGAGCGCGAGCTCACCGGCCTCGACTTCGAGTCGCTGCCGAAGGATCGCCAGCGGCTGATCGCTCTGGCAATCGTCCGCCGGGAGACCGGGATCATGGCGGTGTCGGCGCTGGTCATCTTCCTGCTCGCGCTGCGGGCCGCGACGACGACCGGCTAGCCGCCAGGCTTCGGCCTAAGCGCGGCCCAGCGGGCGGTACTCGCCGCGGTGAAAGATCAGCGGCTCGCCATCGGACTCCTCGAGGTCGAGCACTCGGCCCGTAGCGATCAGTGGTCGCCGCCGTCGTGGACGTCGCGCAGCTCGCAGCCGAGCCAGATCAGTGCTCCGTCGATCCTGGGGGTTCCGGCCCGCTCCTCCCAGGCGACCCCGTCCCACTTCTCCGGGTGCGGGTCCTTGGTGCTGAAGCGCCGCGCCAGCTCCGCTTGGTCTCCCGTCAGCACGTTGATGCCGAACCGGCCGGCGTGCTCCACCGCGACCAGGGTGCGGGAGCCGAGGTCGAGGCAGGCGAGCATCAGGGGGGGCTCGAGCGAAAGCGAGGCGACGGCGTTGGCGGTCGCGCCCGCCGGCCCCGCGGGGCCCATCGCGGTGACCACGGTGACCCCGGTCGGAAAGCGCGACATCGCGGCGCGCAGGGTGGCCGGCTCGATCTGGGTTGGCATCAGGGCGCGAGGCTCGCGGTCACGAAGCGGAAAGTATGATGCCGCCCGCGTGCCTGGCCGCTTGACCCCGACCCCGCGCCCACGCGGATGACGCGCCCCGTCCTCGCGTTCACAGCGGCAGCCGCGGCGACCCTGGCCCTCGCGGCCTGCGGGACCGAGGGGATCTCCGTGTCGCAGGACGATCCCGCCCATCGCGGCGCGGTGCTGTTCGCGGAGCGCTGCTCGGGCTGTCACACGCTGACACCGGCGGGGACGCAGGGACCGCCAACCGGGCGCTCCGCGTGCAGGGCCCGAATCTCGACGAGCGCGCCGAGAGCTTCGACGACGTCCTGTTCGCGATCCGTAACGGCGGCTTCTCGGGCGCGATCATGCCCCAGAACATCGTGACCGGCGCGGAGGCGATCAGCGTCGCGAGGTTCGTCTCGGAGTACGCCGGCCGCGAGGCCGGCGAGCCTCCGCGACCGGGCACCGGGTCGGGCTCCCCGTAGGCGAGCGCCCCGGGCCCGCGTGCACCACTGATGCTCGACCTTCGGAGGATCCGCGAGGATCCGGGGCCCGCGCGGGCCGCTCTGGCCCGTCGGGGCGCCGCCGAGGCCCTCGACGAGCTGCTGCGCCTCGACGAGCGCCGCCGGGAGCTGCTGCCCGAGGTCGAGGAACGGCGGGCGCGGCAAAACCGCGCCTCCGATCAGATCGCCGCGGCGAAGCGCTCGGGGGAGGACGCCGAGCCCCTGATCGCCGAGATGCGCGAGGTGAGCGCCGAGGTGAAGGAGCTCGAGGCCGAGCTGGCCGAGGCCGAGTCGAAGCGCGACGAGCTCATGTCCCAACTTCCCAACCTTCCGGAGCCGGGGGCTCCCGAAGGGTCAGCGGAAGACGATGCCGTGGTGCTGCGAGAGGTCGGCGAGCGCCCCCAGTTCGAGTTCGAGCTCCGCGACCACCTCGACCTGGGCATCGCCAACGGCTGGATCGAGATGGAGAAGGCGAGCGAGGCCTCGGGCTCGCGCTTCGCCTACCTGCTGGGCGACCTGGTGCTGGTGGAGCTGGCCCTGGTGCGCCTCGCGATCGAGCTGGTCGGCGGCGAGGGGTTCGTTCCGGTGGTCCCGCCGGTGCTGGTTCGCGAGGGCCCGCTGTACGGCACCGGCTTCTTTCCGGGCGAGCGCGAGATGATCTACGAGGTCCCCCGCGACGAGCTGTTCCTGGTCGGGACCTCGGAGGTCTCGCTGGCGGCGCTCCACGCGGACCAGATCCTCGACGCCGGCGGCCTGCCGCGCCGCTACGCGGGGCTCTCCACCTGCTTCCGGCGCGAGGCCGGAGCCGCCGGCAAGGACACGCGCGGGATCTTCCGCGTCCACCAGTTCGACAAGGTCGAGATGTTCTCGTTCGTCAGCCCGGAGGAATCGGGCGCCGAGCACGAGCGCCTGCTGGCGATTCAGGAGCGAATCCTCCAGGCGCTCGAGATCCCCTACCGGGTGGTGGACATCGCCGCCGGCGACCTCGGGGCCGCGGCGGCGCGCAAGTTCGACTGCGAGGCCTGGATTCCCAGCCAGGAGCGCTATCGCGAGCTGACCTCCTGCTCGAACACGACGGACTACCAGGCGCGGCGCCTCGGGGTGCGTTTCCGCCCAGAGCCCGAGGCCCCGCCCCTGCACCCTCACACGCTGAACGGCACCGCGGTCGCCGTCGGCCGCACCCTGATCGCGCTGCTCGAGAACGGGCAGCGGGCCGACGGGTCGGTCGCCCTGCCCGGCGCGCTGCGCGAGGCGGGAGCGCCGCCCTTGATCGGCGGAGGGGCGTGAGCGCGGCCCTGGGGCCGCGCTCCGCTATTCGTCCTCGTCGTCTCCGGCGTCCAGGGTCAGCGCGCAGGAGTTGATGCAGTAGCGCTGGCCGGTCGGGTTCGGGCCGTCGTCGAAGACATGCCCGAGGTGGCCGCCGCAGCGCGCGCAGACGACCTCGGTGCGGCGCATGAAGAGGCTGTTGTCGGGGCGGGTCTCCACCTTCTCGTCGGCGACGGGGTCCCAGAAGCTCGGCCAGCCGGTGCCGGAGTCGAACTTCGTGTCCGAGCTGAACAGCTCCTGGCCGCAGCCGGCGCACCTGTACATGCCGTCGGCCTTCTCGTCCCAGTAGGTGCCGGTGAAGGCGCGCTCAGTGCCCTTCTTGCGCAGCACCTCGTACTGCTCGGGCGTCAGCTCGTCTCGCCACTCGGCCTCGGTCTTCTTGAGTTTCTCCATTTGGGCTTCCTTGTCGATTTGGGTCCATTCGTGCCTCCTGTGAGCTTAGTCGCAGGGGTGCGCTTGCCATTACGCATACGATCCGGCCGATGCCCGAGGAGGCATTCTTCGTTCCACAGGGGGATGCCTACGCCCCGACCGAGCTGACGAGGGGGCCCTGGGACCCCGACTCCCAGCACGCCGGGCCGCCCGCCGCTCTGATCGGCCGCGAGATCGAGCGGCTCGAGGGCGAAGGGCAGCGGCACGTGGGGAGGATCACGTTCGAGATCCTCCGCGCGGTGCCCATCGCGCCGCTGCGGGTCGAGGCACGCGTCGTGCGCCCGGGCCGCAGCGTGGAGCTGGTGGAGGCGAGCCTCTCCGACTCCGAGGGCGAGGTGATCAGGGCCACCGCCTGGCGGCTGCGTTCGGCGCAGGTCGAGCTTCCCGCCGGTGTGTCCAGCGCCGATGGGCCGGGGCTGATCGGGACTTCTCCGTCGACGCTTCGGCCCGGCTTCGCTCCACCGGGGGTAGAGGAAGCGCGGCCGGGCACCTTTCCGCCCACGGGCCAGGACGTCGGCTACCACACCGCGATGGAGTACCGGTTCGTCCAGGGGGACTTCGGGATTCCCGGCCCCGCTCTGGTCTGGATGCGCATGCGCCAGCCGCTCGTCGTTGGCGAGGAGCCCTCGCCGCTCCAGCGGGTCCTGGTCGCGGCCGACTCGGGCAACGGCGTCAGCGCCACGCTCGACTGGGGCCGCTACCTGTTCATCAACGTCGACCTGACGGTTCACCTCCATCGCCCGCTGGAGGGCGAGTGGGTCTGCCTCGACTCGATCACGATTCCCGAGCCGGGGGGCACCGGGCTCGCGGACACGGCGCTGTACGACGGCCGGGGGCCGCTCGGGCGCGCAGCCCAGACGTTGCTGATCGACGAGCGCTAGTTCCTCCGGATCGCGCGCCGGCCTCTCATTCGTCCGCCGCGTAGCCGAGGATCGAGCGGTCGATCAGCCACTCCACCGGGGCGCGATCGTCCGTGTACACGCTGCCGCCGGGAAGGCGCGGCCCAAGCCTGCCCGCCTCGAGCCGGGCCAGGTCGCGGAGCCCCCGTGGAAGATCGGGGGATGGCGGCGCGCAGGCGGGCAGCGGACGCCGGCGCCTCGCTGGCCACCAGCAGGGTGTTCGTGTCCTCGATCGGGTCGCGCAGGAGGCTCGGGAATACCTCGGACATCGTTCGCCCGAGCACCTGCTCGAGGTCGTCGTTGTCCTCGGGGTGGCCGGCGTTCGCGATCACGATCCCGCCGGGCGCCAGGCGGTCGCGGACGAGCTCGAAGAACTCGCGCGTTGCCAGGTAGAAGGGGATGTAGGGCTGGCGGTACGCGTCGACCATGATCACGTCGTAGCCGCCAGACGAGCGACGAAGCCACGGCCGCGCGTCCTCGTTGTGGACGGCCAGGTTCGGGTTGCTGCCCAGGTCGAAGTAGCGCCGGCCGACCTCCTCCAGCTCCGGGTCGATCTCCACCCCGTCCACGTGGGCGCGGGGGAAGAAGTGGCCGTAGGCGCGGGCGGTCGTGCCGGCGCCGTTTCCGAGTATCGCCACCCGTCGCGGGGGGCGATCGAGGGCCGTGAACGGCAGCACCAGGTAGCCGTCCCAGACGTCGTCGGTGAGATAGCTCCCGGGACGGTAGAGCGAGTGCACGGCCTGCCCCTCGTTCAGCTCCAGGAGCCGGTCGCCATCCGGCTCCTCGACTACGCGGATGTACTGGAAGGCGCTCTCCTCCTCGTGGAGGACTCGGCCGTCCGCGGTTGCCTTGACGGTGCCGACCGGGAGCGCGAGCGCCCCGGCCAGCGCTGCGGGCAGGGCCAGGAACCGCCAGCCGAGCCCCACGGCGGCGACCAGCGCCAGCGCCGCGGCGAAGGCGAGGAAGGTCCGCTGGGTTCCGGCGAAGGGGATCAGGACCAGCGCCGAGAGCATGGTGCCGAGCAGCGAGCCGGCGGTGGAGATCGCGTACAGCCGGCCGGCCACGCGGCCCGAGTGCTCCACGTCGGGGACCGCCAGCCGAAGCGCGTAGGGCGAGCAGGCGCCGAGCAGGATCACCGGCACGGCGACGAGGAAGAGGACGCCGATCAGCGAGCCCACGAACGCCCCCGCGGAGATGGAGTCGAGCGCGTCGACCGAGACGTCGAGAAAGGGACGGGCGACGAACGGCACCACGGCCAGCAGCACTGCCGCGCCCATGACCAGCAGGCAGAGGCCCCTGAGGTGCGGGTAGCGGTCGCCGACCCTGCCCCCGAACCAGTAGCCCACCGACAGCGCCACGAGTACCACTCCGATCGTGTTCGCCCAGACGATCGTGGAGGCGCCGAAGAACGGCGCCATCAGTCGCGCCGCGGCGATCTCGGCCCCGAGGCTGGCCGACCCGACGACGAAGACGAGGATCTGTAGGTAGCGGACGGGGGTCATCGGCGACGCGGCCGATCGTAGGCCACCGGTGAGCTTGGCTCGGCTACCGTGGCCACGGCCTGACGCCGTCCTCGAGCTCGACACCAACGGTCCTCGTCGCCCGCCGCCTCCCGCCGGTTGGGATGGAGCTGCTCGCCGGGAGATGCGCGATCAGGGATGGCGGCCTCGAGGTGACGCGGGAGGAGCTGCTCGGGCTGGCGCGCGGCGTCGACGCGATCGTCGGCGACCCCACGGTGGGGATCGACGAGGCGGTGCTGGAGGCGGCGGGGCCGCGGCTTCGGGTGGTCGCCAACTTCGCGGTGGGATACGACAACGTCGACCTCGACGCCTGCAGGCGTCGCGGCGTGGCGGTGACCAACACGCCCGACGTGCTCACCAACGCCACGGCCGAGCTGGCGCTGGCGCTAACGCTGGCCGCGGCGCGCCGAATGACCGAGGCGGAGGCAGACCTGCGGGCCGGGCGCTGGCGCGGCTGGGATCCCTGGGGCCTCCTGGGCGTCGAGCTGACGGGGGCGACCTTCGGCGTGGTCGGGATGGGACGGATCGGGCGCCGCTACGCGGAGCTGGTTGCGGGCTTCGCCGGCGAAGTCCTCTACGCCAGCCGCACCGCCAAGGAGGACGCCGAGCGGGAGCTGGGCGTCCGGCGGGTGCCGGTGGAGGAGATCTTCCGCCGCGCCGACGTGGTCAGCCTCCACCTGCCGGCGAGCGACGAGACGACCGGGCTGGTCGGGCGCGCGAGAGCTGGCGGAGATGAAGCCCACGGCGATCCTCGTCAACACCTCGCGCGGGCCGCTGGTCGACTCGAGGGCGCTGGCCCGCGCCCTGCGCGACGGCGAGATCGGCGGCGCTGGCCTCGACGTCTACGAGCACGAGCCCGACGTGCCAACGGAGCTGCTCGAGGCGCCGCGGTGCGTGCTCCTGCCCCACATCGGCTCGGCCACCACGCGAGCGCGCGAGGGCATGGCTCGCCTGGTGGCGGAGAACGTCCTCGCTGTGCTTGACGGCGAGGAGCCCCCCAACCGCGTGGTCTGATTGGCCCTCGCCTGGGATCATCGCGCGCATGCGCCCCGACCTGCGGCCGGAGAACGCGACCGAGTGGCTCGCCCTGCGATTCAACCTCGCCCCGCGGCCGGTTGGCGAGGCGATGTTCGGGATGCCGATGGCGCGCTCGATCATCGCCGGCGTGCGGCTCGGGATCTTCGAGCGGCTGGCGAAGGGACCGGCCGGCGCGGACGAGCTCGCGCGCGAGCTGGAGCTGACGCCCGCGGGCACGCGCCTGCTGCTCGACTCCCTCTATGCGCTCGGGCACGTGGAGCGCGACGGGAGCCGTTACGAGCTGGCGAAGAGCGCGCGCCGCTGGCTTGATCCCGCGTCCGAGACTTACGTCGGCAGCTTCATCGAGGACTGCGCCCAGTACTGGGAGTGGTGGTCGCAGCTCGAGGAGGTCGTCCGGACGGGCAAGAGCTTCGAGCTGCACGACACGCCGCCCGAGGACCCAGCCTGGCAGACCTACATTCGCGGCCAGTTCGAGCTCGCCCGGTTGTCCGCGCCGGAGGTGGCGAAGGCGCTGAGGCTCCCTGACGAGCCGACCGCGCTCCTCGACGTGGCGGGAGGCCACGGCTGGTTCTCGGCGGAGCTGTGCCGCCGCCATCCCGGGCTCAAGGCCACCATCGTCGACCTTCCCGGCAGCGCGGCCGTCGGCCGGCAGATCGTCGCCGAGCACGGCATGTCCGACCGCGTCGAGCACCGTGAGGGCGATGCGTTCGAGGTCGACCTCGGCGGCTCCTATGACGGCGCGCTCTGCTTCAACCTGATCCACCACCTGAGCCCCGAGCAGAACGTGACCCTGTTCCGCCGGATCCACGAAGCGCTCAAGCCCGGCGGGACGTTCGCCGTGCTGGACCTGTTCACGCCCAAGGAGGGCGCGCAGGCAGACGCCTCGGCATTCCTCGGGCTGTTCTTTTACCTCACCTCCGCTGCCGCCACCTACAGCCCGGAGGAGCTGGCCGCGTGGCTCGCGCAGGCGGGATTCGAGAAGCCGCGGCGGGTCAGGATTCGCCGGATACCGAACCAGACGCTTTACGAGGCCCGGAAACCAGGCTAAGCGGGTGCGCCCGCCTTCTCGCGCTCCGCGGCGGCCGCCTCGACCAGCTGCTTGTAGCGCACCTGCTGGCCGGCGGCGCCCCAGTTTCCGTCCGGGACCTCGCGAATCACGGTCCAGACGCGGATGCCCTCACTCTCGTCGAGGCCGGCGGCGCGCAGGACCGCCTGGTTGAACGAGTCGACGAGGATGCCCTTGCGCCGATCGGAGAGCGCGCCCTCGGGAACGGTGACCTGGACGCGGAAGCGGGGCTCGCCACCGGGGCGGCCACCGACCGCCAGCATCTCGGGCTCGATCTCGTTCGCGTACACCCAGGTGATCGAGCGGAAGAACTCGGTGTCGGGCGCCTTCTCTGCCGCGAGCATCTTCGTCGCCAGCTCCTCGAGCAGCTCCTCGCGGGCCTCGGGGGTGATGGCGCCCTTCGGGTAGGTGAGTTCGAGCATCGGCATGGTCCAAACCTCCTGGCCGGTCGGTTGGTTGGTCGCCAGAGCATGCCCGATCGCGGCTGTCGCGGTCGATTACCCGCAGCCGGTGTTGTTCCCGCAGCTCGAGCAGGTGTAGCAGGAGCCGGTGCGCTGCATCATGCCGCCGCACTGCTCGCAGGCGGGGCCGAGCTCGCGGCCTTGGAGCTGGGCCGGGATCACCGGCGGGGTGTCGGTCAGCGCCGCGGTTGGCGGAACGGGCTCGGAGGAGGGGTTGGTGCCCTCGTGGGAGCCATTCGAGCCGTTGCCGTTCCCCTCGCGCGCGCCGTTCTTTGCCTTCGTCTCGGAGCCGTCGTCGAGTAGCAGGGTCTGCTGGGCCTCGCGGCGGGAGCGGATCTCCGCGGTGAGGATGCCGAGATCCTCGAGCACGTCGGGGTCCTCGATGAAGCGGCTCCCCAGCCAACGCATCAGGTAGTCGGGCATCGACTTGGCGAACGGGATCTCCGGGTTGTTCGTGATCCCCTCGGGGTCGAAGCGCATGTAGCTGAACTTGCGCACGAAGACCTCGAGCGGCACCCCGTACTGGAGGCCGATCGAGATCGCGGTGGCGAACGCGTTCATCATCCCGCGCAGCGTCGAGCCCTCCTTGCCGAT
Source organism: uncultured Actinomycetes bacterium (assembly GCA_963721735.1). Lineage (GTDB taxonomy): Bacteria > Actinomycetota > Thermoleophilia > Solirubrobacterales > 70-9 > AC-56. The sequence continues at coordinate 64,310 of CAVRKX010000014.1, forward strand.
GTCGGTGAGGAAGATCTCGCCCACCGAGCCGTCCTCGTACTTGCCGGCCGTGATGTAGCCCTCGTGGCCGGCGATCGAGAACTTGTGGGTGATCGACTCACGCTCGCGCGGCATCCGGCGGCGGACCGGCTCCCGTGCGGAGTCTGGGTCGGGCGCAGCCTCTGCTGCCGTCCCCTCCTTCTCACCGGCGTCGGTCCTGAGCGCCTGGGCGGTCTTCGATCCGTCCCGGTAGATGGCCAGCGCCTTCAGGCCCAGCTCCCAGCCCTGCCCGTAGGCGTCGGCGATGTTCTCCACCGTCGCCGACTCAGGCAGGTTGACGGTCTTCGAGATCGCGCCCGAGATGAACGGCTGAACCGCCGACATCATCCCGATGTGACCGGTGTGCGAGATCGCCCGCTCGCCGACGGCCACGTCGAACACCGGCAGGTGCTCGGCCTTCAGCTCGGGGGCGTCGATGATGGTGCCCTTCTGGTTGATGTGGGCCTCGATCTGCTCGATCTGGGGCTCGGAGTAGCCGAGCGTCCGCAGCGCCATCGGCACGGTCCGGTTGACGATCGTCATCTGGCCGCCGCCAACCAGCTCCTTGAACTTGACCAGCGAGAAGTCCGGCTCGATCCCGGTCGTGTCGCAGTCCATCAGGAAGCTGATCGTGCCGGTGGGGGCGAGCACGGTCGCCTGGGCGTTGCGGTAGCCGTGCAGTTCGCCGAGCTCGACCGCTTCGTCCCAGGTCCGGCGCGCGGCTGAGAGGAGCTCGGACTCGACGAGCGAGTCGTCGACCTCGTAGGCAGCGTCCCTGTGCATGCGCATCACCTGGTTGTGCGGCTCACGGTTCTTCGCGTACTCGTCGTAGGCGCCCATCGAGGCCGCGACCTCCGCGGACTTGCGATACGCCCGCCCGGTCATCAGGGCCGTGATGGCCGCCGCCACGTTGCGCCCCTCGTCGGAGTCGTAGGGCAGACCATCGGCCATCAGGTAGGCGCCGAGGTTGGCGTACCCGAGCCCGATCTGGCGGAAGGCGCGGGCGTTGCGGCCGATCTTCTCGGTCGGGTAGCTCGACGGCCCGACCACGATCTCCTGGGCCAGGAAGACGACGTCGACCGCGTGCTCGAAGGCCTCGGTGTCGAAGGTGCCGTCCTCGCGGCGGAACGTCATCAGGTTCAACGAGGCAAGGTTGCAGGCCGAGTCGTCGACGTGCATGTACTCCGAGCACGGGTTCGAGGCGTTGATCCGCCCCGACTCGGGGCAGGTGTGCCAGCGGTTGATCGTGGTGTCGTACTGGACGCCCGGATCGGCGCAGCGCCAGGCCGCGTCGGCGATCTGGCGCATCAGCTCGCGCGCCCTCACGGTCTTGAGGGCGCGGCCGTCCACGCGCGCGGTGAGCTCCCAGTCGCGATCCTCGCTGACCGCCTTCATGAACTCGTCGCTCACGCGCACCGAGTTGTTGGCGTTCTGGTACTGGATGGACGCGAAGGCCTCGGAATCCAGCCGCATGTCGAAGCCGGCCGCCTTCAGCGCCGCGGCCTTCTCCTCCTCGCGCGCCTTGCACCAGATGAAGTCCTCGATGTCCGGGTGGTCGACGTCGAGCACCACCATCTTCGCCGCCCTGCGGGTGCCGCCGCCGCTCTTGATTGCTCCGGCCCACGAGTCGGCGCCGCGCATGAAGCTGACCGGGCCGGAGGCGATGCCGCCCTTGGCGAGCGCCTCCATCGAGCCGCGGATCCTCGAGAGGTTGATCCCGGAGCCGGAGCCGCCCTTGAAGATGATCCCCTCCTGGGTGTTCCAGTCGAGGATCGACTCCATCGTGTCCTCGACCGAGAGGATGAAGCAGGCCGAGCACTGCTGCTTGCCCTCCTCGCGCCACCCCACGTTGAACCACACCGGGCTGTTGAAGGCGGCCTTCTGGTGGAGCAGGATGTGGGTCAGCTCGGCCTCGAAGGCGTCGGCGTCCTCATCGGACGCGAAGTAGCCGCCCTTGCGCCCCCAGCCGGCGATCGTCCCGGCGACCCGGGAGATCATCTGCTTCACCGAGCGCTCGCGCTCCGGCGAGCCGACCTTGCCGCGGAAGTACTTCTGGGCGACGATGTTGGTGGCGTTCTGGGACCAGCTCTTCGGGAACTCGACCTCGCGCTGCTCGAAGGCGGGGTTCTCCGGATCGCCGATCACGGCGTCGCGGATCTCCCATTCGACCTCGTCGAAGGGATGGACGCCGGGGCTCGTGAAGCGGCGCTTCACCGCCAGTCCCGCCTGGCCGGTGTGTACGTCCTTTGCAGCGATTTTGCTCATTAAGTGCTCTCCTTGAAGGGGCGTTTGGGGGGAACTACATATCCTCGCGCTTGGACCGGATGGAACCGGCCGCCAGCGGCGCGGCTTCGCGTCCATCGGGATCCGGCACGGACGGCAGCGTCCCGGCGAACTGCATGTAGGCGCCCCGGTCGAGCTCGCGGAGCTCCTCGAGGCAGAGCTCCCCGATGCGCTCCGAGGAGAGCTCCCCGCGCCCGTCCCCGACCGCGGTCTCGATCCGATCGACGATCGCCTCGATGTCGGAGGCGATCACGGGCCGCTTGTGAACCGCGTTCAGGAGCGCGGCGCGAAGCTTGGCTCGATCGAAGCGCTGGCGTTCCCCGTCGCGCTTGATCACGTGCAGCGGCTCGGGCTCGCGGCGCTCGAAGGTGGTGAACCGATGGCCGCACCCCGAGCACTCGCGACGCCGGCGAACTGAGCTCCCGTCCGGGGCGCGACGGCTCTCCAGCACTCGGGTGGCCGACTGGCAGGCGGGGCACACCATCTGAGACATTCTACTAGGGGTGGGGTTTTCCTGCCACTCGGTAGACGCTAGATGTAGCGTGTTCGTGCGTAGTGTGAGATGTGAACCGCGGTCGTTGCGGGATTCGCTACGCTCGCCCCTCGATGACCAGGCGCGAGCGCGCAAAGGAGCGGGTGGCTGACGCCCGCACGGCGGCCTCGGAGCGGGTGGCCGATGCCGCGTCAGCGGCCTCCGAACGGGTGGCGGATGCCGCCGCGGTGGCCTCGGAGCGCGTCGCCGACGCGAGGACCGCCGCCGATGAGTTCATCGCTCGCCAGAAGCCGCGCCTTCGCGGCGTCTCGCACGAGTGGGCCTTCTTCGTCTCCCTCATCGCGGGGGCGCTGCTCGTGGTCGCCGCGCCGACCCCGCGGGCGACGGCCGCGGTCGCGATCTACGCCGCCTCGCTTTCGGCGCTGCTCGGGGTGAGCGCCCTCTATCACCGGATCAACTGGCGCCGCCCCGAGATCCGCCGCTGGATGCGGCGCCTCGACCACTCGATGATCTTCCTGTTGATCGCCGGCACCGTGACGCCGTTCGCGGTCCTGGTCCTCCAGGGGACGCTGGCGAACGCCCTCCTGATCGCCGTCTGGGCGGGGGCCGCGGCGGGGATCGTCGTGGAGCTCGTCTGGGTGGAGGCGCCGAAGTGGGCAACGGCGCTCGTCTACGTGGCGGTCGGCTGGATCGGCGCGCTCGGCTTCCCGGGGATCGTCGGCAACGCGGGGCTGGGCGCGGGCGCCCTGATCGCCGTGGGAGGCGTCTTATACACCGCGGGCGCGGTGATCTACGCGCGCCAGCGGCCGGACCCGAACCCCGCCGTCTTCGGATACCACGAGATCTTCCACCTCCTGGTGATCGCAGCCGCCGCGGCCCACTTCGCCGCCGTGGCGATCTACGCGCTGCCCAGCGGCTGACGAGCAGACGCCCGCTGCTCAGCCGGGCCGCGAGGCCGCCGCGTGGCTTTCCTTGGCGGCCTCGATCAGGGCTATGAGCTCGTGCTCGCGGCCCTCCCGGACCAGCTCCACCGGGTCGGGCTCGCCGTTGACGATCCCCTCGAAGAACTCCTTGCGGTCCTGATAGGTCGGAAGCGTGGCCTTCGCCCACCCCCGGGCCTGGTTGAGGATCACCGCGAGGCGCGCGTAGGGCTCGCCGTACGCCTCCGCGATCTCGCGCTTCAGCCGCTTGGCGAGCGCCGGGGAGGCGCCGGCGGTGGAGATCGCGATCGCCAGCGGGCCGCTGCGGGCGATCGCCGGCAGGATGAAGTTGCAAAGCGGCGGCACGTCGACGACGTTGCACAGCATCGCCCGGCGCTCCGCCCCCTCGTAGACGGAGATGTTGACCTCCGTCTCACCGGCGGCGGCGATCGCCAGGAACCTCCCGTCCAGGTCGGAGTCGCGGAACTCGCGCTGCTCCCACCGGATCGATCTCTCGCGCGCGTAGTCGGCGAGCTCGGGAACGGCCTCCGGAGCCACCAGGGTGACCTCGCCGTCGCAGGCCAGCAGTCCGTCGACCTTCTCGAGCCCAACCTCGCCGCCCCCGACCACCAGGCAGGGGCGTCCCGACAGCCGCAGGCAGGCGATGTAGAGGGGGGTCTCGAGCATCTCGCGCACGCACGACTGGTCGCAGATCCCCTTGCGGAGCTGGCACACGCATTCCTTGCCGGCAAAGGCCTGGGCGGGCATCGATCACAGGGTAAAGGCCCCCGTCGCCGCGGTCGGATCATCGGGCGCAAGCCCCAGATTCACCCCGATCCCAGCCCTACGGGCTGAGAAGGCAGGCCGAAGGGGGGTCTGAGGACCCCTGCTACCCTCGCGTCCGATCGGCGGGGCATCGTCTCGGCCTCGCCCTCCCGAAAAGCAACCCACGAGTGCCGGTCGCGGAGGCATCGATGCGACTGATCGTCACCGAGAAGAACAACTCAGCGAAGAAGATCGCCGAAATCCTGAGCGGCGGCCAGGCGAAGGCTGACTCGGTCTACAAGGTCCCCTTCTACACCTGGTCCGGCGACGGCGGCGAGCAGATGACGATTGGCCTCAAGGGCCACGTCATGAACCCGGCGTTCCCCGACGGCTACTCGAACTGGCAGCAGACCGACCTCCACGAGCTGATCGACGCCGACCTGATCAAGGAGCCGACCGACAAGAACGTCGTGCGCGCGATCCGCAAGGTGGCGAAGGACGCGGACGAGATCGTGATCGCGACGGACTACGACCGCGAGGGCGAGCTGATCGGCCTCGAGGCCCTCGAGCAGATCGTCGAGGCGAATCCCGCGGTCGCCGAGGGTGGCATCGCGGCGCGGCCGCGGGTCAAGCGGGCCCGCTACTCGGCGCTCACAAAGGAGGAGATCCAGCGCGCCTTCGGCGATCTCGACGACCTCGCCTATGACCTCGCGTACGCGGGCGCGGCGCGCCAGGACATCGACCTGATCTGGGGCGCGACGCTGACCCGCGCCGTCTCGCTCGCCACGCGGCGCTTCGGCTCCAACTTCCTCTCGGTGGGCCGGGTGCAGAGCCCGACCCTGGCGCTGATCGTCGAGCGTGAGCTCGAGCGGCGCGCCCACGTCGCGAAGCCGTACTGGGAGCTCCTGGCGCGCTTCCAGCACCCGGACGGGGCGTTCGAGGCGCATCACGCCACCGACAGGTTCTGGGAGAGGGCCGAGGCCGAGGCGGCGCTGGCCGGCACCAAGTCGCCGGGCGTCGTCAAGGGGGTCAGCTCGAAGCGCAACTCGCGCCGGCCGCCGACGCCCTACAACACCACCGCGTTCACGACCGACGCGTCGAGCCGCCTGGGGATCACGCCGTCGGCGGCAATGCGCATCGCCGAGGACCTCTACATGGACGGCTTCATCTCTTACCCGCGTACCGACAACACGGTCTATCCGCGCTCGCTGAACACCCGCGAGCTGGTCTCCTCGCTGGTGCGAATCCCGGACTTCGACGCCGCGACGCCGCTGCTCGACACGGACCTCACCCCGACCCGCGGCAAGAAGGAGACCACCGACCACCCGCCGATCTACCCGACGCAGGCGGTCTTCCCGAACGCGCTCGACGGGTCCAAGCGCCGCGTGTACGAGCTCGTCGTCCGGCGCTTCCTTGCCACCTTCTCCCCGCCGATGATCACCGAGTCCACCCGCGCTGACATCGAGGCCCAGGGAGCCGAAGGCGACCGGTCGTCCGCCGAAGGCGGACGGGAGAGCTACTTCGTCCGGGGGTCGGTCGTGGTGGACCCCGGATACGCTGGGATCTACGTCTACGCACGCTCGAGCGACGACGAGATCCCGAAGCTCGAAGAGGGTCAGGAGCTGGCGCTCGACGGCGAGCCGTGGCTGGTCGACAAGGAGACCCAGCCGCCGTCGCGGATCAGCCAGGGCAAGCTGGTCGAGATGATGGAGGAGCTGGGCCTGGGCACCAAGGCCACCCGCGCGGACATCATCCAAAAGCTCTACGACCGCGGCTACGTGTTCAGCAATCCCCCGGAGCCCTCCGAGACCGGCATCGCCATGTACAAGGCGTTCCACGAATACGTGCCCCGGATGGCGACCCCCGAGATGACCGCCGAGCTCGAGCAGGACATGGACCAGATCGCCGCGGGCAAGACCTCCAGGGACGAGGTGCTTCGGATCAGCCGCGAGATGCTCCACTCCACCACCTCCGACCTCCAGGAGCGCCGCGAGGACCTCGCGAAGCAGATCTGGGCGGGCATGGACGAGGACAAGTTCCTCGGCCCGTGCAAGGTCTGCGAGGAGGCGGGGCGAAAGCACGAGGACGGCTCGCCGAATCGCCTGCGGATCATCGAGCTGAAGGGCGGGAAGCGGATGTACGGCTGCGAGGGCTGGGACCGCGACAATCCCGAGTCGCCCAATTCCTGCCAGGTGTCCGGCCCGCTCCCCGGCCGCGGCTATGACCTCTGGCGACTCGAGGAGAGCTGCTCGATTTGCGGCGAGATGCCGCGCCTCACCGTGAAGGGCTTCCGCGGCCGCCCCTGGAAGCTGTGCCTGAACGACGACTGTCCCTCGATGGTCGAGATGCGGCAGAAGCGTGCGGAGCGCCAGCGCGCGCGCGAGGCGAGGGAGAAGGCGAAGGCCGCCGACAACGGGGCCTCCGCCGAGGCCGAGGCCGGGGCCGAGGCGCCCAGCTCGAGGCCCCGCGGCAACGGCCGCCGTCGTGCCCGCCGCAAGCCCCCCTCGCCCGGGACCGCTCGCACCAAGCGCGCCGGCACCCGCACGAAGAAGTAGCCGGAATCGGTGTTCGTCACCCTGGAGGGGATCGACCGCTCGGGGAAGACCACGCAGGCCGCGCTGCTCACCGAGGCCCTGGGGCCCGAGACGCTCTTGCTTCGCGAGCCGGGAGGGACGGATGTGGGAGAGCGGATCCGCGCGCTGCTCAAGGACCCCGGCACGGACCTCGATCCGCGCGCCGAACTGCTTCTGTTCTGCGCCGCGCGGGCGGAGCTTTGCGCACGGCTCGTGCGACCGGCGCTCGAGTCGGGGCGTGACGTCGTCTGCGATCGGTTCGTGGACTCGACCGTCGCCTACCAGGGCGCCGCCCGAGGCATCGGAACGGAGCCCGTGGAGCGCCTCAACGAGATCGCGATCGCCGGCTGCCTGCCCGACCTGACCGTCTTGCTGAGGATCGATCCCGAGGACGCCGAGGCGCGCGGCCAGCAGCGCCTGGCGCGGGGTAGCGCGGACGGCAGCGATCGCTTCGAGGGAGAGGGGATCGAGTTCCAGCGTTTGGTCGCGGCCGCCTATGACGACCTGGCCGCGCGTCACCCTGAGCGAATCGTGGTAGTCGACGCAGACGGTGAGGTGGCGCAGGTGCACGCCCGGGTGATGGAGGCCGTGGGACGGGTTGGCGCTCGCGACGACTGACCTCCCCCAGGCGCTTCGGGAAGCCACCGAGCACCAACCCGGAGCGCGGGCGGCGCTCGCCGCGGCGCTCGTGGCTCCGGCTCACGCCTACCTGCTCGCCGGCCCGCCGGGCGGGGGCAAGCGGGCCGCCGCTCGGGCCTTCGTCGCCGAGCTCCTGGCCGACGGCGCTCCCGAGCCCGACGACGCGCGCCGGAGGGCGCTGGCGGATCCCTCGCCGCACCCGGACCTGATCTGGCTGGCGCCGCAGGGCACCCAGCATCTGGTGGACGAGGTGCGCGAGCGGGTGATCCTGGCTGCCGCCTACCGGCCGTTGGAGGGGACGCGCCGCGCCTTCGTGATCGAGGCGGCGGAGGCGATGGCGGACGAGAGCCAGAACGCGCTGCTCAAGACCCTCGAGGAGCCGCCGCCGTTCGCCCACCTGGTCCTGGTCACCTCTGAGCCCGCCGCGCTGCTGGAGACGGTCCGCTCGCGCTGCCAGCCGGTCCGCTTCGCGCCGCTCACCGAGGAGGCGGTCGAGCTGCGGCTCTCGGAGCTCGGGCTCGGCGGGAGCGACGAGGAGCGCCGCGCCGCGGCGCGGCTGGCCGGTGGCGACACCGACCGGGCGGCCTTTCTGCTCGGCGATCAGGGCCGGGAGCTCCGCGCCGCGGCTCAGGCGTGCGTGGCGGCGGCGCTCACGGGCGAGCTTGCCGACGCCCCCTGGCATCGCGTGCTCGGCGCCGCCCAGGCGGCGAGCGACGAGGCGGCCGAGGCGGCGCGAGCGCGTTTGGAGGATCCGGCCGACGGGTCGGGCGAGGGCCAGAAGCGGGCGGCTCGACGCCGCTCCCGGGAGGCGGAGGAGGCCACCAGGCGGGCCTCGCGCCGCGCCCGGACCGAGGCGCTCGATCTCGGGCTGGCCCTGATGGCCGCCTGGCTGCGGGATCTGGCGACCGTCGCCGAGGGGGCCGAGAGCCTGGCCTGGAGCTCCGACCGCGTCGATGAGCTCCGAGCTGCTTCGGCCCAAGCGGCCGGTGGTCTCGACGCCCGCCGGGCGCGCCGGGGCGCCGAGCTCGTGATGGAGACCCGCGGGCGCCTGCGCGTCAACGTCGGTGAGGAACTGGCGCTCGAGGCCCTCGTGTTTCGCCTCGAAGCTCTGTTAAGGGACGCTTAGACTTCCGTCATGGCTGCGATCGGCCAGCCAGGTACGGCCGCCAAATCCCGACGCCCGTTCGGGGTTCGCCTTTACCTGACCCTCGGCTTTGCCGCCGTGGCCTTGATCGCCGCCGGGTTCTCGTATCTCCTGGTCACCGGGTCCAGCGACCAGGCGGCGAGCGAGGAGGCCTCCAACGTCACGATCGGGCGCACGGCGCGCGTCGCCGACCGGATCGGCGTCCACCGAACGGCCAGCGCGGCGGCCCAGATCGAGTCGGTCAACGACCAGGGCTTCTCCGCCTGGGCGTTCGACAGGCGCGGGCGCCTGCTGACGCCGCGGCTTTCTCGTGGGGTGCAGCTGGGCGAGGTGCCCGGCCGGCGAGAGGCGGTTGCCGCCGCCCTCCGCGGTTCGCGGGCGGTCGAACAGCTTCCGATGGTGGTCACCGTGGCCTCAGTGCCGATCCTTCGCAACGGCCGCGTCTCGGGCGCCCTGCTCGCCCGCGCCGAGCGTCCGGAGGAGATCAACCGCACCATCGACGCGATTCGCGGCGAGCGCCTGACCGCCACCGCGATCGCGATCGCCGTGGCCGTCGTGATCGGCTTCCTGATCGCCACCGCCATCACGACCCGAGTCAAGCGGCTGGCCGGCAGCGCGGCCCGGATCAGCGAGGGAAAGCTGGACGAGCCCCTCGAGGGGACCGGCGGCCGGGACGAGATCGCCGACCTCGGCATGGCACTGGAGACCATGCGGATCGCGCTGCGCGAGACCTTCGTGGCGCTGTCGTCGGAGCGCGACCGCCTCTCGGCGATCTTCGACGCGCTCGACGACGCGGTCATGGTGGTCGGCCCTCAGGCGGAGGTGCGGTTCTCGAACCGGGCGGCCGCGCCGCTGATCGGGCCCGATGGGAAGGCGATCGTGGCGCTCGTCCCATGGCTGCGGCGCGCCGCCGAGCGCGGTGCGGTCCAGCACGACGGGCTGCGGGTGGGCGACCGGGTCTACGCGGTCGGGATTCGTCACCTGCCGGCCGAGGACGCGAGGCTGGCGGTGGTGCGGGATCGCACCGCCGGGCTTCGCCGCGAGCTCTCGGAGCGTGAGTTCGTCTCCAACGCGGCCCACGAGCTGCGCAACCCGATCGCCGGCATCTCCGGTGCGATCGAGGTCTTGCGCGCCGGCGCCAAGGACGATCCGAACGCGCGCGATCACTTCCTGGCCCGCCTCTCCGAGGACGTCGAGCGGGTCACCCGCCTCACCGACTCGCTGCTGACCCTGGCCCGGATGGAGGCGGTCGAGAAGGAGACGACGGAGGCGGCGCTCGATGTGGGGATAGCGATCGAGGAGGCCGCCCGGACCGTGGCGCCGCCCGACGGGCTCGAGGTCAGGCTCGACATCGGGGCGGACGTCGCCGCTCGGGGCGATCCGGTGCTGCTGCGCCAGGTCCTGATCGGCCTGCTGACGAACGCGTTCAAGAACACGCCCCCACCAGGCGCGGTCACCGTTCGCGCGCTTCGTCACGGGGAGCGCCAGGTGCTGATAGAGGTCTCGGACACCGGCGCGGGGATCGCCTCCGATGAGGTCGGTCGGGTGTTCGAGCGCTTCTACCGAGGCGCGGGCTCACTGGAGAAGGAGGGCTTCGGCCTGGGGCTCTCGATCGCGAAGCGAATGGTGGATGTAATGGAGGGGGAGATGGGGGTGGAGTCGAAACTAGGCACTGGCAGCACCTTCTGGGTGCGGCTTCCGGTCGCCGAGGTGGCCGCAACCCCCGTGGCGTGATTGAGATGAGCGACGGCAGAATTCTGATCGCGGACGACGAGCCCTCCGTGCGGGACGCCGTGGGCTATGCGCTCCAGCAGGAGGGCTTCGAGGTCACCTTGGCCGAGGACGGGGATGACGCGGATCGCAAGCTCGGCAACGACGCGCCGAGCTTCGACCTGCTGATCCTCGACATCATGATGCCGGGCCGCAGCGGCCTGGACATCTGCCGCGACGTTCGCGCCCGCAGCCCCGTGCCGATCATCCTGCTGACCGCCAAGGACGCGGAGGTCGACAAGGTGGTTGGCCTCGAGGTGGGCGCCGACGACTACGTGACGAAGCCCTTCTCGGTCCGCGAGCTGCTGGGCCGGGTGCGCGCCCAGCTGCGCCGCCGCGAGCTCGACCGCAGCGCCTCGGGGCCCGAGGGCAAGACGATCGATGCCGGCCCCGTGAGGATCGACCTCGCCCGTCACCTGGTGACCATCCGGGGCGAGCCCGTGAACCTGACGCGATCGGAGTTTCAGGTCCTGCGCCTGCTCGCGGAGCGTCCCGGCCAGGTGTTCAGCCGCCTCGAGATCATGGAGGAGCTGTGGCAGTCCGAGTTCTCGGGCGACGTGCGCGCCTGCGACGTGCACATCTCCAACCTGCGCCAGAAGATCGAGCGCGACCCCCAGGACCCGAAGCTCGTGCTCACCGTTCGCGGCGTGGGCTACCGGTTGGCGGAGGGATAGGGATAGGCAGCCGGCAAGCCGGAGACGGGATTCGAACCCGTGACCCCCGCTTTACGAGAGCGGTGCTCTGGCCAACTGAGCTACTCCGGCGTGGCTCGCATTCTAGGAGCGCCGACGGTTGACCCCGATCGCGTTCGCGCATAGGGTGAGGGCGTCGGAAGGTAGAACGAGGAGGACTGAGCGGCATGGCGCAGGACAACGTGGACGTGGTCCAGGGCGCGTGGGACGCGTTCGGGCGCGGTGACATCGATGCGGTGCTCGACACGATCTCCCCGTCGGCCGAGACCAGGGTGCCCGAGTCGCTTCCCGTGGGGAGGAACCTACGCGGGGCAGGACGGGTTCCAGGAGTTCCTGGCCAAGCTCGACGCAAGCTTCCAGGCGTTCAGCGCCACCCCCCAGAAGGTTCTCGGCGCCGACGACAACCACGTCGTCGTTCTCGCCAAGACCAAGGGCCGCACCAAGGGGGGCGGCACGGTCGAGGGCACGACGGTCTGGGTCTACCAGCTCCGGGACGGCAAGATCGCCGACGCGGAGAGCTTCGGCGACACGGCGCAGCTCCTCGAGGCGCTTGGCTGACGCTGCGGCGCGGGCCGGCGTGGCCTTGAGCCGCCTCTCGATCGTCATCGTCACGCACGACCACCGCGAGGCGGTCCGCGAAGCCCTGCCCGCGCTGACCGCGCAGCTCCAGGATGGCGACCAGTTGATCGTCGTCGACAACGACTCCTCGGACGGGACCGCGGACGCGGTGCGCGAGCTGGCCCCGGACGCGCTCGTGATCGAGGCCGGGGCGAATCTGGGCTTTGCCGCCGGCTGCAACCGCGGCGCCTCGACTGCCTCCGGCGAGCTGCTCTGCTTCTTGAACCCGGACACGGTTCCGGCGCCGGGCTTCCGCGAGGCGATCGAGCGGCCGCTTGCCGACGGCCGCGGCTGGGCCGCGTGGCAGGGGCTCGTCACGGCTGACGGGGGGCGGGTGGTCAACACCCGCGGCGGGGTGGTGCACTTCACGGGCATCGCCTGGGCCGGGAGGGGCGGGCGAACCGGTGCCCGCGGAGGGAGGCCTCGAGCCCGAGCCCGGCTTCGTCTCGGGCGCCTGCCTGGCCATCCCGCGGGTCGAGTTCGAGCGGCTTGGAGGCTTCGCCGACGAGTTCTTCCTCTACCACGAGGACGTCGACCTGTCGCTGCGGCTGCGGCTTGCCGGGCGGCGGCTGGGCGTGGAGCCGGCCGCTCGCGTCGAGCACGCCTACGAGTTCGCCAAGGGCGCCGCCAAGTGGCGCCAGCTGGAGCGCAATCGCTGGGCGACGTTGATTCGCACCTATCCGGCTGCCCTGCTGGTGCTGCTCGCCCCGGCGCTCGTGGCCACCGAGCTGGCGCTCGTGCCGGTATCCGCCGCGGGCGGCTGGCTGCGGCAGAAGCTGCTCGCCTGGGGCGACACGCTGCGCGCCGCCGGGCGGCTGCTTGGCGAGCGCCGCCGGATCCAGGCCGGCCGGACAATCGGCGCGGCGGAGTTCGCGCGGGCGTTCACCGCCGACCTCGCCTCCCCGTATCTGGGGAGCGCGGGGCGCTCGCGCGCGCTGCGCGGCGCGCTCCGCGCCTACTGGTCCGTGGTGCTGAGGCTGCTCGGGTCCCCGGGCTGAGGCTGTCGCGGGGCGCGGCCGCTCCGCGCTCTCGAGCCGCGGCGCCGTCTCCGTTCGACCCGGCCGCTCGAGAGGCGCGCAGCTCCTCGTCCAGCCGCGCGACCTCCTGGGCCAGGATCCTGGTCTCCTCGGAGAGGCGCGAGATGGCGATCGAGAAGTGCAGGAGCAGGACGAAGGCGACGCCGAAGGCGGCGATGAACAGGAAGTTGGCCGGCACCGCGATGTGGAGCAGGTCGGCGGCCGAGGCGAGCAGCTGGTTCCAGATCGCCAGGACGAGCAGCGCCACCGAGACGAGCATCCAGAGCAGCGCGTAACGCTCGACGAGCCGGCGGCGCCGGACGAGCTCGAGCACCACGCCGAGCATCAGGGCGGTGACCACCACCGCCGCGATCCGGATGCGCCCGTCGAGCTGCGTGGCGGCGAGCGGCAGCCAGGTGACCGCGGCGCTCATCGCGCCTTCGGCTCGCCGCCGGCCCCGGAGACGGTCGCGCCCGGCGCAAGCGGCCGGCCCTCGGGCTGATCGGCGCGCTCGTCAAGGGGGACAGGGCGCCGGCGAAACAGGCCCACGAACAGCGCCAGCAGCACCTTGGCCATGTAGTAGGCGCTGCGCGGGTAATCGATCGAGCTGCGGCCGAAGCCCCGTGCGTTCATCCGCACCGGCACCTCGTGGATCCGCAGCCGGTGCGCGTGCAGCATCAGGATCGCCTCCACCTCGGGATAGTCGTGCGGGTAGTCACGCGCGAACAACTCGATCCCGCGCCGGTTCGTCATCCGGAATCCGGACGTCGGATCGCTGATTCGCTGGCGGCAGATCGCGGTCAGGACGACCGAGAAGATCAGGTTGCCAACCCGGCGGCCGAGCGGCACCTTGTAGCCGGGATCGCCCCTGTAGCGGCTGCCGCAGACCATGTCCGCCTCGTCGCCCGTGGTCTTGAGCGTGGCCAGCAGGTCGCGCAGGTGGGCGGGCTTGTGCTGGCCGTCTCCGTCGACCTGGGCGGCGACGTCGTAGGAGTGCCGGAGCGCGTACTTGAAGCCCGACTGCATGGCGCCGCCGATCCCGGTGTTGAAGGGATGGCGCAGGACGACCGCGCCGCTCTCCTCGGCCTCGGCCGCGGTCTCGTCGGTCGAGCCGTCGTCGATCACCACGACGTCGAAATCGGGGGCGTGGCGGCGGATCTCGCGCACCACGCGGCCCACCATCCCCTGCTCGTTGTAGGCGGGGACGATCGCTAGCTTGCGGAGCTGGGAGTGGTCGAGCGCCATCTGGAGATGCTCGGGCGAAGCCGCCCGTCGCCTGGCGGGCCTGTGCGTGAGCCGCCCTCGACAAGCCAGGTTAGCGTCCCGCGGCGGCGGCCACGCGCTGGCGGCGGCCGTTCGCGGCACGAGCCGCTCACTACTCGTCGCCGCCGGTCGCGCAGGATCTGCTCCCGCTCGGCAAGGCGGTTGCGGCGGCGCAGCTCGGCCTCTCGCTGGCGCCGGCGCTCGGCCTCGGACTCCGCGATCAGGTCCGGGACCGGGACGGGCGTGCCGTCGTCGTCGATCCCGACCATGGTCAGGTAGGCGGTCGAGGTGTGGCGCCGCTCGCCGGTACGCGGGTTCTCGGCCTCGACCCGCACCCCCACCTCCATCGAGGTGCGCCAGACGGCGTTGACGCTGGCCGAGCAGATCAGGAGCTCGCCGATGTTGACCGGGTGCATGAAGGTCATCCGGTCCATCGCCGCGGTCACCACCCGGCTGCCCGAGTGGCGGATCCCCGCGATCCCGGCGACCTCGTCGCAGAGCCTCATCACCACGCCCCCGTGGACGAACCCGGCCGAGTTGGCGTCGCCGATGCCCATCCACTTGACGAGCTCGGAGCGCGACTCGGCGGCGGGCTTGGCGTCCATGGCGCGGCGATCGTAGTGGGCCTGCGGCCGTGCGGCCTGCGTGTCCGCCTCAGCGGAACGGCGACGGAGCGGCACTAGCCTTCGACCGTGCGCCGGCGCAGTCCAGCTCGCTCCCGGACCTCGGCCGCCGGATAGTCCGCTGCCGCCGCTGCCCGCGGCTGGTCGAGTGGCGCGAGCAGGTCGCCGCCAAGCCGCCGCGGCGGTTCGAAGGGAGGACGCTACTGGGCGCGGCCGCTCCCGGGCTTCGGCGACCCGGCCGCCCGGCTGGTCGTGGTCGGCCTGGCGCCCGCCGCCCATGGCGGCAACCGAACCGGGCGCATCTTCACCGGCGATCGATCAGGGGACTGGCTGTACGCGGCGCTTCACCGGGCGGGCTTCGCGAACCAGGCACGCTCGGAGCATCGCGACGACGGGCTGCGGCTGCGCGACGCCTACGTCACCGCCGTCAACCGGTGCGCGCCGCCCGGCAACCGCCCCACCCCGGCGGAGCGCGACAACTGCCTCCCGTACCTGGTCGAGGAGCTGCGGCTGCTCGAGCGCGCCAAGGTGCTGGTCGCGCTGGGCTCCTTCGCCTGGGATGGGGCCCTGCGGGCGCTGCGGGAGCTGGAGCTCGAGATCCCCCGTCCCAAGCCTCGCTTCGCCCACGGCGCGGAGGCCCGGTCGGCCGCTACGCGCTGCTCGGCTGCTACCACCCCTCGCAGCAGAACACCTTCACCGGCAGGCTCACGGAGGCGATGCTCGACGACCTGTTCGTTCGGGCTCGCGAGCTGGCTGGGGTCGATTTCTCGAACGAGAGTTATCCGAGGCTGGGCCGGCTCCCGTTTTCCGGGTGGTATCGCCGCGATTTGGCCGCGCGAGTATCTACGCTCCTAGGCGATGCTCCCCCTCAACCTGCCCAACGTGCTCACCCTGCTGCGGGTGCTCGCGGTGCCGGTGATCGTCGTGGCGCTGCTGGGCGAGACCCCGAACGGTGACGCGCTGGCCGCGGGGGTGTTCGCGCTGGCCGCGCTCACGGACGGGCTCGACGGCTACATCGCGCGGCGCCGCCAGGACGTGACCACGTTCGGGAAGCTGATGGACCCGCTCGCCGACAAGGTGCTGATCATCGCCGCGCTCGTCTCGCTGGTCTCGCTGGGCCGGCTGGCGGCGTGGGTGGCGATGGTGATCATCGCCCGCGAGTTGGCCGTCACCGGCCTTCGCACGGTCGCCGCCGAGCAGGGGGTGGTGATCGCGGCGAGCTGGCTGGGAAAGCTGAAGACGGCGCTCCAGGTCGCCGCCGTGTTCGCGCTGATCATCTGGAACCCCGCCCCCCTGGCGGTGGACGTGCTCGTCTACGCCGCCGTCGCCGCCACGGTGATCAGCGGGGCGGACTACTTCTTCGGCCTTCGCCGGCGGATCGCCGAGGAGCGGGCGCGGCGGACGCGAGCGGCGGCGCCTCCGGAGCGCGCCTAGGCGCCCGCCTGCTAGGGCGTCAGTCGGAGCAGGGCGCCTCGAGCCACTCGCGCTCGGTCATGTGATGCGGGGAGTGCTCCCCGCTCTCGGCCTCGGCGAGGATCTCGGCGAAAAGGCCGGAGCGCTCGGCGAACACCGAGTGACGGTGGATCGTCTCGAGGTTCTCCTGGCGGGCGAGCACGAACCCACCGTCGCGGAGCCGCGGGTAGGCGTTGGCGACGCGACGCACCATCTCCCGCACGCAGTCCTCGACGAAGCGCGGGTTGAGGTGGGCCTTCTCGACCACGGCGAGCTCGTCGGAGCGCTTCATCAGCTCGTAGATCTCGGAGCTCATCGACTGCTCGACGATGTGCAGGAGGTCGCGCGCGTCGACGTCGAGCTCCACCCCCTCCGGACGGCCGAGGTGGAGCGATCCGATGCCGCGCTGGTTGTGGGTGGCGACGGGGACGGCTTTCAACACGCGCTCGATCTCGTCGTCCGTGAACCCCTCGGCTGCGAGTCGCTCCCGCGAGCGCCCACCAACCAGCTCCTGGGCGCAAGGGCAGGCCGTCATGCCCTGGGCCTCGACGCCGGTCAGGGTTCGGGTGCCGCGCTCGGAGACGACCGCGGTGCCGCACAGGGTGTAGATCTCCTGGGTGGGCAGGCGGGAGGCCGGGGTTGCGACGGTCTCCGGATAGCGAGCGGTGATCGCCACCTCCGCGCGCAGGCCCCGCTGCTGCTCGCGAACCCGGGCGGCGATGTGGGCGGCGAGCTCCTCGGCGCGCAGCGTCTCGCCGAGCACCACCTCGTCGATGGCCTCGTTGACGACCTCCTCGAAGCGCGACATGTGGACTCCCGACTGGCGGGGGTTGAGGTCGACGAAGCACTCCAGCTCGGCGAAGAAGTAGTTGCCCGCGGAGTCGGCCTCGGCGCCGGTCGCCGCCTGGCCCGCGAGCCGGCCGCCGTTTACCCTGATCACCTTCTCGACCCCCCGCACGCCGACGCGCGTCAGGCTGACCTCCGTCCGGGGTCGCGACGCCTGGACGTCGACGGAGGGGGAGAGGACCTCGCTCGTCTCGCTCATTTGGCCAGGTTAGCGGGCGCAGGGCCGCCGCTCGGGGGGAGGCCAGCCCATATACTTCGCGCCGCCCGAACCCCGAGCGTAAGGAGAGGACGGGGCGGGAAGTGTCTGACAAGGGGAAGGTTCTACTCGCCGGCGACAACGGTGTCGAGGCCGCCGGGCAGGAGGCGGGGGGCGCCGAGGCGACCGACGGGCTCCGGGCGATCCCCGACTTCAGGACTCCGACGAGCTTCGCTCGCTGATCGCCGAGGGCCGGGAACGCGGCTACCTGACCTTCGAGCAGATCGCCTCGACGCTGGAAGAGGTCGAGGTGACCAAGGAGCAGGTCCAACTCCTTCACGGCTACCTGGTCGAGCACGGCGTCGACGTGATTGCCGAGGATGGCCTGACCGCCTACAAGGAGACCAAGGAGGCGGGCCAAGCCGGGCCAGGCTAGGAAGCCGGAGCTGGACCTGACGGTGGAGCCCAGCCTCGACTCGCTGCGGCTCTACCTGCGGTCGATCGGGCGGGTCGAGCTCTTGACCGCGGATCAGGAGATCGAGCTGGCGCAGCGGATCGAGAGGGGCGACATGGCCGCCAAGCGCCACATGGTGGAGGCCAACCTGCGCCTGGTCGTCTCGATCGCGAAGGGCTACCTGGGCCGTGGCCTCGGCTTCCTCGACCTGATCCAGGAGGGGTCGCTGGGGCTGATCCGAGCGGTCGAGAAGTTCGACTATCGGCGCGGTTACAAGTTCTCGACCTATGCCACCTGGTGGATTCGCCAGGCCGTGACCCGGGCGATCGCCGACAAGGCGAGGACGATTCGGATTCCGGTTCACATGGTGGAGAAGCTGAACCGGGTCACCCATGTGGAGCGCCAGCTCGTCCAGCGCCTCGGACGCGAGCCCGAGCCCGCGGAGATCGCGAAGGAGCTGAAGGTCTCGGTGCGCGAGGTGAGGGACATCCTGCGGGTGGCCCAGATGCCGGTGTCGCTGGAAAAGCCGGTGGGGGACGAGGACGAGTCCGAGCTGGGGGACTTCGTCGCCGACGAGACCACCGAGGAGCCGTTCGAGACCGCGACGGAGAGCCTTCAGCGCGAGGACATCCAGAGAGCGCTCGATGCCCTGCCGCAGCGCGAGCGGCAGGTGATCGAGTTGCGCTACGGGCTGCGCGGGCACGAGCCGCTGACGCTCGAGGAGGTCGGGCGCGCCTTCGGCGTCACCCGCGAGCGGGTCCGCCAGATCGAGAACAACACGCTGAAGAAGCTCAAGCAGCTGCCTGAGGCGCAGGGGCTCCGGGAGCTGGCCTGAGCCGGGGCGTCCGCTCGCTCGGCGGGCGCTAGGCGGTCGCGGCGTCGAGTCCTGGCCCGCGCCTCAGCATCTGCCGCATCCGGTCGAGATCGAACACGTGGGGCTCGGTCGTTTCGACGAACTCGCTGAGCTCGGCGACGAAGCGGTCGGGATCGTCGAGCTGGGGCCAGTGCCCGGCGCCCGCGATCTCGACCAGGCGGCTTTCGGGGATCCGCGCTTGCGCGGCGTGGGCGTGCTCGATCGGGATGATCGGGTCGTCGCTGCCCCAGATCAGCAGGGTGGGCAGCCTCTCGGCCAGGTACAGGCGGTCGGTGGCGCTGACCCGCTGGCCCTCGAGATCGACGACCGCGCGCAGCGTGTGCAGGAACGCCCCGCGCGCGCCGCGGTCGGCGAGCGAGGCGTAGCCGCGCGCCGCCTCGGCGAGGTCCGGGCCCGGCCGAAATGCCGAGGCGGCCGAGAAACCCGGCCACCGCCGCGCCGGCGCCGATCGCCCAGTCGCGGATGATCAGCGGCAGCACGAGCTCGGCGCCCGGAAGCGCGGCCGCGCGCAGCAGCGGGTGAACCTCCTTGCCGAGCCCGCCGCTGGAGACGAGCGCCAGCCGCTCGGTGTACTCCGGGAACTGGTAGGCGAACTGGAGCGCGATGCCGCCGCCCAGGGAGTGGCCGACCACGGTTCCCCGCTCGAAGCCGAGGACGCCGAGCAGATCCCGCGCGCCGCTCGCGTAGGCGCCCAGCGAGTAGTCGCCGCGGGGCTTTGCCGAGCGCCCGTGGCCGAGCAGATCGGGGGCCACGACCGTGTAGCGCTCCGCGAGCCTTGCCATCGCCGCGAGCCAGACGTCCGAGGTGGACGTGATCCCGTGGATGAGGAGGATCACCGGTCCCTCGCCGGCGATCCGGAAGCCGACCCGGTGGCCGTGGAGGGCGACCTCCTGGAGCGGGATCTCGCCGCTCATCGGCGTCTCGTGACCCATCGCTAGTCAGCCCGTGAGCCGCGCGACCTGCGGACCGTGATCCGGCCGAAGCGCCCGGCGGTTCGCTGGATCGGATGGATCGCGTCGCGCAGGTCGGCCACGTCGACGCCGATCGACTCGACCCCCTGGCGCATGGCGGAGACCTCGCGGTCGAGCGACTCGACGCGGCGCTCGATCGCGGCCAGGCGCTCCAGCACCTCCGGCAGGACCCGTGTCGAGTCGGCGATCTCGCGGACGTCCGCCAGGCGCTCCAGGACGTCCGGGAGGACCCGGGTGGAGTCGGCGATCGCGCGGATGTCGGCGAGCAGCGCGAGCGGCCAGCGGTTGACCGGCAGCGACGGTCGCGGGATTTGCAGGAGCCCTCCGATCACGAGCGGACCGGGGACGGCTCGGGCAGCGCCTTCCCGGTGAGGTGCGCCTGGAGCGAGATCAGCTTCAAGACGGCGCCGGCGGCCTTGATCTCGCGCATGGTCTCGCCGACTCCGACGAGCATCCGTGAGCTGGGGCGTCGCAGGCGGGCGAGGTCGTCGGCGAGCGGATGGTCGAGGCGCTCCTGGGTGCGGATCATCTTCGTCAACGCCTCGGCGCCTGCGGAGATCAGGGGCCCGGCGCCGCCTCGGGGCTGAAGCAGCCCGAAGACGTACAGGTTGGCGATGCCTGGCGCGAGCATGCTGGCGACCCGCTCCGGCACGCCGTCCTGCCACGGAACAGGTCGTGATCGAGGAACGGGAAGGAGATCGTCGAAGCCGGTCCCCCAGACGATGGTGTCGTAGTCGTCGCGCGGTGCCGTCGACGAAGTGGACGGTGCGCCCGTCGAGGCGCTCGATCCCGGGCCGTGCGCGCACGACGCCGTGCCGCAGGAAGTAGAGCATCTGCTCGTTGACGATCGGGTGCTTGTCGAATGGGCGGTGGTCGGGCTCGGGCAGGCCGTAGCGCGACCAGGGGCCGAATCGGATGCGGATCATCAGCTTGACGAAGCGCCGCTGCGCCCAGACGGGCAGCCAGGGGCGGTCCCACTCCGCGGTCGGAATGCCGAGCATGGTCTTGGGGAAGAACCAGTTGCCCGCGGCGCATCGAGATGTCGCACGGCCCGCGCGTCTGGGCCGTCTCGACGGCGACGTCGCAAGCGGAGTTCCCGGCGCCGACGACGAGCACTCGCTCGCCTTCGAGGTCCGAGGGCCGCCTGTAGTCCTTCGAGTGGAGCTGCTTGCCGGTGAACTCGCCCGGATAGTCGGGATAGCGCTTCGCCCAGTGGTGCCCGTTGGCGACGACGACGCCGGCGTAGTGGCGGACCTCGCCGGAGCCGAGCTCGACTCGCCAGCCGCCGAGGCCGCGCTCGTCGAGGGGGGTCGACGCGAACGACCTCCGAGCCGAACTCGATCCGCTCCCGAAGGCCGAAGTGGTCGACGTGGGCGTTGAGGTAGGCCAGGACCTGCTCGCGGGAGGGAAAGTCGGGGTAGTCGCGCGGCATCGGGAAGTCGGCGTACTGGGTTGATTCGCGGGAGCTGATGATGTGGGTCGAGTCGTACACGCCGTGGGCCCAGTTGCCGCCGACGTGGTCGGTTCGCTCGACGTGGTCGTACGGAATGCCCGCGTCCGTGAGCGCCTTCGCGACGCCGTTCCGGCGTAGCCGGCGCCGATGATGCAGTGGCGCCGCTCGGTCACGGCCGCGCCCCGGTGGGGATCGAGGTCGGGCGCAGGCGCGGCTCTCGCCGCGGCCGGGCAGGCGGTTCGGGCGGCGGTCCGCCGCGCGATCCGGCCGAGGCCCCAGGCGAGCGTCGCCAGGAAGCCGAGCGCGATGGCGAGCACGCCGAGAGGCGCCGCGGTGGTCAGCCAGCCGGGGACGCCCTGCTTTTGCTCGCGCTGAAGTAGCTGGTGGTCGTCGACGAACGGGCGAGTGAAGGATTGCCTCGCCGGCACCCCCGGGGCGGGGATGGCGGTGTCCCGCGGCATGTAGACGGGCAGGCCGAGGACCTCGCGGCCGCGCTGGAGCCGGATCGAGGCCTTCCAGTCGCCGTGGACGGGGATCGGCTCGTGTGGTGCGGTAGGTGCCGTCGCCCTGTGCGGCGAGCCGGTCGACGATCAGGCCGCCGCCCTGCCAAGCGGTGACGTTGAGCCAGGCGGGGTCCTCGGCGGCCTGGGGCGGGTCGATGCGGACCTCGGCGCCGACCTCGCGCTCGGGGCCCGGCCCCAGGTTCGTGGAGCGTCACGTTGGCCCGGACGTTCTCGGGGGCGGTGGTCCATAGCCCGTCGGCGAGGACGCCGGCGATCGCGAGCAGGGCGACGACCGGGACCGTTCGCGCCACCGCCGTGCGCGGGAGGTGGCCGCGCAGCGCGCAGCCGAGCAGCGCGCCGATCAGGCCGCCCGCGACCGCCGCGACGATCGCTCCGATCAGCGCCTCGGGGAGGAGGTCCGAGGTCCAGGGGAACGGCATCGCCACCTGGGACCAGCCCCATTCCGCGGCGAAGCCGACGGTTCCGATCAGCAGGCCGGAGGCCGCGCCGAGGGCCAGGGGCCGGCGGGCGAGCGCGAGTCCCGCGAGCTCGACGCAGGCGGCCTCGGCGAGGTAGAGGGGGAGGTGGGGGGCGGTTTGCCCGAAGAGGTCGCCGACGATCAGGCTGATCCCGCCGCGAATCGCGATGAAGAAGGCGGCGGCGGCGAGGGCGCCCCCGCGCCCGATCCAGATGCGGGCGGAGACGAGCGCCACCGAGGCGGCGACGGCGAGCAGCACCGGCTCGAGCACCAGGCGGAACTGGGGGACGCCGAAGTCGAACTCGGCCTGGAAGGTCGACAGGCCGATCAGCAGGCCGCCCATCAGGCCGACGCGGCGCAGGCGCACGATCAGGGCCGGCTCGGCGGGTGGGGGCTCGCCGCCGGGCGCCCGGGAGTCGCGCGCCCGCATTCCCTCCACCAGCAGCACGGCTTGGCCGATCAGGGTCATGCCGGCGCCTCCGATCAGCATCAGGTGGGTGGGGCCCCAGAGGGTGACGTCCTGTCCGAAGAGCCGGTGCCAGACGTCGTCGAGCGGGAAGCCGATCAGCGCGAAGGCGCCGCAGGCGGCGATCAGGATCCCGCCGACGGGCGCGTACCAGTCGCCCGCGATGCGGACGGCGGCCGGGCCGGGGCGCTCCTTCGGCAGGCAGATTGCGAGGTAGCCGGCGGTGAAGACGCCGAACAGGCCGGCGAGGATCAGGTAGTGGGCGGGGTTGGCGAGCGGGCCGGCGTCCCGGCCGGCGTCGATGTGGAGCGAGATGTCCCAGTACATGCCGAGCAGCGCGACGAGGAGCGAAACGGCGGACAGCGCCGAGGGGAGGGCCGCCCAGCCGGGGAGGCCGGAGACTCGCTCGGTGAAGTCGGCGGCGCGGCCGAGGTGGGGGACCTTGCCGCTGCGATGGCCCATCCCGAGCCAGGCGATGGCGGCGCTCAGCACCAGGGCGGCGCCGGTGGCGATCGCCACCTGGTCGAGGGCGGCGCCGCCGGCGGGCTCCCCGGCGGCGAGGAGGGCGTTGAGGCTGAGGATCGAGGTGATCGCGTTCATGGCTTCGGTTCGCAATAACCCATGCATCGGTCAATGTAACATCATTTGATGGAACATCGAGCCGGAGTACGATGCTCGTGTGACGGAACTCACGGACGAGACGGCAAGGGGGAACGGCGCCGCTGCGGGGGAGGCGTCGATGACGATCGACGAGCTGGCGCGGCGGAGCGGGATGACGGTGCGGAACATCCGCGCGCATCAGTCGCGCGGCTTGGTGCCTCCGCCGGAGGTCCGGGGGCGGACCGGCTACTACGGCGACGAGCACCTGACGCGGATCGAGCTGATCAAGGAGCTACAGGGCGACGGCTTCAATCTGGAGGCGATCCGGCGCCTGCTCGAGGGCGCGGGCGGATCGAGCAGCGAGGTGCTCAACTTCTCGCGGGCGCTGCGGGCGCCGTTCGAGGACGAGGAGCCGGAGGTCGTCCACGCCGACGAGATCGCGGAGCGGTGGGGCGGGGCGGACTCGGAGCTCTTGAAGCGAGCGGAGAAGCTCGGGATGATGCGGCCGCTGGGCGAGGGCCGGTTCGAGATCCTCAGCCCGCGGCTTCAGCGCGCGGGGATCGAGCTGGCGGCGCTGGGGATCCCGGCGGACAAGTCGCTGGAGATCGGCGAGAAGGTGCGCCGCCAGGCGCGCGGGGTGGCGCGCGTCTTCGTCGAGGTGTTCGTGGAGAACGTCTGGAAGCCGTTCAACCGCGCGGGACGCCCCGAGGAGGAGTGGCCGAAGGTGCGCGAGGCGCTCGAGCGGCTGCGCCCGCTGGCCTCCGAGGCGCTCTTGGCGATCTTCCAGCAGGTGATGAGCGAGGCGGTGGAGGAGGCGGCCGGCCGCGAGATCCGGCAGGAGCTGCGGGAACCGGCCGACCGGAAGAAGCGATCGGCGCGCCGCGGGAGGCGGCGGCGCTAGCCGTTCGCAATCCGCGCTCCCCGCAGAGTTCCGTCGTCCCTGGCCTCCACGTCGAGACCGTCGCCCACCTGAAGCCGGCGCTTCACGCAGCCGGCTGGGATCGTGACCGGCCTGCCCCGATGCGAGTGCGGCCGATCCGGGTGCTTGGGCGAGGCATCGCTCGTGAGGTCGGGTCGCGATCGATGGGGGAGGCAGGATTCGAACCTGCGAAGGCATAGCCAGGGCGTTTACAGGCCACCCCGTTGACCGCTCCGGTACTCCCCCGGGCGATTCGATTCTAGGCCGGTCTGGCTCAGGGCGCCGGCTCGCTCGACTCGATACTTCGGGCTCCGACGTCAGCCGACGCTCGAGCGTCAGGCCATGACCTTGACTAAGTCGCATCGAGGGTCGAAATATGACTCATCAGCGTGACCTCGGTACTACTCCAGCCGCTCGCCGACAAACTGACTGGCATGCAGCCGATAGGCTGGACCCAAGTCGCCCGAGGCGGCAACAGTTCCGGTTGAGGCCGTTTCAAAGCGCCGACGGTGTGACGTAGATCGAGCGAGCGGGCCTTCAGGGCTAATCGCGGCTCGCAGCTCAGTGAGCTCGCGCCGGCTCGTGCCCCCGCAGGATCTGGGCCAGGGCCCACGCCGAGACCATCGCCCACACCGCCTCCAGCAGCAGGAATCCCCATTGCTCCTCGGTCCATGCCAGCACCGTCAGCACCACGGACCCGACCAGGTTCAGCACGAGGTAGGTTCGCGACCGATGATCCAGCCAGCGGAACTGCGCGGCCGCGTAGGCGGAGAGGATCAGCAGCGCGCCGATCACCTGAATCACTTGGTCCATCGGCCGAGGGTATCCGGCCTCTCGGCCTGTTCAGGCCCTGGACACGAGCACACCCACCGAGCCGATCATGCGTCGTCGCGACGCCGGCGGCGCGGTGCCCCACCAGCCGCGACAGCACCACCTGGGAGCGGGTGCGGACCACCAACCCGTTTCGCTGCAGGTCCATGATCAGCCGCTCCAGGGAGGCGTTGTCCTCGGTCCGCACCCGGGCGATCGCATCCGCCTCCCCGGTGACGCTCCATCCCTCGACCACCTCCGGGTGGGCGCGCAGCGTCTTCGCCACCTCGTCGAGCGTCGTCCCCGGCCGGTAGAAGAGCTCGACCAGCGCCTCCGTGTTCCAGCCCATCGCCCCGTGGTCGACGACCGCCGTGAACCCCTCCAGGGCGCCCCGCTCGCGCAGCCGGTCGATCCGCCGCTTCACCGACGGCGCCGAGAGGCTCACCCGCCGGGCGATGTCGTCGTACGTGCGTCGCCCGTCCTCGACCAGCAGTGAAAGAATCTTGCGATCCAGGGCGTCCATTCGTTGGATTATTGCGCGATTCGTCCATAAATCGCCATTGACGGCCACGTCTCCAGCCCCTACCGTTGGAACATGCCCGAGCAGCCGAAGGTGGCCCGCATCCTCTTCGACGAGTCCCACTCCGAGGCGTGGACGATCCGCCGCGAGCTCGCCGAGCAGATGCAGCCTGCGCACCCCGGGGACTCCTCCTACGCGCTCGCCGCCGAGACGCTCGCCAACCGCGACTTCGACGTCGCGCCGAACGCCGAGCGCGCGCTCACCCGCGAGACCCTCGCCGGCGCCGACGTCCTCGTCATCGCCCACCCCTCCGACCCCAGGTGGGAGGCGACCACCAACGCCCGCGCCCCCCGCCTCTCCGACCGCGAGCTCGACGCGATCGAGGAGTTCGTGCGCGGCGGCGGAGGCCTGATCGCGCTCGGGGAGACCGAGCAGGCGAAGTACGGAAACAACCTCAACGACCTGCTCGCCCGCTTCGGGATCGAGGTCGCCAACTGCACCGTCCAGGACTACGAGCACCACCTCACGGCCCCGTCCTGGGTCCTCGCCGAGCTGGGGAACGGCGCCGACGGCGAGCTCGACAGCGGCGCCGACGGCGAGCCCGACACCGTCGACCTCCTCGCCCGGGTGAACCAAGCCTGCTTCTACCGCGCCGGCACCCTGGCGCTTCACAACGGCGGCCGCGTGATCGCGCGCAGCTCGCCCACCGCTTCGCCGCCGCAGGCGCCCCTCGCCGCGATCACCGAGCATGGCGCCGGCCGCGTCGTGGTGCTCGCCGACTCCGACCTGTTCGGCGACGACTGCATCGGCGAGCTCGACAACGAGTCGCTGTGGCTCAACCTCGTGTACTGGGCGGCGCAGCCCGCCTTCGCCGGCGTGCAGACCGTGATCGACTCACCGGCCCGCTCCGACCCGAGCTGGGCGGAGCTCAAGGCCGCCGTCGAGGAGCTGCGCCTGACCCAGGAGCCCGACGGCTCGGTCGACCTGTCCGCGCACGAGGCCGGCCGCCTCGCCGAGCTCGTCGAGACGATCTCGAACGCCTCCCTCCGCCTGGCGCCCCACTTCCCCCACCAGTCGGCCTACATCGACGCCCTGCGAGCGGACCTGCGCGCCTGGGCCGACTCCGGCTTCGCCAAGCCCGACTTCGCTCGCTCCCTGGAGGCGTTCCGGCCGGAGCGCGAGCGGCGCGACGGGATGGAGCACCTGGTCGTCTTCCCGATGTACAAGCAGAACGCCTCGCGCGACACCTGCTTCGAGGCGCTGATCGTGCGCGTCCGGTGGCCGGCCTTCGTCGCCGAGCTCGAGCGCTCCGGCTACGACAACCCGAAGTTCGTCCCGCTCAACTTCGTCGACTACACGGCGGGCTACGACTCCGAGTGCGCCGTTCTCTTCCCCGAGACCTTCTCCACGGCGGAGCGCCCGCCGAGCTACTTCGGGGGCATCTTCTGCGACCGCGAGGCGGAGCGCTTTCGCCGCGTCTGCCGCCGCGCCGCCGAGCTCCTGCGGCTCAACCTGCCGCCCGACGCCGCCTGCCTGCTGACCTCGCCCGAGCTGTCCGCCGACGCCTACGCCGTCTGGGACCTGATCCACGACCGCACCCACATGCACGGCGATCTGCCCTTCGACCCGTTCATGATCCGCCAGCGAAGCCCGTACTGGATGTACTCGCTCGAGGAGCTTCGCTGCGACCTGACGGCGTTCGGCGAGGCCGTGAAGCTGGAGCAAGGCGGCTTCGCCTTCGCCCGCTACGTGCAGTACGCGATCCTCTTCGACCGCCTGTTCCGCTTCCCCGTCACGGGCAGCAGGGTCCGCAACTACGACGGGCTCGGCGGCCAGCTCCTGTTCGCCTTCCTCCACACCGAGGGCTACCTGCACTGGACCGACAACCGCCTGACGATCGACTGGGAGCGAGTGACCGACGGAGTCGGGGCCCTGCGCGAGCGCGTGCAGGACCTCTACCACTCCGGCATCGATCGCTCGAAGCTCGGCCAGTGGATCGCCGCTCACGACCTGGTCGCCGCCTACGTCCCGCCCGCCGCCGGCTCGCGCTGGGCCAAGGACGGCCGCGCCCTGCCGGAGGTCACGGAGCCGAAGGAGCTCGTCGACCTGGTCAAGGACGACGAGTTCCCGCTCAGCCTCTTCTACGCGACGCTGAAGCAGAAGCTCGAGCCCGCCCTGGCGCGTCCCGAGGACGCGCTCTAGTGGATCCGGCAAGATCCCGGCCATGAGCGAGCTCGAGGGCCGCGTGATCGCAATCGCGGGTGCCACCGGGGGGCTGGGACCCTCGGTTGCGAGCCGGCTTGCCGCCGGCGGAGCGACGATCGCGGCGACTGACCTCTCGCAGGAGCGCCTCGACGAGCTTCGCGGCCAGCTCGGCCTTTCCGAGGAGCGCTTCGACGCCCGCGTGGTCGACCTGCTCGACGAAGGGTCCGCGCGGGGGTGGGCGGCGGATCTCGGCGAGCGCTTCGGCGGCGTCGACGGCCTCCTGCACCTGGTGGGCGGATGGCGCGGCGGCCAGCCGCTTCCCGAGGCGCCGCTCTCCGACTACGAGTGGCTGCACGACCTGCTCGTCCGCACCGTCCAGCACACGACGCGCGCCTTCCACGACGCCCTGGCCGCCAGCGCTCACGGGCGCTTCGTGCTCGTCTCCTCCTCGCAGGCGCAGAGCCCCGAGGGCACGAACGCCGCCTACGCCGCCGCGAAGGCGGCCGCCGAGAGCTGGACGCTGGCCCTCGCCGACTCGTTCAAGGACACCGCCGCGACCGCCAACATCATCGTCGTCAACGCGATCCTGACCCCTCGGATGCGCGAGGAAGAGCCCGACAAGCCGTTTCGCTCCTTCACCTCCGCGGAGCAGATCGCCGAGGCGATCGCCTTCGTCTGCAGCGACGCGGCCGCGAAGATGAACGGCAAGCGGCTATCACTCCACCCGTGACGGCGCACCCGCGCGGCTTCGCGAGCGACAACAACTCAGGCGCCCACCCCGACGTGCTCGCCGCGATCGCCGAGGCGAACGACGGCCACGTCCCCGCCTACGGCGACGACGACTACACGGCGGCCGCGCGCGAGCGCTTTCGCGAGCACTTCGGCGAGCACGCCGAGGCGTTCCTGGTCTTCAACGGCACCGGCGCCAACGTCCTCGCGCTCCAGGCTCTCGCCCGCCCCCACGAGGCCGTGATCTGCCCCGAGACCGCGCACCTCAACGTCGACGAGTGCGGGGCGCCCGAGCGGATCGCGGGCGTGAAGCTCCTGCCCGCCCCGACTCCCGCCGGGAAGCTCACCCCGGAGCTGGTCGCGGAGCGGCTGACCCGGGTCGGCGACCAGCACGCCTCGCAGCCCCGCGTCGTCTCGATCTCCGAGTCCTCAGAGCTCGGCACCGTCTACACGGCGGATGAGATCGGCGCCTTGGCCGAGCTCGCCCACCAGCACGAGATGCTCCTGCACATGGACGGCGCCCGCCTCGCCAACGCCGCCGCCGCCCTCGACCTGCCCCTTCGCGCGCTGACCGCGGACGTAGGCGTGGACGTCCTCTCCTTCGGCGGGACCAAGAACGGCCTCCTGCTCGGCGACGCGATCGTCTTCCTGCGCCCCGAGCTCTCCCGCGACTTCCTCTTCATCCGCAAGCAGTCGATGCAGCTCGCCTCCAAGATGAGGTTCCTCGCGGCGCAGTTCGACGCCCTGCTCGGCGGCGACCTGTGGCATCGCAACGCCTCGCACGCCAACGCCATGGCCCGCCGCCTCGCCGAGGCGATCTCCGGCGTCGACGGCGCGAAGCTCGCCTACCCGGTGGAGGCAAACGGCGTCTTCGTCACCCTGTCCGCGACGGCGATCGAGCGCCTGCGCGCCTCGCTTCCCGCCGAGCTCCCCTTCTACGTCTGGGACGAGGCCGCCGGGACCGTGCGGCTGATGTGCTCCTGGGACACGACCGAGGAGGACGTGGACGGCCTCGCCGCGGCGCTCACGGCGGCGCTATCGTGACGCTCGCGCCCGGATAGCTCAGTTGGTAGAGCACCTCCATGGTAAGGAGGGGGTCGTCGGTTCGAGTCCGACTCCGGGCTTCGCGTCGTTATTAGACTCAGCGCTCCGTGGACTTCTCCCTCACCGACGAGCAGCGCGACTTCGTCGCCGCGATCCGCGACTTCTGCCGACGCGAGTGCGGGACTCAGGAGCAGCGGGAGAAGCTGACCGAGGGCTACTCCGAGGCCCACAACGACGGCCTCTACCGCAAGATGGCCGAGCTGGGCTGGCTCGGGGTGACGATCCCCGACGATTACGGCGGCTCGGACGGCGGCATGCTCGAGGCCTGCCTGTTCATGGAGGAGAGCTCGCGCGGCCTGGCCCCGATCGGCGGCTACGCCACGACGCTGATCGTCGCCGGGGCCACGCAGCGGTTCGGCAGCGACGACCAAAAGCGCGACCTGCTGGGCGGCATCGCCCGCGGCGAGGTCGAGGCGATCGCGATGACAGAGCCCGAGGCCGGCTCGGATGTCGGCTCGCTGGCCACCTCCGCGGAGCGAGTCAACGGCGGCTTCGTGATCCGCGGCCAGAAGGTGTTCTGCTCAAACGCCCGGATCGCCCGCCACATCCTGGTCGTCTGCCGCACCACCAAGGGGGAGGACAAGCATCAGGGCCTGTCGATGATCTGGATCCCGACCGACGCCCCGAACCTCCGCGTCGACCCGATCGCCACCATGGGCGGCCGCGAGACCGCCCACCTGTACCTGGACGAGGTCGAGGCCCCCGAGGGCGCGGTGCTCGGCGAGGTCGACCAGGGGTGGACGCAGCTCATGGCGGGGCTGAACGTCGAGCGTCTGATCCTCGCCGCGACCATGCTCGGGATCGGCCAGCGCGCTTTCGACGACGCCCTCTCCTACGTCAAGGAACGCCGCCAATTCGGCCGCCCGATCGGCTCCTTCCAGGCGCTTCAGCACCGCCTCGCCGACCTCGCCACCGAGCTCGAGGCGGCCCGGCTTCTGACCTACTGGGTGGCCACCAAGGTCGACGAGGACCCGGACCGCATGCTCCCGCGCGAGGCCTCGATGGTGAAGCTGTTCGTCACCGAGACGGCGCAGAAGGCCGCGCTCGAGGGCATGCAGATGATGGGGGGCTACGGCTACTCGTCGGAATACGACATGGAGCGCCTCGTCCGCGCCAGTCTGGTCTCGACCATCTACGGCGGCACCTCCGAGATTCAGCGCAACATCATCGCCAAGACGCTCGGGCTTTAGGCGGCGCCGGGGGCTGGTGGAGCGCCGTCGAGGCGCTATCCTTCGCGCACCTCGCGCTCCCTCGCCGCAATGCGAGGGGCGGGGGTCTTTTTTCTGAGAAGGGGCGCACGGCCTGAGAGCGCCGCCCGCCCGGACCGAGAGGGAACACGACCAGCCAATGGCTCGCGGAGAAGTCCGAATCGCCGTCACGCTCGCCTGCGAGGAGTGCAAGCGACGCAACTACCAGTCGAACAAGTCGCGTCGCAACACCCCAGATCGGCTCGAGCTGCGCAAGTACTGCCACTGGTGTGGCCGGCACACCCCTCACAAGGAGACCCGCTGAGCGAGGACTGGTGTAGCGGTGGCGAAGACTCGGGCGCAGCGAAAGGCAGAGCGGCGAGCGCGAGAGGCACAGGCCGCTCGCGAGGCGCAGGCCGACCGGGGCTCGGACAGCCGTGCCCAGAAGCGCACCCAGGTGCCGGAGTCGGCCGAGGTGGTCGAGGCGGAGCTCGCCGAGCACGGCGCGGACCTGGAGTCGCTGAAGGGGGCGCCCCCGGAGGAAGCGGCTGCGCAGGAGGCACCCGCGGAAGCGGCCGAGGAGCTGCCCGCCCCGGCGCCGTCGCGCGCCGATGTCGGCGCCCCGCCGGAGGCGGCCCCGGACCGGATCAGCCGCAGAGAGCGGCGCCGCGAGGAGAAGGAGCGGGAACGGCGCCGCAAGGAGTCCGAGAAGCGCCGGCAGGGTGCCGCCGAGCCGCAGGAGCGCCAGCGCGGCGCCGTGGTCGGCTTCCTCGTCTCCTGCTGGGCGGAGCTGAAGCGGGTCCAGTGGCCGGACCGCGACACCCTGGTCCAGGCTTCGGCGGTGACCTTGGTGTTCATCGCCATCGCGGCCGCGTACCTTGGCGCGCTGGACGCGCTATTCAACTTCCTCGTCCAGCGCCTCCTCTAGGCCGAACCCGGACACACACAACGAGCTACGAGTGACGAATCGATGTTTCGCTGGTACGTGATCAACACCTACTCCGGGCACGAGAACAAGGTCAAGCAGAACCTCGAGCACCGGATCGAGTCGATGGCCCAGCGCCAGCGCGTGCGCCAGGTCGTGGTCCCGACGGAGCAGGTATCCGAGCTCAAGGACGGCCAGCGCATGCAGGTCGAGAAGCGGACCATGCCCGGCTACGTGCTGGTCCAGATGGAGATGACCGACGACGCCTGGAACCTGGTCAAGAACACGCCCGGGGTCACCGGCTTCGTCGGCTCGCGCAACAAGCCGATCCCGCTCTCACAGCCCGAGGTGGACCGCCTGCTCCACCGCGAGACCGCCGAGCGGCCGCGCAGCCGTGCCCAGTTCACGGTCGGCGAAACGGTCAAGGTGATCTCCGGCCCCCTTTCGGACTTCTCGGGCGAGATCGCCGAGATCAACGAGGACGCCGCCAAGCTCAAGGTGCTGGTCTCGATCTTCGGCCGCGAGACGCCGGTCGAGGTCGGCTACGACCAGGTGAAGAAAATATGAGAGTGAGGGGCCGTAGCCCCGAAACTGGCTGGTCAGGGCGCCGAAGGCGCCCGCAAGGTATCCACGTCCCTCCTAACCTCAGGTAGCCATGGCAAAAAAGGTCCTGACGATGATCAAGCTCCAGATCCCGGCCGGCGCCGCCAACCCGGCGCCGCCCGTCGGTCCCGCGCTAGGCCAGCACGGGGTGAACATCATGGAGTTCTGCAAGGCGTTCAACGCCCAAACGCAGCAGGACGCCGGCACGATCATCCCGGTGGAGATCACGGTCTACGAGGACCGCTCTTTCGACTTCATCACCAAGACCCCGCCTGCGGCGGTGCTGATCAAGGAGGCCGCCGGGATCGAGAAGGGCTCCGGGGAGCCGAACCGCGAGAAGGTCGCCCGGATCAGCGCCGTCCAGGTGCGCCAGATCGCCGAGCGCAAGATGCCGGACCTGAACGCCAACGATCTCGAGGCCGCGTCGCGGATCATCGCCGGCACCGCTCGCTCGATGGGCGTCGAGGTCGAGGGGATGGAGTCGGGGTCCTGATGGCCCGGGGGAAGCGCTTCCGCGCCGCCTACGACAAGGTCGATCGCGACCACAGCTACACGCCGGCCGAGGCGATCGCGCTGGTCAAGGAGACCGCCGGCGCAAAGTTCGACGAGACGGTCGAGGTGCACCTACGTCTCGGGGTGAACGTCCGCCACGCCGAGGAGCAGCTTCGCGGCACCCTGGCGCTGCCAAATGGCCTCGGCAAGGAGGTGACGGTCGCCGTGTTCGCCGAGGGAGACGCGGCCAAGGCCGCCACCGAGGCTGGTGCCGACCACATCGGCGCCCAGGACCTGGCCGATCGCGTTTCCGAGGGCTGGACCGACTTCGACCTCGCGATCGCCACCCCGGACCTGATGGGGCCGGTGGTCTCGAAGCTGGGACGAATCCTGGGGCCGCAGGGCAAGATGCCCAACCCGAAGGTTGGGACGGTCACCAACGACGTCGCCAAGGCCGTGGGCGAGGCCAAGGCCGGCAAGGTCGAGTACCGCACCGACCGCCAGGCGGTCGTGCACCTGACGATCGGCCGGGCGAGCTTCGACGAGCGCGCCCTGCTGGAGAACTACGCGGCGGTCGTCGACGAGATCGTTCGCGCCAGGCCGGCAGCCGCCAAGGGGCGATATCTGCTTTCGATCACCCTGGCGACCACCATGGGCCCGGGCATCCGCGTGGACCCGGCCCGCACCCGGGAGGCCGAGATCCTCGCGGGCGCTCCGTCCGGCGACGGCGCGGGCAGCGCCGACTCGGAGGCGGAGCCGGTGGAAGCCGCGGCGGCAGAGGCGGAGCCGGCAGAGGAGACCGCGGAAGCGGCGGCCAGCGCCGACGGCACGTAGTGGATCCAACCCACACCTCCCTTGGCAGCGGCCATTACCTCGCTGCTGGTCGAATTTCGACGTCATGGGCGTCGAAACTCGACCAGCCATGAAGACTGAGCCCGTGCACGCCTGGCAGCCGCTCGCGCCGATCGGCTACCATCGCGCCCTCAACCCGGTACCTGCCATAGACCGTCGGCGGGGCCGCTCCCGGGCGGCCCGGAAGACCGGCGCAGGCGAGGTCAGGAGCATGCCTGAGCCCGCCTGTGCGCGGGCTTTCTCGTTCGGCGGCGAGGGCGAAGGCCGATCGAGATGAAGATGAGGAAGGAAGACAAGGCAGCCCTGGTCGACGAGATCGCCGACCGCCTCGGCGACGCGGAGGCGATCTTCGCCGTCGACTATCGGGGCATCACGGTCCCGCAAGCGGCCGAGCTGCGCGCCAAGCTGGCCGAGGCGGAGACCAGCTTCCGCGTGGTCAAGAATCGGCTCGCGAAGCGTGCGACGGAGCGGGCCGGCACCGCCGAGCTCGACCCCCTGTTCCAGGGGCCGACGGCGCTCGCCTTCGTCAAGGGCGACGCGGTGGCAGCGGCGAAGGCGATCTCGACCTTCGGCCGACAGCACGACATCCTCGCCTACAAGGGCGGGCTGATGGACGGGGCGCCGCTCGACCCCGACCAGTTCATGACGATCGCCCGCCTGCCCGCGCTGGACGTGCTCCACGGCCAGCTGGCCGGCATGGTGGCCAGCCCCCTGACCGGGCTCGCGCGCGGCCTTGGCGCGATGGTCTCCGGCCTCGCGGTCGCCCTCGGCCAGATCCAGGAGCAGGGCTTGGTCGGCGGCGATGAGCCTGAGCCCGCGGCCGAGGAACAAGAGACTTCAGACGACGCCCCGAGCGACGAGGCCGAAGCCAATGGGGAGCCCGGAGCGAAGGCCGAGGAATCCGAGGAATCCGAATCGGCTGACAGCTCGGAGTCCGACGACAGCTCGGGATCCGACGACACCTCGGAGTCCGAGTCCGACGACACCTCGGAGTCCGAGTCCGAGGACACCCCTGAACCTGAACCCAACGAGGAGGAATAGTGGCGACCAAGGCGATGTCCACCGAAGAATGGATCGACGAGCTGAAGACGATCTCGGTGATCGAGCTCTCCGAGCGCATCAAGGCGCTGGAGGAGGAGTTCGGCGTCTCGGCGACCGCGATCGCGGCCGCCCCGGCGGCCGGGGCCCCCGCGGCGGGCGAGGACGGCGCCGAGGAGGAGTCGACCACGGTCGACGTCGTGCTGACCGCTCCCGGCGACAAGAAGATTCAGGTGATCAAGGCGGTGCGGGCCGCCACCGGGCTCGGCCTCAAGGAGGCCAAGGCGCTCGTCGACAGCGCCCCGAAGGCGGTCAAGGAGGGCCTGGAGCGCGAGGAGGCCGAGAAGCTAAAGTCCGACCTCGAGGAGGCCGGAGGCGAGGTCGAGCTGAAGTAGTCACCGCACGAGGATCACGCGCACACGCACCTGCTAGGCTTGCACAAGCGTGCGTAGGTATGGTATTTTGCGGGGTCGCGCGCCGTTGGCCCTGCTTGCTTCGAATCTCTCGCGCGGATTCGTTCTGCCCCGACCACCGAGGAGTCGCCTAGTTGGCCAGATCTCATGCTGCCCCTGTCACCCGGAGATCCTTTTCACGCCTGGAGAACCCGCTTGAAGTCCCACATCTAATCGACATCCAGCGGCTCTCCTTCGAGCATCTCACCAACTCGAAGGACGGGCTGCTGCGGGAGACGATCAACGACATCTCGCCGATCGAGGACTACACGGGTAGCCTCGCGATCGTCTTCAAGAACTTCGAGTTTGACGAGCCCACGCACTCGGTCGCCGAGTGCCGTGAGAAGGACATCACCTATTCGCGCCCGCTGAACGTCAGCGTCGAGTTTCAGAACCGCGAGACCGGCGAGATCCGCGAGCAGACCGTGTTCATGGGCGACTTCCCGTGGATGACGGAGCGCGGCACCTTCATCATCAACGGCACCGAGCGCGTGGTGGTGACGCAGCTCGTTCGTTCCCCCGGCGCCTACGTCATGGAGCCGAAGGATCGCGAGAAGCAGGTCTTCATCGCCAACTTGATGCCGGCCCGCGGCTCCTGGCTCGAGCTCGAGATCGACAAGAAGGGCCGCGTCTACGCGCGGATCGACCGCAAGCGCAAGCTCCCGGTCACCGTGCTGCTCCGGGCGATGGAGGGGCAGCTTCACAAGGTGGATGGCTCCGAGGCCGGTTCGAACTCCCTTCGGCTCGATCACAAGCTCGGCGCCAAGATTGTCTCCGCCGTGGTCACCCGCGGCAGCGCGGAGGTCCGCGTGCTCGATGTCTCCAGCGCTTCGGAGAGCGCAGTCACCTTGAAGAGCTCGCGCCCGTTCTCGCAGGGCGATTCCGTCGTCCTCCTGACCCAGTACCTGGACAACGACCAGCTCCTGGCTCGCTTCGACCAGTCGCGCTACATGGACGAAACGATCATCTCGGATCCCATCCCCGAGATGGAGGACGACAGCACAGACGCCCTGCGGCGCTTCCACGCTTGGCAGACGGCCATCGTCGAGCTCTTCAAGAAGCAGCGTCCGGGCGAGCCGCCGTCGGTTGAGGCGGGCGTTGCGCTGCTCGAGCAGCTCTTCTTCGACTCGAAGCGCTACGACCTGACGCGGGTCGGCCGCTACAAGCTGAACGCCAGACTCGATCTGGACATCGACCTGGACACCCGCGTCCTGACCAAGGACGACATGGTGGCCCTGATCAAGGAGCTGATTGGCGTGCCGCGTCTGCTCGGGATCCCGGAGGAGGTCGACGAGGAGAGCCCGATCAAGGACTACGCCGCGGAGGCTCAGACCTACCCGCGGGACCCGATCAAGGACCACCTGGACGAGTACGAGCACTTCGGCAATCGCCGCCTGCGGACGGTCGGCGAGCTGATCCAGGACGCCTTCCGCGTCGGCCTTTACCGGATGGAGAGGGTGGTCCGGGAACGGCTCACCACCGAGGACTCGGACGCGATCACCCCGCAGACGATCATCAACATCCGCCCCGTGGTCGCGGCGCAGAAGGAGTTCTTCGGCTCCTCGCAGCTCTCGCAGTTCATGGACCAGACGAACTCGCTCGCCGGCCTGACCCACCGGCGCCGCCTCTCGGCGCTCGGCGCCGGCGGCCTGACGCGAGAGCGGGCGCCGATCGAGGTTCGCGACGTCCACCCCACCCACTACGGCCGCATGTGCCCGATCGAGACCCCCGAGGGCCCGAACATCGGGCTGATCGGCTCGCTGTCCTCCTACGCGCAGGTCTCCGAGCACGGGTTCGTGACGACGCCCTACCGGGTGGTCAGGGACGGCGTGGTCACCAACAAGATCGTGCACCTGGACGCCACCCAGGAGGAGGAGAAGACGATCGCCCAGGCCAACGCCGAGATCGACCCGAAGACGAAGCGGCTCAAGGGGCCCCAGGTGGACTGCCGCTCGGCCGATGGCGAGGTGGTGGCCGTGTCGCCGAAGCAGGTCGATCTGATGGACGTCTCGCCGACGCAGATCTGGTCGGTGGCCACGGCCCTGATTCCCTTCCTGGAGCACGACGACGCCAACCGAGCGCTGATGGGCTCCAACATGCAGCGCCAGGCCGTGCCGCTGCTGAAGCCCGAGGCGCCGCTTGTCGGCACCGGGATGGAGCGCCGCGCCGCAATCGACACCGGCGACGTGGTGCTGGCGGAAAGCGACGGCGAGGTGGCCTACGTGGACGCCGAGCGCATCGTCGTCACCCACGGCTCCAAGAAGGACGAGTACGAGCTGCTCAAGTTCATGCGCTCGAACCAGGGCACGATCATCCACCAGCGCCCGATCGTCTCGGTCGGCGACAAGGTCAAGGCCGACGACGTGCTGGCGGACGGCTCCTCGACGGCCGGCGGGGAGATCGCGCTCGGCAAGAACGTCGTGGTCGCCTTCATGTCCTGGGAGGGCTACAACTTCGAGGACGCGATCATCATCTCCCAGCGCCTGGTCAAGGACGACGAGCTGACCTCGATCCACATCGAGGAGTACGAGATCGACGCCCGGACGACGAAGCTCGGCGACGAGGAGATCACGCGCGACATCCCCAACCGCTCCGAGGAGAGCCTGCGCAACCTCGACGAGCGGGGCGTCGTGCGGATCGGCGCAGAGGTCGCCTCGGGCGAGCTGTTGGTCGGCAAGGTCACCCCGAAGGGCGAGACCGAGCTGACCGCCGAGGAGAAGCTGATCCGGGCGATCTTCAAGGAGAAGGCGCGCGAGGTCCGCGACACGTCGCTCAAGGTCCCGCACGGCGAGGGCGGCGTGGTGATCGACGTGATCACCTTCGAGCGGGACGCCGGCGACGACCTGGCGCCCGGGGTCAACAACCTGGTGCGCGTGTACGTGGCGACGAAGCGCAAGATCGCCGAGGGCGACAAGCTCGCCGGCCGCCACGGCAACAAGGGAGTGATCTCGAGGATCGTCCCCGAGGAGGACATGCCGTTCCTGGAGGACGGAACGCCGGTCGACGTGATCCTCAATCCCCTTGGCGTGCCGAGCCGGATGAACATCGGCCAGATCCTCGAGACGCACATCGGCTGGGCGGCCGCCAACGGCTGGTACGACGACGGGACGACCGCCTACAAGGAGGCGCAGCGCAACGCGACCGACGGCCAGGGCGATTCCCGCGTCTACGTCGCCTGCCCCGTGTTCGACGGGGCCACCGTCGAGGACGTCGACGAGGCCTTGGTCCGCTGGCAGGATGAGAACCCGGACCGGGGCATCGACCTGTCAATCGACGTGAAGGCCCGAGAGGGCACCCGGGCGTTCGGGACGACCAGGCTTTACAACGGCCGCACGGGCGAGCCCTACGAGGGCCGGGTGACGGTCGGCAACATGTACATCCTGAAGCTGCTCCACCTGGTCGACGACAAGATCCACGCGCGCTCGACCGGGCCCTACTCGCTGGTCACCCAGCAGCCCCTGGGCGGCAAGGCGCAGTTCGGCGGCCAGCGCTTCGGCGAGATGGAGGTCTGGGCTCTGGAGGCGTACGGGGCGGCCTACACGCTCCAGGAGATGCTGACCGTGAAGTCCGACGACACGGTTGGCCGGGTGAAGGCCTACGAGGCGATCGTCAAGTCGGAGAACATCCCGGAGCCCTCGGTCCCCGAGTCGTTCAAGGTCCTGCTGAAGGAGATTCAGAGCCTCGGCCTCGACGTGAACCTGGTGGCGGAGGAGGGCGCCGTGGACATGGGCGAGGAGGACGACGAGCTCCTGCGCGCAGCCGAGGAGCTCGGCATCGACCTCTCCGGCGTGCGCGCCGAGGGGGGCGACGGCGCAGGGGCCGCGGACGAGCGCGAGGAGCAGGTGGTGGCCGAGGGAGAGGGCGGCAGCACCAACGGCGCCGGCGCCGAGGAAGAAACGAAGGTAGAGGAATAGGGAACCAGAAGGGCAGATGGACATCAACAATTTCGACGCCATAGAGATCGGGCTCGCTTCCTCGAAGAAGATCCGTAGCTGGAGCCACGGCGAGGTCACGAAGCCGGAGACGATCAACTACAGGACCCTGAAGCCCGAGAAGGACGGGCTGTTCTGCGAGCGCATCTTCGGTCCGACGAAGGACTGGGAGTGCTACTGCGGCAAGTACAAGCGGGTCCGCTACAAGGGGATCGTCTGCGAGCGCTGCGGCGTCGAAGTGACCCGCTCCAAGGTCCGCCGCGAGCGCATGGGCCACATCGACCTGGCCGCCCCGGTCTCCCATATCTGGTTCTTCAAGGGCGTGCCGAGCCGGATCGGCTACCTGATCGACATGGCCCCGAAGGAGCTCGAGAAGGTCCTCTACTTCGCCGCTTCGCTCGTCACCTGGATCGACACGGAGGCGCGTGACAAGGATCTCTCCAAGCTCGAGAAGGAGGTCAAGAAGGTCCTCGACGGTTACGCCGCCGAGCGGGAGCAGCGCACGCAGCAGCTGCGCGAGTCGCTGGAGCGCCGGATCGCGTGGCTCGAGGACCAGGGCCCGAAGGAGAAGTTCGACGACGAGGACGAGCTGTGGGCCGACGCCCTCGGCGTCAACCCGAAGAAGCTCGACGACTCAGAGCGCACCAAGCTGGTCAAGGACACCCGCAAGTCTCTCGAGGCGGAGATCTCCGACACGGAGGCCTATCTCGACGACGCCTCCGAGCGCATGGAGGAGGTCTGGAAGACCTTCCAGGAGATGAAGGTCAAGGACGTGATCAACGACGAGGCCGTCTTCCGCGAGCTGAAGGACCGCTTCGGCTCCGCATTCGGGTGGGGCGAGTACTTCCGCGGCGGCATGGGTGCCGAGTGGGTCCGCGACCTGCTCGAGCAGGTCGACCTCGAGGCCGAGTGCAAGGAGCTCGAGGAGACGATCAACACCTCCAAGGGCCAAAAGCAGGCTCGAGCCGTGAAGCGCCTCAAGGTGGCCTCGGCCTTCCTCAACTCGAGCAACCGGCCGGAGTGGATGGTGCTCGACTGCGTTCCCGTGATCCCGCCAGAGCTTCGCCCGATGGTCCAGCTCGACGGAGGGAGATTCGCCACCTCAGACCTCAACGACCTGTACCGCCGGGTGATCAACCGCAACAACCGCCTCAAGCGACTGCTCGACCTGGGCGCGCCCGAGATCATCGTCAACAACGAGAAGCGGATGCTTCAGGAGGCGGTCGACGCGCTGTTCGACAACGGGCGCCGCGGACGCCCGGTGACGGGCCCCGGGAACCGCGCGCTGAAGTCGCTCTCCGACATGCTCAAGGGCAAGCAGGGCCGCTTCCGCCAGAACCTGCTGGGCAAGCGCGTCGACTACTCGGGCCGCTCGGTGATCGTCTCCGGGCCGAGCCTGAAGCTGCACCAGTGCGGCCTGCCGAAGCTGATGGCCCTCGAGCTCTTCAAGCCGTTCATCATGGCTCGCCTCGTCGAGCGCAAGGCCGTCCAGAACATCAAGGCGGCGAAGAAGATGGTGGACTCGATGATCCCGGAGGTCTGGGACGTGCTCGAGGAGGTCATCCACGAGCACCCGGTGCTGCTCAACCGCGCCCCGACCCTCCACCGCCTGGGCATCCAGGCCTTCGAGCCGGTGCTGGTCGAGGGCAAGGCGGTCCAGATCCACCCGCTCGTCTGCCACGCCTTCAACGCCGACTTCGACGGCGACCAGATGGCCGTCCACGTGCCGCTGTCGGCCGAGTCCCAGGCGGAGGCGCGGATCCTGATGCTGTCCTCCAACAACATCCTCTCCCCGGCGCACGGGGCTCCGCTGGCGACGCCCACCCAGGACATGGTCCTGGGGCTCTACTACCTGACCTACGGGCACGCGCCCGTGGAGGAGGTCGACGCCGAGAAGCTCGACCCCAAGCCGCATCGCTTCCGGACCGCGCAGGAGGCCGAGCTCTCGTATGAGAACGGGATCGTCAAGCTCCACGACTGGGCCGAGTACCGCCGCGCGGGCCACGAGCACTTCCTGACCACGGTCGGCCGGATCATCTTCAACGACAAGGTCGAGCGGGCGCTCTCCGACGCGCTCGGGGACGAGTACGACCCCGAGAGGTACGAGTACATCAACCACTCGCTGAAGAAGAAGAACGTCAACGAGATGGTCACCGACCTGGTGGAGACCTACGGCGCCGCGGCGGTCGCCCAGGTGCTCGACGCGTTCAAGGACCTCGGCTTCCACTACGCGACCCAGGCCGGGATAACGATCTCGAAGAACGACATCGTCTCTCCCCCCAACAAGGAGGAGATCCTCGATCGCTACGAGGAGCAGGCGACCGAGATCCAGGGCCAGTACGAGGAGGGCTACATCACGGCCGAGGAGCGCCACGAGGCGGTCACCGAGCGCTGGGACAAGGCCACCGAGGAGGTCGCTCAGGCGATGGAGGACAACCTCCACGAGCTCAACCCGATCTTCATGATGGCCAACTCGGGCGCGCGCGGCTCGTTCAAGCAGATCCGCCAGCTCGCCGGGATGCGCGGCCTGATGGCCAACCCGAAGGGCGAGATCATCGAGCGGCCCGATCAAGGCCAACTTCATGGAGGGCCTGTCGGTGCTCGAGTACTTCATCTCCACGCACGGCGCCCGCAAGGGCCTCGCCGACACGGCGCTGCGGACCGCCGACTCCGGCTATCTGACCCGGCGCCTGGTCGACGTGGCCCAGGACGTCATCGTTCGCGCCGAGGACTGCAAGACCAAGGAATTCATCGAGATGCCGCTTCGCGCCGAGGACGGTCGCCTGAACCAGAACCTGATCGGGCGGGTTGCGGCGAAGAAGTTCGCCACCAAGCGCAGCCGCGAGCTCTTGAAGCGCGGCCAGGAGATCGACCAGCCCGAGCTGGAGGCGATCGCCGAGGCCTACGAGGAGGAGGAAGTGACGATCCCGATCCGTTCCGTGCTCAAGTGCGAGCTCGAGTCGGGCATCTGCCAGGCCTGTTACGGGCGCGGGATGGCGACCGGCTCGACGGTCGAGCTGGGCGACGCCGTCGGGATCATCGCCGCGCAGTCGATCGGCGAGCCCGGCACGCAGCTCACCATGCGCACCTTCCACACCGGCGGCGTGGCCGGCCACGACATCACGCAGGGCCTGCCGCGCGTCGTCGAGCTGTTCGAGGCGCGAAAGCCGAAGGGGCTGGCACAGATGGCGACGGTCGCCGGCAAGGTCGCCGTCGAGGAGTCCGACAAGGCCATCAAGGTGATCGTCACCGACCAAAAGGGCGAGGACGAGGCCTACACCTTCCCGGCGCGGACCCGCCTCTACGTCAAGCACGGCGATCGGATCGAAGCGGGCACCCAGCTCAACGAGGGCTCGCTGTATCCCGCCGACCTGCTGGCGATCCGGGGGCGCACCGAGACCGAGCTCTACCTGCTGGGAGAGGTCCAGAAGGTCTACAAGGTGCAGGGCGTCGACATCAACGACAAGCACATCGAGTTGATCCTCCGCCAGATGATGAAGAAGGTTCGGATCGAGTCGAAGGGGTCAACCACCCTGCTGCCGGGCCAGCTCGAGGATCGCCATCGCCTCAAGCGGCGCAACAAGGACGTGAAGGACGGCGGCGGCACTCCGGCGAAGGCCGAGGAGGTGATCCTGGGTATCACCAAGGCATCGCTGGCAACCGAGTCCTTCCTCTCGGCGGCCTCCTTCCAGGAGACGACCAAGGTGCTCACCGACGCCGCCCTCGAGGGCAAGCGGGACCGCCTCGTGGGCTTGAAGGAGAACGTGATCATCGGCAAGCTGATCCCGGCGGCGACCGGGCTCAAGCACTACCGAAGCCTCGAGATCGAGCCGGTGGAGCCGGCTCAGCGGCCCGAGGAGGACATCCTCGACGAGGAGGAGCTCGCCGCCGAGCTCGGCCTCTCCGAGGACGGCGACGAGGTCACCGAGCTGGAGGGCTTCGGCCCCTCGTTCGCCGACGAGCTCGAAGAGCTCGCCCAGGAGATCGAGACCACCGACGGCGACTCGGACTAGGTCCAGCCCTTAGCCGCGACGCAGCGCGGCCTGGCGGGTTGCGATGCCATCTGCCCGGATCGCTGGGAAGCGCGGCTAAACGGCGTCCCGCTCCGGCTCCGCGGAGCCGCGCGCGTGGGCGGCCGCGGTCCGAGCCGGCGCGGGCGGGGTCAGCACCCGGAGGCGACCGCCCGGCGGGCACTCGGGAACGGGCAGCGCGTCGGGCGCGTGAGGGCCGCGGCGCGGATCGCGCGGCCGGCGAGGCGCAGGGCGCCAGCGCCTGAACTGGTGGTCGTCGGCACCTGGCGGCGCCTCCTCGATCTCGGGCGTCTGATGAATCGCCCACCACACCAAGTAGAGCAGGCCGGCCACGGGGATCTTCAGGATCACCGCGAGGAAGAAGATCGGCCAGAACCCCTCCACTGCCTCAGGCAGTGTAGCCCGCCCGCACCCAGTCGAGCAGCCTCTCCAGGTGTGTGTCGGTGAGGCCGCGATCCGACTCGGTTGCGACGAGCAGCGTGGGAGCTGTGCGCTCGACCGCCCACGCCTGGCAGGTCTCGTCGATGCAGTCGTCCACCCAGGCCAGAGGACGATCACCCGCGTAGCGGTCGATGGCGCCGATCTTCCAGTGCGCGGAGCCGAATCGCGCGCTGCCATCGAAGGTCAGGAAGGGGAGCTCCCCTGGCATCCCCAGGATCTCCGGAAGCTGATCGTTGGCCCGATCCTCCCAACCGGTTGCCCAGACGATCTCGTAATGGTCCGCGAGCCGGCTGAGCCGCTGGCCGACGCCGTGGGGAATGCAATGCGCCATGCCGTCGATCAGGTGGAGGCGCCCGGGCGCCTCCTCGAGGGGGCCCTGGAAGCCGAACAGGCTGATCACCCCGTCGACGTCCAGGGCGAGAATCGGCCGCTGATCGTCCATTCAGGCAGCGTAGACGACGGGCCCGCCGTACCATAAACGAAGCGCTCCGCGGGCGGGGTCGATGGACCGTCGCTATATTGCTTCGCCGTGCCGACGACGAGTCAGCTGATCAGAAAGGGCCGCAGGCGCCCCCAGAAGAAGATCGCCACGCCCGGCTTGAAGTCGGGGCAGGGGCGCAAGCGGCGGATCGCCGCGCCGCAGCGGCGCGGCGTCTGCACCCGGGTGTACACGGCGACGCCGAAGAAGCCCAACTCGGCCCTGCGAAAGGTGGCCCGCGTGCGGTTGACCAACGGGATGGAGGTCACCACCTACATCCCGGGTGAGGGACACAACCTCCAGGAGCACTCGGTGGTGCTCGTGCGCGGGGGCCGCGTCAAGGACCTGCCGGGCGTCCGCTACAAGGTCGTTCGGGGCACGCTGGATGCCTCCGGCGTCTCCGATCGCCGGCAGTCTCGCTCCCAGTACGGGGTCAAG
The DNA here is from genome assembly GCA_963721735.1 of uncultured Actinomycetes bacterium. Lineage (GTDB taxonomy): Bacteria > Actinomycetota > Thermoleophilia > Solirubrobacterales > 70-9 > AC-56. Next base: position 108,576 of record CAVRKX010000014.1, read on the forward strand.
CGCTAGTGGGCGTGCCCACTAGGTGCCGCGCCGCGCCCGCGCAGCAATTCGCCCGATCGAGCCCGATGCAATGCACCGGAGCCGGCTCGTGCAGCAGGTCATCAACAAGGTGATGACCGGTGGCAAGAAGTCAATCGCCGAGCGAGCCGTCTACGACTCCCTGGCGATCGTCGGGGAGCGAACCGGGCGTCCCCCGGTCGAGGTGCTCGACGAGGCGATCAAGGAGCTGACCCCGGTGCTCGAGGTTCGCTCCCGCCGAGTCGGCGGCGCCACGTACCAGGTGCCGGTCGAGGTCCAGGCGCGGCGGGCGCGCACCCTCGCCGTCCGCTGGATGGTCCAGTTCGCCCGCGGCCGCCGCGAGAAGTCGATGGCCGAGCGGCTCGCCCACGAGATCCTCGATGCCACCCAGCAGCAGGGCGGCGCCTGGAAGCGCAAGGACGACATCTACCGGATGGCGCAGGCCAACAAGGCCTTCGCCCACTACCGCTGGTAGTGGCCCGCCCCTGGCGAGCGCACGTAAAGACAGGGGAGCATGACTGCTGGTGAGGCTCAATAACGCTCGCGCTAGTTGGGGGGTGAAGCGATCGGCGAGGCCTGCTTTTGGCAAGGGGCTGTCCTCACGCTGCTCGCGAGCGGGGACTCTGGGGGCGTTTAAGGGCGCTAACGGACTGATCGCCTATTCCTCGAATGGGGAGATCTTCACGATCGCGCGCGCCGGGGGCGACCGACAAGGCTGACGGACAACGCGGTCGGCGATGCTCAACCTCCTGGTCGGCCGATGGACAAAGGCTCGCCTTCATCGGGGGAGATGTGTATTACGGCCCGAACGGACGTGTGGACGATGCGCGCGGACGGGACCATCAGCGGCAGGTCACCGACGGGGCCACCGACGAATCGTCGCCTCTTCTCGCCCGGCGGCGGTCGCTGGTCATGCGCCCGCAACGGCCGCATCGTCATCGACCGCACCGACGGGACGGAGAGCGTGCGGTTGACGCATCGACTGGGCGCCTGGGATCCCGCGTTCTCGCCCAATGGCAGGCGGATCGTCTTCGCCGGAGCGCCGCGAAAGGAGCGCCCGCTTGGGATCTGGGTGATGCGCCGAGACGGCACCCAGAAGCGCCTGCTCCGCGACAAACGGGGAATACCTACCACCCTGACTTTGACTCGGACGGCTCCCACATCGTCTTTGAGCGCTGAATCGACGATGTGCATGAATGCCTGAACGACGACATGCTCATGCGCTCGAACGGACGCGATAAGCGCGTTATCGAGGGGGCAGGTGGCGAAGAGCCTGTCTTCTCGCCAAACGGGCGACGCATCGCCGTGGTCAGGCGCTTTGATTGCGTGGACGTCTACGACCTTTGTGGGAACAGGATCCACCGTGGACGGTCAGGCGGTGGGACGCTCCGTTCGTGAGCAGCCGACGCCCCCTTGGACGGGTTCACCCACTTCCCCCTCGACAGCGAGCCGAGCTGGCAGCCGATACCGCAGCCTTGACGAGTCGTCGGTAGCGCGGGCAGCCGCCCGCCGCCCCGAGCGCGGCCGATCCGTCGCTCCGAGCAAACCGCCTAGCTGGCACTCACCCCCGCCGAGATGGGAGTTTTCGATCGATGTGTTCGAAAACCGCCAACTCGTGTGCCACGGAAGGCGGAGCGCCGGTCGACAACGGGTGCTCCCTACTTGCCCTGCGACCCCCTAGCCAGCGCGGGCGCAGGGTGGCGAGTTGGTCCGGGGTGAGCGTGGCGAGGATCCCGCCGCTGAACGTCAGCGCCACGGCCGCGGCCATCTCCAGCCAGAAGCCGGCCTGGGGCACCGCCTTGGCCTCCTCGAGCTGGATGGGGATCGAGGCGCACTCATCGCCGAGCGTTCCGACGCTGTTCGCATCCGGCAGGTCGACGACCAAGAACAGGACCAGGGCGGCCATGCCCGCGATCGCGACCGCGATCGCGGCGGGCCGGGAAGCCCCCAATACCGCGACCAGCACCGCACCGATCGCAAACAGGGCGATCACCCCCAGCGCAAGGTGGTGACGGTCGGAGGCCTCTACGGCGCACCGCGCCTCGTCCCCGGGAGGGACGAGATGAAAGGTGGTCGTGAACTCCGACGCCAACAGCGCAAGCGCAGCCGCGATGCACGCGTAGGGCAGCAGCCGCTCGGGGTGAAAACGGGTTCGCGGTGCCGGCCGGCCGGCGTTCACGTAGCCGCACTCCCCGTGCCGGAGCCACCCGCGGAGGCGGAAAGCGTGCCCGCCGCTGTGGGCGACTCCTCGATCTTGCTCGCCGGGCGTGCGCGGCGGGCCCCGCGGCGTGCGGATCGCAGGTGGACCGCGAGCAGAGGGCCGGTGACGACCAGCGTGACCCCGGACGCAAGCTGCACCCAGAAGCCGCCGAGCAGGGTGGCTTTGGCGCCCTCGTAGAGGGTCGCGGCGAGGCCCTCCCGCAGCCCCTCTGGAGCGTCCACCAGGAGGCTGATCGCGACCACCGCCGCTCCGAGCACGATCAACAGGCGGGCCAGGCGCCACCTGCCACCGACCGCGAAGGCGGTGACGCAGAAGGCCGCGATCGCGATCACAAGCACCGTCAGGCCATGCGCGGAGCGGGGCGTGCGCTGCTCCGTGTCGGGGGCGGGGGCAACCGACTCCACTCCGGTGTAGGAGGGAGCGCCGATCTCGACCGCGCGATAGTCGGTGAACTGCGAGGCCCCCAGGGTGATGCTGGCCGCGAGCGCCACGCAGGCGATTCCGCGCGCCGGGGTGGCCACGCGCTCGCCGAATCGAGCCATCGCGTGCAGCCCGCGCGCGCCCCGCTCCAATGGCGGGATCACCGCCACCACCTCCCCGACGCTGAGCACGATCTCACCCGTCTGCTTCGCCGCGCGGAGCCATAGTCGCCACGGCCAGAAGAACCGCTCTCGAAGCCTCATCTGGGCCGCCTGAGGGCCGTCATCCCTCTGCTATATTCAGCCGTCGCTCGTGCGCAGGCGGAGTGCGGCGTGCGAGCAGGACAGTCCATTTCCATGGAGAGCTGCACGATATAGGCGTTTCGGGCTGAGCCGGCAATCGCGCCCCAGGCCCGTGTGGGCCTTTTTTGTGCGCGAATACGATCCGGATCCCTACGTCCGCGGCGCCCCCGGCACCGCTCCGCTACCACGACTACCAGCACCCTTTACGCACGAAATACCAGCACCCTTTACGCACGAAATGGCACGCACGTTCCCCCTAGAGAAGACCCGAAACATCGGGATCATGGCGCACATCGACGCCGGTAAGACGACGACCACGGAGCGCATCCTCTTCTACACGGGGCGCACGCACAAGATGGGTGAGGTGCACGAGGGCGCCGCCGTGATGGACTGGATGGAGCAGGAGCAGGAGCGCGGCATCACGATCACCTCCGCGGCCACCGCCTGCGAGTGGGAGGGGCACCGCATCAACATCATCGACACCCCCGGCCACGTGGACTTCACGGTCGAGGTCGAGCGTTCCCTCCGCGTGCTCGACGGGGCGATCGCCATCTTCGACGCCGTCGCCGGCGTCGAGCCCCAGTCGGAGACCGTCTGGCGCCAGGCCGACAAGTACCGCGTTCCGCGGATCGCCTACGTCAACAAGATGGACCGCACCGGCGCCGACTTCGCCAAGGCGGTCGAGACGATGCGGGAGCGATTGGGCGCCAAGCCGCTCCCGATCCAGCTCCCGATCGGCGCCGAGGACGCGTTCGAGGGCGTCGTCGACCTGATCGAGAACAAGGCCCTGGTGTGGACCGACGAGCTGGGCGTCGAGTTCTCCTACCGCGAGATCCCCGAGCAGCTGGCCGAGCAGGCCCACGAGGCGCGCACGCACTTGATCGAGGCCTGTGCCGACTACGACGACGACCTGATGGAGGCGTACCTGAACGAGGAGGAGATCCCTCACGAGCGGATCGCCACCTCGTTGCACCGGGCGACGCTGGACATCAAGGTGACCCCGGTGCTGTGCGGGTCCTCGTTCAAGAACAAGGGCGTGCAGCCGCTGCTGGACGCGATCGTGGAGCTCCTGCCGTCGCCGCTCGAGGTGCCGCCGGTCCGGGGGCTGGAGCCACCCCGGAAGGGCGAGGACGGGCACGGCCGCGAGGCGGAGCGCCCGGCCGAGGAGGAGGCCCCGTTCGCGGCGCTGGCGTTCAAAGTGATGGCCGACCCCTACGTGGGCAAGCTCACCTACTTCCGCGTCTACTCGGGCAAGCTCTCGGCGGGAAGCCGCGTCCTCAATGCCGCGAGCGGTCGCACGGAGCGAATCGGCCGGCTGCTGATGATGCACGCCAACCACCGCGAGGAGATCCAGGAGTGCTTCGCGGGCGACATCTGCGCCGGCGTGGGCCTCAAGCAGACCGGGACCGGGGACACGCTCTGCGCGCCCGATGCCCCAATCGCGCTGGAGACGATCGAGTTCCCCGAGCCCGTGATCGCCGTGGCGATCGAGCCGAAGACGAAGGCCGACCAGGAGAAGCTCGCGGCCAGCCTCGCGCGCCTGGCCGACGAGGATCCCACCTTCCAGGTGCAGTCGGACGAGGAAACCGGCCAGACGCTCATCCACGGGATGGGCGAGCTGCATCTGGAAGTGATCGTCGACCGCCTGTTGCGCGAGTTCAGCGTCGACGCGAACGTCGGTCGCCCCCAGGTCGCCTACCGGGAGACGATCCGGCGTCCCGCAGAAAAGGTGGAGGGCCGATTCGTCCGCCAGACCGGCGGCCGGGGCCAGTACGGCCATGTCGTCATCAATCTCGAGCCCGCTCCCGGGGAGGGCTTCGACTTCGTCAATACGATCAAGGGCGGCGCGATCCCGAGCGAGTTCATCCCCGCCGTCGAGCAGGGAATCGAGGAGGCGCTGGCAAGCGGCATTCGCGCGGGCTATCCGATGGTCGATGTGCGCGTCGAACTTAGGGACGGCTCCTATCACGACGTCGACTCCTCCGAGATGGCGTTCAAGATCGCGGGCTCGATGGCAGTCCAGGAGGCGGCCCGCCGGGCCGACCCGGTTCTGCTCGAGCCCGTGATGGCCGTCGAGGTCGTTACCCCCGAGGAGTTTCTCGGTGACGTGATCGGCGACCTCTCGCGGCGGCGGGGCAAGGTGCAGGGCCAGGAGCCGCGGGGCAACGCAGTGGCCATCCAGGCCTTCGTCCCGCTGGGCGAGATGTTCGGGTACGCCACGGACCTGCGCTCCTCCACCCAGGGCCGCGCCACTTACACGATGCAATTCGAGCGCTACGAGGAGGTTCCGGCGAGCATCGCCGAGCAGATCGTCGAGCACCGCAGCCCCGAACCCGTGGCCGCAGCGTAGTTTTCCTATATTTCCGGGGTTCGCCGGAGTGGCGAACCGAGATCCCCAGCGTTGAGCAGACAGACTTCGAGAGAAACCCGCGAGCACCAAAAGGAGCGAGATGGCCAAGGAGAAGTTCGAGCGCGATAAGCCGCACGTCAACGTCGGCACGATCGGTCACATCGACCACGGCAAGACGACGCTGACCGCGGCGATCACCAAGGTGCTCGCGGAGCAGGGCTCCAACACCGAGGTGCGTTCGTTCGAGTCGATCGACAACGCCCCCGAGGAGAAGGAGCGCGGGATCACGATCGCCACCGCCCACGTCGAGTACCAGACCGAGAACCGCCACTACGCCCACGTGGACTGCCCGGGCCACGCCGACTACGTGAAGAACATGATCACGGGCGCCGCGCAGATGGACGGCGCGATCCTGGTGGTCTCGGCGGCCGACGGGCCGATGCCGCAGACGCGCGAGCACATCCTGCTCGCGCGCCAGGTGAACGTGCCTTACGTGGTCGTCTTCCTGAACAAGGTCGACATGGTCGACGACGACGAGATCCTCGAGCTGGTCGAGGAGGAGGTCCGCGACCTGCTGAAGGAGTACGAGTTCCCGGGCGACGAGACCCCCGTGATCAAGGGCTCGGCGCTGAAGGCGCTGGAGGGTGACGAGGAGGCCCAGAAGGCGATCCTGGAGCTCGCGGAGGCGCTCGACACCTACATCCCCGAGCCCGTGCGGGATCTCGACAAGCCGTTCCTGATGCCGGTCGAGGACATCTTCTCGATCACCGGGCGCGGCACCGTCGCCACCGGCCGGATCGAGCAGGGCATCGTCAACACCGGCGAAGAGGTCGAGATCGTCGGCATCACGGACACGAAGAAGACCGTGGTGACGGGGGTCGAGATGTTCCGCAAGATCCTCGACCAGGGGCAGGCCGGAGACAACGTCGGTTGCCTCTTGCGGGGGACGAAGCGCGAGGACATCGAGCGCGGCCAGGTGCTGTGCAAGCCCGGGTCGATCACCCCGCACACCAAGTTCAAGTCCGAGGTCTACTGCCTCAAGAAGGAGGAGGGCGGCCGCCACACTCCGTTCTTCTCCGGGTACCGGCCACAGTTCTACTTCCGGACCACCGACGTGACCGGGGTGGCCAACCTCCCCGAGGGCACCGAGATGGTGATGCCGGGAGACAACGTCGAGATGACGATCGAGCTGATTCAGCCGATCGCCATGGACAAGGGCCTTCGGTTCGCGATCCGCGAGGGCGGCCGTACCGTAGGCTCGGGGGTGGTCACCGAGATCCTCGAGTGACCGTCCGGGCCGGCCCGCCGGGCCGGCCCTTTTCATTGGGCCCCGCGGCAGAGAGTCGCGGGAGAAGCGAAAGGACATACGACCGGGGCGGCGCCCCAAAACAGGGGCGGCGCCCCATCTGCGCGATAGGACAGATGGCAGCGATAACCGCGAACAAGATCCGCATCCGCCTGAAGGCGTACGACCACGACGCCATCGACCGGGCGGCGCGAGAGATCGTGGAGACGGCACAACGGACCGGGGCGCGGGTCGCCGGGCCCGTTCCCCTGCCCACCGACAAGAACGTCTATTGCGTGATCCGCTCGCCGTTCAAGGACAAGGACTCGCGCGAGCATTTCGAGATCCGCACCCACAAGCGGCTGATCGACATCCACCAGCCGACCCCGAAGACGATCGACTCCCTCCAGCGCCTCGACGCGCTGCCGGCCGGGGTCGACATCGAGATCAAGACGTAGTGGCGGTGGCTGGAGACCCATGGCGGCGATCATCGGCAAGAAGCTCGGGATGACACAGGTGTTCTCGGAGGACGGCACCCGGGTGCCCGTGACCGTGATTCAGGCCGGGCCCTGCCCGGTTACCGCCGTGCGCGCGGCCGATCGCGACGGCTACGCGGCGGTGCAGCTCGCCTACGGTGAGCTGCCCGAGCGCAAGCTCACGAAGGCGCAGCTCGGACACCTGAAGAAGGCGGGCGCTCCCGCGGCCCGGACCCTGGTCGAGTTCCGCGACCAGGGTCAGCACGAGGTGGGCGAGACGCTCACTGTCGAGCAGTTCGAGCCGGGGCAGCGGGTGAAGGTCTCGGGCGTCGCGGTCGGCAAGGGGTTCGCGGGCACGATCCGCCGGCACAACTTCAGCCGTGGCCCCATGACCCACGGCTCGCACAACATTCGCGCTCCGGGCTCCGTTGGAGCCAGCGCCGACCCGGCGCGGGTCTTCAAGGGCGTCAGGATGCCGGGCCGCATGGGCGGCAAGCGGGTCACCCAGCGACGCCTCGAGGTCGTCGAGGTCGACAGCGAGCGCAACCTGCTGCTGGTCAAGGGCGCCGTGCCCGGGCCGCGCAACGGCACCGTCGAGATTCGGAGCGACTGATGGCACCGCAGGCCAAAGCTGCTGGGACCCGGCGTCCGGCGACGGCGAGCGGTGTGCGCGCGCAGGTGCTGGGCAAGACGTCGAAGGCGGATCTGCCGGCCGCCGTGTTCGGCGAGGAGTTCCACGAGTCGCTGGTCCACGAGACGGCCCGGGCCGATCTGGCTGCTCGGCGGCGCGGCACGGCGTCCGCGCTCGGCCGGGGCGAGGTCTCGATGACCACCGCCAAGGCCTGGCGCCAGAAGGGCACCGGCCGCGCCCGCGCCGGCGCGCTCAGCGTCCCTCACCGTCGTGGCGGCGGCGCCGCCTTTGGCCCGACGCCGCGCACCTATGCCGTGAAGGTGAACCGCAAGGCCCGCCGGCGCGCGCTTCGTGCCGCCCTGTCGGTGCACGCCGCCCGCGGCAGCGTCGCCGTGCTGGACGGCGCGAGCTTCGACCAGCCGGCCACCAAGCAGGCCGCCCAGGCCCTCAAGGACTGGGGCGCGAGGAGTCCGGCGCTGGTGGTCCTGGACGCCGAGGAGCTGGGAGCGCTGAAGAGCTTCCGGAACATCCCGCGCGTGACGGTGCTGACGGCCACCGCGGCGGGGGTGGCCGACCTGATGGCTCACGCCTCCTTGGTGGTGTCCCAGCGAGCGCTGAGCGTCCTCGAGGCCCGCGCTGCGGACGTCCAGCGCGGGCGTCCCAAGGAGGCCAACGAATAGCTGTGGAGGCCCGCCAGGTGATCATCGAGCCGGTCGTCTCGGAGAAGAGCTACGCGCTGATGTCCGACGGCAAGTACACGTTCCGCGTCGACGAGCGGGCTCAGAAGACGCAGATCGCCCGGGCGATCGAGGAGATCTTCGAGGTTCGCGTCAAGGCGGTGCGGACCGCCAAGGTGCGCTCGAAGCCGAAGCGCCGGGGTCTGAACAGCGGTCGCACCCGCTCCTGGAAGAAGGCGGTGGTGCAGCTGGCAGCCGGGGAACGGATCGAGTTGTTCGAGGGCGCGGCGGTGGCCGAGTAATGGGTAGCGAGGGGCCAGCCAGAAGCGACTGACATGCCGATTCGAAAGTCAAAGCCAACCAGCCCCGGGAGGCGCTTCGCGACCTTCCAGCTTCGTGAGGAGCTGACCGTGGATCAGCCCCACAAGCCCCTGTCCAAGGGCAAGGCGAAGAGCGGCGGACGCAACTCCCACGGCCGGATCACCTCGCGACACCGGGGCGGCGGCGCCAAGCGCCGCTACCGTCGCATCGACTTCAAGCGCCGCAAGGACGGCGTGCCGGCGAGGGTGGCGACGATCGAGTACGACCCGAACCGCACCTGCTACATCGCCCTGCTGGACTACGCGGACGGCGAGAAGCGGTACATCCTCGCTCCGCAGGGGCTGCGGCCCGGCGACCAAGTGCAGTCGGGCGAGGGCGCCGACATCCGGCCCGGCAACGCGCTGCCATTGCGCTCGATTCCCACCGGGACGATCGTGCACAACGTCGAGCTCGTCCCCGGCCAGGGGGGGCGTCTGGGGCGTGCCGCGGGCTCGGGGATCCAGGTGGCCGCCCGGGAGGGCTCGAAGGTGACCCTGCGCCTGCCCTCCTCGGAGATGCGGATGGTGCGCGCGGACTGCCGCGCCACCGTCGGCTCGCTCTCGAACGCCGAGCACCAGAACATCAAGCTCGGCAAGGCGGGCCGGTCCCGTCACAAGGGGCGCCGGCCGCAGACTCGGGGCGTGGCGATGAACCCCGTTGACCACCCGCACGGCGGCGGCGAGGCGCATCACACGCCGGGCGGCCATCCCGAGACCCCCTGGGGCAAGCCCACGCTGGGCTACCGGACGCGCAAGAAGGGCAAGGGCTCCGACGCGATGATCGTTCGCGGGCGCCGGCGCAGGGAAGAAGAAGCGGCTAGGCTATGGGACGCTCGACCAAGAAGGGCCCGTTCGTCGAGGACCGCCTCCTGAGGCGGATCCAGCAGATGAACGAGAGCGGCCAGAAGCAGATGGTCAAGACCTGGTCCAGGCGCTCGACCATCTTCCCCGACATGGTCGGCCACACGATCGCCGTCCACGACGGGCGAAAGCACGTCCCGGTGTTCGTCTCCGAGTCCATGGTGGGGCACAAGCTCGGCGAGTTCGCGCCCACGCGCACCTTCCGGGCGCACTCGGGGACCAAGGCGGAGCGCTGAGTGGTGGCGGAACGCGAGAAACGAGACTCCGAGGGGCCGGTGGTGCGGGCAAGCGCGCGCTACATGCGGGTGGCGCCGCGCAAGGCGCGCCTGGTGGCCGACCAGGTGCGCGGCCTCACGGTGCCCGAGGCGCGCACGCTGCTCGACTTCTCGGTTCGCGGCGCGGCGCGCGACATCTCGAAGCTGATCGCCTCCGCCGCCGCCAACGCCGAGAACAACCACGAGCTTGGTGGCCGACGACATGCGGATCGCGGAGATCCAGGTCGACGAGGGCCCGACGCTGAAGCGCTGGCGAGCTCGTGCGCGCGGCCGCGCGACCAAGATCGAGAAGCGAACGAGCCACGTGAGCGTCGCGCTCACGCCGACGGAGTAGCCGGGAGCAGGCGATGGGCCAGAAGATTCATCCCGAGGGCTTCAGGGTCGGCTACATCCACGACTGGAAGTCGACCTGGTTCAACGAGCGCGAGTTCGCCGACTACCTGTTCGAGGACATCTCGATCCGCGAGCACATCCAGCGCAAGCTCTCCCATGCCGGGCTCTCCGACATCAGGATCGTCAAGCAGCGCGGTGAGGTGACGGTCGACATCCATACGGCGCGGCCCGGGATCGTGATCGGCAAGTCGGGGTCCGAGGTCGATGCCCTGCGCCGTGACCTGCACAAGCTTCTGAGCAAGCCGGTGAAGGTCAACATTCGCGAGATCAAGCGCCCTGAGCTGGATGCCAAGCTGGTCGCCCAGTCGATCGCCGAGCAGCTCCAGAACCGGGTTGCCTTCCGGCGCGCCATGAAGCGCGCCCTGACCTCCGCGATGCGCTCCGGCGCGAAGGGCGTCAAGGTCCAGGTCTCCGGCCGGCTGGGCGGCGCCGAGATGGCCCGCACGGAGGGGTACTCCGACGGCCGGGTACCGCTTCACACCCTGCGGGCCGACATCGACTACGGGTTCGTCGAGGCTCGCACCACCACCGGCCGGATCGGCGTCAAGTGCTGGATCAACAAGGGCGAGGTGATGCCCGAGGGCTACGGCCCAAGCTCGGGAGAGGAAGGCGCGGATGCGCTGACCCCGCGTTCGGCGCGCGGCCGCCCGGGCCGCCCGGAGCGCCGCGGACCCCCCGCGGCGCGCGCCACGCAGCCGGCTCCGGCCCGTCCCGAGGCGCCGGCCTCGGCCGCGCCGGCCGAGCCCGGCAGCGCCAGCCGCGCCAGCCGAGGCCGGACGCCGCCCCGGCTGGAGCGGCTGAAGCCTGCCGGCGGCGAAGGTGGAGCCGCAGCAGGCGGAGCGGCTGAAGCGTGGAGCGGCTCAAGGTGAAGCTGGCCCTGAAGGTGCCGAACCGGCTGGCAGCGGAGGTCGGATCCGAGCTAGCGGCGGATGAAGTCGCGGAAGACACGGCTGAGCCTGCCGCTCCGCCGGAGCCCGAACCCGCCGGAGACGAAGCCGAAGGCGAGGCTTCCGGCGGAGTGGTTAGCTGCGGATGCCAAGGTGGACGAGGAGCCGGCGGAGTGATTCCCCCATGCTGATGCCGAAGCGCGTCAAGCACCGCAAGGTCCACCGCGGGCGCATGCGGGGCAACTCCAAGGGGGGCCATCAGGTGGCTTTCGGGGAGTACGGCCTGAAGGCGCTGGAGCGTGGCTGGATCACCAACCGCCAGATCGAGGCGGCGCGCGTTGCCATGACCCGGAAGATCAAGCGCGGCGGCAAGGTGTGGATCAACGTATTCCCGGACAAGCCCTACACGAAGAAGCCGGCCGAGACGCGGATGGGGTCGGGCAAGGGCAATCCCGAGGGCTGGGTCGCCGTCATCAAGCCGGGGCGCGTGATGTTCGAGCTGGCCGGCGTCCCCGAGGACCTGGCGCGCGACGCGATCCGGCTCGCCGGCCACAAGCTGCCCATAAAGACGAAGTTCGTGAAGCGCGAGGGGGTTGCGGAGTGAAGGCGACGGACGTCCACGCGCTCAACGACCACGACCTCGTCGAGCAGCTCAAGGAGGCGCGCCAGGAGGCCTTCAACCTCCGTTTCCGCCACGCCACCGGCGAGCTCGAGAACACGGCGAATCTCGGGGCGGCACGCCGCGACGTCGCCCGCCTGCTGACGGTGGCTCGCCAGCGCGGCATCGACCTTCAGAAGGAGCTCAGACGCTGATGGCCGAGGAAGAGAAGAACCAGGCCAAGAGAGAGCCAGGCTGGGGCTAGCGACGAAGTCGCGGAAGAGGCGGCTGAACCTGCCGCCACGTCCGAGCCCGAACCCGCCGGCAGCGGAGGCGAAGCCGAGCAGCCGGCGGATGATGAAGTCGCGGAAGAGGCGGCTGAACCTGGAGCCGCTGAGCGAGACTGAGCCGGAAGCTGCCAAGGAGGATGAGACGCCGGAGGAGGGCGAGCGGCCGAGCCGGAGGCCGGAGGAGAGCCAAGCCGAGGCTTCCGGCGGAGTGGTTCCCGACCTCGATCCGAAGGCCAGGCGCAGGCTGGAGCGCTCACGGGCCTCGGGACCGCCAGGTCCCTCCCGGACCCCTGAGGAGCGAGCGGCGGAGCGCGCCGAGAAGCACCGGGCTTCCGGGGAGCGCCGCCGCCGCTACCGAGCCGCCCGCCGGCGCAAGCGCGGCGAGCCGGGCGCCGGGACTCCCCCCGCCCCGCGCGAGCCGGGCCCGAAGAAGGTTCGCCAGGGCACCGTGGTCTCGGCCGGCGGCGACAAGACGATCACGGTGGAGATCGCGGTCGTCAGGCGCCACACGACCTACGAGAAGGTCGTCCGCCGGACCAGCAGGCTCCATGCTCACGACGAGGCCAACCAGGCGCAGGAGGGCGACGTCGTTCGCGTCGTCGAGTCGCGGCCGCTGTCGCGCACGAAGCGCTGGCGGCTGCTCGAGGTCCTGGAGAAGGCCAGGTGAGACCGTGATACAGCAGGAGACGAGGCTCCGGGTGGCGGACAACTCGGGCGCCCGCGAGATCCTGTGCATCCGGGTCAAGGGTGGACACCACCGGCGCTACGCGAGCGTCGGCGACGTGATCACGGCGACCGTCAAGCAGGCGGCCCCCCACGGCGGCGTGCGCAAGGGCGAGGTCGTGCAGGCCGTGGTCGTGCGCACCAAGAAGCAGCTCGGGCGCTCCGATGGCACCTACATCGCCTTCGACGAGAACGCCGCCGTGCTGATCGACCCCCAGAGCAACCCGCGCGGCACCCGCATCTTCGGCCCCGTGGCCCGGGAGCTGCGGGAGCGGAACTTCATGAAGATCGTCTCGTTGGCTCCGGAGGTTCTGTAGCGATGGCCAAGGCGATGAGGATCCGCAAGGACGACACCGTGGTCGTCACCGGCGGCAAGGATCGCGGCAAGACCGGCCGCGTGCTGCGCACCGATCCACAGAAGCGGCGCGTCTACGTCGAGGGGTTGAACATCGTCAAGCGCCATCAGCGCCCGCGCTCTGTAAAGGACACCCAGAAGGGCGCCCAGACCGGCGGCATCATCGAGAAGGAGGGGCCGATCCACGTCTCCAACGTGATGCTGCTCGACCCAACCGACAACAAGCCGACCCGCGTCGGCGTTCGCTCCGCCCACGGCAAGCGGGAGCGCTACGCGAAGCGCACCGGCAAGGCGATCGAGTCGGGGTAGGCGCGGCGAGATGGAAGCCACGGCCACAGAAGCCCAGCGCGCGGCCCCGCCTCCGCGGCTACGCGAGCGTTTCGAGAGCGAGGTCGCCGAACGGCTGACGGCCAGGTTCGGGTACGGCAACCCGATGCAGGTCCCGCGCCTCCAGAAGGTCACGGTCAACATGGGCGTGGGCGACGCGAAGCAGACCAGCTCGGTGCTCGAGGCGGCAACCGAGCAGCTCGGCGTGATCTCCGGGCAGCGCCCCAACGTCCGGCGGGCCCGCAAGTCCATCGCCAACTTCAAGGTCCGCGCCGGGATGCCGGTGGGCGTCGCCGTGACGCTGCGAGGGGCGAGGATGTGGGAGTTCGTCGACCGCTTGGTCTCGATCGCGATTCCGCGCATCCGCGACTTCCGCGGGCTCAACCCGCGCAGCTTCGACGGGCGCGGCAACTACTCGCTGGGCATCCGCGAGCAGCTGATCTTTCCCGAGATCGACTATGACTCGATCGACGAGGTTCGCGGGCTGGACGTGACGATCACAACCAGCGCCCAGACCGACGAGGAGGCGTTCGAGCTGTTGCTCGCTCTCGGCTTTCCCTTCTCGGCGGAGGGCCGGCCCGGCGAGGTCGATCACGAGGCCGAGGAGGAGGAGCGGCGCAGGGAGGAGGCGCGCAAGCGCGCCGAGGCCGAGGCGGCCGCTCTGGAGCAACTCAAGGAGGAGAACCCCGAGGCCTACGCCAAGCGGGTGAGGCCCGAGGAGGGCGAGGAAGGCGAAGAGGGCGCAGAGGCGGCGCAGGGAGCCGAAGGCGACCGGTCGTCCGGCGAAGCCGGACGCGAAGACGAGACCGAGAAGGAGGCATCAGAGGACTAGCTCGATCGACGAGCGACGAACCGACCACCATGGCCAAGACCTCACAGACAGTCAGACAGCGGCGCAAGCCCAAGTACCGCTCGCGGGCCTACAACCGCTGCCGCCGTTGCGGGCGGTCCCGCGCCTACTACCGCAAGTTCGGCATCTGCCGGCTATGCCTGCGGGAGCTCGCCCACCAGGGGTACATCCCCGGAATGACGAAGTCGAGCTGGTGATCGAGCGAGGACGACGATGGCGGTGACCGACCCGATATCCGACTACCTCACCCGCGTTCGCAACGCGATCGCCGCGCAGCACGCGGAGGTCGAGGTTCCGGCGTCCCGCCTCAAGAAGGAGATGACCAGAATCCTCGCCGAGCAGGGCTATATCACCGACTACGCGGTCGAGCCGACCCGCGTGGGCGAGGCGATCCGGATCAAGCTCAAGTACACGGACGGGCGCGGGTCCGTGATCGCCGGGCTGAAGCGCGTCTCCCGCCCGGGGCGGCGTCGCTACGTCGCCCACGAGGAGATCCCACGCGTGATGGGTGGGATGGGCACGGCGATTCTCTCCACCTCGGTTGGCGTGATGACCGGTCACGAGGCGAGGCAGCGCGGCGTGGGCGGCGAGGTCGTCGCCTACGTATGGTGACCAAAGGCCCATGAGCCGCATCGGAAGAAAACCCATCGCGATCCCCGACGGAGTGACCGTCGACGTCAAGCCTGGACTGGTTTCGGTCAAGGGGCCGAAGGGGGAGCTGACCCAGTCGGTGAGCCCGGAGATGACGGTCGCGCAGGGGGAAGGCTCCGGCGGGGACGGGGCCGATGGGGGCGAGGACGTCGCCGGCGCCGCTGTCACCGTCAAGCGGCCGACCGATCGGGGTGAGCACCGCGCTCTGCACGGCCTGACCCGCAGCCTGATCGCGAACATGGTCCAAGGGGTCACCGAGGGCTTCGAGAAGCGGCTCGAGATCCAAGGAGTCGGCTACCGGGCGCGCCTTCAGGGCAAGGCGCTGGAGTTGAACGTGGGCTACTCGCACCCCGTCTCGGTGGCCGCTCCGGAGGGCATCGAGTTCGAGGTTCCGGTTCCAACCCAGGTCGTGGTCAGGGGGATCGACAAGCAGCTGGTCGGCGAGATCGCTGCCCGCATCCGCCGCTCCCGGCCTCCTGAGCCGTACAAGGGGAAGGGGATCCGTTACGAGGGCGAGCATGTGCGCCGCAAGGTCGGGAAGCGAGCCTAGGCAGCCATGACCGTCCTTACGAAGCCGCAGAGGAGACTGCGCCGCCGCCGGCGCGTTCGCGCCAAGGTGCGCGGGACGGCAGAGCGTCCGCGCCTGTCGGTGTTCCGCTCCAACCGCGGCCTATTCGCGCAGCTCATCGACGACGATGCGGCTCGCACCCTGGTCGCGGTGGCCTGGACCGAGCCCGAGCTGCGGAAGCTGGGGTCGATGGAGCAGGCCAAGCGGGCCGGCGGGCTGCTCGCCGAGCGGGCAAAGCAGGCGGGGCTTGGGGCCTGCGTCTTCGATCGCGGCGGCTACCGGTACCACGGCCGCGTCAGGGCTCTCGCCGAGGGCGCGCGCGAGGGTGGGCTCCAGTTCTAACCCGCTACCTTGATTGATCCACGCATGAATCACGAGATCGAGACAGTCAGCCCACAGGGCCTCGACCTGCAGGAGCGCGTGATCGAGATCAATCGCGTCGCCAAGGTCGTCAAGGGCGGCCGGCGCTTCTCGTTCACCGCCCTGGTCGCTGTCGGCGATGAGGGCTCGGTGGTCGGGATCGGCTACGGAAAGGCGCGCGAGGTGCCGCTGGCGATCCAGAAAGCGGTCGAGAACGCCCGCAAGAGCCTGATTCGCGTGCCCATGTACGGGCAGACGATCCCGCACCGGATCATCGGGCGGTTCGGCGCCGGCCACGTGGTGCTGCGCCCGGCGAGCCCCGGCACCGGGGTGATCGCCGGTGGCGGCGTGCGCGCCGTGCTCGAGCTGGCCGGGAATCCGCGACGTGCTCACCAAGAGCATCGGCACGCAGAACCCGATCAACCTGGTCAAGGCGACGATGGAGGGGTTGATGGGCCTGCGCCGCCCGGAGCAGGTCGCCAAGCTCCGCGGCCTGAGCGTCAACCAGGTCCTCGGCATCCAGAAGAACGGCACCAAGGGCGAGCGGGTCGAGAGCGAGGCGGCTCAGGGTGGAGCGGTCGAGGCTGGAGCGGCTGAAGGTGGATCGGCCGAAGGTGGATCGGGAACCGGAGCGGCCGAAGGTGGATCGGCTGAAGCGGAGCGGCTGAAGGTGGATCGGCCCGGGCTAGCGACGAAGTCGCGGAAGCTGGCGGCTGAACCTGCCGCCCCGCCTGAGCCCAAACCCGCCGGAAACGTAGCCGAAGGCGAGGCTTCCGGCGGAGTGATTCCGAGGCTTCCGGCGGAGTGGTGATGATGTTGGTCGATCAAGCAGACCCGCTCGGCAAACGGCGCCAGCCCGAAGCAGCGGGAGACGCTTCGCTCGCTCAAGCTCGGCCGGATCGGCCGCGAGTCCAAGCGGGCCGACAGCCCCGAGCTGCGCGGCATGCTCGGGGTCGTGGGCCACATGGTGGAGGTCCACGAAGAGGCCGGATCCTGATGCCTCGCTTGACCCCCGAGGAGATCGGGCTGCATTCCCTGCGCCCCAAGCCCGGCTCACGGCAGCCTCGAAAGCGGGTTGGCCGCGGCCCCGGATCGGGCCTCGGCAAGACCTCGGGCCGTGGCCACAAGGGCGCCGGCGCCCGCTCGGGCAATAAGCGCAAGCCCGGCTACGAGGGCGGCCAGAACCCGATCCACATGCGGACCCGGAAGCTCCGCGGGCCGCATCGCAAGATGTCGATGCCCTTCGAACGGTTCCGGACCCACACGCAACCGGTCAACGTTTCCGATCTCGAGGCCCGCTTCGCCGCCGGCGACGAGGTGACGCCCGAGAGCCTGCGGGCCGCGGGGCTGGCCAAGCGCCGTCATCCGGTGAAGGTGCTCGGGCGAGGCGAGCTGACCAAGAAGCTCACCGTCCGCGCCCACGCCTTCAGCGCCTCCGCGAAGGAGAAGATCGAGAAGGCCGGCGGTGCCTGCGAGGTGGTGGAGGGCTAATGCTTCAAACGATCGCGAACGCCTTCAAGGTCGCCGACATTCGCAAGAAGCTCGCGTTCACGGCCGCGATGCTGCTGCTCTACCGGCTCGGCGCGTACATCCCGGCTCCCGGGATCGACATCAACACGCTCCAGGAGATCGAGGACAACTTCTCCGGCAACTCGATCCTCGGCTTCCTCAACCTGTTCAGCGGCGGCAGCCTCTCGAGGCTGTCCCTGTTCGCGCTGGGAATCATGCCCTACATCACCGCCTCGATCATCCTCCAGCTCCTGACCGTGGTGGTGCCCTCGCTCGAGCGGCTTCAGAAGGAGGGCGAGGTCGGCCAGCAGAAGATCACCCAGTACACCCGCTACCTAACCGTGGCGCTGGCCTTCGCGCAGTCGCTCGGCTATGTGTTCCTGTTCGAGTCGTTCCAGAACCAGGCGGGGACCAGCGTCGTCGGCACGCTCACCTTCCCAAAGGTGTTCCTGATCGTCATCGCCCTGACCGCCGGCTGCACGCTGTTGATGTGGATGGGAGAGCTGATCACCCAGCGCGGGGTCGGGAACGGGATCTCGCTGATGATCTTCGCCTCCATCGTCGCCTCGCTGCCCGCCGGGATCCAGGCGTGGTGGACGAACCCGGACCAGGTCTTCATCGTGATGATGCCGTTCATCGCCCTGGCCGTGATCGTCGGGATCGTCTTCGTCCAGGAGGGCCAGCGCCGCATCCCGGTCCAGTACGCGAAGCGGGTCGTTGGCCGGCGGATGACCACCGGCGGCTCGACCTACCTGCCGCTCCGCGTCAACATGGCCGGCGTCATCCCGGTGATCTTCGCGGCCTCGATCATGGCCTTTCCGCCCACCATCGGCCAGCTCCTCAACACCCCCGCGGCGCTCGACTTCGCGGCCTTCTTCAGCCCCGACGGCTGGGCGTACGTCGCCGGCGAGGTCTTCTTCATCATCGTCTTCACCTACTTCTACACCGCCGTGACCTTCAACCCGGTGGACCAGGCGGACAACCTGAAGAAGTACGGGGGCTTCATTCCCGGGGTTAGACCGGGACGACCTACCGCCGAATACCTGGACCGCATCCTGTCCAGGCTCACCTTTCCAGGGGCCCTCTACCTGGGCGCGGTCGCGGCGCTGCCGACCATCCTGATCAGCCAGACATCCGCGAACTTCTTCTTCGGCGGCACCTCGATCCTGATCGTCGTCGGCGTCGCCCTCGACACCGTGAAGCAACTCGAAGCACAGCTCATGATGCGCAATTACGAGGGCTTTTTGAAGTAGCGTCCCAGGCAGGGCTCGGTTCTGGCCCGTTTCGCCCCTCAAATCCCAGCCCATCGATGTCTGAGTTGAACCTCGTCCTACTAGGTCCGCCCGGGTCCGGCAAGGGAACCCAGGGCGAGCGGCTGCAGGAGGACTTTCGGCTGCCGTACTACGCAACCGGCGACATCCTTCGCGCGGCCGTGCGCGAGGGCACCGAGCTGGGCGGGGCCGCCAAGGAGTACATGGACCGGGGCGACCTGGTGCCCGACGAGGTGATCGTGGGGCTGATCGCCGAGCGAGTCGGACGCGCCGAGGCCGCCGACGGCTTCATCCTCGACGGCTTCCCGCGGACGCTTGCTCAGGCCGAGGCGCTGAGCTCGAAGATGGAGGAGCTGGGCCGGGAGCTGACCGCCGCCGTCCTGATCGAGGTCTCAGACGACGAGGTCGTGCGCCGCCTCGGTGGGCGCCGCACGTGCGTCAAGGAGGGACACATCTTCCACCTCGAGTTCGATCCGCCCAAGAACGAGGGCATCTGCGACATGTGTGGCGCCCGCCTCGAGATCCGCGACGACGACAAGCCCGAGGTCATTCGCCATCGCCTCGAGGAGTACCACTCCAAGACGGAGCCACTGGTAGGGCATTACGAGAGCGAGGGGTTGCTGCGACGGGTGGACGGCTCGCTGGAGCCGGACGAGGTCAATGACCGGATCCGCGCCCTGCTCGCCACCCTGCGCATGGAGGAAGAGCTCTAGGGAAGCTCATCGCCCGTTGATAGTCCGGAAGACCGAGGAGCAGATCGAGCGGATGGCCGCGGCGGGCGCGATTCAGGCCCGCTGCCTGCGCATGCTGCGCTCGAAGTGCCATCCGGGCATCACCACGGCCGAGCTTGACGAGGCAGCGCAGCGCTTCATCGCCTCGCAGGGAGCCGAGGCCTCCTTCAAGGGCTACCGTGGCTTCCCCGGCTCGATCTGCACCTCGCCCAACTCGATGGTCGTCCACGGGATCCCGGGCGCCTACGAGCTGAAGCGCGGAGACATCATCTCGCTCGACGTGGGGGTGACCAAGGCCGGCTGGGTGGCCGACGCCGCGATCACCATCCCGGTCGGACCGGTGAACCCGGAGGCCCGCAGGCTGCTCGACGCCACCAGGGAGGCGCTGCTGGCCGGCGCCGAGCAGGCGCGGCCCCACAACCGGCTCGGCGACGTCTCCGCCGCGATCCAGCGCCAGGTCGAGTCGGAGGGCTTCTCGATCATCCGCTCGCTGGTCGGCCACGGGATCGGGCGTGACATGCACGAGGACCCGCAGATCCCCAACTACGGAGAGCCCGGCAGGGGGCCCGAGCTCGAGCCGGGCATGGTGCTGGCGATCGAGCCGATGGTCAACGCGGGCGGCCCCGAGGTCCGCGTGGGCGACGACAACTGGGCGGTCTACTCCGCCGACGGCTCCCTTGCCGCCCATTTCGAGTTCACGGTCGCCGTCACCGAGGACGGCCCCCGCATCCTGACTCCCTGGCTGGGGTCGATGGGGCGGGCCAAGCGGGCCGGCGGGCTGCTCGCCGAGCGGGCAAAGCAGGCGGGGCTTGGGGCCTGCGTCTTCGATCGCGGCGGCTACCAGTACCACGGCCGCGTCAGGGCTCTCGCCGAGGGCGCGCGCGAGGGTGGGCTCCAGTTCTAACCCGCTACCTTGATTGATCCACGCATGAATCACGAGATCGAGACAGTCAGCCCACAGGGCCTCGACCTGCAGGAGCGTGTGATCGAGATCAATCGCGTCGCCAAGGTCGTCAAGGGCGGCCGGCGCTTCTCGTTCACCGCCCTGGTCGCCGTCGGCGATGAGGGCTCGGTGGTCGGGATCGGCTACGGAAAGGCGCGCGAGGTGCCGCTGGCGATCCAGAAAGCAGTCGAGAACGCCCGCAAGAGCCTGATTCGCGTGCCCATGTACGGGCAGACAATCCCGCACCGGATCATCGGGCGGTTCGGCGCCGGCCACGTGGTGCTGCGCCCGGCGAGCCCCGGCACCGGGGTGATCGCCGGTGGCGGCGTGCGCGCCGTGCTCGAGCTGGCCGGGATCCGCGACGTGCTCACCAAGAGCATCGGCACGCAGAACCCGATCAACCTGGTCAAGGCGACGATGGAGGGGTTGATGGGCCTGCGCCGCCCGGAGCAGGTCGCCAAGCTCCGCGGCCTGAGCGTCAACCAGGTCCTCGGCATCCAGAAGAAGAACGGCACCAAGGGCGAGCGGGTCGAGAGCGAGGCGGCTCAGGGTGGAGCGGTCGAGGCTGGGCCGGCCGAAGGTGGATCGGCCGAAGGTGGATCGGGAACCGGAGCGGCTGAAGGTGGATCGGCCGGGGCTAGCGACGAAGTCCCGGAAGTGCGGCTGAACCTGCCGCCCCGTCTGCGCCCAAACCCGCCGGAAACGTCGCCGAAGGCGAGGCTTCCGGCGGAGTTATTCAGAGGCTTCCGGCGGAGTGGTTCCCGAGCAGCCGCGGATTGATGATGTTGTCGATCAAGCAGATCCGCTCGGCCAACGGCGCCAGCCCGAAGCAGCGGGAAACGCTTCGCTCGCTCAAGCTCGGCCGGATCGGCCGCGAGTCCAAGCGCGCCGACAGCCCCGAGCTGCGCGGCATGCTCGGGGTCGTGGGCCACATGGTGGAGGTCCACGAAGAGGCGGATCCTGATGACCGTCGCTTGACCCCCGAGGAGATCGGGCTGCATTCCCTGCGCCCCAAGCCCGGCTCACGGCAGCCTCGAAAGCGGGTTGGCCGCGGCCCCGGATCGGGCCTCGGCAAGACCTCGGGCCGTGGCCACAAGGGCGCCGGCGCCCGCTCGGGCAATAAGCGCAAGCCCGGCTACGAGGGCGGCCAGAACCCGATCCACATGCGGACCCGGAAGCTCCGCGGGCCGCATCGCAAGATGTCGATGCCCTTCGAACGGTTCCGGACCCACACGCAACCGGTCAACGTTTCCGATCTCGAGGCCCGCTTCGCCGCCGGCGACGAGGTGACGCCCGAGAGCCTGCGGGCCGCGGGCTGGCCAAGCGCCGTCATCCGGTGAAGGTGCTCGGGCGAGGCGAGCTGACCAAGAAGCTCACCGTCCGCGCCCACGCCTTCAGCGCCTCCGCGAAGGAGAAGATCGAGAAGGCCGGCGGTGCCTGCGAGGTGGTGGAGGGCTAATGCTTCAAACGATCGCGAACGCCTTCAAGGTCGCCGACATTCGCAAGAAGCTCGCGTTCACGGCCGCGATGCTGCTGCTCTACCGGCTCGGCGCGTACATCCCGGCTCCCGGGATCGACATCAACACGCTCCAGGAGATCGAGGACAACTTCTCCGGCAACTCGATCCTCGGCTTCCTCAACCTGTTCAGCGGCGGCAGCCTCTCGAGGCTGTCCCTGTTCGCGCTGGGAATCATGCCCTACATCACCGCCTCGATCATCCTCCAGCTCCTGACCGTGGTGGTGCCCTCGCTCGAGCGGCTTCAGAAGGAGGGCGAGGTCGGCCAGCAGAAGATCACCCAGTACACCCGCTACCTAACCGTGGCGCTGGCCTTCGCGCAGTCGCTCGGCTATGTGTTCCTGTTCGAGTCGTTCCAGAACCAGGCGGGGACCAGCGTCGTCGGCACGCTCACCTTCCCAAAGGTGTTCCTGATCGTCATCGCCCTGACCGCCGGCTGCACGCTGTTGATGTGGATGGGAGAGCTGATCACCCAGCGCGGGGTCGGGAACGGGATCTCGCTGATGATCTTCGCCTCCATCGTCGCCTCGCTGCCCGCCGGGATCCAGGCGTGGTGGACGAACCCGGACCAGGTCTTCATCGTGATGATGCCGTTCATCGCCCTGGCCGTGATCGTCGGGATCGTCTTCGTCCAGGAGGGCCAGCGCCGCATCCCGGTCCAGTACGCGAAGCGGGTCGTTGGGCGGCGGATGACCACCGGCGGCTCGACCTACCTGCCGCTCCGCGTCAACATGGCCGGCGTCATCCCGGTGATCTTCGCGGCCTCGATCATGGCCTTTCCGCCCACCATCGGCCAGCTCCTCAACACCCCCGCGGCGCTCGACTTCGCGGCCTTCTTCAGCCCCGACGGCTGGGCGTACGTCGCCGGCGAGGTCTTCTTCATCATCGTCTTCACCTACTTCTACACCGCCGTGACCTTCAACCCGGTGGACCAGGCGGACAACCTGAAGAAGTACGGGGGCTTCATTCCCGGGGTTAGACCGGGACGACCTACCGCCGAATACCTGGACCGCATCCTGTCCAGGCTCACCTTTCCAGGGGCCCTCTACCTGGGCGCGGTCGCGGCGCTGCCGACCATCCTGATCAGCCAGACATCCGCGAACTTCTTCTTCGGCGGCACCTCGATCCTGATCGTCGTCGGCGTCGCCCTCGACACCGTGAAGCAACTCGAAGCACAGCTCATGATGCGCAATTACGAGGGCTTTTTGAAGTAGCGTCCCAGGCAGGGCTCGGTTCTGGCCCGTTTCGCCCCTCAAATCCCAGCCCATCGATGTCTGAGTTGAACCTCGTCCTACTAGGTCCGCCCGGGTCCGGCAAGGGAACCCAGGGCGAGCGGCTGCAGGAGGACTTTCGGCTGCCGTACTACGCGACCGGCGACATCCTTCGCGCGGCCGTGCGCGAGGGCACCGAGCTGGGCGGAGCCGCCAAGGAGTACATGGACCGGGGCGACCTGGTGCCCGACGAGGTGATCGTGGGGCTGATCGCCGAGCGAGTCGGACGCGCCGAGGCCGCCGACGGCTTCATCCTCGACGGCTTCCCGCGGACGCTTGCTCAGGCCGAGGCGCTGAGCTCGAAGATGGAGGAGCTGGGCCGGGAGCTGACCGCCGCCGTCCTGATCGAGGTCTCAGACGACGAGGTCGTGCGCCGCCTCGGTGGGCGCCGCACGTGCGTCAAGGAGGGACACATCTTCCACCTCGAGTTCGATCCGCCCAAGAACGAGGGCATCTGCGACATGTGTGGCGCCCGCCTCGAGATCCGCGACGACGACAAGCCCGAGGTCATTCGCCATCGCCTCGAGGAGTACCACTCCAAGACGGAGCCACTGGTAGGGCATTACGAGAGCGAGGGGTTGCTGCGACGGGTGGACGGCTCGCTGGAGCCGGACGAGGTCAATGACCGGATCCGCGCCCTGCTCGCCACCCTGCGCATGGAGGAAGAGCTCTAGGGAAGCTCATCGCCCGTTGATAGTCCGGAAGACCGAGGAGCAGATCGAGCGGATGGCCGCGGCGGGCGCGATTCAGGCCCGCTGCCTGCGCATGCTGCGCTCGAAGTGCCATCCGGGCATCACCACGGCCGAGCTTGACGAGGCAGCGCAGCGCTTCATCGCCTCGCAGGGAGCCGAGGCCTCCTTCAAGGGCTACCGTGGCTTCCCCGGCTCGATCTGCACCTCGCCCAACTCGATGGTCGTCCACGGGATCCCGGGCGCCTACGAGCTGAAGCGCGGAGACATCATCTCGCTCGACGTGGGGGTGACCAAGGCCGGCTGGGTGGCCGACGCCGCGATCACCATCCCGGTCGGACCGGTGAACCCGGAGGCCCGCAGGCTGCTCGACGCCACCAGGGAGGCGCTGCTGGCCGGCGCCGAGCAGGCGCGGCCCCACAACCGGCTGGGCGACGTCTCCGCCGCGATCCAGCGCCAGGTCGAGTCGGAGGGCTTCTCGATCATCCGCTCGCTGGTCGGCCACGGGATCGGGCGTGACATGCACGAGGACCCGCAGATCCCCAACTACGGAGAGCCCGGCAGGGGGCCCGAGCTCGAGCCGGGCATGGTGCTGGCGATCGAGCCGATGGTCAACGCGGGCGGCCCCGAGGTCCGCGTGGGCGACGACAACTGGGCGGTCTACTCCGCCGATGGCTCCCTTGCCGCCCATTTCGAGTTCACGGTCGCCGTCACCGAGGACGGCCCCCGCATCCTGACTCCCTGGCACGAGGAGTAAGGAAAATGACTTGCGCGCCCGTGCACTCTAGGGCAGGACGTCTCGACGGGCCGAGCGAATCGTCGTTTGCAGACCCCTCGCTGGGCCGCCGCTGTGCGGCCCCTGTTGACGACGCTCGGAAAACGTAAGAGATCAGCCCATGTTGGAGCGCTGCGTGGGGTTGCGCCTCTCATGGTTGTCCCCGTATCAGCCGACAAGTCACCCGAGAACTACCTAGCTAAGCACCAGGGGTCTTGATGGAAGGAATGAAGACCCACAGGGGAGGGCGCCGCCACGCCCGTTTCCACGGGGCGCAGGCCGGGGCTGCTGGCCATCGTCGCCGTCCTCATGCTCGCGATGAGCGGGACCGCTGGGGCGCTGACGGGCAAGAACTCTGTCGACTCCGGCGACATCAGAGAACGGCCAGGTGAGGACCAAGGACATCAAGAACGGATGGGGTGACGTCCAAGGACATCCGGAACGGCACGATCCGTACCGCCGACATCGCCAACGGGGCGGTGATGTCCGCGAAGATCGCCAACGGCACCGTTAGCTCCGCCGACATCCTCGACAACTCCATTACCTCAGCCGACATCGCGAATGGCGGCTTCACCGGCGCGGACATCCTCGACGGCTCGATTTCCTCGGCCGATCTGGGCGCGGACTCCGTCGCCGCTCCGGAGATCGCAGCCGGCGCCGTCGGCTCGGGCGAGATCGGAGCGGGGGCCGTCGGCAGCTCCGAGGTCGCCGACAACACCCTGACAGCAATCGATCTGGCCGCCGACTCGGTCGGCTCCAGTGAGATCGGCGCCTCGGCGGTGGACGGCAGCGAGATCGCGGCTGGGCGCGGTCGGGCTCGAGCGAGCTCGGGACCGATGCCGTCGGCTCGGACGAGATCGCCGACGGCGCCGTCGGCTCCGCCGAGATCCTCGACGACTCGATCACCGCGGCCGACATCGCGGACGGCAGCTTCACCGGCGCGGACATCCCCGACGGCTCGCTCTCCTCAGACGACCTGGGCACGGACTCCGTCGCCGCAGCGAGATCGCTGCCGACTCGGTCGCCGCTTCCGAGCTCGCCGACGACTCGGTCGACGCCGGGGCGATCGCGACGGACGCCGTCGGCTCCGCCGAGATCCTCGGACGACGTCGATCACCGCGGCTCGACGAGATGCGCGGGATGGCAGCTTCACCGGCGCGGACATCACCGACGACTCGCTCTCCGCAGCCGATCTGGGCGTCGACTCTGTTGGCGGCTTCCGAGCTCGCCGACGACTCGGTCGACGCCGGCGGCGATCCAGACCGATGCCGTCAACACCCCCGAGATCGCGGCATCCGCGGTCGGTTCGAGCGAGCTCGGCACCAATGCCGCCGGCTCGGACGAGATCGCCGCCGGCGCGGTCGGCGCCTCTGAGGTCGCCGACAACACGCTGACTGCGACCGACCTCGCCGCCGATTCGGTTGGCGCCTCGGAGCTTGCGAACGACTCGGTCGACGCCGCGGCCATCCAGACCGACGCCGTCGGCTCGGCCGAGATCGGCGACAACGCCGTCACCTCGACGGACATTCTCGACGAGACGATCGCCGCCGCGGACATCGGCACAGACGCGGTCGACAACGACGAGCTCGCCGTCGACGCCGTGGGCGCGGGCGAGATCGTCGCCGGCGCGGTCGGCACCTCGGAGGTCGCCGACAACACGCTGACGGCCACCGACCTCGCCGCCGACTCGGTTGGTGCCTCGGAGCTGGCGAACGACGCCGTCGACACCGCCGCCATCGCGGCCGACGCGGTGACCAGCGCCAAGGTCGCCGCCGACACCCTCGCAGCCGCCGACCTCGCCGCCGACTCGGTCGGGACATCGGAGCTCGCGGACAACGCGGTTGACAGCGCCGCGATCGCCGCCGACACGATCGTCGCGGCGGACATCGCCACCGACGCGGTGGGCGCTCCTCCGAGCTCGCACCCGACGCGGTTACCTCCGCCGGCATCCCGGCGGACGCCGTGACCTCGGCGAAGATCGCCGCGGGCGGAGTCGGCGCGTCCGACATCCGCCCAAGCGGTATCTCAGCCACGGTCTCGATCGACCCGCCGAGCGTCTCGGGGGCGACCTGCTCGGTCGTCAACACCACCGTCACGGGGATCGCCTCCGGGGACATCGTGATCTTGAACAGCCGGCGTCGCTGGAGTCCGGTCTCCTGATCACGCCGACCGTCCAGGACACCGCCGACAGCTTCGGGTCCGCTTCTGCAACATCACGGCTTTGGCCATCGACGGCACGGCGCGCACGCACAACTTCCTCGTCATCCGCTAGCGTTGGAACGGACCCCGACATGCAGGAAATCTGTCCCCGAGCGTGAATAGCGTGCAGCCATGATCAATCTGAGCCGCGTTTTCGTTCTGGCATTGGGCGCGCTGGCGATCGGTTTGGTCGCCTTCTTCGGCGCTCGCACGATCGTCGACGACGATGGTGGCGGCGGCACGGTCAAGGCTGCCGAGCAGGGCTTCACGCTGGAGTACCCGGACACGTGGAAGCCGGTTTCCAAGGAGGAGCTGGCGCTGTTCCCCGGCTCGCCCGCGCTCGTGCTCGAGCGGGAGGGTAACTCCGGGCTCTTCGTGGTCCGCAAGGAGTCGAAGGCTGCCCCGACCAAGGCGAGCTTCGGCGACGAGCTCGACAAGGAGATCGGCGATCGGGTGCCGGACTACGAGCCGGGCAGCGTGACCACGGTCAAGACGGGCGCGGGCTCGGCCTTCTACTTCTCGTACGCGCGCACCGAGGCGGGCACGGCGAACAGCATCGTCGTGGTCCCCGATGGCAGCTCGAGCTACGTGCTCGAGAGCGCCTCGGCGGCCGATGATCGTGACGCGGCCAAGGACGTCGCCACGATGATCAAGTCGTTCGGCATCTAGCCGAGGAACACGCGCATCAGCGGTCGGCGTCCTGGTCGGCCAGGCCAGGCTTAGCGGCGCCCATCAACCACGCGGTCCGCCGAGGGTGCCCTGCTACCATTCTCGATCGGCCATGGGGCCGTTTCTTTGCGCCCGCGGGCCCGATTCATGGGGCCGGCGGGCCTTCTCCAGAAACTGATTGGATACGACCTGGTGTTCGACGCCGAGGCGCCGAGCACGCGAAGGGGCCGATGAAGGTTCGAGCGTCCGTAAAGCCGATGTGCGAGCGCTGCCGGGTGATCCGGAGGCGCGGCGTCGTCCTGGTGATCTGCTCGAACCCGCGCCACAAGCAGCGCCAGGGTTAGGTATTTGAGTTGGCACGGATCGCAGGCGTAAACATCCCGCTCAACAAGCGCGTCGAGGTGGGCCTCACCTACGTCCACGGAATCGGCCGCTCGACCGCGGGCAAGATCGTCGCCGGCGTCGGCGTCGATCCGAACACCTACGTCAAGGACCTGACCGACGACGAGGTGGTGAAGCTTCGCGAGGCGGTCGAGTCCCAGGAGGTGGAAGGGGACCTGCGCCGCGAGCGCTCTCAGAACATCAAGCGACTGTCCGAGATCGGCGCCTACCGCGGCCTTCGCCACCGCCGCGGCCTCCCGGTCCGGGGCCAGCGCACGAAGACCAACGCCCGCGGCCGCAAGGGCCCGCGGCGCATGAGCGTGGCCGGCAAGCGCCGGGCGCCGGGGCCGAAGTAGGGGGACCTGACGGATGGCGCAGCCGAAGAAGGGACGCGGCAAGGGACGCTCCAGGCGGCGGGTGAAGAAGAACATCGCCTACGGAATCGCCCACATCAAGACGACCTTCAACAACACGATCGTGACGATCACGGACACCGACGGGAGCGTTGTCTGCTGGGAGTCCGCCGGCTCGGCCGGGTTCAAGGGCTCGCGCAAGTCGACGCCGTTCGCCGCCCAGGTGACGGCCGACGCGGCAGCCCGCAAGGGCATGGAGCACGGCCTCGAGCGGGTCGAGGTCCACGCCAAGGGCGCGGGCTCCGGTCGCGACACCGCGATCCGCTCGCTGCAGGCGGCCGGGCTCCAGGTCACGACCGTGAAGGACGTCACCCCGCAAGCCCACAACGGCTGCCGACCCCGCAAGCGCCGCCGCGTCTGATGGCCCGAGACACCGGTCCACAGTGCAAGCAGTGCCGTCGCGAGGGACAGAAGCTGTTCTTGAAGGGAGCGCGGTGCCTGACCGAGAAGTGCGGCGTGGAGCGCCGGTCCTACCCGCCGGGCGAGCACGGGCGCGTGCGCGTGCGCCAGTCGGAATACCGGCAGCAGCTGCGCGAGAAGCAGAAGGCCCGGCGTTACTACCAGCTGCTGGAGAAGCAGTTCCGCGGCTACTACCAGAAGGCCTCTCGTCAGCCGGGCGTCACCGGCGAGAACCTCCTGCGGCTGCTCGAACAGAGACTCGACAACGTACTCGTGCGCCTCGGCTTCGCCGCCTCGCGCCGGCAGGCGCGCCAGCTCGTGGGCCACGGCCATTGGCTCGTCAACGGCCGCCGCGTCGACATCCCCTCCTACCAGGTCCGCGCGGACGACGTGATCACGATCCGTTCCGGCTCGGCGGCTGGCGACGTGGTGCGTTCCGCCACTGAGCTCACGGCCGTCGTGCCGCCATGGCTTCAGGCGGACCACGATGCGCTGACCGCGAAGGTGCTCCGCGTGCCCGACCGCAGCGAGATCACGACGCCGGTTCAAGAGCAGCTGATCGTCGAGCTCTACTCCAAGTAGAGCTCGATCCCAACCCGACAACGACAAAGCCAGAGGAAGCGATGACTACCCTGCCCGAGTTCCAGATTCCGAAGATCTCCTCAGAGGATGTGACCGACAACCGCGGCGCCTTCACGATCGAGCCCCTCGACAAGGGATTCGGCTACACGTTCGGCAACAGCCTGCGCCGGGTGCTGCTTTCCTCGCTGGGTGGCGCCGCGATCAAGAGCGTTCGGATCGAAGGCGTCGCGCACGAGTTCTCGGACGTCTCCGGAGTGAAGGAGGACGTCACCGACATCGTTCTCAACCTCAAGGACATCGTGATCCGCATGCACACCGATGCCGACGAGGTCGAGGCCCCGCTGGTCGCCACCGGCCCCGGCGAGGTGAAGGCCAAGGACATCGATCTGCCAGCCGGCGTCGAGATCCTCAACCCGAACGTATCCATCGCCACGCTGGAGAAGCGGACCAAGCTGGAGATGTACCTGACGATCGGCCGGGGCCGCGGCTACTCGCCCGCTGAGGAGAACAAGTCCGAGGACCAGCCGCTCGGGGTGATCCCGATCGACTCGATCTTCTCGCCGATCCGCCGCGCTTCCTACGCGGTCGACTCGGCCCGGGTCGGCCAGCGGACCGACTTCGACAAGCTGTCGCTGGACATCGAGACCGATGGCTCGATGGAGCCGGCCTCGGCGCTTCGCGAGGCGGCCGAGATCTTGATCAAGAGCCTGGCGATCTTCACCGACGCCGACCGGGTCGAGGAGCTAACGAGCCGCGACGGCGCCGGCGCGGTCGAGACCGGCTTCGCGCCGCTTGCCACCGGCGAGGGCGATGACCGCCTGATCGAGGAGCTTGAGATCGGCGTGCGCGCCTACAACTGCCTGAAGCGGGCCGGGATCCAGACGGTGGGTGACCTGATCCAGCGCTCCGAGTCGGAGCTGAATGCGATCCCCAACTTCGGCAAGCGCTCCACGGAAGAGGTGATCGAGGCCCTGAACGCACTCGATCTCTCGCTCAGAGACGAGTAAGGCGGCGGGGGCACAGCGATGCGCCACCGGAAGACCAGGCACAAGCTCAGCCGGGACACGGCCCATCGGCGCTCGTTGCTGCGGAACCTCTGCCGCGAGGTGATCCAGCACGAGCGGATCAAGACCAGCCAGGCGAAGGCCAAGGCGGTGAAGCCCGAGCTCGAGAAGCTGATCACGCTTGCCAAGCGTGGCGATCTGCACGCTCGCCGCCGAGCCCTGTCCGAGCTCGGCCAGGACAAGTTCATCGTCCACAAGCTGTTCGAGGAGATCGCGCCCCGCTACGCGGAGCGCCCGGGCGGCTACACGCGCATCGTCAAGCTCGGTCCCCGTCGCTCGGACTCCACCGAGATGGTCTTCCTCGAGCTGGTCTAGCCACCGCCGCGAGGTGGGAGTGGTTCGCCTCACGATCGCCTACGACGGGACGCCGTTCGCCGGCTGGGCAGCGCAGCCGGGACTGCGCTCCGTGCAGGGCGAATTGGAGGCGGCGTTGGAGCGGATTCTCGGAGCACCCGCGTCGCTGACCGTCGCGGGCCGCACCGACGCGGGCGTTCACGCCTGGGGACAGGTGGCGAGCTTCCAGCTCGAGACTTCGCCGCCCGACGGGCTGGCCCAGCGCGTGAACGCGGTCCTGCCCCCGGCGATCTCGGTGATCGAGGCGGCGGCCGCCTCGGAGGGGTTCGACGCTCGGCGCGATGCCCGCTCGCGCACTTATTGCTACCGGGTGCTGGCCTCGCCTGTGCAGCACCCGCTCGAGATCGGGCGCGCGCTGTTGTGGCCGCACGCGGTCGACCGCGAAGCGCTCGACCGGGGCGCGGCGGCGCTGGACGGCAGGCACGACTTCACCGCCTTCACCCCCACCCAGACCGAGCACGTCCGCTTCGAGCGCGAGGTGATCGGGGCCGAGTGGCGGGCGCAGAGGGTCGCGGAGCCACTGCCGGGCGAGCTGCTGGAGTTCTGGATCGAGGCGGATGCCTTCATGCGCCATATGGTCCGAATCCTCGTGGGGACGATGCTCGAGCTGGGGGGCGGCAGGCGCAGCGCGGACGAGTTCGAGGAGCTGCTTCGCGGGGCGGCGCGCGAGCGCGCGGGCGAGACGGCTCCCCCGCACGGCCTTCACCTCGCCTCGGTGCGCTACTAGCTTCGGTTCGGGCCGCTGTCGCTCACTGAGCGTCGTCGCGCCCGCCCAGTTCGACCTCGCCGAGGCCGGCGGGGCGGCCCGGCAGGTAGAGCGAGGAGCCGGTCGCCAGGAGGACGGGCTTGCCCTCCGCGTTGGTCACCGTGGCGCGGGTGATTGCGATCGTGCGGCCGGCGTGGACGACCTCGGCCCGCGCGGTCAGGTCGCTTTGGTCGGGCGACGCGGGGCGCAGGAAGTTGACCTTCAGATCGAGGCCGGCGAAGGCGATGCCCGCGGGAACGGTCGTCTCCACCGCGATCAGCATCGCGAAGTCGGCGAGCATCGCGATCGCGCCGCCCTGCAGCCGGCCGGATGGGCTCGCCAGCCACTCGCTGCAGGGCATCGCCACGGTGGCAGTCCCCTCGCCGATCTCGATCGGTCGCAGCCCGGTCAAGTGATGGAGCGGGGGTGGCGGCAGCTCGCCGGCGAGCTGACGGCGCACGATCTCAGCGCCGGGAAGCTCGTCCCAGACCTCCTGCTCGATCACGCCGTTCGGGGCGGGCCGGAGGTAGGGATCGGGCATCTCGTGCTCGGGCGTCTCGAACGGCTCCAGGTCGGTGGGTGGATCGGGTGCCGGATCGAGCGGCGGGAAGATGGTCAGGCGCGAGGTGCCGTGGGCCAGCAGGCGCTCGGTTTCCTTCTCGATCATGAAGGCCTCCGAGAGCCCCACCGAGCGACCGACGTGGATCGCCTGCCCGCTCGCCGTCACCGTGCCTCCGGGGCGCGCGGGACGCAGGAACGACAGCGACAGCTCGGCGGTCGTGTAGGGCGTCGCCGCCGGCAGCTCGGTCTCGATGGAGCAGCCGAAGGCGATGTCGGCGACTAACGCCAGGGTTCCGCCGGTGATCACCCCGTTCGACGCCGCCAGCCAGCCGGAGGCGGGCATCTCGGCGTCGGCAGTTCCCGACCCGAACCCGATTGGCCGGGCGCCCGTGAGGTGGGACAGCGGCGGCGGAGGCCATAACCCCGTTCGCCAGCCCTTGAGGCGCTCGCGTCCCGGCAGCGCGATCAGCCGGCGGTCCGGATAGGAGCCCCGAACCGGCTCGCGCCAAATCTTCGGGGCCTCGTGGCCATTCACCGGGCCTGACGCTATCCGACGATCGTCCGTCCATGGCACGCGATGGTGCCGGGCGGCAACTAGGTCTCACAGCTCCAGCGGGGCCTGCGAGGGGGGATAGGTGAGCAGATCTCCCTCCACGACGGCGAACGGCGTCAGAGCGTGCTCCTCACAGCCACCGTCGGGCTGAATGTGAGCGACGCGCCAGCCGCCGATCAGCAGGGCGTCGGCGATCAGCCGGCGGTGGCAGCGTCGCCAGCTGCCCTCGGCGCACATGATCGCCGCCCGGAGCGCCCGCGCCCGGAGCTCCAGCCGCTCGAGCCCGGCGGTGAACTCGGCGCTCTGCATGTGGTCGGCGTAGGCGCCAAACGCCGCCACGCGCCAGCCCGTGTTCGGGGAATCGGAACGCGGCCGGCGCCGGCCGCCGAGCTCGTCGCCCAGGCTCAGGTAGGCGATTCCCTCTCCCTGGAGGGCCGCTTCGAGCGAGTCGGCGTTGAAGTGGGGATGCCTCCGCGACCCCGGGTATCGGCGAACGTCGGCGAGCAGCTCGATCCCGTGCGCTCGAAGCAGCTCCACGAAGCGGCTCTGCGGGTGCGTCGAGTGGCCAATCGTGAGCGCGTACAAGGGGCCGGGCACACCCGGATTCTGGCGCCCGCGCGTCCGAGGGCCGTCCCTAGAATCGGTCGAATGCAATTTATGAGGAGCTTGGCTCCGAAACAGGCTGGTCAGGGCGCCGAAGGCGCCCGCAAGTAATGCGGGTCTTGCTGACCAACGACGATGGGATCGGCGCCGAGGGCCTTCACGCCCTCCGTCGCGCGCTGGCCGAGCTGGCCGGCATCGAGACGCACGTGATCGTCCCGGACTCCAACCGCAGCGCCACCGCTCGCAGCATCACCACCCGCTCTCCGCTTTCGGTCGAGGAGGTGAGGCTCGACGACGGCGGGGTCGCGTACGCAACCGACGGCACGCCCGTCGACTGCGTCCGCTTCGGCGACCTGGGCCTGGTCGGGGAGCGCCCGGACTTGATCGTCTCCGGGATCAACCACGGCTCCAACCTGGGCGACGACATCACCTACTCGGGCACGGTGGCGGCGGCCTTGGAGGGCATCGTGCTGGGCATCCCGGCAATCGCGATCTCGCAGCAGTCGACGGCCCGCGAGATGAGCTTTCTTCCCGGCCGCAGCTTCGACTTCGCCGTCGCGGCTCGGTTTGGCGCCCAGTTGGTCGCGCTTCTGGGCGCCGAACCGCTGCCCGCCGGGACGCTCCTGAACGTCAACTGCCCGTCCGGTGAGCCGCAGGGGATCGAGGTCACCCGGCTCGGCAAGCGGCTCTACAACGACGAGTTGAAGCTGGTCGACGAGGACGGGGACGGGCGGCGCCGCTACCGGATCTACGGCTTCGAGCCCTCCTTCGAGGACGAGCCGGGGACCGACCTGGCTGCGGTCGCCAGGGGCCGGATCGCGATCACCCCGGTGCACTTCGATCTCACCGATCGCGAGGGCCTTGGGCGGCTGCGCGACTGGGACCTGGAGGGGATGCTCCAGACCGCGATGACGGGCGCCGGGTGAGCGCCAAGGATCCGGCCAAGCGGGCGGAGGAGCTTCGCCGCCAGATCGCGGCCCACGACCATCGCTACTACGTCCTCGACGATCCCGAGATCGGCGACGACGCCTACGACGCGCTGCTCGACGAGCTCAGGGCCCTCGAGGCGGAGCACCCCGAGCTGCGCAGCCCAGATTCGCCGACCCAGCGGGTGGGCGGCGAGCCGGTCGACACGTTCGAGCCGGTTCGCCACCTGGAGCCGATGCTCTCCCTGGGCAACGCCCGCAGCGCGGACGAGTTCCGGGCCTGGGAGACGCGCCTGCACAACAGGCTGCGCCAGCTCGACATCCGCCCCGGGGAGCTGCGCTTCGTGTCCGAGCCGAAGATCGACGGGATCGCGATCTCGCTGCTCTACGAGGGCGGCGAGTTCGTTCGCGGGGCGACTCGCGGCAACGGCGTGATCGGCGAGGACGTCACCCGGAACCTGCGCACGATCCGGGCCATCCCACTGCGGATCGATGACACGACCGAGCGAATCGAGGTCCGCGGCGAGGTCTACTTTCCGCGCGGCGCGTTCGCCGAGCTCAACGAGCAGCGCGCCGCGGCCGGGGAGTCCACGTTCGCAAACCCCCGCAACGCGACCGCCGGCACGATCCGCCAGCTCGACCCCGGGATCACCGCCTCTCGGCCGCTCTCGATCTGGTGCTACGGGATCGGCGGCCACGAGGGGATCGAGTTCACGAGCCACTCGGAGGAGCTCGAGTGGCTGAGGGAGCACGGGTTCAAGGTCAACGGCGAGGTCGAGGAGCACGACACAGCGGACGAGGTCGTCGAGCGCTGCCGCTGGTGGGAGGAGCGGCGCGAGTCGCTTGACTACGAGATCGACGGAGTGGTGGTCAAGGTCGACCAGCGCTCGCTGTGGCGGGAGCTCGGCGTCACCGGCCGCGAGCCGCGCTGGGCGGTGGCGTGGAAGTTCCCGCCGATCACCGCGACGACGAAGCTGAACCGGATCGTCTGGAACGTCGGTCGCACGGGTCGCCTGCTTCCGTTCGCGATGCTGGAGCCGGTTCACGTGGGAGGGGTGACGGTCTCGACCGCCACCCTCCACAACGAGGAGGACCTGGCGCGCAAGGACGCCCGCGAGGGCGACGAGGTGGTCGTCACGCGCGCCGGCGATGTGATCCCGCAGGTGATCGCGCCGCTGATCCAGCGGCGCAAGGGCAAGCGACTGCGGCGCCCCAAGCCACCCAGCAAGTGCCCGGTCTGCGAGACCCCGACGGTGAAGCCCGAGGACTCCGTGTGGACCATCTGCCCCAACCGCCGCGGCTGCCCCGGTCAGACCTTTCAGCTCGTCAAGCACTTCCGCGGCGCCATGGACATCGAGGGCCTCGGCGAGAAGAACGCCATGCGCTTCCTGGACGAGGGCCTGATCACCGACCCGGCATCGATCTACGACCTCGACGCAGAGCGAATCGCCGAGCTCGAGGGCTTCGGCGAGACCTCGGCCACCGCGCTGATCCGCGAGATCGAGCGCTCGAAAGAGCGCCCCTTCGGGATCGTGCTCTACGCGCTCGGGCTTCCCGGCATCGGCTACGTCAACGCCCAGGCGCTCGCGGAGCATTTCGGCTCGATCGACGCGCTGCTGGCGGCCGACGCCGAGCGGATCACGCAGGTGGACGGCATCGGGCCGGTCCTGGCGGACCAGCTCCGCGAGGAGCTCTCCGACGATGCGGTGCTCGAGCTGATCGCCCGGCTGCGCGAGCGGGGCCTCCGCTTCGAGCTGTCGGCGGACGAGCGCCGCGCCGAAGGCGGCCCGCTCGAGGACAAGACCTTTGTCCTCACCGGAACCCTGCCGGAGCTGAGCCGCGAGCAGGCGACATCGATGATCAGGCGCGCCGGCGGCAAGGTGACCAACTCGGTGTCGAAGAACACCGACTACGTGGTCGCTGGGGAGAGCCCCGGCTCGAAGCTCGCCAAGGCCGAGGAGCTCGGCATCACGATCCTGGACGAGAAGAGCCTGCGCAAGCTGCTCCCGGGATAAGGCATGTAGGGCAGGCCCGCACGGACTTGGGCCCGGCGCTGCCGCGATGGTCGAATTTCGACGTTCATAGAGACGGAATTCGACCATCGGTGCGGCTCCGACCGCGAGCGCGCTGCGGTCCGCTTCCCTACTTGCCCAGCTAGGGGCGCCAGCGCTGTTCGTCAGCGCCGATAGCGGGCGATCAGCGACGCCATCTTGTCCTGAGCGCGGTGCGCGGTGGTGATGTCAACCGAGCTCATCAAGATCGAGAAGGCGACCAGTCCGTGGCCCGCCCGGCAGTAGCCCGAGAGGGTGCTGACGCCGATCAGGGTGCCCGTCTTGACTCGGCAGCGGCCCTCGGCGGCGGTCCCGTTCATGCGTTCGCCGACGGTCCCCTGGCGCCCGGCCAGCGGCAGCGAGCGGCGGAACTGACGCCCGTCGGGCCGGCTGTTCATCGCCACGAGGAAACGGCCAACCTGCCGCGGGGAGGCGCGATTCGAGCGCGACAGCCCTGAGCCGTTCTCCATCCGCACCCGGCCTCCCAGCTTGCGCGCGAACTTCTCGGCCTTGCGGGCGCCCCGCCGCGTCGTGCCCTGGACCCCGCGGCGCGCCGCGAGGCGCTTGAGCAGCATCTCGGCGAAGAAGTTGTTCGAGGGCTTGTTGGTTTCGGCGATCAGGTTCGCCATCCTGGGCGAGCGGACCTTGCCGAGCGGCTTGCGCCGAAGGGCGCTGGTGGGCAGGTTGGCGCGGCCGGTTCCCTGCTTGACGCGGACCCCCAGCTCTCGCAGCCGTTGCTTCAGCTTTCGCGCCGCGCCCAGCTCGGGGTTGTCCGCGTAGTGGCCACCCGCGACGCCCGAGTTGAAGGAGAGGCCCGACAGCGGCGCGAGCTCTCCGGATGCATCGACCCCGCTGGTCGGCACCCCGCGGCGGTGGTCGAACACGGAGTCGTCGGCGCGGATGGCCCCGGTGATGCGCCTGATGCCCGCCTTGCGAATGTCGCTTGCCAGGTTGGCGATCCGGGTCAGGGGAAGGTTGTTGTGCCGCGCGAAGCCCACGCTGGCCAGGGCAGGATCGCCTACCCCGGCGATGACCAGGCTTCCCTTGAGCGTGTGCCCGTGCAGGGCGTTCCTGCGCCCCGCGTACAACCTGGTCGTCAGCCGCTCGTTCGCGCCGAAGCGGTCGAGCACGGCCGCGGTCGTGAACAGCTTCGTGTTCGAGGCCAGGACACGACCCGTGCGCGATGCCCACGTGAACAGGGTGCGGTTGTTTGGCGCGTCGATGTCCAGGACCCAGGCGCCGCTCGCGCCTCCCGCGCGCTGCATTTGGTTCGCGAGCCCGTGACGCAGCCGGGAGCGCGAGATGGAGCCCAGGGCCTCGACGGGGGCGAGCAGAAGCGCGCAGCCGAGCGCCACGAGCACGATGCCAGACAGCCTTCCCCGCACCGCGGCAGGGTAACCGCTGTGCCCGGACGCCACCCGGGCAGGGCGAGTACGCGCGGTCTGCCTGTGCGGGCGGCATAATGGGGATCTCCATGGGCAAGGTCGTCGAGCTCGAGACCCCCCGAAAGGACTCGCGGGCGGCTCGGAGCAGAAAAGGTCGCCAGCGTCGATCGAAGACCGCGCTCGTCCTCGGCGGCGGGGGCTTCACCGGCGGCGTGTACGAGATCGGCGCCCTGCGAGCGCTTGATCTGCTGGCGGTCAACCGCACCATCAACGAGTTCGACATCTACGTGGGAACGAGCGCGGGGGCGTTCGTGGCCAGCATGGTGGCGAACGGGATCACCCCCGAGGAGATGATGCGGGTGCTGAACCGCGATCTGCCGTCGCCGCTCCGCGACATCTCGCTCGGCACCCTGCTGAAACCCAATTACGCCGGCTTCGTTCGCAAGTCGCTCACCTTTCCGCTGCGGGTGGCGGGGGTGGCGAGGGAACTGGTCAGCCATCTGGGCGAGCTGTCGGCCGTCGACGTGGCCACCGGCCTGGCCAGCGGATTGCCGACCGGCATCTACTCCGGGCGTGGCCTCGAGGATTACGTCGCCGAGGTGCTGGCGGACCCCGATCGAAGCAACGACTTCCGGCTGGTCGATTCCGAGCTGTACCTGACCGCGACCGACCTCGATACCACCGAGCGAGTGGTGCTGGGCGAGGGCGATTGGGCCGACGTCCCGATCTCGACCGCGGTGGCCGCTTCGGGGGCGCTGCCGATGATCTACTCGCCGGTCGAGATCAACGGCCGCGAGTTCATCGACGGCGGCATCCGCTCGACCACGAATGTCGATGTCGCGGTCGAGCACGGCGCTAAGTTCATCGTCGTCATCAACCCGCTGGTGCCCTACGCGAACGACTTCAGGAAGCGCATCCCGACCGTCACCGGCACCCGCGCCCGCCGCGTCTCCGACATGGGGTTCACGGCGATCGGCAATCAGGCCTTCCGGCTGCTCTCCCACGAGCGCCTGCACGTCGCGGTCCAGCAGTGGGAGCAGCGCTATCCGGGCGTCGACATCATCCTGATCGAGCCCGAGCTCGACGACGAGCTGATGTTCGGCACCTCCATCCTCGACTACAGCGCGCGCCTCGAGATCGCCAAGCACGGGTTCGAGTCGGTGACCATGCGGCTCGCCCGCGACTACGAGCGCTACAAGTCGATCGGCGAGCGCCACGGCATCAAGATCTCTGCTCGCCGGGTCCGCCACGTGCTCGACCAGGTCGAGCGCGAGCAGGAGCAGCAGTCAGCCTGGCGGCGCGTGCTCGAGCAGACGACCGCGGTCCTGCTCAGGCAGCAGCAGAACTCCGATGATGCCGTGCCGGAGGCGGAGGCCGCGGAGCCCGACTAGCTCCACTCGGGTGGCGCCTCAGCTCGAGTAGAGCGACTCGATCTCGCCGGCGTACTTGTCGGCGACCACGTTGCGCTTCACCTTCAGCGTCGGCGTCAGCTCGCCCTCCTGCTGGGAGAGGTCGCGCGGCAGGATCGCGAACCGCTTCACCTGCTCGACCCGTGCGAACTTCTGGTTCAACTTCTCGACGTGCTCCTCGATCGTCGCGCGGACCTGCGCGTTAGAGGCCACCGCCTCGGGATCCTCCGGTAGCCCATGCTCCTTGGCGAAGGCCGCCGCCTCCTCGGGATCGAGCGTCACCAGAGCGACGAGGTAGGGCCGGCGATCGCCGATCACCACGCATTGCGAGACCAGCGGATGCTGCTTCACCTCCGCCTCGATGTTCGCCGGGGTGATGTTCTTCCCCCCGGCCGTGATGATGATGTCCTTCTTGCGGCCGGTGATCTTGACGAAGCCGTCGGAGTCGATCTCGCCGATGTCGCCGGTGTGTAGCCAGCCGTCGACGAGCGTCTCGCGGGTCGCCTCGGGGTTCTTGTAGTAGCCCTGGAATACGTTCGGCCCGCGGACCAATATCTCGCCGTCGTCGGCGATCTTCACCTCGCACCCGGGGAACGGCTTGCCGATCGTGCCGAACTTGAACTCGTCGGCCCTTGCGATCGTCGCCGCGGTGGAGGTCTCCGTCATTCCCCAGCCCTCGAGCACCAGCACTCCGGCGGCGTCGAAGAAGCGAAGGATCTCCGGGTTGATCGGGGCGGCGCCGGAGACGGCCTCGATGATCCGCCCGCCGAACAGGTTGCGGATGTTCGAGAGCACCAGCCGGTCGGCGATCTCGTACTGGACGCGAAGCGGGGGCCACGGGCTCTTGCCTTGGCGCTCGAGCTCACGGACCCGGCGGCCGACGCCCACGGCCCAGTTGAAGATCGCCTTCTGCAGGCCGCCTGCGCTCTCCGCCTTCGAGGTCGCGGCCGTGTAGATCTTCTCGAAGATCCGCGGCACGGACGGGAAGTAGTGGGGCTTGACCTGGGCCAGGTTGGGGAGGATCTTCAGCGGGTCACGCTCCCAGTAGGCGAGCGTGCCGCCGACGTCGAAGCTGAGCAGCTGGATCAGCAGCGCGAAGGAATGGGCGAGCGGCAGGTAGAGGTAGGTGATCCGCTCGGACTCCAGCACGCTCTGCTCCAGCGACATGTTGAGCATCGCGCGGTAGTTGCCGTGCGAGATCACGCAG
Source organism: uncultured Actinomycetes bacterium (assembly GCA_963721735.1). Taxonomy (GTDB): domain Bacteria; phylum Actinomycetota; class Thermoleophilia; order Solirubrobacterales; family 70-9; genus AC-56. The sequence continues at coordinate 148,659 of CAVRKX010000014.1, forward strand.
CCCTTGGGCGGGCCGGTCGTGCCGGACGTATAGATGAACGTGCAGATGTCGTCGGGAACGACCGAGCGCCACCGTTCCTCCCACTCCGACACCTCGTGAGAGGCGCCGCGTTCGGCGAGCTCGTCGGTCGAGATCGCGTCGTCGCTGGTGCCGGTCATCCGGATCACGTGCTCGAGCTTCGGGCAGCGGTCGCGGACCTGGCGGATCTTCTCGAGCTGCTCTGAGTCCTCGACGATCACCACCTTGGCGTCCGAGTTCTCGAGCACGTACTGGCACTCCTCGGGCGAGTTGGTCTGGTAGATCGGCACCACGATCGCGCCGGCGGTGAGCGCCGCGAAGTCGTAATACGACCATTCCGGGCGGGTGTTCGCGAGGATCGACACCTTGTCGCCCTTCTGAACTCCGAGGTCGATCAGGCCGAGCGCCAGGCTGCGCACCCGATCGCCGACCTCGGTGAAGCTCTGGGTCGTCCACTCGCCGCCCTCGTCGCGGTACATCACCGCCGGGCTGGAGCCGTACTTGCGCACGGCGGCGGGGAGGAGGTCCGCGATCGTCGCCGAGCCGGCACCGGTCGCCGACCGGGACTCGACCGTCGCTGTCTCCATCGCTTCTCTCCTCCTTCGTTTGGAGCTCGAACGTCGATCCGGGCGCCTATGCGCTCCGACGTCGACCGGGCGGCTGATGCCGCTCGCCTGAGAAGGCTATATCAGCGAACCGGCGCTAGGCGGCGGCCCGGGGCTGCTTCGGTTGCTGCGCGAGCTGGCGCAGCGAGGAGAGGAAGAGGGTCTTGTCGATACGACCGTTGAAGATTGGGACGCCCATCTCCATGCACTTCGAGATCACCTCGCGCCGCTTCATGTCGACTTCCTCAGCGAGCTCGGTGGGCGTCAAGTGGTTGGCCACGAATCGTCTCCTCCGTGTCGTTTGCCTTACTGATTCTTATCGCCCGAGGCGGATGTGTCAACGCTTTTTTTCCCAAATTGCGGTGCATCAGGTATATCGCCGGCTCCGGCGGCCCGCTCGAACCGCATCGGGCGTCGACCGGGGCGGTGGCGGCGCCGAAGCGCATCTACGATGTTCGCACCGTGGCCGACGAGGCACAGCCCCTTTCGCCCCAGACGCCGCCGCTCGACGGCGACGCGGGCTCCTTCCTCGAATCGCTGATGGACACCGAGCTCTATTCGATCGGCGCCTTCTTCTGCGACGAGCACCCGGACCTGGTGGACGAGGTTGTGTCGCGCAGCGAGGCGATCGAGCGAAGCGGGCTCGAGGCGTATTCGCGGGAGGGCGGGGGCCCGATCGAGGAGAGCTTCGAGACGCTCCTCACCGGCCTCGCGGTTCGCTACTACAAGGCGGTCGCCGGGTAGATGGAAAGGAGCCCCTGGCTGCCGCGCCTGCTGCTGGGCGTCGGCGTCGTAGGCCTGTTCGCGGCGGTCGTCTCGCTGTCGGTCGGCGAAGGGGGCCCCGAGAAGATCGCGATCAGCGGCGCGGAGGAGACCCAGCGGCTGATCGCCGGGATCCCGCAGGACGGCCCCTATCTGGGCCCCACCGACGCCGCGGTGACGATCACCGTCTTCAACGACCTCCAGTGCTCGAGCTGCGACGACTACCAGCTCGACACCGTCAACCCGCTGATCGAGGAGTACGCGCGCGACCGGGACGCGAGGCTCGAGTTCCGCCACATCTCGCTCCAGGAGGCCGAGATCACGAAGGCGGCCTTCGCCGCCGCCGCCGCTGGCGAGCAGGACCGCGAGTGGCAGTACGTCGACCTCTTTTTCCGGAACCAGGACGAGGCTCCCGCGGGCATCGTCTCCGACGAGTTCCTCGAGGACGTCGCCAGCGGAATCCCGAACTTCGACCTCGATGCCTGGAAACAGGCGCGCGAATCGTCCGAGGTGGCCGACCGGGTGGAGGCCGACGCGCTACTGGCTGCCGACCTGAGCCTGCGCGTCGAGGGCCCGTCCGTGGTCGTCAGCGGGCCGGGCGGCACCGAGGTGCTCCAGGGCTCGCCCTCGACCCAGGACGTCGATGCCGCCGTAGCGGCCGTCAGCGGCTAACCGCGGCTCCTTTGGCAGAATGGATCGCCTCGGGGCGTGGCGCAGCCTGGTAGCGCGCACCGTTCGGGTCGGTGAGGTCGCTGGTTCAAATCCAGTCGCCCCGATTAACGCACCGCAACTGAGCCGCGTAAGCGGGGTAGGTCTTGGTTGTGAGCCGGTTGCTTCCTGGGATCGTGGCGGGATCGTGTATCTCGCCGTTGCCCTGGCATACGTGATCGCCCGGGACGCGAACCTCGAAGGGAACCACGCTGAGTGGCTGGCCCTCCTGGCGGGCGCTTCGCTCGCTCTCGGTTGGGCAACAGGGTCGTGGCGAGCGGCGCTCTTGGCGCTGGTGCTCGTGCCCCTGGCCGTGCCCTTTGGCTACCCCGACTCCCGCTTGTACGAGCCGCTTCCACGGTTTTCCAGGTGGTGACGGTCACCCCAATCTCTGCGGGACTGATCCTGCTCGGCGTTTGGTCACGGAAGGCGAGCGTTCGGCGCGGTATCGCGGGGCGACCAACTGAACTAACAACCCAGCGATGCGCGAGCCCAGGAACGCGCACCCGCCGATGGAAGGCGAGGCCGTCGCGATAGCCTGCCCGATCGTGGAGGCTGGCCGGTGATCAGCGAGCGGGCGATGCGGGCCGCGCTGATCGTGCTCGGCGTCGTTCAAGTCGCCTCTGGCGCCCTCGCGCTGGTCGCGCCCGGCACCTTCTTCGACGAGATCGGCCGCTACGGGGTCGAGAACCAGCACTACGTGGGCGACGTGGGTGCCTTCGTGCTCGCCTTCGGCGTCGCCGTGCTGATCGCGGCCCAGCGTCCCGCGTGGCGGGTCCCGGTGCTGGTGCTCGGGGCGCTCTGGTACGGGCTTCACGCGATCAACCACGCCTTCGACGTCGGTGACGCGCGGAGCGACGCCCGGGGGGTCGCCGACACCCTCTACATCGGGCTCGGCGGGCTGCTGTACGCGTACCTGGCCTGGGCGGCGGCAAAGCTCCAGGCACCGGGGACGACGAGCCCGGATCGTGAGGGGGACGCCCGGTGAAGGTGTTCGTGGCCGGGGCGAGCGGGGTGATCGGGGGGCCGCTGGTTCGGCAGCTGGTCGCCGCGGGGCACGAGGTCGCCGGGATGACCAGCAAGCCGGAGAACGCGTCCGGGGTCGAAGCCGACGGGGCGGCACCCATCGTCTGCGACGCGCTCGACCCCGCAGCGGTGCAAGCCGCGGTACGGGATTCGGCGCCGGAGGTCGTAATCAGCCAGCTCACTCGCCTTCCCCGTGAGTACAACCCGCGGAAGATCGACTACGGGCCGACCAACCGCGCGCGCGCCGAGGGCGGTCACAACCTGATCGAAGCTGCTCGCCAGGCCGGTGTCCGCCGCTTCATCACCCAGAGCGTCGCCTTCATCTATGCGCCGGAGGGCGAGATGGTCAAGGACGAGGAGGCGCGGCCCTGGACCGATGCGCCAAAGCCCTTCGACAGCGGCGCCGGCTCGACGCTCGAGCACGAGCGAGAGGCGACGCAGACTCCCGGGCTCGAGGGCATCGTGCTGCGCTATGGCCAGTTCTACGGGCCGGCCACCTATTACGCGTCCGACGGAAACATCGCCGAGCAGGTGCGCCGCCGCCGCTTCCCGATCGTGGGTCGCGGCGAGGGGATGTTTTCCTTCATCCACATCGACGACGCCGCGTCGGCCACCGTCGCTTCGTTGGAGCGCGGGGCGCCCGGCATCTACAACGTCGTCGACGACGAGCCCGCGCCGCTGCGCGAATGGCTGCCTGTGTACGCGGAGGCGATCGAGGCCCGGCGTCCCCTCCGAGTCCCGACGTTCATAGCTCGGTTGATGGCGGGGCCGTTCGCTGTTGCCTTCGCAACCCAGCTCCGCGGCGCCTCGAACGCCAAGGCGAAGCGGGAGCTGGGCTGGCAGCCCAGCTATCCGAGCTGGCGCCAGGGGTTTCGCGAGGCGCTTGGATAGGCTGCCTGGCGAGTCGGACCCGGCACCAACAGGCATACCGAAGGCAGAAGGAGAGCTAGATGGCCTACTCAGTTCCGGACCTTCCCTACGACTACGGCGCGCTCGAGCCTCACATCGACGAGCAGACGATGCGCGTCCACCACGACAAGCATCACCAGGCCTACGTCGACAAGGCGAACGCGGCGCTCGAGGGCACCGAATGGGCGGATGCCGACGTTGACGATGTCCTTCGCGATCTCTCTTCGCTGCCGGGTGATATCCAGACGCCGGTCCGCAACAACGCCGGCGGGCACTCCAACCACACCTTCTTCTGGCAGATCATGAGCCCGGACGGGGGCGGCGAGCCGGAGGGCGACCTGAGGGCCGCGATCGACGATGCCTTCGGCGGCTTCGACGCCTTCAAGGACGAGCTCAAGAACGCCGGCGTGAGTCGCTTCGGATCCGGCTGGGCGTGGCTGGTCCGCGACGGCTCCGGCCTTGCGGTGGTCAGCACCGCCAACCAGGACTCGCCGATCTCCGACGGCCAGACGCCGCTGCTGGGCGTCGACGTCTGGGAGCACGCCTACTACCTCAAGTACCAGAACCGCAGGCCCGACTACATCGACGCCTGGTGGAACGTGGTCAACTGGGCCGAGGTGGCAGCGCGGTTCGGCGGCTAGCCCCGATCGGCGGGCGGCTCAGCTCGTCGGCACCGCCGGCCGCCGATCGGGCGGCGAAGCGCCCTCGCGCTCGGGCACGAAGGACATCGCCCGCTCGGCCAGCGCCGTGATCGTGAGGCTCGGGTTGACGCCGGGATTGGCCGGCACCGCGGACCCGTCGCAGATCAGCAGGTTCGCGTAGCCGAAGGCGCGGTTGCGAGCGTCCACGACGCCGCGCTCGGGGTCGGCGCCGATCGTGGCGCCGCCCAGGATGTGGGCGGTGGTGGGGATGTTGAGGGTCGACTCGGTGAGCCCGCTCTGCGGAATGCCGCCGGTCCGCTTCGCAAACCAACGCGCCGCCCGCTCGGCGGCCGGGAGGTAGGTGGGGTTGGGCCGTTTCGGGTCCTGCTCCGTCTGGAGGCGCACGCCCCGCCCGAGCCGCCTGGGGTGCGCCCGCAGCCGCATCGCGGTGTCCAGCGACTGCATGACCAGCAGGATCACGGTCCGCTGCGACCATTTGCCGGGCCACAGCAGGCGAATCGTCTGCAAGGGGTGGCGGATCATCGCGGCAATCCACTTCAGCGGCCGGGTGACCCGGGTCCCGGGCCCGGTCATGTTGGTGAACAGGCGGCTCATCGCGTCGCCGGCCCGCCCGTAGGTGACCACCTCGATGTGCGTGTCGGGATCGGGGTAGATGCTGGACGTGATCGCCACCGAGCGGGCGAAGTCCCGGCTGTCGTCGGGAGCGGTGACGGCCTGGATGGACTCCGAATTGGTCCGCACCAGGTGCCCGAGCCGCTCCGATAGGCGTGGCAAGGCCCCGCCGTGCTTGCAGTCGGCGAGCAGCTGGTTCGTCCCCAGCGGCCCGGCAGCGACCACCACGCCACCGGCCGTCAGGGTGCGCTCCCCACGTCGCAGCCAGGCGCCGGGGCGCACCGTGGTCACCGCGTACCCGTCGGAGCCATCGGCCGCGTCGAGGGGGCGGACCTCGATCGCCTGGCGCTCGGGCAGCACCTCGACGCCGAGCCGCTCCGCGAACCAGAGGTAGTTCTTGACCAGCGTGTTCTTGGCGCCGTGGCGGCAGCCGACCATGCAGCTTCCGCAGCGGATGCAGCCGGATCGAGGCGGCCCCTCGCCGTCGAAATAGGGGTCGGCCACCTGCTTGCCGGGCTCGCCGAAGAAGATCCCGACTCGCGTGGGCTTGAAGGTCTGGGAGACGTCGATCTCGGCGGCGTACTCGCGCAGCAGCTCGTCGGCCGGGGTAATGCCCTCGTACTCCGTGACCCCGAGCATGCGCTCGGCGGTCTCGTAGTGAGGCCGAAGCTCTTCCTCCCAGTCGGCGAGCCCGTCCCACTGGGGGTCGGAGAAGAACGCCGGGCGGGCGCGGTAGAGGGTGTTCGCGTAGCCCAGGCTGCCGCCCCCGACCCCGTTCCCGGAGACGATGAACACGTCTTTGAACAGCGTCAGGCGGAAGATGCCCCGCAGGCCGAGGCGGGGCAGCCAGAAGTAGCGACGCAGGTTCCAGGCCGTGTGAGCGAAATCCTGGTCGCGGAACCGCTTGCCGCACTCGACCACACCCACCCTGTAGCCCTTCTCGGCGAGCCGCATCGCCGAGACGCTGCCGCCGAAGCCCGAGCCGATCACCAGCCAGTCGTAGTCGTGGCCGCCGCCGGCGGGCCCCTCCATGGCCGCAGCATAGGCGCCCCGGGGGGCTGCGGCGTCGAGGCTGGACCGCCGGCGAGCGCGGGCGCATAGGATCTCGCCACCGGTTCGCGGCGGCATCGCGAGCGCGACGAGAGGAGAGGACTTGGGCTACTTCAAGGACGCACAGGAGGTCTACGACACGATCGGGAAGCTGTTCGTGGACCTCGCGGAAGACGAGGAGCTGGCGCCGAAGTTCCGCAAGGCGAACACGATCGTCCGCTACGCGTACCGGGAGCCCGAGTCGACGATCACCGTGCGCCTCCAGGAGGGCCAGCCGGGCGACGTGGACTTCGGCGAGTCCGAGATGGAGCCCGAGGTGGTGATGTCGATGGAGGCCGACACCGCCCATCGGTTCTGGCTCGGCGAGGTGAATGTGACCGTGGCGCTGGCGCGCGGCCAGATCAAGGCCAAGGGGCCGGTGGCCAAGATCCTCAAGCTGGTGCCGCTGACGAAGCCCGTCTTCCCCCGCTACAAGGCCCAGCTCGAGGCCCAGGGCCGCTCCGACCTGATCCAGGCTTGAGCTTCAAGGACTTCTACCAGTTCGCCGCGCCGACGCGGGTCATAGCCGGACGGGAGCTGATCGGGAGCGCGGGCTTCGAGTTCGCCAAGGAGGGCGCCGAGCGCGTGCTCTTGGTCACCGACCAGGTGATCCGGGGCACGGGATTGTCGGAGAAGGTCGAGGCCGGGGTGGCGGACGGCGGGCTCGAGGTCGTCGGCGTCTTCGACGACGTACCGCAGGACTCCGACACCGCGGTGGTGATGGGGTGCGCGGAGCAGGCGAAGGATCAGGGCGCCGACAGCTTCCTGGCCGTCGGCGGCGGATCGGTGATCGACACCACCAAGGCCGCCAACGTGATCTTCAGCCACGGCGGTACGGTCCCCGACTGGGAGGGCGTCTTCGGGCTGCCCCGGGGGCGCGACGGGATGGGCAAGCCGCTCCCGCTGGCGCCACTCGGAGTTGTCCCCACCACCGCGGGCACGGGCTCGGAGGCGAGCCCGGTGGCGGTGATCAAGGACTCCGAGCGGGGCATCAAGTTCGTGATCCTGGACTTCCCGCTCGCCCCGGACCTGGCCATCCTCGATCCCGAATCCACGGCGACCCTGCCGGCGCCGATCGCCGCCGCGACCGGCATGGACGCGCTCACCCACGCGGTAGAGGGCGTGACCTCCACCGAGTGGAGCCCTCATGCGGATGCCTATGCGCTCCAGGCCATCCGGCTGATCCGCGACAACCTGGAGCGCGCCGTGGCCGACACCTCGGACGAGGAGGCGCGGGGCAACATGCTGGTCGCGGCGAACCTGGCGATCGCGCCCACCGGCTTCGGCGCGACCGGCATCACGCACTCGATGTCGCACCCGTGCGGGGCCCGCTACGGCGTTCCGCACGGGGTCGCCAACGCGATCAACCTGCCGCCGGTGATCGAGTTCAACGCCGTGGCGAGCGAGCAGGTGGCGGACCAGTTCCGGGGCGCCGCCGAGCTGCTCGGAGTCGACGCGCGCGGTGGCGGCGAGCAGGTGGGAAGGGCGCTCGCCGATCACGTCCGCGAGCTCAGGGCGCGCCTGGGCCTGCCGGGGCGCCTGTCGGAGGTGGGCGTGCCGGAGCAGGGCATACCGCAGCTCGCCGAGGACGCGATGGGCGAGGGGTCGACCCTGGTCAACCCGCGCGAGCCGACCGCCGAGGACTTCGTCGAGCTGTTCCACCGGGCGCTGTGACGGCTGCGCCCAGCGAACCGGACGCGGGCTGAGATGAGCGCCGGCGACGAGGCCCGGGCCTGGGCCGAGACCGTGCAGGAGGTGGCCGGGGATCGCGGCCTCGTCTACGAGCCGGTGGGCGGCATCAACCCGGTGGGCGGGCCGGTTGCCCTGTGTCCCGGGGGGAGCAACCGGATCACCGGGCAGCTCGCCGAGGGCTTTTGGGGCGCCTCCTGCGACGCCGCCGAGCAGGAGGAGGGGGGGCTGTTCTCCAAGGCCGTGCTTCCCGGCGCCGTGCTGGCCAAGTCCCATGTGCCCGACCTGGCCAAGGTGATGCCGCCCTTCAACGTCGAGTCGATCGAGCGCCGTCCCGACGAGCTGGTGATCCAGCGCGCCTCGCGCCGCAAGGTCGAGTTCGAGAGCCTGGACTTCAACCGGCGCTTCCTGGCGACCGTGCCGAGCGAGTACGACCCGGTCGCGCTGCGGGAGGTCTTCAGCCCGGCCTTCCTGGACTGGGTGACGACGATCGACGACGAGATCGACTTCGGCGTCTCCGAGCAGCAGCTCTGGTTCCTCTGGCGGCTCGGCGACCGCAGCCGCGACCAGCTGGAGGCCGCGCTGGACAACGGCGGGGAGCTGTTCAAGCAGGTGCGCAAGGAGGTGGAGGAGTCGGGGGTCCACACCTATGCGGCGGGCCCCTGGCACGCCGGGCTGGAGCCGTTTCCAGCGACATAACTCCGCCGGAAGCCTCGGCCTTCGGCCTACGTTTCCGGCGGGTTTGACGCGGCGCGGGCGGCAGGTTCACTCGGCGGGACCCGCGACTTCGTCGCTAACCCGAGCGGCCCCACTGATTGTTGCCTCGTCCCTAGTTCGAACGCGCCTTCAGCTCGCGCCGTGCCGTCCGGTAGAAGCGGAGCGACCTGCCCATGTTGCCCCGGTACCTGCCCAGCAGGCCCTTGTTCGGGAGCTCCAGGCCGCCCACGAGCTTGCGCGGCGCGAGCGCCCAGCCCTCGGCGGTCGGCACCAGATCGCCGCGGACCTGGAAGTTCTCGCGCCAGTTGAAGTCGGGGCTGTGGCTGTGGGCGGTCACGCAGGCGCGGCCCTCGGCCAGAGGCAGGCCCGCCGGCTCGGCATCGAGGCGGATCTGGCGGGCGCCGGAATCGAGGCTCACCGGGAGGCGCACGGAGAGCGGGAAGCCATCCGGGGCGACCCAGGCGAGCACGGCGGTCGCGTTGGGGCGACCCAGCGCCTCGATTCGATGGTCCCAGGCCACGGCGCCGCCCGTGGGGGGCTCGTGCGCCTCGAGCGGCTCCTCGCTGTGCCCGGAGCGGACCTCCTCGATGTGCGAGTCGTGGACCTCTGGCGGCTGCGTGAGCTGGCCCGCGGGCCAGACGAACACGCGCTCTGGGCGCACCTTGATGTAGATGCGATTCACGTACCACCCGAGCACGCCGTGCAGGATGCGCGGATACCGCACCGCTCTGGCGCCTCCGAGCTTGGCCGCCGACTCGCGCTCGTAGCGCTCGCGGTTCGCCTCCAGGTCGCGGTCGTCGACCTCCGCGGCGCCCTGGACAAGCACCTGGATGCCGCTGTCGATTCCGGAGCCGGTCGGGTCTGAGAACAGCATGGACACGTGCGGGTTGCGACGGGCATCGTTTGCCTTCTTCGGGTAGCCCAGCCCGGTGGTGGTGTCGAGCGTCGGCGCTCCCGGCGCGTAATACGGCGTCACCGGCCAGGCGATCGGCTGTTGGCGGGCGTCGATGGTGGTGAACTCGGTGGTCACGAAGCGCCCGAAGGCGTCGCGGACCTCCTGCGGCAGGGTGGCGGTCACAGCCGAAACATAGCCCGCGGGTCGCCTCCGCGAGGGTCAGGCCGCGGGCCCCCGCCGGCACATCACCCTCAGTAGCCCGGCTCGCCGGGCAGGACAACGCGTTGTCCCTTCCCCTCGCCCACGACGCGGGGCATGATCGGCTCGATCCGGCGCTCGCCCGCGGCGGCCAGCACCTCCTCGGCGCTCGAGTAGGGGAGCAGCGACTCCAGGTGCTTGATGGTCGGAAAGACGAGCGACAGCTCGCCGGCAGCGTGGCCGTCGAGAGCCTCCCGCGGCGTGATCCAGGCGGCCTCGGTGGTCTCCGCTCCGTCGGGGCGGGGCGGCGAGTGGGGCGGCGCGAGCGCGACGTAGAACCGGGTATCGAAGCGCACCGGCACCATCTCGGGGGTGATCCACCGCGACCAGGGCAGGAGCGGGGCGTCGGTGGGCAGCTCGATTCCGGCTTCCTCGTGGAGCTCCCGCGCCGCGCAGGCCCGGTGCGCCAGCTCCTCGCCGTCCGCTTCGGCCCGCGCTTCGACCTCGGGCGCCACGGCCTCGTCGGCCTCCACCACGCCGCCCGGGAACACCCACACGCCGGGCATGAAGCTCGCCTCCGGGCTGCGCCTCACCAGCAGGACCTCGACGCCGCGCTGGCGGTGCTTGCCGCCTCGGCGCAGCAGGATCAGCGACGCCGCGGGGCGCGGAGTTGCCGGAGCCATCAGCGTCACCCTAGCCGCCGGTGCAGCGTCACCCCGGCCGCCGGTGCGAGGCTTGGGTAAGCTGGCGCGCGATGCCCACCGAGACCCAGACCGCTCAGCTTTGGATCTGCACCTCCTGCGGCTTCATCTACGACCCGGAGGAGGGCGATCCGGATGGCGGCATCCCGCCGGGCACCCCCTTCGAGCAGATCCCCGATGACTGGTTCTGCCCGGTCTGCGGCGCCCGCAAGGCGGACTTCGAGCCCTACGAGGAGTAACAAATCCGGCGGACAGCCTCGGCTTCGCCTACGTTGCCGCCGGGTCAGGTGTCCCAGCCTTACCCGGCAGGTCCACACAGCACTACCGGGACTTCGTCCCTAGCCCGGCCAGCCCCACCGCTGAGCCGCGACTGCGTCGGCTAGCCCTAAATCTGGTCGAGCGCCCGCTCGCGCCGCAGGCGCGCCAGGCCCCGGGTGGCCAGCCAGATCAGCGCCGCCAGGATCGCCAGCGGGCCGAGCACCGCCACGCTGATCAGCAGGACGCCCGCGGTCACCGACAGGACCTTGCCCGCGTCGTCGACGGCGTCGCCGAGGCCCCACGCGCCGGCGTCGTCGCCGTCGGCGAGGGCGCGGTCGGCGTCGATCGTGACGCTGACGGGCACCAGCTGCACGCGCCGCTGGGCGGCGCCGAGGTCCTCCTCGGCCGCCGAGAGCTGCGCCTGGACGATCTCGAGGCGCCGCCTGATGCTCTCCTGCTCGGTCAGCGTCACCGCCTCGGCGAGCTGGCGCAGCAGGTTCTGGCGGGTCTCCTCGAGCGCGGCGATCCGCTTCTGGGCGGACACGAACCGGCTCGTGATGTCCACTCGCCCGTCGGTTCGCGAGACGACATGGCCCAGGTCGGAGAGGTCGCCCAGGGCGGCGGACAGCTCCGCGGCGGGGATCCGAAGGGTGAAGCTCGCGCGGCCGAGCCGTGACCGGGGCGCGTCGGGATCGCCCCCGGAGACGCTCGAGCGCAGGACGTAGCCGCGGTGGTCGCGGACCACGTCGAGGACGCCGTCGGCCGCGGTCCGGAAGCGCTCCGGGGCGGTCGACAGGGCCAGGTCGACGCGGCGGGCGACCTTGCGCTTGGACAGGGGGACGTTGGCGGCGCGTCGAATGCTCGCGAAGGAGCTCGCGCTGGTGCGTGCGAGACGTTGCGTGGCGCGAGGTTGCCCGACGGCCCCGGTGGCCTGCTCGGCGCTGAGCGCCCCGCGGTCGAGTCGAGAGTCGCGCGCCCGCGCATCACGGCCCGTCCGCAGCACCTCCGGCCGCCTCCGCCGCCGCGTTGGGCTGGTCCGGCGCCACCCCCACGGGCTGGTCCGGCGCCGGCCGCGTGTTGAAGCTCCCGTCGTCGCCACCCCAGATCTCGCCGCTCTGGCTGATCGTCACGCCGGCGACCACCAGCACCGTGGCCGCGGCTCCGGCCCGGGCCAGGATCCGGCGCGGCGGCACGGCGGTCAGCTTCTTCTGCAGCTCCGCCAGCCGGTGGGACCCGGCAAGCTGACCGGGCCGCGGGAATCCGTCCGCGACCCGCTGGTCGAGGTCGGCCGCGAAGCCGGGCTCCGTGTCCACTCGCTCCTCGCTGAGGGCGCGGGCCAGCTCGGCGAGCGGCTCGAGGTCGGGGTCGACCGGCTCGCCGGCGACGGCGCGGTCGATCGCCTCCAGCTCGCGCTCGACCTCGGGATCCAGCGGCATCTCACGCTCACGCAGCCTCATCGCAGGCCCTCCTCAATTTCTCGATCACCCTGTGCAGACGGCTGCCGGCGTTCGTCTCCGAGATCCCGATCACGCGGGCGATCTCGGGGTTGCTGAGGCCGGCGAAGAACTTGAGGCCCACCAGCTCGCGCTCGCGCGGGCCCAGCGAGGCGAGCGCCACCCGCAGAGCGGCGCGCCGGATCGCGACCTCGGCGCCCTGCTCCGGCTGGATCGCCGCCTCGTCGACCGGCTCGGCGACCAGCGTCGCCTGGCGCCCGCGGCGGCGCAGCTCGTCCAGCGCCGCGTTGCGGGCGATCCCGAACAGCCAGGCGCGCCGCGTGCCGCGCTTCGGGTTGAAGCTCCGGCGGCGGCGGTAGGCGCGCTCGAAGGCCAGGGCGGTGACGTCCTCGGCCGCCGAGCGGTCCCGCAGGAGCCCGGCCACGTAGGCGTGGACGTCGTCTCGATCTCGCCGATAGAGCTCGTCGAAGGCGAGATCGGCGTCGGTCGGGATCTCGGTCGCCGCGGCGGCCACGGTCTCGTTCACGCCCCTACTACGTGCCGGAACGGTTCTCATCACACCCAATATCGACCCTGCGGGAGGGCGACGCAACCCGCGGGCGGATCTTCAGACCTGGGCCGTCTAAGTCATCTGATGCCATGAAGAGGACGGCCCAGGTCGACGAGCTAGGCGGCCTGGGCGAGCGCGGCCGTGCCGGCTGCTGCTCGCCGTACGCGGCGGCGAAGACGGCCTGGATCGAGGCGCCCACGGCGTGCACGAGGCGCTGGAGGTCGCCCTTGCTGATCGTCAGCGGCGGCATCAGGACGACGACGTCGCCGAGCGGGCGGACGATCGCCCCGTGCCGGCGCGCCTCGAGCGCCACCCGATGGCCCAGCCGAAGCGCCGGATCGTGCTCTCCGAGGTCGATGCCGGCCATGAAGCCTCGGCCGCGGACCTCGGCCACCTCCGGCAGCATCGCCAGCTCGCCGAGCAGCTCGCCGAGCAGGCGGATCTTGGGCTGTAGGCGAAGCAGGGTTCCCTCGCTCTCGAAGGCGTCGAGGTTGGCGAGCGCGGCGGCGCAGGCGAGCGGGTTGCCCGTGAAGGTGTGCCCGTGGAAGAAGGTGCGCCCCTCATCCGCAGCGCCCAGGAAGCCCTCGTACACCCGTTCGGTGGTCAGGGTGGCCGCGAGCGGCATGTAGCCGCCGGTGAGCCCCTTGCCCAGGCAGAGGAAGTCCGGCGCCACGCGCTCCTGCTCGCAGGCGAACATGGTCCCGGTGCGCCCGAAGCCGGTCGCCACCTCGTCGCAGATCAGCAGCACGCCGTGCCGCTCCGTGAGCTCGCGCACCTGGCGCAGGTATCCAGGCGGATGGACCCGGATCCCGGCCGCGCCCTGCACCAGCGGCTCGACGATCACCGCCGCGGTCTCCTCCGCGTGGAAATCGAGCACGCATTCGAGCTGCTCCGCGTCGCCGGGCTCCACCCGATGCGCGCGGAACAGGAGGGGAGAGTAGGCGGAGTGGAAGAGGTCGATTCCGCCGACGGACACCGCCCCCAGGGTGTCGCCGTGGTAGGCGTCGCGCAGGCAGACGAAGGAGGTGCGCCGCCGATGCTGCCCGCCGCGCTGCTGCCAGTACTGAAACGCCATCTTGAGGGCGATCTCGGTCGCGCTCGAGCCGGAGTCGGAATAGAAGACGCGCTCGAGCCCCGGCGGCGCGAGCTCGACCAGGCGGGCCGCCAGCTCCGCCGCGCCGCGATGGGTCAGGCCGAGCATGGTCGAATGGGCGACCCGGTCGAGTTGCTCGCGCACCGCCTCGTCGATCAGGGGATGACGGTGCCCGTGGACGTTGCACCAAAGCGACGAGACGCCGTCGATGTAGCGCCGTCCGTCCGAGTCCACCAGCTCGGCGCCCTCGGCGCGCTCGATCACCAGCGGCTCCTCGCCGCACCAGTCCCGCTGCTGGGTGAACGGGTGCCAGAGGTGGCGGTGGTCCAGCTCGCCAACGGCCATGGAGCGAGAGCCGTTTGACGCCTGCCGATCACTCATTCGGGGCGACCTTAGATGGGGCCGCGGCGGAATCGGCGTGGATCTCGATCGGCCAACCGGCCTGAGCTCAATCGGCCGGGTTCAGAGTGGGCCACGACTCGGGGGAGCCCAGGTCCAGCTGGGGCAGGGGCTCGACCCGAACGGAGCCCAGCCGCTCGATCGCATCGCGATTGGAGCGCTCCACAATGGACGGTTCGCCGGGCCAGGGCGTCAACACCACCAGCGCCGGGTCGAGCCCGACGGCTCGCGCCGCCTCGATCGTGAGCAGCGTGTGGTTGATGGTCCCCAGCCCCGGTTCGGCCGCGATCACCACCGGCAGGCCCAGCTCGCGAGCCAGGTCGCGCACCAGGTAGCCGAGCGTCAGCGGCACGAGCAGCCCGCCGACCCCCTCGCAGACCAGGTAGTCCGCCCGTTCTGAGGCGCGCCGCGCGGCTGCTTGCAGCCGCGCGGGATCGATTTGGCTCCCGCCAGCTCGGCGCCGAGGTGGGGGGACACGGGGTCGACGTAGCGGTAGGGCGCGATCTCGTCGTCCGGCTGGGTCGAGCCGGCCGCCCGGCGGAGCAGGGCATGGTCCGGCTCTCCCGTCTCGCCCAAGCCGCTCTCGGCTGGCTTGAACACCGCCACCCGAGCGCCGGCGGCGGCCAGCGAGCGCGCGATCACCGCGGCGACCACCGTCTTCCCCACCTCGGTGCCGGTGCCGGTGACGAAGAAGCCCCGCAAGGGGCTACGCGGCACGCCTCAGGGGGATGGAGTGCGGGGTCGGGCGCTCCGCGCCCCCGATCCCCAGCTCCCGGGCGGCGCGCGCGATCACGCCCGCGGCCGCGCAGAGCTCGTCCGCCCTGTGGTTGGCCATCGCCGAGAGGCGAAGCCGGGAGGTCCCCTCGGGCACCGTCGGGGGCCGGATCGCCTGAGCGAATACCCCGCCCTCCAGCGCCCGCTCGCAGAGATCCATCGCCCGCCTCGCATCACCCACGACCACCGGCACGATCTGGGTGCGCGAGGGGCCCACCTCGAGCCCGTGTCCGGCCAGGGCCTCGCGCAGGATGGCGCCGTTTCTACGCAGCTGCTCGACCATCCCGGGTTGCCCTTCGAGCAGGGCGAGCGCGGCGAGAGCGGCGCCGATCACCGGAGGCGGCAGCGCCGTGGAGAAGATGAACGGCCGCGCGGTGTTGATCAGCAGCTCGACCACCTTCGCGCTCCCGCACACGTAGGCGCCGTAGCTTCCCAGCGTCTTTCCGAGCGTGCCGACGATCAGGTCCACCTCTTCGGAGAGGCCGGCCTCCGCCACGGCGCCTGCTCCGCCGGGACCGAGCGCGCCCGTCGCGTGCGCCTCGTCGACCGCCAGCAGGCAGCCGTGGCGGCGGGCCAGGTCCACCAGGCCGGCGATCGGGGCGACGTCGCCGTCCATCGAGAAGACGGCGTCGGTGACGATCAGCCCGCCCCTGTGGGCCTCTTTGCGCAAGCCCCAGGAGAGGTGCTCGAGGTCGGCGTGACGGTAGACGAAGCACTCCGCCCGAGAGATCCGGCAGCCGTCGATGATGCTGGCGTGATTGAGCTCGTCGGAGAAGACCACCTGGCCGCGGCCGGCCAGCGCGGCGATCGTTCCGAGGTTCGCCAGGTAGCCCGACCCGAAAAGGAGCGCCGACTCGTATCCGGTAAAGGCGGCCAGCCGCTCCTCCAGCCGGCCGTGCAGGGACATGTTCCCCGAGATCAGGCGTGAGGCGCCGGCGCCGGCGCCGAACCTCTCGGCGGCGTCCGCCGCCGCCTGGCGCACGCGTGGATGGTCGGCGAGGCCCAGGTAGTTGTTGGAGCAAAGCAGCAGGACCTCGGCGCCGTCGAGCGTGACCCGCGGCCCCTGCGGGCCCTCGATCAGCCGCAGGCGGCGGTACAGGCCGGCCCGCCGAAGGTCCTCCAACCGCTCGGCGACGTCGCTCATGAACCTAGTCGCCCCATCCCGCCGGCTCCGGGTAGGGAGGTGGCTTGCGCTTCTTCTTGACCACGCGGAGCTGCTCCGAGGGATTCCAGAAGTTGGCCTCGGCCTGACTGTCGACGAGCTCCTCGATGGGGGTTGGCGGGGTTTCGCCCTCGAGCCTGCCGGAACGGTTGTCGGGCCGGGGGTTGGCGCCGTTGTCCGGCTGTCGCGCCACGTTCAGTCCCAGCTCCTCGAACATGGCCCTGTCGTCGGCCGGCTCGGCCCCCAGCGTGGTCAGGAAGTTCCCCATCATCACCCCGTTCAGCCCCGCCTTGACCGCCAGCGGCTGGAGCTCCTCGAGGTTCTCCACCCGCCCACCGCAGAGGCGGAAGAGGGCGTCCGGGAGGATCAGCCGGAAGATCGCCACCCACTTGACGACCTCCCACGGGTCCATCAGCGGCCGGTCGCCGAACTTGGTCCCCGACCTCGGGTTGAGCAGGTTGATGGGCACCGACGTGGGATTGATCTCGGCCAGCTCGAAGGCCATCTCGACCCGCTGGCGGGGCGACTCGCCGAGGTTGAGGATCCCGCCCACGCAGGTCTCCAGCCCAGCCTCCTTGACGGCGTCGATCGTCCGCGTTCGCCCCTCGTAGCGGACCGTGGTGGTCACCTCCGGGTAGTAGGAGCGTGCGGTTTCGACGTTGTGGTGGACGCGCTGCACGCCCGCGTCCGCGAGCCGCCTGGCGCGATCCGGCGAGATGTGGCCGACCGACACGCAGCGCTTCAAGTTGGTGTGCTCGGAGACCAGCCGGGCGCCGTCGACGATCTTCTCGAAATCCCGCTTGGAGAGCCCCTGCCCCTGGGTCACCATGCAGAACCGGTGCGCCCCCGCCGCCTCCGCCGCCTTGGCGTGCTCGAGGATCTGGTCAGGGTCCATCATCGCGTGCATCGGCGTGTCCGCCTCCGCATAGCGCGACTGCGCGCAGAAGCCGCAGTCCTCGGCGCACCCTCCCGATTTCGCGTTCACCAGCGAGCACATGTCGGTCGAGTCGCCGAAGCGGTCCCTGCGCACCTCCCAGGCGCGCTCCACCAGCTCGGCGATCTCGTCGCGCCCCGAGATCCCCGCCAGCTCCAGGGCCTCGTCAAAGGTGATCAGTGGCGGCATCGAGCCTCCATGGCCGGCAGCAGGCAAGGCTAGGCACCGCTCCGGACGGCGTTGGCCGTCCGGAGCGGTGTGGACGGCCATCTGGTCGCTACTTTCTCGGCCGACGAGTGTTTTGTGCCGTGAGGGAGGAACGCGGCAGGGTCAGGAGGCGCAATCCCAGGCGTGTCACTCCGTCTGGATGGCGCCTCCTCCCTTTCGCCGCTCCTGCCGCACCTACGATTCGTCGCTTGCCCGGGAACCTCACCTTCTGGAGGCGACGCGCCGTCGCCGGCCTCGTCGTTGTCGGGTTGGGAGTGGGTCTCTGGGTGGCGCTGGCCGACGGGACCACGGGTGAGGACGAGACCGTGGCCGGAACGGATGCCGGCGAGCTGACCGCGCGCCAGCTCGCGGGCACCCGGCTGGTCACAGGCTTTGGCGGCCGGCAGCCGCCGCGTGGGCTCAAGCGGATGATCCGGCAGGGGCGGGTGGCCGGCGTGATCCTGTTCTCCGAGAACATCGGCAGCCGCGACCACGCCCGCACGCTGACCCGTCGCCTCCAGGCCATCCGCCGGCCCAGGGGCCTGCGCGATCCCCTGCTGGTGATGATCGACCAGGAGGGCGGCCTGGTGAAGCGGCTCTCGGGAGCGCCCGAGGCCTCGGCACTGGCGATGGGCCGCCGGGGCGGCGAATACAGCCGCCGCCAGGGTGCTCGCACGGCCCGCAACCTGAAGCGGGCGGGGGTCAACGTCAACCTGGCGCCGGTACTGGACGTTGGTCGCCCCGGGAGCGCGATCCGCGCCCAGCGCCGGAGCTTCGGAGGCAAACCACGTCGCGTGATCCGTACCGCGATCCGCTTCGCGAGCGCGATGGAGCGCCACGGCGTGAGCGCCACCGCAAAGCATTTCCCCGGGCTGGGGGCGGCTGGCGAGAGCACCGACCTGGCGGTCCAGCGGATCCGCCTGAAGCGGGGGGAGCTGCGGCGGATCGACGAGCGGCCCTATCGCGCCTTCGTCGCGCGCGAGGGCGACATGGTGATGCTCTCGACCGCGATCTACACGCGCTTCTCGCGCAAGCCGGCGGCCTTCTCGAAGAGGATCGCGACCCGCGAGCTGCGCCGCCGGCTGGGGTTCGGGGGCGTCTCCATCAGTGACGCGCTCGAGACGGTGGCGGCCCGTCAGTTCGGGGGCCCCGCCAAGGTCGGCGTCGCCGCGGCGAAGGCCGGCACTGACCTGCTCCTGTTCACGGATCACAGCGGCGCCGCTCGCGCCGGGCAGGCGCTCCGCCGCGGCCTACGCTCGGGAAGGCTCGCGCGCGGGCCGTTCGAGGACTCGGCTCAGCGCGTGCTGGACCTGCGCGCCAGGCTCTCCTCGCGGTGAGCCGAGCCGTCTAACGCCCGCGCCACTCGGGCCTGCGCTTCTCGGCGAAGGCTCGGACGCCCTCCCGGAAGTCCTCGGAGGCAAAGCACGAGCGCCGCAGCTCGATCAGCTCGCGCTCCTGCTCCGGAGTGAGGCGGGCCCAGGAGTTGAGGACGTCGATCGCGTGCTTGTTCCCCGTCATCGACAGGGGCGCGTTGGCGGCCACCTCGGAGGCCAGCTCGACAGCGGCGGTCTCGAGCTCTTCGTCGAGGACGGTGTCGTGCACGAGGCCGATCGCCATCGCCCGCGGGGCGCTCAGGTTGCGCCCGATCAGGAACAGCTCCTTGGTGCGGGCGAGGCCGACGACGTCGATGAAGGCTTGGAGGCCGGTGTGTCCGTAGATGAGCCCCAGCTTCGCCGGGGGCATGCCGAGCTTGGCCCTCATCGCGGAAAGGCGCAGGTCGCATCGAACCGCGAGCTCCAGGCCTCCACCGAGGCAGTGCCCGTTGATCGCCGCGAGCACCGGATAGGGGTGGGCGCTCACCGCCTCCATCGCGGCGTGGAACGGATGGGCGACGAGCGCCTCCGCGTCGGTGGCGAAGGTCTCCTCGGGGATGTCCGCGATGTCGTAGCCCGCCGAGAAGATCTCACCCGCTCCGGTGATGACCACGCAGCGGATCTCGATCCCCCGATCGAGCTCCGGCAGCACCTTTGCGAGCGCCTCGAGGATCTCGTGGTCGAGCGCGTTACGCCGCTCCGGATTCGAGATCGTCAGCCGGGCAACCGCCTCGGCCGGGTGATCGAGGACCAGCTTCCCGCCGGCAAGGGACACGCGCGCGTCGCCTCCCTCGCCGCTGCCCCGCGGGGGCGGCGGGGTCGCCCCTCATCCCAGGACGACGAGGACGTCGCCCTCCTGGACCGACTGGCCCTCCTCGCAGCGGATCTCGGTGACGGTGCCTGGGTCCTCGGCCTCGACCGGCATCTCCATCTTCATCGACTCGAGGATGACCACGGTGTCGCCCTCGTCGACCTGATCGCCGACCGCGACCTCGACCTTCCACACGGTTCCTGTGATGTGGGCCTCTACGTTGGCGCTCATCGGCGGATGAGAATATCCGTCCTTGTCCGCGGAACCGACAGGCGACCCGGTCGTGATCGTCGCGGCGCACAACGAGGCGGACCGGATCGAGGCGACGCTGGACGCCCTCGCGGGGGCGTTTCCGGGCGCTCAGATCGTGGTTGCCGACGACGCCTCCAGCGATGGAACGGCCGAGTTGGCGCTGTCGCGCGGCGCGCAGGTCGTCAGCCGCGGGAAGCCCCACGGCAAGGGCGCCAACGTGACCGCCGCCATCGAGACCGTGCTCGATCGCGCCGACGAGGGCGATCCGCCGACGTTCCTGCTCTGCGACGGCGACCTGGGCCGGTCGGCCAGGGAGCTGCCCGGCCTGGTCGAGGCGGTTGGTCGCGGCGACTGCGACCTTGCCGTCGGGGCCTTCCGGGATCGCGTCGGCGGCGGCTTCGGCCTGGCCAGGGGCTTCGCCCGCTGGGCGATCGCACGCCGCTGCGGCTATCGCGCCGAGGCTCCGATCTCGGGCCAGCGGGCGATGGCGGCCGAGGTGCTGGCTGCCGTCCTGCCGTTCGCGAAGGGCTACGGGATGGAGACCGGGATGACGATCGACGCGATCCGCGCCGGCTTCCGGTTGTGCGAGATCGAGCTCGAGCTCGAGCACAAGGCGACTGGCCGCAGCGTCCGCGGGTTCCTTCATCGCGCCCGGCAGCTCCGCGACTTCGGGCGCGCTTACGCGTCCAGGCGCTGAGGCCCCGTCAGCTTCGCTTCGCGTAGTCCCCGAACTGGCCGAAGTCGAGCATCACGCACGACTCCTCGCCGATGATCTCCGCGTCGTGGCCGGGCGGGATTGCGAACACGTCCCCGGGGCCGATCTCGGCCTGCGAGCCGTCGTCCATGTAGATCCTCATGCGGCCCGACATGCAATAGCCGAGGTGGGCGACCTCGCAGGAGTCGGTGCCGGCGATCGGCTTGACGTTGTCGGACCATTTCCAACCGGGCTCGAAAACCGCCCGGCCAACCGCCTTGCCCGCGACGTTGCAGACGTCGGCCCTGCCCTTTCCCTCGAAGGGACGCGTCTCGTCAGGCGAATTGAAGTTCTTGACCTCCGTGGACATTTGTGACTCCTTCACTAGCTGTGACCCAGCGGCGCCACCCTAACGCGCCACCCCATGAGCTGGCAAGCCGCAACCTCACCTGGGGTCCACTCGTCTGGTGGGGCCTCTGGCTAGGCTTGTGCGCCCGTTGATCCTCGCCATCGACCAGGGCACGACCGGGACCACCTGCCTCGTCTTCGACCGCGAGGGCGGGATTGCCGGGCGGGCGTACTCGGAGTTCGAGCAGCACTTTCCCGAGCCCGGCTGGGTCGAGCACGACGCGACCGAGATCTGGGAGGTGACGCGACGGCTCTGCGTCCAGGCGATCGTGGACGCGGGGATCCAGGGCGCCGACCTGGACGCGATCGGGATCACGAACCAGCGCGAGACGGTCGTGGCCTGGGACCCCCAAACGGGCGAGCCGGTCCATCGCGCCCTTGTCTGGCAGGACCGCCGCACGGCGCCGCGCTGCGACGAGCTGCGGGCCGCCGGGCACGAAGCGCTGGTGCGGGAGCGAACGGGGCTTGTGATCGACCCCTATTTCTCGGGCACGAAGATCGAATGGCTTCAAAGGAACGTCGAAGCGGCGGGCGACGCGGTCTTCGGCACGATCGACTCCTGGCTCGTCTTCAAGCTCACCGGTCGCCACGTCACCGACTACTCGAACGCCTCGCGGACGATGCTCTTCGACATCCGGGGGCTGCGGTGGGACCCCGAGCTCTGCGACCTGCTGGGGGTGGATCCATCCAGGCTGCCCGAGCCGGTTCCGTCGGCACACGTGTACGGCCACACCGGCGCCTTCGGCGGCGACGTCCCGGTGGCCGGGATCGCCGGCGACCAGCAGGCGGCGCTGTTCGGGCAGGCCTGTCAGCGGGCGGGCATGGCCAAGAACACGTACGGGACGGGCAGCTTCGTCCTCCTCAACACCGGCGGCGTCGCTCCTGAGCCCGGCGAGGGCCTGCTGACGACCGTCGCCTGGGGGCTCGAGACAAGAACCGACTACGCGCTCGAGGCGGCGGTGTTCGTCACCGGCGCCGCCGTGCAGTGGCTTCGCGACGGGCTCGGGATCATCGGCTCGGCCGCCGAGAGCGAGGGGCTGGCGGCGTCGCTCGACTCGAACGACGGCGTCTACTTCGTTCCCGCGCTGACCGGGCTTGGATCGCCGCACTGGGATCCCTACGCGCGGGGAACGATCGTCGGCCTGACTCGCGGCTCCGGCCGGGCCCAGCTTGCGCGAGCCGCCCTGGAGGCGATCGCCTACCAGACCGTGGACGCGGTGCGGGCGCAGGAGGCGGCCGCCGGCGAGAGGCTGGAGGTGCTGAAGGCCGATGGCGGCGCGGTCTCCAATGGGTGGCTGATGCAGTTTCAGGCGGACGTGCTGGGTGCGCCGGTGATCGTCCCCGAGATCCCCGAGACGACGGCCCTCGGGGCCGCCTACCTGGCCGGGATCGCCGGCGGCGTTTGGGACGCCGAGCAGGTCGAGGCGATGTGGCGCGAGGCCGCCCGATACGAGCCGCGCATGGGCGAGGACGAGCGCCGGACCTTGCTGGGCGACTGGCACCGCGCCGTCGAGCGAGCCAGGGGCTGGGCCGAGGGCACGAAGCCGGTCGCGTAACCGCGACGAGGGGCGTCGCGTAACCGCGACGCCCCTCGGGGGTAGGACACGGCACGAGCCCGCTATTGCGGGCTCGATTGCCGATGGCCGAGATCAAGCCCCAGGTCTACAAGGACCCTCGTCCCGCCGAGTACTTCACCCGGTTTCATGAGCGGGCACGCACCCGCGACGCCGACTGGATCTATGAGGCGGCCCGGATCGTGCTCACGCCGCCCACCCTGCTCGTCTTTCGCGCCTGGGCGATCGGGGCCGAGAACGTCCCTAGCTCCGGCCCCGTGATCCTGGCCCCGAATCACTTCTCGAACTGGGACCACTTCTTTGCCGCCGTCTACCTTCGGCGCAAGGTGCGGTTCATGGCCAAGTCGCAGCTGCTGGGCGCGCAACCCCGCGATCACGTTCATCCTCTCCCACGGCGGGGCGTTCCCGGTGCGCCGGGGGCACCAGGACCGGGAGGCGTTCATCACCGCCCATGCCATCCTCGACCGCGGCGGCTGCATGCTGATCTACGCGGAGGGCGGTCGCTCGCGCACCGGCGGGCTCGGTCAGCCGCGACCAGGAGTCGGCTACCTGGCGCTCGAGTCCGGGGTTCCCGTGGTTCCGGTGGCGATCCACGGCTCGAAGGGCGTCCGGGGGTGGAGGAGGGCGCAATTCCCCAAGGTCACGGTCCAGTTCGGCGAGCCGCTGACCTTCGAGGCCGTCGAGCGCCCCTCGCGCGAGCAGGCACAGGAGGCGGCCGAGCGCGTCTTCGAGCCGGTGCGGGAGATGTACGCGGCGCTGGAGGAGAAGGGTCGTCGGGGCGTGATCAAGGCCCTCCGGGAGGGGATCGGCGGGCGCGCCGAGCGCCAGGTCCCCGCCGGCCAGCCCCGCTAGCCCTCACTCGTACTTGGGGTCGAGGGTCCGCCAGTGCTCCGGGTCGTGGCCGGGCACGATCACGGCCTGGGGGTAGGAGCGATGAAAGAGCGCCAGCTCCTGGCGCGAGCGACGCCAGGTGTGGCGGTCGAGGGTGCGGGGCGGCTCGGGCGCGTCGCCGAGCTGACCGTGGGTGTAGATCGCGTCGCCCGCGATCACGAAGTCGCGCTCGCGTAGCCGGAGCGATCACGCACTGGTGACCCGCCGTGTGCCCGGGCGTGAAGGCGAGGCGCACGGCGCCGTCGCCGAACAGGTCGAAGGTGCGGCCGAAGCTCGCGTAGGAGGCGATCTTCGGGCCGTCATAGCTGAGCGTGCGGTAGTCGAACAGGTAGTCGTAGTGCGCCGGCCGGTAGCCGCGCAGCAGCGGCCGCGGATCCGTGGTTGCCGCGTGCCACTCCGCCGCCGAGATCACGAATGTCGAGTTGGGGAACTCGGCCATCCCCGACGCGTGGTCCTGGTGCAGGTGGGTCATCACGATCAGGGGAAGGTCCCTGGCCTCGATCCCCCGCTCGCGAAGCTGGGCGGGTATGTCTCGGCCCGGCTCGATCCGCGGGTCGCCCGAACCGGGCCCAAGCGCGACCCATGTTCTCGCGGGCTTCGCGGCCACCGACGGGTGCAGGCCCGTGTCCACGAGCATCGGCCCGGCACTCGGGATGCCGGATCAGGAACGCGGGGCAGGGGACGGTCCACCACTTGGAGCGGGGGGTGCCGATGCCCAGCACCTTGAGCGTCTCAAGACGGCCCCCGGGACGCTCGAAGAGGGCGGCCGGGGCGTCCAGCTCGCCGCCGAGCAGGGGCTCGACGGTCACCGTTGTCCCCTCCTTGCCGCCGGGCAGAGGCTCCGTGAGCGGCTTCGGTTGGGCGTGGACCTTCATTGGCGGGTCAGCGTAGCGGTGCGAACTCGGCACGGCGGACCGCGGCGGAGAGCCGGGTGCGGCCTTGCCAAGAGGCTAAGCTCACGCCGGTGTCAGCCTCGAGTTCCCCGATCTTTCGCCCGGGACTGCTGGAGGGCCAGGTCTGCGTGGTGTCGGGGGCGGGCACGGGCCTTGGGCGAGCGACCTCGTACGAGCTGGCGGCCCTCGGCGCCACGGTGATCGGCTGCGGGCGGCGCGCCGAGCCGCTCGAAGAAACCGTGAGCGCGATTCGGGAGGCCGGCGGAGTCGCGGAGGCGGAGCCGATGGACATCCGCGACCCGGACGCGGTTGACGGCCTGGTCGACGGGATCGTCGAGCGCCACGGGCGCCTGGACGTGCTGGTCAACAACGCCGGTGGCCAGTTCCTGAGCCCCGCCGAGGCGATCAGCCCCAAGGGCTTCCGGACCGTGATCGAGCTCAACGTGCAGGGGACCTGGCAGATGACCCATGCGGCTGCAACGAAGGCGTTCATCCCCCAGTGCTCGGGGAAGGTGATCAGCATCACCCTGTCGCCGCATCACGGGATGCCGGGCATGGCGCACTCCGGGGCCGCGCGAGCCGCGGTCGAGAACATGATGCGCACGCTCTCGATTGAGTGGGCGCGCTTCAACGTCAAGCTCTGCGCGGTGGCGGCCGGCCAGTTCGACACCGAGGTGCTGCGAACGAAGTACCCGAAGGAGGTCGCCGAGAACGTTGTGCGCACGGTGCCGGCGCAACGGCTCGGCAAGCCCGAGGAGATGGCCTGGCTGATCGCCTATCTCGCCTCCCCCGGGGGAGACTTCCTCTCCGGTTGCGTGATCACGATCGACGGTGCTCGTGACAATTGGTTCGGCCCCTGGCCGCCGCCCGGGGCCGTCGGCGACTCCGGGGAGCCGCTCGCCGAGGCGCGCAAGCCTCGCGAATGAGGCCCGCGCTCGGCGCGGGAGTGATGGTGGTAGCGGCGCTGGCGCTCGTCGCCCTCGCAGCGTGCGGGGACGGCGGCTCGCCGGATGCCGCGGGCACGACGACGACCACAAGCGCGGCGCCGCAGCGGCTGACGGCAGCCGAGCAGGCGTTGGTGGTCAGGTCGGAGCGCGCCGTGCAGCGCTACTGCGGGAGGCTCGCGCTCTCGCTGACGGGTCAGGGAAAGCCGCCCTCGGCCGAGGAGCAGAGCAGGGCCTTCGTTGCAACGGACCGCCTCATCGAGCTCGCGAGCGAGAAGCCCGTCGCGCCCCTCGACATAGGGGTCGAGATGGGGCTGTTCCTAGGTGACCTGGCCGAGGACCTCGAGGGCTCCAACTGCGATTCGCGGCTGGTCGAGCGGATCGATCAGGCGCTCGCGACGCTGCCCCAGCCGTGATGCGACCTACGGAATGATGCGAGTGAACTTGGCGTTCCTGTTGTTCAGCGGGTCAGGGTCGTCGGTGATCGCGCTCACGGTCGCCGCGTTCGAGATCGTGCGGGGCGTCCCCTGGGCCCGCACCCGGATTGTGACCCGGGGCTTCTGGCCGGCGGCCAGATCGCCCAGGGCGCAGTTCACGGTGGGCCCCGACACCGAGCAGGACCCGGTTGTAGTGGTCGCCGAGAGGAAGAGAAGGTTGTTCGGGAGCCGGTCCCTCACCTGCACACCCGTCGCGCCGAAGGGCCCCAGGTTCTCCACCTCCAGCGTGTAGGTCAGGATGCTGCCGATCCTCACCGGGTCGGGATTGTCGAGCTTCGTCATCTTGAGATTGGCCTTGCGTGGGTCGTCCACCAGCATCTCGACGTTTTGGTCCAGCAGCGGGTCCCCCTCACCGTGGGGTGAGCCGCTCTGCGGATCGTTGAAGCCGAAGGTCCGGCCGATCGAGGCGAGCTGGCGTGCGATGAAGCCCGAGGCGCTCCCCGCCGCGGGGGCGGTGGCGGGCGATGCCTGGTCGAGCACGGTGCCGAAGATCGAGAGCGAGCCGTCGCGGTTGTCCATCACCTCGATCAGCCGGTGCTGGTGCGGCCAGTCCGCCACCGCCGCGGTGTTGATCTCCCACCAGACGTCGTTTCCGCAGAACCTCCTGTTGCCCGGGCCTGTCGTCCGGGTGCTTCCGCAGGGCAGGAGCGCGTGCTCGTGAGTGTGCCCCGCGACGTAGGCGATCACGTTCGGGTGGTTGGCCATCAGCTCGGTGAAGGTAAAAGCGTCGCTCCCGGCCGCGCTGGCCTGCTCCGGGTTCCCAAAGTGCAGGGGCTCCGAGTTCCGCGGGTCCGGATCGCAGCCGGGGTTGGTGTCGTGCTCGGGGGTGTCGCCGTGGCTGTGCTGTGTGCCCGTGCACTCTCCGGTGGCCTCGTCGGGAACAATCGAGATCATGCTGCGCACCGGGTGGTGGCCGTAGATCACGACCAGCTTGCCCCGGTTCTCCGCCTTGTTCAGCTCGTCGCGCAGCCAGGTGAACTGCGGGTGGTCGAGGTTCCCGTCCGAGGACCCACCCTGCGGACCCTCCCCGACAATGCCGCCCTCCGAGTTCGTGTCGATGGCGATGAAGCGCACGCCGGGCGTCTGGGGCGGATTCCAGGCGTAGTAGGAGGCCGAGCCGTTCGAGGCCTGGTTCTGTTGCGGGTTGACGAAGTCGAAGCCGTGGTCGTTGTCCACGTTGTTGGCCCCGATGATCGCCTTGGTCTGCTGCTTCGAGACGAAGCGCCGCAGCGGGTCGGGCGGGACGAACATCCCCGCGGCCGTGGGGGAGAGCAGGACCCTGGGATCGGGGCCGGGGAAGCTTCCCGGGACGGCGGTGGTCCCCAGGGCCTTGAAGCATCCCATGGCGATGTTCTCGAACGCCTGGTTCGCGTCCTCGTTCCCCTGCACGAGGACGTCGTGGT
Source organism: uncultured Actinomycetes bacterium (assembly GCA_963721735.1). Lineage (GTDB taxonomy): Bacteria > Actinomycetota > Thermoleophilia > Solirubrobacterales > 70-9 > AC-56. The sequence goes on from CAVRKX010000014.1 coordinate 175,821, forward strand.
TGCCGTTCACCCAGTAGGAGGGGACGTTCAGGCCGGCCGGCGTGAGGGAGAGCATCTGGGCGCGGTCCAGGAGCCCCGTGTACTGCGGCCAGGCGGCCCAGTCGCCGGTGGGCTGGTTCGGGTCGTAGAAGATCGGGTCCGGGCCGGGGGGTGAGCCCGCCGGGTAGTCGGTGTAGTCCTGGACGCCCGTGTACCGGGCGCCCTCGGCGGCGGCCTGGGCCTGCCCACCCTCCTGCGTGACGAACGCCTGACAATTGGCGTTAGGGAGGTTCGCCGGCGAGTAGGCCGAGGGGTCGGTGAGGCCTGAGTTGAAGTTGACCGTCACCCCGCCCTCCAGCAGCGCCCGCGTCCAGATCATCTCGTTGCGCTGCTGGTTGTCGGCCTGGTCGCCCGTGATCAGCGACAGGTCCATGGGGTTGCCCACGCTATTGCCCTGCGGCACCGGGCTATGGGCGGCGAAGCGATTCATCTGCCGGATCGAGTCGTCGATCATGAACGGGGTCAGCGCCTCCCAGGGGCGCCAGGCCGAGGTCGCCCCGTCCTGGCCGGCGACCTGGTCGAGGAACTCCACCCGCGCCGGAGACTCCTCGTCGGCCAGCTGGAAGTCGGTCAGCTGGGAGAAGTAGGCGAGGGAGCGCCGCCGCAGCCCGCGTCCCGATTGGGCCACACCGTCGGGATCGCGGATGACGTAGTTCTCGTTGACTTGGTCCACCTCCAGCGTCGTGTAGTCGGCGCTCGGGTTGGTGGCGCTGAGGATCTGCCGGAGGGTCGTATGACCCTCGGTGTCGACGGCGGCGATGTGGGTCGCAGTGGCGACCCCGGTGACCGTGAGCAGAACCGCGAGGCCGCCGGCCGGCACGAGCCAGCGGCGCGATCGGGCTCTTGCTCCTCCTCCCTTGATGGTCCTATCCCTTACCCCGAATCGGGGTACGGAATCCTAGCGGCTGGCCGCTCGCCTCGCGCAGCTTCCCATCGCGGATCCGCGCCGCCAGGTCCTTGGACTCCTCGCGGACCACGGTGCCGTCCTCCAGCTCGACGGCGGGCAGGGCCCGCTGCCCGGTCAGCGCGCCGTACTCGATCCGCCTTCCGCGCCGGAGCGGCTGCTTGACCACCTCGTACTCGATTCCCGCTTCGTCGAGCGCCTTCTGCACCCGCCAACACGGGTGCCCCTCGATCTTCAGCCACATCACCGGGCAGCGGTGGAGCTTGATCGCCATCTCGTCCTCCTCTCGGATCGGGGCCGCTACGCGGACATGCCGCCGAATTGTCCTCCGGTGACATTCAGGACCTGTCCGTGGACGTAGTTGGAGAGCTGCGAGGACAGGAACAGGACGGGGCCGGCGGCCTCCCCTGGCTGGGCGGGGCGCCCGAGGGGGATGATCATCGACGCCATCGCCCGCTGCTGCTCGGGCACGCCGATTTCGATTCGCTCGCCCTCCCGCTCGATCGCCTCACCCTGCTCCTTCGCCTGGGTGAGGCGGGTCTCGACGAAGCCGAAGGCCACCGCGTTCACGTTGATCTTGAACTGCCCCCACTCCTTGGCGATCGTCTTCGTGAGCCCGGTCACGCCCGCCTTCGCGGCCGAGTAGTTGGCCTGGCCGGCATTGCCCATCGTTCCCGAGATCGACGTCACGTTGATGATCTTGCGGAACACCTCCTGCCCCTCGCCCGCCTCCTGCTTGGCCGCCTCGCGCCAGTGGGGCGCCAACGCCCTGGTCATGCGGAAGGGGACGATCGTGTGGATGTCGAGCATTGCCTGGAACTGCTCGTCGCTCATCTTGTGGACGACGCCGTCCCAGGTGTAGCCGGCGTTGTTGACCAGGACCTCGACCTGGCCGAAGGCCTCGTTGGCCTTTGCGACCAGCTCCTCGGGGACGCCCGGCTGGGTCAGATCGCCCGCGAAGACCGCCGTCTCGCCCTCGAGCTCGCCCGCCGCCTGCTCGGCGACGTCCCCGTCGATGTCGTTGATCAGCACCTTGGCGCCCTCGCTCAGGAAGAGCTCCGCCGTCGCCCGGCCGATCCCGCGCGCCGAGCCGGTGATGATCGCGGCCTTGCCGTCAAGTAGTCCCATCTGCGCTCGTTCTCCTCTCGAAGGGCTGGTTTGTCGGCGGGAACCGTATCTGGGCCGACTCGGCACGGAGGCCCGGCCGGCGAGGGCGTGTTAGCGTCGCTCCGTGGCCGAAGCCAACTCGGAGCTGATCCGGCGCTTCTATGCGGCCTTCGCGGCGCGCGACGGCAGCGCCATGGCCGAGCTCTACGCGCCCGACGCCCGCTTCTCGGACCCTGTGTTCCCGGACCTGCGCGGCGAGGAGCCGGGCGCGATGTGGCGGATGCTCACCGGCCGCGCCGAGGACCTCGAAGTGGAGCTCGTCGAGCACGAGGCGGACGGCGACCGGGGCGCAGCCCGCTGGGTCGCCCGCTACACGTTCACGCAAACCGGGCGGCCGGTGGAGAACCACGTCCGTGCCTCGTTTCGCTTCGCGGGCGGGCTGATCGCCGAGCACCGGGACGAGTTCGACTTCCATCGCTGGTCGCGGCAGGCTCTGGGCGCGCCTGGCCTGCTGCTCGGCTGGACGCCGCTGCTGCGCGCCTCCGTCCGCCGCCGCGCCCGCGCCGGCCTGGACGAGTTCATGGCGGGCGCGGGTCGTCCGTAAGACCCGCCCTCACGCCAGGACCCCACGGCGCGTGAGGCCCAATCGGCGCCCTATTGCTGCGCGGGTGGCTGCGGAGGTGGTGGCGGAGCCGCCGCCTCCCCGGTACGCGTGTCGTCGAGCGATAGCTCCCAACGCTCCCACTCGTCGTCGCTGAGCCCCCAGATCAGCATCGCCAGCGGGGCCAGGGCGGCCGTGAGGATGAGGAACGAGATCGCGTTGACGATCGCCGACTCCTCGCCGGCGAGGAAGCCGACGAGGATCGCCACCACGAGCAGGATCGGGGACCAGATCGGCACGATCCGGCGACGGAAGAGGGCGATCGCGAGCAGGATCGAGCCCAGCACGATGCCGATGAAGAAGAAGAACAGGAAGTAGGCGATCAGGGCGCCGTTGTCGTCCCCCTCGTCGTAGATCTCCACCGCCGCCGCGCGGTCGGCGTGGTCGGCGAGGATGATGTCGAAGCCGTTGAACGCGAGAGTGGCCGAGAGCCCGATCACGCCGACCGTGAGCAGCCCGGCGGCGATCTGGCCGAGGGTCACGGACCGGCCGCGGAACAGGCGCATCACCCCGAGCAGCCCGGGGATGAACAGCAGCGAGCCGATGGTCCCCATCGCGCCGGCGGCGATGTAGCGTCCCTTGTCGTCCGCCACCTCGGCGAGGTACTCGGCGCTGTCAGAGGCCCACGCGGGGTCCAGCAGCGCCTCAATGGCGAACAGAAGCGGGCCGGCGATCAGCCCGATGCGCCGCCAGCGTACGGCTGAAGTTGCGCGAGTCCGAGAACCTGAGCATGGGTGCCTCCTGAATCGGTCGGGGGCGCCGACGATAGCCACCTTCGGCGACGTCACGCGACGGCTCCAAGGTCCCGTGTTAGATGGCTGACCGTGCCTAGCTCAGCGAGCGGGCGATCACGAGGCGCTGGATCTCGTTGGTGCCCTCGTAGATCTGGGTGATCTTGGCGTCGCGCATCATCCGCTCCACCGGGTACTCGCTGACGTAGCCATAGCCGCCCAGGACCTGCACCGCCTCGGTGGTCACCCACATGGCGGTGTCGGAGGCGAACAGCTTCGCCATCGCCGAGTACTTGCCCATGTCGCCGTCGCCCGCGTCGACCTTGGCGCAGGCGCGGTAGAGCAGCTCCCTCGCCGCCGCGGTGCGGGTCTCCATCTCCGCCAGCTTGAACTGGATCCCCTGAAAGGAGGCGATCGGCTTTCCGAACTGGCGGCGCTCCTGGGCGTAGGCGGCCGCGTAGTCGGTCGCGCCCTGCGCGATGCCGACGGCCTGCGCGGCGACCCCCAGCCGGGAGTGGTCCAGGGTCCCCATCGCGACCTTGAAGCCGGCGTTCTCGGCGCCGATCAGGTTCTCGGCCGGGACCCGGACGCCGTCGAAGATCGGCTGGCCGGTGGGCGAGCCGCGGATCCCCATCTTGTGCTCGAGCTTGCCGACCGAGAAGCCCGGCCGGTCGGCCTCGACGATGAAGGCGGAGATGCCGCGCGAGTGGCCGGCCTCCGGATCGGTGACGCAGAAGACCACGTAGAAGTCGGCGACCCCGAGGTTGGTGATCCAGTTCTTGGTCCCGTCGATCACCCAGTCCGAGCCGTCGCGGACCGCGCGGGTGCGCATGCCGCCGGGATCGGAGCCGGCGTCCGGCTCGGAGAGCGCGAAGGCGGGGGTCCACTCACCGGCCGCGCACTTCGGCAGCAGGCGCCCCTTCTGCTCCTCGGTCCCGAACAGGCGGATCGGCAAGGTGCCGAGCTCCTGGATCATCAGCATCAGGGCGCTCGACGCGCACGCCTTGGCCACCTCCTCGACCGCGATGTTGAGCATCAGCGTCCCCGTCCCCGTGCCGCCGTATTCGGTCTCGAACGGGAGCCCGAACAGGTCGTGCTCGGCGAACAGCTCGCGCAGGTCGCGTGGGTACTCCCCGGTGGCGTCGATCTCGGCCGCCCGCGGGGCCACGCGCTCCGTGACCATCTTGCGGATCGTCTCCCGGAAGTCGAGGAACTCCTGGGGGAGCGCGTAGGTCGCGGGTGGGGCCGCCGCGGTGGCCATCGACTCGGAGCCTAGCTCGTCGGCTGGATCAGAGCTGCCCCTGAGAGATCCGTGCCAGGCCTCTCTCACAGCTCGCGCTCGTAGAAGTAGCTGATCGGGCCATCGGGTGGCCGTTCGCGATTGGTGAACCCGAGGCTCTCGTAGAGGGCGCGGGCGGCGACATCGTCCTCGCTTGTACCGAGGTCCATGTGTTTCGCGCCCCGGCTGCGGGCAAGCTCGATCGCGGCGTCCATCAGCGCCGCCCAGCCCCTGCCCGCGGCGGTTCGGGACCACGTAGAGCTCCTCCAGGTAGCAGTCCAGCCCCTCGTCCAGATCGCCGGGCGGAAGCGAAGCACCGCGAGCCCGTGAGGCCCGGCCCCACCCAGCAGGACGGTGACCTCCCCTCTCGCCAGGAGCTCCCGGACCCGCTCGGCCAGGCCCTCGGGCCCGGCGTGGGGTCGTCGAACTCGCTGTTGAAGTCGTGAAGGAGCCGGCCGATGATCTCGGCGTCGTCTTCCGCGCGGCGGACGGCCAGGTCAAGGGGAGCGTTCATGCTTCTTCCCGAGGATGCCTACAGCCCGAGCTGCCTGCCGAGGATCTCCTTCATGATCTCGTCGGTGCCGCCCCCGATCGGGCCGAGGCGGGCGTCGCGGACGGCGCGCTCGATCCCGTACTCGCGCATGTAGCCGTAGCCGCCGTGGATCTGAAGGCACTCGTCGGCGACCTCTAGCATCGCGCGCTGGGTGAGCAGCTTCGCCATGGTCACCTCACGGGTGGCATCCTGGCCCTCGGCGAACAGGCGCAGCCCGTGGTAGGCGAGCGCGCGCGAGGCGTCGATCCTGGTGGCCATCTCGGCGAACTTGTGGCGGATCGCCTGGAACTTTCCGATCGGCCGCCCGAACGCCTGCCGCTCCTTCGCGTAGGCCAGGGTGACCTCGAAGACGCGCTGCATCCCGCCGACGGCACCGAGCGCCATCGACAGTCGTTCCCACTGGAAGTTGGCCATGATCAGGCGGAAGCCGCCGTTCTCGGGGCCGAGCAGGTTCTCGTCCGGCACCTCGACGTCGGTGAAGCTGAGCTCGCCGGTGTCGGAGGCGTGCCAGCCCATCTTCTCGAGCTTTCTGGTCACCTCGTAGCCGGGCATCTCACGCTCCAGGACCAGGAAGGAGAGGCCGTCGTGGCCTCCCTCGGGGCTGGTCTTCACCGCGCAGGCCAGGAAGTCGGCGCGGACGCCGTTGGTGATGAACGTCTTCGAGCCGTTGACGACGTAGCCGCCGGGCACCTTGCGGGCGAGGGTCCGGATCCCGGCCACGTTGGAGCCCGCGTCCGGCTCGGTGATGCCGAGGGCGCCGATCCGCTCGCCGCGGATGCCGGGCACGATCCAGCGCTGGCGCTGCTCCTCGGTGCCGAAGTTGAACACCGGCGGCATCGCGATCGAGGCGTGGGCGTTGAGGCCCGGCCGCGACGCCGCCCGAGCCGCCCGAGCGCGACAGCTCCTCGATCCAGACCGCGTCGTGGACGGCGGTGCCGCCCTGGCCGCCGTAGTCCTCGGGGAACTTGAGGCCGAGGAACCCGAGCTCGCCGCAGCGGGCGAACAGCTCCCGCGGGAACTCGCGCGCCTCCTCCCACTCGTCCACGTGTGGCGCGATCTCCTTGCCGACGAACCGGCGCACCGTCTCGCGCAGCTCCTCGTGCTCCTCGGTGAACGGCGGCAGCAGCGCACGCTCGCCGCTGTCCTTGATGACGGGGGCGCTCACTCAGGACTACCGGCCGGCGGCTTCCAATCGTCGAGCGTGGTGTGGCCGCGGCCGGCGTGATCGAAGCCCAGCAGGTTTCCCTCCGGGTTCCTCTTGTCCCCGTGGTGGTAGGCGCGGACCTCGGCGATCTTGCCGTCGCGGAGGCGGAACCACTCGGTGCCGCGGTTGAAGCGCTTGTCACCGGACTTCGGGTCCCGCCAGGTCATCGTCCACTCGATCACGGCCTCGTCGCCGGATTCGATCCCGTGCTCGAACCACCATTGCCCGTCGAGGTTCTCGACGGCCCACTTGGTGTTCTCGCCGATCGAGCTCGCGCCCTCGTGCGGCCCGAGTCGGGTGTAGTAGTGGGTCGCGTCGTTTGTGAAGTGCGAGGCCACCCGCTCCGGGTCGCCGGTGTTCAGGGCCTCGTAGTAGCTGCGGATGTGGTCGAGATTGCCGATACCCGATTCTTACCTGATGCTGTCGATATCTGGGGGTCCCGTTCGTCGTTAGGGTGAAGGCGGCGAAACCGCGTCGCTCGAAACCGAGGAGGAAAGCAATGAAGTACCTGCTCACTTTCGTCATCCAGGAGCGCAGCAGGGAGGCCGCATCACCCGAGGAGATGAAGGCGGGAATGGAGGCCTGGAGCGCCTTCGACCGCGAGGCGACCGAGGCCGGCGCGCTGATCGCCTGTGAGCCGGTGGAGGACGCCGAGGCCAAGATCGCGGTTGGGGACGACGGTGAGCGCACGGTCACCGACGGCCCGTTCGCGGAGTCCAAGGAGGTACTCGGGGGCTTCTGCCTGCTCGAGTGCAGCGACCTCGATGAGGCGCTCGAGTGGGCCGGCAAGACTCCGGTCCGACCGGGCGCCACGATCGAGGTGCGCCCGATCATGGACCTCTCGCAGTTCGGGTACGAGAGCCCCACCGTGGCCCCGGCGAAGACCGCTGCCTGAGCCCCTCGAGACAAGGAGGAAACCGATGAAGTACCTGCTCGCGTTGATTTCGGAGGAGGGGGGCATGGAGGACGCCTCTCCCGAGGAGATGAAGGCCGTGATGGACCGCTGGAGCGCCTACGGCCGGGAGGCCGTCGACAAGGGCGCCTTTCTGGCCGGCGAGGGCCTCCAGCCGAGCGCCACTGCCTCGACCGTGAGGATCGAGGAGGGCAAGGAGCCGACGGTCACGGATGGCCCATTCGCCGAAACGAAGGAGCAGCTCGGCGGCTTCTACCTGCTCGATTGCAAGGACCTCGACGAGGCCCTCGAGTACGCGAAGAAGATCCCGTTCCAGAGCGGCTCGGTCGAGGTCCGTCCGGTGATGGACTACACGGAGTTCGGCTACGAGGACCCGGCCGAGGCCGGCGCCACTCAGACCGCCGCGTCATAGACGCCCGTTCCGATCAGGTCGTCGACCGCCTGTTCCGCCACGAGTCGGGACGGGCGGTCGCGAGCCTGATCCGCGTCCTGGGTGACTTCGACGCCGCCGAGGAGGCGGTCCAGGAAGCCTTCGTCGTCGCGCTGGAGCGCTGGCCGGGCGACGGCGTCCCGGACAACCCGGGCGCCTGGATAACCCGGGTCGCGCGCAACAAGGCGATCGATCGCCTGCGCCGCGAGAAGACCCTGCGCATGAAGAAGGAGGTGCTCGAGGGCCTCGAGGCGCTGGCGCCCAGCTCCGAGGAGCTCGACGCCGAACCGGAGCCGGCGATGCCGGACGACCGGCTGCGGCTGATATTCACCTGCTGCCATCCCGCCCTGCGGCCCCAGGCGCGCGTCGCCCTCACCCTGCGCACGCTCGGCGGCCTGACCACGGCGGAGATCGCCAGCGCCTTCCTGACCTCCGAGGCGACCATGGCGCAGCGGCTGGTGCGGGCCAAGGCCAAGATCCGCGACGCCGGCATTCCGTACGAGGTGCCCTCGGCCGAACAGCTGCCGGAGCGCCTCACCTCGGTGCTGGCGACGCTGTACTTGATCTTCAACGAGGGCTACTTCGCGTCCGGCTCCGAGGCGCTGATCCGGACCGAGCTCGCCGACGAGGCGATCCGGCTGGCGCGGGTGCTGGTCGATGCCCTTCCGGGCGACTCCGAGGCGAGAGCGCTGCTGGCGCTGATGCTGCTGCAGCACTCACGGCGCGAGGCGCGAGTGGACGAAGAGGGCGAGATGGTGCTGCTGGAGGATCAGGACCGCTCGCTCTGGGATCGCGCCCAGATCGAGGAGGGGCTGAAGCTGGTCGAATCGCTGAGCGGCGTCGTCGGCCCCTACTCGATCCAGGCCAGGATCGCCGCCGAGCACGCTCGTGCCGAGCACGCCGAGCGGACCGATTGGCGCCGGATCGGCCTCCTCTACGGGCAGCTGCGCCAGATCCAGCCCTCGCCCGTGATCGAGCTGAACCGCGCCATCGCGGTGGCGATGGATCGCGGCCCCCAGGCCGGCCTGGAGCTGATCGACGCGATCGAGGGCCTCAGCCGCTACGCGCCCTACCACGTCAGCCGTGCAGACCTCCTCGGCCGGCTCGGTCGCGGCCAGGAGGCGATCGAGGCCTATAGTCGCGGGCTCGAGCTGAGCACCAACCCGGTGCAGCGAGGGTTTCTCGAGCGCCGGATCGAGGAGCTCGAGAAAAACGTCGAATAGCCGAGCCTCGTCCGTCGTTACGGTGAAAGCGGCGAACGGCGCCGCTCGAGCAGAGGAGGAATCAGATGAGGTTCATGGCGTCCCTGATCTTCGACGAAGCGCAGATGCACGCGGTCACGCCCGAGCAGATGGAGGAGATCGCCTCGGAGATGAACCAGTACAACGACGAGCTCCGCAATGCCGGGGTCATGCACGCGGGCGAGGGACTGGGACCGAGTCGCCTGGCGAGAACGCTGCGCTGGGGCGAGGCCGGCAAGCCCGTCGCCACCGACGGGCCGTTCGCGGAGTCGAAGGAGCAGCTCGGCGGGTTCTGGATCCTCGAGTGCGGGAACCTCGACGAGGCCGTCGAGTGGGCCGCAAAGGCGCCGATCCGAAACGGCGCGCTGGAGGTGAGGCCGATCGTCGAGTCGGGCGAGGAGGCCCGCGAGCTCCACCAGCAGCAGGCCTCCTAGGCCTGCTGCTGAGGCCTCCTAGAGGCCGTAGGAGCGCCCGATGATGTCCAGCATGATCTCGTCGGTCCCGGCCCCGATCCGGTTCAGGCGGACGTCGCGGTAGGCGCGCTCGATCTCGTACTCCTTCATGTAGCCGTAGCCGCCGAGGATCTGGACGCACTCGTCGGCGACCTCGCAGCCCACCCGCGATGTGAACAGCTTCACCTCGGTGATCTCGCGCACCGGGTACTCGCCGTTGGCGTAGCGCCAGGCGACCACGTAGTTGAATTGCTTGGCGGCCTCGATCTTGGTCGCCATCTCGGCGAACTTGTGGCGGATCGCCTGGAACTTGCCGATCGGCCGACCGAACGCCTCCCGCTCCTTCGCGTATTCGAGCGTCCGCTCGAACATCCGCTCGGCGCCGGCCACGGAGCCGGCGGCGGCCACCATCCGCTCCGACTGGAGCTCCCAGGAGATGTGGTAGAAGCCCTTGCCGATCTCGCCGAGCACGTTCTCGGCGGGCACCCGGACCTCGTCGAATGAGAGCTCCGCGGTGTCCGAGGAGTGCATGCCCATCTTCTCCAGCTTCCTCGCGACCTCGAAGCCCGGCACCAGACTCCCTTCCTCGTCGCGCAGGTCGACCAGGAACAGGGTTACGCCCTCGTGGCGTGCGTCCGGGTCGGTCTTGGCGACCAGGAGGATGAAGTCCGCCCGAACCCCGTTGGTGATGAAGGTCTTGGAGCCCGAGATCAGGTACTCGTCGCCGTCCTTGATCGCCTTGGTGCGGATGCCGGCGACGTCCGAGCCGGCGCCGGGCTCGGTGATCCCCAAGCAGCCGATCTTCTCGCCCTTGATCCCGGGCACCAGGTAGCGCTGCTTTTGCTCCTCGGTGCCGAGCAGGTGGATCGGGGGAAGCACCATGTCGGACTGGACGGCGAAGCCCATGTTGGTTCCGCCGGAGCCCGAGTAGCTCATGCACTCGGCGCGCACCAGCGAGTAGAAGTAGTCGCCGCCCTGCCCGCCGTACTCCTCGGGGAAGCAGAGGCCGAGAAACCCGAGCTCGCCGGCGCGGCGCATGACCTCGCTCGGCCAGGTCGTCTCCTCCCACTCGAACCGGTGCGGGTGGAGCTCCCGCTGCACCCAGGCCTGCATCGATGCCCGCAGGTCCTCGTGCTCGTCGGTGAACAACAGGTGCTTGCGGGTGCCCGCGTGGTCGGGCTTGAGGACGGTGGCTGCTTCCACTGGTATGACTCCTTCGGTCGCCGGGCGGGAGAGGTCCGTTCGGGAGCCGGCCCAAGCCGCTTTCGCGAGCAGGGCCAATCCCCGTGCTAAGCTCGTGCGGAGTATAGGGTAACACTTCCTACTTTTGACTGACTACGAGAAGATCCGCTACGAGGTCGCCGGCACGGGCGTCGCGACGGTCACGCTCGACGACCCGGAGACCCGCAACTCGCTCTCCCCGGAGCTGCTCGGCGAGCTGGTCGATTCGCTGCGGGCGGCCCGCGACGACGAGGCGGTGCGCGTGGTGGTGCTCGCCTCCTCGCACGAGAAGGTCTTCTCCTCCGGGGCCAACCTGGGCGGCTTCGGCGCCGACGCGCCCATGGTCCACAAGCACTTCGCCGCCGAGCGCTTCGTCGACCTGTTCAAGCTGATCGGCGAGCTCCGCAAGCCCACGATCGTCGCCGCCAACGGCCACGTGCTCGCGGGCTCGCTGGGAATCGCGCTCGCCTGTGACCTGATCGTCGCCAAGGAGGGGGCGGGCTTCGGCACGCCGGAGATCAACGTCGGCCTGTTCCCGTTCATGATCATGGCGCTGATCTATCGCAACGTGCCGCGCAAGAAGACCAACGAGATGCTGCTGCTGGGCGAGCGGCTGACGGCGGAGGAGGCGCTCCAGGCCGGGATCGTCAACAAGGTCGTGCCGGCGGAGGAGTTCGACGCGGCCGTGGACGAGTGGGCGACGAAGCTGGCCTCGAAGTCGCCCGTGGTCATGCGCCTTGGCAAGGACGCGATGTGGCGGCAGATGGACATGCCCTTGGCCGAGGCGCTCGACTACCTGCGCTCGCAGCTTACGATCGAGCTCTCCACCGAGGACGCGATCGAGGGCGTGACCGCGTTCTTCGAAAAGCGCGAGCCAACCTGGAAGGGACGATGATGGCCACTGAGGAGAAGACGGAGCGCGAGGACGCCGCGAGGCCCCGGCCGAGACGGAGCACGGGGCCGAGACCGGGATGCGCCCGCTGGTCGAGGACCTCCACGAGCGCCGCGAGCAGGCGAAGCTCGGTGGCGGTGAGGAGAAGATCGCGCTCCAGCACGAGCGCGGCAAGCTCACGGCCCGCGAGCGGATCGACCTGCTGGTCGACCCGGGCACGTTCGTCGAGATGGGCATCCACGCCGGTCCGCACTTCTCCCAGCGCGCGATGGAGGGCCGCGAGGCGCCGGCCGACGGCGTGATCACCGGCTGGGGGGACGTGGACGGCCGGCCGTGTGCGATCGCGGCGTACGACTTCACGGTGATGGCGGGCTCGATGGGAATGACCGGGGAGCTGAAGGTGGGGCGCCTGCGCGAGCTGGCGCTGCAGAAGCGGATGCCGCTGATCTGGCTGCTCGACTCGGCCGGGGCGCGAATCCAGGAGGCCGCGGGCAGCCTGTTCGCCGGTTCCGGGCACCTGTTCCGCGAGGAGGTGACGATGTCGGGCGTCGTGCCGCTGGTGGCCGCGATGCTGGGCCCCTGCGCGGCCGGGACCGCCTACATCCCGGGGCTCTCGGACTTCGTGCCGATGGTGGTTGGCCAGGGCGCGATGGCGCTCGCGGGCCCGCACCTGACCAAGGCCGTGACCGGCGAGGACATCTCGATGGAGGACCTCGGCGGCGCCAAGGTCCACTGCCGCAAGTCGGGGGTCGGCGACCTGGAGGTGAAGGACGACCACGAGTGCATCGAGGCGGTGAAGACCTATCTCTCCTTCTTCCCGGCCAACTGCGAGCAAAAGCCGCCCCTGCGTCCCACGGACGATCCCGACGACCGCATGTCCGAGGCCCTGCTCGACGTCGTCCCCGACTCAAACCGCCAGCCCTACGACATGTACGAGCTGATCCGCGAGATCGTCGACGACGGCGAGTACTTCGACATCAAGCCCAAGTTCGCGAAGACGATCATCACCTGCCTGGCGCGCTTCGGCGGCCAGCCGGTCGGCATCGTCGCCAATCAGCCGAAGCAGCTCGGCGGCATCCTCGAGAACGACTCCGCCGACAAGGCGGCGCGCTTCGTGAACCTCTGCGACGCCTTCAACATCCCGCTCGTCTTCCTTCAGGACGTGCCCGGGTTCATGGTCGGCTCGAAGGTCGAGCACGCCGGGATCATCCGCCACGGGGCGAAGATGCTCTACGCCATTTCGCGCGCCACGGTTCCGAAGATCACGGTGGTGGTCCGCAAGGCCTACGGCGCCGGCTACTACGTGATGAACGGCAAGGCGTACGAGCCGGACCTGATCGTCGCCTGGCCGTCGGCGGAGATCTCGGTGATGGGGGCGGAGGGCGCCGTCAACATCATCGGCCGCTCGGCGATCGAGGCCTCCGACGACCCCGAGAAGACGCGCGAGGAGATGCTCGAGGCGGTGCGCAGGAACATCGACCCATACCTGGCGGCCAAGAACGCGCTGATCGACGACGTGATCGACCCCCGCGAGACCCGCCCGACGATCATCAACGGCCTGCGGATGGCGGCCGGCAAGCGCGTCGAGCGGCCCTGGCGCAAGCACGGGGTGATGCCGGTATGAGCGTCGGAGAGAAGCTCGCGGCAGCCTCCAACCGGTTCACCGATCGAATCCGGGACAAACGGGCCGCAGGCATTGTCGAAGGCGAGGCCCAGGCCTCCGGCTTCGATGCGCTCGAGGGCCACAAATACTGCATCGTCGTCACCTACAAACGCTCCGGAGAGGGGGTTCCGACGCCCGTGTGGTTCGGGATAGCCGACGGCAAGCTCTATTTCCGCAGCGAGGGCGCAGTCGCGAAGGTGCGGCGGATAAGGGCAACCGGCAGGGCCCGAGTCGCTCCGTGCGACTCGCGGGGCAAGCCCCTCGGGCCGGCGACGGACGCCACGGCGCGGATCCTCACACCGGATGAGGAGGCCGTCGCCGAGGCCGCCCTGAAGGACAACTACGGCCTCGGCCGCAGGCTTTTCGAGGGAGTGGCGATGAACTTCGGCCCCGAAGGGGTCTACGTGGAGGTGACCCCAGCATGAGCCGCTTCTCTGACCCGGTGGTCCTGAGCTGCTCGATCTCCGGCGCGATCGCGAACCGCGACCAGTGCCCGGCGATCCCCTACACGCCCGCCGAGTACGCGGCCGAGGCGCGCCGCGCCGTGGAGGAGGGCGCCTCGCAGATCCACATCCACGCCCGCACGCCCGAGGGGGTGCCGAGCTACGAGATCGAGGACTTCCGCGCCATCACCGAGGCGATCCTGGCCGAGGTCGACGACGTGATCGTCAACTACTCGACGGGCGCGATCGGCATTCCGATCGCCAAGCGAATCGAGTACCTGCGCGAGCTCCGCCCCGACGTGGCGGCGCTGAACATGAGCTCGATGAACTACGCCAAGTACTCGGCGCGCCGCAAGGAGTTCGTCTTCAAGGCCGTGTTCGAGAACTCCTTCGACACGATCATCGAGTTCCTGACCGCGATGCGCGAGCTTGGGATCAAGCCCGAGCACGAGTGCTTCGACGCCGGCCACATCGCCAACCTCGATCCGCTGATCGACATGGGCCTGCTCTCCGAGCCCCTGAACGTCTCCCTGGTGATCGGCGTCAACGGCGGCATCCGGCCGAACGCGCGGAACGTCGCGCTGATGGCCGACCAGATCCCCGGCGGGCCCGAGGGCCCGAACAACTGGCAGGTGATCGGGATCTCCCGCGACCAGTGGAGGCTGGTCGGCGCCGCGCTGGCGCTCGGCGGCAACGTCCGCGCGGGCCTCGAGGACAACTTCTACCTCCCCGACGGGGAGATGGCGCGCTCGAACGGCGACCTGATCGCCAAGGCGCGGCAGATGGCCGAGGACGTCGGCCGCCGGGCGGCCACGCCGGCCGAGGCGCGCGAGATGTTGGGCGTCCCGAAGCGGGTCCCGAGTGGCTAGCGGCGGGCCGCCGCTGGGCGACGTCCGGGTGCTCGACCTGACCCGGCTCTTGCCCGGCGGCTTCTGCTCGCTGTTGCTCGCCGATCTGGGCGCCGACGTGGTCAAGGTCGAGGACACCGGCATGGGCGACTACGTGCGCTGGGCGCCGCCCTTCTACGGCTCCGAGGAGCAGCAGGGCCTGGGTACCCGCTCGGCGCTCTATCTGGCGCTCAACCGCGGCAAGCGCTCGATCCGCGTCGATCTGAAGTCGGATGGCGGTCGCGAGGCGTTCCTGGGCTTGGCCGGGGAGTACGACGTGGTGCTCGAGAGCTTCCGCCCCGGCGTCCTCGACAGGCTCGGCTGCGGCTACGAGGCGCTGCGGCGGGTGAACCCTCGCCTCGTCTACTGCGCCGTCACCGGCTACGGGCAGACGGGCCCGAACACGCAGCGAGCCGGGCACGACATGAACTATCTGGGCCTGACCGGGCTGCTCGGGATGACGGGCGAGCCACAGGGCAGGCCGATCCAGTCCGCTGGCCAGATCGCCGACCTCGGAGGCGGCGGCCTGATGGCGGCCGTCGGCGTGCTGGCGGCGCTTCGGGAGCGCGAGCGCTCCGGCGAGGGGCAGCTGGTGGACGTCTCGATGACGGACGGCGCCCTCTCCTGGCTGGCGATGGTGGCCGCCGCCTATCTCCAGGACGGGCGAGTCTCCGGGGCGCGGCGACGGACAGCTCAACGGGGGCTTCCTCTGCTACTACCCCTACGAGGCGTCCGACGGCTGGGTCACCTGCGGGGCCCTGGAGCCGAAGTTCTGGCGCGCCTTCTGCGAGGGGGTCGGGCGCGAGGACCTGATCGAGGCCCAGTTCCAGCCGCCGGGCTCGGACGCCTGGCGCGAGGTTGCGGACGTCTTCCGCTCCCGCACCCGCGACGGGTGGCGGGCGTTCAACGACGAGCACGACGCGATGATCGAGCCCGTCCTGGGCCTCGACGAGGCGCTCTCCTCGGAGCTCGTCCGCGAGCGCGAGATGGTGGTGGAGCTGGAGCAGCCCGAGCTGGGGCCGGTGCGGTTGCTGGGCTTGCCGATCAAGCTCTCGCGCACTCCCGGCGACCCCACGCGGCCCGCCCCGGCGCTCGGCGAGCACACGGAGGAGGTGCTGCGCGAGGCCGGGTTCGACCCCGATCAGGTGGCGGAGCTGCTCGCCAGCGGTGCCGTCGCCGGGCCCAACGAGGCGGTCGAGGCGGGGAGGTTCATGGGATGAGCGCGCCCACCGCGGAGCTCCTGAAGATCTCCGAGCTGGCCGAGCGGTCCGGGGTGCCGGTGGCGACCGTACGCCACTACCTGCGCGAGGGGCTCCTGCCCGAGCCGGTCAAGACCTCGCGCAACATGGCCTACTACCCGCCGGAGTTCGTCGACCGGATCCGGCTCATCAAGCAGCTCCAGGAGGAGCGATTCATGCCGCTGCGGGTGATTCGCGACCTGCTCGACCGGGAGGACGCCGAGCCGGAGCGGCTGCGGGCGATGATCGAGCTCGAGGACCGGATCCTGGAGCGGGCCCTGGCGGGCGAGCGCGAGCGGATCTCGGCCAAGGAGGTTCGAAGCCGGTATGAGGTCCCCGAGGAGGTCCTGAACCGTCTCGCCGGGCTGGGGGTGCTGAGCCCGGACAGCCGCGGCTACTCGCCGTCGGACGTGCGGATCGTCGAGGCGATCAGCCGCTTCCGGGCGGGCGGCTACGACGAGCGGATCGGCTTCACGGTCTACGACACGCTGCGTTACAAGCGGGCGCTCGAGGAGCTCGTGGTGGAGGAGGTCGAGGTGATCACGAAGCGCCTGGCCACGGACGTCGACCCCGACCGCGCGATCGAGCTGATCGAGGCCGGGCTCGGGCCCGCTCAACGACCTGATCGCCGCCCTGCACACGAAGCTGCTCGTCGCCGAGCTCGAGCGCCACGGGGCCGGCCGCAAGGGAGACGCCGATCGCGTCCCGTGAGTCGGGCGCGCTCGGCGCAGCTGCGCTCGTCGTCCTCGCGGGGGCGTTGGCCGGGGCCGGGGCGCTGATCCTTGCGGGCGTCTCGGGGCCTCCCTACCTGAGCACCGACGGGGTCAACGGCTGGATCGTGGTCTTCGCGGCCGGCCTCTTCGCCGCGCTGCTCGCCGCCCCCTTCGCGCTCGAGGGCCGGTTGCGGGCGAGCGATGCGGAGAGCGACGCCGGCTGGGAGCGAGTCGTGCCGCTCTGGGGTGCGATCGCGCTCGGGGCGCTCGCGGCCGGGGTCCTCGCGGGCGTGAGCGGGGGCTTCGCGGGGGACTCGCTGGCGGGATCGGCGGGGCTCGTGGCGACGATCGAGGCGGGCCTGGTCGTCATCGCGCTGGCCTTCGTGCTGCTCTCGGGCTGACGACGAGCCTGCCCGGCGCGCGCTGGGCGCCCCTTTCCCCGGCCTGGGCCGAATCTATACTGGCCCCGGATTGACTGGTCGGTCAGCCCGTCACATGCGCGCCGCTGCCATACAGCTCAACTCGACGGGCGACAAGGCCCGCAACGTTGCGACCGCCGAGCGTCTCGTGCGCGCCGCCGCCGCCGAGGGCGCGGAGCTCGTGGTCCTGCCCGAGAAATGGAACCTGCTGGGCGAGGCCGCGCTGCTGCTCCAGGGAGCCGAGCCGCTCGACGGGCCGACGATCTCGGCGGCGCGCTCCTGGGCCCGCGAGCTGGGCATCCATCTGGTGGCAGGCAGCATCTCCGAGCGCGGCGACGACGCCCACAAGTCGTTCAACACCTCGACCCTGATCGGGCCCGAAGGCGAACTCGAGGCCCGCTATCGCAAGATCCACATGTTCGACGTCGACGTGGGCGGGGTCGCCTATCGCGAGTCGGAGCACGAGGAGCCGGGGGACGAGATCGTGACCGCCGAGCTCGGCGACGCGCTGGGGGGCGTGACCCTGGGGATGAGCGTCTGCTACGACCTGCGGTTTCCGGAGCTCTACCGGATCCTCGCGGTGCGCGGGGCGCGGGTGATCACCGTCCCGTCCGCCTTCACCCTGGAGACCGGCAGGGACCACTGGGACGTCCTGCTGCGCGCCCGCGCGATCGAGAACCAGGCCTTCGTGGTCGCGCCCAATCAGATCGGCGAGGCGCCGCCCCACTACCGCTCCTACGGCCGTTCCGCGATCCTCGATCCCTGGGGCGTGGTCCTGGCGCAGGCGCCGGACGAGGAGTGCTTCATCGCCGCCGACCTCGATCTCGAGCGCCAGGATCGGGTCCGCAGCACGCTCCCGTCGCTCGCCAACCGCCGCCCCGCCGCCTATCGGTGGCCGGAGGAGGTCCCCGCCTGATCGTGGACGCTAAGGCTCCCCCGGTCGACAAGCGCCGCCAGATCCTCGACGCCGCGATCCACGTGTTCGCGCGCCAGGGATTTCACTCCTGCCGGGTCTCGGACATCGCCGACGAGGCCGGGGTCGCCTACGGGCTCGTCTACCACTACTTCAAGTCGAAGGACGAGGTCCTCAACGAGCTGTTCACGGAGCGCTGGTCGCTGCTGCTCGCCGCCATCGAGGAGGTCGACCGGCTCGAGATCGGCGCTCGCGAGAAGCTGGACGCGGTCGCCGGCTTCATCATCGACTCGTACCGCCACGAACCGGACCTGATGAAGGTGATCATCGTCGAGGTGACCAGGGCCGCGAACTCGTTCGGCCGCACCCACCTGCCCGAGATCCGCCGCGCCTACGACATGATCGCCAAGATCGTCGCCGACGCTCAGGCGGGGGGCGCCTTCCGCAAGGACGTCGACCCGGAGCTCGCCTCGATGTGGTTCTACGGAGCGATCGAGCAGCTTCTCTCCGGCTGGGTCTTCGAGCTGATTCCCGGGGGTGAGGCGGACTTCGACCGGGCCCGCATGATGGTCGTCGAGACGATCTGCGGCGGGCTCGAGGCGCAGGGCTCGTGACCGGTCGGGCGCGCGCGTAGGACGCCGGCGGATGTGGGAGTCACTCGCCACCACGCGCCGCTCCGACCGCGTACTCCACGGCGCGGCGAAGCTGCTCAACCTCGGGGTCGGGGCGATCGCGCTGCCCGCGTGGCTGCTCGGCCAGCGGCTCCGCGACCCCCTCCGGCGCCTTCTCGCCCGTCTCGACACCGACCCGGCGCCGCTTCCGGTCGCGCAGCCTCGCGAGCGCTCCATGGACGCCCTGATGGCGGACCTCGAGGCGATCCCCCACGGCCTCCGCCACTCCGAAGCCGCGATGGTGCGCAAGGGGCTCGCCGACATCTCGAGCTACGTCCTCGCCCAGCAACGGGAGGCGGCGAACCTGGGCTATGCCTATCCCGCCCAGTTCTCCGACCACGTGCTCCAGGGCGCGGACGACGAGCACATCGCGGCCACGGTCGGCCTTCAGGAGGCTCCCGGGAGGCCCGGGTTGATCGTCGTCCACGGGCTGTTCTCCTCGCGGCGCTTCGACTACGTGCGCCAGATCGCCGTCCACGCCTACTACGAATGGGGCTTCAACGTGCTCGCCCTCGACCTGCGGAGCTTCGGCCTCACGAACCTCACCAGCCAGGCGCCGACGACGGTGGGCTGGAAGGAGGGCCAGGACGTGGTGGCCGCGGGCCGCTATTTGAAGCAGCTCGGCGCAACCACCGTGGGCGCGCTCGGGATCTCGCTGGGTGGCTCCGCGGTGCTCGGCGCCTGCGACGCCGAGGAGGCCGACGAGACCCTCGAGGGCGGCATTCTCGCCGTCTCCCCGCCGGCCGACGTGAAGGCGATGTCCAGGCGGCTCTCCCGGCGCCTGCCCATCTCGCACCCCGCGTACGCGATCAACCGCGGCTTCTGGGCGATGCTGACCTCGCGCATCCGCGAGGCCGGCTGGGAGGGGATCGAGGACTTCGTCGACCCCATCGAGCGGGTCTCGGCCGCCTACTACGGCATCGAGGCGGAGGAGCTCTGGCGCCGGGCCTCGGCAAGGGAGCGCATCGCCGACGCCCGGG
This sequence comes from uncultured Actinomycetes bacterium, assembly GCA_963721735.1. GTDB lineage: Bacteria > Actinomycetota > Thermoleophilia > Solirubrobacterales > 70-9 > AC-56. Next base: position 195,375 of record CAVRKX010000014.1, read on the forward strand.
TGCCGGTGCTGGTGCTGCACCCCGAGGACGACCAGATCATCCCGGTGGAGCACGCGCGGATGCTCGAGGAGGCGGCGAAGGGCAACGACCTGGTGCGGGTCTGGACGCTCCCCGGTGGCGGCCACGGGGCCATCGACGCCGTGGACCGGGACTGGTTCTACGCCGTGGCGCGCGGTTTCTTCGAGCGCTGGGCGCGCTACGGTGGGCGAGATGGTGCCGCCGGCCGCGACGCGGACCAGCCCCCGGTCAAGCTGATTTACTCCGCCGCGAGGTAACCGAGTTGGAGAACGACATCCTCAGAAGGCTCCTCTGGACAGGGCTCGTGGCGGCGACCGGGGCCCTGGCGAGCGTGCTCGCGCACCGAACGGCCACCGCGATCTGGATGCGGGTCTTCAAGGAGGATCCACCGGAGTGAGCGGCGCCGCGGGCCCCCCGCAGGACCCCACGCCGCCCGACGACAGGTCGGTCGGCGAGATGGTTCTGGACGTCTCGGAACGCGTCTCGACCCTGATTCGCGAGGAGATAGAGCTCGCCAAGACCGAGATCCGTGAGAAGGTCACCAAGCTGGTCCAGGGCTCGGTGGTCGGGATCGCCGCCGGAGTCTTCGCCCTGCTTGGACTGGCGATGCTCATGCACGGCATCGCCTGGCTGCTCAACGACCTGTTCTTCGAGGACGACGTCTGGATCGGCTTCCTGGTCGAGGCCGCTTTCTGGTTCGCTGTCGCGGCGGGCGCCGGGTTCTTCGCCTACCGCTCGCTGCAGGCCGGCGCTCCGCCCACCCCGGACCTGGCGATCGAGGAGGCCCGGCGAACCAAGGAGACGCTGGAGGCCGGCACGCGTTGAACGGCTCGACCGACCTCTACGTAACCGGGGCGGGCGAGCCCGTCGGCCGCGCGGCGGCCGGGGCGCCCGGGCGCAGCTCCGATCAGATCCGGGCCGATATCGAACGCCAGCGCTCGGAGCTGGGCCGCTCGGTCGAGGCCCTCCGCGGCCGCGTCGCCGAGCTCACCGACTGGCGTCGGCAGATCCGCGAGCATCGCCGCGAGCTGGCGGTCGGCGCCGCGGTGCTCGGCTTCGCGATCGGCGGCCTGATCGCCCGGCGCCGGCGCTAAGCGGAGGGAAGGCCGCGATGAACATGCCGTCCGATCGTGTCGCCACAGGAGTGGGAGGCCGCCCGCCGGGAGCTGTTGGTGAAGGAGAAGGAGCTCACCCGCGCCCGCGATGCGCTGGCGGCCGAGCGCCGCCGGATGCCGAGGATGGCCGTCGAGAAGGAATACCGCTTCGAGGGGCCGAACGGGCCGGCGAGCCTGCTCGACCTGTTCGACGGCCGCCGTCAGCTGATCGTCTACCGCGCCTTCTTCGAGCCCGGCGTCGCCGGCTGGCCCGAGCATGCCTGCGTCGGCTGCTCGGTGGTGGCCGACCAGGTCGCCCACCTCGCTCATCTGAATGCCCGCGACACCACGCTCGCGTTCGCCTCGCGCGCGCCGCAGCCCGAGATCCATCGCCTGAAGGCGAGGATGGGCTGGGAGATCCCCTGGTACACGGTCACCGACGACTTCGACGCCGACTTCGGCGTGGACGAGTGGCACGGCACCAATGCCTTCTTCCGCGACGGCGAGCGGATCTTCCGCACCTACTTCGTCGACAGCCGCGGCGACGAGGCGATGGGCAGCACCTGGAGCTACCTCGACATCACGGCGCTGGGGCGCCAGGAGGAGTGGGAGGACTCGCCCGAGGGCTATCCGCAGACCCCGCCGTACGGGTGGTGGAACTGGCACGACGAGTACGGCGGCCGATGAAGGGATAGACCGAGCTCCCCGTCGCCGCCCCGGCCAGCGGCGTCCGGGTACCGCCCTACGCTGGCCGGCGATGGACCAGGCGCAGGTCTCGGCCAGGGTGGTGGCGAAGGTCGTACTGGTGGCCGCCGCGGTGGTTGCGGCCCTCTACTTCGCGTACCTGATCCGCGACGTCATCGGCCTGATCTTGATCGCAGTTTTCTTCGCGGTCGCGATCGCTCCGGCCGTCAATTACCTTGACCAGCGCCGCGTGCCGCGCTGGCTGGCGATCCTGCTCGTCTACCTCAGCATCGCCGCCGGGATCTTCGGAATCGGCCTCTTGATCGTGCCGCCGTTGGTCAACGGCGTCGAGGATCTGTCCGCCGATCTGCCCGGGTACGTCGACGACCTGCGCAACAACGAGACCTTCCGCGACTACGACGACCGCTACCAGATCACCGAGAAGCTGACCGAGCAGGCGGAGCAGCTGCCCAACCAGCTCGGCGACGCGGCCGGCACCCTCCGGGACGTCACCGTCGGCGTCTTCACCCGCTTCGTGCAGCTCTTTTCGATCCTGGTGATCACCTTCTTCCTGGTCAGGGACGGGCGCCGCCTGCTCGAGTTCCTCTACAGGCAGGTGCCGCCGGAGCGGGCCAGTCGGATGCGGAGGATCTCCGGCGACGTCTCGGATGCGATCTCCGGCTACGTGTTCGGAAACTTCGTGATCAGCATCCTGGCCGGGCTGGTGACCTACGTCACTCTGCGGATCCTCGACGTTCCCTTCGCGCTACCGCTGGCGATTCTGTTCGGGTTCTTCGACCTGATCCCCCTGGTCGGCGCCACGCTCGGCGGGATCCTGGTCGGGATCGTGGTCGCACTCGTCAACTTCCCCGTGGGGTTGGTCGTCTGGGCTGCGGTGCTGCTCCTCTACCAGCAGGTCGAGAACAACCTGATCCAGCCGTTTGTGTACGGGCGTGCCGTCCAGCTTCACCCACTGATCGTGATCGTGGCGATCCTGATCGGCGCTGCCCTGCTGGGCGTCCTCGGCGCCCTGGTGGCGATCCCGGCAGCGGCCGCCGTACAGGCCGTGGTTCGCGACTACTGGCGCTTCCGGCAGGAGGATGGTGACGGGCGCCGGTCGGCTGAGGTGTCCGCGGAGGCCGGCTAGGAAGGCTCGCCGCCCAGGGCTGGGCGGCGTACGGAGCCTCAGCCGCTCGATCCCAGCAGCGAGGAGGCCACCCCCCCGACTCCGATCATTCCGGGGCCGGCGTGGGCACCGAGCACCGGGCCGACCTCTGACACGAACGCCGGCTCCGAGCCGAAGATGTCGCGACACTCCTCCACCAGGTGCCGAGCCGTCTCGTGGTCCTGGATGTGTTGGACCACCCACGCGTCGGCGCCGACCACCTGGCGACTGCGGGCGAACTCGACCAACCGCTCGAAGGCGCGCCGTCGCGTGCGCACGCGCTCGACCGGGGTGATCTCCTCCCCGAGGGTCAGAATCGGCTTGATCTGGAGCGCCGAGCCCAGCCATGCCTGAGCCGCGCCGATCCGGCCTCCCTTGCGCAGGTACTCGAGCGTGTCGAGTGCGAACCACATCTCGAACGCGTCGCGGCACCGCTCAGCGGCCGCCAGCGTCTGCTCGCCGCCGGCCCCCCCACGGGCGGCGTGCGCCGCCGCGAGCACCACCACTCCTTGGCCGCCGGCTGCGGAGCGGCTGTCGTAGACGTGGATCCGCTCCCCGCCCTTGCCCTCGTCCAGCAGCCGCCGGCGCGCCTGCTCCGCCGATTCGCAGGTTCCCGAGATCCCAGCCGAGAGGTGGATGGAGACGATCTCCCTCCCCTCGGCCAGAAGGGGCTCGTAGACGGCGGTGAAGTCGCCCACCGACGGCTGGGAGGTGGTCGCCCCCTCATCGCTCGCGCGCAGGCGCTCGTAGAAGCTTGCGTATTCGGATGGGGCGATCTCGATCTCGGGCCGCTGCTCGCCCTCGAACGAGACGTAGAGGCTTACCCGAAAGATGCTGTGCTCGGCGATCAGCTCGTCCGGCAGGTAGGCGGTCGTGTCGGTGACCACGGCCGTGGTCGGGTCGGGAGGCACCGGCCCCTTCTATCACGGCTCTACCATCCGGTTGCTCGTGGGCAAGACCCTCGTCACCGGAGGCACCGGCTTTCTCGGCACGCACGTCGTCCGCGCGCTCGCTGCGCGCGGCGACCAGCTGCGGCTGCTCGTTCGCCGTGGATCCAAACTCGACCACCTGTCGGGCCTCGAGCTCGAACGCGCAGGAGGCGACGTCACCGACCGGCGGGCGGTGCGCAAGGCGATGGAGGGCGTCGACCGCGTGTTCCATCTCGCGGGGACGACGTCGATGCGGCCCGACAACCGCGGCGCCGTCTTCCAGGTGAACGTCAGGGGCACCCGAATCGTGCTCGAGGAGGCGCTCGCGGCGGAGGTGAAGCGAGTCGTCCACACGTCCTCCGTGGCCGCTGTCGGGCCGGCCAAGCCGCACGGCACGGTGGATGAGAGCAATACGTTCACCATCGGCCACCTCGGGATCGCGTATGCCAACTCGAAGCACGAGGCCGAGGTGGAGGCGCTGCGCCTCGCCGCCCACGGATTGCCGGTCGTGATCGTCAATCCCTCCTTCGTGCTCGGGCCCGACGATCCGAAGGGGACCTCGATGCAGCTGGTCCGTCGCTTCCTGCTCGGCCGCATCCCGGCCTACGTGGACGGGGGACTGAACATCGTCGACGTCCGCGACATCGCCCAGGGGCACCTGCTCGCGGACGAGAAGGGCGAGGTGGGGGAGCGCTACATCCTCGCCGGCCGAAACTTCACGCTCGACCGGCTGTTCGCCGACTTCGCTCGAATCTCGGGTCGCGACGGGCCCCCGGTCAAGCTCCCCGGGCGCCCGATGGCGCTCGCCGTGGACGCCATGACGCGGGTTGGGCTGCCGCTGCCGGTCTCGCCCGAGGAGGTCCGCTCGGCCACCCTCTGGTGGACCTGCCGGAACACCAAGGCCCGCAAGCGGCTGGGCTTCGACCCCCGGCCGCACGAGGAGACGCTCGAGGACGCCGTCCGGTGGCAGATGGAGCAGCTTGGCGACCGCGTCCGGACGCGACGGGGGCCGCCGGAGGCGGCCCTCGCAGCCTTCGCCCCGCTGCTGCGCGCGGGAGGGCGCGTGTTCGGATCGTGAGCGAGGGGCCACTCGTTCTGTACCGGTGCCCGACGCCCACCAACCTGCTCTGCCCGTGCGGGGCGGTGGCGCGACGGCTGGCCAAGCTGGGGCTCGAGCACCGGACGGAGCGCGTTCCCTACCGGCGCTCGGGCCGGCCGGAGATCGAGGAGCTGACCCGCCAGCAGCGCGTGCCCGTATTGGTCGACGGCGACCAGGTGATCCACGACTCGAAGCGAATCATCCAGTACCTCGAGTGGAAGTACCGCAAGGAAGCCCCGCCCGAGCCTGCCTGAGCTGACGGCCAGGCCGCCATATACAATTCGAAGCAATGGAGACACCGCAAGAAGCCGTGAAGCTGACCGACAACGCCGCCGGCAAGATCAAGGACCTGCTGGCGAGCAACGGCAACGCCGACGAGCAGGCGCTGCGGGTCGCCGTGCGCGGCGGTGGGTGTTCCGGCTTCGAGTACGCGCTGGCCCTCGACCAGCCGAAGGAAGAGGACCACGTCTTCGAGCACCAGGGCGTCGCCGTGGTGGTCGACAAGGTCAGCATGCAGTTCGTGTTCGGCTCCGAGGTCGACTACGTCGACGGCCTCCAGGGGGCCGGCTTCGTGGTCAACAACCCGAACGTGGTCGCCGCCTGCGGCTGCGGCTCCTCCTTCCAGGTCCGCGAGGACGCGGCCGAGCAGACAGCGCCGGTCTGAGCTCAGGCCGGCAGCCGCTCAGCCGAGCTGCATCGGCGGGCTCTGCTGCGGGTCGGCGGGCGCCTGCTGCGCTGCCGCCGCGGCCCCCTCCGGCTGCTCGGCGCCGACCAGCTTGGCCAGCTCGCCGGACTCGAACATCTCCTCGACGATGTCGCAGCCGCCGACCAGATCGCCGTTGACGTAGAGCTGGGGGAAGGTGCGCCAGTCGGCGAGCTCGCCCGTGACCTCGCGGAGCGGATCCAGCAGCGGCAGCACGTCGACGGCGCCGTACTCGACGCCGAGTTGCTCCAGCACACCGACGACCCGCAGCGAGAACCCGCAGCGCGGCATCTCGGGCGTGCCCTTCATGAACAGGAACACCTGGTTGGAGCCCAGGAGCTCCTCGACCTTCTGCTTCAGCTCGGGGTTCGCCGGCACAGTCCCACCTTAGCGAGTAATGCCGCCGACCTCAGCCGGACGGCGCGGCCGTATCCGTCTTGATGGACAGCGCGTGGATCGATCCGTCGTCCATGCGCGGCTGGACCGCGGCGCGCACCATCCGGTGCTGGTCGATGCGGGCGCGCCCCGCGAACTGCGGCGCCCGCACCGTGGCTCGCAGGTGGTCGCCGGAGCCGGTCTCGTCGATCACCTCGACCTCGGCCCCGGGCAGCGCCGCTTCGATCATCCCCTTGACCTCCGCCAGGTCGGCCACGCCGCTCAGCCCGCCACCGGGTCTCCGCTGCGGGCTGCCTCGAGCATCTCCTCGATGCGGACGAACTTGACCCGCGGGCGACCCAGCGGCTTGCCGCGCTCCTGTTCGGCCCGGTCGATCGCCTCCCAGCCCGCGTAGGTGACGTGCTCGGGAGCGCGCTCCGCCAGCCAGCTCTCCACGGTGGCCGCATCGGCCGCGGCGCTCGGGACCCGTCCCGCCTGGAGGTCGCCGAGCAGTGTGTCGACCGTCTCCTGGGCGTCCTTCTTGTTCGTCCCGATGACTCCCGAGGGGCCGCGCTTGATCCAGCCGACCGCGTACTGGCCGGGGACTTGCTGGCTGGTCTCGGGATCGTTCACTCTGCCGCCCTGGTTGGGGATCACGCAGCGACGCTCGTCGAACGGGATCCCGTCCAATCCGACCCCCTTGTAGCCGATGGAGCGAAAGACGAGCCCGCAATCGAGCGTCTCGTGCTCGCCGGTGTCGCGAGCCCGGATCGCGCCCGACTCGTCGCGGTACAGCTCGTTGCGCGCCACGACCAGCCGCTCCACCTTGCCGTCGCCCTGAATCTGCACCGGCGAGCGAAGGAACCGCAGCATGATCCGCCTTCGCTTGCCCTCGGGCTGGCGCTGCGAGAACTCGGTGAAGATCTCGACGTTCTTGCGAGTCGTGATGTCCGCCTCCTCGGAGTCGAGGTACGCCCGACTGAGATCGTCGAGCTCCATCTCGGCGGGGTCGACCTCCACGTCCGCGTCCTGCATCTCGCCCAGCTCGCGCAGCTCGGGGTTGGTGAACGCGGCTTGGACGGGGCCGCGACGGCCGAGCACGATGATCTCCCGTACCTTGCTGGCCCCCAGGGCCTCGATCGCGTGCTCGGCGGTGTCGGTGGTCTCGAGCTCCTCCCGAGTCAGGGCGAGCATGCGGGCGAGGTCCGTGGCGACGTTGCCGTTGCCGATCACAACCGCGCGCTCGCACGAGAGATCAAACTCGAGCTCCGAGAAATCGGGGTGGGCGTTGTACCAGGCGACGAAGGCCGTGGCCGGATGGCTCCCCTCCAGGTCCTCGCCGGGGATGCCGAGACGGCGGTCGGTGGGCGAGCCGTAGGCGTGGATCACGGCGTGGTAGCGCTCCGCGAGCTCGGTGGCGCTGAGGTCGCGCCCGACCTCGACGTTGCCGAAGAAGCGAAAGCCCTCGCGGGCCGCCGTCTTCTCGTAGACGCGGATCACCGACTTGATCTTCGGGTGATCGGGCGCGACGCCGGCCCGCACCAGCCCGAAGGGCGTCGGCAAGCGGTCGAAGACGTCCACCTCGACGGCGCTCTGCTCCTGCCTCAGCAGGTGCTCGGCCGCGTAGAAGCCCGCCGGCCCGGAGCCGACGATCGCCACGCGCAGGGGGTTGCCAGGGACTCCGAGTTGGTCGCTCATGAAGCCGGGAACTCTAGTGACCGCTAGTGCGGTGTCAGGGGCCCCAGGATCGGGTCCGCCACGGCCCGGCGCACCGTCGCGGCCCCGTCCAGCGCGTCCAGGGCCTTCCCGACCGACATCGACACGCAGGTGAAGATCGGCGTGTCGCGCAGCGTGTAGGAGCTCGACTCCGAGCCGCGCAGCTCCTGCACCAGGTCGAGGAACTGTCCCGGCTCGTCGGCCTCGAAGCTGACCACGAACTCCTGATCGTCGAGGCCGAACGAGTAGGAGGTGTTGATCGTGATCTCCGGGTAGCGGCGGCCGACCGCGATGTGCTCGTCCATGATCCGCTGGCGCTCGGAGGCCGGCAGCCGGTACCAGGCGCGCTGCTTCTCGAACGGGTACACGAACAGGTATCGGCGCTCCGAGGTGCAGATCTCGGGGCGGGCGTCGGATTCCGAGTAGGGAGAGCGCTTGGTCATCGCCAGGTAGGAGTGGGGAATCGACATCCACTTGGCCAGCCCGCTCTGCGCGAGCACCACGTGGAAGGTGTGGATGTCCTCCAGAGCGGGGCTTTGGGCCAGCAGCAGCAGGTCGGTGTCGCCGCGGGTGCCGACGGTCGAGTAGGCGCGCAGCGACCGATCCTGGGCGAAATCCTCGCAGGCGGCGAGGAACTCCCGTTTATCCTCCGCGCGCGCCTCGGGATCACGGCGCTGCCAGGCGGGGTCGAGCTTGAAGAAGGTGAACTTGGCGAAGGTCCGATTGGCCATGGCGGCGATGGTAGTGCTTACGACCGCCTCGCTCGCGGCGGAGGCGGCGAGCGCCGCCGCGACCCAGCGGCCGTCCCGGATCACGATCGCGATCCTGCCTCACGGGACCAGCCCGGCCGAGCTCGCCGAGGTGGATGGGATGGCGATCGGCCTGCTGAGCGCCGGGATCGGCAGCGCCCCGCCGGCGCAGACCTGGATCGACATCGGGCAGGGGGCGAGGCTCAACGAGTCGCTCTACGACGAGGAGCTTCCGCGCCTCTACGTGGACCCCGGCGTTGGCGGTGCGCCCCCACACGTCCCCCCGTCCGTCTGGCAGCGGGTTCGCGATCGAGCCCAGGCGGCCCCGGCCGACCTCGTCCCCGGTCTCCTGGGGGCGACCTTGCGGCGAGGGGGCGTGTCGTCCGCCGCCCCTCACCCCGTGGAGCCGTCCGCCGCGATCCTCGTGGGCGCCAAGGGCGCGATCCTCGAGGGGCGTCAATGCCGGCAGCGCCCCTGCGCTCGCGTCACCGTCCTGACCGCCGGCCTCGGCCGCCTGGACGCGCTGGCGGGGCGCCTGGCTGGAGGCGACCTGGTGATCGCGATCGAGCGACCGCCCCCCGACCCGGACCGGCCGCTCGCCATCGGCGTGGCGGGCGAGGGCTTCCGCGGCACGCTCAGCTCGGACTCGACGCGGATGCGCGGCTACGTGCTCTCGACCGATCTCGCCCCCACGATCCTCGAGCGCCTGGGACTCTCCGTCCCCGATCAGATGAGCGGTGAGCCGATCGAGGCCACCGGGGAGCTGGACCCGGGCTTGGTGGAGCGGCTCGAGGACCGCCTGGCGGCGGTCGCCCCCCGGCGTGGCCCCGTGATCGGAGCCAGCCTGCTGATCTGGGCGGGCCTGGCGCTGCTCGCCGCGCTCGCCTGGCGGCCGCGTGGCCTGCGAGTGGCCCTGCCCCTGCTGGCGGTGGCGGCCGCGTATCTGCCGGCGGTGCTGTTGCTGACCTCGGCGCTTCAGCCAAACGAGCTCGCCGAACGGCTGATCGTTGGGGTCGGCTCGCCGGCGCTGGCGGCGGTGACCCTGCGCCTGGCTTCCCCGTTCGGAGCGCTGGCGATCGCCGGGGCGTTCTCCGTTCTCGGCCACGCGGTGGACGTGGTCGCCGGGTCCCCGCTCACCGCGCTCTCGTTGATGGGGCCGAACCCGGCGGCGGGGGTGCGGTTCTTCGGGATCGGCAACGAGCTCGAGGCGACTCTGGTCGCCCTGGTCCCCATCGCCACCGGCGCGGCGCTGGTCGCCTGGGCGCCGCGTATCTCGCCCAGGGGCGCCGCCCTCGCCTTCGCCCTGACGGGGCTTGTCGCCCTCGCCGCCTTCGCCCCGGGACGATTCGGCGCCGACGTCGGCGCGGCGATCGGGGTCCCGATCGCCGCGGCGGTGGCGGCGGCCTCCTGCCTCTCGGGATCCCGCCGCGGGTTGATCCTGGTGATCGCCGCTCCGCTCGTGGCCCTGGCGGTGCTCGGCGCCGCCGACCTCATCTTGGGCGGCAACGCGCACCTGACCCGGTCGGTACTCGAGGCCGGCGGCTCGGACCAGCTCGCCGACGTAGCCGAGCGCCGCCTACGACTCTCGGCGGGGAGCTTCGGCCGCTACGCGGACACGCCCCTGCTCTGGGCCTGCGCGCTCGTGATCGCCGCCGGGATCGCGCAGCGGCGCCGGGTCGAGGCCTGGTTCCGGGGTCGGAGCACAGCCTGGGCGGGCCTGGCGGGAGCGGCGGCAGCCACCCTGGCCGGAACGCTTGCCAACGACTCGGGGGCTCTCGTGCTGATGATCGGTACGGCGTTCTGTGCGCTGACCGCCGGCCTCGCCTGGGCCACGCAGCGGCCAGGCGTGACGGCCCACGCGCATGGACGCGTTCGCTAACCTGAGCCGTCGCCGGTGTCGTGGCTCAGGCTGGCTCGTCCCTTCCCGTCACGGCCGGTGTGTCGTCCCGACCGCCCGCGAGAATTCACGGGGTTCGCATGTCCGTACCCAGAATTGACAGCGCGACCTTGACCGGCAGCCGCGCGGGGACCTCCCCGCTGCGGATCGCCATCGTCACGCCGTACTCGTGGACCTACCCCGGTGGGGTGAACCGCCACGTGGAGGCGCTCGCCGAGGCGTTGATCGATCGTGGCCACGAGCTGCGCGTGCTGGCGCCCTGGGACCCCCCGGACCGCCTCGGCCGTGCGCTCCACCGCGCGTCGCCCGAGAGGCGAAGCCGCCCTGACTACCTGATCGGGCTCGGGCGCACCGTGGGGATCGGCGCCAACGGCGCCGTCTCCAACCTGTCGGCGTTCCCCGATGCCGTGACCAAGATGCGTCGCGAGCTGCGCGCCGGGCGCTTCGACGTGGTCCACGTGCACGAGCCGCCCGCGCCGCTGCTGAGCTGGGACGCCTGCTCTTTCCGCGAGGCGCCCGTCGTGGGCACCTTCCACGCCTACTCGACGAAGCGGGTGCCCAACGGGATCGCCAACCTGCTCGGAGCGCGCCGCAAGTTCAACCAGCTCCAAGCGCGGATCGCTGTCTCGGAGGCCGCCGCCTGGACCGGGCGACGCTGGTACGGAGGCGAGTACCACGTGATCCCCAACGGCGTCGACATCGACGCCCCGCCCCTGCGCCCCAAACCGCGGTCCGACGAGTTCAGGCTGCTGTTCGTCGGCAGACCGGAGGAGCGAAAGGGCTTGCCCGTCCTGGTGCAGGCGTTCGAGGGGCTGACCGAGTACGTGCCCGCGCGTTTGACCGTGATCGGCGCCGGCAAGGAAGACGTGCAGCGCTACGTGGCCGACCCCGCCGCGGGCTCGCGAATCGAGGCGCTCGGCTCGGTCGACGGCGAGGAGCTGTGGCGCCACCTGCACGAGGCGGACGTGCTCTGCGCGCCCTCCCTCGCGGGAGAGAGCTTCGGGATGGTGCTCACGGAGGCATTCGCGGCGGGCACGCCCGTGATCGCGTCCGCGATCGCGGGGTACTCCGACGTGGTCACCGACGGCGCCGACGGCGTGCTGGTGCCTCCGGCCGACCCCCAGCGACTTGCCGAGGAGCTACAGCGGATCTATCTCGACCCGGCCCGGCGAGAGGCCATGGGTCGCACGGCACGCGAAACGGCGGCTCACTACGCCTGGCCGCGCGTCGCCGAGCAGGTCGAGCAGGTCTACGAGCAGGTCCAGCACACCTCCGAGCCCAAGCCCGCCCCGGCCGCCGCTCGGCTGGCCCGGCGGGCTGGAGTGGCGCCGATCGACGGCGGTCCCCGGCGCCCGCCGAAGCGGCTTCCGTCGCTCGACCCGGCGCCCGCCCAAGCGGTGGCGCGGCACCGCGTCGCTCGGCGGATCGGGCTCGGTGTCGCGGGCGTCCTCGGCGTCGGCTTGACGGCGCTCGCCGCGCACCGGATCGGTGCTCAGAACGTGGTCGCAAGCGTCGTCCGCTCCGACGCGGGCTGGGTGCTGATCGCGACCGCCCTGATGATGGCCTCAATGTTCCTGCGCGCCGTCTCCTGGTTCGCAATCGCCCGAGCCGCGCTGCCGCGCAGCCCGCTCCGCCGCCGCGACGTGACCTCGGCAACGATGATCGGGGTGCTGATGTCGGCGACGCTCCCGGCGCGTCTGGGAGAGCCGGCGCGGGCCATGGTGCTTTCGCGCCGCACCGGACGAATGCGCGAGACGTTCCCGGTGCTGCTGGGCACGCTGGTTTCGCAGACCGCCCTCAACATCGTGGCGCTGGCCTTGCTGGGCGTGATCATCGTCGCCTCCACCGATCTGTTCCACCGAAGCTCCACGCAGCTGTTCGTGTTCAGCCTGGCGCCGCTCGTGGTGCTGCTCGCGGTGGTGCTGGCGCCCGTCGTGGTGCGACAGCGCAACGCCGGCGGCCGGCTCGGCCGGATCGTCCGGGCGGTCCGCGAGGCGCTCCTGCGCGTGCGCACGGGCCTTCAGGTGTTCCGCGACCCGCGGCGAGGTTCCGTCGCGGCTGCCGCGCAGTTGGGCGCCTGGGGCATCCAGCTGCTCGCCTGCGCGGCGCTGTTCGAGGCGCTTGGCCTCCACGGCGGCATCGGGGCCGCTGCCGCGGTCCTGTTCGCGGTCAACGTCACAGCCGTGGTGCCTGCCACCCCGTCCAACATCGGCGTCTTCCAGCTCGCCGTGATCAGCGTCTTGACGACCGGCTTCGGGGTCGGCGCAGCCGACGCGCTCGCCTACGGCGTGATCCTGCAGGCGGTTGAGATCGCGACCGCCGTCGCGCTCGGCCTGCCGGCGCTGGTTCGCGAGGGGCTCACCTGGTCCGACATGCGCCTCAGGGCCCTGAGCGCGGCGCCCGTGCGCCTCTCGCCGCGACCCGGCGCCGAGACCGTCTCGAGCTAGGGCTCCTGCGGCCCATCGCGCCTGGGGCCCGGGTCAGGCAAGTAAGGGAGCGCGCCTGGCCGCCCAACTTGCTCATCGATGGTCGAATTTCGTCGCCATGGGGGACGGTATTCGACCATCGCGGGGGACCTGGACGGTTTCACGGCGCCTTGGAGCATCGCGGCCTCTGTTGTAGCCTCAGCACCCGATGGCGCTTTCGAACCTGGCAGGCTTTCCGCGGATTGGGCCCGAGCGCGAGCTCAAGTTCGCGACCGAGGGCTACTGGCGCGGCGAGGTCGCGCAAGCCGAGCTGGTCGAGGCCGCGAAGCGGATCAGGCTCGACAACTGGCGCTTCATGCAGAGCGCCGGGATCGACCTGATCCCGTCCAACGACTTCTCCCTCTACGACCACGTGCTGGACACGATCGCGCTGGTGGGCGCGGTGCCGAGCCGCTACGAGCACGGGTCCGGCCCAGTCGGCCTCGACACCTACTTCGCGATGGCGCGTGGTCGCCAGGAGAGCGGCGTCGACGTCACGGCGATGGAGATGACCAAATGGTTCGACACCAACTACCACTACATCGTGCCGGAGCTCGGCCCCGACACGAGCTTCTCACTTTCGTCCACGAAGCCCTTCGACGAGCACGCCGAGGCGATGGAGGAGCTGGGAATCGACACCGTGCCGGTGATCGTCGGACCGGTGTCGTTCCTGTTGCTCGGCAAGTCCGCCGACGGCGTGCCCGAGGACTTCGACCGGCTCAGCCTGCTCGAGCCCCTGCTCGAGGTCTACGGCGAGCTGATCGAGCGCCTCGCGGGGCAGGGCGCGACCTGGGTGCAGCTCGACGAGCCGTGCTTCGTCGAGGACCGCGCCGAGCGCGAGCTCGATGCCCTGCGGCTCGCCTATGAGGAGCTGTCCAGGGTCCACGAGCGCACCCGGATCTGCGTCAAGACCTACTTCGACCACGTCGGGGACGCTTACGGCGTGCTGCGCGACCTCCCGGTTGAGGGCATCGGGCTCGATCTTCACCGGGGCCCCAAGAACGTCGAGCTGATCGCCAACGAGGGTGGCCTCGAGGATCAGTGGCTGTTCGCCGGGATCGTTGATGGCCGCAACGTGTGGATCAACGAGCTCGAGCACAGCCTCGACCTGCTGGGGGGCCTGCGGGACCGCTGCGACGAGCTGGTCGTCACGACCTCGTGCTCGCTGCTCCACACCCCGCTCGACCTCGACGCCGAGCCGCCGTCGGACGTCCTCGACGACGAGTTGCGCTCCTGGATGGCGTTCGCGAGGCAGAAGGTCGGCGAGGTCGTGACCCTGGCGCGCGGCCTGGGGGAGGGGCGCGAGGCGATCGCGGGCGAGCTCGACGCCAACGACCGGGCGCTCGAGGACCGGCGGATCTCCCAGCGCACCCGCAATCCCGGGGTGCGGGAGCGGGTGGCGGCTCTGGCCGAGGAGGATGCTCGCCGCCAGAGCCCGTTCGAGGTCCGCAGGGAGGCCCAGCACGCTCGCCTCCAGCTGCCGCTCTTCCCGACCACCACGATCGGCTCCTACCCCCAGACCGCGGAGATCCGCCAAGCGCGAGCCGCGCTTCGCCAGGGCGAGATCGACGAGGCCACCTACCAGGGCCGGATGCGCTCCGAGGTCGAGCGCGTGATCGGCTTCCAGGAGGAGGTGGGCCTGGACGTGCTCGTCCATGGCGAGCCGGAGCGCAACGACATGGTCCAGTACTTCGCCGAGCAGATGGAGGGCTACGTCTTCACCCAGAACGCCTGGGTGCAGTCGTACGGCTCCCGGTACGTGCGCCCCCCGATCCTGTTCGGGGACGTCGACCGGCCGGCGCCGATGACGACCGATTGGATCGCGTTCGCGCAGTCGCTCACCCCAAAGCCGGTGAAGGGCATGCTGACCGGGCCCGTGACCATGCTCCAGTGGTCGTTCGTTCGCGACGACCAGGCGCGGTCAGAGACCTGCGAGCAGCTCGCGCTCGCGATCCGCGACGAGGTCGCCGACCTCGAGGCGCAGGAGACCAAGGTGATTCAGGTGGACGAGCCGGCGATCCGCGAGGGATTGCCGCTGCGCCGGGACCGCTGGAGCGAGTACCTGGAGTGGGCGGTCCACTGCTTCCGGATCGCGACCTCGGGGGTCAGGGACGAGACCCAGATCCACACGCACATGTGCTACTCGGACTTCGGCGACATCATGGAGCAGATCCAGCAGATGGACGCCGACGTGCTGCTGATCGAGGCGGCGCGCAGCCGCATGGAGCTGCTCCACGACTGGGAGCGCACGGGCTATGCGCTCGAGATCGGGCCGGGCGTCTACGACATCCACTCACCGCGCGTCCCACCCGCCGAGGAGATGGCCGAGCTGCTGGAGGCCGCCGCACGCGTGCTGCCTCCCGAGCAGCTCTGGGTCAACCCGGACTGCGGGCTGAAGACCCGCGCCTGGCCGGAGACTGAGGCCGCCCTCCGCAACCTCGTCCAGGCAGCCAGACAGGTCCGGGAAGAGCTGGTTCCGGCGACCGACTAGCGGCTAGAGCCCGAGCCGGTTGCGGAGGCCGCGGGCGTTCAGCAGCCGGTATAGCCGCCTGACGATGCCCCGCTGTCGCGGGCTGTACGGGAACCAGAGGAACTCGCGCTTCGGCTGTGGGAGGCGAGGGACGGTGAGTGACTCGGTGCGGCAGAACTTGCGAATCCCGACCTCGCCGTGGCGGTAGCCGATCCCGGAGTGCTTCCAGCCCCCCATCGGCAGCCCGAGGACCGAGTAGTTGGTCATGAAAAGGTCGTTGACCGCCACCGTGCCCGCCTGGACGCGCCGCGCGATCCGTTCCCCCTCCGCCACCTCGCCGGCGAACACAGAGCCACCGAGGCCATAGGTCGTGTCGTTCGCCATCCGCAGGGCCTCCTCGGTGTCCCTCACCTTCATCACTGGCACCACGGGCCCGAAGGTTTCGTCACGCATGACCGTCATCGAGTGGTCGGCATCTGCGATCACCGTAGGCTCATACCAGTCGCCCGGCCCCTCCTTTCGCCGGCCGCCGGTGAGAATCCGTGCGCCCTTGCGGCGGGCATCCTCGACGTGGTCAGACACGATCTCGACCTGGTTCGGTGAGGTCATCGCGCCGATCTCCGCCGAGTAGGTTCGACCGTCGGCTCCCTGGCGCAGGGATTCGACGTTTCGCTGGAGCTTCGCGACGAACTCGTCGTAGACGGGCTCCTCCACGTACACGCGCTCGATCGAGAGGCAGATCTGACCGGTGTTCAGCAGGCCTCCGAAGGCGGCGGCGTTGGCCGCCCGATCGATGTCCGCGTCGCTGGTGACGATCATCGGATCCTTGCCGCCCAGCTCGAGGCTCACCGGCGTCAAGGTGTCCGCGGCGCGCTTCATAACGATCTTTCCGGTTCGCTCCGATCCCGTGAACTGAATGAAGTCGCACGCGTCCACGAGCGCCCCGCCCGTTTCGCCCTGGCCGTTCACTACGTCCAGCACGTCCGGGGCGCCGAGATCCTCCTTCCAGGCGCGAACGAGCTCCATCAGGGTCAGCGGGGTGAACTCCGACGGCTTGATCACTATGGCGCAGCCCGCAACCAGCGCCGGGATGCCGTCGCCAAGGGAGAGGATGAGCGGGAAGTTCCACGGGCTGATGACCCCGGCGACCGGGTACGGGTGGTACGAGATCTTCGCCCGTCGGTGGCGAAGCAGCGGGACATGCGGGGTGACGACCTCGTCGGCGAGGAAGCGCGGGCCGCGATCGCACCAGAAGTTGATGGCGTCGAGGAGGTAGAACGCCTCCAGAGCGGCGTCGGCGCGCACCTTTCCGCTCTCCTCCTGCATGCGGTCATCGAGCTCGTCCTGGTGGTCGAGGATCCAATCGCGCAGGCGCTCGAGCCAGCGGCGGCGGCCGGCGATGCCGATCGCCTCCCATTCCGGTTGCGCGGCCCGGACCCTGGCGACCACCTCGGCGACGCGCTCGGGCGAGTCGATCTGAAGCTCGCGAATCAGCGAGCCGTCCGCCGGACGGCGCACCTCGAACGTCGTGGTGTCGGTGGCCAGGCCGCCGTCGCGCGATGCCGGAGCGGTTGCGGTCTGGCTGGCGGTCGCGCCCTCCATCCGGGATGGACTCTACTCCCCCCGGGATGGGCGGCGCCGGATCTGCGGGCGAAGTCGTTACCTGCGCACGAGCTGGTACACGGGGCCGTCCAGGGAGGTGACGTAGATTCGCCCCCTCGCTCCCCTGCCGAATGAGGTCGGGTGGTCCACGCGGACCCCCAGCGCTCTGTCACGCCTGGCGTGGCGGCGGCGGGCGACGAAGCTGCGCAGCTGGCCGGCGTAGAAGTCGGCGTACAGGTACCGCCCGCGGAGGCTGCGCAGCTGGCGGCGCCGGACCACGAGGCCGCCGGTGATCGAGCAGCCGCCTGACGACCCGCAGTTTCGGCCGCTGTGCCGGTACTCGAAGATCGGTTTCTGGTGGCCGGGGGCTCGCGAGGCCTCGTTGTCGCCGGGGTAGTCGAAGCGGTGGTCGCCCTCGAAACGGTCCCAGCCGAAGTTGGCGCCGCGCAGGCTCCGATGCGTCTCGTAGTTGACCTCCTCCCAGCGGTCCTGGCCCACGTCGGTGAGCAGGATCCGGCCGCGGTCGAACGCGAACCGGAACGGGTTGCGCAGGCCGCGGGCGTAGATCTCGTTCTGCCCCGCCCGGCCGACGTATGGGTTGCCTCGCGGCGACCTGTAGGGCCGAGAGCCGTGCCTGCGGGGGTTGATGCGAAGCAGCTTGCCGAGCAGCTCGCCCTTGTCCTGCGCGTTCTCGCGCGGATCGCCGCCCCCGCCCCCATCCCCGGTGCCGATGTACAGCTTGCCGTCGGGCCCGAACTGAACCTGGCCACCGTTGTGGTTGGGGAAGCCGGGGTGCCCGATCACGATCACCGTGCGGCGCGAGCCCTCGTTGGCGTTCCTATTCGACCTGGCTCGAAACTCGTCGATCTCGATGTTCCCGGCACGGTTCGTGTAGTAGGCGTAGAGGCGGCGGTTCCGCCGGAATTGGGGGTCGAAGGCGATTGAGAGCAGGCCCCGCTCGCCGCCCGTCGAGACTCGACCGCGGATGTCGAGGAACGGCTGGCCAAGGACGTTGCCGTTGCGAAGAGCCCGCACCCTGCCACCGGTCTCGACCACGTATAGGAAGCGGGGGGCGCCCGGGGCGTGGGTCACGTAGGTCGGCGCCGCGAAGTTGCCGATCATGCGCTTGGCGATCCCGCCGCGCCCATCGCCGGCCCGCAGCTCGCGAGGGGCGTGGGCGCGCGTCCCGGGTCCCGCCCCGGCCATCGCCGTCAACGCCAGGGCAAGGGCCGTCAGCGCGAGGGCCGTGAGCGACGCGCCCACCCAGATGATCCTGCCGCGCACCGCAGCAGCGTAGCGCTCGGCCGCGTCGGCTCAGCCGGCGGGTTCCCGGGACCTCAGGGTGACTCCCCCGGGACTCACGGTGATGCTCGAAGGCGGTAGACGCCGCCCTCGAACGACGCCACGTAGATCCGGCCCTTGCATCCCTCGCCGAAGGAGGTGGGCGAGTTGATGCTCAGCCCCGTGCTCCGGTCGTCGCTCGCCCCGCTGAGGCTGGGCACGAAGCTGCGGATGTCGCCGTTGCAGAGATCCGTGTAGACGTAACGGCCGGCGAGGCCCGGCAGGCTGGGGTCGCGGACCACGTACCCGCCGACGACCGCGCAGCCGTCGGGGTGGGGATAGGTGAAGGTCGGGAATATGGGCGGGTCGTCACCGGCGTCTCCCGAGTGGGGCTGGTCGCCCTCCCATCTGGGCCAGCCGAAGTTCCCCCGCTTGGCGGTCGCCCGGGTGACGTAGTTGACCTCCTCACGCGAACCCGCCCCCACGTCACCGATCGTGAGCCGGCCGTTGGCCGAGTCAAACGAGAACCGCCAGGGGTTTCGCAGGCCGTAGCTGTAGATCTCGTTGCGGCCGGGACGCCCCACATAGGGGTTTCGCGAGGGCACCGTGTAGGGGCGACCGCGCCGCTTGCGGGGATGGATCCGCAAGAGCTTCCCCAGCAGCAGGTTGCGGTTGGCGGCGGCATCGGGGTTGCTGCCCCCGTCGCCCGTCGCGATGTAGAGATAGCCGTCGGGCCCGAACTGGAGCTGTCCCCCGTTGTGGTTGGAGGTCTCCGGGTGTGGAATGTCCAGTACCCGGCGGCCGGACGAGGCCACCGCACGGGCGGGAGTCTTTCGGGAGCGCTTGAACTCCTCCACCCGGTTGTCGCCATTCCGACGGGTGTAGAAGACGTAGAAGCGCCGGGACTTCTTGTAGTTCGCGGGGAAGGCGATCGACAGCAAGCCGCGCTCGCCAAGGTCGTCGACCCGCCCCCGGATGTCCAGGAAGGGACGGGCGAGCTTCTTCCCGTCTCGGAGCACGGCGATCCTCCCCGGTTTCTCGACCACGAACAGAAGCCGGGGGAATCTCGGCATGGCGTCCACGTGCACGGGGGCCGCGAAGTTGCCCACCTTGTCCAGCACGAGGGCCGCGGCCGGGGCGGCGGTGGCGGCCTGGTAGCCCAAGACCACGCAGCCGCACACCGAGGACGCGAGCATGATGGCAACCGCGCGTCTCAATCCCCGTCTCGGTGCCCTTCTGTGGCCAGACTCCATGCGGGTGTCACTCGCAATCTCCATCGACCAGTCGGCGCCGGGGCTTTACAGCCGTTCTCAGGGTCCCGCCGGAACCAGCTTGTAGACCGGTCCCTCGAGCGAGGTCGCGTAGAGGCGGCCGGCGTTGTCCTCGCCGAACGAGCTCAGCGACGGCACCTCGAGTCCCAGCGGGCGGTCGTCGGTGGCCCGCCGTCCGGGCGTGGCCGTGAAGCTGCGCAGTTGCCCTGCGCAATAGTCCCCATACAGGTAGCGCCCGTAGAGCGAGGGCACCCTGCGATCGCGTGCCACGTAGCCGCCCGTGATCGAACACCCGGCGTCGTGCCCGTACGCCAGGGCCGGCGGCAGCGCGCCTCTGGACGGCTGGTCGAGGTTGAAGCGGTCGAACCCCTCGTAGGCCGACCAGCCGAAGTTCGCCCCGCTGCCCTGGTTCCGCCCCACCAGGCTGACCTCCTCGATCTCGTTCTGCCCCACGTCGGCGATCGCGAGCGCACCGGTCACCCGATCGAACGAGAAGCGCCATGGGTTGCGGAGGCCGTAGGAGTAGATCTCCGGCCTCGCGCCCGAACGCCCGACGAACGGGTTGGAGTCCGGGACCGAGTAGGGGCGGTCGCCCGAGGGGCGCGGATCGATCCGCAGGATCTTGCCGAGCAGCGTCGAGAGGTCCTGCCCGTTTCGCTCCGGATCATCCGCGGAGCCGCCGTCTCCGAGCCCCACGTACAGGAGCTCTGAGGCTTCGCTTCCCTTGGGTGTCTCACCCGGGCCGAACAGGACGAGGCCGCCGTTGTGGTTCTCATACGGCTGGTCCACCGTGAGGACCTCGCGAGCGCTCTGCGGGTCGGCAACCAGCGGATCCTGTGCGGAGCGGCGGTACTCGACCACCCGCGTGTCGCCGGCGGTGTCCGTGTAGTCGACGTACAGGAGCCCCGAGCTTTGGTAGTCGGGTGCGAAGGCGACCGAGAGCAGGCCTTGCTCACCCCCCGTCGAGACCGCGTCACTCAGGTCCAGGAAGGGCTCGGGCAGCCGCTCGCCGTCGTGCACGACCTGGACCCGGCCGGTCTTCTCGACCACGAACAGGTCGCGATCGTAGCCTGGAGGCTGGACGATATAGAGGGGCTGGTCGAAGTCGCCGACCTTCCGAAGCCGCACGCCACCCTGCCCGTCGCCAGCCGGCAGCCGCTGCTTGTCTTGACCGTCGTCGCTCGGCTTGGGCGCCGGCGGGGCGCTGGCGGTGGTCTCCGCTCCATCGCCGCCGCAGCCCGCGAACAGCGAGACAGCGACGGCCAAGAGGGGCAAGAACGGGCGCCAGCCTCGACGGAAGCCAAGCACGGCGCGCACGATATTGCCGGCGCCTAAAGAACGATAAAACGCCGAGAACCGGCGACGCGTGCGGCTACGCCTTCCGGC
This sequence comes from uncultured Actinomycetes bacterium, assembly GCA_963721735.1. Taxonomy (GTDB): domain Bacteria; phylum Actinomycetota; class Thermoleophilia; order Solirubrobacterales; family 70-9; genus AC-56. The sequence goes on from CAVRKX010000014.1 coordinate 216,279, forward strand.
AGCGGGTCGTGACCTGGCTGGCGCCCTTGACGCAGGTCGCCTTGGGCTTGGACTCGATCTCGACCGGGAACTCTCCCTTGACCGGGCCGCCATCGGAGGTCACGGCCTTCGCGTTTCCGTACAGCCCGGCGGCTACCTCGTAGTGCACGGTGTAGGCGCCGGGTCGCACCGGCGTCACCCGCCAGACGATGTCCTTGCTCTCCCCGGAGGGCACGGCGCCGAACTGGAAGGTGTCGGTCTGGGCGGCGGTGGCGCCGGCGGACGGCGCTCGGCCGAGGCCCTCGGGGTCGGCCCCGGGCGTGACCAGCTTCGGGAAATTGTCCTCCAGGATCCACACCGGCCGGGTCGGATCGGCGAGGTTCTCCTGGTCCAGTCGAACGGCGAACGGGCGGCTGGCCTTCGGCTCGCCCGTCGGCGCGGGCGTCAGAGTCGTGTAGATCGTCACCGCGAGGTCGGGGATCGTCTGGTCGCCGACGTTGTCGATCTCGAGCTCCAGGTGGCTGGCCTCCACCAGCTGCTGGCGGTCGGGGAAGCTCGCGTTCACCTCTACCGGGAAGTTGCCGGAGGGCTCGTCGACGTCCTGCTGATCCCCGCCGCCGCCGCCGCAGGCGGAGATGCCCAATGTCAGGGCAAGCGCGGCCGTCCCGGTAGCGATCGTTGCTTTCGCGCCCCGGAGTCGCTGCCTTCCGGCGATTGTGCCGCTCTCCCCCAAGGCGCGGGGGAACATACCACCTGCCAGCCGGCCCAATGCCGCTTTGCAACCGCTTTGCAGGTTCGGGGTGGCGGCGGGCGGCCGCATGGAATACATTTCATGGGCCACCCACCACTGCGTGGGGGCGGAGGAGAGAATGGTCCGAGCCGTTGCCGATAGGGCGTTCCTGCCCGCCAAGTCGCTCTTCGAGCAGGTGGGGAACATGATGATCCTCACCGGCAAGACGATCACGGCCACCGTCAGGCCGCCATATCCCTACGGCGGCGAGTTCATCTCCCAGTTCATCTTCGCCCTCCAGCTCTGCTGGTTTCCGATGCTGATCTCGACCGTGGCCTTCGGCTTCGGCGCCCCGGGCCTCCAGGCGGCCAACTTCGCCTCCTTGTTCGGCGCCCTGGACCGGCTCGGCGGCTTCTTCGTCTTGGCCTCGATCCGCGAGTTCGCGCCCTTCGTGACCGCGGTGGTGGTCGCGGGGGTGGCGGGGACGGCGATCACCGCCGATCTGGGGGCGCGCAAGATCCGCGAGGAGCTCGACGCCCTCCAGGTGCTCGGCGTCGACCCGATCAAGAACCTGGTCGTGCCCCGGTTCCTCTCCTTGATGCTGATCACGGGGCTTTTGGACATCTACGCGCTCCTCTTCGGGATCGCCGGCGGCGTCTTCGCCACCCTCGCCTACCACGCCCCCCTCGGCGGCTTCTTCGCCACCCTGCTCACCAACGCCTCGGTGACCGAGCTCTGGGGCTCGATCCTGAAGACGACCCTGTTCGGGGCGATCATCGCGATCGTCTGCTCCTACAAGGGCATGAACGCCTCCGGGGGCGCCGCCGGGGTGGGGCGGGCGGTCAACGAGGCGGTGGTGATCGCCTTCCTGGGCGTGTTCGCGTTCAACTACGTCTTCACCCAGACCCTGCTCGCCACCCACCCCGAGCTCCAGGTGCCGAAGTGAGGCGGAGGCGCTAGATGGGCGGCTGGCTGGCGGTTCCCCGCGAGTGGCTCTCCTCGCTCGGCGAGATCGCCGCCTTTTGCGGCAAGACCATGGGGCTCGTCTACTCGGGCCGGGTCTTCCTCTTCTTCGGCGAGGCCCTGCGCCAGGCGGGGATCCTCATCCTGGGCTCGACGATCGTCATCTGGGGCCTCGTCTTCATCCTCGGCCTTCAGTGCGGGATCGAGGGCGCCTACTTCAACCGCTCCCTGGGCGCTCCCTCCTACGCGGGGGTGTTCGCCGCCTGGTGCGATCTGCGCGAGGTGATCCCCTACGCCTTCGGCTACATGATGGCGGCCAAGGTGGGCACCGGGATCGTCGCCGAGCTGGGCGCGATGCGGATCTCCGACGAGATCGACGCGCTCGAGGTGATGGGGGTGCCGCCGATGACCTTCCTGGCCGCGACCCGGCTCCTGGGCGCCTGGCTGACCCTCCCGTTCATGTACTTGACCGCGATCGGGATCGGCTACTTCGCCTCCTACCTGGCGGTCGTGCAGCAGATCGGCGACGTTTCCTCGGGCGGCTACTTCCTGATCTTCTGGATGTTCCAAAACCCGCCCGACCTCTTATTCAGCCTGATCAAGGCAATGTTCATGGCCACCGCGATCGTCTTGGTGGGCTGCTACTACGGCTACACCGCCTCCGGCGGCCCGGTCGGGGTGGGCACCGCGACCGCCAAGTCGATGGTCTTGAACATCGTCCTGGTGCACGTGATCGGGATGATGGGAACCCTGGTTTTCTGGGGCGCTAACCCGAGGGCGCCGATCGGGGGCTGACCCCCGCCAACACGCACGGAGGAGGATGAACGGCAGAGATGGCTGACGAGATCACGGGCCCGACCCGCGAGGAGCGGGAACTGGAGGAGTTGGGCGTGGAGGAACCGGCAGTGGAGGAGCGGCGAGTGGAGGAAGAGTCGACCTACCACGAGCCGGCGCCAGAGCTCGGAACCCTGAACCAGGACTACGTGATCCCCGGGGTCGACCCGAGCGAGTCCGACCCCTATCGCTGGCACACCGGCGAGAAGCGCGACCACGGCGGCGAGGACGCGATCGAGGTGATCGACCTCGTCAAGCAGTTCGGCCGCATGCGCATCCTCAACGGCCTCAACCTTGGCCTCCCCAACGACCAGATCTCCATGGTCCTGGGGCCCTCGGGCACCGGCAAGAGCGTGCTGATCAAGCACATCGTCGGGCTGCTGTACCCGGACTCGGGCGACGTGCTCGTGCACGGCCAGTCGGTCCCGAACCTGACCGACGACGAGCTGTTCGAGATGCGCAAGAAGTTCGGCCTGCTGTTCCAGGACGGGGCGCTGTTCGGCTCCATGGACGTGTTCGACAACACCGCCTTCCCCCTGCGCCAGCACACCGACAAGTCGGAGGATGAGATCGGCGAGATCGTCAACCGGCGACTTCGCGAGGTCGGGCTCGCCGAAGCCATCCACAAGATGCCGAACGAGCTGTCCGGCGGGATGCGCAAGCGGGCCGGGTTCGCCCGGGCGCTGGTGCTCGACCCGGACATCGTCATGTTCGACGAGCCCGACTCCGGCCTCGACCCGGTTCGCACGGCACTGCTCTGCGAGTTGATCCGCGAGGTCCACGCGGAGGCCGGCGGCTGTTATCTCGTCATCAGCCACGACCTCGGCACCGCGCGCCGGATCGCCGACTTCCTGGCCGTGCTCTGGAAGGGCCGGATCGTCGAGAGCGGCCCGGCGGACGAGCTGTTCAACTCCGACAACGAGTTCGTGGCTCAGTTCCTCAACGCGGAGACCGTCGGCCCCCTGGCAATGGACTGACATAAATAACTCCGGCGGCAGCCTCGCCTTCGGCTCCGTTGCCACCGGGCTAGGGTCCCAGCCTGACCCGGCAGGCCCAGCCGCCGTGCACCGCGACTTCGTCGCTAGCCCAGGCGACCCACCTTGCATACGTCCGCGACCGCGTCGCTAGCGCCAACCAGGTCCCTAACCTTGCCCCGATGAGGAACGTGTTGGCACGGATTGCCGGGCGCGCGGTCGAGCGGCCAACGCCGGTGATCTTCGTGGCGGTCCTGCTCACCCTGATCGGGGCGGTCGCCGCGCTTCGCCTCCAAGCCGACCGCGACCCCGACTCGCTGGTCGACCGCGGGTCCGGCACCTACGCGGCGACGCAGAGGTTCTACGAGGACTTCGGGGACGAGCCGGTCGAGGTCTTGGTCAAGGGCGACCTGCGCCAGCTCCTGCGCACCGAGAACCTCGCGCGCCTGCTGGCTCTGGAGAGCTGCCTCTCCGGCAAGGCGAGCGGTGGAGAGGTGACCAGCGGCCAGCCCGCGCCTCCGGCCTGCGCGGCCATCTCGCGGCTCGACCCGAGCGCCGTCGTCTTCGGCCCGGCGACCTTCCTCAACCAGTTCGCGATCCAGGCGACCGAGCTCTACTCCAGCAGCAGCGCGGAGCGGCCTGGCGCGCTCGCAACAGGCGGCGCTCCAGGCGGCCAGACCAGGCGAAGAGGGCCGGGCTCTCCGCTAGCCGAGCAGCAGCAGGCTGGCGCTCGCGGCGGCCCAGCAGGTGCTGTTCCGGTTCCAGAGAGCAGGCTCGGAGCCCTCGCTGCGCGAGTACGGCCTGACGGGCCTGCCGCAGCTCACCGACCCGGGCTTCGTCTCGTCGGTGATCTGCGACCAGCGGTTCTCCGGTTGCGTCCCGAAGGCACGGTTCTCGGCGATCGTCCCCAGCTCCGACTCGGCCCTGATCTCGGTTCGCCTGCGACCGGACTTGAGCGAGTCCGAGCGCCGCGAGGCACTCTCGCTCTTCCGGGACGCGGTGGCCGACCCGAGCTTTCGCCTCCGGAAGGGGTCGTCCGGCACTCAGCCGAGCTACGTGGTCAGCGGCGTGCCGGTGGTGTTCGAGGGGCTGGCGGAGGAGCTCTCCACCCAGATCTTCGTCCTCCTGGCCGCCGCCCTGGCGGCGATGGTCATCACCCTCGCGGTCGTCTTCCGGACTCCGCTGAGGCTCCTGCCGCTCGGGATCGCGATCGGCACAGCCGGCCTCGTGTTCGGCTTCCTGTCGCTGATCGGGGGCTCGCTGACCATGGCCTCCATCGCGGTGCTGCCGGTGCTGATCGGCCTCTCCGTGGACTACGCGATCCAATTCCAGGCCCGCTTCGCAGAGGCGGTGCGCTCGGGCTCCTCGCCGCCCCGAGCGGCGGTGGAGGCCGCCGCCAGAGGGGGCCCGGTGATCGGGACGGCCCTCCTCGCCACCGTGGCGGGCTTCGCCGTGCTGGTGCTGTCGCCGATCCCGATGGTTCGCGGCTTCGCGCTCCTCCTCGTGCTCGGGCTCGTGGTCGCCTTCGCGCTGGCGCTCACGGTGGGCCTCTCCAGCCTCTCCCTGCTGAGGCCGTCCACGGCTGACCGTGGGTCCCGCACGGACGCGGGAAGGGCGCGGAGTCGACCGCGGGTCCTGGTCGCTCGGGGGCGCGCCGCGGTAGGGCGCGCCGGCGCCCCTCTGCGCGCCGCGGGCGCGCCCCTCGGCTCCCGCGCGCGGGCGGCGGGCGGGCGGGCGCTCGCATTCTCGATCGCGGCGCCGGGCAGGGTTCTCGCGGTGGCCGCCCTCGTGGCGATCATCGGCTGGGGCGTTGGGACACGAATACCGGTGATCTCGGACATCCGTGAGCTCGTGCCGCACGACCTGCCCGCGCTTCAGAACGTCGACGAGCTCGAGCAGGCCACGGGCATCTCGGGACTCACCTACGTCACGGTGACGGCTCCCGACCTGACGGATCCCGCCGTGATCCGTTGGATGCGCGACTACGAACGGCGCGTGCTGGCGCGCCACGGGTTCGACCGTCAGCAAGCGTCATGCAGGGACCAGCAGGCCGAGATCTGCCCCGAGATCTCGCTCCCCGACTTCCTCTACGCGGGCGGGCAGGACACTCCGAGCCGGCGCCGGATCAGGGCGAGCCTCGAGCTGCTTCCTCCCTACGTGGCTCAGGCGCTGGTCACCACCGACCCGTCCAGCGGCAAGCTCGGCGACACCGGCGTGATCACCTTCGGGATCAAGGTGATGCCGTTCGACCAGCAGAAGGAGCTGATCGACGACATCCGGGCCCAGGTCGACCCGCCGGGGACCGGCGACGACCCGCCGCCGGGGGTGGAGGCCCAGGTCCTGGGTCTGCCCGTGCTGGCCGCCGACGCCAACTCGGCGCTCTCCGGGAGTCGCTACCTGGTGACGATCGCGAGCCTCTTGGCGGTGGCGCTCGTCCTGGTGGCCGCATATCGCTCGGCCAGCAGGGTGCTGGTGCCGCTGATCCCGATCGTGCTTGCGACCGGCTGGTCCTCCCTGGTGCTCTGGGTGGCCGGCGTCCCGCTGAACCCGATGTCGGCGACGCTTGGCGCGCTGGTGGTCGCGATCGCGACCGAGTTCAGCATCCTGCTCTCGGCCCGCTACCACGAGGAGCGCCGGCGCGGCGGCACCATGGGGGAGGCCCTTCGCCGGGCGTACTCGGGCACCGGGGCGGCGGTGCTGGCATCCGGGGTCACGGCGATCGCCGGCTTCGCCGTGCTGGTGTTCACCGACATCCGCATGCTGCGCGACTTCGGGCTGGTGACGGTCTTCGACCTCGGCGTGGCCCTGGTCGGCGTGCTGGTGGTGCTGCCTGCCGCCCTGGTCTGGTCCGAGGGCGGCTTCGAGCCGCTCGCGGCGCTGGCGGGGCGGCTGCGCCGCCGCGGGCGCCCGGCACCCGCCGATGCCCGGTGAGCACTGACGACGCGAAGCCGCCTCGCCCGCGACCGGGGAGGCGCTACTCGACCTTCGTCGGGATCGCCTTCTTGGTGCTGATCGTCGTCGCCACCCTGAACACCATCCGGACCGAGGGAGGCGGGACCCTGGGAACGGGCGGGGACGAACGCGGCATGGCGTTGCCCGAGTTCGCCGTTCCGGACGCCCGCTCGGGGCCCCTGGACAAGGACGCGAACATCAACCAGGACGACTGCTCCACCTCGGAGAATCCCTGCCCCGACGAGGCTCGGCGCGACCCGGCATGCGAGATCGACGCGCCGGGCGCGATCCGCGTCTGCGACCTGTTCGACCGCCCGCTGGTGATCTCGTTCTGGTTCACCCGCGGCGCCGACTGCCTGCCCACCCAGGATGCGATCGACCGGGTCGCCTCTCGGTACCGTGGGCGCGTGAACTTCCTCTCGATCGGCATCCGAGACGATCCCGCCGACGTGCGCCGGATCGTCGAGGAGCGGGGCTGGAGGATCCCGGTGGGCTACGACCGCGACGGCGCCGTCAGCGACGTCTACCTGGTGGGCGGATGTCCGACCGTGGCCTTCGCCTACCCGGGCGGCATCCTCGATTTCGCGAAGGTCGGCACCGAGGAGCTCTCGGAGCCGCGGCTCACCGGGGACGTCCAGCGGCTGCTCCGCCACTCCCGCCAGCGGGCCCGCCAGGACCGCTGATGGGCGGGGAGGCCGTCCCCGAGGCGGGCTGGGTCGCGCCGGGGCTGCGGGAGGAGTTTCCAGGCCTCGGGCTGCGCCACCTCCTGATCGAGCACGGCTCTGGTCGCGCTCCACGTCAGGTGAAGAGGCGTCTGGCGGTGCTCTCGAACAGGTTCTCCGGCCCGCAGGCGATCCACCTGCGCCATCAGCCCATCCCCTGGGCCTACCGCGTCTTCTTCCGCCACATCGGGCTCGACCCCGACCAGCAGCCCACGCCGGTGGAGGCGATCGCGCTCGAGCGCATGCAGCGCGGTGGCTTCATCAGCAGGAGCCTGCTCGACGACGCGCTCACGATCGCGATCATCGAGTCGGGGGTGGCCCTGCGCGCGTTCGACGCCGGGCACGTGGAGGGCCGGCCGGGGATCCGGCCCACCGAGGCCGGCGAAGGCCTGGAGGGACGTCCAGGCGAGCTGCCTCCGGGAACTCTGGTGATCGCCGACGAGGCCAGGCCGCTTTCATTGCTGTTCGGGGCGACCGCCACCGGGCGCGGCGTCACGCCGCGCACGGCGAGCATGCTCGTCTGCGCCGTGCAGGTGAAGGGCGTGCCCGACGTCGCCGTCGAGGAGGCGATCTGGCTGGCGGCCGACGTGATCCGGAGCTAGCGGTCACTCCGCTGAGGACCCCTCGCTGGTCCACGCGTTGGGAGGCTGTCAGCTGGCCGCCACAGGGATACAATGCGGGGGACGTAGATTCCGGCGAACGGAGACCCTCGTGCCCGAGCAGGTGCTGGAGACCGAGGCGGGCGATTCGTCGCTTCAGCCCGTGGATGCCCTGGAGGTGGCGTTCGGCGTTGGCACGGGACAGGTCGACGCGCTCACCGAGCGCCCTGCCCGCCACGACCTTCGCCGGCAGATCGCCCTGCTGGAGAGGCAGCTCGGCGAGCTGTTCGCGTCCGCCTTCCCGCGCCAGGGGATCGAGTGGGCGGTCGGCGCTGTCGGCGGGCCTCGGGTGCTTGGGATAGCCGACTTGGAGCGGGTGCGCGACGCGCTGGCCGCCAGGCTGCACGAGGCACGGGCGGAGCTCGGTCGCCGCGGCGAGATCGAGGAGCAGAATCGTGGCTTGGTCGAGGCGATGATCGCCGAGCCCGACCGCTACCGGTGGATCCGGGTGTCCAACGAGGACGTCGGGGAAACCGGCTGCCGGCACTGGCACTCGCGCCCTCGCTTGGGCATCCTCGGGATGCTGATGGGGTGGTGGCGGGTAAAGCTCTCCTCCGGCTGTCCGTTAGCCAAGGGGCTTCGGCCCCTGCAAACCTGCACGTGGCTCGCGAAGCGGGACACGTTGCGGCTTCCTCAATCGATCGTCTCGCTCACGTAGGTTTCTACTACGCTCGCTGCGCCGATCGATCTGCGTCAGCCGACCTGCTTGGTTTTCGGGGCCGATGAGTAAAAAGCGCCGCAAGCGCCGTCCGCGCCCTGCCCCGGCGAATCCCCCGTCGGCGGAGCCGCCTGAGGCGAGGACGCCGTCGGCTCCCCGGAGGCGTCGCGCGCGCGAGCTCGACGACCGCCCGCCCGCGCCCTGGGGCTCGTTCCCGCTGGTCGAGCTGGTCGTCTTGGTCGCGATCGTGATGCTCGTCGGCGGGCTGATCGTCCAGGACGCGCAGGGGGCGGTGATGATCGGGGTGGGGCTCGTGCTCGGGACTCTCGCGGGGCTCGAGCTGTCGATCCGAGAGCACTTCGCCGGCTACCGCTCGCACACCCTGGTGCTCTCCGGCGCACCCGCGATCGCCGTGCTCGCGGCGCTCGCCTTCCTCACCGGGGGCTCGATATGGCTCCCGCTGGCGCTCGCCGCCGCGCTCGCCGTCTTCGCTCTTGCCGCCTGGGGCCTGACCCGCGCCTTCAGGCGCCGTTCCGGTCAGGCCTTCAAGCTGCGCTGAGCCGCCCGGCGTGGCGGCCGCGCGCTTCTCAGCGCGGGGGCTTTGCCTTGGCCTCGAGCTCTCCGGCCAGCACGCCGCGCTGGCGCTCGGTGAGCCGTCCCATCTCGCGATTCTCGTTGAGCGCCAGGGACGAGAGGAACTTGCGGGCGCGGGCGCGGCCCCAGCGGCGTTGGCTGCGCAGGAGCTCGCCCACGGTCATGGTGTCGACCTCCCACGGGCAACTGCGAACCACCTCAACCACATCGGCCTGCCCGGCCAGGATGGCGCGCTTGAGCGAGGCCCGAGCGAGTCGCACGCGGTTGGCGTGGGCGAGGGCCTCCATGTGTTGTGGCGCGGCTACGACCGTTGAGGCAGCTGACATCATCGCTCCTTCCCGAGCATCAACGAGAATCCAATCTGGGCGCTCCTCCAGCCAAACGAACGAGGCTGGATCTATCGGAACGAAACCCTTTTCCGTTCCGGTGGCCTCCTGCCCCGAGGCGCATCCGGCGTGGGCGGGAAACTAGTCAGACCGTCGGGGGGCGTCAATCGAGAACCCGCTTTGGTGGGCCTGATCGTTCGCTAAGAGCAACCTTTTCTTGCCCTCACACGGCTTGTCCGAAATTGGACAAGGAGAAACTACCCATAACGGGGGAGGCAAAAGCGCTGCCTTCGGCGACTCCAAGCTGTCTAATTCGAGCGGGGCAGCTCGGGGAAGTCGGCGATCACCTTCTGGAAGATCTCTAGCGCCCGATCGATGTGGCCGCGCTCGTGGGTGGCCATCAGGCTGGTGCGAAGCAGCGCCCCACCCGGCGGGACGGCGGGGTAGAGCGCGACATTGGTGTAGACGCCGGCCTCGAACAGCGCCTTCCATAGCAGCACCGCCTGCCAGTCGTCGCCGACCACGACCGGGACGACCGGGGTGATGGCCGGCGACCCGTCCGGGAGCCTGCCGGGCTCCACCACCACCAGGCCCAGCTCGCCAAGTCCCTTCCGCAGGTAGGCGGCGTTGTCGAGCAGCCGCGAGAACAGCGGACGCCCCTCGCGCCGGCAGATCCGGATCGCCTCCAGCGCCGCCCCGAGCGAAGCGGGGACCGCCGCCGCGGTGAACACGAAGGCCCGCGCGGAGATCCGCAGGTACTCGATCACGTCGCCCGGGCCCGCGACGAAGCCGCCGCAGGAGGCGAGGCTCTTCGAGAAGGTGCCCATCCGCAGGTCGACACGATCCTCGAGCCCGTACAGCTCGCAGACGCCGGCGCCACGCTGGCCCAAGACGCCCACGGCGTGCGCCTCGTCCACCATCAGCCGGGCGCCGTGGCGCTCCGTCCGCTCGACGATCTCCGGCAGCGGGCAGATGTCTCCCTCCATCGAGAAGACCCCGTCCACGACCACGAGGGCGCCTCCCCCGCCGGCCCCGGCGCGCTCGAGCATCTTCTCGAGCTTGTCCATCTGGTTGTGCCGGAAGGGGCGCAGCTTCGCCCCCGAGAGGCGGCAGCCGTCGAGGATCGAGGCGTGGTCCCCCGAGTCGCAGATCACGGTGTCGGCGGGCTCGAGGATCGTCCCGATCGTGCCCAGGTTGGCCTGGTAGCCGGTGGTGAAGACGATCGCGTCCTCGGTTCCCATCCACTCCGCGATCTCCCGTTCGAGCTCGACGTGCAGCGGAATTGTCCCGTTCAAGAGGCGCGACCCGGTGAGCGCGGTGCCGTAGCGGTCCAGCGCCTCCCTCGCGGCCGCCTTCACCCTCGGATCGCCGGTCAGGCCCAGGTAGTTGTTGGAGCCGAGCATGATCGTCTCGCGGCCCTCCATCTCGACCAGGGGGCCGGCCTCCGAGGTGAGCAGCCGGAAGTAGGGGAGGAGGTCGGCCTCCTTCGCGGCCTCGAGCTGCTCCTTGCGGTCGTGGCTGCGCGCCTTCTCGAAGACGTCGGCGAACGCGCGAGTCGCCTCGCTCATGGTCAAGAGTCTTCCATGCTCGTGCCCTGTGGGGCCTCTCACGTCGTGAGACTCCGCACTAGAGTGACGCCCGAATGGCCGCGCTCGAAGTTCGCCCCGTGCAAGGCCGCCGCGACCTGACCGCCTTCATCAAGCTGCCCTTCCGGCTGCATCGCGGCACGCCCTGGGTGCCACCGCTGATCTCGGAGCGGCGGCGGTTCCTGGACCGCGCCAAGAACCCGTTCTTCGAGCACGCCGAGGGCGAGTACTTTCTGTGTGAGCGCGACGGCGCCCTCGTCGGCCGCATCAGCGCTCACGTTGACGAGCGCTGGACCCAGTTCCAGGGTGGCAACGACGGCATGTTCGGGTTCTTCGAGTCGGAGAACGACCCCGCGGTGGCTCGCGCCCTGGTCGAGGCCGCGACGGCATGGGTACGCGCCCGCGGGCGAGATCGAATGCTCGGCCCGATGGACTTCACCACCAACGACGAGTGCGGCCTGCTGGTCGAGGGCCACGACCTGGAGCCGCTGATCCTCGAGCCCTGGCACCCCCCCTACTACCGGGAGCTGCTGGAGGGACTGGGCATGACCAAGGCCATGGACCTCCTGATCTGGCGCCTGGCGATGGGGGAGCTGAAGCAGGGCGACCAGTTCCACGATTTCATCCACCAGGCGGCGAAGGCGGCGGCCACGGAGCACGGCGTCGTGATCCGCCAGATGAAAAAACGCGACCTGAACGCCGAGATCGCCCGCTTCATGGACGTCTACAACGAGGCCTGGGGGACCAACTGGGGCTTCGTGCCGATCACCGAGGAGGAGGTCCGCTTCCAGGCCAAGAACGTGAAGCCGATCCTGGACCCCAACTGGGCGATGATCGCCGAGCGCGACGGCGAAGTCGTGGGCGCCGCGCTGACGTTGCCGGACATCAACCAGGTGCTGGCCAGGATGAACGGCCGTCTGCTGCCGCTTGGCTGGTGGCGCTTCCTCACCGGAAGGGGCAAGATCGACCGCGTTCGGGTGCTCGCGCTCGGCGTCAAGCCCCAGTACCAGCACCTGGGCGTCGCCGCCGCGCTCTACGTGCGCCACATCGAGACCGCGCCGGTGGCGGGCCAGCTCTGGGGCGAGATGGGCTGGATCCTCGAGGTCAACGAGCCGATGAACCGCGCCATGGAGGGAATGGGCGGCGAGGTGGTGAAGCGCTACCGGCTCTACGAGCTGCCGCTCTGACCCCACCGGAGCTTTCGCAAAGAGCGAAAATGTGGCGCTCATCGCCACCCGCGCCCAGCCGGTTGACGCGGGAACCCACCTATAGACTGGCGGCCATGCCGCAGGAAGTGGTGCTCGAGGCGGAGGCGGTCGAGGAGCCGGCCGCGGACGAGGGCGAGGCGGTCGAGGAGCCGACCCGCCTCCCCGAGCCGTCGCGCCGGGCCGAGATCGAGGCCTGGCGGGGCGAGATGAGGACCGCCGCGATCGCCGCCGCCGGCGGCCTGGTGGCGGGCGCGGCCACGGTTGCCGCGGTGCGCGCCGTGCGCTCGACTGGCCCCTCGCGCCGGCAACGCTCGCGGCGGGGGCTTCGCCGCCGCCAGGATCCGCCGAGGATTCTCGCCAGCCGGTCCTTCATGGTCGACGTCCACATCCTCGGCGATCGCTAGCCCGATGAGCGGGGGTGCGCCGCGGGCGCCCGCGGGCGCCGGCCTCGAGGTCGAGGTCCGCCCCTCGTGGCCGTACCGGCTCCCGGCGAGCGGTGGGGGAGATGCCGTGATGCGCGTCCGCCGCGGGGTCGTCACCCGCCTCCTCCACGTGGAGGGCGTTCCGGTCGTGGTGCGCGCCGCCCAGCGGCGCGACGGGCAGGTGCGCCTACGGGCGGAGGGCGGGTCGGTCGAGTGCCGGCGGGTGGCGATCGAGCGCATGCGCTTCGCGCTGGGCGTCGACGACGACTATCGCCCGCTGTATGACCGCTTTCGGTCGGACCAGCTGCTTGGCCTGGCGATCAGGCGGCGTCCCTGGCACAGGCCCAGGCGGCGTCCCTGGCCGTGGGAGGCGCTCGCCTGGGCGGTCACCAAGCAGCTGATCGAATCCTCGCGGGCGGCGCAGATCCAGCGCCGCATGGTGTTTCGCTGGGGGTGGCGGGCGAAGGGGCCTGACGGCGGCGGAGCTACGGGACGTGCCGACGCCTGAGCTCGTCGCCGGATGCGCTCCGGCCGAGCTCGCCGCGATGGACCTGGCGCCGGCCCGGGCGCTGGCCCTGATCCGCGCCGCGCGGGAGGTTGCCAAGGGCCGGGTCGATCCCGCCGCCCCCGCCGGCGACCGGCGCCTGCTGGCGATCCGCGAGATCGGCCCCTGGACGATCCAGTGCCTGGGCCTCTACGGTCGCGGCGAGCCGGACTCCCTGCCCGCCGGCGACCTCGACTTCATCAAGCTCGTGGGGCGACTGGCCGGGCTCGGCCGCCGCGCCACCGTGGGCGAGGTGGAGGAGTTCTTCGCCCCGTACGCGCCCTATCGCGGCCTCGCCGGCTCCCTGATCCTGGCCGCCTTCCACAAGCGGATCGCCGCGGGGCCGCCCCTGCGCCTAGCGGCTTAACGCGATAGATACGCAGGGCCTGCCGGGTAAGGTCAGGGCCCTAGCCCGCCGGAAACGCAGCCGCAGGCGAGGCTTCCGGTGGAGTGATTCAGTCACTCAGGCACATTGCCCGGCAGCAGCTCGTTGGTCAGCACGTCGCCGGTGCTGGGCAGGGCCTCGATCAGGCCGTGGTCCGCGAAGAACTGCGCAAACCGCTGCCATTGCTTCGGGTCCATCTGGCCGTAGGGCTGCCCGTCGCCCTTCGGCAGCAGCAGGGGGAGCGTCCTTCGCACCTCGGCGGCGGTGAACTTGGGGCTCAGGCCCTCGCCGGCGTCGAGCACCGCCTCGGTCGCCGCGGCCGGGTCGGCAGCGGCCGCCTTCGTGCCGCGCTCCAGCGCCGCGATGAACAGCCGGATGTTCTGCTTCTCGTCCTCGAGGCGATCCGAGTTGGCGACCAGCACCAGCTCCTCGTAGGTGGGGATGCCGAGCTTGTCGACCGGGATCACGGTCGGATCCTTGCCACGCAGCCTCAGATCCACGCCCTCGACGTTCAGGAAGCCCCCGAGCATCGCGTCGGCTCGGCCGGAGAGGAGGGCCGGCAAGAGCCCCTGCTGGACGTTGACCACGTCGACGTCGTCGGTGGTGAGGCCGGAGCGCTCGAGGATCGTGCCCAGGTAGGCGTCCTGGTAGGGGATGCCGGCCGTGGCCACCGTCTTGCCGCGCAGGTCCTTGACCTTGCGTATCCCGGAGCCCTGGAGCCAGATCAGGGAGGTCAGCGGCGTCGGTACGACAGCGGCCACGGCCTTCACCGGCAGGCCCTGGTCGCGCGCCAGGAGCACCTCGGGCTCGTATGAGATCGCCAGGTCGACCCGGCCGGCCGCGACCTCCTTGATCGGCGCCGAGGGGTCCGATGGGACACGCGGCTGGACGTCGAGGCCGGCGTCGCGGAAGTAGCCGCGCTCGATCGCCACGTAAAGCCCCGCGTGGTCGGCGTTCACGTAGAAGTCGAGCGCTACGTCGAAGCGCTCCGGGCTGCCAGGGGCGACGTCCTCCGACTTCTCGCCGCAGCCGGCGGCCAGCGCCGCAAGGGATAGCGCCAGCGCGAGTGCCGCGGTGGTGAGCGCCTTCGTGGGTAGCTTGCTCAACGATCCTCCTCCGGTGTCTGGCTCAACTTCTGGTCCCGTTCGGCCCCCACCAGGCGACCCTTCGCTCGAGCGCCGCGAGCGCCGCGAACAGCGCGATTGCGATCGCCGAGAGCACCACGACGGCGGCAAAGGTTCGCGACGTCTGGAGCTGGGCCGAGGCCTGCTGGATCAGGTGCCCGAGGCCCGAGCTGGAGCCGGCCCACTCGCCGAATACCGCGCCGATCACGGCGACGGCGACGGCGATCTTTGCGCCGCTGAAGAAGTAGGGGAGGGCGGTGGGTCCCTCGATCCGGCGAAGTGTCTGCCAGCGGCTTGAGTCCAGGGTGCGCATCATCTTGACCAGGTCAGGGTCGACCGAGCCGAGGCCGTCCAGGGTGTTGACGGTGATCGGGAAGAAGCAGATCAGCGCGATGATCGCCAGCTTCGGGCCGATTCCGAAGCCAAGCCAGACGACCAGGATAGGGGCGACGACGACGATCGGCACCGTCTGGGAAGCGACGAGCAGAGGGTAGAAGGCGCGTCGCAAGGTTGGCGACAGGTGCAGGACGACCGCGAAGCCGACGCCGGCGATCACGGAGAGCGCAAAGCCGGCGAGCACCTCCTGAACGGTGACCCAGGCGTTCTCGGCCAGGAGCTCCCTGTCCTGCCAGAGCGCCTCGGCTATCTCGGTCGGGGAGGGGACCAGGAAGGGCTCGAGCTTGAGCGCGTCGGCGATCACCTCGAGGCGCGCCGCCAGCTCCCAGATGCCGAACAAGGCGACGACGATCGCCAGCGGCGGCAGCCAGCGCTTCATCGCGCTCCCCCGCTCAGCGCCGCCAGGGCGCGCTCGCGCGCCGACATGAAGCCCTGGGAGGTGACGGCGTCCAGGCGGGGCAGGGCTCGGGGCTCCGGCGCGGCCAGCTCGGCGAGCGAGCTTGCCGGGCGGGCGGAGAGCACCGTCACGCGGTCGGACAGATAGAGCGCCTCCTCGACGTCATGGCTGACCAGGATCACCGTGCGTGACTCGGTGGCCAGCGCCTTCGCCAGCCACTCCTGCATCTCCGCGCGGGTGATCGCGTCCAGCGACGCGAAGGGCTCGTCGAGCAGCAGCACTGGCTTGCCGGCCAGCAGGGTGCGCAGGAAGGCGATTCGCTGCCGCATGCCGCCGGAGAGCTCGGCTGGGCGCGAGCGCTCAAAGCCCGCCAGCCCGAAGCGCTCGAACAGCGGGTGTGCCAGCCGGCGTGCCTCAGCGCGCGACGCGCCCCGGTTCCGCAGCGCCAGCGCCGCGTTGTCGATCGCCTGAAGCCAGGGCAGCAGAAGGTCGCGCTGGGGCATGTAGGCGCAGTGGGCCAGGCGCCCCGCGGGCGAGTCGGCTGCCTCGACCTCGATCGTGCCGGAGCGGGGGGCGCGCAGGCCGCCGACGAGCTCCAGCAGCGTCGACTTGCCGCAGCCCGAGGGGCCGACGATGCCGAGCACCTCGCCGGCGCCAAGGGCCAGGTCCAGGCGCTCGATCACCCGTAGCGCGCCGAAGGCGTGCTCCAGGCCCTTGATCGCGACCGCGGCGCCGGAGGCGCGCGACGGCGTCTGCTCGGCACCTGCGCGCGCATTGCTCCCGCCTGCCGCCGGGGCGGCGGCCCTCGAAACTGGATGAGGCTCCGCTACGGGAGCCTCGGAAGTCGTTCGCATGCTCCCTCCGCGCGCATTACCGCGACAGGTTCGAAGGGTCGGCGCCGGGAGGTCTGCTGCCAGAGGCGCTATCTCAGCCCGCTAGCCCGCGAGCTCCCCTGGTTCGTTGCCGCTCGAAGTCTAGTGGGCCTGATCACTCCAGCGGCGCGCCACCCGCCACCACGTTCACGAAGCCCTCGAGGTGGCGGGTGGTCCAGCACTCGAAGGCGGCCGTGCAGTGGCGCTCATAGGCCGCCATCACCGAGTCGCCGTAGTTCCAATACAGGCGGGGCTCCGGGTTGAGCCAGAAGGTGCGCCCGGCGCGCTCGCAGACGCTCGCGAACACCTGGGCGTGGGGCTCGCGGCCGTTGGTGCGGGCATCGCCGAGCACGATCACCGTCGAGCGCGGGCCGAGATCGTCCACGATCTGCTCCAGGAACTCGAGCCAGACGCGCCCGTAGTCGGTGTAGCCCGAGACGTCCGCGACGCCGCCCTGGCGGCTGATCCGGTCCGAGATCGTGCGGAAATCCCGCTCGCGCTCGAAGACGTCCGTGATCTCGGAGATCCGCTCTATGAAGACGAAGCTCCTCAGCTTGCGGAACGAGTCGTGCAGCGCATGCAGCACCGAGAGGAAGAAGACGCTCGCCGAGGTGACGGAGGTCGAGACGTCGCAGAGCACGTAGATCTCGGGGCGCCGAGGATGCCGCGGGCGGTACTTGAGCCGCAAGGGGACTCCACCTGTCTCGAGCGAGGCACGCATCGTGCGACGCATGTCGACGGCGGCGCCGCGGCGGCGGCCGCGGCGCTCGTGGCCGAGCGTCGCCAGCCGCCGTTTCAGCTGCGCGACCGCCCGATGCACGGCGGCCAGGTCCTGCGAGGGGCTCGTGGGGAGCGCCCGGTCGAGGTCCGCGAGCGGGCGGGCGGGCGGCAGCTTCTCCGTGCGCTCGATCAGCGCCCGCTCGAGCTCGCGGCGCAGGTGGCGTTCGAAGCGGTTGATCTGCTCGCGGTCGAGCGAAGGCTCCTCCCCCTCGGGCCTGCCCCCCTGCGCCTGGAGGCCGAGGGTGCGCCGGATGCGCTGGACGTCCACCCCGATCACGCCCGAGCCCTCGCCGGGGCGGCCGAACGCGGCGATCGCGAGCCGCGCCAGGTCGCGCATCTCGCCATCACGCCCCGCCGCGATCGCCTGCCGAACCGCCTCACGAAGCTCGTCGAGCTCCAGGCGCTCACCGCCCTCGTAGCGGTGACCCTCGCCGATGCCGCGCCCGAGCGCCTCTTGCTCCGTGGTCCGGAAGAAGAAGCGGTCGAAGAGCAGCTCGAAGACGCGGCGGTCCTCCTGGGACTTGGCGACGGTGGCGGCCAGGGCCTCGCGGAAGTCATCCTCTCGCTGCCACGGCACCGTTTCGAGCGCCGCGAAGGCATCCAGGATCTCCGAGCTTCCCACCGCAAGGCCCTCGCGGCGCAGCTCGTCGCAGAACGCTACGACTCGCGGCGCGAGGCCGGAGGGCAGGCCCTCAGCCTGCGGCCTCGACATCCAGCTGGGAC
This sequence comes from uncultured Actinomycetes bacterium, assembly GCA_963721735.1. Lineage (GTDB taxonomy): Bacteria > Actinomycetota > Thermoleophilia > Solirubrobacterales > 70-9 > AC-56. The sequence continues at coordinate 234,107 of CAVRKX010000014.1, forward strand.
CCGCCGAGCTTCATCCCGACCCGCTCGGCCACCAGGTCCATGTCCGTTCGGTGCTTGACGATGATGCTCATGGTGCGCTCGAACACCGAGGCGTCCAGGTCGTCCGCGCCCAGCAGCAGCAGGGCGCGCGCCCAGTCGATCGACTCGGCGATCGAGGGCGGCTTCTTGAGGTCGAGCTGGCGCACCATGTGGACCACCTCCACCAGTCGCCGGGCGAGCCGCTCGTCGAGCTCAGGGGAGTGCAGGCGAACGATCTCCATCTCGCGCTCGACCTCCGGGTAGTCGAGCCACAGGTAGAGGCAGCGTCGCTTCAGCGCCTCGGTCAGCTCGCGGGAGTTGTTCGAGGTCAGCACCACGATCGGGTGGGTGCGCGCCTCGATCACGCCCAGCTCGGGGATCGAGATCTGGAAGTCCGACAGGACCTCGAGCAGCATCGCCTCGAACTCCTGGTCGGTCTTGTCGATCTCGTCGATCAGCAGCACCACCGGCTCGGTGGTGGCGATCGCCTTCAACAGCGGCCTGGTGAGCAGGAACTCCTCGGAAAAGATGTCGCCATGTACTGCCTCCCAGCTGGCTCTTTCGGCCTCGGTTTCAGACTCGGCCTGGATCCGCAGCAGCTGCTTGCGGTAGTTCCACTCGTAAAGCGCCTTGGCCTCGTCGAGGCCCTCGTAGCACTGCAGGCGGATCAGCGGGCGCTCGGTGGCCCGAGAGATCGCCTTCGCAAGCTCGGTCTTTCCGACGCCCGCCGGCCCTTCCACCAGCACGGGCTTTCCGAGCTGCTGCGCGAGGTAGGCGACCAGCGCCGCGGGCTCGTCGGCCAGGTAGCCGACCCGTCCCAGCGCCTCCTTGACCTCGGCCACGGAGCTGGGCTGTGGTGTTGCGGACACCCGGCCGATGATAATGCCGCCATGCCGGTTGCAGGGATCCTCCCTGAGTCCGTGGGCCCCTACGTGTCCCTGATGATGGTCGGCTTTCTGGTCGGCATCATCGGCCACCTGAGCCGCTCGCGGTGGCTCGTGGCGGTGGGGATCCTCCTGGTCTTCCTCGCCGCGGCCGCCTTCCCGATAGCGCTCAACGTGCTCAGCGACAAGCCCGAGCCCCCCGGCCAGCAGATCCCGGATCCGTACTGAGATGAGAGGATCGGGGCCGTGGGACGCCTCGACGAGCTCGACCTCTCCCTCTCGCTGACCCGCAGGGAGGAAGCGCGGGCGCTCGATCGTGCCTGGGAGCGGCTGTCGCAGCTGCGGCTGACGCTCGGGGGTCAGATCGGGGAGCGCAAGCTCGGACCGCCGGTGTGTGTCGTCTTCGAGGGCTGGGACGCCTCGGGCAAGGGCGGCGCGATCAAGCGGCTCGTGGCCCAGATGGATCCGCGGCACGTACGCGTGGTCCAGTTCGCCGCCCCGACAACCGACGAGAAGCGCCACCACTTCCTGGCGCGGTTCTTCCAGGTGCTGCCGGGCTGGGGCGGGATGGCCGTTCTCGACCGCTCCTGGTACGGGCGGGTGCTGGTCGAGCGCGTCGAGGGCTTCGCCGCCCGTGAGCAGTGGCTTCGCGCCTACGACGAGATCAACGGCTTCGAGCGGACCCTCGCCGAGGAGGGAATGGTCCTGGTCAAGCTCTGGCTTCAGATCTCGGACGAGGAGCAGCTGAGGCGCTTCACGCGGCGACAGAAGGACCCGCTTAAGGCGTGGAAGCTGACCGACGAGGACTGGCGAAACCGCGACAAGCGGGACGAGTACGAGGAGGCGGTCGAGGACATGCTCGCCCGCACTGACCAGCCGTACGCCCCCTGGAGCCTGATCGAGGGGAACTCGAAGCGCTACGCCCGCGTGAAGGTGGTCGAGACGGTGATCGAGCGGATCGAGGCCGGCATGAAGCAGTGGGGGATGGAGGCGCCCCCGCCCCTCGAGCGCGCAAGTGACTGACGGGTCACAGTCGCGACGCGTGGAGCGGCAGACTGGACCTCGTGTACAGCGGCAAGGTCGAAGGTCTGGACACCTGGCTACAGACAGCGCCTGGTCCGGGCCTCAGACTGGCCGGGTTCGGCGAGCGAGCGTGGAGAAGGCGTGCCAGCGAAGCGACAGATCGTCACCTTCGGCGGCGGGGGGTTCTCGATGGAGGCCGGTAACCCACTGCTCGACGAGTTCGTGCTCCAGCTCACCGGGCGGTCTCATCCGCGCGTCTGCTTCCTGCCTCAGGCGAGCGGTGACGCGGACCACTACATCGTCCGTTTCTATCGCGCCTTTGCGGCGGACCGCTGCCTGCCGTCCCATCTGTCGCTCTTCCGTCGCCTGCGCTCGCCACGCGAACCCCGGAGGCACCTGCTCGACCAGGACCTGATCTACGTCGGCGGCGGCAGCGTCAGGAGCCTGATCGGCGTCTGGCGGGCCCACGGCATCGATCGCATCCTGCACGAGGCCTGGGACCGCGGCGTGGTGCTCTGCGGCCTCTCCGCAGGATCGCTGTGCTGGTTCGCCGAAGGCGTGAGCACGTTCCACGGCCCGCCGGAGCGGGTTGAGGGGCTCGGCTTGCTGCCGTGGAGCAACACGGTGCATTACTCGAGTGAGCACGATCGACGCGAGGCCTATCACCGCTGGCTGCGCGTCGGGATGCGAACGGGATATGCCGCCGACGACGGGGCTGCCCTGCACTTCATCGGTGACGAGCTTGCGCAGGTCGTCGCCTCGCGCGGTGACGCTCGCGGCTATCGCGTCGAGTGCCGCGCTGGACGCATCGTCACCACCCGGCTGGCGACTCGCTACCTGGGTAACGGCGAGGCGATCCCGCTGGTGCGGACGGCGCAGGCCGAGGGTGCTTCGGCCTAGTGGTGGTCACGTCGGCACCGCTGGCCGCCGGATGCTGATCCTTGCCCTCGGCGGCCATGAGTTCTCGCGGCGCCGCGGGAACGAGGCCCTGCGCGACTACATGCTCGCCCTGGCCGAAACCGAGAGGCCGCGGATCTGCCTGTTGCCGACGGCGAGCGGTGACACGCAGGAACAGATCGCCGCCTTCCGCCGGTCGATGGGGAGCCTGGACTGTCAAGCGTCGGCTCTCTCGCTGTTCAGGCTCGAGGGCGGGCGCGCCGCGCTCCGCGAGCATCTCCTGCAGCAGGACATCATCTACGTCGGCGGCGGCAGCATGGTCAACATGCTCGCGGTCTGGCGCGCCCACGGCATCGATCGCATTCTCCGCGAGGCGGGGCGGGGCGGGGCGCTTCTCTGCGGTCAGAGCGCCGGCGCGATGTGCTGGTTCGAGTGGGGCATCACGCGCTCCACGGGGGTGGCCCGCCCCGCTCGGGGTCTCGGCCTGCTTCCCGGAAGCTTGTCCGTCCACCATCACCGCGACCCCGACCGCCGCCGGGCTCTGCTCCAAGCCGTCTCGCTTGTGATCCCGCCCGGCTACGGAGTCGACGACCAGGCGGGGCTGCTGTTCCGGGCCGGCGAGCTGGCGGAGGCGGTCAGCGCCAGGCCCGGGGCGGGTGCGTGGCGGGTCGAGAGCGCCGGAGGGGGCCGTTGGACTGAGGTGGAGCTGGCAAGTCGGCAGCTCTCCGACCCGCGCTCGGCCATCGACGAGCCGGATGCGCACGTGGCCGAGCTGCGGCGCACCGTCGCGGCCCGGGCGGGGGCGCGCAGGCGAGCCTAACGCGGCCCGCAGCTAACGAGGCAGGGTGGGTGCGATGATCCGGTATGCCTTGATGCCGAGGCCCAGGCGCTCGCGGTTCTCGCCCTGGCTCGGGTCCAGGCCCGTGAGCTCCTTGACGCGGCCGAGGCGGTGGGCGACCGTGTGGCGGTGCGCGTAGACGGCGCGAGCCGTGGCGTTCATGTTGCAGTCGTTGGCGAGGTAGGCCTCGACCGTCCCCAAGAGGTCCGTGCGGTACTGGCGGTCGTGGGCCACGAGCGGCTCGACCGTGTCCTCGTAGAAGCGTCTCACCTCGTCCGGGTCGGTGGCCAGGGCGCGAAACAGGAGCCGGTAGACGCCGTTCCCGATTCCCTGCTCCAGCTGGTCGGCGAGGCGCTCGTCGCCGGCGATCACCTCCAGCATCAGCTCCGCCTCGGAGACCGCGCGCCCCAGCTCGCCCGGGGTGGCACAGAAGGAGGAGTACGCCGCCGGCCCGTGCGGGCGCAGACGGCCGGCGAGGCTGCGCGCCGAGGCCTGGGTTCGCTCCGGCGCGTCGGCGCCCCCGCGCGCGGGGAGGATCGCGTAGATACGGTCCCCGAGCGGCTCGGCGATCGCGCCCTGGTGCTCGGTGCAGATCAGGGCGGCGGCGTGGCGGGGGCGCGACGAGCGCACCTCGGCGACCAAGGCGACCGCGCCGCGCCCCAGGTCGCAGCCGAGCCGGGCGGCGCGGCGGGCGGTCTCCCGCGCCTCGACGCGCCCGGCGCGCAGGTCCTCCAGCAGGCTGCCGCGGACCTCGTCGGCCACCCCGTCCCGAGCCTCGCTGACGGCGACCTCCGCCAGGGCCGCCAGCGCGGTCGTGCGAAGGACCTCCTGGCGGTCCACGGCGACCGCCGGGAGGCCGTTGGTGGAGGCGCGCAGGGCGAGCACGTAGCCGATCGGTCGTTCGCCGGCGACCACCGGGTGCTCGAATTCGACCTGCTGCGGCATCGCCGGCGCCTCACCCCGGAGCCGCTCGCCCGCGAACTGCGACAGCTCCTCGAGTGGCAGATCACCGGAGGATGCGTCGGCGAGCCCCCGGGCGGGGAGCACGATCGCCACCGGCCCGCCCGCTTCCTCCGCCGCCAGCTCGGCGATCCCGCGCAAGCCCTCGCCGCCCAGCAGCGCGGCCAGCATCCTCGCGTGGAGATCGCGCATCGGCACCCCGCTCCGACCGATCGGCTCCGGGCTCAGAGGATGGGCAGGTAGCGCTCCAGCTCCCACCTGGTCACCTGGACCCGGTACTCCTCCCACTCCTCGCGCTTCAGCTCCACGTAGCGCTCGAAGATGTGGTCCCCGAGCGCCTTGCGGACCAGCGCCGACGCCGCCAGCTCCTCGATCGCCTCGCCGAGCGTCTCCGGGAGCTGCTCGATGCCGCGGGCGACGCGCTCGTCGTGGCTGAGGTCGTACAGGTTCGACTCCATCGGCTCGGGGCACTCATAGCCCTGCTCGACTCCATCCAGCCCCGCGTGCAGCATCGCCGCGAAGGTCAGGTACGGGTTGCACGAGGGGTCGGGGCAGCGCAGCTCGCAGCGCGTGGCCTGCTCCTTGCCAGGGTGGTAGACGGGGACGCGCACCAGGGCAGAGCGGTTGCGTTGCGACCAAGCGCAGTACACCGGCGCCTCGTAGCCCGGGACGAGCCGCTTGTAGCTGTTCACGTTCGGCGCGAACAGGGCGGAGATCTCACGCGCGTGCCGGAGCAAGCCGGCGATGTACGCCTTCGCGACGTCCGACAGGTGGTGGGTGTCGTCGGGATCGAAGAACGCGTTCGAGCCCCCTGAGAACAGCGACTGGTGCGTGTGCATGCCCGAGCCGTTCTCGCCGAACAGGGGCTTCGGCATGAAGGTCGCGTAGACGCCGTGCTGGTTGGCGATCTCCTTGACCACGATCCGGTAGGTCATCGCGTTGTCGGACATCCGCAGCCCCTCGGCGTAGCGCATGTCGATCTCGTGCTGGGAGGGCCCGACCTCGTGATGCGTGTACTCGACCGGGATCCCGACCGCCTTCAGCGCATTGACCGTGTCGCGGCGCAGGTCGGAGGCGGCGTCCAGCGTGGTGAGGTCGAAGTACCCGCCCTTGTCGAGGATCGTGGGTACCCCGGAATCGTCGAGCTCGTCGCTTGCGAAGTAGAAGTACTCGAGCTCGGGGCCGATGTTGTAGGTGTCGAACCCCAGCTCCTCGGCGCGGGCCAGGGCGCGCCGCATCACGAAGCGCGGATCGCCCTCGTACGGCTCACGGTCGGGCGTCAGGATGTCGCAGAACATCCTCGCGACGTTGCCCTTGCTGCCGTCGGTCCGCCACGGCAACACCGTGTAGGTGTCCGGGTCCGGCATGGCGATCATGTCCGACTCCTCGATCCGGTTGAAGCCGGTGATCGAGGAGCCGTCGAACCCCATGCCCTCAGCGAGCGCTCCCTCGAGCTCCTCGCGACCGACCGCGAAGCTCTTCAGCTGCCCCATGATGTCGGTGAACCAGAGGCGAATGAACTCGACCCCGTCCTCGTCGACTCGTCGCAGCGCCTCGTCATGGCCGGCGCCCTGCTTGGTGATGGCTTCCATCTGTCGGTGTCTCCTTTGTTCTTCCGTTTCGTTGCCTAGGCCGGGATCTCCGTCTCGGTGTGCGCCTGGAGGACTTCCTCGCCCTCCTCGCCCGTTCGGATGCGGATCGCCTCCTCGATGGGGCTGACGAACACCTTCCCGTCGCCGACCTCACCCGTGCGGGCGTGCTTGAGGATCGTCTCGACCACCACGGACTTGTCCTTGTCGTCGACGACGACCTCGAGCTTCAGCTTCGGCCGCACGTTGACGGTGAGGGTCGAGCCGCGGTAGTGCTCGACGATCCCCTTCTGGCGACCGGAGCCCTTGACCTCGCCGATCGAGAGTGAGGGGAACCCCTTCTCGAGCAGCTCGGCCCGGATTGGCTCGAACGCCTCGTGGCGGATGTAGGCGGTGATCATCTTCATTTGGTCATCCCTTCCTGTGGTCTCGGCCGGCCGCTCATGTCTCGGCCGGCCGCTCGGCCGTCATTGCGGTGGCGGTCGCCCCGGCCGGCGTGCTTGGCGCCGGCGTTGGGGCGGCGCCCGGGTACTCCGGCTGCGGAATGAACTGCTCCGGGTAGCCGTACATGCCGTGCTCGGAGATGTCCAGGCCCGCGTCCTCCTCCTGCTCCGAGACCCGGAGGCCGTACGTCTTCTTGATCACCCAGAAGGTCGCGAAGCTGAGCGAGAAGGCGAACAGGAAGGCGATCGCGAACCCGATGCACTGGGCGGCGAGCTGCGTGAAGTGGCCCGAGTACCAAAGGCCGCCCTCCGGATCGCCGAAGGCGTTGTACTGGGCCAACCGCGGTGCGGTGAAGATCCCGCACGAGACCGTTCCCCAGATCCCCGCCAGACCGTGCGCCGACAGGGCGCCGACAGGGTCGTCGATCAGCTTGTCGATCGCGTAGACGCCCAGCACGACGATCACCCCGGCGACCGCGCCGATGATGGGCGCCGCCCAGATCTCCACATAGCCGGACGGGGCGGTGATCGCCACCAGCGCGGCGATCGCGCCGTTGCCGGCCATGCCGATGTCGATCGCCCCGGTCTTGATCCTGGCCGTGGCGACGGCGGCGAGCACCCCCGCCGCCGCGGCGAGGTTGGTGATCATGAGGATCTCGGAGAAGCGCCCGTCGAGTGCGTTCAGGGTCGAGCCCGGGTTGAACCCGAACCACCCCAGCCACAGGATCAGGACGCCCAGCCCGAACAGCGGCATGCTGTGGCCCGGGATCGCGCGAGGCCTGCCATCCCGCCCGTACTTGCCCTTCCGCGGCCCGAGTAGCAGCAGGGCGGCGAACGCTCCGCTGGCGCCGATCAGGTGGACGGCCGTGGAACCGGCGAAGTCCTGCATCCCGACGATCGAGGTGCCGAGCCAGTCGCCGTTCTGCAGGAAGCCGCCGCCGAACACCCAGTGGGCGCCGATCGGATAGATGATCGTCGCGAAGACCGCCGAGTAGATGATGTAGACCCCGAACTTGATCCGCTCCAGGGTGGTGCCCCAGACGATCGCCAGGGAGACTGCGCAGAAGACGAACTGGAAGAACCACTTCGACTCGATCGTCGCGTCGGAGAGCGCCATCACCGGGAAGCTGGGGTGGAACAGGGTGACGCCGTCAGCGGTGGTGCTGTAAGCGCCCAGGTCGGAGAAGAAGAAGCCCCCGTCGTGTCCGATGAAGCTGCCCAGCGGGCCACCGAAGGCGAACGCGAAGCCGACCGCCCACCAGCAGATCGCGGCGATGCCGAAGTTGGTGAGGATCTTCGCCACCACCGTGCCCGCGTTCTTCGCCCTGGAGAAGCCGATCTCCAGGAAGGCGAAGCCCGCCTGCATGAACATCACCAGCGAGCCGGCGAGGATCACCCAGATCGTGTTGATGCCGACCGACGGCTCCAGCTTGCCGGCGATCGCCTTGTTGAGATCCGTGGCGTCGCCGAACGCCGTGCCGGGTATGGCCAGCAGGGCAAGCGCCACGAGCGGCAACAACGCGAGATACCTTCTTCTCATCCGTGCTTCCTCCTAGGCCCACCGGGCACCACGGCCCGGCGGTCGCGGTTTCTAGACCGGATGGGAAGGTAGGCGCGAGCGGCCGCGAAGTCCTTAGCCCTGTGTCGAGACTTCTGCCGCGCGCTTTGTACCGATGGTCGAATCTCGCTGCACCCGAGCGTGGACCGGATGGCCAGATGGAGGCGCCATCCCGCCGACCGGCAGCGTGGTAGGGTCGGCTCACCGACCGAGAGGGCTGATGGGAGAGCGAAGCGAGACGAGGGGTAGCTCGCGCCGGATCTTGAGGCGAGTTGCGCGCCGGCAGGGGGCCGCGCTCTCGGTGGCCGGCAGCCTGTTCCTTCTCGTGACGGCCACCGCCCTCGCGGTGACCGGCGATCTCACCCAGCCCGCGGGGGCGGCCGGCTGCGTCAGCGAGGACGGAACCGGGCCCTGCACCGACGGCCACGGACTGATCGAACCGCGCGAGGTGGCGGTAAGCCCGGACGGCAAGAGCGTCTACGTCGCATCGTGGGACCTCAATCTCGGCGACGGGGACGGAGCCGCCTTGGTGCGCTTGAATCGCGACACGACCACAGGGGCGATCAGCCAGCCTGCGGGGGCGGCCGGATGCATCAGCGAGACGGGTGCGGGGGGCTGCGCCGACGGCCATGCCCTCGGTCGTGTGTGGTCGGTGGTGGTCAGCCCCGACGGTAAGAGCGTCTACGTCGCCAGCGGCGGCGGGGTGGCGCGCTTCAACCGCAACCCGACCACCGGGGCGATCAGCCAGCCCGCCGGGGCCGCCGGCTGCATCAGCGAGGACGGAACTGGGCCCTGTGCCGACGGCCATGCGCTCGCCGGCGCGCACTCGGTGACGGTGAGCCCGGACGGGAAGAGCGTGTACGTATCCTCGTTCACCGGTCCAGTGAATGCAGTGGCCCGCCTCAACCGCAGCACGACCACTGGAGCGATCAGCCAGCCCGCGGGGGCGGCCGGCTGCGTCAGCGAGACTGGGGCGGGGCCCTGCGGCGACGGGCACGGACTCGGTGTACCGACCGGGCTGGCGGTCAGCCCGGACGGAAAGAGCGTTTACGTCGCCTCGCGCGGCAGCGACGCCGTGGCGCGTTTTAACCGCAACTCGACCACCGGGGCGATCAGCCAGCCCGCCGGAGCCGCCGGCTGCGTGAGCGACGAGGGGGCCGGGCCTTGCGCCAACGGCCATGGCCTGGAGCAGCCATCCTCGGTGGCCGTGAGCCCCGACGGGAAGACCGTCTACGCCGCTGCATTGGTAAACGACGCCGTGGTGCGCTTCCAGCGCAACACGACAACGGGGGCGATCGTCCAACCCGGCGACCTCCCCGGCTGCGTCAGCGAGAGTGGCGCGGGAAACTGCTTCAACGGCCACGGGCTCGACGGGGCGTCCTCGGTTGCGGTCAGCCCGGACGGAAAGAGCGTTTACGTCGCCTCGCGCGACAGCGACGCCGTGGCGCGCCTCAACCGCAGCACGACCACTGGAGCGATCAGCCAGCCCGCGGGGGCGGCCGGCTGCGTCAGCGAGACGGGGGCGGGGCCCTGCGGCGACGGGCACGGGCTCCTGCCGACCCCCTCTTCGGTGGCTGTCGCCTCAGACGGGAAGAGCGTCTACGCCGCCTCAGGCCTCGCCGTCGCGCGTTTCAATCGCGCGCCCTGAAGGGCTGCCTCCCCTTCGCTGAAGGATCGTGCCCCCCATAAGGGGCAAAACTCTTCGGGGAACGATTTAGGCGCGGACTCCGACCGGCGCCGCCGTGGGCGCGATCTCCAGCTCTCCGCCTTCCATGCCCATCTCGACCAGGGCGGGGTCGCCGCCCAGTTCCAGCCAGCGGCGGCGGGCGGTGGAGCTGAGGTCGTCGAGAAAGTCGTCTGAGTGCAGTGGGTCGTGGTGGAAGAGCAAGAGCCGCTTGGCGCCGACGCGGTTGGCGAAGGTCAGGGTGTCCTCGATCCGGGAGTGGCCCCAGCCGATGTGCTCCGGGTACTCCTCGTCGGTGTACTGGCAGTCGTGGATCAACAGATCGGCGTCGCGAGCCAGGTCGTAGCCCGAGATCCACTCCGGCTCCAGGTCCGCGATGCTCGAGCCGAGGGCGGGCTCGTGATCGGGGATGTAGCAGAGCGTGGTGTCGCCCTCGGTGATCCGGAAGCCGAGCGTCGGCCCGCGATGGTTGACCGCCTCCGTGCGGATCGTCGCCGAGCCGATCTGCCACTCGCTCGGCGGCGTGTCGCGAAAGGAGACCGAGCAGGGCAGCTCCCGAACCTCGACTGGCGACAGCGGGGCGGAGATGTAGCGGGCGATCCGGTCTTCGAGCGAAGCCTCCGGCGAGGCCGGCCCCCAGATCGTGATCTCGACGCCGGAGCGAAAGCAGGGCGGGAAGAACATCAGGCCCTGGATGTGGTCGAGGTGCAGGTGGGTGAGCAGGATGTTGACCTTCGGCGCCGTGGCCAGGTCGAGGCCGAGCGTGCGGATCCCGGTGCCCGCGTCGAGGATCAGGTCCTCGCCGCTCGAGAGGGCGAGCTGCACGCACGACGTGTTGCCGCCGTAGCGGTTCATCTTCGGCCCCGGGGCGGGGACCGAGCCTCGCGCGCCCCACACCTTGACCCTCATCGCTGAACCGCCTCGCTGCGCTTTGAGTTCAGCGGCCAGAAGAGGACCATCGCCCCCGAGGATCCCTCCTCCGAGGCGACGATCGGAAAGGTGCTCGACTCGACCTCGTGCTCCGCTCCGCCCGTCGAACGGATCCGGGACACGCCGTGTGCCGGCCGGCCCTTGCGCACCGCCTGGGTCGCCGGCAGCTGGTCCAGCGGGACCGGCTTGCCGTCGTCGTCGAATGGCCCGTGGGTGGAGATCCAGTCCTCGGGGCTCATGCGTCCCGCGTCCTCGAACGCACGCCCCAGCAGGGCGCCCGCGGCCTCGTTGTAGAAGACCATCGCGCCGTGCTGGTCGAGCAGTATGGCGGGCGTCGAGATGCTCGTCAGCAGATTGCGGGCCAGGATCAGCTCCAGCGGTTTCTGGGCGCGAACTGCCACGATGCCCATTCTTCCATCCCGCGAGCCCAAGCGGGCGTTTTCCTCCCGCACACGACGCCGAAAGCGCCGACCCGCGGGGCGACTCCGGTCGACGACGCTAGGAGCTCGGGGGCCCGGCGCTCAGCGCGCGCAGCTCCTGGAGCGATGCATCGAGGCCGGCCGCGAGCTCCGCGACGCCGGGCACTACGCCGGGGTCCGTGCAGAAGCCGAAGCCCATCCGGCCCGCAAGCGACACCGCCGAGGCTCGCAGGGCGTGCCGGTCGGCGGGCTCGGCGACCGAGTAGAGCTCGGCGACGCGCGCGGTGAGCACGTGGACGGGCTCCCTGGGACCGGGCACGTTGGAGACGGATAGCGCGAACTCCCGGGGGCCCGAGGCCAGCTCGGAGGCAACCCGGTAGAGGGGTTGGACGTGCGAGAGGCTGTGGAAGAAGGAGTAGAGCTCGTCGGCATCGTGGTGCTGCTTGCGGCTCAGGGTCTGGGCATTGATCGCCGCCAACCGCTTCCGGGGATCGGGTTCCGCCACCGGCAGATCGCAGAACAGGAACGAGTCGCGGTTGCCGAGCTCGTCAAGGTCCTCCCCCCGGTGATGCATGCTGACCGGGATCTGGACGCGCATCGCCTGCATGGGCTCGTCGTGAGCGCCAAGCCAGCGCCGGATCGCTCCGGCGACCACGGCCAGGACGACGTCGTTGACCGTCACCCCGTTTCCCGCGGCGTGCTCGATTCGCTTCAGGTCGTCCAGCGCACAGGCGGTGAACGCCACCTCGCGTTCGCCGCTGATGCGGCGGTCGAACGCCGTCTCGGCACCCAGCGGCCAGAGCTCGCGCCGCAGGGTGGCGGGGAGAGCGGCCAGCCCGCGACCGGCATCGCCCCAGCGGCGCGGCGACGCGGCCGCCCGGGCGCCCCCGGCCAGGGCGCCGCCGATGCCCCGCAGCCGGCTGCGGGCGCCGGCGGCAAGCAGGCGCGACCTCCCGGGCGCCGGCTCTGGCGTCCACGCGCCGGACGCCGGCGGCGCGCTGTCCGCGTCTGTGTCCCAGAGGAGCTCGGACAGCAGGCGCAGGAAGGTGACGCCGTCCGCGAGGCAGTGGTGGACGCGGATCACCAGCGCGGTGCGACCGTCCGAGAAGGGGCCTACGACGTTGATGGCCCAGAGCGGACGCGCGTGATCGAGGCGCTCGGACATCACGCGTCCGACCAATCGCATCAGCTGGGCGCGGTCGTTCACCGTCCCCGGAGAGGCCCGCACGTGATTGCGGACGTCGAAGTTCGGGTCGTCCACCCAGGCTGGGGCGGCCAGCCTCAGCGGCGTCGGAGCCAGGCGTTGCCGGGCGCGTGGCAGTCGCCCCAGCCGCGCCTCGACCCGGCTGCGCACGCGCTCCACGGTGAGCGGCTGCCCGTCGCGAGCCGGCTCGACGATCGCCAGCTTCAGCGTGTGGCCGGCGATCGCGTCGGTCTCGAGCCGCAGGATCCGGGCATCGTCGGCGCTCAGTCGCTCCATCGTCTCAAGGGCCGCGCCCGCCACGGGCGCATCGAGGACCCCTACTTCCGCTAGTAACCGTAACCGCCGCCGCCCGTGGTGGTGGTCGTCGTGGTGCCGCCCGCGTCATCGCTACCTGAGCTGCCGCCGCTGCCGCCGTCTCCCGACTGTGATCTCGCCCTCCATGCCGAGGTCTCGGTGGTTGCCGACCGGGCAGTACATCTCGTAGCTTCCGGGCTGCGACAGATCGACGGTCAGCGTGCCGCTCTCGCCGGGGCCGATGTCCTGCTCGAGCTCCACCTCGCCCTTCGGCCCCTCGACCTCCAGGTTGTGGGCGACGCCCCCGTCGTTCGTGACCCTGAACGAGACGGTGCCGGGCTGCACGGTCGGGTCCGAGGGGTCGAGCTCGTAGTCGGTCTCGCTGATGCTCACCGTCTGCCCGCCCGCGCTCGCCGCGCTCCCGGCTGAGGCGGTCTCGTCGTCGTCACCGCCGCAGCCGCTTGCGAGCATCAGCGCCGCGACCGTGACGGGCAGGGCGATCAGGGAGGCGCGCGGAGGTCACCCTGGCACCCCGGCTTCGGGACGGGGAGGTAGGGGCGCCACATACGTCCTGGAGCCGGCTCGCAGGCCAATTGCGGTGGCATCGCTAGCCGCCAGGGCGGAGCTGAGGTGTTCGCCCTCGCCGTCGTAGACGTAGCGAAACGACCCGGCGGGGACCCGCTTGCCGCTCGAGCTGCGCAGCCACACCTGGCAGAGGGCGCCGGGCCGGAAGCCGTACACCTTGACGCTGACCTCGCTTCCCCACGGGCGGGGCGCGAGGGTGGCCTCCGCGAAGACGCCGCGCGGCAGCGATCGGAAGGCGACCGTCTCGGCACGGGTGCTCTGGTCCGAGCCCGTCGATGTGACGAGCACGGCGACCACGGCCCCCACCGCGGCGACCGCGGCGGCGGCCAGCGCGAGCTTCACGCGGCTCGGCCTGCGGCGCTCGGCGCGGCGCTCCGCGGCGATCCGGTCGACGATCCGCTCCCCAAGCCGCGGCGGGGGCGCGGGCGCCTGCGCGAGCCGGTCCGGATCGGCGCGGCCGAGCAGCGACGCCAGCGGGGCGAGCGCATCGGCCTCGGCTCGGCACCCTGGACACCCATCGAGATGGGCCTCCGTGGCGAACCGCTCCGCCTCGGGGAGCTGGCCCAAGACCAGCGCGCCGATCCGCTCCCGCCACTCGCGGCACCCCTCAGCCTTCATAGCCCATCTCCTCGAGCGCGTTGCGAAGCGCCTTCAGCCCGTAGTAGACGCGGCTCTTGATGGTGCCCTCGGGCACGCCCAGCTCCTCCGCGACCTCGGCGTACGGGCGCCCGCGAAGGTAGGTCTCGACGAGGACCCGGCGATGCTGCGCGCCGATCCGGCGCAGGGCTTCCTCGACCTGCCAGGTGAGCAGCATCTCCTCGAACGGCTCGTGGCCGAGCTCCGGCAGGTCTGCCCCAACCCGCGGCCTCGCCGCGCGGGCGCGGCCCAGGTCGGTGACCACGTTGCGCATGATCGCGAACAGCCAGGTTCGCAGCGAGCCGAGCTCGGGATCGAAGCGATCTCCGGCTCTCCAGGCCCGCAGAAAGGTGTCCTGAACCGCCTCCTCGGCGAGCGCCGAGTCGCCCAGCGACCGCAGCGCGAAGCCGTACAGCTCGCCCGCGTGGGCCGCGTATGCCTCGCGGACGCCCGTTTCATCGGTGAGATAGGCGTCAGTCATCGGCCCCGCTGCTGTGGTTCGTGGATCCGCACACCTCCCAGTAATACCGCCCCCGAGCGGCCGGAGTTCACCCATCCACGCCTCCGGGCGCCATCTCCGGGCACGGATTCTCAAGCACCCTCACGAGGGAGCCGATAGGCAGCCCGAGTGCGGGCAGGAGATCGACAGCGCTTGTCTGATGAGCTGGGTGCTGCCCGGCAACGGATCGGTGAGCTGGAGGAGCGGCTGACCCGGCTCTCCCAGCGGGATCCGCTGATCCCGAGCCTGCTCAGCCTCAGTGCCTTCCGAACCCAGCTCGAGCTCGACGTCGCGCGCGCGCACCGCAACCGGCGCCCGCTGACGGTGGCCCTGCTGGACGTCGACCGGTTTCGGGAGCTGAACCTCGAGCGCGGCTATGCCGCGGGCGACGCGGTCCTGGCTGCCGTCGCCGGCCTGATCGCCGAGCAGACCGGCGTCCACAACCTCGCCTGCCGGACGGGCGGCGACGAGTTCGCGTTTCTGCTGCCCGAGACCGGAGCCGTGGCGCGGGAGGCGATCGAGCGGCTACTGGTGGAGCTCGAGGACCTCGAGGCGGGCGGGATCCGCGGCATCTCGGCCTCGGTCGGCATCGCGACGCTGGAGATGGGAGACAAGCCCGAGACGGTGCTCGCCGCGGCCAGGGCGGCGCTGGAGCAGGCGCGAGCCCGGGGCGGCCGGCAGGCCGCGGTCTTCGGTGGCGCCTCAGAGAACGGAGACGCGGCGCTCGACCTCGGGCATGGCGACGTGATCGCGGCGCTCGCCTCGGCGCTCGAGGAGCGCGACCGCTACACGGGCGAGCATTCGGAGAGCGTCGTCGACCTGACCGCGAGGGTGGGGGAGGCGTTGGCGCTCGGCGGCGAGGAGATCAGCCGCGTCCGCACCGCGGCGCTCCTTCACGACATCGGCAAGGTCGGGGTTCCCGACGAGATTCTTCACAAGCCTGGCCCGCTGAACGACCAGGAGTGGGAGATCATGCGCCAGCATCCGGTGATCGGCGAGCGGATCCTGCGAGCGATCCCGGGAATGGGAGACGTGGCTCGCATCGTCCGTCACGAGCACGAGCGCTGGGACGGCAAGGGCTATCCGGATTGCCTCGCCGGCACGGAGATCCCGGTCGGCAGCCGGATCATCCTCGCCTGCGACGCCTACCACGCGATGGTCTCCGACCGTCCCTACCGCAAGGCCATGGAGCACACCGACGCGATCGCGGAGTTGAGCGGCAACGCAGGCGCCCAGTTCGACCCGGAGGTCGTGGAGGCGCTGGTCGGCTACCTGTTCGGGCGCCGCCAGGCGGGCCTGACCGCGGTCTGACCTGGTCGACAACGACCGCGACGGCCCCGGGCGAACCCGAGACCGACGCCGGCCGCTAGCCGGTTGCCTTCAAGGCCGTCTAGAGCTTGCCGATCTTGAAGATCTTGGTGCCGCAGTCCGGGCACGTGCCCTGAATCGCGGGGCGACCGTTCTTCATGGTCACCTGCTGCGGATTCTGGATCTCGACCTTCTTGCGTTCCTTCACGCAGTAACCGGTTGGCATCTGTGGGATCTCCTTTCAGGAACCGCGTGTGTGTGCGTGCGTGCGACCGTAGAGGACTCGCCGGACGCGTGCAGGCACGCCTCGTGCGAATCAGCACAACGTGTGAGGCTAGGGAGGGGGTGCCTGAGAGTCGTCAGAGCCGCCGTCGGACGAGCCGGAGTCCCCGCCGGACGAGCCCGACGAGCTGGTGTCCCCGCTGGAAGAGCCACTGGCGCTGGACACCTCGTCGCGCAGCTCCTTGATGTCGTCCTGCACCACCTTCAGCTCGCGCCTGGTGGTGGTTTGACCGGTGGAGAGCCTGTTCACCTCGTCCTCGAGCTCGGTGAGGCGGCGGTCGAGCCCCTGGACACCCTCCTGGGCGGCCTCAGAGGCGGACTGCTCCACGGCTGAGATCTGGTCGCGAAGCGAGGTGACGTCGCCCTCGGTGGCGGCGTCCTGCTTCAGGGTGAGCGTCAGGACCAGGCCCACGGCGGCGGCCGCCAGCGCCAGGACCGCGACCGCGGCGCCCACGTAGGTGCGCACACCGAGCTTTCGATCGACCTGTGCGATCCAGGCCCGGAGGCCGTCGATGCGCTCCTGGGGGTCGGCGGGCGCCTGAGGCGCCGCCGCGGGCTGAGCCGGCTCAGGCTTCCCCGCTGTCTTTGCAGCCTCGGCGTCCTTGGCCGCGGGGGAGCTTGGCGCCGACTCCTCGGTGGAAGGCTCGACCCCGCGTCGCCCGAACGGAAGGCGTGGACGGCGCATGACCCTAGACGCCGGGCCGGGACTCGGCGACCTCGCCGTCCACGGGGTCGAGCTCCAGGCCGTGCTCCACCCAGGCGCGCAGCCCCCCGGCCAGGTTGTATGCGTCCCACCCGGCCTGCCTGAAGGCCGCGGCGGCAAGCGCCGAGCGATTTCCGGACCGGCAGTAGAAGATCACCGGCCTCTCCCTCGAGATCGACTCCGCCTCGCTGGTCAGCTCGTTCACCTCGATCGTGCGCGCGCCCCGGATCCTGCCCGCCTCCACCTCGTACGGTTGACGGACGTCGATCAGCTCCGCCTCGCCGGCCTCGATCAGCTCGGCTGCGCGCGCCGGCGTGATCTCGGTCTCGGTGGCGGTCTCCTCGGCCATTGGGTCAGCTTACTCAGCAGGAAGGCGCATCCGGGCCGCCTGGGGCCGAGTGGGACAAGGCCCTTATTCTCTGCCTCCCGAACTCGACCGAAGGAGACCCTCCCATGCCCGAAGCCGTGATCGTCGACGCCGTCCGCACCCCGATCGGCCGCGCCTTCAAGGGGTCGCTGTCCCAGCAGCGCCCGGACGAGATGGGCGCGCACGTCGTCGACAGGCTGCTCGAGCGCAACCCGGACGTGGAGCCCGCCTCGGTCGAGGACGTCTTCTGCGGCTGCGGCCTGCCCCAGGGCCTGCAGGCCTTCAACGTCGCCCGGATCATCGTGCTGCTCTCTGAGCACCTGCCGCAGACGGTCAACGGGGTCACCGTGTCGCGCTACTGCTCGTCCAGCCTCGACGCGATCCGGCACGCCGGCAACGCGATCAAGGCCGGCGAGGGCGACGCCTACATCGCCGCCGGGGTCGAGTGGGTGAGCCGCTACAACGAGCGCCAGGAGGCGGCCGGGGTGGCCGACCAGAACGAGCGCCTTCAGGGCGGGGACGGGCAGCCCGACGCCTACATTCAGATGGGCGACACGGCGGTGAACGTGGCCAAGAAGTACGAGGTCAGCCGGGCCGACATGGACAAGTACGCGCAGCGCTCCCAGGAGCTCGCGGTCGCCTCGCAGGAGTCGGGCTTCTTCGACCGCGAGATCGTCCCGGTGAAGCTCGAGGACGGCACCGAGGTCGCTAAGGACGATGGGCCGCGGGCGAGCTCGACCCTGGAGAAGCTGGCCGAGCTGCCGGAGGCGTTCGAGGGCGGCGGCGGCATCACGGCCGGCAACTCCTGCCCCCTGAACGACGGGGCCGCAGCGGTGCTTCTGATGTCCGACACCAAGGCCAAGGAGCTCGGCCTGACGCCGCGGGCGCGGATCGTCACCGCCGCGACCTTCGGCAACGAGCCCGAGTACATGGGCGTGGCCCCGATCGGGGCGATCAAGAAGGTGCTCGAGCGGGCTCAGATGACGATCGGCGACGTCGACGTGGTGGAGCTGAACGAGGCCTTCGCGGCTCAGGTGATCCCGATCATGGACCAGTGCGGGATCCCGCTCGAGAAGCTGAACACGCACGGCGGGGCGATCGCGCTCGGCCACCCGTTCGGGATGACCGGGGCTCGGATCATGACCACCCTGCTCAACGCGATGGAGACGGACGACCACCAGGTCGGCCTGGAGACGATGTGCGTCGCCGGCGGCCAGGGCAAGGCGATGATCGTCGAGCGGCTGGGCTGAAGAAGGCGAGGCCGCGGGCGAGGCGCCGTCAGCCCGCCGCCTCGGCCTTGCGCAAACCGCGGCGCGCGAAGACCGACAGGGCGGCGGCCAGGCCCACGGCCGCGGCGAAGGCGAGCCCGACGTGGAAGGGGTCGCCGGCCATCAGGCTGCGGCCCGCCTCGATGATCGGGGTGACGGGGTTGACCTGCGAGACGGTCTCGATCCAGCCCTGGAGCAGGTCGCGTGGCACGTACACCGGTGACGTCATCAAGATGAGGAAGACCGGCAGCTGCATCGCGGGCGCTGCCTGGAGGGTCCGCATTCGCGTCATCATCCCCGCTGCGAAGAGGAATGCGGCGACGTTGACGATCAGTGCGAGACCGATCAGCCCGAAGAGGTCGGTCCCGCTGCCACCAACCTCGAGCCCTGTGGCCAGGGCAATCGCGAAGACCATCACCCAGACGAACACCGTCCGGATGACGGCCGCGAGCCCGTAGCCGGCGATCACCGCCGAGCGGTCGCCGGCGGCGAGCAGGAGACGCCGGGTGAACCCGGAGTCGAAGTCGGCGGCGATCGAGAAGCCGATGAAAACGCCCCCGAAGGCGGCCGACTGGAGGAGCACGAAGACGAACTGGAAGGCGTTGTAGTCGTAGTAGCCGAAGCCGGGCAGGTCGCCGACCGCCGAGAGCCCGCCCGCGAACGCCATGTAGAAGAAGAGCGGGAAGATGAGCGGCGGCAGGATCAGCGCCGGGCTGCGCACCACGGAGTGCAGGTTGCGCCAGGCCACCGTGCGGGCGACGGCGAGATATCGGCCTCGGCGGCTCACGTTCGCACCAGCCTCTCGCGCAGGGCCGCCGTCGAGGCGGCCAGGCCGACCGCGAAGATCGCGATCCCGATGCCGAAGGCGAGCGCCAGCGCTTCAGCGTCCCAGCCGGTGATCACCAGGCTGCGAAGGCCCTCGATCAGGTAGCTGACAGGGTTGATCGTCGCAACCGTCTGGAACCAGTCCTGGGCGATCAGGTCGCGCGGCAGCGCCGCCGAGCTGAGGAAGAGGAGAATGAACATGAGCGGGAAGAGTCCCTGTACCGCCTCCCCCGAGCCCGTGCGGAGCCCGACGAGGAGCCCGATCGTGCCGAAGCCGGCGGCGATCAACAACGACAGGGCGAAGATGACGAGCACCCCCAGTGGGCCGGCCTCGATGTCGCGCGCCGGCGGCGAGGCCGGCGGTGAGGAATGCGATCGCCTGGATCGTCCCCACCAGCAGGACCCCGGTCAGCTGACCGGCGAGCAGCGAGGAGCCGCGCATCGGGGTCAGCGCGAGGCGGTTGAAGAAGCCGCTGCCGATGTCCTGGGCGATGTTGGTGCCGGCCGTGTTGGTGGCGAAGATCGCCCCCTGCATGAACGGGAAGGCGAGCACGAAGGCCAGATAGGAATCGGTGGGGAAGCCCGGGATCTGCGTCGCCGCGTCGAGGCCGGACGCGTTGATGGCGAGCAGGAAAAGCGGGAAGACGAGGGGCGGCACGATCACGATCGGCTGGCGAGCGGTCCGGATCACCGCGCGCCACGCCATGTAGCGCGCCTGCCTCGGAAGCGGGGCTGCCGCCGCCGTCGCGGACACGTCGAGTCGCTAGGCAGTCGCCGGCTCGAACTCGCCGGCCGTCTGCTCGTCGGTTTCCTCGTCGTCGCTCGCGCCCTCGAGCCGGCGGCCGGTCTTGGTCAGGAAGACGTCGTCGAGGCTCGGGGCGTGGATCTCGAGGTTGGCGATCCGGATCCCCTCGGCATCGAGCGCGCGCACGATCTCGGTCAGCTCCTCGACCCCGCCCGTGAGGCGGACCGCGGCCGCGCCGGGCGCGGCCGGCGTCTCCTCGCCGAAGCGGCGAAGCGCTGCGTGCAGGCGTTCGGCGTCGGCGCGGTCGTAGGGGGTGGCCTCGACGGTGGGGCGTCCGATCTCAGCCTTGAGGGCCGCGGGAGTCCCTTCCGCGACTAGCCGACCGTGGTCGATGATCCCGACGCGGTCGGCGAGCTGGTCGGCCTCCTCGAGGTATTGGGTGGTGAGAAAGACCGTGACGCCATCGTTACGGGCGAGATGGGCGACCTCGTCCCAGAGGGCGGCCCGGCTCTGGATGTCGAGTCCGGTGGTCGGCTCGTCCAGGAACAGGAGCCGGGGCTCGTGGACGAGCGCCAGGGCCAGGTCGAGGCGGCGCTTCATGCCGCCGGAATAGCCCCCGACGCGGCGGTCGGCAGCCTCGGCGAGGCCGACCCGCTCCAAGAGCGCGTCACCACGGCGCTTGATCTCCCCCGCAGCCAGGCCGTGGAGGCCGCCTTGGAGCTTCATGTGCTCGCGCCCGGTCAGCAGCGCGTCAAGCGCCGCCTCCTGGAGGGCGACGCCGATCGCGTCGCGCACCGCGGGCCCCTCACGGACGATGTCGTGGCCGGCCACGCGGGCGGTTCCGGAGGAGGGCGGCAAGAGGGTGGTCAGCATGTGGACGGTGGTCGACTTGCCGGCCCCGTTAGGGCCCAGGAAGCCGTAGATCTCGCCCGGCGCCACGTCGAGATCGATGCCGGCGACGGCGCGTGGGCCGTTCTTGAACTCGCGCACCAGCCCCCGGGCCTCGATGCCGTTGCTCGATGCCGTCGATGTCATTGATCCACCTTCCGTCCGCTGGTGTCGGTTGAAGCCCTTGACTTCGTGGGGCCAGCTAGTCGTTGAACAGGGCGTAGCCGTACTCGCCGCGCCTGTAGGCGAGCTTGGCGATCGCCGACATCCGCTCGTCGTCGTTGTCCTCGAGGCGCTCGAACCGGGAGCGCACGCGGCGGGCGGCGCGAGTGCAGAAGGTCTCCGCGATGTAGCGCTCCTGGCCCGAGGGCTCCACGCCGTGGTCGGCGAAGATCGAGGTGACCCTGGAGAGCACCGCGACCTGGGCGTAGATGTCGGCGACCGAGTCGGCAAGGCGCTTCTGCGCGAACTGGCGGCTGACGATCTCCCGCTTGTGCTTGCGAAGGAGTGACTCGGAGACGTCGCGCAGCTCCTTGACCTGGTCGGAGACGGCTTCGGCGTGGCTCGCGAGCTCGGGGTGCGCCTTGGTGATCCGATCGGGGCGCACCTCGCGCTGGATCCGGCCGCCGAAGTAGTCGATCAGCACCCCGATCGAGCCGATCGGGTCCGAGAGGCCGATCTCGCCCAGGCCCGAGAGCTTCTCGCCCAGCGGCTTCAGGCCGGAGAGCGCGACGAACGCGCGCAGCACGTCGTTGGCGCCCTCGAAGATCGGGAAGATGCGGATGTCGCGCAGCACCTTCTCGAACGGCTGGCTGCGCAGGTAGCCCTCGCCTCCCTTGAGCTGGAGGGTGCGGTTGGCCGCGTACCACAGGAACTCGGTCCCGGAGACCTTGCAGATCGCCGATTCCAGCGAGTAGTCGGGCACGCCGGCGTCGACCAGGCCGCAGGTCAGGTAGCACATCGCCTCGAGCCCGAACAGGTTCGAGACCATCCAGCCGATCTTGTCCTGCACCAGCTCGAAGTCGGCCAGCGGCCGGCCGAACTGGTGGCGATCGTTGACGTGATCGATCGCCTTGTCAAGCAGCCACTTGGCCGCCCCCACCGAGCCCGTCCCCAGGCCGATGCGGCCGTTGTTGAGGATCTCCATCGCGATGTGGAAGCCCTCGCCGGGCTCGCCGAGCACGTTCTCGGGCGGCACCCGCACGTCGTTGAAGTAGAGGCGCCGCAGATCGTTGCCCCGCAGCCCCATGGTGTCGTAGCGCTCGCCGACCTCGAACCCCTTCATCCCCCGCTCGACGATCAGCGCGATGTGGCGGTCCTTGCCGTCCACCTCGCAGCGGGCGAAGGTCGTGAACACCGAGCCCGTGCCCCCGTTGCCGATGTAGCGCTTCTCCCCGTTCAGGACCCAGGACCCGTCGGCCTGCTGGACCGCGCGGCTTTCGATGTGGTAGGCGTCCGAGCCCGCGTTCGGCTCGGTCAGCGCGAACCCGGCCAGCTTGCGCCCGGCGGCGAGGTCGGGGAGGAAGCGCTCCTTCTGCTCCTCGGTGCCGAACATGTGGATGCCCTTGAAGCCGATCGACTGGTGGACGCCGAGGACGATCGACAGCGTGGCGTCGATCCGGGCGAAGGCCTCGAACACGCGCGCGTAGCCGGTCTGCGAGAGGCCCTGGCCGCCGTAGCGCTCCGGGACGTAGAGGCCGCACAGGCCGCGCTCGCCGAGCTCGCGGATCACGTCGTCGCCGATCCAGCGGTCGTCCTCGATCTTGTGCGGGTCGAGCCGCGAGCCGAGCTCGTCCGCGGCCGCGATCAGGGCCCGCACATGCTCCTGCTCGGCCGGGTCGGGCTGTGGCCACGGAAAGACCAGGTCCTCGTGGATCTCGCCCAGGAACAGGGACTTCGCGAACGAGGAGCAAGGCTGCTCGGTCCGCGCCTCCTCCACCCTTGCCTCGGTCGCGGCCTCCATCAACGCGAGGGTACCCTGCCGCCACAATCCGCTGGATGTCCGCAGGTGGCTCCAGCCCGCCGTCCAGGCGCCGGCGCCCGACTCCGGCCGTCCATCAGCGGCGCCGCCTGGTGGCCGCTGGGGGTCGTCGTCGCCCTGATCGTCGCCGTCGTCCTGGCGGTGCGGGGCGGCGGCGGATGGCGGTCGGTGCAGGAGGTGGTCCGCGCCCAGCGCGAGGCGCAGCCGGTCCGCTTCACGATCGAGGCCAGCGGCGACCTCCTGATCCACTCGCTGGTCTGGGAGCGCGCGCTGGCGTTGGGCGGCGATCACTACGACTTCGCGCCCCTGTTCGATGCGATCCGGCCCTACGTCGCCGGCGCCGACCTGGCCCTCTGCCACGTCGAGACGCCGATGAGCCCGGCGCCGCCTGCCAGCTACCCGATCTTCAACACGCCGCCGGAGCTGGCGCGGGGGATCAGGGCGACCGGCTGGGACGCCTGCGACACGGCCTCCAACCACTCGCTCGACCAGGCGCAGACCGGGATCGACGAGACCGGCAAGGCCCTCGACCGCGCCGGCGTCGAGCACACGGGCTCGTTTCCGTCGGCCGCCGCGCAGCGCAAGCCGCTGATCGTCGACGTCCACGGCGTGCGGGTCGCCCTGCTCGCCTACACCACGGACACGAACGGGATCCCGCTGCCGCACCCGTGGTCGGTGAACATCGCCAGCCCGGAGCGCGTGCTGGCCGACGCGCGCCGGGCGCGGCGGATGGGCGCCGAGGCGGTGATCGTCAACCTCCACTGGGGCGGCGAGATCGTCCCCGAGTACCAGCCCGAGCCCAGCTCGGGACAGCTCGACCTGGTCAAGAGGCTGACCGCATCGCGCCTGATCACGGCGATCGTCGGCCAGGGCCCGCACGCCGTGCAGCCGATCCAGCGGATCAACGGCAAGTTCGTCGTCTTCAGCGAGGGCAACCTGGTCTCGAATCAGAGCCCGGTGGCGGGGCTGCCCGCGTCGAGCCAGGACGGCCTGATCGCGCTGCTCGACTGCGTCGCCAAGAGCGGCGAGGTCCGGGTGCGCGGGGTCCGCTACGTGCCGGTGTTCGTCAACCACCCCGACTACCGGGTGCTGCCGGTCGGCGACGCGCTGAAGGGCGGCGAGGGCGACCCGACCCTGTTGCGCGGCTCGTATCAGCGGACCGTGAGCGTGGTCGGGCGCGGCAAGGGGATCGAGCCCGTGCCGCGGCGGCTGCCCAGCGGTTAGCGGCACTTCCGCAAAAAAGCAGTCTCGTGGCCATGGGCCACGCTGCTTGCACCCAAAGGCGGCGTAGGATCGCCGGCGTGGCCCTGCCCCTGAAGCCACCCGTTCAACCCCAGCTCGCGCTCTCCCGCAAGGAGATCCCAGAGGGCGAGGAGTGGGTGTACGAGCCGAAGTTCGACGGCTTTCGCGCGCTGGCGTTCGTCGACGGCGAGGACCTCTACCTCCAGTCGCGAACGGGCAAGCCGCTGCGTCGCTACTTCCCCGAGCTCGAGTTCCCGCCGGGCCGCTACGTGCTGGACGGCGAGCTGGTGATTCTCGACGCCGACGGCCGGGAGGTGTTCGACGCGCTCCAGAACCGCCTCCATCCGGCGGAGTCGCGCGTGCGGATGCTCGCCGCGCGAGACGCCGGCGCTGTTCCGGGCCTTCGACCTGCTCGCCGAGGGGAAGGAAAAGCTCCTCACCCGTCCGTTCGTGGAGCGGCGCGAGCGACTCGAGTCATGGTCGCCGGCCTCGGAGGGCGAAAGAAGATCACCGCCGGCTCGATCGAGCTGACGCCGCTCGCGAACAGCCCCGCCAAGGCCGCCCCCTGGCTGGAGTCGGGCGAGGGCGTGATCGCGAAACAGCTCGACGCCCCCTACCGCCCCGGCGAGCGCAAGGGGATGGTGAAGGTGAAGCGCGTGCGAACCGCGGATTGCGTGGTGGTCGGTTGGCGGCCCGGGAAGGAGGAGGGCACCGTTGGCTCCCTGATCCTCGGCCTCTATGAGCGCGGCAAGCTGCGAGTCGTCGGCCACACCTCGGGCTTCCGGGCCAAGGAGAAGCGCGAGCTGGTCGCCAGGCTGGCGCCGTACGAGACCGGCGAGCGGGGCTCAGGCGATCCGAGCCGCTGGGCGCCCGGCCGCGACCTGGAGTGGATCGAGCTGCGTCCCGAGCTCGTGGTCGAGGTCTCCTTCGACCACGTCAGCGACGGTCGCATCCGCCACGGCACCAAGGTCCTGCGCTGGCGCGACGACAAGGACCCGAAGGACTGCCGCTTCGACCAGCTCGAGCAGTAGGGGCTAGCGGCTCTTGCGCCCTCCCGTCGGCCTTCGGTGGAAGGATCGTCTCGCATTCGACCGAGAGGAGCCGCATGGAGACGCTCAGCACGATGACCTACGAGCGCGACGGGAGGGTGGCGCGGATCACCCTCGACCGGCCCGAGCGCGGCAACGGGATCACGCTCGAGATGCCGCGCGAGCTGGCCGCGTGCGTCGAGCGGGCCAATCTGGATCCGGAGGTCCACGTGCTCGCGCTGGCCGGCAACGGCTCGGGCTTCTGCGGCGGCTATGACCTGGTCGCCTCGGCCGAGGCGATGAGCGAGGGGTTCGGAATCGACCAAGCGCCCCCGGGCTCGGCGCTCGACCCCGCCGTCCAGGCGGCGAACCACGACCCGGATCGCGTCTGGGACCCGGTGGTCGACTTCCAGATGATGTCGCGGAACGTCCGCGGCTTCATGAGCCTCTTCCACTCGGAGAAGCCGGTGCTCTGCAAGGTGCACGGCTTCTGCGTCGCCGGCGGCACCGACATGGCGCTGTGCTCGGACCTGCTGGTGGTCGAGGACGAGGCGAAGATCGGCTACCCGCCCGCTCGGGTGTGGGGCGTGCCGACGACCGCGCTCTGGTCCTGGCGAATCGGGCCGGCGCGGGCGAAGCGGCTGCTGCTGACGGGCGACTCGATCTCCGGCACGGAGGCGGCGCGAGTGGGGGCTCGCCGCGGAGGCGGCGCCCGCCGATCGCCTCGACGAGCGCTTCGAGGCGCTGCTGGCCGGGTGGCGCGGGTGCCCGTGAGCCAGCTCGTGATGCACAAGCTGCTCGTCAACCAGGCGGTCTACGCGCAGGGGCTTCACGCGACGCAGCTCCTCGGCACCTTCTTCGACGGCGTCGCTCGCCACACCCCGGAGGGCTACGCGTTCCAGCGCCGGGCCGCCGAGGCGGGATGGGCCGAGGCGGTCCGCGAGCGGGACGAGCCCTTCGGCGACGCCGGCCGTTCCACCTTCAAGGGGTAGCCGGTCGCTGGCCCGCCCAGATACGCTCCGCCGCCATGCCCCAGGCCAATCCCGAGGTCACACCGGAGTCGCTCCGCGCGCGGGTCGCGGACAGCTTTCCCGCCGACCTCGGGGTCGAGCCGCTCGAGGTGACCGACGAGCGCGACGACGGGGCGGATCGTCGTCGACAGGCGCCACCTGCATCCGGGCGGGCTCGTTCACGGCGGCGCCTGGGTGGCGCTCGCCGACTCGGTCGCCGCCTGGCAGACCTTCCGGCACCTGCCGCCGGGCCACAACTTCACCACCGTCGAGATGAAGCTGAACGTGTTCGCCGCCGGCCGCCCCGGCGACGAGCTGATCGCTACCGCCGAGCACCTTCATGCCGGGCGCACCACCCACGTGGTCGAGGTCCGCGTCCATTGCGCCGAGCGCCTGGTGG
Organism: uncultured Actinomycetes bacterium; assembly: GCA_963721735.1. Classification (GTDB taxonomy): domain Bacteria; phylum Actinomycetota; class Thermoleophilia; order Solirubrobacterales; family 70-9; genus AC-56. Next base: position 260,615 of record CAVRKX010000014.1, read on the forward strand.
CGAACCTGGTCGTCACCCAGCTCGTGATCGCGCCCAGTTGAGCGCCGGCTGGGCACCTGCGTCTAGGGCACCCGGTGGACCTCGAACAGGTTGGTGCCGAGCTCCTGCTGGGGGAGGCCGGCGGTGATCCCGATCAGGTCGCCGCTTGCGGCGACTCCCTGCTCCTTGGCCAGCCGGGCGCACTCGTCCAGCAGCATCCGGAGGCTCGTCCAGTCCTCGGCGAGGGTCGCAGCTGACGCCGAACAGGAGCTGGAGCCGGCGCACGGTCTCGATCCGCGGTGAGACGGCCAGCACCGGCACGCTCGGCCGGTGCGCGGAGACCAGCCGCGCCGTGCGGCCGCTGCGGGTGGGGACGACCACGGCGGCGAGCCCGAGCGTGTAGGTCGAGCCGACGGCCGCGCGGGCGACGGAGCCGGCGACGTCCGACGCATCGGAGGCGACGCGGTTGAACAGCCAGTCGCCGTACGGCAGGTCGGGCTCGGCCTCGCGGGCGATCCGGTCCATCACCCGCACCGCCTCCACCGGGTACTCGCCGACCGCCGTCTCCTCGGACAGCATCACGGCGTCCGTTCCCTGGTAGATCGCGGCGGCCACATCCGAGACCTCCGCTCGCGTGGGCCGGGGCGACCCCACCATCGAGGCGAGCATCTGGGTCGCGGTGATCGACGGACGGGAGTGGCGCCCGGCCAGCGCCAGGAGCCGCCTCTGGACCACGGGCACCCGCTCGATCGCCATCTCGATGCCCAGGTCGCCGCGGGCCACCATGATCCCGCCGAGCGCCGCCCGAATGATCGCCTCGGCGTTCTCGGCCGCCTGCGGCTTCTCGATCTTGGCGATCAGCGGGATGTCGGCTCCGGCCGCCCGGACGCGGCGCTCGACGGGCTCCAGGTCCTCGGCGCGGCGGACGAAGGACACCGCGAGCAGGTCGATGCCCTGCTCGAACCGCGAAGTCGACCCAGTCGAGGTCGGTTCGGCCGGCGGACGGCAAGGGCATCTCCGTGCCCGGCATGTTCAGCCCCTGGTGCGAGGCGACCGCCCCGCCCGACCTCGACCGAGCAGCGCACCTCGCCGGACGTCGCCCCGAGCACCCGCAGCCGGACGCGGCCGTCGGCGAGGTAAACCTCGTCGCCCTCGGAGACCGCCGCCGGCAGGCCCTCCCACGAGACCGGCAGCTGGCCGGCGTCGCCGATCTCCTCTCCGGTGGTCAGGGTCAGCTCCGAGCCCGCCTCCAGCTGGACGACGCCCCCCTCGACCTCGTCGATCCGCAGCTTCGGCCCGGGCAGGTCGCCGAGCAGGCCGACCTCCTGGCCGGCGAGCTGCGAGGCCTCGCGCGCCATCGCCACGTTGGCGGCGTGCTCCTCGCGGCTGCCGTGCGAGAAGTTGAGCCGGAAGACGTCGGCTCCGGCCCGGATCAGCTCCGCCATCCGTTCGACGGAGCGCGTGGCGGGCCCGATCGTGGCGACGATCTTGGTCCGCCGCGGCCCGGACGCGGCGGGGTCGGGTGGGGCTTGGCTGGGCTCGGCGGGCATCGCGATCAGGCCCTGGTGCTCGGTCGGGTGTCGGGCAGCGCCGCGGGTGGTGGGCGGCTCGCCCGTCGCGGCGGGAGCCGTCTCAGGGGCCGTTTCCTCCGCTGGCGGCGCCTCGGCCGGCGCCTCGAGCGACTGGATGTAGGGGAGCCGCCAGGCGATCGCCGCCAGCACCAGCCCGACCGCGACCGAGAGCAGGCTCAGGAACCACTGCCCGGCCGACAGCAGCTCGAGGTCGAAGAACTCGCGCACCGGCCCGGCGGCGAGGGCGAGCGCGTAAAGGGCGCCGAGCCCGGCGATCATCGCCAGCATGTAGCTCTGGATCGTGATGTGCTCGCGGCCCGGGCCGCGCTCGAGCAGGAGGATGAAGCAGAGCCCGAGCACGATCAGGGTGGTGGTGGCGGCGGTGCGGCCCTCGGCCAGCGAGCCGGCGAAGATCTCGTCGACCATGAAGAAGGAGAGCAGCGAGCCGACCGCGATCCCGACTCCGGCCGGCACCGCGAAAGCGGCCAGCGCGCGCAGCAGCCGGCCTCGGTAGAGGGGCCCCTCGCTCGGCGCCAGGGCGAGGACGAACGACGGGATCCCGATCGTCAGCGTGGCGGCGATCGTCAGCTGCCGGGGGAGGAATGGGAAGGCGCCGCCGAAGATCGCCGTGAACAGGATCAGGACCCCCGCGTAGACGGTCTTGGTCGCGTACAGGCGTCCGAGGCGGTGGATGTTGCGGGCGATCCGCCGCCCCTCGGCGACGGCGCGCGGCAGCATCGAGAACTGGTCGCGCATCAGGACGATGTCGGCGATCCCCTTGGTGATCTGGCTTCCGGACCCCATCGCCACGGCGAGCCTGGCCTGCTTCAGCGCCGGCACGTCGTTGACGCCGTCGCCGATCATCGCCGTGAAGCGCCCGCGGTCGGCGAGCGCCCCGACCAGCGCCTTCTTCTGCTCCGGGGTGATCCGGCAGAAGATCGTGTTTCGCTCCGCGGCCAGTGCGATCCCGGCCCTGTCATCGGGCAGCTCGGGCCCCTCGATCACGCCGGCGTCGCCCGGAACGCCGACCGCCGTGCGCGACCGCGGTGACGGTCTGCCGGGCGTCGCCGGAGATCAGCTTCAGGTCCACCCGCTGGCGGCGCATGAACTCGATCGTCTCCGCGGCGTCGGGGCGAAGCTGCTCCTCCAGCACCACCAGGGCGCGCGGCTCGAGCCGCGGCGGAGGCTGGCTCGCCGGGTCGGCGGGCAGGGCCGTCGACGCCTCCCCGAAGGCGACCACGCGCCGCCCGGCGGCGGTGTGCTCCTCGAGCGTGCGCTCGCAGCCTGGGCGTCAGCTCGAGCGCCCCCGCCTGGGCGAGCACGTCGGGCGCCCCCATCACGTAGCTGCGGGTCGATCCCCGCCCGTCGAGGGTGACGCCGCTCCACTTCCAGGCCGAGGAGAAGGGCACCTCGGCGACCACGCGCTCCGGCTTGCCCGGGTAGCGCTCGGCGATCGTCTGGAGGGTCCGGTTCCGCTCCCCGGCCGAGTGCGCGAAGCGGCCAGCGCCTCGTGGGCCACCGCCGGCTGCGTCTTGTCGGCCACCTCGACCGAGACCAGGTCGAGGGTGCCGTCGGTGAGCGTTCCGGTCTTGTCGACGCAGATCGTGTCGACGGCGGCCAGCGCCTCGGTGGCGGCTATCTGCTGGACCAGGGTGTTCATCCGCGCCAGGCGGACGGCCGCCACCGCCAGGGTGATGCTCATCAGCAGCACCAGGCCCTCGGGGATCAGCGTCACCAGGCCGGCGGCCGCCGTCTGCGCGGCCTCCTGGAGCTCCACGCTGCGGACCGAGAAGGCGAGCAGCAGGAGCACGGCCAGCGGCACCATCACGATCGTGGTCGCGCTCAGCACGCGGTTGACCTCGAGCTGGAGCGGCGAGGGCGGGTGGCGGAAGGCCCTCGCCTCGCCCGCGACCTGCTCGGCGTGGCTGTCCTCGCGCACCGCGTCCACCTCGTAGTAGCCGGAGCCGGCCAGGCAGAAGGCGCCCGACAGCAGCCGGTCGCCCTCGTGCTTGCGAACCCCGTCGGACTCGCCGGTCAGGATCGACTCGTCGATCGTCAGGCCCCGGGTCGAGGCCACGACGCCGTCGGCGACCAGCTGGTCGCCCGGCTCGACCCGGATCAGGTCGCCCGGCACGACCTCCTCGGCGCGCAGCTCGAACAGCTCGCCGTCGCGGACCGTCTTCGCCCTGGGGGCGACCAGGAGCGCGAGCTGGTCGAGCGTCTCCTTGGCCTTCAGCTCCTGGCGGATCCCGATCGCCGAGTTGACCACCGCGATCAGCCCGAAGAGGGCGTCCGCGAACAGCCCCAGCGACAGGAGCAGGACGAAGAAGACGGCCAGGATCGCGTTGAAGAGCGTGAAGACGTTGCCGGCGACGATGCTTGCGACCGAGCGGCTGCTCGGCGGCTCCGGCGGCCCCAGGTCGTGCAGCCGCCGCGCCGCCTCGGCGCTGCTCAGCCCGCGCGGGTGCGCCTGCTCGCTCATCCGCGTCCATCTATACCGGAGCCGGGTCGTGGGTGGGCGTCGACTAGGATCGCCGCGAGCCAGTGTCCGCGGAGGCCACCGACAGCCTCGCCGGGCCCGCGGAGGCGCCCTCGGTCGCCTTCCGGCGGGTGACGAAGCGCTATCCAGGCGCCGAGCAGCCGGCCGTGGCGGAGCTCGACCTCGAGGTGTCCGGGGGCGAGATCTGCGTCTTCGTCGGGCCCTCCGGGTCCGGCAAGACGACCGCGATGCGGATGGTCAACCGCATGGTCGAGATCACCGAGGGCGAGATCCTGGTTGGGGGCACGTCGGTGCGCGAGCGCTCGCCGGCCGAGCTGCGCCGCGAGATCGGCTACGTGATCCAGCAGATCGGGCTCTTTCCCCACCGGACGGTGGCCGACAACATCGCCACCGTGCCGCGCCTTCTGGGCTGGGACCACCAGCGCGCAGAGGCCCGGGTCGAGGAGCTGCTCGAGCTGGTCCGGATCGACCCCGCTCTGCGCGAGCGCTTCCCGGCCCAGCTCTCGGGCGGCCAGCAGCAGCGCGTCGGCGTGGCCCGCGCGCTGGCCGCCAACCCCGGCGTGATGCTGATGGACGAGCCCTTCGGAGCGGTCGACCCGATCAACCGCGAGCGGCTCCAGAACGAGTTCCTTCGCCTCCAGGCCGAGGTGCGAAAGACGATCCTGTTCGTCACCCACGACATCGACGAGGCGATCAAGATGGGCGACCGGGTCGCCGTGCTCCGCGAGGGTGGGCGCCTGGCCCAGTACGCGACCCCGCCGAGCTGCTTGATGGCGCCCGCCGACGGCTTCGTGGAGGACTTCGTGGGCGCCGACCGCGCGCTGAAGCGCCTGGCGCTGATGCGGGTCGGCGACATCGACCTCTGGCAGGCGCCGCTGGCCTTCCCCGGGCAGGCGACCTCGGAGGTCCGCTCCAAGCTCGAGGGCGCCGAGGTTCCCCACGCGCTGGTGATCGACGGCGAGCGCCGCCCGCTGGGCTGGCTCTCCGACGCCGATCTGCGCGCCGAGACCGTTCCCCAGCGGCCCGACACCAGCCCGGAGCCCGTGCTCGAGCGCGACGACGTGATGCGCGACGCGCTCTCCGACCTGCTCCAGGCCGAGACCCGCTACGCGCCGGTGGTGGACGGCGAGGGCCGGATCGCCGGGGTGTTGTCCGTGGAGATCATCTCCGAGTTCCTGACCTCGCCGGACGCGCTCGTCGAGGAGCATCCGGCGGCGGAGAGGGCCTTGGGGTGATCTCGTTGCTCGCCGTCAAGGTGGGCGGCGTCGTGCCGCTGGCGCAGTCGGAGCTGGGGGAGGACTTCTTCCGGGACCGCAGCAATCCCGGATTGCGTGCAGCGAAACGGAGCCTTCTGCTTCGAGTGGGCCGCCGACAACCTCGTCGATCGCTACCTCACCCCGACGCTCGAGCACCTGGTGCTGGTCTCGGTCTCGGTCGCGCTCGGGTTCGTGATCGCCCTGGGCCTGGCGCTCGTCTCCCACCGCCGCCGCTGGCTGACGCCCGCGATCACGGGCCTCACCGGGGTCCTCTACACGGTGCCGAGCATCGCCTTCTTCCTGCTGCTGATCCCGATCACCGGCCGCGGCACCGACACCGCGATCATCGCGCTCACCGCCTACACGCTCCAGATCATCTATCGCAACGCCGTCGCCGGCCTCGCCAACGTCCCCGCCGAGGCGAGGGACTCCGGCCGGGGCATGGGCATGACCTCCCGCCAGCTCCTCTGGAGGGTCGAGCTGCCGCTCGCGGTGCCCGAGATCATCGCCGGCCTGCGCATCGCGACGGTGTCGACGGTGGCGATTGCGACGCTCGCGGTCTTCGCCGGGGCGGGCGGCCTGGGGGCCGAGATCTACGCCAACCTCACCTTCAAGACCGGCATCATCATCTGCGGCGGCATCGCGATCGGAATGGCGATCGGCTTCGACGCCCTGCTGGTCGGCGCGCAGCGCCTGATCTCGCCCTGGCGGAGGGTGAGGCCGGTGTGATCGCGGCGGGGCTCAGCCCGGCGCTCCCGCTCGCGTCCGTCGTGGACTCGTTCTCGGGCGCGATCGACTTCATCTTCCAGCAGCGCCAGTCGGAGTTGGAGTCGGAGTTTGGGGGTACCCAGGTCGGGGGCCTCGACCAGGTGTGGGACCTGACCTGGAGGCACATCGAGGTCAGCGCCCTGGCGCTCGCGGCTGTCGCTCGTGCTCGCGCTTCCGATCGGCGTGGTGCTCGGCCACCGCGGCAAGGGGGAGCTCTTGGCGGTCGCGATCGGCAACGCCGGACGGGCGATTCCGGAGCTCGCCCTGATCGCCTTCATGGTCGCCTTCGTCGGCGTCGGCCTGGTCAACCTGACGATCGCCCTGATGGTGCTCGGGATCCCGCCGATCCTCACCAACGCCTTCGTCGGCATCCGCCAGGTCGACCGCGGGGCGGTCGAGGCGGCGCGGGGGATGGGGATGACGCGCGTTCGAGGTGGTGCGAAAGGTCGAGCTGCCGCTCGCCGTGCCGACGATCATGACCGGCGTGCGCACGGCGGCGATCAACATCATCGCCACGGCGACACTCGGGCCGCTGGCGGCCAGCTGACGCTCGGCGACTTCATCCTCAAGCCCAACGTCTACGGCGACGAGGGCGTGCTGGCGGGGGCGATCCTGGTCGCGCTGCTGGTGCTCGTCGTCGAGCTGGCGCTCGCCGCCGTGCAGCGGCTCCTCACCCCGCGGGGCCTCGCGCTGCAGCGAGCGGGCGCGGGCGCATAGGATTCCCGCGACCCCGCGGGGCGGGGAATGTCCTGCAAGCTGAGAGAGGAACCCTCGATGAGCACCAAGATCCGGTTGCGAGCGCTGTTCGCGCTGCTCGCCGTCGCAGTCCTGTCCGCTCGGCATCGCCGCCTGCGGCGACGACGACGAGCCGACCTCCAACGGCGGGGGCGGGCTGATCGAGTCGAATCCCGACAACTCCGGCGTGCAGATCACGGTCGGGTCGAAGAACTTCACCGAGCAGTACATCCTCGGCGAGATCTACGCGCAGGGCCTCGAGGCCGCGGGCTACGACGTCAGCAAGGACCTCAACCTGGGCGACGAGACGGTCGCCCTGAAGGCCCTGAAGGCCGGCGAGATCGACGGCTACCCCGAGTACACCGCCACCGCCCTGACCTCGTTCTTCGGCACCAACCCGGAGGACGTCGCCGGCGGACGCCCAGCAGGCGTACGAGGACTCGAAGGCGGACTTCGCCGACGAGGGCCTGGTCTCCTACCCACCGGCCCCGTACAACAGCGCCAACGCCGTCGGCACCCTGACCTCGACCGCCGACGAGCTCGGGCTGGAGAACGTCTCCGACCTCGAGGGCCAGTCGCAGGACCTGACCCTCTACGGCTCGCCGGAGTGCCGCCAGCGGCCCGACTGCCTGGTGGGGCTCGAGGACGGCTACGGGCTGCAGTTCAAGTCGTTCACGCCGGTCGACATCGCCTTGCGCTACGAGGTGCTCGACAAGGACCAGGCCGACCTCTCGATCCTGTTCACGAGCGACGCCCAGCTGTTCACGGACCCGGACAAGTACACGATCCTCGACGACGACCAGGGCATCTTCCCGGCCGGGAACCCGCTGTTCGTCGCCCGGCAAGAGACCGTGGACGAGGCCGGGCCCGACTTCGGCGAGGTGATCGAGCAGGTCCAGGGGAACCTGACGCTGAAGGTGGTGCAGGAGCTGAACGCGCGGGTCGACATCGACAAGGAGAAGCCCGCCGACGTCGCCGCCGACTACCTGAAGTCGTCGGGCTACGTGGAGTAGCGGCGCTGAAGCTGGGGCTCAATCTCGGCTACTGGGGCATCGGCCCCCAGGGCGAGGAGGCCGTCGAGGCCGTCCGGGCCGCCGAGCGCGCCGGCTTCGACTCGGTCTGGGTGGCGGAGTCGTACGGCTCCGACGTGGTCAGCGTGCTCGCCTGGCTCGCCCCCCAGACCGAGACGATCCAGCTCGGCGGGGCGATCATGCAGGTGCCGGCCCGGGCGCCGGCGGCCGCCGCGATGGCGGGGTGCACGATCGACGCGCTGTCGGGCGGGCGGTTCATCTTCGGCTTCGGCCCCTCCGGGCCGCAGGTCTCGGAGGGCTGGTACGGGGTCCCGTACGCCAAGCCCTGGGGCCGCACCCGGGAGTACATCGAGATCGTCCGCCAGATCGTCGCCCGCGAGGGCAGGCTGGAGTACGACGGCCAGCACTTCAAGCTGCCGCTTCCCGGCGGCGAGGGCAAGGCGCTGAAGCTCAACTTCCACCCGGTCCGCAACCGGATCCCGATCTTCGTCGGCGCGATCGGCCGCAAGTCGGTGGAGATGGCGGCGGAGATCTGCGACGGCTGGATCCCGATCTTCTCCTCGCCCGACGCCTTCCAGTCGACCTGGGGCGAGCACCTCGAGGCCGGGCTGGCGAAGGGCGGGCGCCAGCGCTCCGAGCTCGAGGTCTCGCCCACCGTGCAGGTGGCGATCGACGGCGACCTCGAGGCGGCTCGGGCGGTCGTCAAGGCCGGCCTGCTCCTCTATCTGGGCGGCATGGGCAGCCGCAAGACCAACTTCTACGTCGACCTGACGCACCGCTTCGGCTTCGGCGAGGTCGCCGACGAGGTCCAGTCGCTCTACCTCGACGGCAAGCGCGAGGAGGCCTACACGGCGATCCCGGACGAGCTCGCCAACGCCACCGCGCTGATCGGCAGCGAGGAGGAGGTCGCGGCGCGACTCGACAGCTACGCGTCCGCCGGGGTGGATCGCCTGATCGTCTCGCCGATCAGCCCCGAGCCCGAGCAGCGCCGGCACACCCTCGAGCGCCTGGCCGAGCTGGCGGGCGTCGCGGCGCCCGCCTGATTCGACGCGCGCTGCCAGCCCCCGTTGAATAGGCTCTCGCGGCCTTGAAGGTAGGCGTGCCCAAAGAATCCCGGGAGGGCGAGCGCCGCGTGGCGCTGATCCCGGACGCCGTCCGCTCGCTGAGCGGCAAGGAGGTCGAGGTCGCGGTCGAGTCGGGCGCCGGCGAGGGCGTCCGGCCATCCCGACGCCGAGTACTCGGAGGCCGGCGCCAGCGTCGGGCTCGGGCGATGACGCCTGGGGTGCCGACGTGGTGGTCAAGGTCGCGCTCCCCACCACGGAGGAGATCGACCGGCTGCGCTCGGGCCAGGTCCTGATCGGCCACCTGGCGCCGCTCACCTCCGCGGAGACCAACCGGGCGCTGGCGGAGGCGGGGGTGACCAGCTTCGCGATGGAGGCGATCCCGCGAATCACCCGCGCGCAGGCGATGGACGCGCTCTCCTCGCAGGCGAACGTGGCCGGCTACGCCGCCACCCTGCTCGCCGCGCGCGAGGCCGGTCGCTTCTTCCCGATGATGACCACCGCCGCGGGCACCGTGGCGCCGGCGAAGGTGATGGTGCTGGGCGCGGGCGTCGCCGGCCTCCAGGCGATCGCGACCGCGAAGCGACTGGGGGCCGTGGTCACCGGGTTCGACATCCGCCGCGCCGCCTGGGAGCAGATCGCGAGCCTGGGCGGCCGTCCGCTGGAGCTCGACTTCATCCCCGATGCCGAGGCGGAGGGCGGCTACGCGCGGCCGCTGACCGAGGAGGAGAACGAGCAGGGTGCGCGAGTCGCTGGCGGAGGCGGCCAAGCGCCAGGACGTGATCATCACCACGGCGCAGATACCCGGCCGGCCGGCGCCGCTCCTGATCACCGCCGACGCCGTGCGCGGGATGTCGCCGGGCTCGGTGATCGTCGATCTCGCCGGCGACTCCGGCGGGAACTGCGAGCTGACCAAGCCCGGCGAGACCGTGGTCGAGGACGGGGTCAAGATCCTCGCTCCGCTCGACCTGCCCAGCCGAGATGGCGACCCACGCCTCGCAGCTCTACGCCAAGAACGTCGAGAACCTGCTTGGCCTGCTGATTCGAAGACGGCAAGCTGAGCCTCGACTTCGAGGACGAGATCGTCGCCGGGGCGTGCATCACCCACGGCGGCGAGATCAAGAACGAGCGGGCCAGGGAAGCCGCGGGGGCTGCCGCATAGTGGTGACCGCATGGACCTGATCACCGAGTTCACGATCTTCGTCCTCGCCGCCTTCGTCGGCTTCGAGGTGATCTCGAAGGTGCCGACCACGCTGCACACGCCGCTGATGTCGCAGACCAACGCGATTCACGGCATCGTCATGCTCGGCGGGCTGATCGTGATCGGCGCCGCCGACGGGACGCTGGACAAGGTGATCGGCACGATCGCGATCGCCTTCGGGACGATCAACGTCGTCGGCGGCTTCATGGTCACCGACCGGATGCTCGGCATGTTCCGCCGGAAGCCAAAGCACCAAGAGCCGTCCGCCTCCTCGTCTTCGACTCCGGGGGCGGCCGGGTCTGATGAGGGATGACATTGCGCGGTCGCCGCGTCTTCGCTCCGAGCTCCGAGTTCGTCACGGCCTGCTACATCCTCGCCTTCTCGCTGTTCATCTTCGGCGTCCGCCAGGGGACCCATCCGACCACCGCTCGCCGCGGCAACCTGATCGCCGCCGCCGGGATGGCGGTCGCGGTGGCGATCACGCTGGCGCAGGACGTGGTCGGCAACGGCGTCCTGATCGTGCTCGGGATCCTGATCGGGACCCTGGTCGGCGGGGTCGCCTCGCGGCGGGTCCAGATGACCCAGATGCCGCAGATGGTGGCGCTCTACAACGGCGTCGGCGGCGGCGCCGCGGCGCTGATCGCGTGGGCCGAGTTCCGCCACCGGCTCGAGCTGGGAGGGGAGATCCCGCTCGACGTCTTGATCCCGATCCTCTTCTCGCTGGTGGTCGGCTCGGTCTCGTTCTGGGGCTCGAACATCGCCTTCGCGAAGCTCCAGGAGCTGATCTCCGGCCGCCCGATCAGCTTTCCGGGCCAGCACATCGTCAACGGCATCCTGCTCGCCGGGATCCTCGCCGGCTGCGTCGTGCTCGCCGCCAGCCACGACTCCGAGCCCTCGCAGGCGCTGTTCATCGCCGTCCTGATCGCCGCGGCGGTGCTGGGCAACCTGTTCGTGCTGCCGATCGGCGGCGCCGACATGCCGGTGGTGATCTCGCTCCTGAACGCGTTCACCGGCCTGGCGGCGGCGGCGGCCGGGTTCGCGCTGGACAACGTCGCCCTGATCGTCGCCGGGACCCTGGTGGGATCCTCGGGAACGATCCTCACGCTCGAGATGAGCCGGGCCATGAACCGCTCGGTCGGCAACCTGCTGTTCGCCGGGTTCGGCGCCGTCGCCACCGGCGGAGCCGCCCCGGGCGAGGAGCGCCCGGTGCACTCGATCGGCGCCCAGGACGCCGCGATCAAGCTCGGCTACGCCGACTCGGTCGTCTTCGTTCCCGGCTACGGGATGGCGGTCGCCCAGGCCCAGCACGCGGTGAAGGAGCTCGCCAACGAGCTCGAGAGGCACGGGGTCCGGGTCAGCTACGCGATCCACCCGGTGGCGGGCCGGATGCCGGGCCACATGAACGTCCTGCTCGCCGAGGCGGACGTCCCCTACGAGCAGCTCCGGGAGATGGACGAGATCAACCCCGAGATGCCGCAGACGGACGTCGCGGTCGTGATCGGCGCCAACGACGTCACCAACCCGGCGGCCAAGGACGATCCCTCGAGCCCGATCGCCGGCATGCCGATCATCGAGGTCACCCAGGCGCACGAGGTGATCGTGATCAAGCGCTCCCTGAGCCCCGGCTTCGCCGGCATCGACAACGACCTCTTCTACCGCGACAACACCTCGATGCTGTTCTCGGACGCCAAGCAGGCGGCCGCCGAGATCGCGGCCGAGGTGCAGGAGATGTAACTCGCTGAGCTCCCGTTGGCGGGCTCTCCGGCATCGCTAGTCACGTTGCCGCTGCTCGCCGCTGCGGTGGCGCCGCACGAGCGGGCCGACGTAGCCGATCACGGCGCCCAGGACGGCCGCGATCAAGAGGGCGAAGATCAGCGGCGTCGTCGTGTCGACGAACAGGAACTTGACCTTCACCTCCTGGGAGTTCTGGGCGATCAGGATCACCACCAGGAGCACGGCGGCGCCGAGCGCCCAGGGCCGCCAGGAGCTCCGCTTGGCCTGGGCCTGGGGCTGAAGCTCGCCGGGCTGCGCCATCGCCGCGACTGTATCTCTCCGATCGGGTGCGGGAGTTCTGACCACGCGTGATCCACGCGTGCGCCCGCCGCGCCTAGCGTCGGCGCGTGGGAGTGGGTCGCGGAGCAGACTGGCGAGAGGGGCCAGGCGACGATCGAGTGGACCGGCGCTGCTCCTGCTCGTCTCGCTGCTCCTGGCCGGGCTGCTCGCGGCCGCCGCGGCGCGCGTGTCGGCGACGGATCTGGCGCGGGCGATCGCCGCGGAGCTGATCTGCGCGGTTCGCCTCTCCGATGCCTGCTCGGCGCACTCGGAGCTGGTGGCCGCGTACGGCCCCGAGCTTGCCGCGCTGATCGCGGACGAGGCCCCGGAGATCGTCTACGAGGAGGGGATGACGGCGCTGCCGGTCGACTTCCGCGCCTGCCGCGGGCGGCGGGTGCGGGAACGGCCCGGAGTCGGGCGCGGTGTGGACCTCCGACACCGGCCAGCTCGCCACCGCCTTCGTGCACGTCGTCGACTGCCGCGCCGCCGACGGCGGGCGCCGAGCGGGGCCGCGAATGCTCCGGGGAGCGCGCCGGCAACCTCTACCTCCAGTACTGGCTCTACTACGAGGACTCGACCAGCCTCCGCGCCCTGCCCGGAAGGGTCGGTTCCCACGAGGACGACTGGGAGGGCTACCAGGTGCGGATCGGGCTCGGGCGGAACCGACGCCAGGGCCACCTCTCACCACGGCTACAACTACGACGGCGGCGTCGGGAGCTGGGCTCTCGGACGCGGGCCTCGTCCACCGCTCGGCCTGGGGGCCCTCCACCGGCCGCCTGTACGTCTCGGGCGGCAGCCACGCGGGCCACGTCCACGAGGACCGCCGGCCGTCCCTGGCCCGCTGGACCCCGGCCGATCGCCTCACCCTGGTCCCGATCGAGACCCTCGACCCAGCCGCCCGCCGCACCCGCTTCGCGGTCGTCCCTCCGTGGCGAAAGCCCGTCTACCACGATCCCGAGGACCAGGGAACCTGACGGTCACTTCGCCGTCCTGCAGACCTCGCAAGCGAGCTCAGGCTCACGCCATGGCGGCGGTATGCCGAACGCGAAGCCGCTACCGCGGCGGCATCCGCAGGGCGCCGTCCAGGCGGATCGTCTCGCCGTTCAGCATCGGGTTCTCGACGATGTGGCGGGCCAGGGCCGCGAACTCCTCGGGCTGGCCGAGGCGGTTCGGGAACGGGATCTGGGCGCCGAGCTCCAGGCGCGCCTCCTCGGGCAGCGCCGCCAGCAGAGGCGTGTCGAAGGTTCCGGGGGCGATCGTCACCACTCGCACCCCCCTGCCGGCCAGATCGCGGGCCGCGGGCAGGGTGAGGCCGACGATTCCCCCCTTGGAGGCCGAGTAGGCGACCTGGCCGATCTGCCCGTCGAAGGCCGCGATCGAGGCGGTGTTGACGCAGACGCCCCGCTCGCCGCCGGAGTCCGGGTCGTTGTCGACCATCGCCGCGGCGGCGAGCCGCAGGACGTTGAAGGTGCCGATCAGATTGACCTTGATCACGTTGTGGAAGATCTCCAGGTCGTGCGGGCCCTGCTTGCCGGCCGTTCGCTGCGCCCAGCCGATCCCGGCGCAGCAGACCGAGATTCGCAGGCCGCCCTCGGCGCTTGGCCGCGGCCTCGACAGCCGCCTGCACGGGCTCGGGCTCCATCACGTTCGCCTCCACGAAGCTGGCCCGCTCGCCGAGCTCGGAGGCCAGCGCGTGGCCCTTGTCGGCGTTCAGATCGGCGATCACGAGCTTGGCGCCGGCCTCGTGCAGCGCCCGGGCGGTGGCGGCCCCCAGCCCGGAGGCCCCGCCGGCGACCAGAGCGCTCGCATTCTCGATCCTCATCGGCGCGCCACTCTAGTGGCCCGTCCCCGACGAGGCGTACTCGTTAGCCTGTCGCCATCGCAGCCCCGGTCCAGGCCCCCCAGAAGGATGCGATCGCGGAGCGCCTAGCCGAGGCGCGACGGCGAACTCTCCGCCTCCTCGAGCCGCTGTCCGACGAGCAGTTGAATCGCGTGTACGCGCCGATCCTCAGTCCCCTGGCCTGGGACCTGGGCCACATCGCCAACTTCGAGGAGCTGTGGCTGGTGCAGACGGTCGGCCACCGGGACCCGCTGCACGGCGAGCTGGGCCGCCTCTACGACGCGATCGAGAACCCGCGGGCGACCCGCGGCAAGCTGCCGATCCTGCGCGGCGACGAGCTTCGCGCCTACCTCGACGAGGTGCGCGAGCGCGCCTTGGAGGTTCTCGACCGCGTGGAGCTCGAGCTCGGCGAGGACCCCCTGCTGGCGGGAGGCTTCGTGTACGAGATGCTGATCGCCCACGAGCACCAGCACAACGAGACCATGCTCCAGCTGATCCAGCTGGTCGAGGACTACGAGCCCGTGGAGATCGAGCCGCCCCCGGGCCGGACCCCGACGGGCCGCAGATGGTGCTCGTCGAGGGTGGGGAGGCGGAGATCGGCGCCGGCGCCGGCTTCGCCTACGACAACGAACGCCCCCGCCACGCGATTGAGGTGGAGCCGTTCTGGATCGACCGCACGCCGGTCACCAACCGCGCCTATGCCGAGTTCGTCGCCGACACCGGCGCCGAGCCGCCCATGTACTGGGAGGGCAGCTCCAAGGGAGGGTGGTCGCGCGCGGCGATGGGCCGGGCAGAGCCGCTGGACCTCGACCAGCCGGTGGTCCACGTCTCCTGGCACGAGGCCACCGCCTTCGCCCGCTGGGCGGGAAAGCGGCTGCCCACCGAGGAGGAGTGGGAGGTGGCCGCCGAGGGCGCCGATCGAGAGCGAGCCAACCTCGATCAGCTCAGCTTCGGCTGCGCCGGGGCCGGCGCCTACGCAGAGGCTCCCTCCGACTGCGGGGCAGTGCAGATGCTCGGCGACGTCTGGGAGTGGACCAGCTCCGACTTCGTCGCCTACCCCGGCTTTCAGCGCCTTCCCCTATCGCGAGTACTCCGAGGCCTTCTTCGGGGACGTCCACAAGGTGCTGCGCGGCGGCTCCTGGGCGACCCGCCGCAACGTGGTCCGAACCAGCTTCCGCAACTGGGATCTCCCCGAGCGACGACAGCTCTTCGCCGGGCTGCGCTGCGCCAAGGACGCCTGAACCGGGGCCGTCGCCGGCCCGTAACGAAACGTATGAGAGCCAGGCCAGTCAGAACCGGAGACTCGTGGATCCGCTGAGCACCACCATCACCCGCGAGCAGATCGCGATCGACGTCCACCTGCCCGACGGGGGCCCGCTGGCCGGCCTCGCCGTGGACGCGCGCATAGGCCTGTCCGCGCCGTTCAAGGAGCTGCCGCCGAAGTACTTCTACGACGAGCGCGGCTCGATCCTGTTCGAGGAGATCACCGAGGCTCCCCGAGTACTACCCGACGCGCGCCGAGCGAGCGATCCTCGATCTGCACGGCGAGGCGGTCGTGGCGGCGCGGGAGCCCTCCACCCTGATGGAGCTGGGCTCGGGCTCCGCGGCGAAGACCCGGTGCCTCCTCGACGCGATGCGAGACGCCGGTTCCCTGGAGGCGTACGTTCCCGTCGACATCTCGGAGGAGATCACCCGCGAGACCGCCGGGCAGCTGGTCGACGAGTACCCCGGGCTGCGCGTGCACGGCGTCGTCTGCGACTACGAGACCCACCTGGAGCGGGTTCCCCGCGAGCCCGGCGGGTTGATCGCGTTCCTGGGTGGCACGATCGGCAACTTCCAGCCGCAGATCCGGCGCTCGTTCCTGGCCCGGATCGCACCCTCGATGTATCCGGAGGATGGCTTCCTGCTCGGGCACCGACCTGGTCAAGGGCCGCCATCGGCTCGAGGCCGCCTACAACGACTCCGCCGGGGTGACCGCGGAGTTCAACAAGAACGTGCTCCAGCGTGCTCAATCGCGAGCTCGGCGCCAACTTCGACCCGAGCGCGTTCGCGCACCTGGCGTTCTGGGACGAGCGCAACTCGTGCGTGGACATCCGCCTTCGGTCCCTCGCCCGGCAGACGGTCGACGATCTCCCACCCTCGGGATGGAAGTCGAGTTCGCCCGCGGCGAGGAGATGCGAACAGAGATCTCCGCGAAGTTCACTCGCGAGCAGCTCGAGGCGCATGTACCGCGAGGCGGGCTCGAGATCGTCGACTGGTGGACGGACCCCGAGGGCCTGTTCGCCCTCTCGCTGGCCCGCCGCTCGAGCTAGAGCTCGGCGCCAGCGCCTCGATCAGCTCGCCGAGCTTGTCGGGCGGTCGTGATCGGGGTCACGATCGGCAGCGTGATGCCGCCGGCCACGTAGGCCTCGAGGCGCTCGCGCATCTCGGCGGGCGTGCCGAAGATGAAGGTGTCCTCGATCACCTCCCACGGGGCGGCGGCGATGGCGGCCTCGCGGTCCTTCGCCTTCCAGGCGACCACCATCTCGTCGATCAGATCGCCGTAGCCGAGCCAGCGAAAGAACGCCTCGTACACGGGCACGGTGGCGTAGGAGGCGAACATGAACCGGGCCAGGGGCTCGACCTGCTCTCGCTCGCCGGGCAGGCAGAAGAACCGGCACAGCAGCTCGAAGCCCTCGTGGCGCTCCATCGAGCTCGGCGGTGACCTTGGGCAGCGCGGAAAGGGGGAGGAAGTTGGTGAACGCGCCGTCGGCCTTCTCGACCGCCAGCTTGAGCATCTTGCCGCGCAGCGCGGCGAGCACGATCGGCAGCGGCTCCGTCGGCGCCCGCTCGAGCTTGAAGCCCGTCGCCGTGCGTTCGCCGGAGAACGCGGCGCGCAGGAAATCGAGCGTTTGCGAGATCTTGGTCAGCGGCTTTTCGAAAGGCATCTGGTTCCAGCCCTCGACGATCCGATCGGAGGAGGCGCCGATGCCCAGCACGAACCTGCCGTTGCTGGCGTCTGCCAGGGCGGCCGCCTCCTGGGCCAGCAGCGCCGGCCCGCGGGTGAAGACCCCGACCACCCCGGTGCCGAGCCGGACCCGCTCGGTCCAGGCCGCGCACAGCGCAAGCGGCGTGAAGCCGTCGGGCCCGTTCGTCTCGCCGCTCCAAAGGTCCGTGTAGCCGGCCGCCTCGGCGCGGCGCGCGAGCTCGGCGTGCTCGCGCAGGGGAAGGCTCGGCAGCGGCAGCGTCAGGCCCCAGCGGCTCACGGTGTGACCCTACAGTCAGCCGTGGCGCAGCGGGTCGCGCTGGGATAAGCTCGCGCCGATGGACTTCTCGCGACTGGATAGAAACCGGGTGCTGCTGGGCGCGCTCGGCGGAGGCCTGCTCCTTCTCAGCCTCCTCTTCCTGCCCTGGTACAACCTCACCGACACCCCGGAGCGGGCGCAACAGGGAGCCTGGATCTGCGGCGAAGGCGAATTCGAGTGCACGGGCTTCGAGACCTTCCCCATCCTTCGCTGGCTGCTGATCGCCGCTGCCTTCGCGCCCCTGATCCTCGCCTGGATCCTGGTGCGCGGCCACAAGCTCTCCTGGGCGCCGGGCGAGGTGACGATGGTCGTCGGGTTCGCGGCGATCACCCTGATCGGCTACAACGGGATCATCGACAGGCCGGCGCCCGACGACGGCACCGAGTTCGGGATCGGCCTCAGCTACGGCTACTGGCTCGCGCTGCTGGGCGCGATCGCGATCGCCGCCACCGGCTTTCTCCGCTCCAGGTCGAGCGGAGGCGAGAGAGCGCAAGGCCCCCGGCACGGTCTGAGCGCTGGGACGCCTGGCCGTGGAGGACGACCAGACGGGCGTCATCTCGCACGACGTTCGCTCGGGCACCAGGCCCGATCGCAACCTGGCGCTGGAGCTCGTCCGGGTCACGGAGGCCGCGGCCCTGGCCGCCGCCCGCTGGGTGGGCCGGGGCAACAAGGAGGCGGCCGACCAGGCTGCGGTCGACGCGATGCGGCTGATGCTCGACACGGTGCCGATGGACGGCGTGGTCGTGATCGGCGAGGGCGAAAAGGACGAGGCGCCCATGCTCTACAACGGCGAGCGGATCGGCGACGGCAGCCCGCCCGAGGTGGACATCGCCGTCGACCCGCTCGAGGGCACGCGGCTGACCGCCCAGGGCCAGCCGGCGGCGCTCGCGGTGATCGCCCTCTCGGAGCGCGGCACGATGTTCGACCCCGGCCCCTGCGTCTACATGGAGAAGATCGCCGGCGGCCCGAAGATCGCGGACTGCCTGAGCCTCACCGACCCGCTCGCCGACGTCGTCCGACGAGTCGCCGAGCGCAGGCGCGTCGAAGTGGGCGACGTCACCGTGATCATGCTCGACCGGCCTCGCCACGAGGAGACCGTGAGGCTGGTCCGCGAGGCGGGAGGGCGGATCCGGTTCATCAGCGACGGCGACGTCGCGGCCGCCCTGCTCGCGGTGACCCAGGGAACCGGGGTGGACCTCCTGTGGGGGA
Organism: uncultured Actinomycetes bacterium; assembly: GCA_963721735.1. Classification (GTDB taxonomy): domain Bacteria; phylum Actinomycetota; class Thermoleophilia; order Solirubrobacterales; family 70-9; genus AC-56. The sequence continues at coordinate 279,102 of CAVRKX010000014.1, forward strand.
TCGGCGGCACGCCGGAGGGCGTGCTCTCAGCAGGGGCGATCAAGTGCCTGGGCGGCCAGCTCCTGGGCCGCCTGTGGCCGCGCGACGACGCCGAGCGCCGGGCCGCGATCGACGCCGGCTACGACCTCGACCAGGTGCTCGACGTCGATGGGCTGGTGGGCGGGGACAACGCCTTCTTCGCCGCCACCGGGGTGACCGACGGCGACCTCCTCCAGGGCGTGCGCTACCTGGGGGACGGCCACGCCACCACCGAGTCCCTCGTGATGCGCTCGCGCTCGGGCACCGTGCGCACCGTGCAGGCCCGCCACGACCGCCCGAAGCTCCGCGAGGTGACCGGCGGCCGGTACGGATAGCCGGGGGAGGTGCCGCGGAGCGGCACCGAGGGGGGCAGAGCCCCCCGTGCTACGGCTGATCCGAGCTTCAGCTCGCCCGTGTCCCGGAGCTCGTAGCGAAGCGCGTTGATCACCGCGCCCGCCATCAGCCCGAGGCTGACCAGGTAGAACCAGACCATCGCGATGAGGACGAAGCCGATCGTCCCGCCGACCTCGCCGACGCCCGAGACCTGCGCCAGATAGAAGGGGTAGACGGCGTTCGCGATGCCGGTGGTCAGGGTGACGAACAGCGCCCCGGGCCACACCCCGTGCCAGGGCACGTGCCCCTTGGGCACGGCGTAGTAGATCACGCAGCAGAGCAGGAACGTCACCGCCAGGGCCGCGATCAAGAGCAGCACCGTGGCGATTTCGTGGATTCGTGAGAGGCCGAACGGAAGGTCGCTGGCGCTGGAGACGAGGATGCCCTCGAGGGTGGGAACGACCACGCTGGCCGCGAGGAACAGCATCACCACGAGCAGCATCAGGAGCGCGAAGCGCTTCTGCTCCAGCCAGCCCCGGCACTGGACGTGGTAGATGCGGCAGAAGGCGGTGTCCATGGCGCCCCAGAACGAGGTCCCGATCCAGATCGCGCCGATCGCCGCCGCCAGGCCGATCGTGGTCGAGCTGTCGCGGATGTCGCGCAGCGTGTTCCTGAGGGTGTCCAGCTCGACGGCCGGGAACAGGCCCTGGAGGTCGTTGATGACGCTCTCCTCGACGCTGGTGCTCTGGATCACGCGCCCGAAGATGAACAGGACCAGGAGCGCGAACGGGAACAGCGCCAGGAACAGGTTGTAGGCGACCATCCCCGCCAGCCCGGTGATGTTCTCCTGGTAGCCGCGGTCCCAGAAGGCGCGCAGGTAGCGGGCGACCCGGGTCCGGCGCGGGACCTGGATGCGGCGCGACCAAGGTCCAGCGACGCTGGTCGAACGCCGCGCCGCCGGGTCGCGGGCCGCCGGCGTCATCGGCGGTCCGCAGGCCTGCGGACCGCCTCCACTGCACGGCTCAGAAGCCGCACGCCGAGCGTCGCCGCCTCGGCCGCCACCGCGACGCCCGCCCATGCGAGGTCCTCGACGCCGCCGTGCTCGGCTTCGGCGGGTGGCGGGGTCCGGGACTCGGCTCTCTCGGAACGCCCCGGCGGCCGCGCAGCGGGGTCGCGGGGCGGTTGGGGCACCTCCGGCTTCTGCGCTGAGGATCGAGACTGATCGCCGGCGGCTTTCGCGGCGGTGCCGGTGGCGCTCGCCGGGCCGGCGCCGCGGCGCCGCGGGCTTCGGACCCCCGGGCGGTTGCCGGGGAGGTTGCCGAACACGCTCCCCTGCTCGATCCGTCTCCTCGCGGGTCTCAGGCTTGGGCGGGATCTGCTCTTGGTCGGCCATTCAGCGCGTATTCCATCGTGCTCGACGGACGCCTGCGCCGGCGCCGCGCGTCGTAACTCCGGCCCCCCGGCGGTGTTCTGAGGTGAGCACGCGGCCGCGGGGACGCGTGGTGGATGCGCAACAATTCAGCGGAGCAAGCAGGCTCCTCCCGCGCACAGGCGCGGAAAACACTTGACTTCAGAAAATATAGCGGTTACGATTCGAACAGACGTTTGAGAGGTCCTCGAACTGGGAATGGATGATCCGGCGAGGACACAAGGGCTGCGCGGATCGGCCCCCGATCCGCGTTTTTGTCGCAATGTGGGGCTTTGAGGGGCTGCGAGCGACTCCCGATCTGAGACCTGCGTCCGATATGGGAGATGTGGGCTGCGCACCAGGCGATAGGGCCGGACCCGAAACGGTAAGAGGACGAAGACGAGAGCGAAACAAATGCTAGTGGCAGAGATTCAAGAGCTCGACGAGGTGAAGGGCCTCGTCGTCAAGGGGCAACAGGATGGGGTGATCTCGTATGGCGAGGTCGCCACCGCCGTGTCCGAGGTCGATCTGGACGAGTCCGACATCGAGGAGCTCTACGCGTACCTCGAGCGTCAGGGCGTGGAGCTGGTCGAGGACGTCGATCCGGCACAGGCGGCAGCGCCTGCCGCCGAGGCGGAGACCGACAAGCGGGGCAAGCGTCGCAAGGCGACGGCGCTCGACCTGAAGCCGGACATGACCACCGACTCCTTGCAGCTCTTCCTCAAGGACATCGGCAAGGTCCGCCTGCTGACCGCCCAGGAGGAGGTCGAGCTGGCGAAGAGCATCGAGCGCGGCGACCTCGACGCGAAGCAGAAGATGGTCGAGTCGAACCTGCGCCTGGTGGTCTCGATCGCGAAGAACTACCGCAACCAGGGCCTTCCTTTCCTCGACCTGATCCAAGAGGGGACGCTGGGCCTGGTGCGGGCTGCCGAGAAGTTCGACTATCGCAAGGGATTCAAGTTCTCGACCTACGCGACCTGGTGGATCCGCCAGGCGATCGCCCGCGCGCTCGCCGACAAGGCGCGCACGATCCGGATCCCCGTCCACGTGGTCGAGAAGCTGAACAAGATCGGCCGCGCGGAGCGCAAGCTCGTCACCGAGCTCGGCCGCGAGCCGACGCCGGACGAGATCGCGGAGGTGACGGGGATCGACCCCGAGGAGGTCGATCAGATCAAGCGCTCGGCGCAAGCCCCCGTTTCGCTGGAGAAGCCCGTCGGCGACGAGGAGGAGTCCGAGTTCGGGCAGTTCATCGCCGACGAGAAGGCGGAGTCGCCGTTCGAGCGCGCCGCCGACCTGCTCACCAAGGAGGCGCTGCGCGAGGCGCTCGAGAACCTCTCCTACCGGGAGCGGCGCGTGCTCGAGCTTCGCTACGGGCTGGGCGGCGAGCACCCGCGCACGCTGGACGAGGTGGGGCGGACGTTCAACGTCACCCGCGAGCGAATCCGCCAGATCGAGAATCAGTCCCTGAAGAAGCTCCAGAGTCTGGCTGAGGCGCAGAAGCTTCGGGAAGTCGCGTAGGCCGCCGGCCCGGCGAGTACCTTCGCCGGGCGAGGTCATCGGTCGCTCGCGTGCCGAGCACGCCACGCTCCCTGCTTCCTTGCCCGGCTCGGCTCTCGCCGCTCAGCCAGCCGCTGGAAGCCAATCGACGACGAAAAGAGAACGGAGGTATCCCATCAGCACTGCAACCGCAACAAGACCACGGTCAGCGGAGTGGACCTGCGCCCGCTGCGAGATGAAGAGCACCTGGACGAACGGCCTCGCCGAGGGGGTCGCGCCCCCGAACTGGGTCCGCGACGAGGACGGTCGTCATTACTGCTTGGTCTGTCGACGCGAGCGGGCGATCGACGACGCTCTCGGGGAGGCCGGCGAGATCGGCATCGAGGCTCGTGCGAAGTTGCGCTCCAAGGCGGTGGTCAGGTTCGAGATCGCCCGCGATCCCGAGCGCACCGAGGGAGAGATTGCCAAGGCCGCCCGCACCTCGATCGGCGCCGTGCGCAGCGCCCGCAAGGAAATAGCTCCCTAGCTCTGCCCTAAAGCGCACTGGGGGCCGGCCGATAAGGGTCCTGATGGCGTTCGACATCGACGCTGCGCTGCGCTATGTGGTCGAGCAGGAAGGCTCGGACCTTCACGTCAAGGTGGCCTCGCCGCCCATGACCCGGGTGCACGGCGACCTGCGCCCGGTTGAGGGCACCGAGTCGCTGACCGAGGACGACACCGAAGGCGCCCTCAAGCACATCCTCACCGACGACCAACTGCTCGAGGAGTTCGCCAAGGAGGGCGAGGCCGACTTCTCCTACGAGATCAAAGGGCTGTCGCGCTTCCGGGTCAACGCCTTTCGCCAGCGGGGCTGCGTCTCGATCGTCTGCCGCGCAATCCCCTTCCAGGTGCGGACGATCGACGACCTCGCGCTGCCCGAGGTGATCCGCACGCTGGCCGAGGAGCCGCGAGGGATCATCCTGCTCACGGGGACGACCGGCTCGGGCAAGTCGACGACCTTGGCCGCGATGATCGACCACATCAACTCCACCCGCCCCCGCCACGTCGTCACCCTCGAGGACCCGATCGAGTACCTGCATCGCGACAAGCGCTCGATCATCAACCAGCGCGAGGTCGGCCACGACACGGAGAGCTTCGCGAGGGCGATGCGCCGCGTGCTGCGGCAGGACCCCGACGTGATCCTGATCGGCGAGATGCGCGACGAGGAGACCGTCCGCACGGCGCTTGCCGCCGCCGAGACCGGGCACCTGGTGCTGTCCACGCTCCACACCCTCGACGCCACCGAGACGATCAACCGGATCGTCGACTTCTTCCCGCCGCACCTTCAGCAGCAGGCGCGGGTGATGCTCGCCTCGACCCTGCGCGGGGCGGTCTCGCAGCGGCTCGTGCCGCGGGTGGACGGCAACGGCCGCGTCGCCGTCTGCGAGGTGATGGTGGTCACCGGCCGGATCCAGGACCTGATCCTCAACCCGCAGGAGACCGGCCGCGTGACGGAGGTGATCGCCGAGGGCGAGTACTACGGGATGCAGACCTTCGACCAAGCGCTGCTCAAGCACGTGGTCGCCGGCAACATCACCGAGGAGGTCGCCTTCGAGGTCGCCTCCAGCCCGCACGACTTCAAGCTGATGCTCGCCGCTGGGGGTCAATCAGCGAGCGGCATCGAGCAGCTCTCGGGGACGCCGGAGGGCGACGGCGAGAAGCCCGAAGACTCACTTCAGTTCGTAAAGCATTGAGCTATACTCGGCTTTGGCGGTCGGGGCGAAAGAGCACCAATCCCCGCCCGATCGCCGTCGCAAATGGCTGAGAATCCCTGTCCAGTTGGCTGTTGCGCGGAGATCATCTCCGGCAAGTGGACCCTCTTGGTGATTCGCGATCTGGCCGGCGGAAGCCAGCGCTTCTGCGAGTTGGAGCGCTCTCTGCAGGGGATCAGCCCGCGCACCCTGTCGCTGCGGCTGCGGGCGCTCGAGGAGCACGGGATCGTGGAGCGGCGCACCTACCCCGAGGTGCCGCCGCGGGTCGAGTACGGCCTGACCGAGAAGGGTCGCGCCCTTGTCCCCCTGATCGAGGACATGCGTGCCTACGGGCGCCGTTGGCTCGTGAACGGCGACCGCAGGCGCGAAACGGTCGTCGCCGCCTGATCCCGTAGAGAGCCCTCCGACCTCCGTCGGTTCGGCCCTCGTCATCGACCTTGCAACCCGAGTTGCAGGGGAGGAGCGGTTCGGTGGCCGCGCGAAGCCCCCGGGCATGCGCGACCTGGTTGCTTCAGAGGCTCTTGCGGCGATGGCGGGGGATGCGGCGAAGCACTTTCGCGAGCTGGTGGCGGCGGGTCACGAGATCCCTTACGACTTGGAGGAGCCGGGCAACGGCTCGCCCCTGCCGAGGTACGTGCCGCTCACCGGGCGCTTCGTCCGGGACAACGCTCCGGCGTTGCTCGAGCTCGACTCGTTCGGCTCGGCGTGCGCGGCGATCGAGTCCGCCGAGCTCGCGGGCCCATACCTCGAGGAGCTCGGGATCGACGTGCCGCCCAACGCCAGGGCGCGCGCCGAGCTGGCGGGGACGGTCTTCCTGTGTCGCCTGTGGATGGACTCGACCGACTTCTCGCTCGAGGGCGACCGGCTGAGCGAGGCAATCGCCGAGCTCGAGGCCGGCGGTCAGACCAGGCACGACGAGATCGAGGTCGTGGTTCCGCTGCGCGGCCTGCGGATGCCCGTGGTGCGCCTCGAGCTTGGAACGGCGACGATCGTTCGCGCCGACACGGTCGAGGTGCCGGCCGAGGCGCGGGCTGCGGAGGGGGCAGGCGCCGCCGGTTGGGAGCCCACCTTCCTCGCCGCGGCGCGGATCAGCTCCGGCGAAACGGCCCACGAGGATGGGCAAAGCCCGGATGCCGGCGCCCGCTCCGTCGAAGCCTTCCGCCAGCTGATCACCGCGCTTCGCCTCTTCCAGGCCGGAGGCGTGGGTCTGGGGCCGTACGCGTGGACGCGCGCGGGCGCCGATCGCTGGCGCCGGATCGCGACCGGCGCAGGCCGGCCGAGGCGAGGCGGCTACCGCCTTGCCGAGGACGCGCTCGGTGAGCTGACCACTCTCTCACGCGTGCTCGCCCACCGCTCGACCTCATTCGGGCCGTCGGGGCGTGACGGCTCCGTGACGGCCGGCGCGGTGGCGCGGGCGATCTCCCGCTTCGAGGCGGGCCTGGAGCGAAACGTGGTCCTCGAGGCGCTGAACGACTACCTGCTTGCGCTTCGCTTCGTGCTGGAAGGTGGCGGTCCGGCCGACCTGGGCCTCGCGATGCGGGTCGCTGCCCTCTGCGCCGAGCCCGACCAGCGCTCCGAGATCAAGGCAATCGTGGACCGAGGGCTCGCTCTCGAGCGCGAGCTGTGGAGCGGCGAGCCGGCTCCCGCGGCTGAGGGTGTTCCGACGGCGGCCGAGACCGTGGCGGCGATCGAGGAGCTGACGCGGGCCATCCTCAGGGACGCCGCCTGCGGCCACCTGGGCGCCGACCTTCGCGCGACCGCCGACGAGATCCTGCTGGCCGACGGCCTCGCCGTGGGCGAGGGCGAGGCCGAGCAGCGGGGGGGCTCCGAGGAATGGGACTTGCCGCCGGAGCGAGCCGGAGGAGGGCGCCGAGCACGGAGGACGATGACGACCCCTCCGAGCAGCAGGGTGACGCTGACGAGCAGCTTTGGATGGATGTCTCCGACGACTGGCAGGAAGTCCACGAGACCAGTGACGAGGACACGGCGATGTTGCAGGTCCCGGAGCCAGCAGGGTCGAATCAGAATCGAGTCACGCCCCCACGAGCAGGAGGAGAACGTGTTCGCGCAGAGCCACAACGGGCGCCAGGAGCACCCTCCCGAGATGATCGACGCCAGACAACCGAGCCGGAGCGCTGTCGCGGAGCTTCACGAGGAGCCGCCGGACGAGCGCCAGCAGGTGGCCGACCGCGTCGCCTATCTCTTCCCGCGCCCTGAGACCACCGAGTGGAACATCGGTGAGCTGAGCTACGACCGCCGCCGCCGCGCCGCGCCGCATCCGGAGCGCCGGGTTTCCTAGCTCTTCGGCCCCCGCTCAGTCGGCCGCGATCGCCGTCCGCTCCTTGGCGCCGGCGGCGAACAGGTAGCGGTTGATCTGCATCAGCCCCGAGAGGTCGTGCACATCGGCGTCGAGGTGTGGAACCTGGATCACCGCCCGCGCGCGCATCTCCGCCATCAACCGCTTGATGTTGTGCTGGTCGCGAGCCGCGAGCACGCGGTAGTCGTCGTAGTTCTCCAGCACCCGGCGCGCCAGGTCCTCGTCGCCCAGCGCCTCGACGAGCTCTCGCGGCGAGCCCCTCGCCATAGTCCGGGAGCTCGCTCTCGTAGTGCACCTTGTTGACGATCACGCCACCAAACGGCAGCTTCGCCTCGACCAGCTTGCGGTGGAAGTAGACCGCCTCGGTGACCGGCTCGCCCTGCGGCCCGCAGACCACCAAGAAGCAGGTCTCCGGATTCGCCAGCAGCTCGTTGACCCGTTTCGCACGCTCGCGAAAGCCACCCAGCATGCCGCTGAAGGCCTGGAAGAACTCCGAGAGGTCCTCCAGCACCTCAACGCCGGTCACCCGGCGCAAGATGGAGAACATCATCGAGGTTCCGCGTCCGAAGACCCGCATCCCCAAGCCGGTGGGGCGCATGAACACCTGGAGGGCTCGGCCTTCGATGAACTGCATCAGGCGCCGGGGAGCATCCAGGAAGTCCAGGGCGTTGCGGGTCGGCGGGGTGTCGAGCACCAGCAGGTCGTAGCGGTCCTCGGCGTGCAGCTCGAAGAGCTTCTCCATCGCCATGTACTCCTGGGAGCCGGCCAGGGCGGCGGAGAGCTGCTGGTAGATGCGGTTCTCCAGGATGCGGTCCCGCGTCTCCTCGTCCGGGGCGTGGCGGCGCACCAGCTCGTCGAAGGTCGCCTTCGCGTCGAGCATCATCGCCCAGAGCTCGCCGCCCTGGGTCTCGATTCCCGCCTCCGCGAACAGGGCCGGGTCCACCCGGCGCTCCTCGTTTCCCAGCTCGGGCAGGCCGAGCGAGTCCGCCAGCCGCTTCGCCGGGTCGATCGTCAACACCGCGACCTTCTTGCCGCGCGCCGCCATCCCAACCGCGATCGCGGCGGAGCTGGTCGTCTTTCCGACCCCGCCCGAGCCCGCGCAGATGCAGACCCGCTTGCCGTCGAGCAGCTCCGCGACGCCGGCCATCAGTCGACCGCCTCGGACAGCTGGCCGACCTCCTCGACGCCGAGCTCGGGCACGAAGACGAACGGGAGCGTGCGCACGGGCGATGTGACGAGCTCCACGAGGCGGGCGAGCTGCTCGCGCTGCGCCGCGGCTCGGCGGCTCTCGCTGAGCGCCGCCCGGTACGCGGCGCGCAGCGGGCCGTCGGCGTCGTCGCATGCGTCCCCGAGCCGGTCCACCTCGGGCTTCGAGAAGCGCTCCGGGTAGAGGCCGTTCATGTAGACGCGGTCGACCGCGACGTCGACCTCCTCGGTCAGCTGCCGTTCGAGCGCCACGGTCTCGTTCACGGGCATCTCCTCCGGCAGGGCGACGATTACGGCTCCCGTCTTGCGATGGTTGACGATGAACGCCTCGAGCGCCTGCGCCTGCGCCTTGATCGGTCCGACGCGGGCAATGTTCGCGAAGGTGCGCGGCGTCTGCAGGAAGCCGACGCCGGCGCCCGTCGCCGGCGCATCGACGATCACGAGGTCGTAATTGCGCCCCCGTTTCACCTTGCGGTCCGGCTGAGCGACCTCCCAGATCTTGCCGATGGTCACCAGCTCACGCAGGCCCGGGGTGGCCGCCGCCAGGTAGGTGAAGATCCGGGAGCGGAACAGCAGGTCGCGCATCGCGCGCACCTTGAGCTGAAGCAACACGTACTCGCGCATCGCCTGATCGGGGTCGATCGAGATCGCCCACAGGTTCTCCGCCATCTCGACCTCGTGGAAGCCGACCTCGGCCCGGTGGAAGACCTGGGAGGTGTGCTCCTGCGAGGAGACCTCGCAGACGATCGTTCGCCGGCCATCCCGTGCCGCGGCCAGCCCCAGGGCCAGGGCGACCGTCGACTTGCCCACCCCGCCCTTCCCGGTGACGATCACCAGGCGCTTGTCGAGCAACTCGGGCACCGCAGGAAGATACTACGCCGGCGGCGCTACTTCGCCCTCGGGACGACGATCGCGACGGAGTGCGGCAGGTTGCGAGCGCCCCGGTACGGCAAGCTCGTCGCGCCCTACGAGGAGCGGCAGTAGTCGTTCAGAGAAGGAAACGCAGGATCACGTGCGAATAAGCGCGATCAATGGGTCTGTTCAACCGCGGTCTCAAGCCGGACCTGCCCGAAGAGGGCCCGCCGCAGTCGGCGAACGGCGGCGCGCCCACAGAAGACGCAATGCCTCCCGCCGATCCGGCAGACCAGCCCGAGCTGGCCCCGCCCGAGCCGGCGGAGCCCGAGCCACTGCCGCCCGAGACGGCGGAGCACGAGACTCCACCGAGCCGGCTGAGCCGGCCGAGCCGGCTGAGCCCGAGCCGCCGAAGGCGACGTCCGCGCCCCCGGTCAACCAGGCGCAGCCGGAACCCGACGACGAGGGGCGGATCAGCGCTCACGAGGCCTTGGCGCCAACGCGGGCCCCGGGGCCCGGCAGGCCCCCCGGCGCCCACATCGGGGACGAGTCAGAGCGACGGGCGAAGATCATCTCGTTCGCGAACCAGAAGGGCGGGGTCGCCAAGACGACCACCACGCTGAACCTGGCCGTCGCCTTCACCGAGTCCGGCCACCGCGTCCTGGCGATCGACCTCGACCCGCAGGGCAACTTGACGATGAGCCAGGGGATCGACCCCGACAAGGTCGAGGGCAGCATGTACGACGTGCTGGTCGACCACATCCCGATCCGCGACGTGATCCACGAGCGGGAGATCGACATCGCCGTGGCCTCCATCGACCTCGCCGGCGCCGAGATCGCGATGAGCATGCAGATCGGCCGCGAGCGATCGCTGGAGAAGGCTCTGTCGGCCGTCGTCGACGACTACGACTTCGTCTGCATCGACACGCCGCCGAGCCTGGGCCTGCTGACGGTGAATGCCCTCACGGCCTCGGACAAGGTGATCGTCCCCGTCCAATGCGAATATCTCTCCATGCGCGGACTCGTGCAGCTCCAGAACACGATGGAGATGATCCGCGAGAACCTGAACCCCCGGGTGCACATCGAGGGCATCCTGCCGACGATGCTGGACTCCCGCACCGTTCACGCCAAGGAGGCGGTGGAGATCCTCGAGGAGAACTTCGGCGAGCTGGTCTTCAAGTCGCGGATCCGCAAGGCGATCAAGTTCGCCGAGGCCCCGGTTCGCGGCTCCAGCGTGCTCAAGTACGATCCAAACGGCAACGCCGCCAACTACTACCGCGAGCTGGCCAAGGAGGTTTTGACGAATGGCGCGTCGTAAGCGGGCCAGCATGCGCGAGGGCCCGCTCGCCGACCTCTTCCGCTCAACGGCCCGCGACGACGCGGAGGAAGAGACCCGCGAAGAGACCCGAGTGGTGGGCGACCCGGAGCCCGCAGCTTCGCCGCCCCCGCCCGCCGAGCCCGAGATCCCTCGCTCCCAGCCGGAGACTGCCCCGCCCGACCCGGAGCGCGTTCGCGCCTACCGGGTCGAGGAGCGCCAGCCGCTGATCCGCGAGCCCCGCGAGCCCAAGGAGCGCCTCAGCCGGATCTTCGCCGACGAGGCCCACGACGTCGAGGGCCCCACCTACGGCCGGGACGAGCCCGGCCTCCGCGACTACCACGGGCCACCGCGCCCGCACCTGCCGGTGATCCGGGTGGTCGGCGTCGGCGGCGCCGGCGTCAACGCGATCAACCGGATGATCGAGGCACAGATTCCGGGGGTCGAGTTCATGGCGATCAACACCGACCTTCAGTCCCTCCAGCAGTCGACCGCCGACGTCACGGTGCATCTCGGCAGCGGCGTCGCGCGCGGCCTCGGCACGGGCTCGAACCCCGAGCTCGGCTATCGCGCCGCCTTCGAGGAGCAGGACAAGATCAAGCGCCTCCTGAAGGGGTCCGACATGGTGTTCGTGACCGCCGGGGTCGGCGGCGGCACCGGGACGGGGGCGGCGCCTGTGGTCGCGCGGCTCGCCCGCGACGTGGGCGGGCTCACCGTCGGGATCGTCACCAAGCCGTTCCGGTTCGAGGGCACGCGCCGCGCCAAGCAGGCCGAGGACGGGATCGAGGCGCTGAGCGCCGAGGTGGACACGCTGATCGTGGTCCCCAACGAGCGCCTGCTCTCGGTTCTCGCCCGCACCACGACGATGATCGAAGCCTTCCAGGTGGCCGACGACGTCCTGCGCCAGGGCGTCCAGGGGATCTCCGAGCTGATCACCCTGCCCGGCCTGATCAACCTCGACTTCGCGGACGTGCGCACGACGATGCGCGACGCCGGCCAGGCGCTGCTGGGAATCGGGATGGGCACGGGGGAGACCCGGGCCGTCTCGGCAGCCGAGCGCGCCGTGTCTTCGCCGCTGCTCGAGACCTCCGTCGACGGCGCCCGTTCGATCCTGCTCTCGATCACCGGCGGCCCGGACATGAGCCTGATGGAGGTCTCCGAGGCGGCGAAGGTGGTTCAGGAGGCCGCGCACCCCGAGGCCAACATCATCTTCGGGGCGAACGTCGACGAGACGCTTGTGGACCAGCTTTGGGTGACGGTGATCGCCACGCGCTTCGACGGTCGCGGCCGCCGCGCCGACGGCAGCGCCCGCGCCGAGCTGCGGGCCGCCGGCACCACGGCGACCGCCGTTCGCCGGCCGGCCGACCGCAGGGCGGGGAGCGCCCCGAGCTTCGAGTCGCGCCCGCGTGACATGTCGATCGACGTTCCTGAGTTCGTTCCCGGCGGCTAACGCCCTGACGACCTAGGCTGCGCCCCATGAGTACCCGAGGGGCAGTCGCGGCCGGGCATCCGCTCACCGCCGAGGCGGGGGCGGCAGTTCTGCGCCAGGGCGGCAATGCGGTCGACGCCGCGGTTGCCGCGGTGCTGACCTCGTTCGTCACCGAGAGCCCGCTCACCGGGCTGGGAGCCGGTGGCTTCATGCTCGTCCACGCCCCTGACGAGACCGTGCTGCTCGACTTCTTCGTGGCCGTTCCCGGCAGGGACGGGATCGAGCGCCGCTCCGAGCTGGATCCGGTTCCGGTCTATTTCAGCGAGGACGTCCCGCAGGTCTTCAACGTCGGCGCGGCCTCGTGCGGGGTGCCGGGGACCGCCGCGGGGCTCTGGGAGGCGCTTCGGCGGTTCGGCTCGATGCCGATGCCGGAGCTGGTTCGCCCCGCGGTGGATCACGCGCGAGAGGGCGTCACGGTGAACGCGGAGCAGGCGTATCATCTTCAAGATCCTCGAGCCGATCCTCACCCACCAGCCCGAGGGACGAGCGATCTACGCGCCCGAGGGCCGGCGCCTGCGCGAGGGCGACGTGTTCCGCTTCGCGGAGCTCTCGGAGGCGCTGGAGCGATACGGGGCCGAGGGCCCCGAGCCCTTCTACCGGGGCGAGCTCGCGCGGGCGGTCTCGGAGTGGGTGGTGGAGCGCGGCGGGACCCTGGGCGTCGAGGACCTGGCCTCGTATGAGCCGATCGCGCGATATCCGGCACGGGGGGGCTTCCATGGCCGCGACGTGCTCACCAACCCCCCGCCCTCGTCGGGGGGCATCCTGGTCGCCTTCTGCCTCGATCTGCTCGACCGGCTCGGCGCCGCCGGGGTGGAGGAGGTGGTGACGGTGATGGAGCAGGCGCAGGCCGCCCGGACCGAGGAGTTCCACGCCGGCCTCTACGAGGATGGCTGGCTGGAGCGGTTCCTCGACCCGGCGCGGCTCGACGCGGCTGCCGAGCGTGCCCGGTCTCGGCTTCGCCCGCCCGGCGACGGGGTGGCGGGGCCGGGCGATCGCCTCGGCTCGACCACCCACATCACGGCCGTGGACGGCGACGGGCGCTGCGCCAGCGTCACCTGCTCGAACGGCACCGGCTCGGGCCTGATCGTCCCCGGGACCGGCGTCCACGTCAACAACATGCTGGGCGAGGAGGACCTGAACCCGTTCGGCTTCCACACCCTGGCGGCGGGGCGGCGGATGCCCTCGATGATGTCGCCGACGGTGCTGCTCCGCGACGGGGAGCTGGAGGCGGGGCTGGGCAGCGGCGGCTCGAACCGGATCCGCTCGGCGATCCTCCAGACGATCGTCCACCTGGTCGCCGAGGGGATGGAGGTCGCCGCGGCGGTCGAGGCGCCCCGCGTCCACTTCGAGGCGGGCGCCGTGCAGGCCGAGCCGGGCGTCGATCCCGACGCCCTGGCGCGCCTCGAGGCGCGCGGGTACACGATCGCCCCCTGGGCGGCGCGGAACCTGTTCTTCGGCGGCGTCCACGCGGTGTCCAGGGACCCCGAGACCGGGGAGCTGCGCGGCGGCGGCGACCCGCGGCGCGGCGGCGCGATCGCGGTGGCCTGACTACCCGTCGCTAACCGATGACGACCTTGCCGTTCATCTTGGCGCGCTCGGCGATCTCGCCCGAGCGGGCGAGGGCGGCGACCAGGCTGCGGAGCGCGTTCCCCAGCATCCGCATCCGGTCGGGCTCCGAGCGCAGCTCCAGGAGCGCCTGCTTGGTCTCCGGCGGCAGCTCCACTCGCGCCGCGATCCCGTAGGAGCTCTCGGCCTCGAGCTCCCCGGCGTCCGGCGATTCGCCCGAGACCCGCTTGACCAGCTCGGCGAACGCCTCCCGCGCCTTGCCGGCCGCCTCCGGGTCCTCCTCTTGCTCGGCCTCGTCGCTGGCCTCGATCGGCTCCACCTCGCCGGCGGGGTAGTCCTCCGCCTCGAAGCGCTCCAAGACCTTGAACGGCTGCTCGCCGGCGACCACCACGTTCATCCGCCCATCCTCGAACCGCTCCAGCACCTCGGTCACCCGCGCCATGCAGCCGATCCGGTGAGCGTTTCCCCCTCGTCGCGGAACACGATCCCGAACGGCTCGGCGTTCTCCAGGCAGTGACCGATCATCCGCTTGTAGCGCTCCTCGAATATGTGCAGCGGCAGGAGCTCCCCCGGCAGGATCACCACCGGAAGCTCGAAGATCGGCAGCTCGACTCCGTCACCCTGCATCGCCACCATTCTAGGAGGAGTGGAGTCCTACACGAGCTTCATCATCGTGGCGGCGATCGCCTTCGTGGCGCCGCTGATTCGCGGCATGGTGCCGCAGATCCTGGTCCCCGCGATCGTGCTCGAGCTGGTCGCCGGGATCATCGTCGGCCCGCATGGCCTGGGCCTCGCCTCCGAGACGACGCCGGTCGAGGTCTTCTCGACGGTCGGCCTGGCCTGCCTGCTGTTCCTCGCCGGCCGCGAGATCCAGGTCGAGCGGCTCCGCGGAGCCCTGCTGGCGACCTCGCTGGCGGGCTTCGCGATCTCCTTCGCGCTCGGCCTCGGCGCCGCCCTCGCCCTGCACGCGGTCGGGCTGATCAAGACCCCGCTGCTCCTGGCGATCATCTTCGTCGCCACCTCGCTGAGCGTCATCATCGTGCCGCTCAAGGACGCGAACCAGATCGACACCGACTGGGGGCAGCAGGTGATCGCGGCGGCGGCGATCGCGGAGTTCGGTGCCGTCATCCTGCTCTCGTTCTTCTACTCCGGCGAGAACACCGGGCCATCGACGGAGATCCTCCACCTGAGCCTGTTCGTGCTGGTCGCGGCCCTGGTCCTGTTCTCGATCTCGCGCGGCGCCCAGCTTCGGCGGGTCTCGGAGGCGATCGAGCGGCTCGAGGGCACCAGCGCCCAGATCCGGGTCCGCGGCGACTTCGCGCTGGTCGCCGTGGTCGCCGGCGTTGCCAGCCAGCTCGGCCTGGAGACCATCCTGGCCGCGTTCACGGTCGGCGTGATCCGCGGCATGACCTCCGGGAAGGACGAGCGTCAGGAGGAGAGGCTCGATGCCGTGGCGCTGGGCATCTTCGTGCCGTTCTTCTTCGTGGGCAGCGGGCTCGACTTCGACATCGGCGCGATGTTCGAGAGCGTCTCGGCGTTCATCCGCCTGCCGCTCTTCGTGCTCGCCCTGCTCCTCGTCAGGGGGCTGCCGGCGCTTCTCTACCGCCGCCGGTTCGGGACCATGCGCTCGGCCGCCGCCGGGCTGCTCCAGGCCACCTCGCTGTCGTTCATCGTCGTCGCCACGCAGATCGGGCTGGCGCTGGAGATCATGCTCCCGGCCACCGCCACCGCGCTGGTGGCCGCCGGCCTGGTCTCCGTGGTGGTCTTCCCGGCGCTCGCCTTCGCGTTGCTGGGCCGGGCGCAGGCGTCCGCCCCGCCAAGCCGGCGGCGCCGTGAAACGTCAGGCCGCTCAGGTGCACCTACTGGAATGGACCGTACCCGCACTCATGCAGACTTGACGTTGCCTAGTCAGGCTCCGGTCTGGTGACCCTGCTCGTTCTGTTCGCGCTCGTCGCGGGCGCCGGCACGGCGCTCTCCCCGTGCGTGCTGCCGGTGCTTCCGGCGGTGCTGTCGGCCGGGCTCACGGGAGGCCGGCGCCGACCGCTGGGCGTGGTCTCCGGGCTGGCGATCTCGTTCACCTTCGCGACCGTCGCGCTGGTCTACGTGATCGAGGCGCTCGGCCTGCCCAACGACCTCACGCGCACGATCGCGATCGTCGTCCTGGCCGGCTTCGGCCTCACGCTCCTGATCCCGCCGCTCTCAGACCGGCTCGAGGCCTGGATCTCCCGGGTGGTGCCGGGCCCGTCGCGGGCGGGCCGGGAGGGGTTCGGCTCCGGGCTGCTGATCGGGGCCAGCCTCGGCTTCGTCTACGCGCCCTGCGCGGGCCCGATCCTGGCCGGCGTGATCACGGTCTCGGCGGCCCAGGACTTCACGGTTGGGAAGCTGGCGGTCGCCTTCGCCTACTCGGTCGGCTCGGCCGCCGTCCTCTACCTCCTGATCCGCGGCGGCCGGCGGGTCACCGACCGTCTCGCCGCGTATCGGGGCCAGGTGCAGATGGCGATGGGCGTCGTGATGGTGGCCGTCGCCGGCGCTGATGGTCGCCGAACTCGATCTGAAGTTCGAGCGCGCGATCGCCGACGACCTCCCCTCGGCGCTCCTCAGCCCGGCGATCGAGTTGGAGCAGAGCTCCGGCCGTCGGCGAGCGAGATCGCCGAGCTGCGCGGCGGCCATTCGCGCGAGCGAGGGCGGGCTCCAGGAGGCCGCGGCGGGTGCGCGGCTCCCGGTCCTCGGCCGGGCGCCCGAGTTCGCCGGCACCCAGCGATGGTTCAACACCCCCGGCGGCAGACCGCTCAGCCTGAAAGGCCTGCGAGGGCAGGTGGTGCTGGTCGATTTCTGGACCTACACCTGCATCAACTGCATCCGCACGCTTCCCTACCTCGAGGCCTGGCAGCGCGAGTACCAGGGGGACGGGTTCACCGTCGTGGGCGTCCACACGCCCGAGTTCCCGTTCGAGAAGGAGGCCTCGAACGTGGAGCGGGCGATCGGCGACGAGGGCCTCACCTACCCGGTTGCCCAGGACAACGACTACGCCACCTGGACCGCCTACGGCAACCAGTACTGGCCGGCCAAGTACCTGATCGACGCCCGCGGGAGGGTGCGGTTCGTCCACTTCGGAGAGGGCTCTTACGGCGAGACCGAGCGGGCGATCCGCAGCCTGCTGGCCGAGGCCGGGCAGGCGCGCCTGGGCGGTCGTGCGAGGGCCAGTGCCGAGACAGCGGATCCCGCCGCCACCACCCCCGAGTCCTACCTGGGCGCCAGCCGCGCCGAGCGCTTCGCGAACGGCCCGATTCTCCCCGGCAGCCAGGTGTTCGAAGCAATCGCCCCCTCCCGGCTGCCGCCCGGCTATCTGGCCTACGCCGGCGGCTGGAGGATCAGCGGCGACTCCGCGACCGCCCGGAGCAATGGGAGCCTCGCGCTCAGCTTCCAAGCTCGCCGCGTCTTCCTGGTGATGGGCTCGCGCGACGGTCCCCAGCCGGTGCGGGTGACACTCGACGGGCGCCCGATTCCGGACGCGCTGGCGGGCGAGGACGTCAGCGACGCCCAGGCCGTCGTCTCTACCCAACGCCTCTACCGGCTCGTCGACCTGCCCCGGGCCGGGCGCCACGTGCTGTCCCTGCGGTTCGCGCCCGGCGTCGCCGGCTACGCCTTCACGTTCGGCTAGACGCCGACTTGCGCGCCGAGAGCACCAGGTTGTAGAACGCCGAAGCCGGGAGTCGTGGCTCGAGCAGCGCTGTGTCGAGGCGCTGAAGCGCGAGGTAGCTGCGGAAGGCGAATTGGCGCCAGCGGTCGGGGACGCGCTCCGGGTCGGCCGTCCCCTCGAGGGTGCGGACCGTCCACCCGTAGAGGTTGGCCGCCAGCTCCTCGCCGCGAATCCTCACCTCCTCGAACCCCGCCTCGCGCAACCTCTCGTTGAGCGCTCCCGGGGCGAAGGCGTGCACGTCCACCTCCGGCTCGAGCTGATGCCCGTCCCGGCGCTCGGCCGGGTTCGGGCGACGCGCGGGGGCCCGGAGCAAGAGCCGCCAAACGGGCGCGACGAGCCGCGCGCCGTGCTTCGGGACCGCTGCCAGCAGGTCCCCGTAGCGCGAGGGCTCGCCGCAGAACGCCAGCGTGCCGCCTGGCCGCAGCACCCGCCGGAGCTCGGCCAGCGCAAGGGGCAGATCGGGCAGGTGATGCAGAACCGCGTGTCCGAACACGAGGTCGAAGCTTTCGTCTTCGAAGGGCAGGCGCTCGGCGTCGGTCGCCTCGGTCTGCACCTCGAGCCCGAGGCGCTCGGCGGTGGCGGCGAGCTCGCTGAGCATGCCCGGTGAGATGTCGGTCGCGACCAGCCGCCCGATCAACCCCAGTTGCAGCAGGTTGAGCGAGAAGTAGCCGGTCCCCGAGCCGATCTCGAGCGCCTCGCCGAAGCCGCCCTCGGGCCAGCCGCCCAGGGCCTTCTGGACCTTGGCGCGAACCTGCTCCTGGCCGATCGGCCCGAAGTCGATGCCCCACTTGGAGTCGTAGCCGGCGGCCGCCGCGTCGTGATAGCGGAGGTTGGCGTCCTTGATCCGCTCCGGCGTGGTGGTGGGGCTCGCGGGGATGCGCGGACTCTAGTGGGGCCTCACTAGTCTTTCGCCGCCCTGCACCACGCCCAGCGCAATCAGCCACCAGGAGTCCCGCCGCTGGCGCTCACCGGCGAGCGGACGCTGCCGGACGTGCCCGAGGAGAACTACTGGTTCCGGCGCCACCTGGTCGTCTATGAGTGGATCGCGGAGCGGGTCGGCGGGCTTCGGGTGGCCGACCTGGCCTGCGGCGAGGGCTACGGCGCCGACGTCCTGGCGCGGACTGCCGCCGACGTGGTGGGCGTCGACGCGAACCCGGAGGCTCACGAGCACGCCAGGCTGCGCTATCGGCGGGGAAACCTGCGCTTCGAGCGGGGCCTGGTGGAGGAGTTCAGCGGGCCGTGTGACGCGATCTCGTTCCTGCAGACGATCGAGCACGTCGCCGAGCCCGAGCGACTCTTGGAGCGGTTCGCCGCCACCGCGCCGCTTGCGTACATCACGACGCCGAACCGGCTCACGCTCGCCCCGCCCGGCGCTGAGAAATCCGGCAATCCCTGGCACCTGCGCGAGTACACGCTCGCGGAGTACCGCGCACTGCTGGAGCCCCACTTCTCGCGGGTCGAGGTGCTCGGCGTCTTTCACGCCGGCAAGCTGCGCATCCACGAGCTGGCCTTGCGATTCGGCTGGGACAGGGCCCACCGCGCGCTTCGCCTCACGAAGCCCTTCTACAACCGCTTCGTCCCGGCGATCGGATCGTCCGACTTCAAGGTCAGCGCGGAGGCCGACCTCGAGGGCGCCCTCGACTTCCTGGCCGTCTGCCATGCCTGAGCGGCTCGGCGACCTGGCCGTGGTCCTGCACTCGCACATGCCCTACGTGGAGGGCTTCGGGACCTACCCGTTCGGCGAGGAGTGGCTGTTCGACGCGGTGGGCCGCTCATACCTTCCCGTCCTGGAGCAGGCGCGCGACCTGACGGTCACCGTGACCCCGGTGCTCGCCGACCAGCTCGAGGCGCCTGGCGTGGCGAAGCGCCTGGAGGCGTTCCTGCGCCGCTACCGGCTCGAGGCGGCCGAGCGCGAGGCGCTCCAGGCCGCCGCCGAGCTGCGGTCCGCGGCGCAGGCGGAGGCGGAGCGCTACGGTCGCGCCCTGGGCCGCCTGGAGGCCCTTGGCGGCGATGCCCTGGAGGCCTTCCGCTCCGCCGCGGCGGAGCGCAACGTAGCCTTGATCCCGTCGGCGGCCAGCCACCCCGTGCTGCCGCTGATCGCCACCGCCGCGGGCCGGCGCCTGCAGATCGATGCCGGGCTTCGCTCACACCGGCGGCGATTCGGTCCCACCGAGGGGTTCTGGCTGCCGGAGTGCGCCTACCGCGCCGGAATCGAGCCGCTGCTCGCCGAGCGGGGCCTGCGTTTCTTCTGCACCGACCAGAGCGCTCACGAGTCCCCGAGCGAATCGCTCGCCCCGGCGCAAGCCGCGGCCGGGATGGTCGCGTTCACGCTCGACCGCGAGGCGGTGGATCTGGTTTGGTCGCCGCGCGGCTACCCGTCCGATCCCGCGCTACGCCGAATTCCACCGCCTGTCAATGGAGGGAATTCGTCTCTGGTCGATCGGCGGAGGCCCGTACGACCCCGCGGCGGCGCGCGCTCGCGCCGAGAGCCACGCCGGCGAGTTCGCCGATGCCGTGGCCCAGCGGCTACGGGCCTTTCGCGAGCAGCGCCGCAAGCCCGGGCTGGTCACGTTCGCGGTCGATACCGAGCTGCTCGGCCACTGGTGGTCGGAGGGCCCGATCTGGCTCGAGGCCATGCTGCGCCTCGTCGGTGATCGCGGCGTCCGGCTGCTCACCCTCCCGGAGGCCCTGGAGCACCACCAGCCGGAGGAGCGGCCGCTCCTGGAGTCGAGCTGGGGGGAGGGCAGGGACCTTCGCACCTGGGACTCGCCCGAGGTCGCCGATCTCGCCTGGGCGGCGCGGCGCCTGGAGCTGCGCCTGCTGGCCGCGGTCGGCGCCCAGGCGCTGACCCCCCAGGCGGCGGAGCGCGGGGCGCGCGAGCTGCTCGCCGTGCAGGCAAGCGATTGGGCGTTCCTGGATCGCCGCAGGCAGGCCGGCGACTACCCGTACCAGCGCTCCACAGCCCATGCCCAAGCGCTGCTCGAAGCCATACACTCTCGCGAGCCTCCGGGCCCCCGCATGCGAAACCTGGCCCCCGACCTCAGCCTCGTCCCCCTGCGGGAGCCCTGAGTCCCGGATCGTGACCCGCGTCCTGATCCTCTCCTGGGAGTACCCGCCGCTGATCGAGGGCGGCCTCGCCCGCCACGTTCGCAAGCTGTCGGAGGCGCTGGTCGAGCTCGGCGTGGACGTGCACGTGCTGACACGCGGCGGCGAGGAGTCGCCCGCCGACGAGGACGTCGCGGGCGTCTCGATCCACCGCGTCCGCGAGCCGACCCGGCCCACCGACCTCGGCGAGTTCGTGGCCTGGGTGGAGCGGATGAACTCCGACATGCTGGCCGCCGGCGTCGAGCTCGGAGATCGCTACGAGTTCGACCTGGTGCACGGCCACGACTGGCTCGTGGCGATGGCCTGCGACCACCTGGCGCGGCGGTTCAGGGCGCCCCTGGTGACCACCATCCACGCCACCGAGTACGGCCGCCACCAGGGCTGGGTGGACAAGCACCCCCAATCGCACATCCACGGCGTCGAGCGCTGGATCGCCAATCGCGCTGATCGGGTGATCGCCTGCTCCTACTACATGCGGGAGCAGATCGCCGACATCTTCGCTGTGCCCGACGAGAAGGTGACGGTGATCCCGAACGGGATCGATCCCCACGACCTCCAGCCCTCCGACGCCGCCGAGCTCGCGCGCCTGCGGCTGGAGTTCGCGCCGCCGGACCACCGGCTCGTGCTGCTGATCGGCCGGCTCGTCTACGAGAAGGGCTTCCAGCTCGCGCTGGAGGCGATGCCGGCCCTGATCGAGCGGCTGCCGCGCACCAGGTTCCTGGTCGCCGGCTCCGGCACCCACGAGCAGGAGCTGAGGCGCCAGGCCGAGCAGCTCGGGCTGATGGGTCACGGGACCTTCCTCGGCTGGATCGGCGACGACGTGCTGCACTCGCTCTACCGGATCGCCGACGTTTGCGTGGTGCCCTCGATCTACGAGCCCTTCGGGCTGGTGGCGCTGGAGGCGATGGCCTCCGGCTGTCCCTGCATCGTCGCCGACACCGGCGGCCTGCGCGAGGTCGTCCCGCACGAGGAAGCCGGGCTGCGCTTCCGCGCCCGCGATCCCGAGGCGCTGGTGGAGGTCGCCGCCCGGGTGCTCTCCGACGACGAGCTGGGCCGTCGCCTGGTCGCCGAGGCCTACGAGCACCTGCGCCGCTTCGACTGGCTCGACGTCGCCGAGCGGACCTCGGCCCTCTACGCCGGGCTCGCGCGCGAGCGCGTCTGAGGTCGGCGGAAGCCGCCCCTAGTCGGAGGCCTCGCCGGCCTCGGGCTCGACCGGGATCGCGCCAGCGCAGCGTGCTCGGGAGCCTCGCGCATGCGGATCACCTTCGCCGGGATCCCGCCGACCACCGCGTTCGCGGGGACGTCCGCGGTGACCACGGCGTTGGTGCCGACGATCGCGTTGTCGCCCACCTGCACGCCGCGCAGGATGCAGGCGCCGTAGCCGATCCAGACGTTGGAGCCCACGTCGACGTCGCGCTTGTAGATGCCCTGCTCCCGGATCGTCCGCTCGACGTCGACCACGCCGTGGTCGAAGTCGATGAACATCGCCCGGTCGGCGATCACGCACTGCTCGCCGATCCGCACGTGCCTGTAGGCGGAGATCGTGCACTCCTGGCCGAGCACGGTCTTGTCGCCGATGATCACCTCGCCCTCGTGGCAGCGGATCTTGGTCCCGTCGCCGATCCACACGAAACGGCCGAATCGCACCCGGCCCCGCTTGCCGATCTGGACCTGGAGCCCCTTGCCGAGGAACAGCATCCCATCCGTCTCCCAGCGCCAGCCGGCGCTGGTGAAGAGCCGCCGGCGGGCATAGCGCAGGGCGAGCCGCGCGTAGCTTGGGGTCAGCATGCGGTTGCGGGCCAAGAAGCGGATCAGCCGGACCACGGGCGGGCGGGACTCTAGATGGCCGCTCGCCGGGGGCGTGGGATGCGGCATCTACACTGGCGCCGCGTGGCCGAGGCGGCGAAATCCACCCAGGAATCGCTCGCCGAGCGCGTGGTCGCCGGCGACAAGCGAGCGCTCGCCCGAGCCATCAGCATGGTCGAGAATCGCGACCCCGAGGGCGACCGTCTCGTCGCCGAGCTCTTCCCGCGCACCGGCAAGGCGCGGATCGTCGGGGTCACGGGGCCGCCGGGCGTCGGCAAGAGCACCCTGATCGGCGCCCTGACCACCGAGCTGCGCAAGGCCGATCGCGACGTGGGTGTGCTCTCCATCGACCCCTCGAGCCCGTTCACGCAGGGGGCGATGCTGGGAGATCGCATCCGGCTGGCCGACCACTTCCTCGACCCCGGCGTGTTCATCCGCTCCATGGCGACCCGCGGCTCGCTCGGCGGGCTCGCGGAGGCGGCGCTCCAGGCCGCCTTGCTGATGGACGCCTCGGGCAAGGACGACGTGCTGCTCGAGACCGTCGGAGTCGGCCAGGGGGAGGTCGACGTGGTCGACCACGCCGACACGATCGTGCTCGCCCTGATGCCGGGCTCGGGCGACTCGATCCAGGCGCTGAAGGCGGGCGTGATGGAGATTCCCGACGTGATCGTCGTCAACAAGTCCGAGCACCCGCTCGCCGAGACGATGGTCCGCGAGGTGCGGGCGGTGCTGTCGCTCGGCCCGCAGAGCGAGTGGAAGGTGCCCGTCGTCCGCACCGAGGCGGCGAAGGGCCTGGGGATCGCCGAGTTGCTGGAGCGAATCGACGCTCACCGCCTGCACATCGAGGAAACTGGCTCGCTGGAGGAGCGCCGGGCCCGCAACCTTCGCGCCGAGGTGCTGGGGCTCGCGGCCGTCCGGCTTCGTCGCCGGCTCGAGGAGCGAGCCGGAAGCGACCCGGAGTGGGAGGGGCTGCTGGAAAGCGTCGTGAGGCGCGAGACGGACCCCGCCACGGCGGCCCGAAAGCTGCTGGAAAAGTCCGGCGAGGGCTAGGAGCCCACGCCCGGTTTCCTCAGAGGGTCCCGGCCGCCCAGTCGAAGGGCGCGGCGGGCGCCGCTCGGGGTGGCGCCGCTCGGAGCGCCACCGCCGGTGGGACCGACGATCACGCGAGTCCGGCGTCCCTCCGCTCCGCGCTCGACGCGAACCTCGGACCACTGCGCACAAGGCGCGAAGGCGTTCGGCCAGATCCAGGGCGAGACGCGAGGGCTCGCGCTTGCGGTGACTCGTCTTCCTCTCCATGGGCCCCCCAATTTGAAGGTTCCGGATGACGGGCGCGACTCTACGCCCGCCGGCGGTCGGAATCGTGCGGCCCGTGACAATCAAGCCCCATTTTGGGCGGTTGCGAGCTCGCCGCGCCAGCGCCACCAGCAGCCGCACCCCGAAGCCGGTCGGGCCGGAGCCCACGTACTCGCGCCCGACGTCCCAGGCGGTCCCGGCGATGTCGAGGTGCGCCCAGGGCTTGCCGTCCACGAACTCCTCCAGGAACGAGCCCGCGTAGATCGTCCCCGCCTTGCGCTTCGCCGAGGCATTCGTGAGGTCGGCGTCCTTCCCTCTGGTCAGCTCCTTGTACTCGGGATGGAGCGGCAGGCGCCAGGCCAGCTCCCCGGTCTGCTCGGCGGCCGCCAGCACGTGCTGGGCCCACTCGTCGTCATTGGAGATCAACGCCGCGTAGGTCGAGCCGAGCGCGATCAGCACGGCGCCGGTCAGCGTCGCGAGGTCGACGAGGCGGTCGGCGCCGAGCTCGCGGACGCAGTAGGTCAGGGCGTCGGCGAGGATCAGGCGCCCCTCCGCGTCGGTGTTGTTCACCTCCACGGTCTTGCCGTTGAGCTGGGTGACGATGTCGCCGGGCTTGGTGGCCGTCCCGCTGGGCATGTTCTCGGTGGCGGGAACGCAGGCGACCACGTTCAGGGGCAGGCCGAGCTCGGCGATCGCCCCGACGCCTTCGAGCACCGCGGCGCCGCCCGACATGTCCATCTTCATCTCCTCCATCTTCTGCGACGGCTTGATCGAGATCCCGCCCGTGTCGAAGGTCACGGCCTTCCCCACCAAGCCCAGCGTCTCGCCCTGCACGCCGCCGCGGTAGCGCAGCGCGATCAGCGCCGGCTCCTCGGCGCTGCCCTTGGCGACCGCCGCCAGCCCGCCCATCCCGCGCTGCTCGATCTCCGCCCGGCCCAGCACCTCGACCGTGACCGTCTCGTGGGCGCCGGCGATCTCGAGGGCCCGGTCGGCCAGGTAGCTCGGCGTGACCACGTTGGAGGGCAGGTTCTGGAGCTCGCGCGCCCGGTTGGCCGCCTCGGACGCCACGCGGGCGGCCTCGGCGGCCTCGGCGATCGCCGAGGCGTCGTCACCGCCCGCCACCAGCAGGCGCTCGAGCCTGGGCGGTGGAGGATCCTCGGGGTCGCGGGACTTGAAGCGGTCGAAGCGGTAGGAGGCGAGAACAGTGCCCTCGACCAGGGCCGCGGCGCGGGCCCTGGGGGCGAGCTGGTCGTCGTTCGCCTCGGGAAGCGCCCAGGCGATCGTTCGGGCCTCGTAGCGGCCCGCCCGGGTCGCCGCCAGCGCCGCCGCCACGCGCAGCCGCTCCGGATCCAGGTCCTCGCGCTTGCCGAGCCCGACGATCAGCAGCCGCTCGGGGCGCGTCGGGGCGAAGCAGGGTGAGCTTCTTGAAGGCCGTCTTGACGTCGCCGGCGCCGGGCAGGTCGCGGTATGCCTGCGGCAGCTCCTCGCCGTCGAACAGGCCCATCGCGTGCAGGTCCGCCTCCACGCCCGCGAACGGCTTGTCGGTGGCCTCCACTTGCACCAAGCGCGAGTCTATTGAGAGGCCCACTAGGATCTTCAGTGACCCCCATGGCGGCTGCGGCAAGGGCCGCCCACGACCCGAAGAAAGGCGTCAGATGTCGCAGACAGTCATCCTCGGCACCGCTCGCACCCCGTTCGCGAAGATGGGAGGGGCGCTGTCCTCGAAGAGCGCGGTGGAGCTCGGAGGGACGGCGATCGCCGCCGCGCTGGAGCGCTCCGAGGTTGCGCCCGATCAGGTTCAGCAGGTGATCTACGGCCAGGTGCTGCAGGCCGGCCAGGGGCAGATCCCCTCGCGCCAGGCGCAGATCGAGGCCGGGATTCCGCGAGAGGTCCCCTCGGAGACGATCAACAAGGTCTGCGCCTCGGGCATGCGAGCGATCGGCCTCGCCGATCAGGCGATCCGGGCCGACGACATCGAGCTGGCGGTCACGGGCGGCATGGAGTCGATGAGCGGCGCCCCCTACCTGCTGCCGGGAGCTCGCTTCGGGTTCCGGATGGGCGACGTGCAGGCGATCGACGCGATGACCCACGACGGCCTCACCAACCCGTTCACCGACAAGCAGATGATCAACGAGGCCAGCGAGGTCGCGGCCGAGCTGGAGCTGACCCGGGCCGACATGGATCGCTGGGCCGCCCGCTCGCATGAGCTGGCCGCCCGGGCGACCGACGAGGGACGGATGTCGGAGGAGATCGTCGGCGTCACGGTCAAGACGCGCAAGGAGGAGACAGAGGTCGTCCACGACGAGGCGATCCGGCCGGAGACCACCGTGGACGTGCTTGCGAAGCTGAAGCCGATCGGTGGCCCCGACGCCACCCACACGGCCGGCAACGCCCCCGGCGTCAACGACGGCGCCGGCGCCGTCGTGGTGGCCTCCGAGGAGTGGGCGAAGCGCGAGAGCCACTCGCCCCTTGCTCGGGTCCTCTCCTATGGCACGGTCGCCGACGACTTCGCCTATCTCGCCCGGACGCCGGCGGGGGCCGCGAAGCAGGCGCTCGAGAAGATCGGCCGCTCGCCCTCCGAGGTCGACCTGTGGGAGATCAACGAGGCCTTCGCGTCGGTGGCGATCAACTCGGTTCGGATGCTGGGCGTCGACGAGGAGAAGGTGAACGTGAACGGGGGCGCGATCGCCCTCGGCCACCCGATCGGTGCCTCGGGAGCGCGGATCGTCGGTGCTCTGGTCCACGAGCTGCGCCGGCGCGGCGGCGGGGTCGGCTGCGCGGCGATCTGCTCAGCGGCGGCGGCCAGGGGGATGCCATCGTGCTCGAGGTGAACGGGGCCTAGGCTCCCGGCGGTCCGTGGGCAGGATCGCAGCCTTCTTCGACCTCGACCGCACGCTGATGGCGGGCTCGAGCGGCATGCACTTCGCGCGTGCCGCCTACCGCTCGGGCATGGTGAGCCGGGCCCGCCTGACGCGCTGGGGGGCCGAGCACATCCGCTTCCGCCTGCGCGGCTCGACCGACGAGCGGACGGCCCAAGTGCTCTCCCAGGTCAAGGCGCTTCTGGCCGGCGTGCCCGAGCGGGACATACAGCGAATGGGGCCCGATCTCCTGGCGGGGGTATTGCCGCGCATCTACCCAAAGATGCTCGAAGAGGTGCGCGCGCACCAGGACGCGGGTCGCGCCACCTTCATCGTCAGCGCCGCGGGCAACGGCCTGGTGGAGATGCTGGCCCGAGTGCTCGGGATGGACGGCGGCATCGGAACCCGCTACGAGGTGGACGGGCAAGGCGTGTTGACCGGGCGGATCGTGGAGCCGTTCGTGTACGGCGAGGGCAAGGTGGCCGCCATGCAGCGCTTCGCCGCCGACCACCAGATCGACCTGCCCGAGTCGTGGGCCTATTCCGACTCCGCCTCGGACCTGCCGATGCTGCGCGCGGTCGGCAATCCGGTCGTCGTCAATCCGGACCCGGAGCTGGCGAGGATCGCCGCGCAGCAGGGCTGGCGCGTGATGCGATTCGAGCGGCTCGGCAGGCGGCTGGCGATCGGCGGCGCCACGCTGGCGGCGGCCGCCAGCGGCACCCTGCTCGCGTCGCGCCGCAAGCAGTCCGCCGCGGGGGCTGCGGGCGCGCGCCGGCCGGCGACGCTGAGGGGGGCGAACCCCCCGCCCGCCCGCCTAGACTGTCCGGCATGGCCGTCGAGCCGGGCTCAAGGCGACGCACCCACGAGTGGCTGGAGGAGGTCTACTCCAAGCAGGCCGAGCGCGAGGCGCCGTTCGAGACCATCTCCGGGCAGGAGGTGAGGCCCCTCTACACCGGGGAGGACCTCGCCGACACCGATCCCGAGCGGGACATCGGATTCCCGGGCGAGCACCCCTACACCCGGGGCGTGTATCCCTCGATGTACCGGGGCCGGCTGTGGACGATGCGCCAGTTCGCCGGCTTCGGCACCGCCGAGGAGACGAACGAGCGCTTCCGCTACCTGCTGGACCACGGCCAGACCGGTCTCTCGACGGCGTTCGACATGCCGACCCTGATGGGCCTCGACTCCGACCACGCCCGCAGCCTCGGCGAGGTGGGCGTCGAGGGGGTGGCGATCGACACCCTCGACGACGTGATCGACCTCTTCCACGGCATTCCGCTCGATCGGGTCACCACCTCGATGACGATCAACGCCCCGGCGGCGATCCTGCTCGCCTTCTACGTCTGCGCCGCCGAGGAGCAGGGCGTCCCGCCAGAGGCGCTGGGCGGCACGATCCAGACCGACATCCTGAAGGAGTACATCGCCCAAAAGGAGTGGTGCTTTCCGATCGAGCCGGCGATGCGGCTCGTCGCCGACATGGTCGAGTGGTGCGCGGAGCGGATGCCGCGCTGGCACCCGATCTCGATCTCCGGCTACCACATCCGCGAGGCCGGCTCGACCGCGCAGCAGGAGCTCGCCTTCACGCTCAAGGACGGGTTCACGTACGTCGAGTCGGCGCTCGAGCGCGGGCTCGACGTCGACTCCTTCGCGCCCCGCCTCTCGTTCTTCTTCAACGCCCACATCGACTTCTTCGAGGAGATCGCGAAGTACCGCGCCGCGCGGCGGATCTGGGCGCGCGAGATGCGCGACACCTACGGCGCCCAGCGCGAGGAGTCGATGCGGATGCGCTTCCACACCCAGACCGCGGGCGTCTCGCTGACGGCGCAGCAGCCGCTGGTCAACATCGTGCGGACCGCGATCGAGGCGCTTGCGGGAGTGCTCGGCGGCACCCAGTCGCTTCACACCAACTCCTTCGACGAGGCGCTGGCGCTGCCCACCGAGGAGGCGGTGAGGGTCGCGCTCCGCACCCAGCAGGTGATCGCTCACGAGACCGGGGTCACCAACACGATCGACCCGCTCGGGGGCTCCTACTTCGTGGAGGCGCTCACCGACGAGTTGGAGCGATCGGCCTACGAGTACTTCGCGCGCATCGACGAGCTCGGCGGCATGGTGGAGGCGATCAAGCGCGACTTCCCGCAGCGCGAGATCGCCGACGCCTCGTTCCGCTACCAGCAGGAGGTCGACTCCAAGAAGCGGATCGTGGTGGGCGTCAACGAGTATCGCCTCGCCGACGAGGAAGGGCTCGAGCTCCACCGCCCCGACCCCGCGGTGGAGCGAAAGCAGGCGGGCAGGCTGTCCGCGACCCGCGCCAGGCGCGACTCGGGCGCGGTTGAGCGAGCGCTTGGCGAGCTCAAGCGGGCAGCGTCCAGCGACGGCGAGAACCTGATGCCCTGCTTCCTCGACGCCGCTCGCGCCCGCGCCTCGGAGGGCGAGATGGTGGCCGCCCTCCAGGAGGTGTTCGGCAGCTACACCGAGCAGCCCGTTTTCTGATCGAGCGACGCGCAGACGGGAGCCGACAGCGCGCGGAAGATCCGCGTCGTCGTCGCCAAGCCCGGGCTGGACGGGCACGATCGCGGCGCCAAGATCATCGCCCGGGCCCTACGCGACGCGGGCATGGAGGTGATCTACACCGGCCTGCACCAAACGCCGGAGCAGATCGCGGCGACGGTGATCCAGGAGGACGCCGACGCGGTCGGCCTCTCGATCCTCTCCGGCGCCCACATGACCCTGGTGCCGAGGGTGGTCGAGCTGCTCCGGGAGCAGGGCGTGGACGACGTGCTGATCACGGTGGGGGGGACGATTCCCGCCGAGGACGCGCCGGAGCTGAAGAAGCTCGGCATCGCCGAGGTGTTCACCCCCGGCGCCTCCACCGACGAGATCGTCGAGTTCATCCGCGGCGCGGTCGCCGAGCGGATGGCCTCCTAGCCCGTCCAGCCGAGTCTCCGGCCTCCTGACCCGTCCTAGCGCTTGTCTGACGCAGATCGCGCTGACCTCCATGCCCTCGCCTCCCTCGGCGTCTTGGTTGTTCACGAAAATCCACCAGCCATCCTCGGGCTTGCGGCCCCGGTCGCCGGAGTCGAACGGGCCAGTGAAATTGACGTTCTGCTCGTTCGGCTCGTTGCTGAATCCCCCGCCGCCTCCGGCTATCACCTTGGTCCCGCGCGGGCACTTGAGCCTCAGAGACGTCTGGCTGTTGCCTGTGGGGGTATTCCTCGACTTGAACCCGTAGTGGTGCTTCCCGACCTGGGTGAACCGACTCCGCCCCCAAACCCGGCCGTGGTCAGATCTTTGTCGGACCCGCCGTTGCCGCCGCCCGCGATCGCCGTGCCGGCGGCGCCGACCGCGAGCGCCGCGACGACTGCCAGCAGCCCGTGCCAGAGCCTCAGCGGCTGCTTCAACTTGCTCATCTGGTCCCCCTTTTTGGATCGTCCGGACGAGTTCTGGACCGACCCTATGCCCGGGCGGGTCACGAGTCAACCCCCTGCGCGGCCGGATTGACTGGCCAGTCAATCAACCAGGGCGATCAATAAGATTCCCCGCCGCCCTCTACTCCGACAGAGCCCCAAGGAGGGACGCACTTGAAGATCTGCTGTCTCGTGAAAGAGGTTCCCGACGCCGCCGTGCAGAAGCGGATCGACCCCTCGACGATGAGGCTGGACCGCTCCGGCGAGAAGAACCTGAACCCCTTCGACACCCACGGCATCGAGGCGGCGATGCAGATCCGGGAGGGCGGCGCGGTGGAGGTGGACGAGATCGTCGCCGTGACCATGGGCCCGGAGTCGGCGGTGCGCGCCCTGCACAAGGCAGTCGCGCTGGGCGCCGATCGCTCCGTCCACCTGACCGACCAGGCGCTGGCCGGCTCGGACGTCTGCGCGACCGGCTACGCGCTCGCCAAGACGCTGGAGTCCGAGCAGCCCGACCTGGTGCTGCTCGGTCAGCAATCTGACGACGGCGAGTGCTACACGATCGGCGCCGTGGTCGCCGACCACCTGAAGATGCCGTCGCTGACCCAGGTGATCAAGATCGACGTAAAGCGACGGCAAGCTCGTCTGCGAGCGCCAGGCGGAGTACGGCTACGACACGGTCGAGGTGGAGCTGCCCGCGGTGATCTCGGTGGGCGACGCGATCAACGAGCCCCGCTACCCCAGCCTCAAGGCGATCATGGGGGCGAAGAAGAAGCCGCTCGAGACCTACGCCACCGCCGACGTCGGCATCGAGGCCGGCAGCGTCGGCGAGGGCGGCTCCAAGACCCAGGTGCTGGCCATCAACCCGCCGCCCGAGAAGCAGGCCGGGGAGATCATCGAGGACGAGGACACGAACGAGACGGTCGAGAGGATCGTCGCCTGGCTCGACGAAAGGAAGCTGATCTAAGTGGCTACTTCCGGCGGAATACTCGTTTACGCCCTCCACGACGACGAGGGCAACTTCAACAAGAACTCGCTGGGCGCGATCTCGGAGGCGGCCAAGCTCGCGGGTGAGCTCGGCGCGGAGGCCGGCGTGGTGGTCGGTCGGCGAGGTGGCCGACGACGCTTGCGCGGCGCTCGGCGCCTACGGCGCGAGCAAGGTCTACCGGGCCAAGTCCGCCCCGGAGGGCCTCGCCCAGCCGGTCGTGGACGTGATGGCCAAGGTGATCGCCGACGAGGGCTTCTCGTACGCGCTCTTCGGCGGCGGCCTGCTGGGCTTCGAGATCGGCGCCGGGCTGACCGCGCGGCTGGACGCGGGCGTGACCATGGAGGTCACCGAGGTCAAGGTCTCAGGACGGCAAGCTGGTCGCCGAGAGGCCGGTGCTCCAGGACTCGGCGATCGTCGACGTCGGCTACGTCGGCGAGCCGGGGATCATCATCGGCCGCCTCAACGCCTTCGACGCGACCGAGCGCGACGGCGGCTCGGCGGAGGTCGTCGACGTCGAGGTCGAGCTCTCGGAGTGGTCGACGAAGGCGAGGATGGTCAATCGCGGCGAGCAGCGCGGCGAGGACGTCAACATCGAGGACGCCGACATCCTGGTGGGCGGTGGCCGTGGCCTGGGCGAGGCCGCCAACTTCAAGCTCGCCGAGGAGCTGGCCGGCGCGCTGGGCGGAGCCGTCGCGGCGACGCGCGCCGTGGTCGACGCCGGCTGGTACCCGTACGCGGCCCAGATCGGGCAGACGGGCAAGACCGTGGCGCCGAAGCTCTACCTGGCGGCCGGGATCTCCGGCGCGATCCAGCACAAGGTCGGCATGCAGAGCTCGGAGAACATCCTGGCGATCAACAAGGACCAAAACGCGCCGATCTTCGAGTTCTGCGACCTGGGCGTGGTCGGCGACCTCCACAAGATCCTGCCCAAGCTGACCGAGGCCATCAAGGCGAAGAAGGGCGGCTAGTCCACCAGATGGCCGCCGCCACCATCTGATGCCCGTCGCGCCGGCCGAGTTCCCGCCGCCGGTCGACCCGGCGCAGGAGTTCGTCGCCGAGCCAACCGATCCCGTCGAGGACCGGATCGAGGTCGGCGTGGCGATCGTCGGCGGGGGCCCGGCCGGGCTCGCCTGCGCGATCAAGCTGATGCAGCTGCTCGAGCACGAGCCCGAGCTGGCCGAGAAGCTCGGCGAGGTGCCGGTGGCGGTGATCGAGAAGGGCAAGGTCGCCGGCGCGCACCTGCTCTCCGGGGCGAACATGCGCCCCTCGGCGATGCGGGAGCTGTTTCCCGATCTCGACCCCTCGGAGTGGCCGGTCTACCAGGAGGTGACCAAGGACGCGGTCTACCTGCTGACCTCGAAGCTGGCGGTGCCGTTGAAGCCGCCCCCGCCGAACTTCCGAAACCACGGCAACTACGTGACCTCGATCGCCAAGCTGGGCCGGTTCCTGGGCGAGAAGGCCGAGGAGGCCGGCGTCTACCTGCTGACGGAGACCGTCGGCCGACAAGCTCCTGGTCTCCGACCGGATCGTCAGGGGGGTGCGCTCGGGCGACAAGGGCCGCGACCGCGAGGGCGAGCCGCTTGCCGAACTTCGAGCCGGGCTCGGACGTGGTCGCCAGGGCGACCGTGCTCGCCGAGGGGACCCAGGGGCACCTGACCGGCGCCGCGATGGACTACTTCGGGCTCCATGGCCTTCAGCCGCAGCGCTGGGAGCTCGGGGTGAAGGAGATCTGGAAGGTCCCCAAGCCGCTCGATCGCGTCATCCACACGATGGGATGGCCGCTGCGCAAGGGCGCCAAGTACAACGAGTTCGGCGGCAGCTTCATCTACCCGATGGGCGAGGACAAGGTCTCGATCGGGCTGGTGGTCGGCCTCGACTACACGGACGCCACCTTCTCGGTCCACGACGCGCTCCAGGAGCTGAAGACGCACCCGTTCGTTCGCAAGATCCTCGAGGGCGGTGAGCGCGAGGCCTGGGGGGCGAAGACCATCCCCTCGGGCGGCTACTGGGCGCTGCCGCGCAAGATGGCCGTGCCGGGGATGGTGATGTGCGGCGACAACGCCGGGATGTGCAACGTCTCCGAGCTGAAGGGCATCCACTACGCGATGCACGCCGGGATGTACGCGGCGGAGGCGATCGTCGAGGCGCTGAAGCGCGACGAGGTCAACTTCGACGCCTACGACGCGAGGGTCCGCGACAGCGCGATCGCCGAGGACCTCTACCGCTGGCGCAACGTGCGGCAGTCGTTCTCGAAGGGATTCTTCTTCGGCGGCGCGATCGCGAACATGGCCCTGCTCAGCGGCGGCCTGCTGCCGCCCGGGCGCTGGAAGCAGCACGAGGACTCCGAGGAGGAGATGGGCCTCGGGAAGGCCGCGGACGGCTATCCCGAAGCCCGACAACAAGTACACCTTCGACAAGCTGTCCTCGGTGTTCGCCTCGGGCAACGCGACCCGCGACGACGCGCCCAACCACATCCGGGTCCAGCGCCAGGTTCCCCGCGAGGTGGCGCAGACGTGGGTCTCGATGTGCCCCGCGCAGGTCTACGAGATCCCGGACGAGCAGCTCTCCAACGGCGCCCGGTCGTCGACCTCGAACATCACGCCCTCGAACTGCGTCCAGTGCGGCGCGATCACCGCCAAGGGCGGGCGGCTGACCCCGCCCGAGGGGGGCGACGGCCCGCTGTACCAGGAGACTTAGGCCGACCTCAGCGGCCGCCGCCGCGGCCGGCGCTCGAGGTCTCGCTCGATGAATGCCGCGATCACGTCCGCGAGGCGCTTCGGCTGGTCGAGCGAGACGAAGGTGCTTGGCGTCCGCGATCAGTCTCGATCCGGGCGTCGGGGATCGCCTCCGCGAGGCGCTCCGCGTAGGAGAGCTTGAAGAAGCGGTCCTCGGGGGCCCAGGCGAACAGGGTCGGCCGGTCGAACTGGCCGAGCCGCTCCGCCGCCTCCAGCGTGTAGCGCTTGTTCAATCCGGCCGTGAACTTGGCCGTGTCGCGCCTGACCCCGGCGTCTCGCTGCGAGGGCTCCATCCAGCTGTCGATCAGCTCCGGGGGGATCTTGGTCTTCGCGAACGGCGCAAAGGCCGCGTGGCGAAGCGGCCCCAGGCGGAACGGCAGCGCCATCACGGTCATCGCGCCCGGCACCTTTGCCAGGGGCGGCATCAGCTTGAAGGCCGATGGCGGGAAGTTCTCGTGCGTGTCGCAGTTGGTGAGCACCAGCCGGCCGATCCGCTCCGGGCGCCGCGTCGCGAGCACCTGCGAGATCGCCCCGCCGCTGTCGTTGGCAACGATCGTCACGCCGCTCAGCTCCATCGCCTCGAGGAAGTCGGCGATCACGTTCGCGATCCCAGGGGGAGAGAGGTCGGCATCCGCGTTCATCGCCACCCGATGGGCGCCCATCGGCCAATCCGGGAGGATGCAGCGGTGCGCGGCCGAGAGGTGCTCGGCGGTCTCGCTCCACAGCCGCCCGTCGACCAGGTAGCCGTGCACGAAGACGATCGGCTCGCCCTCGCCCAGATCTCGGTAGCGGATCACGCCCTGCGGAAGGCGGATCTCTTGCATCGCGCTGCTCGCCTCGGCCATCTGTCCCTCCCGGGGAGTAGGTTTCATACAGTCAGTACGTAACTATCATACAGCCGGTATGAATGTCAAGGGAGCGAGGAGATCGGCGCAGGCCGGGAGGCGGCGGGCGCCGCACCCAGGCGGAGAGGTCGGAGGCCACCAAGGCGGCGCTGATCGCCACCGCGCGCAGGCTGTTCGCCGAGCGCGGCTATGCGGGGGTCGGCACCGAGGAGCTCGTCCGGGCGTCGGGGGTCACGCGGGGCGCCCTCTATCACCACTTCGAGGGCAAGGCGGACCTGTTCGGCGCCGTCTTCGAGCAGATCGAGCAGGAGCTGGCCGAGCGGCTGGCGACCGAGGCGCTGTCGAGGGAGGATCCCTGGGAGGGGCTGCTCGCGGCGCCTGGAGATGTTCCTCGACGTCTGCGTCGAGCCGGAGGTGCAGCGGATCGCCCTGCTCGATGCGCCCTCGGTCCTCGGCTGGGACGCCTGGCGCGAGGTGGAGGCGCGCCATGGCCTCGGATTGATCAGGCTGGCGCTCCAGAACCTGGTCGACGAAGGGGCGATCCCGGCGCAGCCGGTCGAGCCGCTCGCCCACGCGATCCTCGGCACGCTGATCGAGGCCGGCCTCTACGTCGCTCGCGCCGAGCAGGTCGATGCGGCGCGGGCCGAGATGGGGACGGTGCTGCGCCGGATGCTGGAAGGGCTTCGCTCGCCGGGCTGATCGGCCGGGCGGGGTCAACCCTCCCCGAACCGCGCCGCCTCCTCGGAGCCCCCGGTCGCATCGCCCGCGCTGTAGGAGTGGGCGCCGGCTCCGGCCAGGGCGCCGCCCTCGACGATCAGGTACTCCTCGCGCATCGGGCGAGCGTCGAACCAGCACTCGAGGATCTCGCGGACGCCGGCCGCGTACCGGGCCTGGGCCGAGAGGCTCGTGCCGGAGACGTGCGGAGTCATGCCGTGGTGGGGCATGGAGCGCCAGGGGTGGTCCCTGGGAGCCGGCTGGGGGAACCAGACGTCGCCGGCGTATCCGGCGAGCTGGCCGCTCTCGAGCGCCCGCGCGATCGCGTCGCGATCGCAGATCTTGCCGCGGGCGGTGTTCACCAGGTAGGCGCCGCGCTTCATCTTGCCGATCAGCTCGTCGTCGAACAGGTGCTCCGTCTCGGGGTGAAGCGGCGCGTTGATCGTCACCACGTCGCAGACCTCCACGAGCGACTCCGGCGTCGGGTGGTAGGCGACGCCCAGCTCCTCCTCCACCTCCTCCGGGAGGCGATGCCGATCGGTGTAGTGCAGCCCGACCTCGAACGGCTTCAGGCGCCGCAGCACGGCCGAGCCGATGCGCCCGGCTCCGACGGTGCCGACCTGCATCCCCTCCAGGTCGTAGGAGCGCGAGGCGCAGTCGGCGATGTTCCAGCCCCCGTCGATCACCTGCTGGTAGGAGGGGATGTAGTTGCGGACCAGGGCCAGGATCATCATCACCACGTGCTCGGAGACGCTGATCGAGTTGCAGTAGGTGACCTCGGCGACCGTGATCCCGCGCTCGATCGCGGCTTGGAGGTCGACGTGGTCGGAGCCGATGCCCGCGGTGATCGCCAGCTTCAGGTTCGGGGCCTTGGCGATCCTCTCCGCGGTCAGGTAGGCGGGCCAGAACGGCTGGGAGATCACCACCTCGGCTTCCGGAAGCTGGCGCTCGAAGGCCGACTCCGGCCCGTCCTTGTCCGAGGTCACGATCAACTCGTGCCCGCGACCCTCCAGGAACTCCCTCAGCCCGAGCTCGCCCGAGACGCTGCCCAGAAGCTCCCCGGGCGTGAAGTCGATCCCCTCCGGGGTGGGCGTCGTCTGCCCGTCGAAGTAGCGCTCGATCTTCGGGATCTCGTCGCGCGGGTAGGCCGGCGGATAGCCGTCGACCGGGTCGTCGTACAGGACGCAGAGAATCTTGGACATGCAGCTCAGCCTCCGGTTGGATCGTGGGAGTGTCCTCGACGATGGTCCGAATCGCGGCCGCCAGCCGCCGCTAACATCAGTGGAGATGAAGGCCGAGATCCATCCAGACTATGTGCTCGCCCACGTTCGCTGCTCGTGCGGGAACGAGTTCTACACGCGCTCCACGAAGCCCGAGCTGCACGTCGAGCTCTGCTCGGCATGCCACCCGTTCTACACCGGCAAGCAGAAGCTGGTCGACACGGGTGGCCGCGTCGAGCGCTTCAAGCGTCGCGCGGCGCGGAGCAAGCGCTGACCACAGGCGCCTCTCGACGGACGGCCGCGCCTGGCCGAGGCGCGGATGCCGGACGGGCTGCCGGTCGCCAGCCGCGACGCGCCGGTGGGCGGCCAGGCGGTGCTCGAGGGCGTGATGATGCGCGGCGTCTCCACCTGGGCCGTGGCGGTCCGCAAGCCGGACGAGCAGATCGAGGTGATCTCGGAGCCGCTGGTCTCCTGGGCGAAGCGCAACCGGGTGCTCCGCTGGCCGGTGATCCGCGGCGTGGTCGCGCTGGCGGAGTCGCTTCGGATCGGCTTCCGGGCGCTGGGGATCTCGGCCAACGCCCAGATCGAGCCCGAGGAGGGCGAGGAGGAGCCGGAGCCGATCGGCGGCTGGATGTGGGGAATCACGATCGCGCTGTCCCTGCTTCTCGCGGTCGGCCTCTTCTTCGTCATCCCCGTCGGAGCGACCAGCCTGATCAAGGACGAGCTCGGCTCGTCGCTCCTGTTCTGGCTCGTCGAGGGGATTCTGCGCACCGCGATCTTCATCGGCTACATCGTCGCGATCAGCCGCCTGCGCGACCTGCGGCGCGTGTTCGAGTACCACGGCGCCGAGCACAAGACCATCTCCTGCTACGAGGCGGGCGACCGGCTGACCCCGGCGCGGGCCGAGCTCTACTCCCGCCTCCACCCCCGCTGCGGCACCAGCTTCCTGCTGGTCGTGATGGTGGTCGCGATCTTCGTCTTCGCGCCGATCGGCCTTCCGGCCTGGTACTGGCTGCTCGCCTCCCGGATCCTGGGCATCCCGCTGATCGCCGGGATCTCCTACGAGGTGATCAAGTGGGCCGGGCGCAACCGCCGCAAGCGCTGGGTGCGCGCGGTGATGTGGCCCGGCCTGATGCTCCAGAACCTGACCACCCGGGAGCCCGACCGCGACCAGCTCGCGGTGGCGATCGCCGCGCTCGAAGCCGTGCTCGCGGTGGAGAGCCCGGAGAGCGACCCCCAGGCCGGCGAGCTCGAGATCGTCGCCTAGCGCCCGATCGGATTCAGCGGGCAGCCGCGTCACAGCGTCCCGGTTCCCGGCCCCTGATCGCAGACGTCGGTGCCGGAGCCGCCGTTGAGGTCGTCGTTTCCGGCCTCGCCGTAGAGCCGGTCGTCGCCGCCGTTGCCGCGGAGCTCGGTCGTCGCCGTCGCCGCCGCGAGATCCTGTCGTTCTTCGGGCCGCCCTTGAGCAGCTCGTTGTTGTAGCCGCCGCGACCTGGTCCCGGCCGCCGCCGGCATCCGTCCTGTCGGCGAATGGCGACTGCGACGGATCGAGATATCCGAAGCTCTGGATCTCGTCGTTGCCGCGTCCGCCCTCGATCTTGCCCTCGGCCTGGATGAAGTCGTCGCCGCGGCCGCCGATTGCGACGTTCCCCTCTGCCACGCCGGCCGTCGAGCCAGTCGTCGCCGGGGCCGCCGTTCATGTAGCCGACTCCCTCGGCGGCATGGACATTGTCGTTGCCCGAGCCGGCGCAGACGAAGTCCCTGCCCTCGCGCGAGCGGATCCGAGTCGTTGCCGCCGCCGGCGATGATCACGTCGCGGCCGTTGGTGCCGATGATCTGGTTGTTGCCCGAGCCGCGGACGATCGTCGGCGCTTTGCCGAAGCATCGCTGGCCCCGACTGGCCCGCGTCGGAATGCGACGGGATCGCGAGGGCCACGGCCGCCGTCGGCGAGCAGCCCCAGGCCCCAGGTGAACAGGTTTCGTGCCTGATGTGAGTGCGTAGCGTTCATGGATCGATGGTCGCAGCCCGCCGACGGCTTGACCACCCACCCTAGGGTGAATCCTGCGACCCCCTTTCCTCGGTCCCTGCGCGTCACACTTAGCGGGAGATGATCGAATCGCTCGTCGAGCAGATCGAGGCCCGCTTCGCGGAGCTGGAGCGGCAGATGTCGGACCCCGCGGTGATCGCCGACCGGGAGCGCTACGCCGAGGTCGGACGCGAGTACCGGGAGCTCGAGCCCGCGCACGAGCTGGCGCGCGAGTACGCCCAGCTCCTCGACGATCTGGAGGGCGCCAGGGAGCTCCTGGCCGAGGACGGCGACGACCCGGAGCTGCGCAAGCTGGTCGCCGAGGCGCCCGGCCGGCTGGCCGAGCTCGGCGAGCAGATCCGCCTGGCGACGGTGGAGCGAGACCCGAACGACGACAAGAACGTCCTGGTCGAGATCCGCGCCGGGACGGGCGGCGACGAGGCGGGGCTGTTCGCCGGCGACCTGTTCAAGATGCTGACGCGCTACGCCGAGCAGCGCGGCTTCGGGACCGAGGTCCTCTCGTCCTCGCCGGCCGAGGTCGGCGGCTTCAAGGAGGTCACCTTCGCCGTCAAGGGCGAGGGCGCCTACTCGGTGTTCAAGTACGAGGGCGGGACCCACCGCGTGCAGCGGGTGCCGAAGACCGAGTCGCAGGGGCGGATCCACACCTCGACCGCCACCGTGGCTGTGCTGCCCGAGGCCGAGGAGGTGGACGTGGAGATCGACCCCAACGAGCTTCAGGTGGACGTCTATCGCTCCTCCGGGCCCGGCGGCCAGTCCGTCAACACCACCGACTCCGCGGTGCGGGTGACGCACCAGCCGACCGGGATCGTCGTCTCGATGCAGGACGAGAAGTCGCAGCGCCAGAACCGCGAGAAGGCGATGCGAGTGCTGCGCGCCCGCCTCTACGACCAGAAGCTGGCCGAGCAGCAGGCCGAGATCGCCTCCGAGCGCCGCTCGCAGGTGGGCTCGGGGGAGCGCTCGGAGAAGATCCGCACCTACAACTTCCCCCAGGGCAGGGTCACCGACCACCGCGTCAAGCTCACGGCCCACAACCTCGACCAGGTGCTGGCGGGCGACCTGCACGAGTTCACCGAGGCGCTCGCGGCCGAGGAGAAGCGGCGCCGCCTGGAGGCGCAGGCGGCCGAAACCGCGTCCTGATGTCGCCCGTAGCGGTCGTCAGGAACGGTGCGCGAGGCCCTGGCCGCGGCGAGCGAGGCGCTGGCCGCTGCGGGGGTCGAGAGCGCGCGGCTGGATGCGGAGCTGCTGCTGGCCGAGGCGACGGGGTGGGATCGGGCGCGGCTGGCCGCCGAGCCCGAGGCGGGGGTCGGACGCCGGCGCCGCCCGCCGCTTCGGTGCGATGGTGCGCCGCCGCCTCCGTCGCGAGCCCGTCGCCTACATCCTGGGCCGCAAGGGCTTTCGCGGGTTGGAGCTCGCGGTCGATGGCCGGGCGCTGATCCCCCGCCCGGAGACGGAGCTCCTGGTCGAGATCGCGCTGGAGCTCGAGCCCGGCACGGTGCTCGACGTCGGCACCGGGTCCGGCGCGGTGGCGCTGGCGGTCGCCGACGAGCTTCCGGGGTGCGAGGTGACCGGGACGGACACCTCGCCCGCGGCGCTCGGGCTGGCTCGCGAGAACGCGGAGCGGCTGGGGATCGACGGCCGGGTCCGCTTCGAGCGAGGGACGGTGCCCGAGGGCCGGCGCTTCGAGTTGGTGCTGGCGAACCTCCCCTACGTCGGCGAGCACGAGTGGGAAGGCCTGGCGCCCGAGATCACCCGCTACGAGCCCCGCGAGGCGCTCGTGGGCGGCCCCGACGGCGTCGAGGCGATCGCCTCGACCGTGCCGGCGACCGTCGCCGCGCTGGCGCCGGGCGCGTCGCTTGCCCTGGAGGTCGGCGCGGGCCAGGCCGGCCCGGTCGCGGAGCTCCTGCTGGACCTCGGCTTCGGCCAGGTCGAGGGGCGCCAGGACCTCGCCGGGATCCCCCGGGTTGTCCTCGGCAGGCAGTGACCCCGACGGTTTCGATCGCCAGCGACGGGGCCGGCCGGGCACGCGAGGCGCTCGAGCGCTGCGTCGCCGAGGGCGGCGTCGCGATCTTCCCGGCGGACACGCTCTACGGGCTGGGCTGCGACCCGTCGAGGGCGGCGGCGATCGAGCGAATTCACTCGCTGAAGGGGCGCGACGAAGGCAAGCCCTCGGCGGTGATGTTCTTCGCGCCCCTGGCCATGCGCGAGCTGCTCTCGACCCTGGGGCCGCGCACCCGCGAGGCGCTGGGGGCGCTGCTCCCCGGCGCCGTGACCCTCGTCGTCCACAATCCCCAGGGCCTCTATCCGCTCGCCGGCCGCGATCACCCCGAACGGCTCGGGATCCGGCTGATCGAGGGCCCGCTCGCCGGCGCGGGCTGCGCGATCCTCCAGACCAGTGCCAACCCGAGTGGCCAGCCGGCGCCGAGCCGCTTCGGTGACATCGACGCGAGGATCCTCGACGGCGCCGACCTGGCGATCGACGGCGGCGAGCTCGGCGGCGAGCCCTCGACCGTGGTCGATCTGACGGCGCTCGACTCGGACGGCTCCTGGAGCGTGCTCCGGGAGGGGGCGGTGAGCGCCGCCCGGATCGGCGCCGGCCTGGGCGAGCCGCCGGACTAGCGGTCGTCAGCCCTGCGTGGCTTCCAGCGCCTCGTCGAGGGTGGCGAAGACCTCGATGCGGATCGCCTGGCCGTCGCGCAGCGACCAGACCAGCACGACCTCCTGCTGGACCTCGATCCCGGTCGTTCGCCCTCGCGCGATCAGGGTGGATTGGGCGATCACGCGTCCTCCCACCTCCCGGAACTCCCCCGGCTCGAAGCGGACCTCGTCCATCGCGTCGTAGAAGGAGTCGAAGTAGCGGCGGACCCCCTCGGGGCCGCGGTAGGTGTCGGGCTCGGCGGCGAGGTTGGCGGGCGTCGTCATCTCGAACTCGGGGTGGATCAGCGGCAGCAGCGCCTCGACGCCGCCCTCGCTGAGCGCCTCGAAGCCTGCGCGAACGAGCTCCACGTTCCGGCTCGACATCCCCGCAAGCGTACGCAAGCCGGGGCCGCCAGCGCCGCTGCTATCGTCGCCGCACCTTGACCCTTCCCGACGATTTCCAGACCGCATCGCTCGCCGACGTCGACCCGGCGATCGCCGAGGTGCTGCGCCGCGAGCTGCATCGCCAGCAGAACACGCCTGGAGATGATCGCCTCGGAGAACTTCGTCCCCCAGGCCGTGCTCGAGGCGGCCGGATCGGTGCTCACCAACAAGTACGCCGAGGGCTACCCGGGCCGTCGCTACTACGGCGGCTGCGAGGAGGTGGACGTCGCCGAGCAGCTGGCGATCGACCGGGCCACGGAGCTGTTCGGAGCCGAGCACGTCAACGTCCAGCCCCACGCCGGGGCGCAGGCGAACAACGCCGCCTACATGGCGATGCTCGAGCCGGGCGAGACGATCCTGGGGATGGCGCTCGACCACGGCGGCCACCTCACGCACGGCATGAGGCTGAACGTCTCGGGCAAGCTGTACGAGGTCGCCGCCTACCACGTTCGGCGCGAGGACCTTCGCTGCGACATGGAGGAGGTCGAGCGCCTGGCGCAGGAGCACCGGCCGAAGGTGATCGTCGCCGGCTGGTCGGCCTACCCGCGCCAGCTCGACTTCGCGGCCTTCCGGGAGATCGCCGACGCGGTGGGCGCCCGCCTGATGGTCGACATGGCCCATTTCGCGGGCCTGGTGGCCGCCGGCGAGCATCCCGAGCCCGGTGCCGCACGCCGACGTCGTGACGACGACGATCCACAAGACGCTCGGCGGCCCGCGCAGCGGCATGATCCTGTGCACCGAGGAGCTCGCCAAGGACATCGACCGCTCCGTGTTCCCCGGCCAGCAGGGCGGGCCGCTGATGCACGTGATCGCCGCCAAGGCGGTGGCGCTGGGGATCGCCCAGTCGGAGCCCTTCCGGGTGCGCCAGCGGCAGACGGTGGCCAACGCGAAGGCGTTCGCGGAGGAGCTGATCGCCGGCGGGGTCTCGGTGCTGACCGGCGGCACCGACGTGCACCTGGTGCTGGTCGACCTCGGGCCGACCGGGCTGGACGGCAAGACCGCCGAGAGCCGCCTCGAGGAGGTGGGGATCACCGTCAACCGCAACGCGATCCCGTTCGACGAGCGCCCGCCGATGAACCCGTCCGGCCTGCGGATCGGAACGCCGGCGCTGACCACGCGGGGGCTGGTCGAGGAGGACATGGGCGAGATCGCCAGGGTGATCTGCGTCGCCCTGTCGGACGACTTCGAGGCCGAGAAGGGCCAGTTGCTCGAGCGGACGAGGGCCCTGATGGAGCGATACCCCCTCTATCCGCAGCTCGCCGCGGCGCCGGTCTGAGCGCCGCCGGCCGCGAATAGTCTGGGCGGCGCGATGCCACTCCAGGTCGACCTGGAACGCCTGAGGCTGGGGGAGGGGCCGACCCCGGTGCGGGAGCTCACCCGCCTGGGGGACGAGCGCGGTTCGGCGCCCGTGTGGATCAAGGACGACGGCGCCTACAGCCGCTTCGGCGGCAACAAGGCGCGGAAGCTCGAGTGGCTGCTGGCCGACGCCCGCCGCCGCGGCAAGCGGACGATCCTCACCGGCGGGGCGCTGGGCACCAATCACGGCCTGTCCACCGCGCTGTTCGCCCGCCAGTTCGGGATGCGGACCGTTCTAGTGCTGGTGCCTCAACCCGAGACGGAGCACGTTCGCCGCCAGCTCGAGCGGATGCGCGCCAGCGGCGCCGAGCTCCATCTCGCCGAGGGGTGTCTGCGCGCCTACGCGCTTGCGGCCTCGCTGATGCTGAGGCGCGCCAGCCCGCCCGGTGAACCTCCCCTACTTCCTGCGCCCCGGGGGATCCGTGCCCCTGGGCTGCGTCGGCTACGTCGAGGCGGCGATCGAGCTCGCCGAGCAGGTCGAGGCCGGCCAGCTGCCGGAGCCCTCGCACATCGTCGTTCCCCTCGGCAGCGGCGGCACCGCCGCCGGGCTGCTCGCCGGGCTGAAGCTCGCGGGCCTGCGCTCGCGCCTCGTCTGCGTGCTGGTCAACGACCTGATCAGGGTGGACGAGCGAACCGTCGCCAGGCTCGCCGGCCGCACCCTGCGCCTGCTGCGAAAGCGAGGCGCCGACGTCGGGCAGGTTGAGGTGGCGGCCGCCGACATGTCGCTGGAGCGGGGTTGGCTGGGTGCCGGCTACGGCCACTCCACGCCGGCCGCCGAGCGGGCCATCGAGCTCTTCGCCGAGCGCGAGGACGTGGTGCTGGAGCCGGTCTACACGGCGAAGGCGGTGGCGGCGCTCCTGGAGCTCAATCGCCGCGGCGCCTTCGGCCCTGGGCCGGTGCTCTACTGGCACACCTACAGCCGCCCGCAGGACGCATAGAGCGCCGTCAGCTCTACGGCGCTCCGCCAGGCGACGAGCCCGCTTCACGATCCCGGGGGCGCCAAGTCGCTCAGCCCACTCATCCAGCGCGGGCGCCGGTCCTCGCCATCGCCAGTCGTCCACCGCCCCGACCGGCGCGTCGGTGCGCAGGGTGGCGAGATCGCGGAACAGCATCGCGAGGTCGCGCTGCTCCGCCAGCGTCGCGGCGAGCTTCGCGGCGCCCGCGGACGCTGACGTCCCAGGCGTCGCGTGCTCGGGGATCGCCTCGAGGTGCTCGTAGCGGGCGAGCACGGCCGCCGCCGACTTGGCGCCCCAGCCGGGGAGGCCCGGGAAGCCGTCGGCGCTGTCGCCCACGAGCGCGAGCCAGTCGGGGATCGAGGCGGGCCCGACGCCGAACTTCTCGCGCACGCCCGCCTCGTCGAACAGCTTGCCGTTGCGGCGGTCGAGCTGCACGACTCGCGCCGTCGCCACGCACTGGGCGAGGTCCTTGTCGGGCGTGCAGATCAGCACCTGCTCGACCCGGTCGTCGGCGGCGGCAAGCGCGGCCGCCGCGGCCAGCGCGTCGTCGGCCTCCTGCTCGACCATCGCCCAGACGCGACACGCCGAGCGCCTCGAGCGCCTCCTCCAGCAGCGGGAACTGGGCCAGCAGCACCGGGTCGATGCCGGCGCCCGTCTTGTAGCCGGGCCACAGGTCGTTGCGGAACGACTCGATCACGTGGTCGGTGGCCACGCCGACGTGGGTGGCGCCGTCCTCGAGCATGGTGAGCACCGTGCCGAGCACGCCCCGCACGGCGCCGACCTCCGTGCCGTCCGGGTCGAGGTGCGACGGCACCGCGAAGAAGTGGCGGAACAGCTCGTAGGTCCCGTCGACCAGGTGG
>CAVRKX010000015.1:0-561062 GCA_963721735.1 uncultured Actinomycetes bacterium
GAGGCGGTAGACGCGGCGGCGGCGGCCGCCCTCCTCCCGGCGCTCGTCCAGCAGGCCAGCCTCGGCGAGGCGGGCGTATTCCGTGTAGAGCTGGGTGTGGGGAATCGACCAGAAGTGGAAGATGTCTCACCTGCGCGACCTGCTTGAGCTGGTAGGGGGTCGCGGGCTCGAACAGGTCGAGCAGGCCGAGCACCGCGTAGGACGTATCGCTGAGGCGCGGGGTTGA
This sequence comes from uncultured Actinomycetes bacterium, assembly GCA_963721735.1. GTDB lineage: Bacteria > Actinomycetota > Thermoleophilia > Solirubrobacterales > 70-9 > AC-56. The sequence goes on from CAVRKX010000015.1 coordinate 227, forward strand.
CATCGCCATCCATGATACAGTTCGAAACGAATGGTTCGAACCAAACGATTCAGGAGGGCATGATGAGCACCGCCACCGCCGCCCCCACCGCGACCGCGCGCCACGGCTTCGACACGCTCGACCAGGAGACGCATCTCGACGGCCTCCCCGTCCAGGGCAAGCTCCCGCCCTGGCTCCAGGGATCGCTGCTTCGCACCGGCCCGGCCAAGTGGGAGGTCGGCGACCGCGCCGTGAACCACTGGTTCGACGGCTTCGCGATGCTGCACCGCTTCTCGTTCGCCGACGGCGACGTCTCCTACGCGAACCGCTTCCTCGAGAGCCGCGCCTACCGCGCGGCGCGGGACCAGGGCAAGATCGCCTACTCGGAGTTCGCCACCGATCCCTGCCGCTCGCTCTTTCAGCGGGTGAGCGCGATGTTCTCGCCGAAGCTGACCGACAACGCCAACATCAACCTCACGAAGCTCGGGAGCGCTTCATCTCCATGACCGAGACCCCCATCCCGGTCGAGTTCGACGCCCAGACGCTGGCCGCGGCGGGCGCCCCATACAAGCCGCCCGGACAGCTCTCCACCGCCCACCCGCACATGGACCGCTCTACAAAGGGGATGCTGAACTACGCGGCCAAGCTCGGCCCGCGCAACAGCTACCGCTTCTTCCTCCTGCGCCCGGGGAGCTCGAAGCCCGAGCTGCTCGCGACCAAGCCGGTCCGTGAGCCGGCCTACATGCACTCCTTCGGGCTCACCGAGCGCTGGCTCGTGCTCGCCGAGTTCCCATTCGTGGTCAACCCGCCGCGGCTCGCGTTTAGCGGGCGGCCATACATCGAGAACTACCGCTGGAAGCCTGAGCTGGGGACGCGATTCCACCTCTTCGACCGCGCGACCGGGAAGGCCGCCGGCCCATTCGAGGCCGAAGCGCGCTTCGGCTTCCACCACGTCAACTCCTACGAGGAGGACGGCGAGGTGGTGGTCGACATGTGCACCTACTCGGACCCGGGAATCGTCGAGGACCTCTACCTCGACAGGCTCCGGGCCGGCAAGCCGATCGCTCCGGCGTATCTGGAGCGCTTCCGCATCTCGCCCGAAGCGGGAACGGTGAGCGGTGAGCGGCTGATCGAGGAGCCGATCGAGCTGCCGCGCATCAACTACGGCAGGTGCAACGAGCGCCCCTACCGCTATGCATGGGGCGTCGGCGCCGGGGGCGGCTGGATCGACCGGATCGTCAAGGCGGACGTGCTCGAGCGCCGCTCAACCACGTGGTCCGAGGAGGGCTGTTTCCCCGGCGAGCCGGTGTTCGTCGCGGCCCCGGACGCGGATGAAGAGGACGAGGGGGTGCTGCTGTCGGTCGTCCTGGACGGCCGCAAGGGCAACTCCTTCCTGCTGGTGCTGGACGCCCGCTCGCTCGACGAGCTGGCCCGGGCGGAGGTCCCGCACCACATCCCGTTCGGCTTCCATGGCCAGTTCGCGCGGGGCTGAGGGTGCGGCATGGAGGCACTGCTGGAAAGGCATCCGCTGCGCGTCGCGATGGAGGCGCGCGACCTCGAGGGAGTGGCCGAGGCCCTGGCTCCCGACGTCGTCCTCCACTCCCCGATCACCTCGTCGTTTCGCTTCGTCGGCAGGGAAGAAGTGACGGCGCTGCTGGGGATCGTCCGCGAGCTCCTCGAGGATCTCGACTACTTCGAGGACTTCGGCGAGGACCGCACCCACCTGCTCGGCTTTCGGGCGCGGGTCAACGGTCAGCGCCTGGAGGGCACCGACATCATGCGGCTGGACGAGCAGGGCCGGGTCCGCGAGCTCAGGGTGTTCATCCGGCCGCTCCCGGGGCTGACCGCGCTGATGGCGGCGCTGGGCCCGCGCCTGGCGAGAAAGACGGGGCGGGCGAGGTCGGCCGCCGTCGCCGGAATGGTCCGCCCTCTCGCCACGATCACCCGCCTCACCGACGTCCCCGGCTCGAAACTGGCCATGGGGAAGGTGTGGGCGACGCGGGAGCCGTCGTCACGCTGACGGAGGGGACCCCCCAGCCGGCCCGGGCGCCGGCTGCGGATCCGCCGGCTTCGGCTCCGCCGCGTGGGGCAACCACTCAAGCCACTTGGGCAGGTACCAGTTCCAGTCGCCGAGGACCTTCATCGAGGCCGGCAGCAGCACGCCGCGGACGATCGTCGCGTCGATCAGCACCGCCACCGCCAGCCCCACGCCCATCTCCTTGAAGTCGAGGAAGGTCAGGGTGATGAAAACCGAGAACACGAAAACCATCACCATGGCGGCGCTCGTCACCGTCCCGGCCGTGGTCGAGATTCCATGCCGGACGGCGTCGGGGGTGCTCATCCCACTGTCGTATGCCTCGCGGACCCGGGAGAGGATGAAGACGTGGTAGTCCATCGAGAGCCCGAACAGGATCACGAACAGGAACAGCGGCAGCCACGAGGTGACGCCCCCGTTCGAGGTGAAGCCCAGCAGGTCTTCACCGTAGCCCTCCTGAAAGACCAAGACCAGGACGCCGTACGCCGCCCCGATCGACAGCAGGTTGAGCACGATCGCCTTGATCGGGATCACGATCGAGCGGAAGGTGACCAGCATCAGCAGGAAGGCGAGCGCGAACACGAAGGCGAAGATCAGCGGCAGCCGGTCGACGAGCTGGTCCCGGAAGTCCTTCGAGGCGGCGGCATCGCCGGTGACGTTCACGGTGACGCCGGGGTTCCCGCCCACCGTGGCAGGAATTATCTGGTCGCGGATCTCGTTCAGCGCGGCCGTGGACTCGTCGTCGTTTCCGTTGCCAACCGTGGGAATCTCGACCAGGGCGACGGTTCCGTCCTTGCTGTAGGTGACCTCCGTGTCGCCGACCACGGCGGGGGATTCGGCCGCTAGGCGCTCGAGCGAATCGATGTTGAACTTCGTCTGGCCGCCCCGGACGTCATCCGATTCGACCACCACGTCAACCGTCACGCCCTCCTTCGGGAAGGCGTCCTTGAGCCGGTTGTAGGTCTCGATCACGGGCAGGTCCTGCGGCAGGTCGTCCACGCTCGAGACCACGATCTTCATGTTCAGGGCCGGCACCGACAACGCCACCAGAGCTCCGCCGGCGATCAGGATCGACAGCCAGGGACGGCGCGTCACGCGGTCCACGGTGGCCGACCAAAAGCGCGACTCTCCCGCCCCTCGCCGTCGGCCCAGGAGCGGCAGACGGCCCTTCTCCACCCGGTCTCCGAGCCAGGCGAGCACGGCCGGCAGCACCGTCAGCGAGGCGAACATCGCGATCGCCACGACGAGGATGGTGCCCTCGGCGAACGAGTAGAAGGTCTTGTCGCCGCTCAGGAACATGCCGGCCATTGCGACGATCACCGTCAGGCCGGAGATCAGCACCGCTCGCCCCGAGGTGGCAGCGGCGACCTCGAGCGCCGTGCGCTCGTCGCGTCCGGCCGCGCGCTCCTCGCGCTCGCGTCGCAGGTAGAAGAGCGAGTAGTCGACGCCGACAGCCAGCCCGATCAGCAGGATCACCGATGAGACGTTGCTGTCCACGGGTGACAGCTGGCTGGGAATGGCGACCAGCGACATCGCCGCGATCACGGCGCTGAACCCCAGCAGCAGCGGCACCAGCGCCGCCACCAGCGTGCCGAAGGCGATCACCAGGATCAGCAGGGTGATCGGCAAGGAAAACGTCTCCGCCTGGAGCAGGTCCTCCGTGAAGGTGTCGTTCAGCTCCTTGTTCGAGCTGACGTTTCCGAACTGCTCCACCAGCAGATCGGGGTGGTCGGCCTGTACCGCCTCGATGGCGTCCTCCGCGGGAGCCAGTCGATCCTGCGCCTCGAGGTCGTCCCCCGTGATCTCGAATTCGACCAGCGCCGACTGCTTGTCGGCCGATATCGCTCCACCCCCGGGCGGCGATTCGACGTTCCGCACGTACTGGGCCTGCGAGAGCCGCGTGGTGGTCTCGTCGATCGCGGCCCGGAACTCGGGATCGGCGATCGTCAGCGTCTCGTCCTGGATCAGGACGTTCTCGTGGTTCGGCCTCAGCCCCGCGTCGTAAAGCGCCCGCTCGGCGCGGCCCGACTCGCCATTGAAGTCGTCGGCGCCGTGGATCTCGTTCTGGCCCACGGCGTTGCCCACCAAGACCGCGACGACGACGAACAGGAGCCATCCCCAGATCGCCGTCTTGCGGTGGGTGGCGCTCCAGTGAGCGGCGCGTGATGCGAGGTTTTTCCTATCCAGGCTGCCCCCTCTGGGGACTGACCCTAAATGATCTGGCATGCGCGGAATCGATACGGTCGTCATCAAACCTTCGAACACAGGAGGCCAGCGTGGGGACCGAGATCGACCTGGACGCCTATCGGGAGCAGAGCCTGGAGACCTGGGGGGAGATGGCGTCCGGCTGGCAGGACCGGCGCGACTGGCTGATGGACATCACCGGCCGGGTCAACGACTGGCTGGCGCAGAAGGCGGACCCGCAGCCGGGCCAGACCATCCTCGACATCGCGGCGGGAACGGGCGACCTGGGGTTCGCGGTCGCGGAGCGGGTGGGGCAGGAGGGCCGGGTCATCTCCACCGACTTCTCGCCGGAGATGGTCGACGTCGCCCGCCGCTTCGGCGAGGCTCGTGGCCTGGAGAACGTCGAGCACCGGGTGCTGGACGCCGAGAGCATGGACCTGGACGACGACAGCGTGGACGGGGTGGTCTGCCGCTGGGGCTACATGCTGATGGCCGACCCGGCCGCGGCGCTGAAGGAGACCAGACGAGTGCTGCGAGACGGCGGCCCGCTGGCCTTCGCCGTCTGGATGACCCCCGACCGCAACCCGTGGGCGGCCATCCCCGGGATGACGCTCGTCCAGAGGGGGCACATGCCCGCGCCCGAGCCGGGAATGCCTGGGATCTTCGCCCTGGGAGAACAGGACCGGGTCCGCGGGCTGGTCACCGGGGCCGGCTTCGAGGAGCCCGAGCTGGAGGAGATCGCGTTCGAGTTCCGCTACGCGGACTCCGACGACCTGTGGGACGCGCTGGTTCGCCTCGCGGGGCCGCTCGCCCGCGCGGTCAAGGCGCTGCCCGACGACGAGCGGCAGGCGACCCGCGAGGCGATCATGGAGAACGTCGGCGCGTACCGCAACGACGACGGCTCCTACACCGCTCCGGCGGCCACCTGGGGCGTGCTCGCTCGCTGATCAGCGCGCGCGAGGCGGGACGACTACATGACTTGCGGGCGCCTCGGCGACCTGACCAGCCTGTTTCGGAGCTAAAGCTCCTCATATCCTGAATAACTTGCGGATGCCTTCGGCATCCTTACATGCTGCTTTCGGGGCTAAAGCCCCTCACTAACTTAACTAGACAATGCAGGAGTTGTAGACGCGGAGCCGGACCCAGGTGGTCTGCTCCGGCGCCACCTTGACGTCCTTGGCCTCGCCCTCCCAGCAGTACCCACCGTCGCGTATGAACGCCCTGACGCGATACGCGCCGGGCCGTACCGCGACTCGGAAGCGGCCGTCCTTCGGGTGAAGCTTGGCGACCAGCCGGCGGTCGGGGAGGCTGCGGACCGTGACCACGAGGTTGTCGTGCGTGTAGAGCCGCGGGGGCGGTGGCGGGTACCGGCACGGCCCGTAGCAGGTGGCGTCGTAGACGGCGCCTTGGATCTTGCCGGCGCCGGATCCGTCCGCACCGGCCTGGACGGGCAGGGCCGCGACGAGCAGGAACGCGATCACGGCGAGGAGCTTCCTCACGGTATGCAGGCTACCCGTCAGGCGCATCGCCAAAACAAGCGCTCGCCGCTCAGGGCCGTGGGCTGACGACGACCGGCGTCCCGTGCCTTGGCGAGAACGTGACGTTGCGTCGCGCGATGCCCTCCGGCCGGCGGCGGGCGCCACGGAGCTGGCAGCGGCGAAGCGTCTCCCGGAGGACGACGCGCATCTCGAATTCGGCGAACGAGGCGCCGAGGCAGCGCCGAACCCCGCCGCCGAACGGAATCCAGGCGTAGGTCTCGGGGGCCTCGTCGATGAACCGCTCGGGCCGGAACTCAAGCGGCGCGGGGTACAGGTCCTCCCGGGTGTGCGTCAGCCAGATCGACGGGGTCACGTCGGTGCCCGGCGGCAGCGTGAAACCGTCCACGCGGAGCTCGCCTCGCAGGCGGCGCCCGGCGAGCGGGATCACCGGGCGCAGGCGAAGCGACTCGGCGATCACCGCCCGCAGGTAGGCCTCCTCGCCGGCGTCCACCTCGGTCCGCAGGCGTTCGAGCGCCGCCGGGTGGCGCAGAAGCAGGTCGAAGGTCCAGGCGAGCGCTGTCGCCGTGGTCTCGTGTCCGGCGAGCAGCAGGGTCATGAGCTGGTCCCGCAGCTCGGCGTCGCTCATCGGTTCGCCGTCCTCGAAGCGAGCCTCGACGAGCATCGAGAGGATGTCCTCGCGGCTTGCGAGGTCCGGGTCGGCGCGCCGCTCGGCGACCTCGGCGGCCAGCAACTCGTCCACCTCGGCCATGCGACGCTTCAACTTGACGAGAGGGTCGGGGCCGCCGAAGCGCCTGGCCAGCAGGACTCGAAGCTGCAGGCGCGGCGAGGCGGTCTCCGCAAGCAGGTCGGCGAGCAGGGCCTGGAGCCGCGCGACCCGTGCCGGGTCGCTGACGCCGAAGACGGCGCGCAGGATCACCTGGAGCGTCAGGGCCTGCATGCGTGGGTGGATTGCGAAGCTCTCGCCGGTTGGCCAGGCGTCGATTTCGCCGGCGGTTAGCTGCGCGATGATCCGCTCGTACGCTCGCATTCGCTCGCCGTGAAAGGGCGGAAGCATCAGCCGGCGCCGCGCGAGGTGCTCGGCGCCCTCGAGCAACAGCACCGATCGCGGCCCGAGGACGGGCTCGAGGGTCGCGCTGCGCCCCGGGGGCAAGCCGTTCTCGCGCCCCCGGTACAGCGCCTGGATCGCGTCGGGGTCCGAGACCATCACCATCGGGGTCTCGAAGCCGAGGAAGGTGACGCTGAACGAGTCACCGTGCCGGCGCCGGCACGCGTTCATGAACTCGATCGGGCGAAACAGCCAGTTGAGGGTCTGGACGGCGGCCGGCGTGCCTGGTCCGGGAGGTAGCGTGTCGTTCACACTGTGGCGATCGGCTCGCGCTGTGGTGCGGACAGGGTGACGCGCGACCCCGCCTCGGGGGTGATCGTGATGTTGCGGCGTCTGGCGCGCTCCGGCCGAGCCGCGACCGGCGCCATCACCTGGGCGTCGAACACGCTGCGGATCACAATCTTCATCTCGAGCATGGCGAAGCTCGCACCGATGCACCGGCGCCGCCCGCCGCCGAACGGGATCCAGGTGTAGGTGCCGGGCGAGTCGTCCAGGAAGCGCTCGGGCCGAAAGACGTAGGGGTCCGAGTAGATCTCGGGATCGTGGTGAACCAGGTAGGCATTGGGCACCAGGCAGACATCCACCGGATAGCTCCAGTCGCCCACCTCGATCGGCTGCTTGACCAGGCGCGGCGCCGAGTTGGGCAGCACGGGCCTTCGTCGAAGCGCCTCCTGCACCGTTGCGGTGATGTAGGCGTCTCCGTCCGGGCCGGCGATCTCGTCGGTGAGCCGGGCCAGGACCGTCGGGTGGCGCACCAGACGCTCGAACGTCCAGGCCAGCGTCGACGCCGTGGTCTCGTGGCCGGCGACGAGCAGGGTCATCAACTCGTCGCGCAGCTCCTGTGCCGACATGGGCGAATCGTCCTCGTGGCGTGCGTCGAGCAGAAGGCTGAGGATGTCGTCGCGCTCGGCCCCCTCGCGCCGCCGCTCGTCGATCAGGTCGAACAGAAGCTCGTCGGCCTCCTCCTGGAGCCGCAGGAAGCCGGCGAATGGGCCGTGCCGCTCGAGCACCGCCTGGAGACGCCCCGGCGGCGGCGGAAGCAGGCTGATCGGCCGGTCCCCGAAGGCGAGCACCGCCGACAGGCGCTGCCGCAGCAGGTCAAGGCGTTCGCCCGGATCGAGGCCGAAGACAGCGCGCAGGATGATCTCCATCGTCAGGCGCTGAAGGCGAGGCCCGAGCTCGAGCGGCTCCGCGCGAGGCCAACTCGCCACCTCCCGGTCGGCCACCTCCGCGATCAGGTCGTTGAGGCGCTCCATCTTCTCGCCGTGGAAGGCGGGGAGCATGAGCTTGCGCTGTTCCAGGTGCGGGCCCTCATCCAGCAGGATCACCGAGTTCGTGCCGACGACGGGCTCGAGCACCCGAGCTCCCTCACCGGGGTGAAGAACGTCGGGCGGCGCCGTGAACACCTGCTTGACCTCATCCGGGTCGGAGATCATCACGAAGGGCGGCGCCAGAGGCAGGCGGATCGTGAACCTCTTGCCGTAGCGGGCGCGGCAGCGCTCCAGGAAGCCAAGCGGCCGCGTCCAGAAACCGACGCTCTGGATCCAGGACGGATATGACGGACCCGGGGGGATCCCGGAGGGCATCGCGTTTCGCCTCCTGTTGACCTCGTCCAGCTTCCCGCAAGCCTCTGCGGCGCTGTGTGAGGATAGACACACAGGCAGGCGCAGGCGCGGGTCTCGTCGCGGGCGGCCGGGGCGCTTCGCCCCGCCCTCAGGCGCGGCGGTCGCGCCGGACGCTGTCCTGGGCCTCCAGCTGGAGCCTTTCGCGCTTCTGGGCCATCAGCGCCAGGTCGGCTTGGGTGAGGAGCTCCTCCGCGGTCATCCCCTCGGGCGCCTCCGCCGCGCCCCAGGAAACCGAAAGGGGCCGCCCCTCCGCGTCGGAACAGGTGTTGAGAATCTCGGAAGCGAGGCGAACCGCGGCTTGCTCGGCGCCCTCGTGGTCCGTGTCGGGGAGCAGCAGCGCGAACTCGTCGCCGCCCCAGCGAAAGCCGCGATCCCCTCCGCGCACGGCCCGTCTCACCGCGTCGGCCGCCTGTCTCAGGCAGCGGTCTCCGTCGAGGTGGCCGAACTGGTCATTGATCCGCTTGAAGCCATCGATGTCCACGAGCGCGATGCTGACCGTCGAGCGGGCCCGCTCGCTGCGCGCCATCTCGGCTTCGAGCGCCTCGTCGAAGGCGCGCCTGTTTCCGAGCTCGGTCAGCGCGTCCGCACGGGCCAGGTGCTGAGCCTGCTCCTCCTCGGCCCGCAAGCGAACCCGCTGCGCCCGCACGTAGACCATCAGCCCGAGCATGATCAGCCCCAGAACGCTCCACAGCAGGACATCCGTGGCGATGCTGCTCGCGGCCTGGGAGCTCCATCCCTCATAGAGCAGGGGCGCCGAAGCCACCAGCACGGTGGCGCCCAGGAAGGTGAGCGCACGGCGCGGCGGATGGATGCCCATCGCCGAGCCCACCCAGAGGAGATAGAGGTTCTGGTAGGCGCTTCCCGCGCCGCCGGCGAGCCATTCGAGCGCCGCCACCTGCGCGAGGCCCAGGTAGCTGAGCGCCAGCAGAAAGGCGAAGCGTGGTGGCGGCCGGCGGCGCCGCACAGTGCGACCACCGACCAAGCTGCCCGCAACGAGAACCCCGGCAATCCCCCAGCCAGCCGAACCGATGGCCGCGGTGGGAGGATCGAAGGGCAAGAAGGCCAGGGCCAGCAGGCCGCTCAGCACCCAGAGCAGGGCGACGATCCGCGCCGCGTTGCCCTGGTCCGCCCCGGCATAGGTCTGAGCTCCTCTGGTGAGGAGCCGGCCCAAATCCTGTCCCACTTCACTACCGCGCGCGGTCACTCACCTAACAGGTCGGCAGGGTCGGCAGGATCCTGAAGGCTTCTTAGACCCACAGGGTCGCCGCGGTCGTGCGCCCGTCGCTAGCGTACGAGCCGAAAGGAGGCCACATGCCCGAGCGCGTGGTTGAGGACCCGGTTCTCAGGCAGCGATTCAGCTTTCGGCGGACGACCGACGAGGACGGCGGCGAGGTGCTCCACGTCGAGGCCTGGGTGGACCCCGGCGGGGGCGTCACACCGCACATCCATCCCGCCATGGACGAGCGCTTCGAGGTCCTGGCCGGCAACCCGAGCTTCCTCGCGGGCAGGAAGTGGCAGGCCGCCTCCCCTGGCGAGGTGGTTGTGGTCCCGGCGGGCGTCCGTCACGCCTACCGCAACACCGGCGACGAGATCGCTCACATGGTCTGCGAGGCGCGCCCGCCCTCATCGCTCCAGGAGTTCCTCGAGGACGCCGCGGCGCTCGGCCGGGCCGGAAAGATCACCCGGCACGGGGTTCCGAAGGGACCCAGCGCGCTGCTCCTGGGCGCGGTCTTGGCGCATCACTACCGCGACATGGCCGTGCTCCTGTTCCCACCGATGCCGCCGCCGTTCCTCCAGCGACTCCTCTTCCCCACCCTCGCTCGGCTCGGCGAGCGCCGCGGCTACCGGGCCGGACGCTTCTCGGAGATCCTCTAGAGGGTCGCCGGCCTCAGGTGAGCGATTCGACGAAGATCACCGCGGCGATCGCAAAGTAGACGCCGGTGAGGACGGCGATGCTCCGCCTGTCGATCCGGCGCGCGGTGGCGAACACGCTTTTTCCGCAAAGTACGGCGATGCGCCGGGCCAGCCCATCGGTGCTGTGGTACTAGTTGGGGGTGCGAAGGCACATTTGCTCCAACCATGAAAGGAGGGAGACTATGGGCCTCGAGCAAGCGCACAGCGAAGTAGCGGGAATGATCAACGCAGGGACCCCGTTTGACGCCATCGAGCAGCAGATCGCCGCCATCCCCGGCCTGATCGACGACGAGCGGTCCGCGTTGTGGCTGTATGCATGGTCGCATCAGGGTCGCGGCTGGCAGCGCCGGGCGTCGACCCAGCTTCTCATGTGGGTGCGCGCGGGGTAGCGGGCTCCAATGGCCAAGTACGTCGATGGATTCGTGGTACCGGTTCCGAAGCGCAAGGTCGACGCCTACCGGCGTCTGTCCCGCAAGTCCGGCAAGATCTGGCGGGAGCACGGCGCGCTTGAGTTCAGGGAGTGCGTCGCCGACGACGTGCCGATGGGAAAGGTCACGTCATTCCCGCGAAGCGTCAAGCGCAAGCCGAGCGAGACCGTGATCTTCTCCTGGATCGTGTTCAAGTCGCGTGCCCATCGCGACCGCGTCAACGCCAAGGCGATGAAGGACCCGCGCCTCGCCGGGATGGACATGAAGGACATGCCCTTCGACGCCAAGCGCATGATCTACGGCGGCTTCAACGTCGTGGTCGACGTCTGAGGTCATCGCCTCAGCGAGCGGCGTAGAGGCGCCAGGAGCCCGGGACGCCCTTGAGCTCGTGCTCGCCGCGCTCCTCGAACTCGATGTCGGAGCCCACCGTGAGGTCCTTGACCGTGTTCGACACCAGCACCTCACCGGGTTCGGCCTGGGACATGACGCGGGCGCCGATGTGGACCGCGATGCCGCCGATGTCTCCGTTGCGGCGCTCGCATTCCCCGGTGTGGATGCCGGCGCGAATGTCGATCCCGAGCGCGCGGATCGCCGAGGTGGCCGCCTTGGCGCAGCGGATCGCGCGCGCCGGGCCGTCGAAGGTGGCGAGGAACCCGTCGCCCGTGGTCTTCACCTCGCTCCCGCCCTGGCGCTCGAGCTCACGCCGAAACGCCTGCTCGTGCTCCTCCAGCAGCTCCCGCCAGCGGCGATCGCCGATCTCGGAGGCCCGCTCGGTCGAGCCGACGATGTCGGTGAACAGCACCGTCGCCAGCACGCGGTCGGTCTCGGGCTCGTGGCGGCTGCCGGTGACGAACTCCTCGACGTGGCCGCAGACCTCGTCCGGGTCGCCAACCCACGGCCAGTGGTCGTCCCCCTCCATCTCGATCAGCCGGGCGCCCGGGATGCGCTCCGCCATGTACCGGGCGCCCTCGACCGGCAGCATGTCCCCCGTGCGGTGGAGGAGCAGCGTCGGGACGCGGATCGTCGGCAGGATGGCGCGAATGTCGAGCTCCATGTTGGCCGCCATCATCGGGCGGCAGGACGCGGCGGGCTGATGCTGGTGCGCTCGAAGCCTCCCCACCACTCGCGCTCGCTGTCGTCCTGCAAGGAAGCTGGGGGCGAGGACCGTGAGGATGACCCCTTCTCCCCAGGCCTCCTCTGCGCCTTCCAGGAGCCCGGACATCATGAAGTCGTCAAAGCCCCAGGGATAGTCGGGCGGATCGGGCGTCAGCCGGGCGAAGCTGCCGTAGAGGACGGCGCTCGACACCCGCTCGGGATAGGTGGCGGCGAAGAAGGCGGCCAGGGTGGCGCCCTCCGAGCAGCCGAACACCGTCGCTCGATCGCTGCCGACCGCGTCCATGACCGCCCGCGTGTCGTCGATCCGCTCCTCAACCGAGGGCGGCTCGATGAACGGGTCGGACAGCCCCGTGCCGCGCTTGTCGTAGACGATCACTCGGGCGAACGAGGACAAGTGGCGCATGAAGCGCACGTACTTCGGATGCGTCCATGCATAGTCGAGGTGCGAGACGAGGCCGGGTATGTGGACCAGGTCGAGCGGGCCGTCGCCCACCACCTGGTAGGCGATCGAGAAGTCGCCGCTGCGGGCGTATTGCGTCTTTGGAGGCTTCAAAGGCTTCCCCGGCCCCCCGAATCTAACGCGGTTGCGGGCTTTCGTCAGAGGCCGTAGGCCAAGACGAAGGCAAGCATGAACGTCCCTCACTACCCCTGTAGCCCACATTCCGGGACGTTCGGGCCCCGGGCGACCCACTAATGAATACGCTGGCCCCAGTCCCCGCGGACCACCCCGCCCACAACACCCGGAGGCGACGATGAGCGAACGAAGCGAATATGCGCCCGGCGAGTTCTGCTGGGTTGACTTGGCCACCTCCGACCCCGGCGCGGCGGCGAAGCTCTACGGGGAGCTGCTCGGCTGGGAGAGCCAGCCGGCGGGGCCGGCCGAGGAGACCGGGGGCTACGCGTTCTTCCTGCGCGACGGAAAGCAGGTGGCCGGCTACGGGCCTCTCCAGGGGGAGGGCCAGCCGCCTGCCTGGGCCAGTTACGTGAAGGTGGCCGACGCCGACGAGGCCGTGGAGAAGGTCAAGGGGGCCGGCGGGAACGTCTTCATGGAGCCGTTCGATCTGCCCGCCGACTCCGGGCGGATGGCTGTGATCGCCGACCCGAGCGGCGCCATCCTGTGCGTGATGCAGCAGAAGCAGCACCACGGCGCCCAGCTCGTCAACGAGGTTGGCTCCTGGACCTGGAACCAACTCGCGACCCCGGACCTGGACGGAGCCAGGGACTTCTATGGCAAGGTCTTCGATTGGCGCCTCGAAGTGTCCGACGAGGCTCCGCCCGAGTCGCCCTACTGGATGTGGCAGGCCGAGGGACAGAAATGGGAGGAGGGGATCGCCGGAGCGATGGTGATGGGAGCCGAAACGCCGCCGGGCACTCCGCCCCACTGGATGGTCTACTTCGCCGTCGCCGTCGCCGACGCCGCCGTCGACACCGTGAAGCGAAACGGCGGGACGCTGCTCTTCGGCCCCCAGGACATTCCCGTCGGCCGGCTCGCGGTCTTCACCGACCCGCAGGGCGCGGCCTTCGGGGTGATTCAGCCGAACTACCCGGAAGCGCGCTAGCCGGCGCGCCATTGTCGAGACAGCGCCGCCTGGTTGAATGGCGACATGGCGTGGGTCTCGCTCGGCCTCTCAGGGCTGTTCGGCCTTCTTGGCGTTGGGCTCCGCACCTGGGTTCACCGCCGACGGACGGGTCGCTCCCCCATCCGAGGCGGCTCCGGCATGAGCGGATCGGTGGGCCTCGGCGCCCTGGCGCTGATCTTCGTGGCGGGACCGGTCGCCGAGCTGGCCTTCGATGCGACGCGGCTCGTGGATAGCAACTGGCTCGCCGGCCTGGGGCTCGCCCTGTCGGTGCTGGGCCTCGTGGGGCTGCTTTGGTCGCAGTCCTCGATGGGCGACAGCCTGCGCATCGGCGTCGATCCCAGTGAGCGAACCGCCCTCGTGACGGCCGGGCCGTTTCGCTGGGTGCGCAACCCCATCTACAGCACCATGCTCGTATACGTCGCCGGCGTCGCGCTGCTCGTCCCCAACGCCGCGAGCCTGATCGCTCTCGGCGCGCTCGCGCTCGCGCTCGACCTGCACGTGCGGTTGGTGGAGGAGCCCTATCTCGCCACGACCCACGGAAGCTCCTACCTCAGCTACGCCGCCCGCGTGGGTCGCTTCGTCCCGGGGATGGGGAAGCTCGCTCCGCCAAGCGCCGGCGAATGACTCACCCGCTCGAGCGCTGGCCGCCGAGCAGGCGTCGTCGCGCGCTCGTAGCCGTGATCGCGGCGGCCGTCCTGCTGCAGGTAATCCTCACCTTGCTCGACGGCCCCCTGCGGGCGAGCGACCATGGCGGGACCGTGCCGCTCGAGGTCGCGGGCAGCCCTGACCGGGCCGCTGAGATCGTCAGCTCATGGGAGGCGGACGGCGTCCTGGGCAACGGGGCCTTCATCACCGGGCTGGATTTCCTCTACGCACCTCTTTACGCAGCCGCCTACGCCGGGGGCTGCGTCGCGTTGGCGGCTGCCTGGCGCCGGCGGGGGCGGGAGCGGCTCGCCATGTTGGGCATAGCCGCCGCCTGGGCGGCGACCGCAGCCGCGGGATTCGACTATGTCGAGAACATCGGCCTCGCCGTCACTCTCCTCGACGAACCGGCGTCGCCGTGGCCACAGATCTCACTTGTCGCCGCGATCGCCAAATTCACTGGGATCGCCGCCGCCGCGCTCTACCTGCTCACCGGCCTCGGGGTCAGATGGGCCTCGTCGTGACCGTCGCCGCGCCGGCTTTGCCTCCGGGGCCGCGCCTGCCTGGGATCGTGCAGGGGCTCAGGTACGCGCGCGATCCGATCGGCTTTTTCACTCGCCTTCGCGGGCGCCACGGCAACGTCTTCTCCCTGGCGTTCCCCTACTTCGGCCGGATCGTCTACGTGGCGGACCCGGCGATCGTCAAGCAGGTCTTCACCGGCGACGCCACCGTGTTCCACGCCGGCGAGGCCAACGCGACGGTGCTCGAACCGACGCTCGGCCCCAACTCCGTGCTGACGCTCGACGAGGACCAGCATTTGCGCCAGCGAAAACTTCTCCTGCCGCCCTTCCACGGAGAGAGCGTCAGCCGGTACGGCGACCTGATTCGCCAGATCACGGAGCGGGACATGATGAGCTGGCCAACCGGCCGGCCGTTTGCCCTGCGCCCGCACACGCAGCGGATCACGCTGGCCGTAATCCTCCGGGCGGTGTTCGGGGTGCGCGATGAGGAGCGCTTCCGGCTCGCCTCGGAGCTGGTCGGTGAGTTCGCCCACAAGGCCAACCTGATCACGCAAGCCCCGTGGCTGCGGCGCGATCTCGGTCGCCTCAGCCCCTGGTCGCGCTTCCAGCGCGCCCGCGCCGCCCTGGACGAGTTCATCTACGAGGAGATCTCCACCCGTCGCGCGGAGGCGGGCGAAGCGGAGCACGACGACGTGCTCTCGCTGCTGCTGTCCGCCAGGCACGACGACGGCAGCCCGATGAGCGACGAGGAGCTTCGCGACGAGCTCGTGACCGTGGTCGGCGCGGGACATGAGACCACCGCCACGGCACTGGCCTGGGCGCTGGAGCGGCTGCTGCGTACGCCGCGCGTCCTGGCTCGCTTGCGTGCCTCGATCGAGGCGGGCGAGGACGCCTACCTAGACGCGACGATCAAGGAGACGCTCCGCGCGCGGCCGGTGATCGTGGACGTTGCGCGAAAGCTCACGGCCGCCGCGCGGATCGGCGGCTACGAGCTGCCCGCGGGCACCTTCGTCCTCCCGGCGATCGCCGCGCTGCACTATCGGGCCGATCTCTACCCGGACCCGCACGAGTTTCGCCCCGAGCGCTTCCTCGACGGGAAGGTCGACCACTACGCCTGGATTCCCTTCGGCGGCGGAGTGCGCCGCTGCGTCGGCGCGGCCTTCGCCCAGTACGAGATGCGCGTCGTGCTCCGGGCGATCCTCGAGCGGGTGGAGCTGAGCGCTCCCGACTCGCGTCCGGAACGCGTGAAGATTCGCAACGTCACCCTGGCGCCGGGAGAGGGCTGCCGAGTGGTGGCGAGGCGCCGGCTGTAGGGGCTCATCGCGCTGACGTTCATGCTCGATAAGGCGCGAACCGCATGGGTCGCCGGCAAGTAGGGCGGGCCCACGTCGACGAAACTGCCTTTGACCCCTATATGTACGGACAAAAGCGGTTTCGTGCACGCGGAGCTGGGCCCGGCGAGGCCCGAAGCTCAGGGAATCTGGAACCTTATGCGGCGGCAGAGGCGGCGGCCAGCGCCAACGCCGTCAGCAACCCGACGACCGTAGCCAGGCGGGCGATGACCGTAGCCAGGCGGGCAATGCGCGCGGGCATCCACCCATCGGCGCCGGATGCGGCAATACCCGGTTCGCGGAAGGGCACACCCATGTACTCGGCCGCGACGGGCAGTGCTTTGAGCTCTTCCGGCCAAGCTCGGCGAATGACCGAGGTCAGGGAATCTGGCGCGCCTTGTGGGCGACGATGATGTCCTTCTGCCCGAAGCCTGGCCCCGACGCCTCCCGCCCCGACCAGCCCCCGTAGCGCACCCGTTCGATCCCAAGCCCGGCCTCGTCGTGCGTCTGGCGAACGAAGCCCTCGTCAAAGGCGATCCAGGCCTCGGGGCTGTCCAGCTGTTTGACCCGCGCGAGCTCGCCGAACAGGTGCAGCACGCCCTGCTTCGACTCCCCGCCCTCGACCTGGGCCAGCGACTCCTGATTGAGCAGGAAGATGGTGTTGACGGTTCTGCCCCCCGGCGTCAGCACCCTCCCGATCTCGCGAAAGTAGTTGCGCGCGTCATCGGGGACGAGGTGGGTGAACAGCGAGTTCGAGAACACGAAGTCGAAGGCGCCCTCGTCGAATGGGAAGCGGTACTGAGCCGCCTTGGCTTCGGCGCGGGGGTTGTAAGTCGTGTTGAAGACGTCTGCCCAGACGAAGCTGAACCGCGGCAGCCTCGAGCCGATCCACTCGTTGCAGAGCTCGATGGACTCGCGATTGGTGTCCAAGCCCACGTAGCGGCCGCGGCGATTCAGGTGCTGCGAGAGCGCGACCGCGAAGCGGCCCACTCCGCACCCGAGATCGAGCACGCTGTGGTGGGGCTCGAGGCCCGCGTCAATGGCTGCCTCCAGAAACCGAGCGCCGGCCTTCCTGAAGTCGCCCTTGCGCGTGTAGGGGGGCAACGCGTCCTTCGGCGGGATGAGCTCGTCGATGCCGGGCCCTCGGCCGAGCGATCGTCGTATGCGCACCATCAAGCTGCGCATCATAGAAAACCCCCGGCGGCGCGGACGGCGGTGTGATCGGCCGCCACGAACGGGTATTGGGTTATTTGGTGAGAGGATCGCTGTGATGGCTCGCGCTCGGACGCTTCTGTTGCTGGTGATGACCACGCTCGTGCTCGCGCTGGCCTCCGGCGCGCCCGCGGCCCACGCTCAGAACCAGCAGCCGCTGGCCACCTGCTTCTGGGAGGGCCCGATCTCGACCAACCGCCTCACGACTCGCGGGTTCGACGGGCGCAACTTCAACTTCCCCGAGGAAACGGCGACCTACTGGCTTGCGCGGTTCAATCTCCCGGCCGGATCGCGCCTCGCGGTCGCCGGGCGCTATCCGCACGGGCGCTACATGTCGCTGAACGCCTACTCGGAGGGGGCTCCAACCGACGCGCTCAGCGACGTGGACATCAAGCCCCGCCCCGGCAGCGTCAACCCGTTCGTGCTCGGCGCCCGGCGCGACCTGCCGCAACGCTCCTGGAGGGTTCGCGTGGTCTCCCAGGCGCCGCCCGCCGACCCGGCGGCGCGAGCGCCCAACACGCTCTACGCGAAGCCGGGGGCGGGCGCTCCGATCGAGCTGCTGTACCGGGTGTACGAGCCCGACCGGGGATACGACCTCACGGGCGGGCCCGGCCTGCCGGCACCCGAGCTGACCCTGGCCGACGGGACGGTCAGGCGCGGCGGTGCCGCCTGCGCCGCGATCAACGACCCCGACCGCTCGATCCCGGTGCAGACGATCCCGGCGCAGGCCTGGCGGGCCGCGCGGGCCTCGCCGGGCTGCGACCCGGCGACCAATCCCGCGTATCGGCCGGCGCGGTGGGAGCGATTCTTCAACATCAACTACGCCTCCCTGGCAGTGATCTCGGACTGCACGGCTGCCGGTAGGCGCGAGCGGCTCGCGATGGAGCCGGAGGTGCAGGGTGGTTTCTACTCCAACCGCGACAGCGCCTACATCTACTCGCACCTGTCCCGCCTCTTCGGGCAGGTGCTCGTTTTGACCGGGCGGCTGCCGCAAACCCCGCAGACCTACAACTCCCCGCAGCGCATGCCGGGCGGCCAGCTTCGCTTCTGGTCGCTCTGCACCGGCGAATCTCGCGTCACCGTCCGCACCCCGGACTGCCTGTCGGACCGCCAGGTGCTCGCCAGCAGCGGGCCGGCCTTCACGGTGGCCGTCAGCACCCGCGCTGATCGCCCGGCGAACGCCACCGCCCAGTGCGGGGTGTCGTGGCTCGACTGGGGCAACCGCGGCGACGGGGCCGGCGACCCCAACTACGGGCTGGTGATCATGCGGAACATGCTCGCCTCACCGAGCTTCACCCGCGCGATCCAGAGGGTCGAGAGGCCCGGCACGGAGTCGCAGGTGATGGGCCCGTACTTCCCAAGGTCGTCCTACACGACTCGCGCGGGCTTCGAGGCGCGCGGCTGCCCGGCGACGGACTGAGCTATCCCCAGTGGCCGGTCGGGGTGACCGCTAACAGGTCGCCGCAGCGGGGGCATTGGGCCCAACGACCAAAGCGGAAGACGCCCTCCAGGGCCTGCTCGCCCAAGCTGCGCTTCGGCAGCCCGGCAAGACGACGCCCACCGCATTGCGGGCAGGCGTTCAGCTCCGGCCCGAGCGCGCTGAACAGGTCCGCGGTGACGACGCTGACGAGGGCGCGGCAGTCACGACACACCATCGGCTCCAGGAAGGCCCCCACCATCCCGGCGCCGTCCTTGAGCCCCTCGGCCCGATACCCACAGCCAGAGCAAGTCGCCTCGTACAGATCCCCCACCGGTTTTCAATCTCCCCTCGCTTGGAGGATCGGCGCTCGCCGCCCGATGCTTGAGCGGCCGCCGCGCCGCCACTAGCCGGTTCCCGGTAGTCCGACCGACAGCGGCGAGGGGAATCGCGCCAGGACCCGCGTGCCGCCGAGCCACTCGGTCAGGCGCGCCGCCTCGCCCTCGAGCGAGCGCAATCCCTCGGCGCCGACGTCCTCGAGCATCTGCAAGTCCACCTCGCCGTTGTCCCTCTGGCGCCACCCACCCACGATCCGCCCCTCCCACCAAATGCTGGGGCCGGCGTTGCCACTGGTGTCGAACAACTGCTCCTTGTAGGGGGCCAGGTACCAGTCCCGTTCCTTCCAGCCCATCGTGGTCGGGTCAAGCGGCGGCAGGAGGGCGCCCCAGGGCTCCACCGGATCGGGCGCCTCCAGGTCGTCCGGCAGCAAGTATCCGGTCTGCCCGTCGAGGTCGACCTCCACCGCGCTCAGATCGGCGAGCGCCCTCCGCACGGCCGCGACGGTGGACCCGAGCCACCACTTGATGTCCGCCGCCGTGCCGGGCCCGAACGCGCGCAGCCAGCGCTCCACCAGGCTCGCCACGGCCTCGGCTTCCGGCTGAGGCGTTATTCCCTCCCCCAGCCATGAGCTCATGGAGGCCCACCGGGGCCGGGAGGTGGTCCACTTGCCGTCGTTCGAGGCCCGCACGATCTGTCCCGCCGCCGACAGCGTGGTCAAGACACGGGGACCAACCGCCATCTGCCCACCCCATGACTTCCCCTCGCCGTAGGTGATCGAGCCCTCGAGCAGGGGGATCTCGTCGCGCAGCTGGGACGAGGTGGCCTGGCGCCCGTCGGCCAGCACGGCCAGCACCTGCTTCCCGGCCTCGGACAGCCAGCGCTCGGCGTTGCGGTACAGGCCGGCCCGCTCCACGTCGCGAATGAGCCTGCGCCGCTCGGCGTCGGCGACGCGGCCGCTGGCCCCCGCTTGGGCCACGCCCAGGGTCTCCCGCGGGAAGACGAACAGGGTTCGGCGCATCGCCAGGTGCTTGACCAGCGACCGGTCGGCATACAAGGCACCCTCCAGGGCGCCCACGGTCACGCCATCGACGCGGGCCCAGCAGGACAGGTACACCGTTGCGGGATCGGTCGCGTGCAGGCAGACCATGCTCCTGGCGGCCTCCACCACCTCGCGCGCCCGATGGCCGGGCGCCAAGCGGTGGCGGCTGGCCAGCCGGGCTCGACGCTCCGCGACCTCGATCCTTCGCACACCCGGATCGTGCCACGGCCCGCGGCCCTTCTCGCGAACCTAACCGCTCACCGTCTTCTTTCGCACTTGCGAGTGCCCGGCCAGGTACGGGTAGCCCGCCTGGTGCGGGACCCTGGCCTTGAAACGGAACCTCTGCATGCCGGACACATGGCGGAATGTGTGCGAGACGCGCGCCACGCCCGCCTCGCCGGTTCGCTTCACGAAGTCGTTCGCAAAGGGCACCCAGCGCCCGCCGGGGGGCTTGGCCAGGAACCGGACCTCACGACGCGCGTGGAATGGCCCGCGCAGCCGCGCCCGCAGGGTCATGGTCTGACCGTTGTGAAGCCTGCCGCGCGGGCGCACGCGGAGCCCCAGCCTCGGCTTCACGCGCAGGTGAATGGCGCGGGTCAAGACCCGCTCCGCGCCGCGCCAGTAGGTCAGGTACACGATCCGTGAGGGACCGGCGGGGAGCCGCGCCGAGACCCTGCCGCGGGCGTCTGTGCGAAGAGGCGAACCGACCAGCGTCTCGGTGGAGTTGGGGAAGGCGGGCCGCGCGGACACGCAAACCAGCGCCGGAGGCCCGGGAGCACCGGTGGGCAGCGCGAACCTGCCAACGACCCGCGGCCGGCGGCCGAACCCAACCCGCTTCACGGTCCTGCCGCCCGCGAACGCGAACCGAGCCTGTAGCGCGGGGACCGCATCGGAGATCGGGCAGTCGTTGTCTACGCGGATCGTTCGCCGTGCGCAGCGCTCATTCGGGGCTCGCGTCCGCGTAGTCGGCGACACATGCGGTGAGCGAGTTCTGCCCCTCATGGAAGCCGGGCAGAAGCGTGTTGACAAGGACGCCTGCCTGTACCGAGTTGGGGCAGGGGCTGAGCCCGAGGGCGAGCCCACCGGCACCCACATTGCAGCCTGGCCAAAAGGAGTCGAAGAGCCTTCGGTTGGTTCGCAGCTGTACCAGGCGGACCCCCGAGCCGGCGTCGCGAGCCCGCACCGTTAGCGCCTGAACGCCGCGCTGCACGGGCGCGGCGACCAGCGCGCCGCCCAGTCCGCTGACGGCGGGCGCCGAGGCATCGACGAGGCGAAACCGAGCCCGCTTGATGTAGATCCTCGGCTTGTCGGTACGGCCACAGCGACCGGTCCGGCGAATGCACGACAGCCGGGCGATCAGGCGGTCCGCCCTGCCGCCGGCTCGCCATTCGAAGCTGTCGAAGCGCCTTCTTGGCGAGCCGATGGGGTCCGGCGCGCCCAGCCCAGGGGCCAGCAGGAGTTGGGGTCGGTACGCGCCGTGGCGCCTTCCGCGAGCCAAGAGGCTGCCGCCGGTGAAGTAGGCGCCCGCTGGCGGTTCCGCCGACCAGGTCGCGTATCCGCCGGCGCCGGTCCGGCTCCGCGCGTGGGTCACGCCCAGTCCGTCACCCGACCCGCACGCCTTGACGCGGTGAAAATCGGGGGAGCTGCGAGAGAAGTGAAACCCGCCCGTCCCGGCGCCGAGGTGGCTGGCGCACTGGATCGCCTGGTAGGGGCCCGCCATGGCCGGGGGCACGAGCGCGAGAGCAGCCACCAGCACGCCGAGCGCGAGGCCTGGGAGCCAAGCGCCGGCGCGCTTGGGCCCACCGCTCGATGACCCGTTCCCCATGGCTAGCACTCGTAGCCGAACTCGGGCGGGCATCCACCCGCGCCCTTTGCCTGGCTCGAGGTTGAGCTCGACGGCGCGCTGGCAGGCACCGGGGCGGGAGCCGGCTGCGGCGCGGCCACGGGTTCAGCCACGGGGGGCGGCTCCGGGGGCGCGGGGGCCGGCTCGGAGGCGACCGAGGTGCTCCGCCCGGAGCCCTGCGAGCTCGCCGGGGCGTTGCTCCGAGCCTTCCGGTTGCCGGACCGGTCCGGATCTCGGCGCCCCTGCCCCGATCCTCCATGAACCTGGACGTTGGTCGCGTGCTGATTCTCGCCCAACCCCGACCCACCGCCCGCGCCGCGAATGGGGTCCGGGCCGCTGCCCCGCTCGGTGCCGGCAAGCAGCAAGGCGCCCGCGCCCAGGAAGAGGAGCGCGGCCACCGTCGCCACCCGCCTGCGCGAGGGGGCAGGGAAGCGCGGCCTGTCCGGCGCGGGGCCCTGCGGCGGCGTCGGCACGGCCGGCCACGCGCGCGGACCGGGCTCCTGAAGCCCCGTCGCAATGATCGCGAGGCGCCGGCCCGCACCGCGCTCCGCCTTCGCGACGGTTCGCCTGGGAAGCCATCTGCCAAGCCTCGTCAGAGCAGCTCCCATGTGGTCGATGTCGGCCTCGAGCTTCGTCCGCGGAGCCGCGCCCCACGGCAACGCCCAGCCGGCCAGCCGGCTCCGGGGTTGGTTGCGCTGGATGCCGAGGGGATCGCCCCCAACCGAACGCGGCCCTGACTGAGACAGCCAATCGCGCTCCAGGCGAGCCAGCATGATCACGAGGCTCAGGTCCTCGTAGCGGCCCCTCGGGCGCCACGCCGGGCGAAGGTGTGCCGCCAGCGATCTGCGCTCGTCTTCAAGCAGCAGGAAGGCCTGCTTCCTGATGACGTCCGAGGAATCGACAGGGCGAACCGGCGCTGCCCTTCGATCCTCGTATCCGGGATGACCCTCCATGGCCGGCCCCTCTACCGCGAACGCGGTTGGTCACTCGCGCCCCGCGGACACATGGCCAGCGAAGGCGCTGAAGCTGCTGGGATGCCGTTGCACTCCAACGCCGGTGGACAACCCGGCCTCGCAAGTCTCCCTCAACGCCCGGTCCAGGTCAAGGGTCAAAGGTCAAGGGTCAAAGGTCACGGTTCAGACCGCTTGACAGGTGACCAAATAGTCACCTATAATCCCGGCATGGACGCGGTGTTCAAGGCCCTCGCCGACCCGACGCGCCGAGGCCTGCTCGACGAGCTGTTCAAGCGAGACGGGCAGACCCTCAGCGCGCTGGAGCGGCGGCTGCCGATGACGCGCTTCGGCGTCATGAAGCACCTCAGGGTGCTCGAGCAGGCGGGGCTCGTGACCACGCAGCGGCGCGGCCGCGAGAAGCTCCACTTCCTGAACCCGGTCCCAATCCGGCTCGTCCACGACCGGTGGGTGAGCAAATACGCCGAGCCCCTGGCGGCAACGCTCAGCGGGCTCAAGAGAGAACTGGAGGGTTGACCATGGACGAGTACGTCGTTGTCAATGGCGCAGCAGCCATGACGGTGTTCGAGATCTACATCAAGACCACGCCGGAGCGCCTCTGGGAGGCGATCACGGACCCCGAGGCGAGGGCCAAGTACAGCTTCGGGGTCGAGACCAGCTCGGACTGGACACCCGGCTCGAGCTACGAGTCCTCGGTCCCCGGGGTGATCGACATCGCGGCCGGCGAGAACCTGGAGGTCGATCCGCCGCGCCGGCTCGTCCAGAGCATGCAGGCGCTGTGGAGCGAGGACGTGAAGGGCGAGGGAACCTCGAGGGTCACCTGGGAGATCGAGCCCGTGGGCACGTCGTGCCGGCTGCGGGTCACCCACGACCAGCTGCGCGAGGGCGCGAACAACGAGCTCTATGGCGGCTGGCCGATGATCCTCTCCGGCCTGAAGACGCTGCTCGAGACCGGGGAGCAACTCGACACGCCCGGCTCGCTCCGCTATTCCGGGGCCGCCGAGTGGGCCGCCTGAGACCGTGATGGACCGACCGAGGCGTCGCCGAAGCCATGCGGCGCCTCGGTCCGGGTCAAGCCATGGCTAGCGCGCTTGCAGCGCGTCCAGGCCGACGGCCAAAGCGAGCACGAGCCGCCGGTCTATGGTGCGCTGGCTGTTGCCCGAGACATCGAGGCGGTAGCGGTCGCGGACGCCGAGGATTCGCTCCAGGCCGCCGATCCGCTCGTCGCCAGCGAAGTAGTCGAAGTGGTAGGGGATCGGCAGCAACTCGAGGAACTCGCCGATGAACGGGACGAGCCCAATCAGCCGCCGGAAGAGCGCCACGAACAGGTTGCGCTCCCGCGCCCAGCCGATCTCGGTTCCGGCAGCGTCGTAGAGGCGCCAGGTCGAGCGCAGCAACGACTTGCCGAAGACCTTGGCGAGCTGCCCGACGGGCTGCTCGCTCGGGTCGGTGACGTCATAGCGGGCACGGGGGTCCCAAACCTGCTGCGCCTTGATCCGAAACACCTCCGTGGTCTTCGAGTCGTCGGTGAAGGCCCGCAGGTCCTCCTTCAGCTTCATCCGCTTCTGCTCGACGAAGCAGATCGGCTCGCCGGCCGACTTCCCGTCGGCCCCGAGGGTGGAGACCTCGTACTGGTTGATCATCGGCCGGATGCGCTGCGAGAGGAAGAACCGATCGTGCAGGTTGGGATCGACCGTGGGCACGAGCCCAGCCTACTCAGGCACCGAGGTGTCACCGGAGCTCCTACGGCATCGAGCCCGGCCGCTCGATCCACTGCGACCAGGGGAGAATGCCGCGCTCCGGTTGCGGCTCCTGAGCGAGGATCGCAAGGTACTCGAGCAGGTGACCATCCGGGTCGCGGAAGTACACCGCCGCCGCTGGCATCCAGCCGATCACGCTCGGCTCGGTCGTCTCCTCGCCGAAGAAGGAAAGCGGCGTGATCCCATTCGCCCGAAGCCGCTGGGGCGCCTCGAGCAGGTCGTCAAGCGCGACGTCGAACGCCACGTGAAGGCTCAGTCCCATCGGCGCGGAGCCAAGCGACCACAGCCCGAGCATCGAGCGCTCGCGATCGCCCACCCACAGGAACGCAGCGGAACGCTCGGGCAGCTCGAGCGCGAGGGGCAGCCCGAGCGCGTCGCGATAGAAGGCAACCGATCGGCCCAGGTCGCTGACGGAGAGGTGCGCCTCGTACAGACCGCGGACTGGAACGTGGCTGGCCATTAGCTGCTTCAGGGCACGGCAGCCTGCTGCGCGAGTCCTCGCCGCTCGGCGTCTTCGATCGACACGATGTCGCGTCCGAACGGGCGGAGGCTGACGGGGATCAGCTTGAAGTATATGGCGAGCCCGAGCGGGATTCCAATGATGGTGAGACAGAAGATGATGTTCAGGACCAGCCGCACTGCCTGACCAGCCTCTCACACGTTGATCGATCTGCACGTCTGCGTCGCGAAGCCCCGAGCTCCTCTAGGGCACGAGTTTTGGCTGGATCCTCCGCTACTGGGTAGCGCCCCGGCCCCGGCTTCGCATCTCCCTCAAGGCCTCAGCCGCGACTCCCAGCGCCAAGGCGACGCCGAGCCCGATCAACAGCGGCTGCCACAGCGCGTCGCGAAACTGACTGCCGCCGATGAACCCGAGCAGCGCGGTGTAGGTCGCCCAGGCAAGGGCCGCCAGAGAGTCAACCAGCAGGAAGCGCCGATACGGGAAGTGCGAGATCCCGCAGGCGAACGTCGTCACCGATCTCCCGGCGGGTATGAAACGGCCGACGAAGATGATCGTCGCGCCACGCGCCGAGATCTGCCGTCGCACCCAGCGGTAGAGCTCCAGCCCGCGATCGCCGCGCAGCACTCGGTCGGCGAAACGGGGGCCGAACTTCCGCCCGAGCGCGTAGAAGATGTTGTCTCCGAGTATGCCTCCGATCGCGCCGGCCAGGATCACCAGATAGATCGACAAGCCCCCGTTGGCGGCGAGGATCCCGGCGGTGATCATCGCCGTGTCGCCAGGGGCGAACGGGACGAAGTCGTCGATCACGATGACCCCGCAGAGGACCAGATAAGTGCTGGGGCTGTCGGTGACCGCGTCGAGCAGGAAGTCGAGCACGACCGGGCAGCTTGGCAGGGACGGCGCCGGGTCTCCTGCAGCCGCGACGGGCTACTGGACCGCTTCGCCGCCCGGATCGACGGCCAGCCACACCCCGCCGAATTCCTCCACCCCGTGGCAGAGGACCTCACCCTGCGGGTCGTCGACGTAGTAGTAGAGCGGATGGCCGTTGTACGTGACCTGGGTCGATCCGTCGTCGCGCCCGGTGGTGCCGAGCAGCTTGGCCTCGACCCCATCGCCGGCTCCCGGATCGCCGTCGGTGAGCAGGCGGCCAGGCTTCAGCGCAGGCGCCGTAGCAGCGGCTGGTATCGGAGGTCTCCTTGTCGAACAGGTCGACCACCTGTCGCTGGGCGTCGAACAGGACCGAGCCGTCTGGCTGTCGGCGGCCACGACCCAGCGGTCGATGGTGGCCATCTGCGCTTCTTCGTGGCGCTCGCCGGCGGCCGGGGTGAGGTTGTTCAGCCGTTCGATCTGCCCGGCGCTCAGCTCGAGGTGGTCGGCGGCGGTGTTCTCCTCCACGCGGGAGACGCCTTGTGCCGGGGATCGGGGCATGTCGTCGCCCTGGGAGCAGCCAGGCCAGGGCCACCTGTCCCGGTGTGGCGCCCGCCTCGGAGGCGACGGCCTCGACTTCGTCGACGATGCGCAGGTTGCGCTGGAAGTTCTCGCCGGTGAAGCGCGGGTTGGTCTTGCGCCAGTCGTCGTCGGCGAGCTGCTCGGGGGAGCGGATCTTGCCGGTGAGGAAGCCGTGGCCGAGCGGCGAGTAGGGGACGAAGCCGATGCCCAGCTCGCGCAGGAGCGGCAGCAGCTCGGCCTCCGGGTCACGGGTCCACAGTGAGTACTCCGTCTGCAGGGCGGCGATCGGGTGGACGGCGTGGGCGCGGCGGATCGTGGCGGGGCCGGCCTCGGACAGGCCGATGTGCCGGACCTTGCCCTCGGCGACCAGCTCGGCCAGGGCGCCGACGGTGTCCTCGATCGGGGTGGTCGGGTCGACCCGGTGCTGGTAGTAGAGGTCGATGCGGTCGGTGCCGAGCCGCTTGAGGGAGCCCTCGACGGCGGTGCGGATGTTCGCCGGGCTGCTGTCGAGCACCCCGGGGCCGCTGCCCGCGTGCGAGACGAAGCCGAACTTCGTCGCCAGCACGACCTCGTCGCGGCGGCCCTTGATGGCCCGGCCGACGAGCTCCTCGTTGGCGTAGGGCCCATAGATCTCGGCGGTGTCGATGTGGGTGACGCCCAGGTCGAGCGCGCGGTGGATGGTGCGGATCGACTCGGCGTCGCTGCTGTCCGGGTCGAGGTAATAGCCGGACATCGCCATCGTGCCGAGTCCGATGCGGGAGACGTCGAGTCCGCCTAGGGAGATGTGCTTCATGGTGGTCATGTCTCGGTGTCCTTTCGATCAGCTGAGTCTCGGCGTACTCCTAAGAAAGCACGGGATCGCGCGAAGTGAGAGTCCCTGTTGATGGGGGTACTGGCAGGGTCCCCCAGCGCTAGCCGGACGGGGCTACCCTGATCTCGTGGACGCCAAGAGCGAGATCAGGGAGTTCCTGACCTCCAGGCGGGCCAAGCTCACGCCAGACCAAGTGGGTCTGACGTCATACGGCCCCAGGCGTGTTCCGGGGCTGCGCCGGGAGGAAGTCGCAGTCCTCGCCGGAGTCAGCGTCCCCTACTACACACGGCTCGAGCGCGGGAACCTGAGCGGGGTTTCGGAAAGCGTTCTGGAAGCGCTGGCCCGCGCCCTGCAGCTCGACGAGGCTGAGCGAGCGCACCTGTTCGACCTTGCACGCGCGGCCCAGCCGGCGACCCCGCGACGTCGCCGCCGAACGCAGCAGCGGGTCCGGCCCAGCGTGCAAAGGCTGATCGACGCGATGACGGGTGCGCCGGCCCTGGTGCAAAACGGCCGCTTGGACATCCTCTCGGCGAACGCGCTCGGGCGGGCCCTCTTCTCGGAGTTGTACGTCGACCCGGTGCGACCGGTGAACCAGCCCGGTTCGTCTTCCTCAGCCCGCGAGCGCCCGACTTCTACGGCGACTGGGACCGCGTCGCCAACGACACGGTCTCCATCCTGCGCACGGAGGCCGGCCGGGACCCCTACGACCGCGATCTGTCTGACCTCGTCGGCGAGCTCTCGACTCGGAGCGAGGAGTTCCGCACCCGCTGGGCCGCGCACAACGTGCGCATCCACCGGACCGGCGCCAAGGACTTCCACCACCCGGTCGTGGGCGACCTCAGCCTGACCTACGAGATGCTGGAGCTGTCCGCTGACAGCGGTCTCGCCATCCTCACCTACACCGCCGAGCCCGGCTCGAAGTCCGCCGAGGCGCTCGACCTCCTCGCAAGCTGGACCGCGACCCTCGACGAGGCCGACGCTCCCTCGCATGACAGCGATGCTTCGTGCTCAGACGCTGATTGCCTCGATGAACGTCTGCAGTTCTCTGCGGATATCGGGCCCCGCCGGCTGATAGACGATCTCTGTCACGCCTTGGTCGGCAAGGTCGGCTGCCCTGGCGCGGAGCGTCGCCGCGGTGCCGGTGAAGCTGAACGGCTCGACCATCGTGTCGGCCCCGGCATCCAACGCCGCCTGGTCGGCCGCGTTCAGCCCGACCATGTGCTGGTCGTGGACGGCGAGATGGCGCTCGCCCTCCGGCGCCTCTTCGATCGCCGCGAGCCACTCCTTCCCCCCGGGCAGCTCCGCCATCTTGGCGTTGAGCTCGTAGGCGCCGTGATACATGCTGATCGCGCCTGGTCCGGCCGCCGCGCGAACGCGATCCGACCGCGGATCCTCTCCTTCATCGAGCACTGTTCCCCAGCAGAGATGCGGGACCCAGGAGAACTCGGTGGCGAACTCGGGGACGGCCGCCACGGTGAAGAGACCGTCGGCCAGTTCCGTTGCTACGGCCTGGCCTTTGGGTCCCTGCGCCCCGATCAACACGGGCACGTCGATCGGGCGGGGAGCCGCATGGCCGTCGGGATGAAGCATCCGCATCCGTGCGCCCTCCCATTCGACGGTCTCGCCTCGCAGAAGGCCTCGGTAGGTCCTGATGTAGGCCTCCATGTAGCCCCACTTGATCGGCCGCGGGACGCCCATCGCCCGACGACCGGTCCACCCGGTCCCGAACGCAACCGCCACCCGGCCCGGCGCGAGAGCCTCAAGGGCGGCGGTCCCGGCGGCGTTGACCATCGGATGGCGAAGCGACGGCACCAGCACCCCCGGGCCGAGACCGATGCGCTCGGTCCGCTCGGCGGCGAGCGCCAGCGTCATCCATACATCGGGGCTCTGCTGGGGCGTGTCGTAGAACCAGGCTCGCGTGTATCCGAGCTCCTCAGCGATGGCGACGTGCTCGGGGGAGTCGAGGGTCGTCGGTGTCGCGCAAGAGACATCCATAAGGCTGACTCAGCTCACCGCCTTCTTCACGAGCGCGCCGATCTTTGCCTCTTCGGCGGCGGTCAACTCCTTCAGCGCGAAGGAGGTCGGCCACATGGCGCCTTTGTCGAGGTTCGCCTTGTCGCTGAAGCCCAACGTCGCGTACCTAGATTTGAACTTCTGGGCGCTTTGGAAGAAGCAGACGACCTTGTCGTCCTTCGCATACGCGGGCATCCCGTACCAGGTTCTCGGCGAGAGGGCCGGCGCGCTGGCTTTGACGATTGCGTGGAGCCGCTTGGCCATGGCGCGATCCGGTTTCGGCATCTCGGCGATCTTCGCGAGCACGGCGCCCTCCCCGTCCGCCTTGTCTGCCTTCAGCTCTTGGGCGCGCTCCTTCATCGCGGCTCGTTCGTCGTCCGTGAATCCCTTGGACTTCTTGTTGGTCGCGGTGGTGCTCTTGACTGACTTCCGCGTGGCCTTCTTTGCGCTCATCGTTTCCTCCTCTGCAGGCTTCGTGGCGATTCAGGCGCGTCGGTCGACTCTCGACTCCATCAGGGTCAGCAGCTTCGTCGTCGTGCTCCAGTTGCGGATGGTCATGTTCTTGTACTCGGGCAGCGAGGCGACCTTGTTGAGCCGGCTGCTCGTGGCCTTTGCAGCGAGCCGCGAGAAGTAGAGGACGCCCCTCCCCGGCCAGGCGCGGTCGACTCCTTCCCGGACCTCGACGACGCCAAACGCCTTCTTCACCGTCAGCGGCTTCCGCACGAAGACCACGTCCCACAGGTGGGAGTCCCCACCGAACCCGCGGGGGGCGCCCTCGACCACGGCCTTCAGGTGCGCCTCGGTCAGCAGCACGACCTTCAGCTCGATGCCGAAGCGCCCGGTCAGTCCCGACTCGATCCGGGCCGCCAGCTCCTCACGCCTCTGCCTCGGACCCCGGAACAGCACGTTCCCGCTCGCGATGTATGTCGCGACGTCGGCGAACCCCATCGACTCGAAGGCAACCCGAAGGTCGGCCATCTTCACGAGGTTCTTGCCGCCGACGTTGATGCCGCGCAGCAGGGCGACGTATTGGAAGGCCATCGGCGGCCGTTATCTATCACGGCTCCCGCGTGGGCCTTTCTCAGCGCGCCCGACAGGATTCGAGCCTCAGCGAGCCTGGACGGCGAGCGGTGTCACAGGTGAGGGTGCTGCGAACCCGCGACTGGGTTGGCCGGCGAGGCTCGCCGCTCACTGGCCTTCGAGCAACCCGGCCACCGCCGTGGCGAGCCGCTTGCCCTTAGCGGTCAGCCTGTACTCGGCGTGGGGCGGGCGACCCGAGACGAGCTGGCGCTTGACGATGCCCGCCGCCTCGAGCTGCTCGAGGCGCTCAGAGAGAGTGGTCGGTGAGACGCCGGGAAGCGACTGACGGAACTCGTTGAAGCGCGCGGCGCCGCCGGAGCAGGCATAGATCGTGCCCAGCGTCCAGCGCCGCTCCAGCAGGTCCGCAACCGCGCGGAGCTCGGATGGGACCGGGTCGCAGCTACGACACCGCGGCGACATCGGCTCCGTGCCCAGCGGGTTCCAGCGCCCCGTCGAACACCTCGTCGATGCTCATCACCGGATGGAAGGTCATCTGTTCGCGGACCTCCTCGGGGACGTCGTCGAGGTCGCCCCGGTTTCGCTCCGGCAGGAAGACGTCAGTCAGTCCCGCCGCGTGGGCGGCAAGCACCTTCTGCTTCAGACCGCCGATCGGCAGCACCCGTCCTTGCAGGGTGACCTCTCCGGTCATGCCGACAGTGTGCTTGACCGGGCGGCCGCTGAGCAGCGACGCAAGCGCCGTGGTCATCGCGGTTCCGGCGCTCGGTCCGTCCTTGGGGATCGCCCCAGCCGGCACATGGAGGTGGAACTCGCGCTGGAAGTCGCCGCCGTTGATGCCGAGCTCCTCGGCGTGGGAGCGCACGTAGGAGAGCGCGATCCGCGCCGACTCCTTCATAACGTCGCCGAGCTGGCCGGTCAGCACCAAACCCTGGTCGCCGTCCATAGCCGTCGCCTCGATGAACAGCACGTCGCCGCCGGTCCCTGTGACCGCCAAGCCCGTGGCCACGCCGGGGGTCGCGGTGCGCTCCACCGACTCCTGGAAGAAGCGCTGCCGGCCGAGTGCGTCGGTGACCATGTCGGGGTCGAGGACGATTGACGCCGTGGCCTCGCCGGAGGCTATCCGCGTTGCGACCCTGCGCAGGAGCTTGCCCAGCTCGCGCTCGAGCTGGCGCACCCCGGCCTCGTGCGTGTACTCGGTAACGACCTTGCGCAGCAGCGCGTCGGAGATCTCAACCTCCTCGGCGCGCAGTCCATTGCGCTCCAGCTGCCGCGGCCACAGATAGCCGCGGGCGATCGCCAGCTTCTCCTCGGTCGTGTATCCGTCGAAGCCGATCACCTCCATGCGGTCCAGCAACGGTGCCGGGACCGTGTCGGTGATGTTGGCGGTGGCCAGGAACACGACCTCGGATAGATCGAGCTCGACGTCAAGGTAGTGGTCGCGGAAGGAGTGGTTTTGGGCCGGGTCGAGAACCTCGAGCAGGGCGGCGGAGGGATCGCCGCGCCAGTCTGCCCCGACTTTGTCGACCTCGTCGAGCAGGATCACGGGGTTCATCGTCCCGGCGTCGCGCAGTGCGCGGACGATCCGCCCCGGCAGGGCGCCGATGTAGGTGCGGCGGTGGCCGCGGATCTCGGCCTCGTCGTGGATCCCGCCCAGCGAGAGGCGCACGAACTCGCGTCCGAGCGAGCGGGCAACGGACTCGCCGATCGAGGTCTTGCCGGTGCCCGGCGGGCCGACCAGGGTGAGGATCGCGCCGTTGGCGCGGCTCTCCTCGCTGGCGCCGCGCTCCTGGCGCAGCTTGCGAACCGCGATGAACTCGGTGATCCGGCGCTTTACGTCTTCCAACCCGGCGTGGTCCTCGTCGAGCACCTCGCGGGTGTGCTCGGGTTCTAGCCGCTCCTCGGAGCGCTTCGACCACGGCACCGCCAGCAGCCAGTCGAGGTAGCTGCGGATCATCGACGACTCGGGCGACTGCTCGCCCTGGCGCTCCAGCCGCCGCAGCTCGCGCTCGGCCTGCTCGGCGACCGCCTCCGGCATCTCGGCCTCGGCGATCTTGCGCTCGTACTCGGAGATCAGGTCGCCTTCGTCCTCGCCGAGCTCCTTGCGGATCGACTCCATCTGCTTGCGCAAGAAGTATTCGCGCTGCTGCTTGTGGGCGCCGGACTCGACGTCGTCGCGGATCTTGCGGCGAACCTGGAGCTCGGCCAGCCGCTCGCGCTGCATCTGGACCGCGAGCTCGAGCCGGGCCTTGACGTCGAGGGCCTCCAGCAGCTTCAGCTTCTGTTCGCGCGAGAGATCGGGGCTGTAGCCGGCGGTATCGGCCAGCGCGCCGGGCTCCTCAATGGAGCGCAGGAACGCGGCGATCCGCTCGTCGGCGCCGCGCAGCTCGAGGATCTCCTCGACCACGGCGCGGTACTCGCGCACAAGCTCACTACTGCGCTGGTCCTCGGGGTTGCCGTCGTGGATCTCCTGCACCTCGACGCGCAACTGGTCGCCCTCGGTGGGCTGCGCGGCGCCCGCCAGCGCGCGATGCAGGCCGACCACGGTCGCCGCCCAGGCGCCGTTTGGCAGCTGGCCGCGCTCGATCACCTCGGCGACTACGCCGATGCGGCCGAAGTCGCCGTCTTGGCGCGGCAGCAGGAACACGCGCTCCTCCTCGCCTGTATTGATCGGCAGGGTTGCCGTGAGAGCCGGGAAGACGATCGCTTCGTCAAGTGGAACTAGAAGAAGGGCCATGGGTGATCCAGTTTCTGTAGTTAGTCCATAGATAGGATAGCGAGTTAGTCGCTTGGTGGGATGCTCCGGGGTCCTCACGGCCCGCTTCCACTCGGTCGCTCCGCACGCACCGGCGACCTGTCCGATCCCGGATCCGCCGTCGCTCGAGGCCCCGACGCAGCGCGGGGGGTCACCGAGTGATGGGCCTTCTATTAGTCGGCCAACACCCTTCGACGGCTCTCGCCGTATGGCCCGGGGCGTCGGCATGACCACGCCCAAAGCCACAGAGCCGACTGCTCTTCGTCTGATGCGGGCAGCGCACCAATGCGCTCCTCGATCAACTCGAGGGACGCGCCCTCGCGAGTCCAGCGCGTGATCTCGTCTCGCATGCCTGGCATGAGAGGCACCTCCTGGGTCGGAACTAAGTCCGCGCCCCGGTCGTGCCCGCTCCTCGTGCCGGACTACGGCGAACTACACACGGTAGCGCGACTCGAAAGCCGGCTGTCGGCGGGAGGGAACCGACCCCTTTCGCGGGTTTCGATCTGGGGCCGCCGAGGTGGCTGACGGCGCGCCCCCCGCTCCTCAGCAGGGGAGCAGGTCGGAGCGCCCGCCAGGCCGGGAGCGGATCGTGAGCTCCCTAGACGTCGTGCTCCCGGGCGAGCTCCGCCTTCTCGGGCCTACCCTGGAGTCCGGCCTCTTCAAAGATCGCCGGCATGTCAGGGTCGGACACCAAGTTCTTATAGCCCTCCTCGTCCCAGTCGAAGACGACCCAGACGCGGGAGTCATCATTCGGATCACGAAAGACGCGCGAGCCCTTGCTGCCGTACTGCCTTCGCTTCTCGGCGCCCTTGGTAGAGAACGTATTCCAGAAGCGGTCGAAATCCTCGATCTTCACCGTGGACAGGATCAACTCGTTCCTCCTTCGTTTGGGAATGTCGTCGCGCTCCTGCGACATCGCCCGCGCAGTATCGCGCCCTGGCCCACGAGCCGCGAGCGCCCTGACCGCGATAGTTGCGCGATGGTCCCGACAGGCATGAGGTGCCAAATCGGGGATTTCGACTGCTCCGGATGCCCCGTTCCTTTTCCGCATGTTTGCGGGAAGAAGACCGATGTGAGGAAACGCGCCCGACAGGATTCGAACCTGTGACCTTCGGTTTCGTAAATTGACCGTCGGTCTTGTTGACCGGCGACTGACGTCAACGCAGCCCGGAGCAACTGCGCTCGTTAGACAACCTCACTTGACCGGTCGTCGGGGAAGGAGGTCTCAGCTCACCTCACGAAGCTCACCGCTGCCGACGTCGTAGACGAAGCCGCGCACGCTGTCGGTTCGCGGGATGAACGCGCTGTTCTTGATGCGCTGGATCGAGTCCCGGACGTCTTGGTCGAGGTCGGCGAACGAGCGCGCCTCCCACTCGGGCCGTTGGCCGGTCTCCGCCTCGAGCCTGTCAGCGAACTCCTGATCGTTGAAGGTCAGCATCCCGCAGTCCGTGTGGTGGATCAGCATGATCT
The DNA here is from genome assembly GCA_963721735.1 of uncultured Actinomycetes bacterium. Lineage (GTDB taxonomy): Bacteria > Actinomycetota > Thermoleophilia > Solirubrobacterales > 70-9 > AC-56. The sequence continues at coordinate 34,760 of CAVRKX010000015.1, forward strand.
CCTCGGTGCCGAGGAGATGCTGGGAGATCGCCAGCGAGCGGATCTCATCGTCGGTGATCACGCCGCCGGCATTGCGGATCACGTGGGCATCTCCCAGCTCGAGCCCCAGGATCGGATAGGGGTTGAGGCGGGCGTCCATGCAGGCCACGATGGCGATCTTCCGCGCCGGAGGCAGCGGCAGATCGCCCTTGTTGAAGCTCTGCACGAAGCTCTCGTTGTTCTTCAGCAAGTCGTCGGTTGTGCTCATGTTTCCTCCCGTCGGATCGAATTCGCTCCTAACGATAAGCGCGAAATCCGCCCGGCCGATTGAAGCAGTGCGCGATAGTCGCGCGATGGTCCCGCCAGGCGTGAAGCCCGCGAAGCGGGCGTTGGGCAGATTCGGCCCGATCCCGACAGGGCTTGCGTTTTCGGCCGGTTTGCGGGGAAGGACGCCCGGTGATGGAGCGCGCCCGACAGGATTCGAACCTGTGACCTTCGGTTTCGTAGACCGACGCTCTATCCAACTGAGCTACGGGCGCGGGTCGGGGCGGTGCCCCGGACGACGATTGTAAGAGGCGCGGCGCCGATGGCCGAGTTGCGCTCGATAGAGGATCGCAAGTCGACCATCGATGAGCCTGGGCCGCGGTCGATCAGCCTGGGCTGCAACCGCCGAACGTGGGGAGAGGGGTACTGCGACCTGCGCGAGACCGGTCTCGCTGTCCCAGCCTCTTTTCGCGAGCGTGCCGAACTCGACCTCATTGGCCGCAATTTCGTGCCGGGGCGGCCCCTACGCTTGCGGGATGGCCCAGCTCGAGCAGGCTCAGGCAACGCTTGCGCTGCATGGGCTAGAGGGATTCGACGGGCTGGACGCCGCGACGCGCGTCTATCGCGGCCAGCGGACGCCGGAGGCGCTGCTGGCCCACCTCGGCCACCAGGCTTTCCGGCCCGGCCAGCGGGAGGCGGTTCAGGCGGCGCTCGACGGCCGCGACGCGCTGATCGTCATGCCGACGGGCGGGGGCAAGAGCCTCTGCTACCAGCTCCCCGGCCTGGCCTCGCCGCAGCTGAGCATCGTGGTCAGTCCGCTGATCGCGCTGATGGCCGACCAGTGCCTCCGGATGACCGCGGCCGGTCATCCCGTCGTGATGGTGGCCTCGGGCCTGGGCGCAGCGGCGAACCGCGAGGCGCTCGCCCGGGTCCGCGACGGCCGAGCGCGAATCGTCTACTGCTCGCCGGAGCGCTTCGGCTCCAGCGACTTCCTCGACGCCGTGACCAGCCGCGAGGTCGACCTGCTGGCCGTCGACGAGGCGCACTGCGTCTCGGAATGGGGACACGACTTCCGTCCCGACTATCTGCGGCTGCCCAAGGCGATCGAGCGACTCGGCCGCCCGACGGTCGTTGCCTGCACCGCGACCGCCACGGCGGAGGTGGCCGGGGAGATCGAACGCCGCCTGGTCCTGCGCGAGCCGCTGGTCGTGCGCTCGGGATTCGACCGTCCGAACATCTCCTTCGACACCGTGACCTTCGAGGGCAAGGGCTCCAAGGCTCGCAAGCTCGGCCTGCTCGAGCACGGCCTGCTGGAGGCCGAGAATCGGCCGGCGATCGTCTACTGCGGGACGCGGCGCGACAGCGAGGAGGTCGCCGAGTCGCTGCGCTCGGCGGGGGTCCTGGCCGCTGCCTATCACGCCGGCATGGCCCCGGATGAGCGCGCCTCCGCGCAGCATCGCTTCATGTCGGGAGACGCGGAGGTCGTCGTCGCCACCAACGCGTTCGGCATGGGCATCGACAAAGCCGACGTGCGCTCCGTCTGGCATTGGGCGATCCCGGCCAGCGTCGAGGCCTACTACCAGGAGGCCGGGCGAGCGGGGCGCGACGGCAGGCCCGCGCGCGCGGTGCTGCTCGCCGGGCGCTCCGACCTGGGGCGTTTGGTGCGCTTCATCCAGCAGCGCAGCGTCGACCCGGAGGGGGTCGCCGTCTATGTCGAGCAGCTGGAGCGCGTCGCCGACTCCGACGGCGCCCTGGTGATCGACAACCCCCGCCAGGACGAGGACCGGATCCGCCTGGCGATCGCCGAGCGCGCCGGCGCCTGCACGGTCGAGCCTGCTCCCGGCGGGCGGCTCACCGTGCGCCTGAACGGCGCGCTCGACAGAGGGCGCGCCGCCGCGGCCTGCCGGGTGGCAAGGGACCGCGGCTGGCGCGCCTACCGGGCGGTCGAGGCCTTCAGCTTCTCAGCGACCTGCCGCCGTCGCGGCCTGCTCGACCATTTCGGCGACCGCCAACCGGGCCGGCCCGAGGGGCGCTGCTGCGACGTCTGCGACCCAGAGGGCTGGCTGCCCTCCCCGGAGACGATCGAGATCCGGCCGGCGCGGGCGCGCCGGCCGGCCGCGGTTCCGGCCCCCGAGCTGTCCGCCGCGGACGCCGGCCTGCTGGAGGCGCTGAAGGCGTGGCGCCTGGCCGCGGCCACCGGCAAGCCCGCCTACACGGTGGCGCACAACCGCACCCTCGAGGCGATAGCAGCCTCGCGCCCGGGTGGAGTTGAGGCCCTCGCGAAGATCCGCGGCGTCGGGCCCGCGTTCGTGTCTCGACACGCCGACGAGGTGCTGCGGATCGTCGCCAACCACCCTTCGGCCGTCGGGCCCTAGGGCGGGGCCGTCGGGCTTCTCACCGTGCCGACAGCTCTGGGATGTGGCGCTCCAGGTGGACGGCAATGGTCTCGCGAACCCAGCGCTGCGTGTCAGCGTCGGCGATCCGGTAGCGGCCCAGCAGCATCGCCTGCTCGGTCAGCGGCAGCCCGGCGATCTCCCAGCGAGCGACGAGCCGCTCGAAGAGCATCTCGGTTCGCCGCCGCCAGGCGTCATCGAGAGAGGCGGCCGCGCCAGCCGGCGCCTCGCCGATCTTCGCGATCGTGCCGGCGCTCAGCGACTGCCGCAGGCTGAGGACATTGCCTTCGGCGTCGGCGTAATCCGAGGTCGGCACGGGTTCCCTGCGTCGATGCCGCCGTCGCTTCCCCATACACGCTCAAGTTTGGCAGCGAGTTGAGGCTGTGCGTTAGTCACGAAGGGCCACATTGCACGACGTCCGTGGGGGCGGCACCCGCCGGATAGGCTCGACCGATCAGCGAACGCACCGAGCGCCTCTCCCCCTCCGACATGTCCTCGCTGCTCGCCGAGCGGGGGCCGATTCACGTCCACGTCGGGGCGACGCTCCTGCTCGACGGCGACCCGCCCACGCTCGAGGAGCTGCTCGACCACGTCGAGGGGCGGCTGGGGCTCGTGCCGCGATTTCGCCAGCGGGTCAAGTCGGCTCCGCTGGGGCTCGTCAACCCCGTCTGGGTGGACGATCCCCGCTTCGACCTCGGCTGGCACGTCCGCCACACCGCCCTGCCGGGGCCCGGGACCATGGCGCAGCTCCGCGAGCTGGTCGGCCGGGTGATGTCCGAGCCCCTGGACCTCCAGCGGCCCCTGTGGCAGCTCTATCTGGTCGAGGGCCTGGAGGGCGGCCGCCACGCCTACATCTCGAAGACCCACCACGCGCTGGTAGACGGCGTCTCGGCGGTCGACGTGGGGACGATCATGCTCGACCCGAACCCCGAGGGCACCGAGCTCCCCATCGACGAGGAACGCTGGGACCCGGACGAGCCGAGCCCCGAGATGCTCTTCGTCCGCGCCGCCTCGCAAGCTATCCGGGAGCGGTTGGGCACCGCCCGAAAAGCGGCGCACAGCGCGCTCACCATGCCGCGCGGGACGGCGTCGGCCGTCATGCGCACCGCGGAGGGATTCGCCAACCTGGCGGCGCGCGGGCCGAGCGCGGCGCCGACCTTCCTCAACCAGGAGATCGGCCGCGACCGCCGGGTGGGCTTCGTGAGCGCCGAGCTGGCGCGGCTGAAGCAGGCCCGCGGGGAGAGCGGCGCCACCGTCAACGACGTGATCCTGTCGATCGTCGCCGGCGGGCTGCGGCGGCTGTTCGAGCGCCGGGGCGAGCGGCTTCCCGAGCAGCTCGTCGCCCTGGTGCCGATGAGCATCCGGCGCCCCGACGAGCACCTCGAGCTGGGGAACCGGATCGCCACCCTGATCGTCTCGCTGCCCCTGAGCGAGCCCGACCCCGTCCGGCGCCTGGAGCGCGTCCACGAGGAGACCACCCGGGTGAAGGAATCGGAACAGGCACGCGCCGCGTCGTTGGTGATCGAGGCCACCGGCTGGACCCCGCCGACCATCAACCGGGTGCTCGCCGACGTGCTCGCCCGGCCGCTGACCTGGAACCTGGTGGTCTCCAACGTGCCGGGCCCGCAGACGCCGTTCTACCTCCTGGGCCGCAGGATGCTCGAGGTCTACCCGTTCGTGCCCCTGTCACCGCAGGGACACGCCCTCTCGGTGGGCGTGGTCAGCTACGACGGCGGCGTCTTCTTCGGGTTGGCGGGCGACCGCGACCTGCTCGCCGACATCGACCAGGTGGCGGGCGACCTGGAGGCGGCCCTGGCGGAGCAGCTCGCTACTGGCGGATGACCACCGGCGACCCGAGCCGGACCCGGTCGACGAGCGCGCTCACGTCCTCGTCCGCTGCCCGCACGCAGCCGTTCGAGGCGGCCACGCCGAGCGGATCGCTGGTGCCGTGGATGGCGATCCGGTCGCCGCCGAGCCAGCCGGAGGGCAGGTGGAGCTGGCGCGCGGTGGTGGCCACGGCGCAGCATCCGTAGGCCGGGTTCAGGTTGCCGCGGAAGATGTCGGTTACGGCGAAGTTCCCCGTCGGGGTGCTGCTGGTGGGCGCCCCCACCGTCACCGTGAACGAGCGCAGCACCCGATCACCGCGGCGAAGCTGGGCCGCGCGAGCTGGAGAGGTCGACGTCGATCGCGTAGGGCGTCCAGCCCGATTTGAGCTTCGCGGGATCGAGCTTCACCCAGCCGAGCTGGCCCGGTGGAAGCGCCGGGGTGGGGGCGCCGGCCCACTGGCCGACACGGCGAAACACCGAGAGCACGGTCCGGGACTCGAAGGGCGTGCGCCAGCCCAGGGTCTTGACCACCTTGCCCCCCGGGGCGGCGTGGATCGGGACCCGAGCGCCCTTGCGAAGCCAGACGATCGGCTCCCCGCGATCGGAGAGCTCGAGCCGGGGCTTCTCGCGCGCCGGCTTCGGCGCGGCCGGGGCCGGCCGGGCTCGAGGCGGCGGTCGTCCGGTCGGAATCGCCGTCAGAGAGGACGGCCCAGGCGAGGGCCGCCCCGATCAGGGCCAGCGCACCCAGGATCCCGATCGCCCTCCATGTACGGCTCATCGCTCACCCGTCGCGATCCCGCCACGTCTTCCCCGCCCGCCGCGATCAGCGCGGCTGCGGCACCACCCGGATGTACGGCTTCGGTGCATCCCACTCACCGAACAGCTCCTTCGCGTCCTCGTCGGAGACCGAGCCCGCGATGATCACGTCCTCGCCTTCCTTCCAGTTCACCGGCGTGGAAACCTTGTGGCTGGCGGTCAGCTGCAGCGAGTCGATCACCCGCAGCACCTCGTCGAAGTTCCGGCCCGTCGTCATCGGATAGACGAGGATCAGCTTGACCTTCTTGTCCGGGCCGATGACGAACACGTTCCGAACCGTCTGGTTGTCGGCCGGCGTGCGGTCGCCGGGGTCGCCCGCGGTCTCGGCGGGCAGCATCCCGTAGAGCTTGGACACGTTGAAGTCGGCATCCGCGATGATCGGATAGTTGGGCGCGTTCCCCTGCGTCTCCTCGATGTCCTTGGCCCAACCCTCGTGGTCGCCGGTCGAGTCGACGGAGAGGCCGATGATCTTCACGTTTCGCTTGTCGAAGTCGGGCTTGATCTTCGCCATGTAGCCGAGCTCCGTGGTGCACACCGGGGTGAAGTCCTTCGGGTGCGAGAACAGAACGGCCCACGAGTCGCCGATCCAGTCGTGGAAGCTGATCGGGCCCTCGGTGGTCTCGGCCTCGAAGTCCGGTGCCGTGTCGCCAATTTGCAGTGCCATCTGATACCTCCTGATATGGGTTCTTGGAGAGAGCGGAGAGGGAGGGATTCGAACCCTCGAGAGAGCTTGCGCCCCCTACTCGCTTAGCAGGCGAGTGCCTTCAGCCACTCGGCCACCTCTCCGGGGGCTTGCACCGATTCTAGCTTTGCCTTCGCGAGCCGAGCGGCCGGCACTCGATACGCTCGCCCCGCGGTGAGTGCGACCGGCACCAGCCCCCAAATCGCCGCCCCGGCGGCCGACCGCGAGGCGCTGCACGCCCGCTACGAGGCGATCTTCGAGTCCATCACCGCGCCCTTCGCCTTCGTCGATCTCGACGCGCTCGACGCCAACGCGCGCTTCATGCTCGCCCAGGCGGCCGGCAAGCCGATCCGCATCGCCTCCAAGTCGGTGCGCTCGGTGGCGGTGCTGCGACGCATCCTCGAGCTCGACCCCGGCTTCGAGGGCATCCTCTCCTTCACCCTGCCCGAGGCGCTCTTTCTCGCCCGGCAGGGATTCGAGGACATCGTCGTCGCCTACCCGACCGCCGACCGCGAGGCGCTCGGCGAGCTGGTCGAGCTGGCAGCCGCCGAGCCGGCCAGCGCGCCGGTGCCGATGGTCGACAGCTCGCCTCACCTGGACCTGATCGAGTCGGCTACCCGGGGCGGCGCGGCCGAGCTCCGCGTCTGCCTGGACCTGGACGTCGGCTGGTGGCCGCTGGGCGGAAGGCTGGCGCGGATCGGCCCCAAGCGCTCGCCGGTGCGAACCCCGGAGCAGGCCCGCCAGACGGCGGCCGAGATCGAGCGGCGTCCCGGCACGCGCCTGGCGGGGGTGATGGCGTACGAGGGGCACATCGCGGGCGTGGGCGACCGGATCCCGGGCCATCCCTTGCGCAGCGCCCTGATCCGCCGCATGCAGGCCGCCTCGGAGCGCGACATCCACCGCCGCCTGCCGCGAATGGTCCAGGCGGTTGGCGAGCTGGCGTCGCTGGAGTTCGTAAACGGCGGCGGGACCGGGAGCCTCGCCCGGACGGCCGCGGCCGGTGTCGTCACCGAGCTCACCGCCGGCTCCGGCTTCTACGACCCGGTGCTGTTCGACCACTATCGCTCCCTTGCCCTGACGCCCGCCGCCTACTTCGTGCAGCCGATCGTCCGCCGCCCCGGGCCGGGCGTGGCCACGGCTCTGGGCGGCGGCTACCTCGCCTCCGGCGCCGCCGCCCCGGACCGGCTGCCGGAGCCCTACCTGCCGCAGGGCCTTCGGCTCGACAAGCAGGAGGGGGCGGGCGAGGTTCAGACGCCGCTCCTCGGGGCCGCGGCGAGGCGCCTGCGGGTGGGCGATCGCGTCTACATGCGCCACGCCAAGGCCGGCGAGCTCTGCGAGCGCTTCGGCTCGCTCTACCTAGTCGAGGGCGACCGGATCGTCGACCAGGTGCCGACCTACCGGGGCGAGGGAAGGGCGTTCCTCTAAGAGCGACTCTAGGGGGAGCGGACCGGACCGAGCACCCGGTCCGTGTAGGGGTTCGAGAAGCGGCCCTCGGGGTCGAGCCGGGCGCGGACCTCGAGGAAGTCGCGCCAGCGGGGATAGATGGGCTCGAGCGTCTGCGCGGTCTGGAAGTGGCGCTTGCCCCAGTGCGGGCGCCCGTCGTAGTCGGACATGATCCCCTCGACGGCCCGGAAGTAGGGCTCCCAGGCCATCCCCCGGTACTGATGGACGGCGATGTAGACGGTCCGCCGCTCGTGCGCCGGGCTGAGCAGCGCGTCGTCCGGGGCGACCAGCCGGAACTCGATCGGAAAGCCGACCTGGAGCTCCCGCTCGCGCACCAGGCTCAGCACGCGGCGCACCGCCTCCGGCCCGTGCTCGCGCGGGATCGCGTACTCCATCTCCGTGAACCGCACGCGCCGCTCCGAGGCGAACATCCGGTAGCTGCGATCGGTCCTCTCGCTGTGTGAGAACCGGCGGGCGGCGAAGCCGACCAGCCGCGGGATGGTCGAGGGGAAGCGGCGGCCGAACCTGGAGAGCAGGTCCAGGGCGTAGTTCTCGAGCACGATCTCGTTCAGGTAGGCGCTGAAACGCCCCCGCGGGCGCGGGGCGTCCTCGACGCGGTTGCGCTCGATCGTCAGCGCCGTTTCGGTATGGGGGAAGACGAAGAACTCGAAGTGGTCGTTGCGCGCCGCCAGCTCGTCGATGCCGGCCAGGGTCTCCTCCAACGGGCGTGGCGCGTCGACGCGATGCAGGGTGAAGCCGGGGACGGCGCGCAGGGTGACCGAGTAGATGACCCCCAGCGCACCCAGCCCCACTCGGGCTGCTCGATAGGCGTCCGGGTCGCTCTGCTCGGAGACCTCCAGCAGGCTGCCGTCGGCCAGCACCAGCTCGAGCGCCTCGACCTGTGCCGAGAGGTTCCGGAACTCCGCCCCGGTGCCGTGGGTGGCGGTCGAGATCGCCCCGGCGAGGGTCTGACGGTCGATGTCGCCGAGGTTCTCCATCGCCAGGCCGCGCTCCCAAAGCGCCGCGCTGAGGTCCCGCAGTGTGATCCCCGCCTCCACCTTGACCAGGCCGGAGTCGCGGTCGACGTCGAGAACGCGGTTGAGCGCCTCGATCCTGATCATCGCTCCGTCGGTGAGCGCGGCCTCGGTGAAGGAGTGGCCCGAGCCGGGCGCGTGGGCCGTGAGGCCGCGCTCCCCCGCCCTACGCACGGCCTGGACTAGTCCCTCGAGGGTCTGGGGCCGCTCGACCACCGCCGGCGAGCAACGCTGATCCCCCGCCCAGTTTCGCCACTCGCTCGCCATCCGAGAGGAAGCCTATGTCCACCGGTTGGCCCGCGTGCCCGCCGGTTACGCTCTCGGCCAGAGCACAGACCGGGAGCGGTGGCAGAGTCCGGTTTATTGCAGCTGCCTTGAAAGCAGCCGGTCCGCAAGGGCCCGGGGGTTCGAATCCCTCCCGCTCCGCTGAAGCAGGCCGCATTGGTCGAGGCTTCCCGGCGCGATACACGGTAAGGATCGCGGGTCTCTAGAACCAGAGGAGCGAAGATGTCCGCCTTCATCATCACCCGGATCCAGGTCGGCGACTACGACGCCTGGAGGCCGATGTTCGACCAGGACCGACCGCGTGCCCGGGAGAAGGCCAAGGTGCAGCGCGTTTTCCGGGACGTCGAGGATTCAGGTCACGTGTTCATCGTCCTCGAGTTCGAGTCCGTCGATGACGCGCAGGAAGCGCGGCGCCGCCTTGTTGCCTCGGGTGTACTCGATCGGTTCGAGGACAAGCACGGTCCCAACGTCGTCGTCGAGGCGGAGCCGACGGGTCCGTAGCGCGGCGGCCGCCGCGCTTCGCACCCGAGCGAACGTTCTCCGGTCCGCTAGCCGAGCTCCAGCTCGTACTCGAGGAAGGTGTCGGCGGTGGCGCCAACGCGGTCGTAGACAGCCTGGGCGCGGTGGTTGTCGGGGGCGGTGAGCCAGGTGATGACGGGCGCGCCGTGCTCGCGTGCTCGGTCGGCGCAGGCACGGATCAGCGTGTCGGCGGCTCCCTGGCCGCGCGCCTCGGGCGCCACGAACAGGTCCTCCATGACGGCGATCCGCGCGGCCCGCAGGCTCGACCACTTCCAGCAGACGGTCGCGAACCCGATCGCCGCCCCCTCGCCGCCGCGAGCGACCAAGAGCATGCCGTCCGAGTCCGGCGCGGCGATCAGCGCCCTGGCCATCGCCACCAGGCCATCGTCGGAGGGCGAGGCCCCGTAGAAGTCGCAGTAGGCTCGCATCATCGGGAGCAGCGCCCCCAGGTCACCCTCGTTGGCGGAGTCGATCTCCATCGCTGGTATCCAACCAGACGGCCGCGGCTTGCCTCGGGCCGCCGGCTCAAGCGGGCCGCCGGAGGGGCCGATGGCAAGAAGGATGGTGGGTAGAGGCTCCCTGCGCGATCGGCTCCGATCCGCGCGGATCCAGGCCCTGGTCGTGGCGGCGGCCGTGCTCTCGCTGACGGTGGCGGACTCCGCCGCGGGACGCAGCTTCATCCCGCGTCACCACCGGATCTTCCACGGGGTCTCCGATACCAGCAACAACAAGGACTTCCACCGCTTCAAGAAGCGGGTCGGGGCCCACCCGGCCGTGCTCCAGGACTTCTACCACTGGGACACGCCGCTGACCTCCGGCGCCCTCCAGCGCTGGCGCCAGACCAGGACCCGGGGCGTTCTCAGCCTCTCGACCGCCCCAGGTGGGCAGCCCGAGATCATCAGCACGCGCCAGATCGCCAAGGGGCGCGGCGACCACTACATCGTGCGGCTGAACCAGACGATCGCCGAGTCGAGGCAGGTCGTCTACATCCGCCTGTTCCCGGAGATGAACGGCTACTGGAACCCGTACTGCGCCTTCAACGCGAACGGCACGAAGAAGGACCGAAGCCACTCACGCTCCAGCTTCCGCCGGGCCTGGCAGCGGATCGCCTTGATCGTCCGCGGGGGCAAGCGCGCGACGATCAACCGAAAGCTACGCCGGCGCCATATGCCGCGCATCCTGCGGGCGGCGTCGAATCATGCCCCGGTCTACGAGCGCGAGCACGTCGACCGGCGCCTGCAACGCCCCAAGGTCGCCTTCATGTGGTCGCCGCAGACGATCGGCTCGCCCAACGTCCAGGGCAACCAACCGGGGCACTACTGGCCCGGCAAGCGCTTCGTCGACTGGGTCGGCGCCGACATCTACTCCGCCTACGGGACGCCCGGCGTGTGGGCGGCCTTCAAGCGCTTCTACCGCAAGTGGCGCGGCTGGCCGTTCGTGGTCGGCGAATACTCGCCCTGGGACAACGACTACCGCGGCCGCTTCACCCGCAAGCTGTTCAAGTTCGCCCTGCGGCACGGCCGCACAAGGATGCTGATCTATTACCGCAGCGTCCGGCCCGACACCCCCTTCGACATTCACAACTTCCCCCGGGCGAAGAGGGTCATGCGGCGCATGCTCAACAGGCGTCGCTTCGCCCCGTATGCGCATGAGCTGCGCCCCCGCGCGCACGAGCGCCGCCACCCGAACCGGCACCACGGGCACCGCCCCCGCCGACACTAGTCCCCGCGCGGTCGGCACAGAGGGGGTGCCGGCTTGCTCACCGCCGTCTGGATTTCAGTCGGCTGAGAAGCCCTTGACGCGGCGCCCTGAATGCGCGTTGGACGTCGCCCTCCCAGGTGTAGTCGATGCCGTCCTCGGTCATCATCCGCATGCCGGCAGCGGGCTCCGGGAAGCGGTTTCGATCGACGACGTAGAGGCCGCGGACGATCCGGTCACGCTCGTCGCTGAACCAGGTCGGGATCAGAGTCACGTTCGCGTCGCTCAACCCGGCGTCGAGAGCAGCGCCGTATGCCGCCCAAACTTCGTCGCCGGCTTCCGCGGCCCGCCGCGCCTCCTCCGAAACGCCCGCGGCGACGTGTCCCCCACCTTGCCAGGCAGAAACCAGTCGCCGCGCCGGCGAGCCCGGTCTCCCCGGATCCGGCTCGGCGAAGAGGTCGGTCGGGGGCTCCGCGGGGGACTCCCCGGGGGCAGCCGCTTCGGTTTCGTCCGGCTCTTCTCGAGCCAGAGCGACTGCTCGCTCCGCATCGCGACGGCCGGCAGAGCGGGCCTCGTCCGCGGTCATGCCTTCACGCTAACGCCCGACTAGGCCGAGGTGCGCGCGCGGGGTTCCCGTGGGCCATCGTGCCCTGGAGCCCCTCCTCGATGGCCTCCTGCGACATCGCCTACTCCCGCAGCCCCGCAGCTTCGAGGGCCTCGGCACGATCCATGTAGCCCTGGATGCGTACCACGCGTCCGTCGCGCACCTCAAAGACGACTGCCGTATTGGTCTCAAGCTCGATTCCGCTACCCCTCCCGCGACGGAACTCGCGCACCAGCACGACGACGCGGTCGCCGGCGTCGAGGAACTCCTCTGCCTCCAACCGGCGCTCATCCCAGGCCTCAGCGTCCTCCTGCTCGAAGGACTGCCTGAACTGCGCGATGCCACGCATGACCGTCCCTTCGGAGAGCCCGCCAACTGTGCCATGACCCTCCGCGTCAGGATCGAGCAGCTGCGCTGCCTGTTCCCACTCCCCTCGCAGGATGGCCTCAACGGTGCGGCGCACGATCTCGACGTTCTCCTGCGACATCGCCTACTCCGAAAGCCCGGCGCTTCGAGAGCTTCCGCGTGATCCCAGAAGAACTCCTGGTAGACGATCCTGCCCTTGCGCATCGTGAAGACGAGCGTCAGCTCCATGTTCAAGTCTGGGCCGTGCCCGCGCCACGCCAGATGTATCTCACGGCGACTCGGTCGCCAACGTCGATGAAGTCACCGATCGGTTCAACGTCGTCGGACGCCCGTCGCGGCGGAACACGTAGGTGTTGCCGACGGAGTAGGCATGGATCGCTGAACAGTGCTCGCGTTGGGCGTCCTGCACCGCCACGACCGGCTCGGCAGCGAGGGCGGCGTCGAGTGTCGCGCGGTCCGGCGCACCCAGCACGACCGCCGCGTGGTAGCGCCACTCGGGCAGTTCGTCGTGTGCAACGCGTGGGGTGGACCACAGCTGCTTGAAATATGGAATGAAGGCCAGCGTGCGCACCTCGAGCATGCCCGGGGCACCGGCTAGGGCGCCCCCAAGGGCGTCATTGACCCATCCGCGGAATGCACGAAACCCAACGCCGTCCCGCCGGCGCAGCATTACGACGGTGCGAAAGCCGATGGGCTCGCCGCGGCCTTCGCGCCACCACCTGCCGCCGCCGGGCCCGGTCACGTACAAGATCGTTCGAGCGAAGACGTTCGCCTCGTCCGCGAAGATCGCCCTCCGGGTCCGCAGCGACTTCAGTACGGAGGCGGCGCTCTCGAAGGTTACCTCCGGCACCCCGTCCATTCGGCCTGCCTGCGGGATTGCCGTTTCGGTGCCGGGGATGTCGGCCCAGACTCCCGGTGCATCGGTCTCGAAGTGATGCTGGCGGTACTCGAGCCAGCCGGACGTCTGGCCGGCTATCCGACCGTGCGGCCCTCGCCAATACTCGAGCCCCTGCTGGCGCGTGCGATCTTCGCGCAGCCAGAGGGGGACTGTCGCCGCGGACGTCTTGCGCCTCAACCTATCCTCGACGTTCTCCTGCGACATCGCCTACTCCTTGAGTCCGGCGGCTTCGAGGGCCTGCTCCTTCGTCCAGTACTCGCGGCCCCGTGCGATCTTCCCGTCGCGGACCGTGTAAAGGGCGGCGAAAGTCAGGTGAGTCTCGACCCCGCTGAGCTTCGCACGACCGCTGCTCCTCGTCACGGCGATGACCTTGTCCTCGCCTGCCTCGATCAGTTCGACGGGCTCGATCCTGAAATCGTCCATGAAATCGTCCAAGGTGCCGATCCAGTCATCCGCGTAGGCGCGCACCGCGTCCTTGCCGTGAATCGGGCCGTGGTCATCGAGTGCACCCTCGACCGCCCGGTAGTCGATGTCGTCCGCCAAGTACTCCAGCCATGCATCCAAATCCCCACGGTTGAAGGCCGCAGCCGCTTCGCGGACGGTCTGGATGTTCTCCTGCGACATCGCCCGCGCAGTATCCCGCGCCGGCAGCTCGGGGATGCGAACGTCAGCCTTCGGGTTCGCTCCGGTGCGCAGTCGACTGCGCTACAGCTCGCACTTTCTCTTTTTGGTCCTGCCCGGTGCCGCCATTGCACCGATCTCTGCCTCTGCCCCCGCTGAGATCGTCATCTCCCGGACCGCCCTGCACAGCAGCTTTCGGGCCTTGGCCCGGTCCACGGAAGCTCATCTGGCCCGACTCGCTGCCGCGCCCTCCGAAGAGGTTGTCAGCGCCATCCGGACCCCGAACGGATGGATCACCGACCGTGGAGCCCTCGACCCGATCCTTGCCCCGTCCGCCGTACACAAAGTCACCCCGCTCGCCGCCGTAGGCGATGTCATCGCCGCCCTTTGCGCACACGCGGTCGCGTCCCTCACCCGCGTCGATGTAGTCATCGCCGCCTCCGGCCACGATCATGTCGGCGTTGTTCGTGCCGAAGATCTCGTCGTCCCCGCCTCCTCTAACGATGGTCGCCTGCTTGCCGCCACAGCGCGGCGCACCGTTACCCGCGTTCGAGGCCGTCGTGGCGATCACCACGCTGAGCGACGCCGCCGCCAATGCGAGGGCCGACGCCTTTCCTGTCCTTCCCATGATCCTGACTCCCTCCTGTGTCGAGTCCACCGCAGCCGGTCCAGTCAATCGCTGCCGCATGGCGACCCTACCATCGGGCCAGCACCGGCGTCTAGGGGGCCGGTACTCAGGTTGCGCAGCTACTCCCGCAGCCCGGCGGCTTCGAGGGCTTCGGCCCGCCCCGCGATGAACTCCAACCGCGTCACAATCGGTCCCCGGAACGTCCATACGTGGAAATGGTGGTCCTCAACGGGCGTTCCGCTCTTCTCCCCGATGGCCTGCCGGTGTACCGCCACCACCATGCTGTCGCCCGCCTCGATGAATTCCTGCGCGGCAACCTTCAAGGTCTCGAGGTGGTCGAGCTGCAACCGCATCCAGGCTGCGATTTCGGCCGGCCCGACGTAGCGCCCGGGCTCCGGACTCTCCTGGTCCACGACGCAGACCGTGTGTGCGTCGAACAGCTCTCCTCCCGCCCGGAAGTTCCCACGCCCCCACTCGTCGTAGACCGCGCGGAGGGTATCCACATTCTCCTGCGACATCGCCTACTCCGAAAGCCCGGCGGCTTCGAGGGCCTTCTCTCTGCTTGTGAATCCTTCGCCTCGCACGGCCTTGCCGTCGCGCAGAGTCCAGACCCACCAGCCATCCCAGCTGGTCTCGGCACCGCTGCGCTTCCCGCGCCCCCGAGTGGTGGTCCCGACCATCACCTGATCGCCCGCCTCGATCACCTCGGTCGAGTTCGACTCGAACATCGTCGAACTGGTCCAGGAGCCACCTCGTGAAGCGCTTGAATCCCTCAGGCCCCCGATAGGTCTCGGTGGCGCCGGGGATCGCGCCGCTGGCGACGTACTCGCATATCCGGCGCAAAGTCCGCCACCGCCGCGTCGCGGTCGCCCCGGTTGAAGGCCTCGAAGGCCCGTCGCACCGCCTCCACGTTCTCCTGCGACATCCCCTACTCCCGCAGCCCCAGGGTTTGGAGGGCCTCCGCGTGATCCCAGAAGAACTCCTGGTAGACGATCCTGCCCTTGCGCACCGTAATGACGTTCGTCAACTCCAGGTTCGACTCGGGGCCGTGGCCTGTGCCACGCCAGATCTGCCTCACGGCAACTCGGTCCCCGACGTCGATGAAGTCGCTGATCAGTTCAAAGCTGTCGCTGTCCCAGGTCTCGCGCAGCTGCCCGAACCAGCGCATGACCGCCTCCCGACCCACGAACGGCCCCGGCTCCGGCCAATCCTTCACAGGTCGCGCGATGACATCGGGGTCGTACAGCTCACGAAAGGCATCCATGTCGCCCGCATTCCATGCCTCGAATCCTCGCCGCACGACCTCCACGTTCTCCTGCGACATCGCCTACTCCGAGATCCCGGCGGCTTCGAGGGCTTCGGCCTTGCCGGTGAATGCCCGCAAACGCCGCCCCTTGCCGTCACGCATCTCAAGAACCCAGAAGAAGTGGCCCTCGACTGGAGCGCCGGAGGTTGCTCCCTGCGCCTCGTACCGCACAGAGATCAGCACCAACTCACCGATTGTCTTGACCTCCTCGATTTCCCCCCTGAAAACTGTCCCATGCGACCTCAATATCACGAAACATCCGCCTGATTCCCTCGTGACCGCGGTAGGCGGGCGTCCCGATGAGTTCGGTCTGCCACTCGATGTCAGGCGTGCAATAAGCCAAGAAGGCCTCTACGTCGCCTCGATTAAAGGCCTGCATAGCTCGGTGCGCGAAATCCACGTTCTCCTGCGACATCGCCCGCGCAGTATCTCGCGTCACAGTTCAGGCAGGAACGGCTGGGGGTGTAGCTTGTTCAAGGTAGGAGGACGCACGATGAAGAGATACGCAATCGTGGCCGTGGTTTGCGCGCTAGCGATTCCTGTGGCGCTGGCCGAGGGAGCCGGTGACACCACGGAGGGCAGTTGCCCGCCTGGGAGCCATTTCGAGGTCACGGTGACGAAGCCGAATGGCGATACCAGCACTTTGACCGTCGAGCGCGACCTGCGCGACCTGCCGCCCGGTTCCTACGTCACGGCTGACGGCGGTGGTCATATCAGCGCGTACCAGGACGGGACGATTCAGGCCAGCGGCGGCGAGGTTGACATCCTCTGCCACCCGCCTCACTAGGGGAGCGCCTCACACCGTCGAGAGCGAAATAATGGGGGGAGATCGACGCCCTGAAGATCGCCCCCCACCTTGCCAACGCTTTGGTTGCTCTGAAGTTGCTCGAGCTAGCCGGACGTCCCGGCTTAGGTCGCAGGACTCCGGTGCCGTCGCAGGCTGGGCACGGCTGTCTGACCGCGAGTCTCTCGGATCGGGCGTTTGCCAGAGCCGCCGCACTTGGTGCTGGACCGCACGGCATGGGGCGTCGTCGGCGTTCGCGGGGCGTCACGTCAGGAAGTTGCCAGGTACGCCCGATGCCATCTGCTGCCGCAACTGCCGCCTCGCGTAGCTGTTTTAACCCCCCGGAGAGCGCCCGTGTCGGGACGCCCGACCGGATCGCTGAAGCGAACAAGTAGGGAGATATTGATGGCAGGGGTAATGAAGCGCGCGATTTTGGTCGCGCTCGGGGTGGCTGTGGCCTGCGTGCCGGTGGCCTGGGCAGACGGGAAGACGAACACGAGGCGCGGGTGGAACTCGCGCCAACAGGCGAGTCCACGCTAGTGTCAGGGACGATGGCCACTACGAGAAAGCCCTCGACTCCCTCGACGCCGAAGCGCATCGGCAAGTACGGCACCTTGAAGCCCGCTGGCGAGGAGAAGCCGGAGGGACTAGCTCTGGGGCCGGAGGCGACGAAGACCCTGCGCCACCGCCAGGAGAAGAACCGCAAAAAGTTGGGTGGGAAGCGGCGGGGTTAGCTCCGGGAGCCCTCGGCGAGCTCAAAACAAAAGCGTCATAGAGCACCAAGACGATCTCGACGTTCTCCTTCGACATCGCCTACTCCTGAAGCCCGGCGGCGTCGAGCGCTTCTTTCTCCTCCAGCACGTTGTCTATGCGCACGATCCTTGCTCCCTGAAAGGTGAAGAGCATGAAGGACGCCAACTCGCTCTCGATACCGCTGGACCTGCCTGTGCTGCGCTGGACTACGTGGGCCAGGACCGTGTCGCCGACGGCCCGCAGGCGCTTTTCCTCGATTGCATAGCGATCCCACTGCGCGAAAAAGCGACGCGTGAAGTCACCCAGTCCATCAAGGCCCAGGAAAACACCAGATTCCGGGAAGGAGGGCTCGACGACGAATATGACATTGGGGTCCAGCGCACCAACTACCTCCTCGCTCAAGTTGAAGTCCCCTGTGGCCCACTGCGCCAGGATGCGGCGCACTACCTCCACGTTCTCCTGCGACATCGCCTACTCCGAATGCCCGGCGGCTTCGAGGGCATCGGCTCGGTGGGTCGAACCATTCGGCACGCAGCGCCTTCCCGTGGCGGAACGTGACGACCTGCCAGTAGCGCCACGCGACGCTCGCGCCGCTCGCCTTGCCCCGCAGCTGGCCCTGCACCTCGGCAGCCACCTTGTCATCCACGGCGACCACCTCGCCCAACTCAAACGCGGCGCCTTCCCATGGCTCCTGTGCTGGTTACGTAGAAGTCCCAGACAGCCTCGGGACCCTGGATTGCGGTCAGATTCCGGCCAATTTCGAGGGGGGAGGTTTTCGAACTTGCGGGTCGTAGAGGGCCAGCCACGCAGTCTTGTCGCGTCGGTTGAAGGCGTCCAAAGCGGCTCGGAATATCTCCAAGTTCTCCTGCGACATCGCCTACTCCTTGAGTCCGGCGGCTTCGAGGGCCTCATTCTTCGTCCGGAAGACCCGAAGGAAAACGCCCTTTCCATCTCGCACCGTCCAAAGCTGCACGAGGTCTCGTTCCAAGAGAACTCCCGTGTCCCGCATGGTCGCCGTCTCGTGCATGACGAGGATTACCTCCTGCTCACTCGCCTCGGAAACCTCCCTGATCTTTGCGGAGTAGTCGTTCCAACCGCTCAGGTAGGTGGCGAGCATGTCGGTCATGAGCCCCTCACGGCCGCGGGCCCCGGTTCGGCACGTCCGGAAGCGGGTGGGTCGAGATGTCCCACTCGACCTCGAAATCGATTGTCTCGACCCAGCCTTCAAGGTTCCCGCGCAGCCACTCCTCGGTGCCTCTCCGCACGATCTCCACGTTCTCCTGCGACATCCCCTACTCCCGACACCCCGGCGGCTTCGAGGGCCGATTCCTGGTCGGCATAGAAGCACGGCGCGAATCACCTTGCCGCTCCGAAGGGTGTAAAGCCACGCGTAAGGGGGGATTTCGGTCTCGATGCCGCTGTGGCGACCCCATTGACGCTGATTGCGGATCAGCGCGACGACGTGGTCGCCGCTATCCCGGAGCTCGTACTCGAACCGGAGGTCCTTCCACGACGACAGCCAGGTTCGCCAAAAACTCCGCGTACCCTCAGCGCCTCGGTAGATACCCGCCAAGTCAGGGATCACCCCTTCGAAGCGCGTCGTATCCCATTCCACCTCAGACGCCATCAAAGGCTTCCATTGTCTTGACGTCGCGTCTAAAGAACGCCTCGAACAGCGACTCGGATGGTCGCCACGTTCTCCTGCGACATCGCCTACTCCGAGAGCCCCAGCGCTTCGCGGGCCTCCGCGTGATCCCAGAAGAAGTCGATCGCGACGATCCTGCCCTTGCGCACCGTGTAGATGGGCGTCAGCTCCAAGTTCAACCCAGGACCCTGACCCGCGCCACTCCAGATGAACCTAACGGCAACGCGGTCCCCGACATCGATGAAGTCGCTAATCAGTTCAAACCTATCGGAGTCCCAGGTTTCGCGCAGCTGCTCCAACTGGCGCATGACGGCCTCCTGCCCCGCGTACGGTCCCGGCTCCGGCCACCCTTCCGGCCCTCGCCAGACGACGCCCGGGTCCAAGACCTCGCGGAACGCCTCCATGTCCCCCGCGTTCCACAGACTCAAAGCCGCGACGCACGACCTCCACGTTCTCCTGCGACATCGCCTATTCCCGCAGCCCGGCGGCTTCGAGGGCTTCATCACGGCTCCGAAAGACCTTTTGCCTAGTGATCTTGCCGTCAGCGACCCAGACGACATACCAGAGTCGAATCTGGGTCTCTACGCCGCTGCCCTCGCCGCGCGTGGTGAGGACTGTGTCAGCGAAGACCCGGTTATCCGGCGCTTCAGTGACCTCCTTGACCTCAAAGTGGAGGCTTCCCCAGGGCTCCACGACCCGGTTGTACCACTCCCTTACTTCCGCTCTGCCCCTGTAAGTGCGGGTGGGCTCCGACCAAAACGCCGGGTCCTCCCATTCGACGTCGGGGCTGATGAGAGCAATCCACGCGTCCACGTCTTGGCGATTCGAGGCCTCGATCAGTTCCAAGGCCACCTCCACGTTCTCCTGCGACATCGCCTACTCCGAAAGCCCGGCGGCTTCGAGGGCCTCCTCGGGGCTGGGATACGCCCGTGCCCTTCGGACCAGGCCATCCTCAAACTCGAAGGTGTAGCCAATAGACCGCTCGACCTCAGCGCCGCTGGACTTGCCTCGCGTTCGGAGTTGCGCCAAGACCAAGACGGTGTCACCGAGGTCGCGGGACTCAGAGACCTCGATGTCCAGGTCCCACAGCGCGTGCCACTCGTCCCAGAACTGTCCTACCTCGGCCCGTCCTCGGTGCACCGCGTCCCCTCCCTCTACCTGCCGGAGAATCGCAGAGGACCACTCGACATCAGGGTGGGACAGTGCCATCCAAGCTTCGCGGTCGCGTCCGTTCCAGTCATCGATCAGCCGACGTACCACCTCCACATTCTCCTGCGACATCGCCTACTCCCCGAGTCCGGCGGCTTCGAGGGCCTGGGTCTTCTCGGTAAAGGCCTCGAACCGAACTGCAAGCCCGTCCCGAAAGGTCCAGAGATGGGCGAACTCATTCTGAATCTCGGTATCAGAGCCTTTCGGTCGACCGCGATCCCGAACGATCACGACCAGCTGGTCCGGACCAACCTCGATCACCTCGTGGGCTTCGATCTGCCAATCCTACAAACGTCCCGATCCACTCGGACGTAGCACGTTTCGCCGCATCGAGCCCGCGCCCATCCATCCACGCGAAGCTGAACTCGAACTCAGAGTCGGAGCAGTTCCGGGAGCAATTCACCGACTCCGCTCAGGTGCTCGTAGTGGCGACGCACGATCTCCACGTTCTCCTGCGACATCGCCTACTCCGAAAGCCCGGCGGCTTCGAGGGCCTGTTCACGGGTCGGGTACTCGTGGCCGAAGGCGATCTTTTCGTCGCGGATGGTGAAGACCGTCCAGTTGGCCGAATACGTTTCAACGCCGCTGAGCCGGGCGCGTCCGCCGTACCGCTCAGCTGTGAACACGGTGACCCCACCGGCGTCGATCAATTCAACCAGCTCCATCCAGAACCCATCGAACATGTCGATCCAGTCTTGGAGCCATGCCCGCACGGCGTCCTTGCCGAGGGCCGGCTCGTGTCATCAGCTCGTGCGCGAGGGCGTGGAACTCGACGTCGTCGGTGCAGTGCTCCATGAACCGATCAAGCCCTCCACGGGCGAAGACCTCATAGGCCACCTTCACGACCTCGACGTTCTCCTGCGACATCGCCTACTCCGAGAGTCCGGCGTCTTTGAGGGCCTGGTCACGGTCGAGATACGCCCGCGCTCGCACGAGCCGACCATCCTCCAAGTCGTAAATGACGGCGTATTCCTGCTCGACCGGCACACCACTCAGCTTGCCGATTCCGGATTGACTGAGGAGCCCGACCACGCGGTTATTGCCAGCGTCAATGAATCGCTCTACGTGCTGCGACCACTCCTCGAAGTCCTCGGTCCACCTGCGCATGAACTCAACGAATCCCTCGCGGCCCCTGAAGCTTCTCTGCTCCATGAGTTCGGGAAGGCCGATCCACTCGGCATCCTCGGCCACCGCACCTGTTTCCCACGCGGCGCTGAAGTCCGCCCGCTCGGCGCCGGCCTCGAAGGCTTCGAGTATGCGCCGCACGATCTCGACGTTCTCCTGCGACATCGCCTACTCCTTGAGTCCGGCGGCTTCGAGGGCCTGCTGGCGGTCGAAGAAGATTCGGATGCGCTTGATCTTGCCGTCCGCAAGGTCGTAGACGTTCCCGGTGGGCGTCTCAATTGGGATGCCACTAACGCGCCCGGTACCGGTCACCTGCATGAACGCCAAGACCCGGTTTGCCCCGACCGCCTCCAGGCGCTCGATGGTGATCTTGAAGTCGGGGGCTGCGTCGCCGATGTCGGTGAAGAACCGCCGGATCCCTTGGGGGCCGTCATACGCCCCAGCGACCTCGGCCACCGGGGTCACCAGCTGGACGTCCTCGATGCAGCAGGCGAGGTACCCGTCGATATCCCGTTGGTTGACCGACGCGACGGCCCGCTTGACCAACTCCACGTTCTCCTGCGACATCGCCCGTGGAGTATCTCGCTCTGGCCGTTACCGGCGCTGCCAACGGCAGCGACGAGACTCGGCACCCGTGAGGGTGCGCGCCACGGCTGATCAGGCGATCGCGCCGAGCTCGCGCAGCCTCGCCCGCCCCTCGGCCAAACACCGGTTGACCTTGGTAACGGCACGGTTTACCAGCTCCGGCTGCCTCCCCTGGAGGTGTCCCTCCCGGCTGGGTAGGACGGTTCCGCTTTCACGCGGGTGCAGGCAACCGTCGCGGGCCGAGAACAAGCTCGCGCACGAGAGCAGGGTCCAGCGGTCGCCGATACGTCGAGCGCGCGGGCGAGCGCCCAATACTGCCGATAGCGGTGCTCAGGCACCAGGTGCCTCCCGACTCGTAGTTCTGTTCTTGAACTACATGAATAAGACTTGAATCATGCCGCAGGAAACGCCTGTCCTTTGGCACCTCGAGGTCTCGCACTACAACGAGAAGGCGCGTTGGGCGCTCGATTACAAGCGGGTTCGTCATGTGCGTCGCCCCGTGACGCCCGCGCTGCAGGAACTCAGGGCGCGGCGGCTGCGAGCAGGTCGCACCGTTCCCATCCTGCAGTTGAACGGACGCGCGATCGGTGACTCGACCAGGATCATCGAGGAGATCGAGCGACAGTGGCCGGAACCACCCCTCTACCCCTCCGACCCGGAGGAACGGCGCCGGGCGCTCGAGCTCGAGGAGTACTTCGACGAGAGCTGCGGGCACGACCTGCGCCGGGTCCTGTTCAATGACAACCTCACGGAGCCGGAGAAGTTTCTCGGGATGCTCTACGGCCCCGACAATCCGCGAATCCGTCTGCTCAAGGCGCTGAGTCCGGTGCTCACATCCGTCGTGAAGTGGCGCTACGAGATCCGGCCGGACCGCGTCGCGCACTCGCGCGAGGTCGTCCGGGCCGCTTTCCACAAGGTCGAGGCGGAGTCCGGCCCAGGCGGCTATCTCGTCGGCAACTCGTTCACCGTGGCGGACCTGACGGCGGCCTCGATCCTGGCGCCGATCGTCGTACCGCCCGAGTTTCCCTACATCAAGCTTCGCCCGGACGAGCGCGCCGCGCAATTCCGGGAATTTCGCGCCTCGCTGAGGGACCGGCTCGGGTTCAGATGGGTCGAGGACATGTACAGCCGCCACCGTGGGACGAGCGCAGAGGTGGCGGCATAGCCCCACGTGGGCGGCCCGTCGCCAAGGCTTCTCGTCGTCGGACCCAGTCGATTCAGGCGGCGTCCCCGCTCGCGACGAGGAACCGCTCCAGCTGCTCGGCAAACCCCTTCGCTGCGGCGACGAAATGTCCGGCGCCAGGCGCGAGCAGCCGCTCGGCGTCAAGAGCGACGGCCAGGGCATCGCAGATGCGCTCGAGTCCGGGCGTGTGATCGCCCGAGGCGATCAGCGAGGGGACGCCGGCCTTGCGAATTCGCTCGAGCGCGGGACGGGCCTCGCCGGGAAGGCGACAACCGTGCGCGCGACGCACGCCGTTGGCCACCGCTTCCGGGAGCGCCCCATCATCGACCCCCGGCGCCCCAGCCATGCGGAGAAAAACCCGCAACACCTCCGCGTCGGAGTCGAGACCTTCCGTTAGCACGGCGTCCCCGATCCGCTCAAGGCGCTCGATCTCCGGATCTCCCGGCACCAAGTAGTACAGCGGGGCCTCGATCAAGGTAAGCGAACGCACGTCCGACGGCCTCTGCGACGCTGCGATCAGGGTTCCAAGCACGCCGTAGGAGTGCGCGACGACGTGAGGGCGCGAGCCAAGCAGCTCAACGATGTCAGCGGCGTCGTGCTCGAAGTCCTGGCGCCCGTCAACGGGCGGCGGGCTTGGCGGGTAGCCGCGCCGATGGACCAATGCCAGCGTCCACCGTGCACGCAGGGGCGCCAGTGCTCCCCAGGTGGCCTCGGGACTCGCACCTCCGTGCACCAGCAGGATCTCGGGACCATCTCCCTCGCGCTTCACCGAGATCGCCTTCACGGCCCCAGGGTAAGGGCCACGACCACGACGCCGGTCTGCTGCTTCGCGCGAAAGCGGAAGCCTCCGGAGAACCCGAACCTCCAGGCGACAAGCCCGCGCGGTCGAAATCAAGCCCGCAGCCGGTAGCCCTTCGAGAACAGGCGCAGATTTGCCGCGAACAGGGCGGCCGTCGCCGCTGTTAGGGCGATCAGCGAAAGCGACACGCTGGCCTCGGTGAAGCCGAGGAAGCCGTAGCGGACCAGGTTGATCATGTAGTAGACGGGGTTGAAGTGGGTCAGGGTCTGGAACGGTTCCGGTAGCAGGGCGGCGGAGTAGAAGACGCCTCCGAGGAAGATCAGGGGCTGGAGCACGAAGGTCTGGGCGATGGCGACGTCGTCGAACTGTTCGGCTCGCACGCCGATCAGGACCCCGAGCTGGGCGAAGAAGAAGCCGACCAGAAACAGCGCCGGGATGAGGACGAGGATGTGGTCGACCGGGAGGTCGACCAGCAGCGACGCGGCGATGAAGGTCAGCGCCGCGACGGCAAGCCCGCGCATGAAGCCACCGAGCGAGAAGGCCAGCAGCAGCTCCAGCGGCGAGGCTGGCGAGGAGAGCTGGTCTTGGATCGCGCCTTGGAATTTCTGCTGCAGGATCGAGGAGGAGTTGTTGGAGAAGGCGTTGATCGCCCAGGCCATCATGATCAGGCCGGGGATCACGAAGACGACGTAGTCGATTCCGTGCAGCTCGTCGATCCGCGAGCCGAGCGCGGCTCCGAACACGGAGATGTAGAGGAAGGTCTCCAGCAGCGGCGCGCCGATCGTCTGCTTCTTGATCTTCATGAAGCGGTTGACCTCGCGCCGCCAGAGGGTCAGGAAGCGGATCTGGGTGGCGGTCACGAGGCCAGCTCCTCGACCTCGACGTGCGAGCGCGAGAGCTCCTTGCGCCCGACCAGCGCCAGGTAGGCGTCCTCGAGGTTGGCGACGCCGTAGGTGGCGGCGAGCTCGTCGCTCGCCCCCTGGGCGACGATCTGGCCCTCGTTGATGAAGGCGATCTTGTCGCACAGCTGCTCGGCCTCTTCCAGGTAATGCGTGGTCAGGAGGATCGTCGTCCCCTCCGCGTTGATGCGCTGGCAGTAGTGCCAGAGCTCGAGCCGCAGCTCGATATCGACGCCGGCGGTTGGCTCGTCGAGGATCAGGAGGCGCGGCCGGTGCATCAGCGCGCGGGCCAGGATCAGCCGCCGCTTCATGCCGCCGGAGAGGGTTCGGGTGCGCTCCTTTCGCTTCTCAGTGAGCGAGAACGTCTCGAGCAGCTCCGCGGTGCGCTCGCGCCGGTCGCGCTTGGGCATCCCGAAGTAGCCGGCGTGATAGTCGAGCGTTTCCTCTGCGGTCAGAAACCAGTCGAGGTTGAGCTCCTGCGGGGCCAGCCCGACGGCCTGACGGGCCTCGGCGTAGTCGCCGATCGCATCGTGGCCGAAGACCCGGATCGTCCCCGACGTCGGCTGCGCGAGCCCGGTCGCGCAGTGGATCAGCGTCGACTTGCCGGCGCCGTTCGGTCCCAACAGCCCGAAGAACTCGCCGGGTTGGATGTCGAGCGAGACACCGCGCAGCGCCTCGACCCCGGTGGGGTAGCGCTTGACCAGATCCTGGATCTGAAGGGCCTCGTTGCTCGCCGACGGGGCGAGACCGTCAAGCGCGGAGTGACTGCTGTCCACGGTGGCCAAGCCAATGAGAGTAGCCACGTCAATCGGGATCAGGCCGGTATGCGCGACCCGCACGTCGCCGGGTCTCGCGCCGTGGATCCAGATACGAGTCGATGCGGAGCGGGCGGCGAAGGAGAGCCCGTGCGGGCCACCGCGCGCACGGAAACCTCACGTCGCCGCTCGACTTCTTCCCCTCCAGAACCGCGGCAACAACGCGGGGTCTAACTCCCGCCCGAGAGCGATCCAATGAGGTGGGCGTTCTTACGGTTCAGGGTTGAGCCGTCCCCGCTTCCAGCCCAGGCACCAGCTAGCGCACCGAGCCAACCTGCCGATCCGCCTTACGCTTCCGGCCGCGCCGGATGCAGGCCAGTGATCAAGCGATCGCACCGAGCTCCCGCAGCCGCGCCCGTCCCTCCGCCAAGCACCGATTCATCTTGGTGTAGGTCCAGCCGCAGAGCCGGCGGATCTCGGCGTATGAGTAGCCCTGGGCCTGGAGGACGAGCGCCAGGCGCTCCTGAGGCTTCAGCTCCAAGAGCAGGCGAACGGCGTCGGCGAGTTGCTCGCGGTGCTCGAGCCGCTCCTGGGGCCCTGGTGCGTCGCAGGCGATCCGGTCGAGCGGGTCGGCGTGATCGTCGTCGCCCGGGCCGAGCAGCCGCTCGCGCGAGCGCCGCACGGCGAGCGCCTCCCGGCGGGTCACCACCTGCATCCAGGCGACGAGGTGCTGAGGATCGGCGGGCGGGGACTTGGTGAGCAGGATCTCGACCGCGCGCTGGTAGGCGTCGTCCGCGTCGTCCGCGCAGAGCGAGTAGCGGCGGGCGGTCCGCCGCAAGGCCGCCTCGGCGGAGGCGAGTTGCGCCAGCGCATCGCGCCGAGATCTGGCCAGGGGCTCGGCCGGGTGAGCCTGCATCCCCGGGTAAAGCCCGCAGCCGGTTCGGCACGCCCCCGGCGCACGCGCCGCTATGCTCAGCCGCGCCATGAGCACCTGCGTGGTCACGGGAGGAGCCGGGTTTCTTGGCTCGCACCTTTCCGATCACCTGCTGGCCAGCGGCCACCGGGTGATCTGCCTGGACAACCTCGACACGGGGTCGCTCCAGAACGTGGAGCACATCGACAATCCCAAGTTCACATTCCTCAACCACGACCTGACCGAGCCGCTCCTGCTCGACGACGACGTCGACTTCGTCTACCACCTGGCCTCGCCGGCGAGCCCAATCGACTACGCGCGCCTGCCGCTGCACACCCTGAAGGTCGGCTCCTACGGGACCCACCACATGCTGGGGCTGGCGAAGTTCAAGCGGGCTCGATTCCTGCTGGCCTCGACCTCGGAGGTCTACGGCGACCCCGAGGTCCACCCCCAGCCGGAGGACTACTGGGGCAACGTCAACCCGATCGGCCCGCGTGGCGTCTACGACGAGGCCAAGCGCTACGCCGAGGCGCTGACCATGGCCTACCACCGCCAGCAGGGCGTCAACACCTGCATCGTTCGCATTTTCAATACTTTCGGGGCGAGGATGAGGCCTCACGACGGCAGGGCGATCCCGACCTTCCTGCGCCAGGCGCTTCAGGACAAGCCGGTCACCGTGTTCGGCGACGGCACCCAGACCCGCAGCTTCTGCTACGTCGACGACCTGATCCGCGGCTTCGTGTTGCTCGCCGAGTCGGACGTGCACCTGCCCGTCAACCTGGGCAATCCCAAGGAGATGACCTTGCTGAACCTGGCGGAATCAGTGATCGAGGTGGCCGAGTCACGCTCGGAGATCGTCTTCGAGGCGCTCCCCGTCGACGACCCCCGGGTCCGGCAACCCGACATCACCCGTGCGAAGCAGCTCCTCGGCTGGGAGCCGGAGGTGGAGCTGGGCGACGGGCTGCGGCGCACGATCGAGCAGGCGGGCGTGGAACGGCTCGTCGGCGCCACCGATTGAGCGCCGGCCCGACCTCACGAAGCGGCCGTTTGCGAATCGCCCACCTGACGGCGACCTTCCCTCCCTACCCGGGCGGGGCCGGCAACACCTGTTACCGGTTCGCCCGGGGCCAGGCCGAGCGCGGCCACGAGGTCGAGGTGTTCACGGCCCCGGCGGCGGGCGAGGCGCCCGATCCGGGAGGCGCCCTCGTCCACCGAGTCGACCCCCTGCTGGCTTTCGGCAACGCGCCGCTGATCCCCAGCCTGGCCCGGATCGAGGGCTTCGACCTGCTCCATCTCCACTATCCGTTCATCTTCGGCTCCGAGCTGACGCTGCTCGGCCGGCTGGCGCGAAGGCGCCGGCGCCAGGCCCTGCTCGTCCACTACAAGAACCGGCTGATCGGGCGGGGGGCTCGTGGGATGCTGTTCGCGGGCTACGAGCGCACCGTGGCGCCCCTCCTGGTCCGCGCCGCCGATCGGGTCTGCGTGCTCTCCTCCGACCATGCGGGCTCCGTCCCCTACCTGCGCCGCACGGGCGAGCGCCACCCCGGGAAGCTGGCCGAGATGCCGAACGGCGTCGACACGGAGCTGTTCGCACCGCTGGCGGATGAAGCGGGACCGCGTCGCTCCCTCGGCATCCCGGACGAGGCGCCGGTGGCGGCCTTCGTCGCCACGCTCGATCGAGCCCACCACTTCAAGCGGCTCGACCTGGCGATCGAGGCGATCGCGCGCGTCGCCGGCGGGGACGGGCACGCGGCCGAAGACGGCCAGCCCCCCGTGCACCTGATCGTCGCCGGCGGTGGCGAGCTGCTCGACACCTACCGGGATCAGGCGCGGGCCGCCGGGCTTGGCGAGCGCGTCCACTTCCTCGGCCCGGTCCCCCACGACGAGCTGCCAGGCGTGCTCCGGAGCGCCGATCTCCTCCTGCTCACCACCGAGCCGCCCGAGTCGTTCGGAATCGTCCTGATCGAGGCGATGGCCTGCGGGCTACCGACGGTCGCGAGCGAGTATCCGGGCGTGCGGGCGGTGATCGACGACGGCGAGACCGGGCTCGTGGTCGAGCCCGGAAGCCCTGAGCCGGTGGCCGCTGCGATCCGGCGCCTGATCGAGGCGGGCCCGGACGGGCGCGAGCGGATGGGCGCGGCGGGCCGCAAGAAGGCCGAGCGGCTGTGGGGCTGGCCGCGCCTTCTGGACCGAATGGACGACGTCTACTCGGAGGCGATCGCGGCGCGCCGGCTGAAGCTCGGATGAACCTGCTCCTGGTCGCCTACTTCTATCCGCCCTGCCGCGACACCGGCGCCCACCGGCCCGCCGCGATGGCGAAGTGGCTGCGGCGGCTGGGACACCATGTCACCGTCTTGACCACCTCCGCCTACGGCACCGGCGACGGCCCTTCCGAGGAGGACGTGGTGCGCACGCTCGACCTCCAGCGCCTGCGCGCGCGCCTGCACGGCCACGATCGCGTCGACGCCCTGTTCGACTCCGACACCTACTCGGGCAAGGCGCACCCGCTCGCCAAGGTGCTCGTTCCCGAGCCGCTGGTCGCCGCCTGGGCGCCGTTCGCCCGCTCGCGCGCCGTGCGGCTCAACCGTCGCGAGCGGTTCGACTGCGTGATCACGAGCTCGCCGCCCGAGTCGGCTCACGCGGTGGGGCGCGCGCTCGCCCGACGCGGCGTCGCCTGGGTCGCCGATCTGCGCGACGGCTGGACTTACGAGCCGATCCGGCCTCCCTTCCCCACCGCCCTTCAGCGCCGCCTCGACGAGCGCCTTGAGAGGCGCTGGCTGGGCTCGGCCGACGCGGTCGTCTGCGTCAGCCGCCCGGCTGCCGACGACCTGCGGGCTCGCCTCGGGATCGAGCCGCACCTAGTGCCCAACGGCTGGGACCCGGAACTGGCCGTGCCGGACCCAGGTGGACACGACGCGGACATCCTGGACCCGGAGCGCGTCTCGCTCGTCTACACGGGTCGCTTCGGCAGCTACGGGCGCGACCCGGGCCCGCTGGTGCGGGCGCTGGGCGAGCTGGCCCGGGCCGACCCCGACGTGGCGTCGCGCCTGGAGCTGGTCGTGGCGGGCCCCTTGACCAAGGACGAGGCCACGCTGATGCGAACCGACGTCACGCCGGCCCGGATCGTCGTCGCCGGCAGCCTTCCCCGCGAGCGCTCCCTCGCCCTCCAGCGGGCGGCGGACGCGCTCCTGCTGCTCGCCCGCCCGCCAGCGCACCCAGCTCCTCAACTTCAAGCTGTTCGAGTACCTGGCGGCGGAGCGGCCGATCCTCGCGCTGGCCTCCGGGAACCGAGGCTGGGCGAGTGGTCGAGGAGGCCGGCGGGGCCGTGGTGCCCGCCGACGACGTGGCGGCGATCGTGGCGGCGCTGCGGCGTCTGGCCGCGGGCGAGCTCGAGGCGCCTGCGCAAGGGGCAACCAGCGCCTACTCCTACCCGGCCGTCGCCGAACGCATGGCCGAGGTCGCGCAGGGTGCCGTGGCGTCAGCCAGAGCCGGCCGCCCGCCCTATCCTTGAGCCGAATGGCCACCCGCCCGACGGAGAAGCAAGCGGAGGAGGTCCAAGAGGACCTGCACCGCTACATCGCGCCCCTGGTCGGCCCCGACGACGAGCGCCGGTTCACCGACTCGGGGATCGAGGTGAAGCGCCTCTACGACGCCGACGACGTCCGGCCGGGGCTCGAGGAGCGGCTGGGCGAGCCCGGCGAGTACCCGTTCACGCGCGGCATCCACCCGGGGATGTACCGCGATCGGCTGTGGACGATGCGCCAGTACGCCGGCTACGCGACGGCGGAGGAGACGAATCGCCGCTACCGCTACCTGATCGAGCACGGCTCGACCGGCCTCTCGATGGCCTTCGACCTGCCGACCCAGCTCGGGCGGGACTCCGACGAGCCCCTCTGCCTGGGCGAGGTGGGTCGCACGGGGGTTGCGATCGACACGATCGAGGACATGCGGATCTGCTTCGACCAGATCCCCCTCGACGAGGTCTCCACCTCGATGACGATCAACGCGCCGGCGGCGGTCCTGCTGCTGCTCTACGAGCTGGTCGGCGAGGAACAGGGAGTGGGCGCCGAGAAGCTGCGCGGCACGGTCCAGAACGACGTGCTGAAGGAGTACGTGGCGCGCGGCAACTACATCTACCCGCCCGAGGCGACCATGCGCCTGACCACGGACATCTTCGAGTACTGCCGCAAGCACGTCCCGAGGTGGAACACGATCTCGATCTCCGGCTACCACATCCGCGAGAAGGGCTGCTCGGCGGTGCAGGAGGTCGCCTTCACGCTCGCCAACGCGATCGCCTACGTCGAGGCCGCACTGGACAGGGGCCTGGCGGTTGAGGACTTTGCGCCCCGGCTCGCGTTCTTCTTCAACTGCCACAACAACGTCTTCCAGGAGATCGCCAAGTTCCGCGCCGTGCGGCGGATGTGGGCACGGATCATGCGGGAGCGCTTCGGGGCCAGCGACGAGCGCGCGCAGACGATCCGCTTCCACACCCAGACCGGCGGCGTCACCCTCCAGGCGCAACAGCCCGAGGTCAACATCATCCGGGTGGCGCTGCAGGGCTTCGCGGCGGTCTGCGGAGGCACCCAGTCGCTGCACACGAACGGCTTCGACGAGGCGCTGGCGCTGCCCACGGAGCGCTCGGCGCGGATCGCGCTCCGCACCCAGCAGGTGATCGCCCACGAGTCAGGCGCGGCCGACAGCGCCGACCCGTTCGCCGGCTCCTACTTCATCGAGTCGCTCACCGACGAGATCGAGGCACGCTCCTGGGAGCTGATCGACAAGGTCACGCAGCTCGGCGGCTCGGTGCAGGCGCTGGAGTTCATCCAGCGCGAGATCGAGGACTCCGCGGCCTCCTATCACGAGCGTTACCGCAGCGGCCAGGACATCATCGTCGGCGTCAACAAGTACGTGACCGAGGACGTCGACTCCGTGGAGATCCTGCGGGTGGACCCCGAGGCCGAGCGCCGCCAGGTCGAACGCCTGAAGCGGTTCAAGGAGAGCCGCGACCAGGCCGCGGTGGACGGGCGGCTCGCCGACCTCCGCGTGGTCGCCGACGGCGAGGGCAACCTGCTCTATCCGATCAAGGACGCGCTGCGCGCCGGCGCCTCGATCGGCGAGGTGTGCGGGGCCATGCGAGACGCGTTCGGCGAGTACAAGGGCGGGGCGTTCTTCTAGTGGGTCGGGCGGCCCACTGCCTGCAAACGTCCCCCCGCGGAAGGAGTCTGCTGCGGATGGCAGAAGCCCGGATCCATGGAATCGAAGACCAAGCGGACGCTGGTCAAGTCCGCCCCCGAGCTCTGGGCGCTGGCCGACGACCTCGCGCGCATGGAGGCCTGGATGGCGGGCGTCGTGGGCACATCGCAGTCCGTCTCGGTCGAGGTCACCAACCGCGAGCGGGAGCGCGTGCTCGCCTGGCGCACCAGCGCCGGCGAGGCGGACCCAGCGCGGATTGCCCTGGAGCTCGCCGAGAAGGAGTTCGGGACCTCGGTCTCGATCGTCGCCCAGCACTCGCGGCCGAACCCCGGCGACGTCCATGCGGCCTTGGAGCAGCTCCTCGATGAGCTCGGATCGCCCGAGCGGCGCCCCTTCGAACGAGCCTGAGCGGGAAGTGGCCGCCCGCGTGAGCGCGCGCGGCGCCGAGCTCCTGGACGCGTTGGAGCGCCACCTGCCGGGATCCCGAGATCACGCCGACGGGACCGCCGCCTACGCATTCGCCGCAGCCGTCGAGCTGGACCTGGACCGCGACCAGGCGGAGGCGGTGCGCGAGGCCGCGAGATTGCACGAGGTCGGGAGCGTCTACATGCCCGCCGAGGTGCTGGCGAAGCCGGCCGGCGAGCTGACCGCGGAGGAGCGGGCATCGCTCGACTCGCGGTTCGCCAGGGGCGCCGAGCTGGCCCGTGGCGCGGGCGTTCCCGAACAGGCCTGCCAGTGGATCGACGCCGTCGGGGAGCGCTTCGACGGAGGCGGCCCGGCGGGCCTGGCCGGAGACCGGATCCCGATCGAGTCGCGGATCGTGCGCGTTGCGTGCGCCTGCGACACGGCCCTCGCAGCGCCGGCGCCCGGCGGCACGTCCCCGGAGGAGCGCCGGCGGGGCGCCGTCGACGGGCTTCGCGGCGCCGCCGGCGCCGAGCTCGACCCGCGCGTGACCGAGGCCCTGGCAGCGATGCTCGAACGCGCCGCCGCAGCGCCATAGAATCGGCGCGCCATGCGCCAGAAGTTCCCCGAGACCCACGAGGAGAAGCTCGCCTACCTGCGCGAGCTGCGCGAGCAGGCGCTCCACTCCGCCTCCCCCGAAGCGGTCGAGAAGCAGCACGAGAAGGGCAAGCTGACCGCGCGGGAGCGGGTTGACAAGCTCCTGGACCCGGGCTCCTTCGAGGAGCTCGACACCTTCGTCCGCCACCGAACCTATGAGTTCGAGATGCAGAAGCGGCGACCCTGGGGGGACGCTGTGGTCACGGGCTGGGGAACGATCGACGGCAGGCCCGTGGTCGTCTTCTCGCAGGACTTCACCGTCTTCGGCGGCTCGCTCGGCGAGGTGATGGCGGACAAGATGTGCAAGGTCATGGACCTCGCCGCCAAGATCGGCGCCCCCGTGATCGGCATCAACGACTCGGGTGGGGCGCGGATCCAGGAGGGGGTCGTGTCGCTGGGTGCATACGGCGACGTCTTCGTTCGCAACGTCCAGTGCTCGGGGGTGATCCCGCAGATCAGCCTGATCATGGGCCCGTGCGCGGGCGGCGCCGTCTACTCGCCCGCGATGACGGACTTCATCTTCATGGTCAAGGAGACCTCGCACATGTTCATCACCGGCCCCGATGTGATCAAGACGGTGACCGGCGAGGAGCCGACGTTCGAGGAGCTGGGCGGAGCGATGACCCACAACACGAAGTCCGGCGTGGCCCACTTCGCAGCCGACAACGAGGACCAGTGCCTGGAGGACGTCCGCTTCCTGATGTCGTTCCTGCCGCTCAACAACCTCGAGATGCCTCCCCGGGTCGAGCCCTACGACGACCCCGACCGCGCTGACGAGGCGCTGGACTCGATCGTCCCCGACGACCCATCGAAGCCCTACGACATGCGCGACGTGATCTCTCGGATCGTCGACGACGGCGAGTTCTTCGAGGTCCACCAGCACTACGCGCAGAACATCGTGGTCGGGTTCGCCCGCCTCGACGGCTATCCGGTGGGCGTGGTCGGCAACCAGCCTCGGCACCTCGCCGGGGTCCTCGACATCGACTCCTCGGTCAAGGGGGCGCGCTTCGTGCGCTTCTGCGACGCCTTCAACATCCCGCTGATCACCTTCACCGACGTGCCGGGGTTCCTGCCCGGCACCTCACAGGAGTGGGGCGGGATCATCCGCCACGGGGCGAAGCTGCTTTACGCCTTCACCGAGGCGACGGTGCCGAAGCTGACCGTGGTGACTCGCAAGGCCTACGGGGGCGCCTACGACGTGATGGCCTCCAAGCACATGCTCGCCGACTTCAACTTCGCCTGGCCGACCTCGGAGGTCGCCGTGATGGGCCCCGAGGGGGCGGTCAACATCATCTTCCGGCGCGACATCCAGAGCTCCCCGACGCCCGACGAGCGCCGCGAGAAGCTGATCGCCGACTACAAGGCGCGCTTCGCGAACCCCTACTCGGCGGCCGAGCGCGGCTACATCGACGACGTGATCGTCCCCCACGAGACGCGCCCGAAGCTGATCCGCGCCCTGCGCACGCTTCAGACCAAGCGGGTCGAGCAGCCGAAGCGAAAGCACGGCAACATCCCGCTGTAGCCGCGAGCTGCCCTACAGGCCGACAGGTCCTCGGCCGCCATGGGGCGTCGATCTCGCCTCGCTGCCAGGCCTCGAGACGGCGGTGGCGATGCCCAGGTCCTGGATCGCGAGGCCCGTCGAGTCGAACAGGGTGATCTCCTCCGCCGAGCGCCGGCCCTCGGCACGCCCCGCGATCACGTCCCCGAGCTGGGTGACGTCGCCCCGGCTCACCGCGCCCGCCTCGACCGCGCCGGCCAGCTCGCCGCCCGATGCGGCCTGCTGCCACTCATCGCAGAACAGGCGGCAGCGCTCCAGCGCGGCCAGTTCGACCTCGGCCTTGCCGCGAGCGTCTGCGCCCAGCACCGCCAGGTGCTGTCCCGGGCGCAGGTCGGAGGCGAGGATCACCGGCTGCTGCGCCGGCGTCACCGTGACCACGACGTCCTGCGCAGCGGCCTCCGCGCGATCGCCCACGCCCCAGCCCAGCTCGGCCGCGACGGCCTCGGCGCGCTCCGCGCGAGGATCGGCGCAGACGCCGTTCCCGTAGCCGGCGGCGGCGAGGCAGCGCGCCGCCCAGGCGCCGTTGACCCCGCAGCCGATCAGGCCGACCGAGCTCGCGCCGCCCTCGGCCAGGACCTGCGCGGAGACCGCGGCGGCGGCGCCGGTGCGAAGCGAGGTGATCGAGGCGCAGTCCATGATCGCCCGCAGCTCGCCGGTGCCGGCGTCGGAGAGCAGCAGCGCCCCGGTGACGGCCGGCAGGCCGCGCTCGGAGTTCCGGGGGAACGAGGTCACCCACTTGAGCAGGGCGAAGCCGTCGCCGCGCGCGGGCATGGCGCGAAAGTCGCCATTCGGCGGCGAGTCCAGGTAGACCTTCGGCGGCATCGCCCACTCGCCCAGGGCATGCCGCTCAAACGCCAGGCGCGTCCGCTCGATCGCCTCCGAGGGGCTGACCGCCGCCAGCACGGCGTTCGCGTCGAGGACGGGGATCTCGGCCACCGCGGGTGAGGTTAGTGGCGGGCGTGCCCACTAGAGTCCAGCACCGAGATGGGAAGGAACGGCGAGCGCCACCCGCCCCGGCCCCGGATCGAGCTGGTGACCGAGCCGGCCTCCGAGAGCGAGGCGGCCGCGATCGTGGCGGCGATGGAGCAGTTCCTCGCGGAGACTGCCCCGGCGCCGTCCGCCGAGGGCGCGCCGGACAGCCGCTGGCAACGGGCCGCGCTCTCCGAAGGCGTATCGGCCCGCGGCGTGGGCGGGTCCTCGTGGGGGGCGCCGAGACTTGCCACGCGGCCCGGTTCCGGATAGAACACCGGCCACAACCCGACGAACAGGAGGAGAGAGTGGCCGTAGTCAAGATCATCGAGCTGGTGGGAAGCTCGAAGACGTCCACCGACGACGCGGCGAAGCAGGCGCTGACGCAGGCGCAGACGTCGCTGCGGAACATCCGCGCAGTCGACATCGTCAGCACCGGCATCCGGGGCGAGAACCTCGACGAGTACCGCGCCCACGTGCGCGTCGCCTTCCTGATCGAGGGCACCGACGTCGACTAGCCCCGGCTGACAAGCGTGGCCTAAATGCCCTAAACCCGGTCAGGATTTGTGTAATACTGCGCCGATGGAGCCCACAGCCGTGGAACAGGCGTCGGCGGCCGAATCCGAGCAGGGGTCGGCCCAATCGGTGGCCGAGCGCGTCACCGCCGAGCACAAGCTGAAGGTCAGCCACAAGGACCAGGGCGGCAAGGGGCGCGTCGGCTCGCTCGAGAACCCGGAGGTCTACGAGAACGTCCCGGGCAACGTGATCCCGATCATCGAGCGGGAGTTCGACGACTTCGACACCGAGGCCGGCGCCTTCATGCGGGGCGACGTGCCCGAGGACAAGTTCATCGGCTTCCGCCTCAAGCAAGGCGTCTACGGCCAGCGCCAACCGGACGTGCAGATGATCCGGGTCAAGCTGCCGCTGGGCGGCGTCAACCCGGAGCAGATGGAGGCCTTCGCGAGCGCGATCGAGAAGTACGCCCCCCTGCGCAAGGGCCACATCACGACGCGCGAGAACATCCA
This sequence comes from uncultured Actinomycetes bacterium, assembly GCA_963721735.1. GTDB lineage: Bacteria > Actinomycetota > Thermoleophilia > Solirubrobacterales > 70-9 > AC-56. The sequence continues at coordinate 70,576 of CAVRKX010000015.1, forward strand.
GATCCACCACATCCCCCTCCCCGACGCGGCGAAGTTCATCCGCGAGATCTCGGACGCCGGGCTCTCCTCCCGCGAGGGCTGCGGCAACACGATCCGCAACGTCACCGGCGACCCCTGGGCCGGGATCACCGAGGGCGAGCTGTTCGACATCACCCCGTACGCGATGGCCTACGTCCGCTACTTCGTCCGCCACCCGGTCACCCAGTTGATGCCGCGGAAGGTGAAGACGGCGTTCACGGCGACGGACGAGGACGTCGCGATCACCGGGATCCACGACATCGGCTTCATCCCTCGCCTTCGCGACGGCGTTCGCGGGGTCGAGATCCGGGTCGGCGGCGGCACCTCGATCATGCCCCGGATCGCCCCCACGCTGTACGAGTTCGTCGAGCTCGAGAACGGCGACTACCTGAAGGTCGCCGAAGCCTGCTGGCGCATCTTCGACCGCCAGGAGTGGCTGCGCGAGAACCGCGCCCGCGCCCGGATCAAGGTGCTGATCGACAAGATCGGCATCGACGCCTTCCGCGAGATGGTCGAGGAGGAGCTCCAGGGCGACTGGGTCGCGGAGCGCGACTTCGACGTCGAGCGCCTCAAGCTCATCGACGACGAGGAGGCGAAGGCGCCGCCGCCCCCCGGCACCAACGGCAGCCCCAACGGCGACCGCTCGCAGTTCGACGGCTTCCTGCAGGCGAACGTCAAGCGCCAGCGCCAGGAGGGGTTCAGCGCGATCGAGGTCAAGGTGACCCGCGGCGACCTGACCCCCGAGCAGCTTCGTGGCCTGGCCGCGATCATGCGCGAGTTCAGCGGCGGCTACGCCCGCACCACCGTGCAGCAGAACCTGGTCCTGCGCTGGGTGCGTGACGAGTCGGTCTACGACGTCTGGGGGCGCCTCGGCGAGCTGGGCCTCGACGGGACCGGCCCCCGTGAGATCACCGACGTCGTGAGTTGCCCGGGCACCGACAGCTGCAAGCTCGGGATCACCAGCTCGATGGGGCTCAACCAGGTGGTCCAGGAGCGGCTCCAGGAGATGCAGATCGACGATCCGCTGACCAAGCGCATCCACGTCAAGATGTCGGGCTGCCCGAACGGCTGCGCCCAGCACCACATCGCCAACATCGGCTTCACCGGCGCCTCGCTGAAGATCGGAGAGCGCCAGATCCCGGCCTACATCGCCCACCTCGCGGGCAACTACGAGGGCGGCGAGGTCGTGTACGGCCACCGGCTCAAGGCGCGGCTGCCGGCCAAGCGCGTGCCCGACGCGGTCGAGCGCTGGGTGCGCTTCTACGAGTCCGAGCGCCGCGACGGCGAGGAGTTCAACGACCTCGTCGAGAGGATCGGGACCGACCCGTTCGAGGCGCAGGTCAAGGACCTGGCGATGCCGGTGGAGTTCAGCCTCGAGACGCTCGACCAGTTCATCGACTGGAGCCGCTCGGACCCCTACAAGGTCGAGCGCGGCGAGGGAGAGTGCGCAGTCTGATGGCCGGGCCCAGACAGCTCGAGGTCGTGGCGCCCCGGCCCCGGCCGCTGCACGAGGACTACGACGTCTCCTCGCGGAATGATGCGAACGGCAATGGCCGCGGCGAGCGCCTCCCGATCCTCGGCGGCGAGCTCGTGGACCCGCAGCGGATCTCCGCGGAGCTCGCGCAGATGAGCGCCCGGGAGTCCATTGCCTGGGCCATCGAGACCTTTGGCCCGAGACTCGGATTCGCGGTCTCGTTCCAGAAGACGAGCTCTGTGATCATCGACATCGCGCACGGGATCGATCCGCAGGCTCGCTTCTTCTACCTGGATACCGAGCTGCTGTTCGCCGAGACGTACGCCACGCGGGACGCGCTCGCGGAGCGCTACGGGATCGAGTTCCAGCGGTTCACTCAGGCCAACCCGCCGGGGCTTCGCGAGCGGTGGGAAGCTAACCTGTGGCGCGAGTCAGACGAGTGCTGTGCGACTCGGAAGGTCGAGACGATGCATCGGGCCCTCGAAGGCATCGATTGCTGGGTCTCGGGGGTTCGCAGGGTCGACTCGAAGACGCGTGCCGGGGCGTTCCGCTTCGGCTGGGACGAGCGGTTCGACCGCTGGAAGCTGAACCCGGTGGTGGACTGGACCGACCAGGAGGTCTGGGCCCACATCAATGAAAACGACGTGCCCTACAACCCGCTTCACGACGAGGGGTATCCCTCCATCGGCTGCATGCCGTGCACGTCTGTGCCGGACGCAAGCGGCGATTCTCGCTCAGGCCGCTGGGCCGGCACGGCTCGCTCGGAGTGCGGTCTGAATGGGTAGCGCGGAGACCGGTCTGGCGCTGCAGCTGAGCGCGCGCCAGGCCTCCGACTTCGAGTTGCTCGCAAACGGAGGCTTCGCGCCGCTTCGGGGCTTCATGGGCTCCGAGGACTGGGGCTCCGTGTGCGAGAAGATGCGGCTCGCGAGCGGCGAGATCTGGTCGATCCCGATCACCCTGGCCACCGACCTCGAGGCGTCGGCCGGCGACTCGGTCGAGCTGAGCGCCCCGAACGGCAAGGCGCTGGGGCGGCTGACGGTCGAGGAGGTCTTCGAGCGCGAGGTGGACAAGGAGGCCGAGCTCGTCTACCTGACGACCGACGACGAGCATCCGGGCGTCGCCGCGATTCGGCGCGAGGGCTCGCGCTGTCTCGCCGGCTCGATCGAGGCCGATGCGTTGCCCGACCACGAGGAAGCCTTCATGCGCCGCTACCTGACGCCCGCCGAGTCGAAGCAGGCGTTCGCCGACCGCGGTTGGAAGCGGATCGTTGCCTTCCAGACCCGGAACCCGATCCACCGGGCTCACGAGTATCTGACCAAGGCGGCGCTCGAGGTGTCCGACGGGCTCTTCCTTCATCCGCTGATCGGCGAGACGAAGCCGGGCGACATCCCGGCCGATGTGCGGATGCGCTGCTACGAGGTCCTGATGGACCGCTACTACCACCCGGAGCGGGTCATCCTCGGCGTCAACCCGGCGAAGATGCACTACGCGGGCCCGCGGGAGGCCGTACTGCACGCGATCATCCGCCGCAACTACGGCTGCACCCACTTCATCGTCGGTCGCGACCACGCCGGGGTCGGCGACTACTACGGCACCTACGACGCGCAGCGGATCTTCGACGAGATCGACATCGGCGAGCTCGGGATCCAGCCCCTGTTCTTCGAGCACACGTTCTGGTGCAACGAGTGCGAGGGCATGGCCTCCGACAAGACCTGCCCCCACCCGCAGGAGTCGCATCTGTTCCTATCCGGTACAAAGGTGCGAGAGATGCTCTCCCGCGGCGAGACCCCGCCCCACGAGTTCACCAGGGAAGAGGTGGCCAAGATCCTGATCGACTCCTACAGGGAGAAGGGCGCGACCGATGGCGGGTGAGAAGGGGTTCTGCCTCTGGTTCACGGGGCTCTCCGGGTCCGGGAAGACCACGATCACCAACGTCTTGGTCAAGGAGCTGCGAAAGCGCGGCTCGAAGCTCGAGGTCCTGGATGGCGACATCGTCCGCCAGAACCTCTCCAAGGGGCTCGGCTTCTCGAAGGAGGACCGGGACACGAACATCCGCCGGGTCGCGTTCGTCGCCTCGCTCCTGGCCCGCAACGACGTGCCGGTGATCACGGCGGCGATCTCGCCCTATCGCGAGCTTCGCGACGAGGCGCGGGCGAAGATGGACGGTTACTTCATCGAGGCGTACGTGAAGGCCTCGGTGGAGGAATGCGAGAGGCGCGACGTCAAGGGCCTCTACGCGAAGGCACGGTCGGGCGAGATCAAGGAGTTCACCGGTGTCTCCGACCCTTACGAGGCTCCCGAGAACGCCGAGCTGGTGATCGATACCGAGAGCCAGACTCCCGAGGAATCGGCCCAGCAGATCCTCGACTACCTCGAGGAGCGGGAGCTCATTCCTCCCGCCAACTAGCGCTTACGGACGCTGCGGGCACCTCGGGCTCGCCGAGGCCGTAGGTGTCGTAGGCCCCAAAGCGAGGGAAGGTCTTGTGGGTGGGGCCGTGAAAGTCCGAGGAGCCGGTCGGAACGAGGTCGAACTCCCGGCAGAGCTCCAGGCAGTGCGCCGTCTGCTCCTTCGTGTGGGGCGGGTAGAACGTCTCGATCCCGTCCAGCGCGACGTCGCGCTTCAGGCTCTCGACCAGATCCCGCACCTGGCCGGGCTCGGAGACGTCCCAGTAGGGATGAGCGACCACGGCCACGCCGCCGGCCGTGTGAATCAGCTCCACCGCCTCCTCGGCGCTCGGCCAGCGTCGCGGCACGAAGGCCTTCGCGCCGGGCACCAGGTACTCCTCGAAGAAGGGGCCCAGGTCCGGGCCCGCGCCGGCGGCGCGGGCGATGTGCGGACGGCCGATCGAGTCCGCGGCGCCGGCCTCGGCGACGGCGGCCTCGAAGGTCACCTCGACGCCATGGGCGTTGAGCCGCTCGATGATCTCTCGGGCACGCTCCACTCTCTCCCGCTGGGCGCGGTCGCAGGCGGGGGCGATCGCCTCGACGTCCACCCAATAGCCGAGCATGTGCAGATCGTCGGAGTAGGCGTGGACGCAGGACATCTCGACGGCCGGCACGCACTCGATTCCCTCCTGGCGCGCGGTCGCGATCGCCGCCGGGACGCCCGCCACCGCGTCGTGGTCGGTGAGCGACATCACCGTGACGCCTGCCGCGGCCGCCGCGGCCGCCACTTCCGACGGCTCGAGCTGTCCGTCCGATACGGTCGAGTGCGCCTGAAGGTCGATCATCGAGAACGCGCCATTCTGACGAAATGAGGATTTCCGCCAAAGCCGACTACGCGGTGCGGGCAGCGCTCGAGCTGGCGGCGGCGCCCGACGAGCAGCCCGTCAAGGGCGAGCAGCTCTCCGAGGCCCAGGACATCCCGCTCCAGTTCCTGGAGCACATCCTGCTGGAGCTCAAGCACGCGCGCCTGGTCCGCGCCCGCCGCGGCGCCCGGGGCGGCTACTGGCTCGCCCGCGCGCCGGAGACGATCACGCTCGCCGACGTGATCCGGGCCGTTGAGGGCCCGCTCGCCAACATCCAGGACTCGGCCCCGGAAGCCACCCACTACCCGGGCGCGGCGGAACGCCTGCGCGACGTGTGGGTCGCCGTCCGGGCCAACCTGCGCGCGGTGCTGGAGACCGTCACCCTCGCCGACCTGATCAGCGGGGAGCTGCCGAAGCCGATCGCCGAGCTGATCGCCGACCCGGACGCCTGGCAAGTCCGGTAATCAGCGGGACGATGGATCCGGTCATCGTCCTCTTCGGCTTCGGCGTCGGCCTCCTGATCGGCATGACGGGCATGGGCGGTGGCGCGATCATGACTCCGCTACTGATCCTGGTCTTCGGCGTGTCGCCGGTGACCGCCGTCGGCACCGACATCCTCTACGCCGCGGTCACCAAGACGGCCGGGGGGTGGCGTCATCTCAAGCACAAGACCGTTCACCGTGGGATCGCCTTCTGGCTCGCGGTCGGCAGCGTCCCCTCTGCGATCGGGGGCGTCTGGTTGATCGAGGTGCTCCAGGACACCTACGGCGAGGACGAGGTGAACCGCCTGGTGCTGGGGATGCTGGGAGCCGCGTTGCTGGTCGTGGGGATCGCGACACTGATCCGGGGCACGCTGTTCCGCGACGTGATTCCCGAGCGCTCCGCGATGCACCTGTACCGCCGTCACATCATCGGGGCAGTCGTCACCGGGGCGCTGACCGGCTTCATCATCGGCCTCACCTCGGCCGGCAGCGGCACGGTGATCGCCATCGTGCTCATCGTTGCCTTCCGCCTCACGCCGCAGCGCGTGGTCGGCACCGACGTCTACCACGCCGCCGTCCTGCTCTGGGCGGCGGGTCTCGCTCACTGGGTCGGCGGCAACGTGGACTTCGGGCTCGCGGGGAACATCCTGCTCGGCTCGATCCCCGGGGTGCTTCTCGGCGCCCACCTGGCGGTGAGGGTGCCGCAGGGGTTCCTGCGGCTCGCGCTCGGCACGGTGATGATCGTGGCCGCGATCACCCTGATCGCCAAGGAGAAGCCACCGCTCTCTGTGGTCGTGCCGTCGTTCAGCGTGGCGGCGGTGACGCTCGGCGCCATGTTCGCGATGCAGATCGGCATTCACCGCCAGGCCCGAAAGCGAAGTCATATACCGGCGACATCCTCGGCTCCGCCTCCGGTGCCGCCGGGCTAGGGCACCGGCCTGACCCGGCAGGTCCACCGCCAGCTACCGGGACTTCGTCCCTAGCCCGGGCCAAGCTCCACTAGTCTCCAGCGCGATGGACTTCGAGATCACGCCCCGGGTCGAGGAGCTTCGCGACCGGGTGCGCGTCTTCATGGACGATCACGTCTACCCGGCGGAGCTCGAGGCGATGCGGGCGCTCGATGAGGAGGTCCGCGCGGGGACGCCCTACCCGGAGATCCTGGTCGAGATCCGCGCCAGGGCTCGCCAGGAGGGGCTCTGGAACCTGTTCATGCCGGACGAGCGCTACGGCGCCGGCCTGGGGAACTGGGAGTACGGGCTGCTCTGCGAGGAGATGGGCCGCAGCCCGGCGGTGGCTCCAATGGCCTTCAACTGCTCGGCGCCCGACACCGGCAACATGGAGATCCTCGCCGAGCACGGCACGGACCAACAACGCGAGGAATGGCTCCAGCCCCTGCTGGACGGCGAGATCCGAAGCTGCTTCTCGATGACCGAGCCCGAGGTCTCGGGCTCGGACCCCACCACGCTCCAGACCCGCGCGGAGCTCGACGGCGACGATTGGGTGATCGACGGCCACAAGTGGTTCACCTCGGGCGCCGTTGGCGCCTCGGTGGCCATCGTCATGTGCGTCACCGATCCGGACGCCCACCCCTACGCGCGGGCGAGCATGATCCTCGTCCCCACGGACAACCCCGGCTTCAACCTGGTCCGGCCGGTCTCGGTGATGGGCCATGCCGGCGGCCCCGGCCACTGCGAGATCCGCTACGAAAGCTGCCGTGTGCCGGCCGCCAGCCTGCTCGGCGAGCGGGGGGCCGGCTTCGTGATCGCCCAGGACCGCCTGGGCCCCGGGCGCATCCACCACTGCATGCGCGCCATCGGGACCGCCGAGCGGGCGATCGAGCTGATGTGCCGCCGTGCCAACGAGCGCGAGGCGTTCGGCGGCAAGCTCGCCGAGAAGCAGTTCGTCCAGGACTTCGTGGCCCGGTCGCGCATGGAGGTGGATCAGGCGCGGCTCCTGACCCTCAACGCCGCCTGGCAGATGGACACCGAGGGCAAGCGGGCGGCCCGGCAGAAGATCTCGATGATCAAGGTCGTGGCCGCGAACGTGGTCATGGACGTGCTCGACCGCGCGATCCAGGTGCATGGCGCGCTCGGGATGTCCGACGACACGCCCCTTGCCTGGATGTGGCGCTTCAGCCGCATGCTGCGGGTCGCGGACGGGCCTGACGAGGTCCACAAGATGGTGATCGCCCGTCGCGAGCTGCATCGTTGGGTCAAGGAGGCCGAGGGCGAGCCCGGCGCCCCGGCCCCCGCCCCGGCGCCGCCGCCCGAGCCCGCGAAGGCCTGACCCACCGTCACTACCTGACGAATCTGCTTTTTCCCGCTTATTTGCTGGTCAAAAGCAGTTTCGCTCAGCCGAGGCGGCGCTCCGCGTCGTCGGCCGCCTCCGCGAGCGTCTCGACGATCTTCGCGAACCGCTCGATGCCCTCGATGCTCTCCTCCGGCTTGCCGTACTGGCCGGCCGCGTAGCGGGAGTAGACCCCCTCGAGGATGATCGCCAGCTTCCACCAGCCGAGCGCCACGTAGAAGTCGATCTCCGAGAGGTCGCGTCCGGAGCGCTCCGCGTAGCGCTCGCGAACCTGCTCGCGCGAGGGGAAGCCGGTCGCGGTGGTCGGGGCCTCGAGCAGCGGCATCAGCTCGTCGCCGTCCTCGGACCAGTACACGATCAGCATGCCGACATCGGCCAGCGGGTCGCCGAGCGTGCAGAGCTCCCAATCCACAACTGCCGCGACCTCACCTGCGTCGGTGAGGATCATGTTGTCGAGCCGGTAGTCGCCGTGCACGATCGTCGCCGGCCCCTGTTCGGGAATGCGCTCGGACAGGCGCCTGTGGACGTCGTCGATCAGCGGCAGCTCACGCGTCTTCGACTTCTCCCACTGGCCCTGCCAGCGGTGCAACTGCCGCGCCACGTAGTCCTGCTTCTTGCTCAGCTCACCGAGCCCCACGCGGTCGGGGTCGAGCGCGTGGATCGAGATCAGGGTGTCCACCACCCGCTCCCCGATCGGGCCGCGCTCGGCCACGTCGAAGCTCCCCTCGGCCTCCTTGCGCGAGCGCAGGATCGGGCCGTCCACGAAGTCCATGACGTAGAACGGCGCGCCGTTCACGGACTCGTCCTCGCAGAGTCCGGCGATCGGCGGCACCGGTACCTCCGTTTCCTGGAGCGCCGAGATGATCCTGTGCTCTCGTGCCATGTCGTGGGCCGAGGCCAGGCGCCTGCCCAGCGGCGGGCGCCGCAACGCCCAGCGCCGGCCGGCCGCGTCGGCCACCGCGTAGGTGAGGTTCGAATGCCCGCCGGAGATGCGCTCGAAGGCAAGCGGCCGCGTGGCCCCGGCGACGTGCGCCTCGAACCAGGCTTCGAGATTCGGCTGGTCGATAGCCTCGTCGGCCATGAGCGCCAATCCTATGCGGGCCGACCGGGATCACAGCGGCCTGCTGGTCGACTTCGGCGGCGTCCTCACCACCTCGGTCTGGGACAGCTTCGCGGACTTCTGCCGGGACAAGGGCCTGGAGGAGGGCTCGATCAAGCGCCTGTTCCGCGAGGATCCCGCGGCGCTCGCAGACCTGCGGGAGCTGGAGACCGGGCGCATCGAGGAGAGGGAGTTCGAGCGCAGCTTCGCGAAGCGCCTCGGCCTGGAGGACGCCGGGGACCTGATCGACGGCATGTTCCGCGGCATGAAACCGTCCCCGCCGATGGTCGCAGCGGTGGGCGCCGCCCGGACCAGCGGCATCCGCACCGGCCTCGTCTCGAACTCGTGGAGCACCTCGCACTACGATCGCGCTCTGCTGGCGGAGCTGTTCGACGCCATCGTGATCTCGGCCGAGGTGGGACTGCACAAGCCTCAGCCCGCGATCTACGAGCTGGCGTCGAAGCGCCTTGCCGTCGAGCCCGAGCGGTGCGTGTTCGTCGATGACCTGCGCGAGAACTGCGCCGGGGCCGAGGCCGTCGGTATGACCGCAATCCTCCACCGCGACGCGGCCGACACCGTGGCGCGGCTGAAGGAGCTCCTGGGCTTCGCGATGCCGGCCGAGATCCCGCCGGCCGTCTAGCCGGCAGCGGGTCTCACGGCTAGGAGCCCGCGGCGATCAGGGCGACGCCGGCCAGGGCCGTGACCACCCCGGCGCGCTGCACCGGCGCCAGCCGTTCGCCGAGCACGAACCGGGCCAGCAGGACGGTGACCGCGGAATAGAGCGAGCCCGTGACCGCCACCAGCGACAGGAGGCCGTGATTGGTGGCAACCGCGAACAGGGAGTTCGCCAGCACGTCCAGGCAACCGATCGTCAGCAGGGCGGGGAGCAACGCGCGATCTATGCGCATCGAGGGCCGTGCGATTGCGGCCGCGATCAGCAGGGTCCCGACGCCGCCACAGCGAAGCGCGACGATGGTCCAGGTCGGCTCGGTGCCGGAGGTCTCGTCGAGGGCGAGGAAGAAGGTGCCGAAGCCGAGCGCCGCGAGGGCGGCGAGCCCGATGGCGGCGCGCCCGGCGGCGCGCCATTCGGGATCGGGCTCGCGCGCCACCAGGACCACCCCGACGATCCCGGCGACCACGCCGATCGCCTGGATCGCGGCCGGCTCCTCCCCCGAGGCGAGGCCCCCGGCGATCGGCACCACGACGCCCAGCGCCCCGATCGTCGCCACCACGCTGACCGAGCCGAGCGCCATCGCCCGGTAGAAGGCACCGAGAGCAAGCACCACGGTGGCTCCGGCGCCCACGGCGATCGCGGCGTCGCGCGTCGACAGCGGGTCGCCGCCGACCGCCAGGGCGACCACCAGCGCCAGCACGAGCCCCACCGGCTGGCTGACGAGCAGCACGGTGAGGACCGAGATTCGCCGGCTCTGAAGGCCGCCGAGGAAGTCGGACACCCCCCAGGCGACGCTTGACGCGAGGGCGAGCGCTATGCCGAGCACTGCCTGTCGCGGCCGAGCAGGCCGTCGAGGCTGAACCTGGCGGCGACGCTGACGGTCCCGGGACGGATCACCTGGACCTCGGTCCAGTCGCCGTGGCGCTCCACACACGCCTCGCCGGAGGTCACCGTCCAGTAGCGCGAGTAGCGCACCCGTACGAGCAGGGCGCCCGAGTCCCGCGCCACGATCGTGAAGCCCGCCGGCCCGAGGGCGGTGATGCGGCCATCCTGCACGGCGCGCCGGGGACCTTCCCGGTCGACGAGGCCGGCGTCGCCCTCGACCCGATACAGGCGCCAGTGCTCATCGCTCCAAACCGCCCGCAGGTACGGCAGGCCCCGGCGTATCAGGGCCTCCTCGTCCGCGGCCAGGTAGTCGAGCTCGGCGTCCGCGACCGCCACGTAGGAGACCCCCTCCCGATCGAGCCAGCGCCGATATTCCGCCGCGGTCAGGTTGCCATCGGTGAACAGGTCGCGATCGTCTGACTCGAGCTGTCGCAGCCAGCCGCGAGCCAGCGGGAACCGCGGCGCGACGTAGCCCGCCTCCCAGCGATTGCCGGTCGGCGGGATCTCCACCCGCGCCGGCCTTCCTCGCGTGCGCCGCTCGAGCTCCGCGAGCAGGGGCTCGTAGTAGGAGGAGTGCACCGACGGGTCCCCGGCCGCCTCGGACACGTCGCGGACGGGCGCCACCCATTGCCAGTAGAGCAGGGGCAGGGCGACCGCCGCGAGCGCCAACGGCCGCCGGCCCGCCAGCACCAGGGCCAGCACGGGCCCTCCGGCCAACGCCCCCAGGCGGGCCATGTTCCCGCCCACCGGATTGGCCAGGACGAAGGCGGCGGTCGCGGCGATCGCGTACACCGCGACGCCCCAGCGCAGCTCCCGCTCGGAGGGCGGCAGCAGGAACAGCGCGCCCGCGGCCAGCAGGGGCACGCCGATGAAGGCCGAGAAGACGAATGGCTCCGCGCCGCCGGTCGGAAAGGCGAGCGACAGCGCGCCCAGCGCGGCGAATGCCGGAAGCGCGACGAGGGCGCCGCCGCGCCGATCCCCGGCCAGCATCACGGCAGCGCCGGCAAGCCCCAGGAAGAGGCCGGCAACCGGGCTGCCGCAAACGGTGAGCACGGCGAGCCCGCCGGCGAGCAGGGGACGCCGTCTCTGGAGCGCGAGCAGCGCCCCCAGGCCGATGGCGATTCCGAGGACGAAGGTGAGGCGGCCGGTGAACAGCGTCGCCCCGATGCCGGCGCCGAACCAAAGGGTCGCGAGGCGGGCCCGGTCCCCGTACGCGTGACGGGCCAGGGCGCCGAACAGCCCGGCGGCCGCCACGGCGGCCAGGGCGCCGGCCAGCCGCGGGCCGAGCGCCGCGCCCAGCGGTGGAAAGAGAACGCTGTAGCCGGGCAGGTAGTGGCCCCCGTACCAGTCGTTGTTCCAGAGCAGGAAGCCGTGCGATGCGAACAGGTCGGAGCGAAAGGTCTGCGCCGCATGATCGGCGCTGGCGGGCTCCAGGATCAGGTAGGCAATCGCGAGGACGGCGGCGGCGAGCATGCGGGGGGCTAGCTTATGGTGGTGGCCGCAGCGATCGACACCCCGGACCTGAGCGCGAGCTTCGACCGCTTCTGGAACGCGGCTCAGGCCTTCTTCGAGAGCATTGCGGAGATCGCCTGGGGCTATCTGGCGGCGGCCCTGCTCCTGTCCCTGGCGCTACAGCTCGCCCGGGCGCACGGCTGGGCGAACGCGCTGCGCGCGGCCTATCCCGGGTCCCGGGTCTCGGAGACCGGCATCGCGGCCTCGTTCCTGGTCGGCGCGGGCATGAACGGCATCCTCCCGGCCCGCGGCGGCGACGCGCTCAAGATCGTCCTGGCCAAGCGCAGCGTGGAGCGCTCCTCGTACCCGACGATCATCTCCTCGTTCGCCGTGCTGAGCCCGTTCGACATCGCGATCGGGCTCTTGGTGCTGCTGTACGCGATCACCCAGGGCCTCCTGCCTCGCGCGCCGCGCCTCCCGCACCTGCCCGCGTTCGAGATCACCTTCTGGGCCGCCCATCCGGAGGTGCTGATGCTAACCCTGACCGTGATCGGGATCGGGCTGGTGACGCTGGTCGCCGTGCTCTCCCGACACGTCGAGTCCTTCTGGCAGCGGGTCAAGCAGGGATTGGCGATCTTCCGCGAGCCGACCCGATACGTGCGAGAGGTCGCGGCCTGGCAGGGGGTGGGCTGGCTGTGCAGGTTCGCCTCGTTCTGGCTCTTCCTCGAGGCCTTCCACATCGGCGGCTCGTTCGAGAACGTGCTCTTGGTGATGAGCGTCCAGTCGATCACGGGCGCGCTTCCGTTCACCCCTGGCGGGGCGGGCGCGCAGCAGGCGCTTCTGGTGGCCACGCTCGAAGGGGCGTCGCGCACCGTCGTGCTCGCCTACTCGGTGGGCCAGCAGCTCGCGGTCACCGCCTGGTCGGTGGCGCTCGCCTTCGCGGCGATGATCTATTTCTTCCGGGTCAGCGACTGGCGCGACCTGATCCGCGAGGGCGAGGCCGCCCGCGCGCGAGGCTGAAGCCGGTCCGAGCTCCTAGCCCTTCGCGTACTCGACCCGGATCTGCTTGCCCTTCAGCTTGGTGCCCTCCAGGCGCTCCAGCGCCTGCTCGGCGTGCTGCGCGTCGAGCTCGACGAACGAAAAGCGGTCGAGCACCCGGATCGAACCGATTGCCTCCTCCGGGATGACCGCTCCCTCGGTCAGCGCCCAGCGAACGTCGTCGTCGTCGATGCCGCTGCGCTTGCCGCGGTTCACGAACAGCTTCACGGAGGCGTCGCCCGCGTCTGCCTTCGCGGCCCGCTCCGCGCCTTCGTCGCGACGGTGTTCGCGGCGCCGGGGACGCGGGGCGTGCTCGAGCCGCTCCTCCGGCGGCTCCCACTCGCCGATCCGGGTCCGGGCCTCGCGCTCGATTCGCGGGATCTCCTGCCGCTGCTTGGGCGTCACGAAGGTGATCGCGCGGCCCGTGCGGCCGACTCGGCCCGTGCGGCCCACCCGGTGGATGTAGCCCTCGGTTGTGTCCGGAACGTCGTAGTTGATCACGTGGGTGACGTGCTCGATGTCGAGCCCGCGGGCGGCCACGTCCGTCGCAGCCAGCAACCGAAGCCTGTGGTCCTTGAAGGCGAGCATGACGCCGTCGCGCTGGCCCTGGCTCAGGTCTCCGTGCAGCGCCTTGACCTGGAGGCCGCGGGCCCGCAGCGTCTTGTCGAGCCGCGCGGTGCCGATCTTCGTGCGGCAGAAGATGATCGCCTGCTCGGGATCCTCGGCCCGGAGGATCTCCACCAGGCGGTCGACCTTGCCCTTCGCCGGCACCTCCACATAGGCCTGCTCGATCGCGTCGACGGTGATCTGCTTCGGCGTCACCCTGATCGTGACCGGGTCGTACATGTAGCGGTCGGCGAGCCGCTCGATCGGCGGCGGAATGGTGGCCGAGAACAGCGCGGTCTGCCTGCCCGAGGGAGAGATTCGCAGGATGCGCTCGACCTCGTCGATGAAGCCCAGGTCGAGCATCTCGTCGGCCTCGTCGAGCACGATGTACCGCGCTCCCGTGAGGTCCAGGGAGCCGCGGGAGATCAAATCCAGCGTCCGGCCCACCGTGGCCACGACCACGTGGGCGCCCGCGCGGAGCCTCGACTGCTGGGTCTGGACAGACTGGCCACCGAACACGGCGATCACCTCAACCGGCAGGTGCTCGGCGTAGGCGCGAAGCGCCTGCGTCACCTGGATGCAGAGCTCCCTGGTCGGAGTCAGGACGAGACCCTGGGTGTCGCTGGAGGCTGGATCGAGGTACTGGAGCATCGGCAGCCCGAAGGCGGCGGTCTTGCCGGTGCCCGTCTGCGCCTGGCCGATCACGTCGTGACCGGCAAGCAGCTCGGGGATCGCCTGCTCCTGGATCGCCGTCGGCTCGGTGTAGCCGAGCTCGTCAAGGGCCTCGAGGATCGTGTCCGAGAGCCCGAGCTCGCGAAAGGCGGTCACCTGCGCGGTGCCATCACTGACTCGGATCGAGGAGCAGCTTGCCGTGCGTTCGCCGCGCGGCGATGTCCTCGTGGGCGCGTCGCGCCTCCGACAGCGGGTAGACATCGCCGATCACGACCTCGAGCTCCTTGGCGGCCACGGCGGCGAGCAGCTCGGCGATCCCCTCGCGAAGCTCCCGCGGGCGACCGAACAGGTGGACCAGCCAAAACCCGACCACGGAGCGACTGGTCCGCATCAGGTCGGCGTTGCGAACCGACACCGGCTCCCGCGAGGCGAGCCCGTAGGTGACCAGGCGGCCGAACGGCGCCAGCGCCCGCAGGCACGCCTCGAAGCACTCGCCGCCGCTCATCTCGAGCACCACATCGACCGGCCGGCCCCCGTTCGCCTCCAGGATCGCCTCCTCCAGGTCGTCGGATTGTGAGTCGATCGCGGCGTCGGCCCCCAGGCGCCGCGCCAGCTCGCGCTTTTCCTCGGACGACGCGAGCCCGATCACCCGGCCGGCGCCCATGCGCTTCGCGAGCTGCACGGCAAGCGAGCCGGTGCCCCCGGCGGCGGCCTGGACCACGACGGACTCGCCCTCCTGGAGCCGGGCGGAGATCCGGAGCAGGCTCCGCGCGGTGAGCCCCTGCAGCAGCAGCGCCGCGGCCTCATCGTCGGAGACCTGGTCGGGCACAGGCACCAGGACGTCCTCGTTGACGGCCACCTTCTGTGCATATCCGCCGCTGAACAAGAGCGCCGCGACTCGCCGGCCGTCGGGCGCTCGGCCGGCGACTTCCCCGCCCGGGGTCAGCGGCAGCTCCTGTTCGGCGAGGTAGTCGTTGCGGGTCACGTGGGTGTCGGCGAAGTTGATCCCGGCGCGGGCCACCTCCACGACGACCTCGCCCGCGGCCGGCTCGGGATCCGGGACCTCCGCCAGCCGCATCACCTCCGGCCCACCGAATTCCTCGATCTGAATCGCCTTCATGAGCGCAGGAGTGTAGGGACGCTCAGCCGGCAGCCCCCGCCGCCCGCAGCTCGGTGAACACGGCGCTCGGCTTGTCGCGCTCACCGAGCCGCTCGTCGGCGATCACGTGCGAGACCGCGTTGATCAGCGCCAGGTGGGTGAAGGCCTGAGGGTAGTTGCCGAGCTGCGCGCCGCTGAGCGCCTCGATTTCCTCGGCATAGAGCCCGAGCGGGGTCATGTGCGCCAGCACCCGGTGGCAGAGCTCCCGGGCCAACTTTCGCTCGCCGATCTCCGACAGCGCGGAGACGAGCCAAAAGGAGCAGATCGTGAAGGTGCCCTCCTTCCCGCTCAGCCCGTCCTCGGTCTCCTCGACGCGGTATCGGAGCACGAGACCGTGCTCGGTCAGCTCGTTGGCGATCGCCAGCACCGTCGCCCGCACGCGCTCGTCGCCCGGCGGCAGGAAGCGGACCAGCGGCATCAGCAGCAGCGACGCGTCGAGCGCGTCGGTCTCGTAATGCTGGCGAAAGACGCCCCGCTCGCTCACCCCCCGCTCCAGGATCTCGGCCTGCACTGCGTCCGCCTCCCGCTGCCAGCTGTCCGCCGGCTCGTTGCGGCCACGGTCCCTGGCGAGTCGCGCGGCGCGGTCGAGCGCCACCCAGCACATCAGCTTGGAGGAGACGTAGTGCTTGGGCTCGCCGCGCGCCTCCCAGATCCCCTGGTCGGGTAGGTGCCAGGCGGAGGCCACCGCCTCCGCCTGCTCGAAGACGATCGGCGCCATGTGCTCGGGCACGCCCTCGCGAGTCTTCGCGTGGATGTAGATCGAGTCGAGCAGTGCGCCGTAGACGTCGTTCTGGCGCTGCCTGTAGGCGGCGTTGCCGATCCGCACGGGACGAGACCCGACGTAGCCCGAGAGATGGTCGAGGGTCCTCTCGGGGAGCTCGGTCTCGCCTCCGATCCCGAACATGATCTGGGCCTCGGGGCCGCGGCCATGAAACAGCTCGCAGACGAACTCCATGAACTGGCGGGCCTCCTGGTCGAAGCCGATCACGTGCATGCTCCAGAGCGCGAAGCTCGCGTCCCTGATCCAGTTGTAGCGGTAGTCCCAGTTGCGCTCGCCGCCGGGAGTCTCCGGCAGCGAGGTCGTCAGCGCCGCGACCATTGCCCCGGTGGGCTCGTAGGTCAGCCCCTTGAGCACCAGCGCCGAGCGCTGAAGGGTCCAGCGCCAGGGGTGGTCGGGAAACGTTCCCGCCTCGAGCCAGCGGCGCCACAGCTGAACGGTGCAGTCAACCCGCGCGACTGCATCCGCGGCGTGCTTGGGGCCGCTCAGCTCCTCGCGCCACGAGAGGCACGAGAAGCAGCGATCCCCCGCCTCCAGGACTCGGGCGCCGTGGGCGACCGACCCGTCGATCTCAAGCGGGATGTCCCCGAGCAGGCGCACCGTCTCACCGCCGCCGCTGGCGTCGGCGGTGAGGGCGTCGCGGTCGACGAGCCTCCAGCGCGCCTCCTCGGCGGCGTAGTCGAAGGCGGGCTCGCAGACGGTCTCGATCTCCACCCGACCGTGCACGCACTCAACCGTGCGAATGAGCATGTGCTCCGCGTCGTGCGGGCCCAGCTCTCGGGCGTGCGTGTCCGTCCCGTCTTCCTCGCTTGCCGGGGCGAGCGCCAGAGCGTCGCGGACCACCAGCCAGCCCGTGTCGGTCATCCAGCTCGTCTCCAGCACGTTCGTGCCGGGGACGTAGCGGCGGGCCACCGGAGCTCGAAGGCCCCGCGGCCCAAGCCGGAACGCGCCCGCCCGGCGGTCGAGGAGGGCGGCGAAGACGCTCGGCGAGTCGAACCGGGGCAGGCAGAGCCACTCCACCGTCCCATCGGACGCGACCAGGGCGCCCGTGTGGCAGTCGGAGAGGAAGCCGTAGTCGCCGATCGCGTGGAAGTCCGGGCCCGCAGCCTGCGCTTTGAGTTGTTTCGCTCGCGTCGCTGCGTCCACCGTCAGAACGCTATCGACCCCGCTCGGAGGCCACGAGCGGGGAGCGCGGCAGCCGGCGCCCGAGTCGGGTTGGCTCGCGGCTTAGGATGCACGGCCTCATGTCGCTCACAGTGGTCGGCTCCATCGCGTTCGACTCGGTCAGCACCCCGTTCGGGAAACGCGAGCGCATGCTCGGCGGCTCGGCCGTGCATTTCGCGCTGGCGGCGAGCTTCTTCACGGAGGTCCACGTGGTAGGGCCGGTGGGCGACGACTTCGGCGAGGAGCACCTGGAGCTGCTCCGCGCGCGCGGCGTGGACGTCACCGACATCGAGCGAGTCGCCGGCGGCCAGACGTTCTGCTGGCGCGGCCACTACGAGGCCGACCTCAACGTGGCCCACACCGACGACACGCAGCTCGGCGTGTTCGCCGACTTCGAGCCGAAGCTGTCGGAGGCGTCCAAGCGCGCGGACGTCCTGTTCCTGGGCAACATCCAGCCCGATCTACAGCGGCGAGTCCGGGCCCAATGCGCCACGACCCGGCTGGCGGCGCTCGACTCGATGAACCTCTGGATCGAGACCACGCGCGACTCGCTGCTCGCGGCGGTCGGCGAAGTCGATTGCTTGATGCTCAACGATGCCGAGGTGCGAATGCTCACGGAGGAGCCGAACCTGGCGCGCGCCGCCCGCGCGGTGATGGAGATGGGCCCGCGAATCGTGGTCGCCAAGCGGGGCGAATACGGCGCGGTGCTCTTCACCTCCGACGGCTTCTTCGCCCTCCCGGGCTTCCTGCTCGAGGACGTCCGCGACCCCACCGGCGCCGGAGACAGCTTTGCGGGTGGTTTCCTCGGCTACCTCGACATGCAGGGGACCGGCCGCCCCAGCGAGGCAGCCCTGCGCCGGGCGATCGCGCACGGCACCGTGCTCGCCTCGTTCAACGTCGAGGAGTTCGGCACCGAGCGGGTTGCTCGCCTTACGGAGTCGGAGATCGGAGAGCGCTACGAGGAACTGCGCGCGATGACCCACTTCGAGCTCCCCGGCTGAGCGGCCGGGACGCAGGCCGGGCTACAGCCTGATCACGACCAGCGCGGCGGCCAGTAACACAAGCGCCACGGAGAGCGCCGCCAGGGCGCCGTCCAGCGGGGCGGCGAGGCGGGCGGCGGTGAGCTCGCGCGTAGTGCCGTCGGCGAGCCGTTGCTTGCCGCTGACCGCGACCGTCCTGCGCCGCAGCTCGCGTGCCGGGGTCGAGAGGCGGCGCTGGGCGACGCTGAGGCCGAAGCAGGCGACGGTCACGAGAACGCCGGCGGCGGCCTCTCCAAGCGAGTCGATGCCGAGCGCCATGACCCAGAAGCCGGTCAGGGCCGGGAAGGCGCCCCAGGCGGCGGCGAACCAAGAGTCGGTGTGGAAGCGGCCGCCCGCCAGCTCCAGGTTGTAGGCGAGGACCATCAAAGCCCCGGCGACGATGAAGGGCGCGAGGCTGGCGGAGACGACGAACAGGCCGGCGATCCCGATCGCGACCGCGCCGCCCAGCCCCACCGCGGCCAGCGTCCAGAGGGTGCGGTCCGAGAGCCGAGTCCGCAGCGGATGGCCCTTGAGCTCGTCGAGCGCGTGGGCCGCGACGCCGACGGCCAGGAAGAAGGCGCCGAGCGCCGCCCAGAGGCGCTCCGGATGAAGCGCGGGCGCCGCGGCGGCACCGAGCGCCACGTAGCTCAGATGCCAGGCCGTGTACGGCGGGTGGAGCAGGGTGACGAGGTCGCGCCACCCACCCGCGCGGAGCGCGTAGAAGGCGGGACGGCCGGCGGCCTCACTCATCGCGAACACCCCAGGTGACCACCCCACCGCCCAGGCTCATGCGCCGCTGGCGCACCTGCGAGATCCCGGCGCTTGCCCAGAGCTCGCGCTGACGATCCAGCGGCCACCGCTCGTACAGCGCCTCGATGCTCGGCCCCAGGAAGCGGCCCACCTCATACCAGTCGCGGCCGAACAGGCGGCCCAGGCCCGGCAGGCCGATCCGCGTGTAGAGCCACCAGAGCGGCCGCCACATCGGCGGCTCCGGGAGGCCGAACTCCAGCGATGCGATCCGCCCACCGGGCCGGACCACACGGGCAAGCTCCGCGAGCGTCGCCCCGGGGTCGTCCACGTAGCGCAGCAGATAGGTGAAGGTGAGGTGGTCGAACTCGGCTTCCGCGAACTCGAGTCGCTCGGCCTCGCCCCGGACCAGCTCGATGCGCTGCGCGAGCGCCGGCTCGGCGGCCAGCCTCCGCCTGGCCCCGGCGAGCATCTC
Organism: uncultured Actinomycetes bacterium; assembly: GCA_963721735.1. Lineage (GTDB taxonomy): Bacteria > Actinomycetota > Thermoleophilia > Solirubrobacterales > 70-9 > AC-56. Next base: position 89,872 of record CAVRKX010000015.1, read on the forward strand.
GGCGCTCTGGTCGAGGCCGACCACCGAGCATCCGTAGCGCCGCACCAGCTCCCGGGCCACCAGGCCGGTGCCCGTGGCCACGTCGAGCACGCGCTCGGCGGGACCGGCGTCCACCGCGGTCACCATCGCCCGGCGCCAGCGTGGGTCCTGCCCGAAGCTGAGCGCCGTGGACAGCAGGTCGTAGCGGTCCTGGAGCCCCGCGAACAGGGCCAGCGTGCCGCGCTTGCGCTCCGAGCCGACGGTCTCCCCGGTGGCCAACTTGCGGGAAGCCTCCCAGAACTGTCGCGGGACGGGCCGCAACTGACAAAATTGGGCCAGAGCAAGAAAAAGGGACGACGACTCCCCAACAAGGAGATGCGATGGCCACCGACGAGCGAACCGAGCAAGAAGGCGACGGCGGCGTGGCCACCGTCGGCCCGGACACGCTGACGATCACCGACAACCGCACGGGCCAGACCTACGAGGTCGAGGTCACCGACGGGACCGTGAAGGCGATGGACCTGCGCCAGGTGAAGGTGTCCGACGACGACTTCGGCCTGATGGCCTACGACCCGGCCTTCACCAACACCGCCTCGTGCCGCTCGGCGATCACCTACATCGACGGCGAGGCCGGGATCCTCCAGCACCGCGGCTACCCGATCGAGCAGCTCTGTGAGCATTCGAGCTACCTCGAGGTCGCCTACCTGCTCGTCTTCGGCGAGCTGCCCACCGAGGCCCAGCTCGAGCGCTGGGTCTTCGACATCACACACCACACCTTCGTCCACGAGGACATCAAGCAGTTCCTCCAGGGGTTCCGTTACGACGCCCATCCGATGGGGATGCTGCTGGCCAGCGTGGGGGCGCTCTCGACCTTCTACCCGGACGCCAAGCAGATCGACGATCCCGAGGAGCGCTACATGGCGGCGATCCGGATGATCGCCAAGGTGCCGACGCTTGCCGCCTTCGCCTACCGGCACAACATGGGCCTCCCCTACGTTTACCCGGACAACGACCTGCGCTACCCGGGGAACTTCCTCTCGATGATGTTCAGGAAGACCGAGGCAAGGTACGAGCCCGACCCGCGACTGGTGCGCGCCCTCGACGTGCTGTTCATCCTGCACGCCGATCACGAGCAGAACTGCTCGACCAACGCGGTGCGCGGGGTGGGCTCCTCGCAGGTGGATCCGTACTCGGCGGTCGCCGCGGGGGTGGCGGCCCTCTACGGCCCGCTTCACGGCGGCGCCAACGAGGCCGTGCTGCGCATGCTGCGGCGAATCGAGACGGTCGAGAACGTCCCCGACTTCCTCGAGGGGGTGAAGAACCGCGAGGAGCGCCTGATGGGCTTCGGGCACCGCGTCTACAAGAACCACGACCCGCGCGCCCGGATCATCGAGCAGCACATGGACCAGGTGTTCGAGGCGACCGAGTACAACCCGCTGGTCGAGATCGCCCGGGAGCTCGCCAAGCGCGCCCTGGACGACGAGTACTTCACCTCGCGGAAGCTCTACCCGAACGTCGACTACTACTCGGGGATCATCTACGAGGCGCTCCAGATCCCGACCGAGATGTTCACGGTGATCTTCGCGATCCCGCGCACCTCGGGCTGGGTCGCACAGTGGATGGAGCTGAACGACGATCCCGAGCAGAAGATCGCTCGCCCGCGGCAGGTCTACACCGGCGAACGGGATCGCGACTACCTGCCGATTGACCAGCGAGAGGGCCCCGAGAAGATCGTCGGCCCGCCGGCCCGCCGGCCCAAGCGCCAGCGGCGCGGGGCCTGAGGAGCAAATCCGCCGGAAGCCTCCGTGTCAGGGTGGCGGCTGGTGATCAGGCACGGCTCACGGGTCAAGCGTGAGTCGTTCGACGACCTGGAGGACGCGATTGCGGCGATGGAGCGGCGCACCCAGGAGATCCGCCGCGAGGGGCCGCTCACGACGGTCAAAGCGCTACGCGACTTCGAGCCGGGCCAGCGCGTCCACGCTCGTCTCGAGCTGTCCACCGGCGGGATCGTGCGAGGGCGCGAGGCTGGGCTCGACGTGATGGGTGACGGTGCGCTCGTTCCCTACGCGGGCGTGGTGCGCAAGCGCAGGCTCGATCCGGGCCGGGACCAGTCGGCGTTCGACGCCGTCCGCGAGGCGTTGGCGGGATGAGCCAGGACAAAGGCGAGGTGAGGCTGGACCGGGTCACCGAGGGCGTCGAGGTCGGGCGCCGGGTGCGCATGCCGCGCGGAGCCGAGCCGCCGATCCGCGTGTACGTGAACGGGGTCGAGCGGAGCGAGGGCTCCGACTACCGGATTCGAGGCGGCGAGATCGTCTTCGAGCGACCCATCGTCAAGGAGGGAAAGGTGGGCGGCCTCCGCTGGTTGGCGATGCTGCTCGGGCTGTTCGGTACCTACCGAAAGCACGAGACGGTCGACGTGGAGTACCGCCTGGGCGGCCAGGTCAAGCTCGCCTCCGACGTCGAGATCCGGCCGGACTAGCCTTCTGCCGCCTTCTGCCGCGTGCGCCCGGGCGTCGCGAGAGCAGCGGCGATCAAGGCCACCACGGCCTCAGGCTGTTGGACGATCCGCCGCCAGGTAACTCGAATCACCCGCCACCCGTGTGCCTGAAGCTCCGCGTCGCGCAGCCGGTCTCTTTCAAACGCGGGCCTCGAGGAGTGAAAGCCAAAGCCGTCCACCTCTACGACCAAACCCTGCTCGCGCCATAGAAGGTCGACCTCGTGGCGCCCGAGCCGGACATTGACGTCGGGTGGGGGCAGCTGCGCCGACCTGATCAGCGCAAGAAGGCGTTCCTCGGCCTCGGACCGGGTTAGCGCAGGGGCGCGATCCACCGCCAGCAGCTTCCTCAACGTGGCCGCTCCCCGTGGGTGACCGGCGCGGTCCAGCGCGCCAATCACCGCGCGTCGGCTCGCCAAATGCCGCGCTTCGGCCTCGGCAAGAGCCCGTTCGACCTCGCGCGCCGAGGCCGTTCCCGCCAGGTCGACGATGGTTCGCGCCGGCGCGGTGACCGGCAATCCCTCGACCTTGCGAAGGTCACGTCCGTCGAGCGCCCGGGTGCGGTGAACGCGAATCCCCGGCTTCGCGCCGGGATCTCGACCAGGAGTGGTGACGTCGATCTCCCCGGAGCCGGCCTGGTAGGCAATCAGCCGCCAGATTCCGGCGGCAGTCCCGTGGCTCAGCACAGCACCTGAGCCGCAGGAGAGAAGAGCCGCCATCTCCAGGGCGAAGGGTGGCGGCACCCTGTGGCCGACGAGATAGACGCCACGTCTGATCCGATGCAGCCGGCCGGTCGCCAGGCGGTGGTCGATCGCGGGGCCGCCGACGCCGGCGTCGAGGAGCTGGCGGCGCGACACCACGCCCCGCTGCTTGGCAGCAAGCTCGCCGATGACCAGATCCAGGGGCCCGGCCGACCCGGTAACTCCAGCGTGGGCGGCCGACCTGATAACTCCACACTCGGCGCGCGCCAAACCCTTTATGTGCGGTTTTCCCTCTATGTAGGGGTAAATCCCACACTCGCCATTGACGCCCCCGTCGAAATTGGTGTTTTCGGCCAAAGCGGGGCGGCGGTGTTCGGGCCGCGCATCGCGGAAGCGGCGGTGTTTTCGGCCCAGGCGTGGCGGGGTGGCGCGCCGCCTAGGCGGGCGTGGCGACGGCGCCCAGGCCGGCGAGCGTTGCGACGCGCTCGCGATGCATGCGGGGGTCGCCGAGAAGCTGGGCGTCGACCTTGGCCCGCTTCAGCAGGAAGTGGAGGTCGTGCTCCCAGGTGAAGCCGATGCCGCCCAACACCTGGAGGGCATCGTTGGTCACCCGCCAGGCGGCATCCGAGGCCCGGGCCTTGGCCATCGAGCTCGCGAGCGGCAGCGACTCCGGCTCGTCGTCGGCGCACCAGGCCGCGTAGTAGGTGAGCGAGCGTGCCTCCTCCACCTCGTAGAGCATCCCCGCGCAGCGGTGCGAGACCGCCTGGTAGGCGCCGATTGGGCGGTCGAACTGCTGGCGCTCCTTCGCGTAGTCGATCGCCATCTCCATTGCCCGCTGAGCGATCCCGGTCAGCTCGGCGGCGAGCGCGACCAGCGAACGGTCCGCGGCGGCCTCGATGTCCCCGGGCAGCGAATCGCCACCGGAGTCCTGAACCCGCGCGTAAAGCCGCGTTGCGTCGACCAGCTCGACAGGCTCGATCTCGGCATCGCCGGCCTCCACCAGGACCGCCCCGTCTCCGTCGTTCAGCACCAGCACCGCGGCGCCAACGGCGTCCGGGACCAGGTCGTTGCTGCGGGGCTCGAACGCGGCCGCCCCGCGTCCTTCGCCCGAGGCGATACCCGGCAGCCAGCGCTGCCGCTGCTCGTCGCTGCCCGCATGCTCGATCAGCAGGCCGGCCGAGGCGTTGGAGAGAAACGGCGTCGCCGCACACGCGTAGCCGAGCTCCTCGCAGAGAATCGCCAGCTCCACCGTCCCCAGCCCCTGGCCGCCGTGCTCTTGAGGGATCGCTATCCCCGGCCAGCCGAGCCCACGGATCTCGTCCCAGAGGGCGTCGTCGTAGGCGCGGGACTCGGCTGCCTCGCGGACCTTCTCGAACGGCGAGCGCTTGGCCAGCAGCTCGCGGGCCGTCTCTTTGATCGCCTGCTGCTCGTCGTTGAAGCCGAAGTCCATCGCCGCTACCTGAGCCTGGGCAGGCCGAGGACGCGCTCCGCGATGATGTTCTTCATCACGTCGGTGGTGCCGCCCTCGATGGAGTTGGCGCGCGAGCGCAGGAGGCGATAAGCCCACTCGGAGCCTGGCTCGAGCGCCTCGGGCCCCAGCACGTCGGCGGCCAGCTCGGTCAGGCTCTGGTTCAGGTGCGCCCACTCCCACTTGGCGAGGGACCCCTCCGGGCCCGGGATCCCCACCTTCATCTGCTGGGTGAGAGCGCGCAGGGAGCCGAAGCGAAGCGCCTCGATGCCGATCTTGAGCTCCGCGATCCGCTGGCGGATCACAGGATCCTCGCCGAGCCCCCGCTCGTTGACCAGCGCAATCAGCTCGTCGAGATCGCGGCGGACCTGGATCGCGGAGGCGGCCCCAATCCCCGCCCGCTCGTGCATCAGGGTGGTGATCGCGACGTTCCAGCCGTTGCCCTCGCCGCCGACCAGGTTCTCGTCCGGGATGTAGGCGTCCTCGAAGAAGATCTCGTTGAACTCGGCTTCGCCGGTGATCTGGCGCAGCGGCCGAACCTCGACCTCGTCCTGCTCCATGTCGCAGATGAAGTAGGTGAGGCCCTTGTGCTTCGGAACGTCGGTGTCGGAGCGAGCGAGCAGCATGCACCACTTCGCCTCGTGGGCGAAGGTCGTCCACACCTTCTGGCCCGTCACCCGCCAGCCCCCGTTCTCGGGAACCGCCTTCGTCTTCAGCGACGCCAGATCGGAGCCCGACTCCGGCTCGGAGAACCCCTGGCACCAGATCTCCTCGGCGGAGAGGATGGGCTCCAGGAAGCGCTCCTTCTGCCCCTCGGTCCCGTGGGCGATCACGACCGGCCCGCCCATCACCAGGCCCAGCACGTTGGCCGGTGGCGGAACCTTGACCCGCGCCATCTCCTCGGAGAAGATCGCCTGCTCGATCAGGGTCGCGCCGCGCCCGCCGTACTCCTTCGGCCAGGAGATGCCCGCCCAACCGGCCTCGTGGAGCCTGCCCTGCCAGTCGCGGCGAAACTCGAACTTGGCGTCCTCGCCCTCCGGCTCCGCCCCGGGATGGTTGGCCTCGAGCCAGCTGCGAACGTCGTCGCGGAACGCCTGCTCCTCGGTGGTCAGGGTGAGATCCACTCGATTCGCACTCTATCGCCCGGACTCCGGACGCTGCCGCCGATCAGGGTTGAGCCGCCCGGGCTAGCGACGAAGTCGCGGCAGTTGCGGAGGTGCCTGCCGGGTAAGGCCCGCCGCCCTAGCCCGCCGGAAACGTAGCCGCAGGCGAGGCTTCCGGCGGAGTAGTCTCTAGTCGAAGATGTACAGCATCGCCAGGGCGGCGCCGATCCAAGTGACGGCGGCGAAGATCATGCCCGGGTCCTTGGTCAGGATCGCCGACGTGGAGCGTGTGTCCCCGCGATCGTAGATCAGGTACAGGTAGCGGAAGATCCCGTACAGGACCGACGGCGCGGTGGCGAGCATGCGACTGCCGATCAGCGGGCTGTTGACGGCGTAGATCGCGTAGCTCATGATCGCCGCCGCGGTCACCATCGCCACCATCTGATCGAGGAAGCCGAGCGAGTAGTGCTCGAGCACCGGTCGCGTCGCGGGGGAGCGCGGCACCGCCGCGGCGGCGGACGAGGAGACGGCGGGACCCGACTGCTCCAACATCGCCTCCTGGCGCCGCTTCGTAAAGCCGAGGAACAGGGCGAGCATCGCCGTGCACAGAAGCAGCCACTCCGACGCACTGGCCTCGACCGCCACCGCGCCGGCGAGCACGCGGAGGAGGAACAGGGAGGCGATGGTCATCACGTCCAGGATCACGAGCTGCTTGAGAATCAGCGAGTAGGCGGCGGTGATCGCCCCGTAAAGGGCCACCATCCCGGCGACCTCCGCGGAGACCCCGATCAGCGCCAAGGCGACGCCGATCGCAGCCAGCGCGGCCGCGGAGGCCCGGGCGACGCCCACAGGGAGCTCGCCGCTGGCGATCGGGCGAAGGCGCTTCTCCGGGTGCAGCCGGTCGTGGGCCGCGTCCCGGAGGTCGTTGAACAGGTAGCCGGCGCTCGAGATCGCGCAGAAGGCGGCGAACGCCGTCGTCGCATCGAGGACCTGCGCCCCCTCGTCGAGCTTGCCGGAGAACAGGAGGCCGGCGAACACGAGCAGGTTCTTGATCCACTCCTGCGGCCGCATCGCGACGAGCAGGGCGAGCGGCTTCGACCCCGCGGCCGCCGAGGAGGGCGACCCGGCGACGCCCGGAGCGGGCGGCCGCTCCTCGGTCAGCGTCTCCATGCGCAGAAGGTTAGGGGTCGAGGAGGACCCCGGGGTTGAGTACCGCCGCCGGGTCCACCGCACGCTTCGCGGCCCGCAGAGCCTCGGCGAAGGGGTCGGGGCGCTGGCGGTCGTACCAGGGGCGGTGGTCGCGACCGACCGCGTGGTGGTGGGTGATCGTGCCTCCGGCGTCGATCACCGTCTCCGAGACGGCCGCCTTGATCTCGTCCCACTGCTCGACCTCGCCGCCCCGCGTGGCGGGACAGAGCACCGTGTAGTAGGGCGCCGGGCCATCGGGGTAGACGTGGGTGAAGCGGCACGACAGGCGCGGCGAGCCCGGGCCGTCCGGCGGCGCCCCGCAGGCCGCGGCGATCGCGGCCCGGGCGGTCTCCATCACGCCGGCGTGGAACTCTCCCCAGCGCTCCCAGGTGATCGCCGTCTCGAAGGTGTCCGAGAGCACGCCGAGGGCGACGAAGGTGTCGCGCAGATACGGCGCGGCGAGGAAGGCGTGGCGCCAGGCGCCAACCGGGTCCTCACCCTCGCTCGCCGGCGGTGGATCGTCACTCAGCGCTCCGGGCCGCGGCTGGGGCGCCGAGCTGCCGCGCAGCTCGCCGGGCTCGCCGCCGTGCTCCCGGGCCGCCTCCAGCGCGATCTCCATCAGGCCATCAACGGGGTGGTGCGCCGACTCGAACCCGAGCACGAGCAGGGCCTTCCCCGGCGGCCCGGCGTGAGTGAGGGCGGACTCCACCGGGTCGAGCAGCCGGCAGTTGGATGGGTTGAGGTCAGACTGCGCCAGCTCTCGGACCGCTGCCGCGCCTCGTTCGAACGACTCGAACGCGACCCCAGCCGACAGTTTCCAGCGGGGGCGCTCCCGGACCCGCACCCATGCCTCCGTGATCACCCCGAGGATTCCCTCGGAGCCGAGCAAGAGCCGGTCGGGGCTGGGGCCGGCGCCCGAGCCCGGCAGCCTGCGGCTCTCCCAGAGGCCACCGGGGGTGATCGCCCGCACCGATTCGACCAGGTCGTCGATGTGTGTGTAGAGGGTTGCGAAATGCCCGCCGGCGCGGGTCGCGATCCAGCCGCCCAGGGTGGAGAACTCGAACGACTGCGGAAAATGGCGAAGCGTCAGTCCCCGCTCCCGAAGCTGGTCCTCGAGCACCGGCCCCGTGGCGCCGGCCTGGATCCGCGCCGCCCGCGAGACGTCATCCACCTCGAGCACGCGGTCGAGGCGACTCACGTCGATCGTCACCACCCCGGGGTAGGAGTCGCCGATTCGCGGCTCGACGCCCCCGACCACGCTGGTCCCGCCCCCGTAGGGAATCGCCGCCAGGCGCTTCTCCGCGCACCAGGCCAGGATCGCCTCGATCTCGCGCTCGTCGCCTGGATAGGCGACCAGATCCGGCGGGCTCTCGATCTGGCCCCGGAAGCCTCGAACGACGTCGCGGTAGCCCCTGCCGAGCGCGTGCGAGACGCGCTCGTGAGGGTCGGAGCGGAACAGGTGGGAGAGGGACGGCGGCGGCTCGGCCCGCGGCGGCGACAGCTCGATCGCCTCGAGCGGGGCGGGCTCCTCGACCTCGATGGCGCCGAAGCCGAGCCGCTCGCGGACCCCGGGCGCAGCCGCCTCGAGCTGCTCGCGCGTCAGCGCCTGGTCCTCGTAGCCCCAGCCCCAGTGCTTTCGCCGGCGGGTGGCCGTGTCTACCAGTGAACGCCCCGCATCAGGTAGGCGAACGCAACTTGCTCCCTCGACGCCTCCTCGTCGGCCGTCGGCCTCCCGGGCGCCTGCGCCTTCTCGCCCCGCGCGGCGCGCGAGTCGGGGAACAGCTTGTAGGCGCTGTTCAGGATGTAGTCCATCGACTTCGGGTTGATCGCGTACAGGATCTGGCCGAGGGTCCCGAGCGGGGTCGCGATCCGCTTCGGCTTGTAGATGATCGCCTCGCAGATCATGTCGGCCGCCCGGTCCGGCGTGATCGTCGGAAAGCGGTCGTACATCTTCGTCGGGGCGATCATCGGGGTCCGCACGAGCGGCATGTGGATGGTGGTGATCGCGACCCCCTCGTCCACGATCTCCGAAGCGACGCAACGCGAGAAGGCGTCCAGCGCCGCCTTCGATGAGACGTAGGCCGAGAAGCGGGGCGTGTTGGTCTGCACGCCGATCGAGCTGATGTTCACGATCTGGCCCGAGCGCCGCTCGCGCATCACCGGCAGCAGCTTCAGGATCAGCCTCACCGCACCGAAGTAATTGAGCTGCATGGTGCGCTCGAAGTCGTGGAAGCGGTCGTAGGAGAGGGCGATCGAGCGGCGTATCGAGCGCCCGGCGTTGTTGACCAGGATGTCCACGTGGCCGTGCTGGGCGAGGGCCTCGTCGGCCATTCGCTCTACGTCGTCCAGGTCGGACAAGTCGCAGCGATGTATGTAGGCGGCGCCCCCGCCGCTTTGGATCTGCGCCCTGGTCTCCTCCAGCTTCTCCGGAGTCCGGGCGACGAGCAGCACGATGCCGCCGGCATCGGCGATCTTCAACGCCGCCGAGCGCCCGATTCCGGACGATGCCCCGGTGACCATGACCACCCGGCCGCGAACGGCCTGCTCGAGCGAGACCGTGCCCAAGACCCGCCGCGCGAGCCGCAGCAGCTCGTCGGGGATCTGCTGCTCGATGACCTGGGTCACCCCGCCCACGGCGCCGGCTCTTCCTCGAACGGCCCCCACCAGCGTGCGGTCGCGGAATAGGTCGGGGTCGAGGTGACGCTCCCAGTAGTCCCAGAGCTTGTCCGCGTAGGCCTGAAGCGGGGGCACCCGGATGTCGGTGTCGCTGAGCGCCGCCTGGGCCCGCCGGCTGTCGAAGCTGGTGGGGTAGTTGACGTACGTCAGAACCGATCGCGGAATGCCGAAGTCGGACAGAACGCCGTCCGCGACAAGCCCTGCCGGCGGCAGCGTCACGAGGGTCTTGAGCAGCGGCGCGAGGGCCTCGACCGCGACCGGCGGGACGCGCACCGAGGACTGGGGGGCGTTCGCCGCGTGGGCGAAGATGTCGATCACCTCGCCGGCCGTCTTCGGGCTCGGGTCGGTGAGGTGGAAGGCCTGGCCATCCCCCTCCGGGCGGTGGGCGATGTGGTCCATGGCCGCGGCGACGAAGTCCACCGGAACCAGGTTGATCTCCCTGCCCTCGACGCCCACCATCGGTATCCACTGGGGGACCGCGTTGCGGAGGCGACGGATCAGCTTGAAGAAGTAGTAGGGGCCGTCGATCTTGTCCATCTCGCCGGTCTCCGAGTTCCCCACCACGATCCCCGGCCGGTACACCCGCCACGGCCTGGAGCATTCCCTGCGGACCACGGCCTCCGACTCGTGCTTGGTCTGGAAGTACGGATGGGTGTCGAGGTTCTCAGCCTCGTCGAACATGTCCTCCCGCCAGGTCCCCTTGTAGAGACCGGCGGCGGCGATCGAGCTGACCATGTGGACGCGATCGGCCTCGACCGCCTCGGCGAACTCGACCATGTGGCGGGTGCCCTCCACATTGGCAAGCCGCTGGCTTTCCGCGTCGGCGGTCATGTCGTAGATCGCCGCCAGGTGGAAGAGGTGGTCGACGTCGCCCGTCAGGCGTGAGAGGTCCGCATCGGAAACGCCGAGCCGAGGCTGGGAGAGGTCGCCCGTCACCCCGACGACGCGCTGGTCATCGGTCCCCCAGCGATTCCGCAGCTCCTCGAGGCGGCCCTTGGAGCCCTCGCGCACCAGCACGTAGATGGTTCCCTCGCGCTCGAGCAGCCGCTCCACCAGGTTTCGCCCGATGAAGCCCGTCGCCCCGGTGACGAAGTAGGTCATCTCACCTCACCTGCCTATCTCTTTTTTCCTCCACGTATCGACCGTACACTCTCACATCATGGACGGAACCAGCCAGTCGCGACGGCAGAGTCAATGACGCATATCAGTCCTCTGCCAGTGGATCCCGGCGACCCCGGCCAGCCGAACACCAAGCTCGGCCGAGTGGACGGTTCCGAGGCGGGCGCCGAGCGGCGGCTGCTGCGCGACGGCAAGCAGGTCCTGGCGCACGGGGCGCTCGTCTGTCCACAGTGCGCGCTGCCGCTGGCGATCGGCGGCCAGCTCCCCGCCGGGCGCGATCTCGTCTGCGCGTTCTGCGACCACGCGGCCCCCGCGCGGGAGTTCGTGGCCGAGGACGTCTACGACACGGTCTCGAACGAGGTCTACCTGGTCGCGCGCGTGGCCTGAGAGCGCCTCAGGGACCAAAACGCCGCACTAGACTGGGAGGGAGATGGCGAGCTCCGGGATCGTCGAGATCCAGATGCCCCAGATGGGCGAATCGGTGACCGAGGGCACCGTGCTCGAATGGCACAAGCAGGAGGGGGAGTTCGTCGAGGAGGGCGAGACGGTGGTCGAGGTATCGACCGACAAGGTCGACGCCGAGGTGCCCGCCCCGGCGAGCGGCACGATCACCAAGATCCTCAAGGGCGAGGACGAGGCGATCGAGGTCGGGGGCGTGCTCGCCGAGCTCGACCCGACAGCCGAGCCGTCCGGGGACGGGGCAGGTCGAGCGGCTGAACCTGCCGCCCCGTCCGCACCCGAACCCGCCGGAAACGGAGGCGAAGCCGAGGCTTCCGGCGGAGTTATTCAGGAGGCTTCCGGCGGAGTGGTCCAGATCACGATGCCCGAGATGGGCGAGTCCGTGGCGGAGGGAACGATCCTCGAGTGGCACAAGCAGGAGGGCGACCCGGTCGAGGAGGGCGAGACGGTGGTGGAGGTGTCGACCGACAAGGTCGACGCCGAGGTGCCCGCCCCGGCGAGCGGCACGATCACCAAGATCCAAGCCCAGGTCGACGAGACCGTGAAGGTGGGCCAGGTGCTGGCCGAGATGAGCGCCGGCGCGGCGCCCCAAGGTGGCGACGGTCGCGCTAGCGACGAAGCCGCGGTGCAAGCGGCTGAACCTGCCGCCCCGCCGGCGCCCAAACCCGCCGGAAACGGAGCCGAAGGCGAGGCTTCCGGCGGAGTGGTTCCCGGCGGCGTGGTTCAACGCTACTCGCCGGTTGCTCGTCGCATCGCCGCGGCCAGCGGGGTCGACCTGAGCGCCGTGAAGGGCTCGGGGCCGAGCGGCAAGGTCACCAAGGCGGACGTGCTGGCCGCCGCTGACGGCGGCGGTCAGGCGCCGGCGGCAGCCGCGGCCGCGATGGCGGGTGAGGTCAAGCCTCTGCGCGGCGCCGCGGCGATGCTGGCGCAGGCGATGAACGAGAGCCGCTCGATGCCCACGGCGACCTCGTTCCGGACGCTTCCGGTGGACGTCCTGGACGCCAAGCGGAAGGCGCTGAACGGCGTCCTCAAGGATCGCGGCATGAAGGTCTCGTTCACTCACCTGGTGGCGTGGGCGATCGTCCACGCCGGCCACCGAGTGGCCGGTGATGGCGCGCGTCTACGAGGAGAGCGACGGCAAGCCGCAGGTGGTCGAGCCGGGCAACGTCAACCTGGGGATCGCAGTCGACGTCGAGCGCAAGGGGTCGCGCAGCCTGATGGTGCCCTGCATCAAGGGCGCCGACGGGCTCGACTTCGCCTCCTTCCACACCTACTACGAGGAGCTGATCACCAAGACGCGGGAGAACAAGCTGACGGCCGACGACTTCCAGGGAACCAACGTCACCCTCACCAACCCCGGCGGGCTCGGCACGGTGGCGTCGGTTCCGCGCCTGCTGACGGGCCAGGGGACGATCGTCGCGACCGGCTCCATCGCTTACCCGGTCGAGTGGGCGCACGCGCCGGCCGACAAGCTCAAGGCGCTCGGGATCTCGAAGGTGATGACGATGACGTCCACCTACGACCACCGCATCATCCAAGGGGCGGAATCGGGCTCGTTCCTGCGCCGCATCGACGAGCTGCTTCAGGGGGAGGACGAGTTCTACGAGTCGATCGCGGAGTCGCTCGAGATCTCCCCCACGCTGACGGCGAACGCCTACCCGGCCTCGGCCTCGGCGCCGCCACTGGCCACCGCCGGCGTGCCGGCCGCGCCCGAGATCGCCGCGCCGCCCGACAGCGAGCTGCTCCAGGCGGTGCAGGCCGCGACCTCGCTGCTCAAGGCCTACCGGACGCATGGGCACCTGGCGGCCCGCCTCGACCCGCTCGGCAAGGAGCCGGCGGGCGATCCGGCGATCGAGCCCGAGAACCTCAATCTGACCCCTGAGTTGATGGCGAGGATCCCCGCTTCGATCCTGCGCATCGGGGTGGAGGGCGAGACGCTGCTCGAGGCCTTGCCGCGGATGCGCGAGGCCTACTGCGGCACGATCGCCTACCAGATCGAGCACCTCTCCTCGCACGAGCAGCGCGTCTGGTTGCGAGAGATGATCGAGACGGGGGCGCACCGGACTCCGCTCGAGGCGGATGAGAAGCGCGCCCTGCTGTCGCGTCTCGTGGAGGTGTTCCAGTTCGAGCGCTACCTCCAGAAGGCGTACCTCGGTCAGAAGCTGTTCTCGATCGAGGGCCTCGACGTGGTGGTCCCGATGATCGACGAGCTGGTCACCCAGGGGAAGCGGGCCGGCGGCGAGGAGGTCGTGATCGGGATGGCCCACAGGGGTCGGCTGAGCGTCCTCGCCCACAACCTCGGCCGCCCGGTGGACTCGATCATGGCCGAGTTCGAGGGCGCGAAGGCGCTCGACCAGGTGAAGACGATCGCGGCCATTCCCCAATCGGGGACGGGCGACGTCAAGTATCACCACGGCGCCGAGGGACTGTTCACGACTCGTGACGGCGACCAGGCCAAGGTGCGCCTCTATCCGAACCCCAGCCATCTCGAGTTCGTGGACCCGGTGGTGACCGGGGCGGCGCGGGAGGCGCAGACCTCGCACTCCGGCCCCCGCCTGGACCACAAGCCGGCCCTGGCCGTGGCGCTTCTGCTTCACGGCGACGCCGCCTTCCCGGGCCAGGGGGTGGTCGCCGAGACGCTCAATCTCCAGTCGCTCGCCGGCTACTCCACCGGGGGCACGGTCCACATCATCACCGACAACCAGGTGGGCTTCACGACCGACCCCGTGGACGCACGCTCCACCCCCTACGCCAGCGACCTGGCGAAGGGATTCAACATGCCGATCATCCACGTCAACGCCGACGATGTGGAGGCCTGCGTCGCGGCGATCCGGCTCTCGATGGCCTACCGGGAGCGCTGGAGCCGCGACGTGGTGATCGACCTGATCGGCTATCGGCGCTACGGCCACAACGAGACGGACGAGCCCGCCTACACGCAACCGATCCTGGCCGCCCGAATCAAGGGCCACCCGCCCGTTTCCGAGATCTACGCCGAGCAGCTCGCAAAGGAGGGGGTCGTCACCGCGGAGGAGGTCGAGGCGGAGGCCAAGGAGCGCCGCGACGAGCTCCAGGGAATGCACAAGGAGCTGAAGCGCAAGATGGAAGCGGGTGAGTACGAGGATCCCACAGCGACCCAAACGGGCACGGGTGAGCTCGACCGCACCAAGAGCCCCGAGGTCGAGACCGCCGTCTCCGAGGACCGGCTTCGCTCGCTGAACGAGGAGCTGATCCAGGTTCCCGAGAGCTTCACGATCCACCGCAAGCTCCGGAAGCCGCTGCTGCAGCGGGTGGAGCTGCTCGACGAGGGCCCGATCGAGTACGGCCACGCCGAGGCGCTCGCGTTCGCCTCGCTGCTCACCGAGGGGACGCACATCCGCCTCACCGGCCAGGACACGGAGCGCGGCACCTTCTCGCACCGCCACCTGGCCCTCTACGACGAGAAGACGGGTCTCAAGTACGTGCCGATCCAGAACCTCTCCGGCGCGCTGGCGCCGTTCGAGCTGCACAACAGCCCGCTATCGGAGGCGGGGTGCGTAGGCTTCGAGTACGGCTATTCGGCGGCCTCCCCTTCGAGCCTGGTGCTCTGGGAGGCGCAGTTCGGGGACTTCGGCAACGCCGCGCAGGTGATCATCGACAGCTTCATCGTCTCCGGGGAGGCGAAGTGGGGCCAGGCCACGCGGTTGACCCTGCTTTTGCCCCACGGCTACGAGGGATCAGGGCCCGGAGCACTCGAGCGCCCGGATCGAGCGCTTCATAGCGCTCGCGGCCGAGGGAAACATACGGCTCGCCAACCCGACCACCGCGGCGCAGTACTTCCACCTGCTGCGCCGCCAGGCCCGGATCCGCAAGGCGCGGCCGCTGGTGGTATTCACGCCGAAGGGCCTGCTGCGGCACAAGGGGGCCGCGTCGCGGCTCGCCGACCTGGCTTCGGGTGGATTCCAGTTCGTGCTCGACGACCCGCGCGCCGGCGACCGCAAGGACCGGATCGAGCGGCTGGTGCTGTGCAGCGGCAAGGTGTACTACGACATGGACGGCCACGAGCGGCGCGAGGGGGCCGAATCGGTGGCGATCGCCCGCGTCGAGCTCCTCTACCCCTTCGCCAAGGACCAGATTCGCGAGCTGATCACCGGCTATCCCAACCTGAAGGAGATCGTCTGGGTCCAGGAGGAGCCGCAGAACATGGGCGCCTGGAAGGTGATGACCAGACGCATGCCTGAGCTGGTGCCGGAGCAGGTGGACTTCCGCTACGTGGGCCGGCCCGAGCGCGCCAGCCCGGGCGAGGGCTACCCGGCCGCCCACCGCTCCGAGCAGGAGCGGATCGTGCTCACGGCGCTGAGCAATAACTCCGCCGGAAGCCTCGGCTTCGCCTCCGTTTTCGGCGGGCTAGGGCTCGGGCCTGACCCGGCAGGCACCTCCGCATCTACCGCGACTTCGTCGCTAGCCCGGGCGACTCCACCTTGAGGCGGCTTCGTCGCTAGCCGAGCGGCTTAGCAGGCCTGGCGCCAGGGCCGCGCGATGGATGACCGCGACCGTGAGCCGCTCGCCGCACCCGGGACAGGCGCGAAGTCGTGCCCAGGAGCGAGACTCGTGACCGGCGGAGCATCGGTAGTGACGCTCGAACCCGACCAGCCTCTGCGCGTCGCGCCCGTCCGCCTCGGGCGGCAAGTGCCGCGTGGATGTTGTTGCTGTGGCTCTCATGCGGCCAGTTTCGCGCTCACCGGCGTCCCCGCCTATGGACCCGTGTCCAATCCTTGCCGTGCTCGCTTGTACACGCGGTCGAGCCTAGGATGTGGCGGTGGGCGTGGCGATCGCCAGCTGCACCGCGCTGCCGCCGCAGTTCACCGACGATCTGCGAATCGCCGAGGCGCTCGCCGAGCGCGGAGTGAGCGCGACACAGATTCCCTGGGATGACCCGGGCACCCAGTGGAGCGCCTTCGAGGCGGTCGTGATCCGCTCGACCTGGGATTACGCCGGCCGCCGCGAGGAGTTCCTGCGTTGGTGCGACTCGGTTGGGCCCTCCCTGCACAACCGTGCCGCGCTGGTCCACTGGGGCTCCGACAAGCGCTACCTCGCCGACCTCGCGGCGGTGGGGATCCCCGTGGTGGAAACCGAGTTCGTTGCGCCGGGCGAGGAGATTGCGCTCGCCGGCGAGATCGTCGTCAAGCCCACGGTCTCGGCCGGGGCGCGAGACTCGGGTCGCTTCGGGGCCGCCACCCACGATCTCGCCCGCCAGCTGATCGGCGAGATCCACGCAGGCGGCCGCACGGCGATGGTGCAGCCATTCCATCCCACCGTCGACTCGGTCGGCGAGACGGCGGTGCTCTGCATCGACGGCGCGCCCGCGCACGCGCTGCGAAAGCGGGCCGTCCTGCGCGCCCGACGAGGTCGCTCCGGTGCGCGATGACGCGCTCGGCGCCGCGGAGGCGATGTACGACCCCGGCCTGGTGACGGCCGATGTGGCCGATGACGACGAGCTCGACCTGGCGGCGCAGGTGGTGACCGAGGTCAGACGACGCTTCGACTATCTGCCGCTCTACGCCCGCGTCGACATGATCCGCGACCGCGAGGGCGCCCCGATCCTGCTCGAGCTCGAGGCGATCGAGCCGAACTTCTACCTCGACCAGGCGCCGGCGACGACTGCGATCGTCGCCGACGCAATCGTCAACCGCCTGCCCGGCGGTTGATCGCCCGCCGTGGCGCTCGGCCATCCGCTCGGCCCACGCAGCTAATCTCGGCTCAATGGGCCCCGCAAGCGTCGAGCAGGCGACCGCCACCCCGGCCGAGGAGGCGGAGGGGCTGCGACGCCCCAGTCCCGCTGTGCTGTGGCCGTGGGTGAAGCGGGTGAGCTGGCTGGAGCTGGCGGTCTTCGCGGTGCTGATCGTCGTCTGGCTCCTTCCCGGCCTCGATCACGCGACGTTCATCTTCGGCCTCACGCACGGGATCGGATACATCGTGCTCTGCCTCCTGATCTGGATCGCGATCCTGCGCCACGAGGCCCCCTACACCCTGCTCGCCGCCACGCTCACTCCGGTCGGGCCCCTGGGCAGCGTGATCGCGATCGAGGTCATCGAGCGCAGGCGCCGCGCCTAGCCGGTCCGGGCCCCGAGCGTTCACGCGGCTGGGCAGGACGAGAACGCCGCCACTTGGCGGGCTGCGTAGAGCGAAGCTGCGCGAGGACGCAACAACCGATCGATTCAGGGCCGCGAAAACCGAGCCTGCCGCAAGGACGCAGGGAGGCGGCGAAGGGAGTGCACTGAATCGTGCATGACCGAGCCGCCCGACCGAGGACACAGCCAGGCGAAGCTTTGCAGCGCCCTGAGACATGGCGGGGCGGGGCTGTGGGAGGCAGGGGGTCCACACAGCCCGCGCCCACGCCTGCGCGTCGGTAGCCAGGGAGGGATGCCGACGCGATCGCCCCCGGAGGCGGGACTGGCCGGGGACGAACTCTACAAGTGTTGCCCGCTATGTAAGTGTGCCCGATTCGTCAGTCGGACTGCATTCTGATGCATACAGATAGCCAAAGTCAATAGAAAAAGTGACCATTTTGCAGGTAGACCACGCACGGACACGTACGGGAGCCACGCACGGACAAGTGCGGGCCGCCGCCTACGGCCGCCTAGCGAAGATCGCGCAAGACACGCTGCAAAATGCCGCCGTCGCGGTAGTAGCCGACCTCGTTCGGCGTGTCCAGCCGCACCCGTGCCTCGAACTCCAGCGGCTCGGCGCCGTCGCGCGAAGCCCTGACGATCACCTTGCGCGCCTCGCCGGCGGCGGCGTGGAGCGCCTCGTCGAGGCCATCGACGGCGATCACCTCCTCCCCCGTGAGGCCCAGGGACTCCGCGGCTTCCGAGTCGGGGAACTGCAAGGGCAGGACCCCCATGCCGATCAGGTTCGAGCGGTGGATGCGCTCATAGCTCTCTGCGATCACCGCCCGGACGCCGAGCAGCGCCGTGCCCTTGGCGGCCCAGTCGCGCGAGGAGCCGGACCCGTACTCCTTGCCCGCCAGCACCACTAGCTGCACGCCCTCGTCGGCGTACCGCATCGCCGCCTCGTAGATCGTCATCTCCTCGCCGTCCGGGAAGTGGCGCGTGAAGCCGCCCTCGCGCGCGACCAGCCGGTTCCGCAACCGCACGTTGGCGAAGGTGCCCCGGATCATCACCTCGTGGTTACCGCGACGCGAGCCGTAGGAGTTGAAGTCGCGGACCTCGGTGCCCTGGTCGATCAGCCACTTGCCGGCCGGGCTGTCCCGCTTGATCGCGCCCGCGGGGGAGATGTGGTCGGTGGTCACGCTGTCCCCCAACACAGCGAGCACCCGCGTGCCCTGGATCGGCTCGGGTGGCGCCGGCTCTGGGTCGATGCCCTCGAAGAATGGCGGTTTGCGCACGTAGGTCGAGTCGGTCCACTTGAAGCGGTCGCCCGCGGGGATCTCGAGCGAGCTCCAGCGATCGTCGCCGCTGAACACGTCGGCGTAGCTCTTCGTGAACATGTCGGACCGGATCGCGCTCTCGACCGTCCGCTTGATCTCCTCGCTCCCTGGCCACAGGTCCCGCAGGTAGACGGGCTCGCCGTCGGAGCCTTCGCCGAGCGGCTCGGTGAGGATGTCGATGTCCATCCGGCCCGACAACGCGTAGGCAACGCACAGCGGGGGCGACGCGAGGTAGTTGGCCCTCACGTCCGGATTGATTCGGGCCTCGAAGTTGCGATTGCCGGACAGCACCGCGCAGACCACGAGGCCGTTGTCCTCGACCGCGGCCGAGATCTCGGGGGGCAACGGGCCGGAGTTGCCGATGCAGGTGGTGCACCCGTAGCCCACCAGGTTGAACTTCAGCTTGTCGAGGTATTCGGTCAGGCCCGCGCGGGCAAGATAGTCGGTGACCACGGTTGAGCCCGGCGCCAGCGAGGTCTTCACCCATGGCTTGACGTCGAGCCCGCGCTCCACGGCCTTGCGGGCCAGGAGCCCGGCGGCGAGCATCACGGAGGGGTTGGAGGTGTTGGTGCAGCTCGTGATCGCCGCGATCACCACCCGCCCGTGGTCAAGCTCGACCTCGGTCCCATCGTCGAGCGTGACCGCGACCGGGTTCGCCTTCCGCTCGGCCGTCGCCGCCCCACCGGTCGCGTGGCGGGGCCTGCCGCGCTCGTCGTTGTGGTCGTCGCCGGGCGGGTCGGACGCGGGAAAGGAACCGGCCACCGCCGCGTCGTGGTGATTGCCGAGCTCCTCCACGGCGCCCGGGCTGAACTCCCGCAGGGCCTCGATGAACGCCGCCTTCGCCTGCGCGAGCGCGATCCGGTCCTGCGGGCGCTTCGGGCCCGCGATGCTCGGCTCGACCTCGCCGAGGTCGAGCTCCAGCGTCTCGGAGAAGGTCGGCTCCTCCGATTCCTCGCTGTGGAAGAGGCCCTGCTGGCGCGCATAGGCGTCCACCAGCTCGATCAGCTCCGTGGGCCGACCCGTGAATTCGAGGTACCGCAGCGTCTCGGAGTCGACCGGGAAGATCGCGCAAGTCGAGCCGAACTCCGGCGACATGTTGCCGATCGTCGCCCGGTCGGCGAGCCCAAGGGTGGGCAGCCCCGGCCCGAAGAACTCCACGAACTTGCCCACCACCCCTCGCTCGCGGAGCATCTCGGTCACGGTGAGCACCAGGTCGGTCGCCGTGGCGCCCTCGGAGAGCTGCCCGCCGAGCCGGAAGCCGACCACCTGCGGAAGCAGCATCGAGATCGGCTGGCCGAGCATCGCCGCCTCGGCCTCGATCCCGCCGACGCCCCAGCCCAGCACCCCGAGCCCGTTGATCATCGTCGTGTGTGAATCGGTGCCGACCAGCGTGTCCGGATAGGCCTGCGGCAAACGCGAGCCGTTGTCCTGCTCGCGGGTGAACACCACCTGGCCGAGGTACTCGAGGTTCACCTGGTGGCAGATCCCGGTGGCCGGCGGGACCACCCGCAGATTGTCGAACGCCTGCTGGCCCCAGCGCAGGAACGCGTATCGCTCGCCGTTGCGCTCGTAGTCGCGGTCCGCGTTGATGTCGAAGGCGCGAGCGCTTCCAAACGCGTCGACCTGAACCGAGTGATCGATGACCAGGTCGACCGGGACCAACGGGTCGATGGTCTGGGCATCGCCGCCAAGCTCCTGCATCGCGTCACGCATGGCCGCCAGGTCGACGAGCGCCGGCACGCCGGTGAAGTCCTGCATCAGCACCCTCGCGGGCTGGAAGGGGATCTCCGCGGTGGGCTCGGCGGTCGCATCCCAGGTGGCGATCGCCTCTACGTTCGAGCGGGTCACCGACTCCCCGTCCTCCAGGCGCAGCGCGTTCTCGAGCAGGACCTTCAGCGAGTACGGGAGGCGGGCGACGTCGTAGGAGGCCTGCAGCGCGTCGAGCCTGAAGATCTCGTACTCGCGGCCCGACACCTCGAGGGTGTCGCGGGCGCCGAAGCTGTCCTTGCTCACGCTGTCACCTCTGGATCTATCGCTTGTCCGCCTGGCCCTCCGCTAGCTCGTCCGCGGCCTTTCTTGCGGTCCCGCCGGTAACCGCGCGCAGCGCCACCCGCGGGCTGGCGAGCCCGAGGTGGGCGAGCGCCCGCTGACGCGCCGGGGCGACCGCGACCTCCATCTTGTCGCGCTGGATCGCACGCACCACCCCGGCAGCGACCTGCTCGGGGGTCGCCGTGCCAAGCCCGGGCGGCGGCTTGGCGCCCGATTCGGCGAACATCCCGGCGTCGCGGATGAACCCGGGAACGACGAGCGAGACGCCGACACCGGTGCGGGCCAGGTCGGCGCGCAGGCTGAGCGCGAAGCCGCGCAGCCCGAACTTGGTCCCGGAGTAGATCGCCGAGCGCGGGCTGGGCGCCTTGCCGGCCAGCGAGGAGACGAAGACGAGGTGCCCGTCGCCGCGCTCCCTCATCGGTGGCGCCAGCTCCCGAGCGAGCATGATCGGGGCCTCGAAGTTGACCCGTAGCGCCCGAATCACCTCCTCCGGTGAGAAGCTCTCGATCATTCCCGTAGCCGGCAGAGCGGCGTTCGCCACCAGGCAGTCCACCTCGCCGGCGTCCGCGGCCAGCCGCTCCGCGGCCCCCTCCCCGGCGAGGTCGGCCGGGGCGATCCGGTGCTCGCCCGGCAGCGATTCGGCAAGCTCACGCAGGGCGTCTTCGTTGCGGGCGCTCAGCACGAGCGTGGCCCCCCGGTCGGCCAGTGCGCCGGCGATCGCGCGCCCGAGCCCGCCGGTGGCCCCGGTCAGGAGCGCTCTCTTGCCCGCGAGCTCCATGGACGGAAGCTAACGGATACGCTCCGCCGGTGAAGCTCTACATCTGCTGGGGCACGTTCCAGACGATCCGCCCGGGCGGGCACCCGTGCCACAACGCGTATCAGGCCCTCAGGATGGCCGGCCACGACCCCGAGGTGGTCAAGGTCCGGGGGCTCGGCATCGGGCCGCGCTTCATGCATCTGATGACACAGGGGCGCAAGGAGGTTGAGGAGCTGTCCGGGCAAAGAACCGTCCCCGTCCTGGTCACCGACCAGGGCGAGGTGATCTCGGACTCCCACCGGATCGTCGCCTGGGCGGAGGCCAACCCGGCGCATCGCGCCTCGGCCGCAAGCTGATTGTGGCTGCCCTCCTGCTCTGACCCCGGTATCCGGGGTCGCGGCAGGACAGCGTTCTCGCTTGGGCGCCCGCCAGGCACAAATGTTAAGAAGGTGTCTGCAAACGTCTAGCGAATGGTGTAGTCTGCCGCGCGATCCATAGCCGGTACGCCGAATCTCCGCCCTGATCGGGCGGGGAGCGGGGAAACCAACCAATGGGGCGAACCCACCTTCGGTGGGGGCGCAGGCTCCTTTAGCGCCAGCCCGACAGCTAACCCCGTAGGCCGACGAAGGAGACTGGTTCTTGCGTACCCACGACAAGGCTCGCTCGCACACGAAGCTCACCATGGCGCTCGTCCTCGCGGCGGCGGCGCTCGCGACGTACCCGGTCGCTCCCGCACAGGCGGGCGACGGCGGCACGGGCACCTCGAACTCGCAAGGCCGGCCCGGCAAGGCCAGGCTCGTCCACGGCAAGGCGATTCCGCCCTCGAACGCCCCGGCGCGCGTCGTCGGCGTGATCGAAGCCGCGAACAAGATCGCCAGGGGCAAGGGCTACTGCTACGGCGGCGGCCATGGCAGCTTCAAGTCCAAGTGCTACGACTGCTCGGGCTCGGTCAGCTACGCCCTCCACGGTGGCCGCTTCGTCCGCAGCCCGATGGCCTCCGGCGACTTCATGCACTGGGGCCGGGCGCGCAAGGGCAAGTGGATCACGGTCTTCTCGAACCCGGGTCATGTCTACATGACGGTCGCCGGGCTGCGATTCGACACCTCGATGACCAAGGGTGCGGGTCCGGGCTGGAGCAAGGAGATGCGCTCGGGCGCGGGCTACCGCAAACGTCACAAGGGCCGCTTCTAGGCCGGCCCGCCACATAGAGCCGCCTCCACTACCTCGGGCGGCTCGTTTTCGGGACAAGCGCGAAAGCCCCGGCCGCCGGCCGGGGCTTTCGGCCCCCTGAACGGCTCGCGAAGCCCCATCGGCCAAGCGCGCGGGCGAGGATTGTCCACCCCGAGTCACCCCCTGACTGGCTCGTGGTATAGCTTCTCGCAGGGGGCGCGACCCGTCGCGTCTTTTCCAAGTGGAGGACACCGCAGCCATCACCGTTGACGACCGGGGGCGTGGGCAGCCCGCCGAGATGTCCACCGAGCCGCCCGGCGCAGCCGCTGCCGAGCCACCCGACGTCCGCCTCTCGGGCCTTCGGAAGAGTTACGGCGAGGTGGTCGCCGTGGCCGCGGTCGACCTCCAGATCGCCCGGGGCGAGTTCTTCACCATGTTGGGCCCCTCCGGCTCCGGAAAGACGACAACGCTGCGAATGGTGGCGGGCTTCGAGCAGCCCGACGCCGGGGTGGTCGAGCTGGCCGGGCGCGACGTAACCGGCATCCCCCCATACGACCGCGAGGTGAACACCGTGTTCCAGGACTACGCGCTGTTTCCGCACATGACAGTGGCCGAGAACGTGGAGTACGGGATGCGCGTCCAGAAGGTCCCGCGGGCCGAGCGGGCGCGCCGCGCCTCCGAGGCGCTGGAGATGGTCCGGCTGCCGGGCTTCGAGTCGCGCAAGCCGGGCGAGCTGTCGGGCGGCCAGCGCCAGCGGGTCGCGCTGGCGCGGGCGATCGTCAACCGCCCCAGGGTGCTGCTGCTCGACGAGCCGCTGGGAGCGCTCGACCTGAAGCTCCGCGAGCAGATGCAGGTGGAGCTGAAGGGGATCCAGAGCGACGTCGGGATCACCTTCATCTACGTCACCCACGACCAAGACGAGGCGCTGACGATGAGCGACCGGATCGCCGTCCTGAACGAGGGACGAGTGGAGCAGGTGGGATCGCCGGCCGAGATCTACGAGCGGCCGGCGACTCGGTTCGTGACCGGCTTCGTGGGCGTCTCCAACATGCTCGAGCGCAACGGCAGGCGGTTCACGGTGCGGCCCGAGAAGATCAGGCTGCTGGAGGCGACCGAGGAGGGCGCCGAGCTGCACACCGAGCACGGCGTGATCCGGAACGTCGCCTACGCGGGCATGGTGACCCGGTACCTCGTCCAGCTCGACGATGGCGGGGAGCTTCAAGTCGTCCGCCAGAACCTCGAGACGTCCTCCGCGGACGCGCTCGAGCTGGCGGGTCGGGAGGTGGTCGTCGGATGGCGGCCCGAGCACACGGTCGCCGTCGCGGCCGGTGAGAGAGGAGATGACGCATGAGATCGATACGAGCGAGAAATCCCGCCCGCGTCGCCTGGCTCATCGTCGTCGCCCTGCTGGCATTCATGGTCGCGTTCGCGGCCGGCTGCGGTGGAGACGACGACGATGGCGGTGGCGGCGAGGCCCTGAGCGAGGTCGGCGAGCCCGAAGGCGAGCTGAATCTGCTCTGCTGGCCCAGCTACTGCGAGGACGGCTCCAACGATCCCGAGGTCGACTGGATCAGCGACTTCGAGAAGGATTCGGGCTGCCAGGTCAACGTGAAGGTCTTCGGCACCTCCGACGAGGCGGTCGAGCTGATGCGGACCGGTCAGTACGACGGGGTCTCGGCGTCCGGGAACGCGAGCGTCCGCCTGTACGAGGGCGGCGACGTCGACCCGGTCAACCTCGACCTGGTCCCGAACTACGAGACCGTGTTCGAGGACCTCAAGGACACCGACTACAACACGTTCGACGGCGACAACTACGGCACCCCACACGGTCGCGGGGCAAACCTGTTGATCTGGAACACGGAGCAAGCCTCCGACATCGACGGCAGCACCTGGGCGCCGCTCCTCGATCCTGCGGAGTCGTCGAAGTACAAGGGCCAGCTCAGCGTCTACGACGACCCGATCTACATCGCGGACGCGGCCCTGTACCTGAAGACGCACCAGCCCGATCTGGGGATCGACGATCCCTACGAGCTGGACGAGGATCAGTTCAATGCCGCTGTCGATCTACTGAAGCAGCAGCAGGCGAATGTCGGCGAGTACTGGCACGACTTCGCGAAGCAGATCTCATCGTTCACGAACGACGACTCCACGGTCGGCACGACGTGGCAGTACCAGTACCTGACCCTGTCGGGCGAGGGTGAGCCCGTGGCGAGCACTCCCGCGAACCAGGGCTTCCTGCCGGAGGAGGACGCGACGGGATGGTCCGATACCTGGATGCTCAGTTCGGAGGCGGCCAACCCGAACTGCATGTACCTGTGGATGGACCACATCATCAGCCCGGAGACCAATGCCAAGGTGGCGGCGTACTTCGGCGAGGCCCCGGCACAGAGCAGGTCCTGCGACCTGATCGGTGACCTGCCGCCCCAGTACTTCGGGACGGCGAGCCACTGCAAGGACTACAACGCCGCCAACACGGAGTTCTGGTCGCGGGTCTACTACTGGAAGACGCCCATTGCGGACTGCGGCGACGACCGGGGGGAGGCCTGCAAGGACTACAACGCGTGGGTCCAGGCGTGGACCGAGATCAAGGGGTGATGCAGTCGGCTTCACTCTGATCAAGGAACGCATCCATGGAAGCCGCTGACGCGCTCGCGTCAGCGCCGAAGAGGTCGGCGGGCCGCAGGCTCGCCGACCTCTTCCACGGACGGCCGAGGCTCCAGGTCGGGGCCCTGTTGGCGGGGCCGATCGGCTGGCTGGTCATCGGCTACCTGGGCTCGCTCGCCGTCATGCTGGTTGCGGCGTTCTGGCAGGTCGGCGCGGTCAGCGGCGAGGTCGAGCGGACGTTCAGCCTCGACAACTTCCAGATCCTGACGGACGAGCCTGTTTATCGCCAGATCGCTGGCCGCACGATCCTGATCGCTGCCCTGGTCACGATCACCGACGCTCTGCTCGCCTTCCCGATCGCCTTCTACATGGCGAAGGTCGCCAGCCGGCGAATGAAGGCATTGCTCGTGGTCGCGGTGCTGATGCCGTTGTGGTCGAGCTACCTGGTCAAGGTCTACGCCTGGCGCACGATCCTCTCCGAGGGCGGAGTGCTCAACTGGGCGCTGGATCCGCTGGGTGCCAGCGGGCCGGGGTACGGAAACGTCGCGGTTTGGCTGGTGATGAGCTACCTCTGGCTGCCTTTCATGATCATCCCGATCTTCGCCGGACTGGAGCGCATCCCGAACTCGCTGCTGAGCGCCTCGGAGGACATGGGGGCAAGGCCGTTCACGACCTTCCGGCGGGTGATCCTGCCGCTCGCCTTCCCCGCCGTCGTCGCCGGCTCGATCTTCACGTTCTCGCTGACGCTGGGCGACTACATCACGCCCGAGCTGGTCTCCAGCACCCAGTTCATCGGCAACGTCGTCTACGCCAACATCACCACCAACCAGCCGCTGGCCTCGGCCTTCGCGGTGGTGCCGATCGTGGTCATGGTCCTCTACCTGCTCCTCGCCCGCCGGCTCGGGGCCTTCGAGCATTTGTGAGATGAGGTGCTTTAGCACCGAAACTGGCTGGTCAGGCGGCGAAGCCGCCGCAGGTGATTGGCGATGAGGCTGTCGAGGCGCTCCCAACTGCTTCTCCGTGCCGGCGTCGCGATGACCCTGGCCTTCATCTACGTGCCTCTGATCGTGATCGGGATCTATGCCTTCAACGCGGGCCGGACGCTCGCGTGGCCGCCCGACGGCCTGACCGCGGACTGGTTCGGCAAAGCGATCGACAACACCGGTGCCCGCGACGCGTTTGCAACCTCGATCAAAGCGGGGCTCGTGGCGACCGCGATCGCGATCGTCCTCGGCACCCTGGCGTCGCTCGCCGTCTCCCGTCACCGCTTCTTCGGGCGGGAGACGATCTCCTTCATCGTCGTCCTGCCGATCGCGCTGCCGGGAATCGTCACCGGGATCGCCCTCAACGACACCTTCACGCAGGTGATGGGCATCGACCTCAGCCTGTTCACGGTGGTCGTCGGTCACGCGACCTTCTGCATCGTCCTCGTCTACAACAACGTCGTCGCTCGCCTGCGGCGCGTCTCGACCTCGCTCGAGGAGGCGTCGGCGGACCTCGGCGCGCACACCTGGCAGACGTTTCGCTACGTGACCCTGCCCGGCATGCGCACCGCGCTCGTGGCCGGCGCGCTGCTCGCCTTCGCGCTGTCATTCGACGAGATCATCGTCACCAGGTTCACGGCCGGCGCCGCCGTCGAGACGCTGCCGATATGGATCTTCAACAACCTCTTCCGCGCCAGCCAGCTGCCGATCATCAACGTCGTCGCGGTGCTGGTGATCGCGATCTCGATCATCCCCGTCTACCTCGCCCACCGCCTCACCCGCGAGGAGGAGGGCGCCACGGGAGCCCGGGGCGGGGTGGCCGCCGAGACGGCCACCAGGCCCTAGCGAAGCACCCGCGCGTGCTCCGGGTGCCATCCGAGCCGGACGCGATGGCCGATCTCCCAGCGGTCGTCGGCACGCGAGCGAGCGGTGTTCTGCTCAAGGGCGACCACCCGCACGTCGGGCGCCAACTGAACGATCACCTGGGTAGTCGTGCCCAGGTAGATCCGCTCCACGATCTCGCCCTCCACCGAAACCATGCCTTCCTCGATGTCGTCCAGGAAGATCTTCTCCGGGCGCACTGAGCAGTAAACCGAGGCGCCATCCTCGCAGCCATCGGGAAGAGCCGACGGTAGGAGCTGACCCGTCTGAAGGCGCACGCCAACGCCCTCCACCGTGGCCGGGAGCAGGTTGGAGACGCCGATGAACCCGGCGACGAAGGTCTTCTGGGGGCTCTCGTAGATCTCCTCGGGCGGGCCGAGCTGCTGCACCGCGCCCTCGTCCATAACCGCGATCCGGTCGGACATCGCAAGCGCCTCCTCCTGGTCATGGGTGACGTAGAGGAAGGTGATCCCGACCTCGCGCTGGATCTCCTTCAGCTCGACCTGCATCTGCTTGCGCAGCTTCAGGTCGAGAGCTCCGAGCGGCTCGTCGAGCAGCAGCACCGCGGGGCGATTGACGAGCGCGCGGGCGAGCGCCACGCGCTGCATCTGCCCGCCCGAGAGCTGGCGCGGCTTTGCGCCCTCCCGGCCGGTGAGCTGGACGAGCTCGAGCGCCTCGGCCACGCGGGCGCGGATCTCGTCAGCGGGCACCTTGCGGCGCTTCAAACCGAAGGCGACGTTTCCCTCAACGTCGAGATGCTCGAACAGGGCGTAGCTCTGGAACACCGTGTTGACGTTCCGCGAGTACGGGGGGACGTCATCCACCGGCTCGCCCTCCAGGTACACCCTCCCCTCGGTCGGCTGCTCGAAGCCGGCCACCATTCGCAGGGTGGTCGTCTTTCCACATCCGGAGGGCCCGAGCAGCGAGAAGAACTCGCCGCGCCGGACCGACAGCGTGAGGTCGTCGACCGCCACCGTGGAGCCGAAGCGCTTGCTGACGCCTTCGAAGCGGATGGCCTCCCGGCCGGCCGCGTCGCCGGCGGCGGCGCCAAGAACGGTCGCGTCGGTGGTCGTGCGGTCTGCGGTCATGCGGCCTCCCTTCCAATCAACACGTTCTCGTCCTCACGGTGCCCCAGCACGCGCGGCAGGATGATGGCCAAGGCGACGAACAGGAACGAGATCGCGAGCATCAGGGTCCCGATCGCATTGATCGTGGGCGTCACCCCGAAGCGAATCGAGGAGTAGATCTGGACCGGCAGCGGCGTCGGGGACTCGCCCGTGGTGAAGAACGCGATCACGAAGTCGTCGAAGCTGAGGGCGAAGATGAGCAGTGCCGAGGCGATGATCGCCGGCCACAGCGCGGGGAGCACGACCAGGCGAACCGTCTGCATGCGGGTGGCACCGAGGTCCAGCGCAGCCTCCTCCACCTCGCGGTTCAATGTCGACAGCCGCGCCCGCACGATCACGGTCACGAACGAGATCGAGAAGGTGATCTCGGCGATCATGATCGTGAGCAGCGAGAGCTCCGTGCCGATCTGGGTGAACAGCACCAGCGCGGAAACACCGGCGACGATCTCAGGGGTAACGAGCGGGATCAGCATAAGCACGTTGCTGGACTGCGCGACCCGCGAGCGGGCGCGAACGAGCGCGAAGGCGAGGCTGGTGCCGAGCACCGTCCCGACGATCATCGTCACCACGCCGATCTCGATGCTGGCGATCAGCGACTGGCGCAGGCTGTAGCTGCTGAAGAACTCGTCGTACCACTGCAGGCTGAACCCGGAGAAGTTCTGCAGCGAGGGAGTGGAGTTGAACGAGAACAGCGCCACGATCGCCAGCGGCGCGAAGGTGAAGAACACGAAGACGAAGAAGAACGCCCGCAGGAAGACGGGACGGTCGAAGTCGCGCCGGCGCCCGGCGCGTCGCCGCACCCCTGGCAACCTCGCGGCCCATCCCTGAGCGCTCATGGGTTGCACCTCATCTCTTGAATCTCTTGCGGGCGCCTGCGGCGCCCTGACATGCCTGTTTCGGAGCTAAAGCTCCTCATCAAGTCACTGCCTCCCGGGATGCCCGCGCCGCGGAGCGCACGTAGATCAGCATCCAGATCAGCAGGAAGGCCATCATCACGACCGTGAGCGCGGCGCCGAAGGGCCAGTTCTGGGCCTCGAGGAACTGCTGCTGGATCAGGTTCCCGACCATGTACGTGTCCGGGCCGCCGAGCAGCTGGGCGGAGATGAAGTCACCGACGGCGGGGAGGAAGACCAGTACGCAACCGGCGGCCACCCCCTGGAAGGCCGCCGGCCAGGTGACGTGCCAGAAGGTTTGCCAGCGGCTCCCGTAGAGGTCCTTGCCGGCTTCGATCAGGGAGGGGTCCATGCGGTCGAGTGCCGCGTACAGCGGCAGGATCATGAACGCCAGGTAGCCGTATACGAGGCCGCCGATCACGGCCCAAGACGTGTTGACGAAGCGAACCCCGTTCTCGGTGACGCCGATGTCGGCGAGGATCCCGTTCACCAGGCCCTCGTCGGAGAGGATCGCCACCCAGGCGTAGGTGCGAACCAGGTAGTTGACCAGGAACGGCAGCACCACTAACGCGATCAAGAGCGTCTTCCAGCGACCGCCGAAGCGGGCGATGTAGTAGGCGATCGGGTAGCCGATCAGCAGGCAGAGCACAACGGTCGCGAGCGCGTAGCCGACCGAGCGCAGCAGCACGGGCGCGAACAGCGGGTCGAACACGTCGGCGAAGTTCCCCGGGTGCCAGCCGTAGACCGCCTGGTACACAGGGTCCGTCGTCCCCAGCGAGACCGCCAAGAGGATCCCGAGCGGGACCGCGAACAGCAGCAGCAGCCACAGCCCCGCCGGGGCCAGCATCCAGTGCGCGAAGCGGTTCTCAGACATCAGAAACCCACCTGCCAGTCACCTCGCGCTTCGCGCTCGCTGCCAACTTAACTGGCCTTCACCTCGAGGAACGTGTTGGTCCACAGCTCGCGGTCCTCCTGGGGGAGGTTGGCGAACTGCTCACCGCCCTCGAGGTCGTCGACGGTGACGACGATGTTCGGGTCGCCCTTGGCCAGCTCCTGGAAGGTCTCGTCCTGGCCGTGGTTGGGCTGCGGGTAGCCGTTCCAGCTGACGTTCTTGGCGGCGTTCTTGGGGTCGAGCATGAAATCGATGAACAAGAGCGCCGTGCCCGGGTGCTCTGAGTTGACCGGGATCACGAACGCGTCGCTGCCGACCGGGAACCCGTCCTGCTCGATCTTCTGGAACTGGTACGCGTCTGGGTCGTCGACCCGGTAGCGGATGTTGATGATGTCCCCGTTCCACAGGTGCTGGATCCACGCGTTGCCGCTCGACATGGTCGTGATCGTGTCCACCGAGAAGCCGCGCAGAAGCGGCTTCAGGTCCACCAGCCAGTCCTTGGTCGCGTCCAGCTCCGACTCCACGACGGTGTTCATGTCGTAGCCGTTGCGCAGGTTGCCCGCGGCGAGCGCCTCCTGATAGTCGTCGAGCACGTAGATCCGCCCCGCCGCCTCCTCGTTGCCCAGGTCGTCCCAGGAGCCGGTCATGTTGTCCAGGATGTCCGCCCGGTAGCCGATCCCGGTGATGTAGAGCGCGTAGGGAACCGAGTGCGCGGAGGCGGGGTCGTACCACGGATCGTCGAAATAGCCGTAGATGTTGTCGAGGTTCTCGAGCTTGTCGCGCGGAATCCGCAGCAACTGCTCCTGCTGAATCAGCCGCTGCACGTACTCGGCGGTGGGGAACATCACGTCGTAGGCGTTGCCCGCCCGGAGCTTCGCCAACATCCCCTCCATCGAGTCGAAGTACGACTCGATCACCCGCACGTCGTAGCGCTTCTCGAAGTCCTTCACGAGCGCCGGGTTGATGTACTGGGAGTAGTTGAAGTAGTAGAGGTCGCCGTCCACCTTCGGCTCGATCACCCGGTTGACGTCCCCCCGGATGCCGGGCCCGATCCCGCAGCCCGCGAGGCCGTAGGCGGCGAGAGCCCCACCGGCGCCGGCCCGCAGCAGGTCGCGCCGCGTGAGCCGGTCCCACCCCAGCGTCACGTCGTTCCGCCTCCGGGGGCCACGGCGAGGGCCTCCCGATCCAGCGCCGGCAGCTCGCAGCCGAGCAGCAGCTCCGCGGTGCCGACGGCCAGGTCTCGCATCCGCTCCGGCGAGATCCCGGGGTCCCCCAGGGTCGCCTGCAGGGCCAGCCCATCCAAAAGCGAGGCGATGATCGCGGCCACGTCGTCCCCGTCGTCCCCGGCGAACTCGCCCAGCTCTTGGCCGGCGCGGACGACCTCGGCGATCCGGTCGCGCCAGCGATCGTCGAGCCGGCGGCGGGCAAGGGCCGCGCCCTGGTCCCGAAGGGCCCTGCCCCAGAGCTCGATCCACAGCCTGCAGTCGTACTCCGCCGCGCAGGCCTCGATCAGCGCGCGGAGCCGGTCGCGAGGGCGCTCGAGCCCGGCGAGGCGCTCGGTGATGGCGCCGTAGAAGCGGTCCTCGTCGAAGGTGAGCGCGCTGGTGAGCAGGTCGTCCTTCGACCCGAACCAGTAGATGACGGCCGGTGGGCTGGTCCCCGCCCGCTCGGCGACGTCGGCGACCCGAGTTGAGCCGAGTCCGCGCTCGCTGATCACCTCAGCGGCGGCAGCCAGGAGCTGCGGCTTGCGGATGTGATCGATCTGCGGGCGCGGACTCAACGGTCGCGGCCCATCCTCTCTCCTCAGTCGCTACCGAAAGTTGAACCTTCGTTCAAGTTACACCACGCGCAACAGCGCCGCGGCCTCGATTCCGAGCTGCGGCGCCAGGCGCTGGGCGACCAGGGCATGAGCCGCCCCGACGTCCATCGCGGGGTCGTCGATCAGCGCTCGGACCCCCACCCCGTCGAGCAAGGCCATGGCCAGGTCCGCGACGGCGCCAACGTCGACGTCGGAGCGGAACTCTCCGCTTTCGATGCCGGCTCGGATCAGCGCCTCCATCCACCTGCGGTAACGCTCATACAGCCGCGCCGCGACCGGGCGCAGGCCCGGCTCGCGCACAGCGCGCAGCCACAGCTCCACCCAGAGCACCCAGTCACGGTGGGGACGGCCCGGCTCGGGCAGGCACTCGCTGATCGCCCGGGCCAGGCCGGCGGTCGCCGACTCGGCCTGGCCGTCCCCGTCGGGGAAGCGACCCTCGCCGACCAGCTCGAAGGAGTGGATGAGCGCCTGCTCGAGCAGCTCCTCGCGGGTAGAGAAGTAGTGGTGCACAAGCGCCGTTGACGCGCCGGCCCTCATCGCCACGCGGGCGATCCTCACCTCGTCGATGCCCTGAGCGGCGATCAGGTCGCAGGCGGCCTCGAGGATCCGCTCCCGGGTGCTCTGCGACACGGGGACGACGGTAGAGGCCAAGGCGGACCCCTTCTGCCTATGCGGCCGCCAGGGCCACGCCCACGTCGGCGAGCACGGCGGCGGCGGCGTTCCGCCCGTTGAGCGCGATGACGCTCCCGGCGGGATGGGTGGCGGCCCCACACATGTAGAGGCCGCTCACCGGCGTTCGCGCCGCCAGCCTGCCCTCCCACATCTGGTCAGGCGTCACCTCGCCCTGGAAGATGTTGCCTCCGGTGAGCCCGATCCGCGACTCGATGTCCGGGGGGCCGAGGACCTCGTACTCGACCAGGCAATCCTCGAAGCCGGGGGCGAAGCGGTCGATCAGGTCGATGAACTGGCGCGCGACCGCCTCGCGGCGGGACTCCCAATCGCCGTCCGAAAGCGCGTAGGGCGCGTACTGCCCGAAGACGCTCATCAGGTGCTTGCCCTCCGGCGCGGGGCTGGGGTCGAAGCCGGTCTGGAAGTAGATCTCGCCGAAGGCCACGGCCGGCTCGCCGCGCTCGCATTCCTCGAAGGCGCGCTGCGCCTCCTCGATCGTGCCGGTGACGTCGATCGTCGCCCGCGCCGGCCACTCCGCGCCCGGAGCGGCGCTCCAGTCCGGCAGGCGCTCGAGCGCGGCGTTGAACTTGACCACCGGGCTGCGGACCTTCCAGCCCTCCAGCCGCTCGCGGTAGGCGGGGTCGACCTCCTGCCCGCCGAGCATGCCGAGGGTTCGCTTCGGGTCGGCGTTCGAGATCACGATGCCCGAGCGCAGCGAGGTGCCGTCCTCCAGGGTGACGCCCTGGCCGGGGACGATCTCGGCGACGGGGACCCCGCAGGCAAGGACCGCGCCGGCCTCGCGCGCCGCGTCGGCGATCGCGAAGCTCACCATCCCCATCCCGCCCTCGACGTACCCCCAAAGCGGGCCCTGGCCTCCCATGTCGCCCTGGAAGTGCATGAGCTTGATCGAGGCCGTGCCGGGGTCCTTCGGCCCGCCCCAGGTGCCGATGATCCCCTGGCCGAACAGGGCGGTCTTGAGGCGCTCGTCGGACAGGTGGTCATCGAGCACGTCGGCGATCGAGGCCTCGAAGAGGAGGTCGATCATCGTGCGGTCGGAGCCGAGCAGCTCCTCGATCTCGGCGCGGGTGGGCGCCTCGCCCACCCAGGTGTCCCGTTGGCCCTGGCGCAGCTTGCGCCGGACCTCGTCGAACAGCTCCTCGTAGGCCCAGTAGCCCTCGATGTCGGCCGCGGAGACGCCCAGCTCCTCCAGGTTGGCCTGGGTGCGGGAGTGGTCGAGCCATTGCCCGAACGCGGTGCCGTCGTCGAACGGCACCCACAGGTTGGGATCCGCCATCCAGTAGCGAAGGCCGCGCCGCTCGAGCTCGAGCTCCCGGATCACCAGGTCGTCGAGCAGGCCGACCACGTAGGCGCACGGGCTGACGACGAATCGCTCGTCGGAGAAGGGCCGCTCGAGGGTGCAGGCGCCGCCCAGGCGCTCCCGGCGCTCCAGCACGCAAACGGAGCGCCCCGCCCGCGCCAGGTAGGCGGCGGCGGTGAGCCCGTTGTGGCCGCCGCCGACCACGATCGCGTCCCAGTCGCGCTTCGCGAGCTCCGCCACGGGCTCGGGCAGGCCGACCTCCCCCAACTTGGCCGCGATCTCGTTCACGCCGTCACCTCCTCGCGCTCACGAAGCGCCTCCATGTAGCGGCTGGCCACCATCACGTCGAACGAGTGCACGTCGTCCTCCTCGGCCGAGTAGCGACCGGCCACGGCGCCGCGGTTTCGCACCCCCAGCTGGGTCAGCTCGCAGACGCGCCAGTCCTCGCGGTTGACCTGGTCCCAGAAGTCGATCGCGTCCGAGGGGTCGAAGCCGTCGGCCGCGATCGTCGCCGGCTCGAAGAGCCACTCGCAGACCACGTCGGTGCGATCCGCCGCGCGCGGCCAAAGGGTGTGCAGCATCACGTAGTCCGGGTGCATGGAGACGAGCGCGTTCGGGAACAGCACGAAGTAGAGGACGGAGCTCAGATCCTGGCCGGAGAGGCCGTCGATCGGCGGGCGCGGGTGCACGTGACCTCCCTCGCGCCCCATGGTCGAGGCGCCCTCGCTCAGGGTCATCGAGCCGCCACACCAGGCGCCGGCGCCCTCCAGCACCTCGCCGCTCAGATAGTGGCTGAGGCGGTTGAGCTCCGGATGGACGCCGGGGCAATGCAGGCACTCGCTGTAGTTCTCGGCCAGAGCCTTCCAGTTGGCGCCGACCTCGTAGTCGATCTGGCCGGCGCGACGCAGCTCGCCGACGCGGTACCGCTCCAGGTGGCCGGCGAGCTCACCCAGATGGGAGTCCGACGTCGGGGGCGTCGCCGCTCAGGTCGACGAGGACCAAGCCACCCACGGTGGCGACGCGAACCGGGATCAGGCCCCAGCACGAGGGGTCGAAGTTCTCAACCCCGTCCATGTGGGGGGCGGCCTTGAGCTCGCCGTCGAACCCGTAGGACCAGCCGTGGTAGGGGCACTGGACGCGGCGGCGGACGCTCCCCTCGAAGTCCTCGATCAGCCGCGAGCCACGATGCCGGCAGACGTTGAGGAAAGCCCGGGGACGGCCATCCTCCGCTCCCATCACGACGACGCTGTCGGTGCCGATCTCGCGCATCAGGTAGCTCCCCGGCTCGGCCACCAGGGAGGCATGCCCCACGCACGCCCAGCCGCGGAACATCGTCTCCAGCTCCCAGTCCAGAACGGCTGGATCGGTGAAGGCTCGTGGCGGCAGCATCGTGGCCCGCTCCACGGGTTGGAGCGTCGCCTCGATTTCGCGAGGGTCGAGCTCGAGCTCGATTCGTGTCTGCGGCTGGGTGCCCACGCTTGGCCTCCTGACTGGTCTCGGGTTGACCTTGTAGTCAATCGCATGTTAGTCTGCGGAGCCGATGGAGGTCAAGTCGCTCGCCGAGGCGCCTGGCATTCCGGGCGCGACTCCGTTCGAGGTCGACGAGGGAGCGCTGGCGCTGCGGGAACGAGCGCGCCGCTTCGCCGAGGACGTCTTGATGCCCTTGGAGGAGGAGGCCGAGCGTCGGGCCGGGCGTCTCTCAGACGAGGTGGTCGCCCAGGTCAAGCGCGAGGGGATCGACGCGGGGCTGAACGGCGGCCTGCACGCCGCCGAGCACGGCGGGCAGGGGTGGACTCGGCTCGAGTGGGCGCTGGTCGAGGAGCAGTACGGGCGGACCACCAACGCGATCCACTGGCACGTGCCGAACGCCTACAACGTCTGGGCTCACGGCAGCGCCGAGCAGATCGACCGCTACCTTCGGCCCGCGCTCCGCGGCGAGCTCAAGGACGCGTATGCGGTGACCGAGCGCGACGCCGGCTCGGACCCGTCCGCGATCACGGCCACCGCCCATCGCACCGAGGCCGGCTTCAGGCTCAACGCGGAGAAGTGGTTCGTGACCGCGGGCGACGTTGCCTCCGTCTATCTGGTGGTGGCCAACGTGGTCGACGGAACGGAGCGGCTGCCCACGATCTTCGTCGTCGACCGCGACCGGCCGGGTGTCGAAATCGTCGACAACCCCGCCTTCACCCACAACTATCCCGAGGGACACCCCACGATCCGCTTTCGCGACGTCGAGGTCGCCGAGGACGAGCTGATCGGTGGCGTGGGCGGCGCCGACGAGCTCCAGCGCTCCTGGTTCACCGAGGAGCGCCTGGCGATCGCGGCCCGTTGCGGCGGCGCGATCTGGCGTCTGCTGGACGAGACCGTGGCCTGGGCAGTGGAACGCGAGCAGGGCGGCGCCCGGATCTACGACCACCAGGGTGTGTCGTTTCCGCTCGCGGACTCCGCCGCGGATGCCGCGGCAGGCCGCCTGTTGACCCTGACCGTGGCCTCGCTGGCCGATTCCGGCGCGGACCCGAAGCTCGTCCACCACAAGGCCTCCATGGCCAAGCTGTTCACCAGTGAGGCCGCCTGGCGCTGCGCCGACCGCTGCGTGCAGGCCTTCGGGGGGCGGGGCTACATGCGCTCGAACGTCGCCGAGCGCCTGCTGCGCGAGCTGCGCGTCGACCGCATCTGGGAGGGCACCAGCGAGATCCAGCGGCTGATCGTCGCCCGCGGCCTCGAGCGCCGCGGCGTGGAGAGGATCCTGCACTAGGCTCGACTTCAGGACGGCATTCCAGCCCTTGAGCCCGCCCGCGTCAGCCCCAGACCCGACCCCACTGCTCGAGCCGCGCTCGATCGCCGTGGTCGGGGCCAACGACCGGCCCGGCGGCTACGCCGACATCGTGCTTCGCAACCTGGCCCGGGCCGGATTCGAGGGCGATGTGTGGGGCGTGAATCCGCGCCGCACCGAGGTGCACGGCCGGCCGTGCGTCCCGTCCGTGACCGACCTCCCCGAGCCGGTCGACGCGGTGGTGGTTGCGATCCCAGCCGAGGGGGTGCCGGCGGTGATCGCCGACGCGGTCGCCCGCGGCTGCGGCGGCGCTGTCGTGATCTCGGCCGGGTTCGGCGAAATCGACGAGGGCCGGAGTCTGGAGCGGGAGCTCCGCGACGCGGCCCTCGCCGGCGGGCTGCCGCTGTGCGGCCCGAACGGCAACGGGATCTTCGCGGTCAGCTCGCGGGCGCCGATGTGGGGGGACTCGGTGCCGCCGCTCGAGCCCGGCGGCGTCGCGATGATCTCCCAGAGCGGCAACGTGGCGGTCAACGCGCTCGGCTCTCGCCGCGGGATCCGCTACCACACGGTCCTCTCCACCGGCAACCAAGCCGTCCTCGACGCCAGCGACTGGCTGGCGGCGATCTCCGAGCGCGAGGGCGTCCGCTCGGTGGCGCTGTTCCTGGAGGAGGATGGAGACGGCGCTCGCCTCGCCGAGTCGCTGGCGCGCTGCGCCGAGCGCGGCGTCAGGGTCGCCGTGCTGAAGGTGGGCGCCTCCGAGGCGGGGGCGCGGGCGGCCTCCGCGCATACGGGGGCGGTCGCGGGCGACCAGAGGGTCTTCCGCGCCCTGGTCGATGAGGCCGGCGGCGCCTGGGCCGCGGACCCGCACGAGCTGCTGGAGCTCGCCCGGGTTCTGGCCGAGCGGCGCGCGCGGCCGCGCGGCGACGGCGGGCTCGCGATCCTCACCTGCTCGGGCGGCGACTCCAGCATCGCCGCCGACGAGGCCGCCCGCCTCGGCACGGGGCTGCCCGAGCTGGCCGCCGCGACCCGCGAGGAACTGGCGGAGCTGTTGCCCTCGGCGGCGACGATCGGCAACCCGCTCGACTACACGGCGATGATCTGGGGCGACACCGACCTACTGCGCCGGATCACGGTCACGGTCGGGGCCGACCCCGCGATCGACCAGCTCCTGATCCTCTATGACCATCCCCAGGGCCTGGCGCCGGAGGCGGCCGCCACCTGGGCCGCGGTCCGGGCCGGGATCGTCGCCGGCGCGGCGGAGGCCGAGGCCGCCACCCTGGTCGCCTCCACCCTCCCGGACCTGATCGACGACACGGCCAGCGGCGAGCTGGCGGATCGCGGCGTGCCGGTGGTGGCGGGCCTGCGGACGGCGCTGGCCTGCGCGCGGGCGTT
Organism: uncultured Actinomycetes bacterium; assembly: GCA_963721735.1. Taxonomy (GTDB): domain Bacteria; phylum Actinomycetota; class Thermoleophilia; order Solirubrobacterales; family 70-9; genus AC-56. Next base: position 127,813 of record CAVRKX010000015.1, read on the forward strand.
GCGGCTCGACGCCGGGGACCCAGGCCGCCTGCGGGCGATCGCGTCGGCCGCCGCGCGGGGGCGGCCGGGCGATCCGGACGCCGAGCCGGACGCCGACGGCTGGCTGGACGAGATCGAGGCGAAGGAGCTTTTGCGAGGCGCCGGGATCGCGGTGCCGGAGGGTCGGGTGGTCGCGAGCGAGGACGAGTGCGCCGTCGCGGTGAAGGAGCTCGGCGGCCCGGTGGCGCTGAAGCTCGCGGCCCCCGAGCTGCGCCACAAGAGCGACGCGGGTGCGCTGCGGCTCGATCTGCGGACGGGCGAGGAGGCGCGCGCCGCATATCGCGAGCTCTCCTCATTGGCGGAGGCCGATGGCGGCCGCGTCCTGGTGGAGCGAATGGCGCCGCCGGGCGTCGAGCTTCTGATCGCCGCGCGCGCCGACGCGGTCGTTCCGGCGCTGGTGGTCGGCCTCGGAGGGATCTGGACGGAGGCCCTCGACGACGTCGCGATCGTGCCGCTGCCCGCGGACGCCGAGCGGGTCGAGAAGGCGATCCTCTCGCTGCGGGGGGCCGCCGCGCTCGCGGGCGGACGCGGCCGTGAGCCGGTCGATCTCGCCGCTGCCGCCCGGCTCGCGGCCGCGACCGGGTCGCTCCTGCTCGAATCCGGGCTCGACCTGCTCGAGCTCAACCCCGTGGTCGTCCATCCGGAAGGCTGCGTCGCGCTCGACGCACTCGGTCGCGAACCCCGACTTGGGTCCCCGAATTGACCTTGTAGTCAATCGTACGAAGATGGTAGAGTGGCGCCATCGAGGCCGCCACACGCACCCCCACCTCCGGCGGCGGTACGTCCGCGCCCGGCGCCGCGCCCACGTCCACTTCGGCCACGGCCGCCGGCCCGCCCCGTCGCTATGACGCGGTCGTCGTCGGCGGCGGCCACAACGGGCTCACGACCGCGGCCTACCTGGCTCGCGCCGGCTTGCGCGTGCTGGTGCTCGAGCGGCGGTCGATCCTCGGCGGGGCCTGCGTCACCGAGGAGGTTTGGCCCGGCGCGCGCGTCTCGCGGGCGAGCTACGTGGTCTCGATGCTCCAGCCGAAGGTGGTCTCGGACCTTCGCCTTCGCGACTACGGCTACCGGGCGATCCCGCTGGACCCGGCCTATGCGGCGCTGACCGCGGAGGGGCCGATCTTCTTCTTCAACGAGCCCGCCCGCACCGCGGCCTCGATCGGGGGCTTCTCGAAGCGCGACGGGGAGGTGTACGAGGCCTTCGAGGACCTGCTGGACCGCACCGCGTCGTTCCTGCGGCCGATGATGCTGCGCGAGCCGCCGGCCCTCGGCTCTCATCACCCAGCGGACCTGGTCTCCCTGCTGCGCGAGGGGGCTCGCGCGGCGGGGCTGGGCAGTCGGGACGTCCACGACCTGGTCCGCATCTTCACGATGTCGGTCGCCGACCTGCTCGACGACTGGTTCGAGCACGAGGGGCTCAAGGGGTCGATCGCCTCGACGGGCGTGGTTGGCGTCTGGGCCGGCCCGCGCACGCCCGGCACCGCCTACAACCTGCTCCACCACGCGCTCGGCGAGATCGACGGGATTCCCGGCGGTTGGGGCCAGGTGATGGGTGGCATGGGGGCGATCAGCCAAGCGATAGCGCGCTCCGCCGAGGCGGCGGGCGCCGAGATCCGCACCAGCGCGCCCGTCGCCTCGATCGACGTCCGCGACGGCCGCGTCGTCGGCGTGACCCTCGCCGACGGCGAGGAGATCCGCGCCCCGATCGTGGCCTCCGGCGCCCACCCCAAGACCACGATCCTCGACCTCGCCGGCGCCGAGCACTTCCCGGAGGACGTGGCCCGCGACATGCGCCGGTACCGAACTCGGGGCGGCTCGGTGAAGATCAACCTGGTGCTCAGCGAAGCGCCCCGCTACGAGGGGGTCACCGACGAGCAGCAGCACATGCTCGAGCGCACCGGAGTCAACCTGTGCCCCTCGATCGACTACCTCGAGCGCGCCTGGCAGGACGCGTTGGCCGGCAGGCCCGCGACGGCGCCCTACGTCGAGGCCGAGCTGCCGTCGGCGATCGACTCGAGCCTGACGGACGACGGGCGCTGGGTGATGACGATGTTCACCCAGTACGGCCCGCCCGGCGAGGAGGCCTGGCAGGGCGACGCCCGCGAGCGCTACGCGGACGCCTGCGTCGAGCACCTCGCCCGCTACGCGCCGAACCTGCCGGGGGCGATCCTCGAGCGCGAGGTGCTGGCGCCCCCGGACCTGGAGCGAATCTTCGGCCTTGTGGACGGCTCGATCTTCCAGGGCGAGCAGGGCCTCGACCAGATGGCGTTCATGCGACCCTCGCCCGGGCTCGCTCGCTACTCGACCCCTGTCCACGGCCTCTACCTGTGCGGCGCCGGCACCCATCCAGGGGGAGGCGTGATGGCGGCCTCGGGCCACAACGCCGCACGGCGAATCCTCCGCGACCGCCGCTTCCGGCGTCTGCGAAAGCTCGTTTCGACCTCCTGACCCAGTGGACGGCCGCGGCTAGCTGACGCGACTGAAGACGAGCTTGCCGCGGTTGTCGGCGAGCGCTTCCGGCGCCTCCTCCCAGGTGAGGACCCGATCGGTCACGGACTCGGGCCGCAGCCTCCCGTCCGCCATCAGCTCGAGCACCTGGGGGATCGCCGGCCGCGCATGCGGGCGGCCCGTGCGAAAGGTGGTGATCTTCGTGTACATCTCGATCAGCGGGACGGGCGTCTCCCGGTCGAAGATGATCCCGGCGCAGGTGCAGACGCCGTCAGGGGCCGTCGAGCGCAGCGCGAGCGCGAGCGCAGCCGGGTCGGCGGCGACCATCGCGGTGACGGGAAACGGCCCCAGGCGCTCCGGATAGCCCTCGACGACCTCGGCCCCCAGCTCCTCGGCCTTTCGCAGCCGCTCGCCCTCCACGTCGCAGTAGACGACCCGCGCCGCACCGAGCGCCAAGGCGATCTGCGCTCCGTACAGGCCGACGCTCGGCGAGCCGCCGGCGATCAGCACCTCGCCGCCGGGCCACTGCTCCAGTCCCGGCGCCACCAGCCGCCAGCCGTCGACCACGTTGTCGGACACGCTGGCGGCCGCCTCCGCCGACACGCCCTCGGGTAGGGGCGAGAGCATGTGATCGGCGAACGGGACCCGGACGAGCTCCGAGAGGAACCCGCCCCAGTCGCCGCCGAACGAGCCGAACCCGTACATGGAGAGGAACGGCACGCTCTCGCAGTTCCCTGTCAGCCCGCGGCGGCAGCGCTCGCACTCCCCGCAGGAAACCTGGAACGGCACGCTGACGAGCGTGCCGCCCGGCGGTCCGCCGTCCGCCCCCTCCACCACCTCGGCCACGCACTCGTGGCCGATGGCGATGGGCGGCCGATAGGGCGTCAGCCCGGCGATCACCGGCGCGTCGAGGTCGCACGTGGCGACCGCGAGCGGACGGACGAGCGCATCGCGTGCGTCCTGACGGTCCGGGTCGTCGACGTCCAGCCACTCCAGGCGACGCGGCTCGACCAGCGTCAGCTGTCTCATCGGCGAACCGTACCTGGAGCTAGCAACATTTCAAGGAGGCCCCAGGGGCGGGTATATAGTCGGATCTCGTCGACGTTCTCGGGAAGGAGGCCCAAATGCCCGTGACTACTGACCCCACCTTCTACCGCTCGCCCTCCGCCGCGATCGCCGCCCCGCCCGAGGAGCTCGCTTACGTGGCGGCCTTCGACCCCGCGGGCGAGCAGCGCGACGCGATGACGGTGATCGACTGCGACGCCGACTCGTCCACCTACGGCGAGGTGGTGGGGTGGGCGGAGCTGCCGACCGCGGGCAACGAGCTTCATCACTTCGGGTGGAACGCCTGCTCAAGCGCGCTCTGCCATGAGGGACACGAGGGCGTGCTCGAACGCCGCTACCTGGTCGTGCCGGGCATTCGCTCCTCGCGCACCTACGTGCTCGACACCAAGCCCGACCCGCGCCAGCCCGAAGTGGTCCACACGATCGAGCCCGAGGAGCTCGCCGCCAAGGCCGGCTACTCCCGCCCCCATACCGTGCACTGCGGCCCTGGGGGCATCTTCATGTCCAACCTGGGCGGGGCCAACGGCGCCGAGGGCCCGGGGGGCGTAGCGCTGATCGACCACGACACCTTCGAGGTCACCGGCGCCTGGGAGACGGACCGCGGTGAGCAGCACTTCGCCTATGACGTCTGGTGGCACCTGAACGACGACGTCGCGATCACCTCGGAGTGGGCGACCCCGTCGATGGTCGAGCCGGGGCTCAACCCCGAGGATCTCCTCGGCAAGCGATTCGGCCACCACCTGAACTTTTGGAGCCTCTCGGAAGGCAAGCTCGCCCAGCGGATCGACCTCGGCGACGAGCACCAGATGGTGCTCGAGCTGCGGCCAGCGCACGACCCCCGCAAAACGTGGGGCCTCGTCGGGGTGGTGATCAGCGTCGAGGACCTGTCCGCCTCGGTGTGGCTTTGGCACCGCGACGGCGAGCGGTGGGAGGCGAAGAAGGTGATCACGATCCCCGCCGAGCCCGCCGAGGCCTCCGACCTCCCGCCCGCCCTGCAGCCCTTCGGGGCGGTGCCGCCGCTGGTCAGCGACATCGACCTCTCCGTCGATGACCGCTGGCTCTATGTGTCGTGCTGGGGGACCGGCGAGCTGAAGCGCTACGACGTCGCCGACCCGCACAACCCGCGTGAGGCGGGCTCGGTGCGCCTGGGCGGCGTCGTTCGCCGCACCCCGCATCCGGCCGACCCCGAGCTGGCGCTGGGCGGCGGGCCGCAGATGATCGAGATCAGCCGCGACGGCCACCGCGTGTACGCGACCAACTCGCTCTATGCGAGCTGGGACGACATCTTCTACCCGGACGGCGTGGGCGCCTGGGCGGCCTGCATCGACACCAACGTCGATGGCGGCGAGATGGCGATCGATGAGCGGTTCTTCCCGCATGGCGAGGACTTCCGGGGTCTGCGCGTCCACCAGACCCGCCTGCAGGGCGGCGACGCGTCCAGCGACTCCTACTGCTTCGTCGACTAGCGCACGGAGGAGATCAGCTGACCGTCGTTGCTCATCTCGGTCCGCTGCCGCTCGAGGAGCTTCTTGTCGGTTGCGGGGCCGTCCTCGCCGTCGGAGTCCCCACGATGCGAGCGATGGTGAAGGCGAGACTGTTGCGGCACCCGCGAAGCCGAAGCGACAGCCGCCGCAATTGACCCTCCTGAAAGGAACGCTTCTTAATCACATTCCAAACCGTGTCCATGGGGCCCCGCTCTGCCACGGTCATCGCGCTGAGCGACAGGCACCTGCTGACGCCTCCTCCCGCGTGAAGGCAGCAGGCCGAACGATCAATCAGGCGAAACGGGCGGCGGCCCGCGCCTGACGCTTCGCCGCCTCGACCTCGCGGTCCTTAGGCGGAGCGGACGTCGTCAGCCCTTCCAGCAAGCGCTTGGTGGCGGCAGCGACCTCCGCGACGGCGCGATCGAACGCCTCGGTGTTCGCGTGAGAGGGCTTGCTCGAGCCGCTGATCTTGCGGACGTACTGGATGGCGGACGCATGAACCTCGTCGTCCGTCGCCGGGGGATCGAAGTTGTGGAGCGTACGGATGTTCTTGCACATGCACAGAGCCTAGCCGGAGCCTCCCAGGACCGGCTGGGTGCCGGCGGTCAGCCGAGGCTGACCATCACGTGCTTGATCTCCGTGCCCGGCTGGATAGGGCCGTTCCGCTTCACGCCTGCCCCGGGTCGGGCCCGAGCGGTCCCCCGCTGCCACCGGCAGTCACCGCCAACCCCGACGCAGCAGTCGCGTGAGCACTAACGTCGAGTAGCCGCTTCGCCCGAGCTACTTCACCACGCGGATCAGCTTCTTGTTGACGAACTCCTCGATCCCGTACCGGCCGAGCTCCCTGCCGAAGCCCGATCGCTTGACGCCGCCGAAGGGCAGCTCGGCCCCATCGAGCCCTACCCCGTTGACGTAGACCATCCCCGTGTCGAGGCCGTCCGCCACCCGGAGGGCCTGTTCCGGATCGTCGGAGAAGACGTACGAACCGAGCCCGAACGGGGTGGCGTTCGCCAGCTCGATCGCCTCCTCCTCGGAGGCGACCCGGTACACGCTCGCCACCGGCCCGAAGAACTCCTCGCGGTAGGCGTCGTTCTCCGGAGTGACTCCAACCAGGACAGTGCTCGAGAAGAAGTTGTCCTTCCGATCCCCGCCGGCGACTATCTCCGCGCCCTGGGCGACCGCCCGATCGAGCTGGTCCTGGAGGGTCTCCGCCGCGGACGCTGACGAGAGCGGCCCCATCTCGGCGTCGTCGGACATCGGATCGCCGGGCTCGGCTGCGGTCATCGCGGCCTTGAACTTCTCGAGGAAATCGTCGTAGATCTCGTCGGCGACGATGAACCGCTTCGCGGCATTGCAGGACTGGCCGGTGTTGTCGAGCCGACCAGCGACCGCGGCCTCCACCGCTTCGTCCATGTCCTCGGCTCCCAGGAGGATGAACGGATCGGACCCGCCGAGCTCGAGCACGACCTTCTTCAGGTTGCGCCCGGCGATCTCCGCGACCGCGGCTCCGGCCCGCTCGGAGCCGGTCAGCGAAACGCCTTGGATTCGCGGGTCGGCGATCACTTCGGCGATCTGATCGTTCGTGGCGAGGATGGTCTCGTAGGCGCCGGCGGGGAAGCCGGCGTCTTCGATCATCGCCTGGATCGCCTTCGCCGACTCCGGGCACTGGTGCGCCGGCTTGAGCAGGATCGGGTTGCCCGTGACCAGGTTCGGAGCCGCGAAGCGGGCCACCTGGTAGTAGGGGAAGTTCCAGGGCATGATTCCCAGGAGCGGGCCAACCGACGCCCGCCGGATCACGGCCGTGCCGTCGCCCGCCAGCAGTGAGATCGGCTCGTCCTTGAGGAAGTCCTCTGCGTTGTCGGCGTAAAAACCCCAGATGTCCACGCAGAAGTCGACCTCGCCGAGCGCCTGCTCCATCGGCTTGCCCATTTCCCGCACGATGATCTCGGCCAGATCCTCCCGGCGCTCGGAGTGAAGCTCGGCCACCCTCTTGACCAGCGAGGCCCGCTCGGCGGTCGACGTCTTCAGCCCCCAATTGCGGTGGGTCTCCTCCGCCGCCGTGATCGCTGCCGAGAGGTCCTCGTCGGAGATCTCCGGATACTCCGCGACCGTCTCGCCGCTTGCCGGGTTAACGACTGAGTACTTGCTCATCTTGCTCCACTCCTCATGCGGTCGCCTGGCGTTCCCGCTGATTGCCTGATCCCTTGCTCCAGGCTACCCGCTGTGGTCCGCAGGCCGTCGCCACGGCCGTGGCGAAGTCTTGGTGCGAGGTGAGAGTTCCGCCCCGCGAAGAAGCGCAGGTTGTCCACCATGGCGGGGATCTCGTCGTCGAGGAAGGCTGTTGCCATCGCTTTGGTTCCTCCTGGTCGCTGACTCAAGTCGTGGCCCGTTGCTTGGCGCGGGCCTTCCCCCCGTCCGCCGAGGCCGCCGTTCGCGGCCCGAGGCCGAGCACCTCGTCCGGCGGCACCCAGTCCATCCCGACCGCCTCGGCAACGGCCGGATGCGTGACCCGCCCAGCGGCCACATTAACCCCCAGCTTCAGGCCCGGGTCTCGCCGCGTGGCCTCGGCGACCCCGTGGTCGGCGAGGCCAAGCACGTAGGGCAGGGTTGCGTTGGTGAGCGCGTAGGTCGACGTGATCGGCACGGCGCCGGGCATGTTGGTGACGCAGTAGTGGATCACCCCGTCGACCTCGAAGGTTGGGTCCTGGTGCGTGGTGGGGCGCGAGGTCTCGAAGCAGCCGCCCTGGTCGATCGCCACGTCCACGAGCACCGAGTGCTGCTTCATCAGCGCCAGCTGGTCCCGCTTGATCACGCGTGGGGCGCGAGCGCCGTGGACGAGCACGCCGCCGATCACCAGGTCGGTGTCGGGAAGGCGTTCCTCGATCGAGAGGGTCGACGAGAACACGGTCGAGGCCTGCCCGCTGAAGGCGACGTCCAGCTCGCGCAGGCGGTCGATGTTCGTGTCGTAGACGAAGACGTCGGCCTCCATCCCGATCGCGATGAAGGCGGCGTTCATCCCCACCGCCCCCCCGCCGATGATCATCACGTTGGCCGAGGCCACCCCGGGCACGCCGCCGAGCAGGATGCCGCGCCCGCCGAGCGGCTTCTCGAGCATGAAGGCGCCCGCCTGGGTGGCGATCTTCCCGGCGATCTCGCTCATCGGCGCCAGCAGCGGCAGCCGCCCGCGCGCGTCCTCGACCGTCTCGTAGGCGACGCAGGTGGCGCCCGAGCCGCAGAGCTCCCGGGTCAGGTCCGGGGCCGGCGCCAGGTGCAGGAAGGTGAACAGAGTGGTATCGGGCCTGAGCAGCGGGACCTCCCCCTTCTGGGGCTCCTTCACCTTCAGCACCAGGTCCGCCTCGCCGAACACGTCCTCGGCGGCGGGCACGATCCGGGCGCCCTGAGTCGTGTAGCTGGAGTCGGAGATCGCGCTCCCCTCCCCGGCCCCTCGCTGGACCAGGATCTCGTGGCCGCGCTCGGCAAGCTCGCGCGCGCCGACGGGCGTCAGCGCGACCCGGTACTCGTCCGGCTTGATCTCGGTGGGAACTCCGACCTTCAGGCCCGCACCTCCTCCCGGGTCGTGAGCTCGAAACGGCAACCCCGCTGCTCGAGCTCCGAGAACATCTCCGCGGGCTCGATGCAGCGCTCTGGGGGCACCGCGCCGCGGGCCTCGATCTGCCCCCTGGCGAGCAGCCGCACCGCTGCCGCCGCCGGCGCCGCGGTCGACACGATTCCGCCCCCCAAGCCGAAGTCCTCGTGCGGCTCGGTGACAGCCCGAACGCGCACCGACCGTCCGCCGCCTGACGCTTCCACCAGATGCACCGAGACCGTCTTGCCGGAGGGCGGGACCGCTTCGCCGGCGATTCGCCGGATCTCCGCCTCTGGGGCCTCCGTCAGCTCGCGGAGGGTGGAAAGGAGGGTAGGCGACAGGGAGAGCCGAAAGCTGGCCTGGCGGCAGCCGAATGCCTCGCCGAAGGTGCGGAGCTCGGAGTGCAGGGTGTAGATCGTCTCCGCCGCGCCGATCGGCTCGCCGAACTCCACCGCCCCGCCCGGGGCCAGCGGCTCGATCTCCTCGGGGGCTCCGTCGCGGAGCACCACCGGCGGCATGGTCAGCTCGTCCAGAAGGGTCTGAAGCGCGTACGGGACGCTGAAGCCAGGCGGCGGGTCGAGGTCGCGGCCGGCGGCGAAGACATGGATCGAATCGACGACGCCCGGTAACTCCCCCACCGCCTGCAGCGCCATCAGGTTGGTCTTGCCGGGGGCCGAGCCGATGCCGAGCAGGGCCAGCAGGCCGGCGGCCTCAAACCGCGGGCCGAGCTCGAGCTGGCGGCCGGTCATCCAGTACAGCCCGCCGAGGTCCAGGTAGTGACAGCCGGCCTGGAGGCAGGCGGCCATCGCGTCCAGGTTGACCCTGTAGCTGGCCGAGTTGACGAGCACGTCGCAGCCCTCGAGAGCGCGAGCCAGCGAGGCGGGCGCGTCGGCGGGGGCTCGCGCGTCGGCGAATGCCGCGCGCGCCTTGTCGCCGCCGCACGACGACGCGACCTGCTCGGCGCGCGCCTCGTCGAGGTCGAGCAGCAGCAGGCCGGCAACCTCCTCCGAGTCGGCCAGGTCTCGCACGATCGCGGGCGCGATCGTCCCCCCGGCGCCCAACACGGCCACGCGCAGCGACCCGGTGGCGCTCATTTGACGAGCTCCCGCGCACGCAGCGCCAACCACAGCTCGATCCGATCCGTGGCCCGGGAGAGATCGCGCCCGGTGAGCTCCTCGACCTTGCGGATCCGGTACCGGAGGGTGTGACGATGGCAGTAGAGCTGCCGGGCGGCCCGCTCCCAGTTGCCGTTGTGCTCGATGTAGGCCTCGAGCGAGCGCAAGAGCTCGCCGCCGTACTCGCCCTCGGTGCGCTCGATCGGGTCCAGGAGGCCGTCGCTGTACAGCCGCAGCGCGTCCTCGTCCTGGAGCGAGAGCAGCAAGGTGAAGGCGCCCAGGTCCTGGTGGCTGGCCACCTCGGGAGCGCCGCCGTCGGCGAGCGCCGTTGCCTCAAGCGCGCAGCGGGCCTCGTGGAAGGCCCGACGGAGCGAACCGACCCCCGTGCCACGGCTGGCCGCGGCGCGCACCTGGCCGTGCATGCCCGCGAGCGCCGAGCGGAGGCTGCCCGCGACCTCGACCGGATCGCCGGCGCGCGCGTCGATCACCGCGCACAGGAGAGGCCGGCCCGCGGCGGAAGTCGTCGCGACGAGGGCGGGGACGCCTGCGTTGGCGAGCTCCAACTCCAGGGCCTGCTCGCCGGCGTGCGGGTCCTCCAGCTCGAACACAAGCACCGCCGCCTCGGCGCCAACCCCGAAGGGCCGCAGCCGGCCGCGCAGCTCGTCCGAGTCGAGCCTGCCCCCGAGAGCCTCGACCAGCAGGTCCCCGGCCAGGCGGCGCTCGGTCTCACGCACCACCCGCTCGCGCATCAGCTCGAGCCCGACGACCATCGAGCCCTGCCGGGCGGCGAGCCGCTCGAAATCACCCAGGGGGCCCCGCTGGCTGACCACGGTCAGCCAGGCAACCGGTGGGCCCCCGCGACGCCCCGGCACCGGGACCGCCAGGGCCCGCCCGGTCAGCGACTGGTGCTGGGGCTCGAACGGGCTCAGGGCCGAGGTAGCCCGCCGCGCGGCGGCCTCCTCCCCGAGGGCCTTCAATGCCGCGGTGCCGGGGCCACCCTTGCTCGGGTGGCGGGCGAGCTCTCGGCCGGTCGCGTCCTGAACGATCGCCGAGCCGCCGATTGCGGAGGCGATCGAGCCGAGAATGGCCGCCAGCCCGCGACCTTCGATCACCAGGCGCTCCAGCCGCTCGTGCACCTGGGCGCCGCGCTCCAAGACCGCGTACTGCTCGTTGACCAGCCTCGCGAAGGCGCGCTCGGTGATCGCGATGAACGGCATCTCGTAAGGGACCTCGAACAGCGGGATCCCGAGCTTGGAGGCTTCGTCCACGAGCGGCTTCGGCAATCGCTTGTGCTCGAACCCCGTACCCAGGCCCAGGCCCGCCACGCCGTGCTCGGCGAGCAGGGCAAGGAAGCGACGCTGCTGCGCCGCTCCCTTGAGCTGGATCCCGGTCGTCAGCAGGAGCTCGCCGCCCGACAGCCAGGGAGTGGGGTCCTCGAGCTCGGTGATGTGCACCCAGCGGATCGGGCCGTCGGCTGCGTCGGTCCCGGCGGCCAACTCGAGACCGCAGTCGCCGACGAGGCTGCCGACGGTGAGCATCAGCCCTTGACCCGCTCCGCGGCCTCGGTCAACACCGGCCGGAGCACGTTCTCGATCTCCTCGAAGTGCTCCGTGTCGCAGATCAACGGAGGGGCGAGCTGGATCACGGGGTCGCCGCGGTCGTCGGCCCGGCAGATCAGGCCGCGGCGAAACAGCTCAGCAGAGAGGAAGCCCCGCAGAAGCCACTCCGACTCCTCGTCGGTGAAGCCCTGTTTCGTCTCCTGGTCCTTGACCAGCTCGATGGCGTGGAAGTAGCCGTCGCCGCGCACGTCGCCGACGATCGGGATGTCGCGCAGCGAGTCGAGCATGCCTCGCAGCTCGCCCTCCTTACGCCGGACGTGGCCGCAGATGTCCTCGCGCTCGAACACGTCCAGGTTCGCCATCGCCACCGCCGAGGCCACCGGATGGCCCGCGAAGGTGAAGCCGTGGGTGAACATCTCCTTGCCGCGCATGAACGGCTCGGCGACCCGGTCGGAGACGACCACCCCGCCCATCGGCACGTAGGCCGAGGTGAGCGCCTTCGCCATGGTCACGATGTCAGGGACGTAGCCGTAGCGCTCGCACCCGAACCAGTAACCGAGCCGGCCCCAGGCGCAGATCACCTCGTCGGAGATCAGCAGCACGTTGTGGCGGTCGCAGATCTCACGCACCCGCTGGAAGTACCCCTCCTGCGGAGGGATGCAGCCGCCGGCGTTCTGGAGCGGCTCGAGGATCACCGCGGCGACCGTGTCGGGGTGCTCGTAGAGGATTCGCTCCTCGATCTGATCGGCCGCCCACAGCGGGTCACGGTCCGCCGGCCAGTGATAGCTGTTGGTGTTCGGCACCTGGAGGCCACCCGGCACGAGCGGCTCGAACTCGTAGCGGAGGTCCGAGATGCCGGTCGCGGCCAGCGCCCCCAGGGTGGTGCCGTGATAGGCGATCTCGCGGGTGACGAACTTCGTCTTGCGTGAGTTACCGGTCCGCTGGTGATAGGCGCGCGCAAGCTTGATCGCCGATTCCACCGCCTCCGACCCGCCGGAGGTGAAGAAGACACGGTTCAGGTCGTCCGGCGCCAGCGAGGCGATCCGGGTCGCCAGCTCGATCGCCCGCGGGTGCGCGTAGCTCCAGAGCGTGAAGAAGTCGAGCTCCTGCACCTGGCGCGCGGCCGCCTCGCCCAGCTCCGTCCGCCCGTGGCCGACGTTGACGCAGAACAGCGCAGAGAGGCCGTCCAGGTAGCGGTTGCCGTGCTCGTCCCAGACGTAGGGGCCCTCGCCGCGGACGATGATCGGGACGTCCGCCTCGGCGAAGGCGCCGTGGCGCGTGAAGTGCATCCACAGGTGGCGCTTGGCGAGCTCCTGGAGGCCCGCCTTGGTGGGCACCGCGGGCCGCGTGCCGGTGGTAGCCATGCCTTTCCTTTCTCCTGGCTACAGCTTGGATAAACGGTATAGCCAAAGAGGCCGACGTGCAACCCAATTTCAGGATCAAATGGGCACGGTTTGATTGTGCGGTGTGTACAAGGGATTCATACGAGTTTTGGACTTCCGCAACTTGCGGCCGTCCGAGCGGGGGCATAGTCTCGGCGGCGCCAAGCCGGCTGGGCGGGCACGGAGGACGAGGAAGGAACGAGATGGAGAGCGCAGCGACACCTGCTGAGCCCCTCCCCGCGGGCCCGGCGACCGGCGAGAAGGGCCTGAAGAAGGACGCGATCGGGTTCATCGACGGGCTCTCGATCGGCCTCGCCTCGACCGCACCCGCCTACTCGCTGGCCGCGGTGATCGGCTCGATCGTCGTGGCCGCGGGCATCCATACGCCCGGAGTGCTGCTGCTCTCGTTCGTGCCGATGTTCTTCATCGCGGCCGCCTTCTACTACATGAACCGTGTCGATACCGACTGCGGCACGACCTTCTCCTGGGTCACGCGAGCGCTCGGGCCGTACTGGGGGTTCATGGGCGGCTGGGCGATCTGCACGACGGGCATCCTGGTCGTCGGCTCGCTCGCCGACGTCTCCGCCTACTACACGTACGACCTCCTGGGACTGGAGGGCGGTGACGGGAAGCCGCTCTACAAGAACGAGCTTGCGGTAGCGGCCCTGGCAGTGGCGATCATCGCCGTGATGACCACGATCTGCGTCATCGGCACCGAGATCTCCGCCCACCTTCAGCGAGTCTTGACCCTGGGCCAGGTCGGCATCCTGCTGCTGTTCGCGGGCGCCGTGTTCGTCCGCCTGATCTTCGACAAGGTGCCGGACCGCTCGATCGATCCCGAGCTGAGTTGGCTGTCCCCCTTCGGGGTCGAGTATTCAGCCCTGATCACCGGCGTCTTGCTCGCGGTCTTCATCTACTGGGGCTGGGAGAGCGCCGTCAACCTGTCCGAGGAGACCGAGGACTCGGCCAGGGCGCCCGGGCTCGCCGGTCTCGCGAGCACGGTGATCCTGGTCGCCACCTACGTCCTCGTCGCGGTCGCGCTGATCGCGTACGCGGGACTCGGCAAGGTCGAGGGCTTCGACGACGACGCCGGCGTGCTCGGGGCCGTGTCGGGGGACGTCCTGGGCTCCGACCTCGGCAAGCTCGTCGTGATCGCCGTGATCGTCTCCGGGATCTCCTCTGCGCAGACCACGATCCTGCCCGGCTCGCGCACCTCGCTTTCGATGGCGGTCGCCGGGGCGCTGCCGCGAAAGTTCTCGAGCATCCACCCCCGTTTCCTGACCCCTGCCTTCGGGACGATCGTGGTCGGCGCCCTGGCCACCGCCTGGTATGTGCCGGGGAAGCTGATCTCGGAGAACTTTCTCTTCGACTCCCTCTCGGCCCTGTCACTGATGATCGCCTTCTACTACGGGCTCACCGGCCTCGCCTGCGTCATCTACTGGCGCCACGAGCTGCTGCGCTCGGCGAAGAACTTCGTCTTCATCGGCCTGGCGCCGCTGATCGGCGGCGGGATGCTCTTCTACCTCCTGTACGAGTCGGTCGGCGATCTCTCCGACCCGAAACAGTCGTACTCGGGCAGCGAGGTCTTCGGGCTCGGAGTGCCGCTCGTGATCGCGATCGTCTTCACTGGCCTTGGGTTCTTGATCATGGTCGCCTGGAGGCTGATCGGCCCACCCGCCGGGCGCGAGTTCTTCGCTCGCCGGGCGTTCGAGGCGGTCCCGCACGAGGTGGCCACCGGCGAGGTCTCGCAGGTAGAGGCGATCGGAGTCTCGGAGGCGGCGGCCGACGCGGGCCTCGCCTCCGAACAAGAAGCCCCCGATCGGGAGAGGGACTGACATGGGGACGCTTGTGGTCGGCTATGACGGCTCGGATTCCGCCCGCGCGGCGCTCGATCAGGCGCTCAAACTCGCGGCCCAGCTCGGCGATCAAGTCGTGATCGCCTACGGCTACGACCCCGGCGGACCGGGCGAGGAGTACAAGGCCCACCGGGAGGCCGTACGCGAGATCGGCGAGCAACTCACCGCGGAGGCCGCCGAACGGGCCCGCGACGCGAAGGTCGAGGTGGAGGTCGTTCTCCGGGCGGAGCGACCCGTAGACGCGCTACTGGCGCTCGCCTCCGAGCGCAAGGCGCGGTTGATCGTCGTCGGCACCTACGGCGAGTCGCCGCTGCGCAGCGCGATCCTGGGCTCGACCCCGCACAAGCTCCTGCACCTGTCCGAGGTGCCGGTGCTGGTCGTCCCCCCGCCGGACTGAGAGCGACTCGGCCCGGTCGCTGCGCGGCTCGAGTGGGTCGGCCACGTTGGCCAGCCGCTCTTGTACGGAACGGCATAGGGCCTGTTCGAGGTTTTGGAGACTCTGGCCCTTGCACCGTCGACCGCCTAGTCCATACTTAGCCAGAGCGGCAGAATCCCGTTCGCTTATTCGACTTCGCGGCAAGGGGCCGCGATCGGCGATGAGGCAAGGAGCAACCTCAGACTTGGAACAGGGCAACCAGAGCGTCGGCGCCACCGGCGCCGAATCGTCTGAGCCCTCGGTTCGCCTCGACCGCGTGAGCAAGCACTTCGGCGACCTGGTCGCGGTGCGCGATCTCGACCTGGACATCGGCCGGGGGGAGTTCTTCACGCTGCTCGGCCCGAGCGGCTGCGGCAAGACGACGACGCTGCGAATGGTCGCCGGCTTCGAGGAGCCCACCACCGGCCGCGTCCTGATCGACGGCCAAGACGTGGTGGGCCTTCCCTCCTATCGCCGGCCGACCAACACGGTGTTTCAGAGCTATGCGTTGTTCCCGCACTTGAGCGTTCGGGAGAACGTCGCCTTCGGGCTGCGCCGCAAGAAGGTCGCCAAGGACGAGATCGAACGCCGCGTTGCGGCGGAGCTCGAGCGAGTCCGACTGGCCGCGGAGATCAACCGCAGGCCGAATCAGCTGTCCGGCGGACAGCAACAGCGGGTGGCGCTGGCGCGGGCGCTGGTCAATTTGCCGAAGGTGCTGTTGCTCGACGAGCCGCTCGGCTCGCTCGACCTGAAGCTCCGCAAGGGGCTCCAGCTCGAGCTGAAGCGAATCCAGCGCGAGGTCGGAATCACCTTCATCTACGTCACCCACGACCAGGAGGAGGCGCTGACGATGTCGGACAGGATCGCGGTGATGTCGCACGGCGTCGTCGAACAGGTGGACACGCCCGAGAGCGTCTACGAGCGACCACGAACGACGTTCGTCGCCGGCTTCATCGGGGTCTCGAACCTGATGCCGGCAACAGTCACCTCGGCGAGCGGCGGCCGCGGGACGGTCCGCCTCGATAGCGGCCCCGAGCTCGAGACATCGGTGGACGGGATTCCCGCGGGCGAGCGCTGCCATGCGGTGGTGCGACCGGAGAAGCTCCTCATCGCGCACGCGAGCGAAGCGACACCTGACGGGCGGCCGAGCGTCGAGGGAGTGGTAGAGGCCTCGGTCTACCTCGGCACTTCAACTCAGATCGTCGTCAAGCTGGCTGAAAACGTCAGGATGACCGTGCTCGTCCCCAACGCCGACGAGGCCGAGCGCGCCCGCCTCCCGGGCGGTGGCGCGACGGTAAGGCTGAGCTGGGCCCCGGAACACATTCACGTCGTGCGCGATTCGGCGCCCCGCCCCGAGACCGCGACTTCCAGTCAACAGATTTCCAGTCAAGGAGGAGAGTGATGCTGATCAAGCTGGGGCTGGCGTTCGCCTGCCTCGCCGCCGCACTCGGGATCGCCGCGTGCGGCAGCGATGACACCGTGGGCGGCGCCCGGGAGGGCGACGTGCAGGTCGCCGAGTCAGGGCCGGTGAAGGGTGAGTTCACGGTCTCGAACTGGCCGGGTTACATCGACCCGGGTAAGGACGGCTCCGTTGCCGAGTTCGAGGAGAGGACCGGGGCCAGCGTCAAGTACGTCGAGGACGTCAACAGCAATCTGCAGTTCCTGGGCAAGATCCAGCCGCTGCTCCAGAAAGGCGAGTCCGGCGGCCGGGACCTGTTCGTGGTCACCGACTGGATGGCGAAGCAGATGTACGACCTCGGCTACCTGCAGGAGCTGCCACACGAGGCGATCCAGCCGGCGCTCGACAACCTGGAGCTGTCGCCGCAATTCGATTTCGAGGGCTCGTATGACCCCGGTCACAACTTCTCGATCCCCTGGCAGGGCGGTATGACCGGGGTCTGGGTGAATACCTCAGAGGCCCCCGAGATCACGTCCGTCAACGACCTCTTCGACCCCAAGTACAAGGGGAGGGTGACGGTGCTCGACGAGCTGCGCGACACGATCCCGCTGGTGATGAGGGGGATGGGCATCGAGAAGGAGGAGGCGACAAAAGAGGACTGGCTGACGGCGATCGACAAGGTCGATCAGGCCGTGGACTCCGGCCAGATTCGCAGGATCACCGGCCAGGAGTACACCGAGGATCTGACGAGCGGCAACGTGGTGGCCTCGATCGGATGGTCCGGCGACGCCTACCTGATCGGCCGCGACGACGTCGAGTGGCGCCGGCCCGAGGAGGGTTGCAACCAGTGGTTCGACATGGTGGTGATCCCCGTCGGCGCGCCGAACACTGCGGCGGCGCTCGAGTTCATCAACTTCGCCTACGAGCCAAAGGTCCAGGCCGACATCGCGGAGTTCGTCAACTACGTCACCCCGGTGGCCGGCGTGCGGGAGATCCTCACCAAGCGAGACCCCGCGCTGGGTAAGAACCAGCTCATCTTCCCGGACGCGACATTCGTCAAAGACTGCGTCCCCTTCTTCGAGCCGCCCGGCAGCCAGGCGGACGTGGACGAGGTGAGCGAGGCGTGGGCGGAGGTCATCTCGGGCTGAGACCACGCCGGCGACATCCTCGGCTTCGCCTGCGGTGATCCGCCGGCGTCTCGTTCCCTACGGGCTGCTCGGGCCGGGCGTGATCTGGCTCGTCCTGTTCTTCGTCGTGCCGATGTACTTCATGGCCGAGCTCGCCCTGCGCTCGGGCTCGTTCACGGAAGGGTTCAATTTCAGCTGGGAGTGGGCGAACTTCCCGAACGCGCTCGAGGGGCGCGGGGAGCAAATCGGGCGCACCTTCTTTTACTCCGGCGCGGCGACCGTGCTGGCGCTGCTGATCGCCTACCCGCTGGCCTATGCGATCGCGATCAAGGCGAGTCCCCGGTGGCGGCTGCTGCTGCTGTTCGCGGTGATCGCCCCCTTCTTCACCACCTACCTGATCCGGACGATCGCCTGGAAGACGATCCTCGCCGACGCCAGCCCGATCGTCGATGTACTCCAGTTTGTCGGGCTCCTTGCCGACGACGGCCGCCTGCTGGCGACCTCCGCGGGGGTGATCGCCGGGCTCACCTACAACTTCCTGCCGTTCATGATCCTGCCGATCTACGCCAGCCTCGAGCGGACCGACCTCAGCCTGATCGAGGCGGCCAAGGACCTCTACGCCTCGGCGCGCCTTGCGTTCCTGAAGGTGACGCTGCCGTTGACGGCGCCCGGGATCGTGGCCGGCGTGCTCCTCACCTTCATTCCGGCGTTCGGCGATTACATCAACGCCCAACTTCTCGGCAGCCCCAACCAGGCCATGATCGGCAACAGGATCCAGACGCTCTACCTGACCGACCGCAACTACCCGGAGGCAGCGGCGCTCTCGTTCCTGATGATGGCCGCAGTCTTGATCGTGGTCATGATCTACATCCGAGCAGCGGGCACCGAAGCGTTCATGGGCGAGGAGGAGGAGCGTCGCTGATGGAGTCCGCTGCGCTCCCACGACCCGGCTCCCCCCCTGCCTCCCTCCCGGCGCGTGCATGGGCCTGGCTGCGGCGGAACGCGCTGATGATCTACGCGGTCTTCGCGGTCGCATACATGCTGGTCCCGATCGCGGTGATCGCGGTCTTCTCGTTCGCCGAGGCCCCCAGGGACAGGCTCAACTTCGCGATCAGCGAAGGGTTCACCCTCGAGTACTGGCAGAGCGCATTCTCGGTCGGCGAGCTGAACGATGCGATGCTCCTCTCGCTGGAGCTCGCGGCGCTCGTCGCCGTGATCGCGACCGCGATTGGCACCTTGATGGCGCTGGCGCTCGTTCGCCACAAGTTCGTCGGACGGCGCGCTGCCAACGTTCTGATCCTGCTGCCGATCGCGACGCCGGAGATCGTGATCGGGGCGGCGCTGCTTTCGATGTTCATCATCTACAGCGTCGCACTCGGGTTCACGACGCTGCTGATCGCCCACGTCATGTTCTCGATCAGCTTCGTGGTCGTGGTGGTGCGCTCGCGGCTGATCGGCTTCGACCGCTCTATCGAGGAGGCCGCGGCCGACCTCGGGGCGACGCCCGTCCAGACCTTCCGCTACGTGACCCTGCCGCTGCTGGCGCCGGGCGTGATGGCCGCGGCGCTGCTCGCGTTCGCGCTTTCGATCGACGACTTCGTGGTCTCCAACTTCAACTCGGGAACGACCGTTACCTTCCCGCTATATGTCTATGGGGTATCGCTCCGCGGGATCCCGGTCCAGGTCAACGTGCTGGCGACGATCCTCTTCGTGTTCACGGTGACTGCGATCGCCCTGGTCCTGTGGCAGCAGCGGCGCGCCGAGCGGATGGCATCGGTGCGCCCCGAGCAGGAGGAGACGGGAATTGCTCCAGCGGCAGCCTCGCCTTCGGCTACGTTGCCGCCGGGCTAAGGTCCCAACCTAACCCGGCAGGCACCTCCGTGTCTACCGCGACTTCGTCGCTAGCCCGAGCGAGCGAAGCTAGAGTCCGAGGTCGCGGGCGATGCCGGGCTTGTGCGCCTCGATGTACAGGAACACGGGGTGCGGCCCGCCCGGCGCGTGCTCGACGTGGACCTGGGCGTCCGCGGGCGCCTGCGGGCGAATGCGGTCGGCCAGCTCCGCCGCCTGATTCTTGGTCGCGGCGCCGACCAGCAGGTGCCTCCAGCGGCGATGAACCTCCAGGCCCTCGTCCTCGAGCCGCCTCGCGAGATCGAGCGTCTCGCGCAGCGATGGCAGGTCCACTCGAACCTCCCACTCGTGCCGGCCGGCGCGCTCCTCCGCGATCTCGTGCCGCCGCTCCTCGGCCGCTCTCTCCTCGTCGGTTTCGGGAAGCGGCACCGAGGGGTCCTTCCACGCCTCCTCGTCCGGATGCCACCGGGTCAGCCCCGTGTCGGCGCTCAGGCCCTCGGCGGCGACCAGGTCGCGCACCACCCCCTCGGCCTCCCGCGCCTGCTGCTCCGTCGCGGCGTAGAGGAACATCCTCGGCCCGTCGCGGGTGACGACCACCCGATCGCCCAGGCGCTCGCGCGCCTCGTCGTCGAGGTCCAGAGAGCGCAGCCGCTCGGAGAGCGTCAGCCCGTGCTGCTCATCCTCGAGGTCGACCTCGACCCGCCATTCCTCGGCCATCGGCGGAAGTCTCTCATGGCGGTTGCCGCGCGCGCCCTCCCGCCGGCGGCTGTGGCTGGTTAGCATCGCCTCCGTGGAGGAGCGAGAGACGAGGCTGTTGATCGGTGGTCAGCCGGTCGGCGGCGACGGCGAGCCGCTGGCGGTCGAGAACCCCGCTACGGAGGAGACGGTGGCAACCGTGGCCGCGCCCTCTGACGAGCAGGTGGCCGCGGCGATCGCCGCGGCCGGCGAGGCCCAGCGCGGCTGGGAGCGAACGCCTGCGGTCGAGCGCGCCGAGCTCCTGCACGAGGTGGCCGCCCGGCTTCGCGCCCGCGGCGACGAGCTCGCCGAGCTGATGACCCTGGAGGGCGGTAAGCCGCTGGTCGAGAACGCGGACGAGATCGGCTGGACCGCCGCCGCCTTCGACTACTACGCCGAGATCGGCCGGGATTCCGCCGGCAGGGTGATCCCCTCGATCGAGGCGACCCAGCTCGCGCTGGTTGTCAAGGAGCCGATCGGCGTGGTCGCCTGCATCGTGCCCTGGAACTATCCGCTGCTGCTCTTGGCCTGGAAGCTGGCTCCCGCGCTGGCGGCCGGCAACACCACCGTTTGCAAGCCCTCCGAGCTGACGCCGCTCTCGACCCTGGCGCTCGCACCGTGCTTCGAGCACCTGCCCCCCGGCGTCGTCAACCTGCTGGCCGGCGGCGGCGAGGTCGGCGCCCGGATCGTCGGGGACGAGGGGGTCGGCTGCGTCGCCTTCACCGGCTCCATCCCGACCGGCAAGCGGATCGCCGTCGCCTGCGCGGAGAGGGTCGCCCGCATCAACCTGGAGATGGGCGGCAAGGACCCGTTCATCGTGTGCTCCGACGTCGCGGACCGGATCGACGTGGCCGCCAAGGGGGGCGCCTGGGCGGCGTTCCTGAACGCGGGGCAGGTCTGCACCTCGGCCGAGCGCTTCTACGTGATGGAGGACGTCTACGACGCCTATCTCGAGGCATTCGTCGACTACGCCGGCGGGCTCCGCGTCGGCGATCCGATGAGCCCGGCCACTGACGTCGGGCCGATGGTCTCGGCGGCGCAGCGCCAAAAGGTCACCGACCAGGTCGAGGCGGCGGTCGCCGCGGGCGCCGAGGTGGTGATCGGCGCCGGCACCGCGGGGCAGGAGCGGGGGCACTACTTCTCGCCTGCCGTCGTCACGGGGGCGCCGGCGGACACCGACCTGTTGCGCGAGGAGACGTTCGGCCCGGTGGCCCCGATCGTTCCCGTGCGCTCGCTGGACGAAGCGATTGAGCTCGCCAACTCCACCCGCTTTGGGCTGGGCGCCAATGTCTATACGCGGGACCTTTCGAACGTGCTCCGCTGCCTGCGGGAGATCAAGGCCGGCACGGTGTGGTTCAACGACCCGCTCACCGACAACGACGCCGGCCCGTTCGGGGGCTTCAAGCAGTCCGGCCTTGGGCGCGAGCTCGGCCGCGAGGGCCTGGAGGCGTTCCAGGAGACCAAGCACGCCCACATCGAGACCGAGATCGCTCCCAAGGAGTGGTGGTACCCCTACGCCGAGGGAGGCTGACCTGGCGCTGAAGGCGGTGGACGGCTCGGCCGGCCCTCCCTGGGAGCGCCCTCTCGCCGGCACGCTCGATCGGCTGCTCGTCGACTCCGAGCTCCTCGCCGCCAATCCGCTCGGGGATCCGTCGCGGCGCCCGCTCCACGTCTACCGCCCGCCCGGCGTCAAGGACGATCACCCGCGGGCCCTGCCGAGCGTCTACGTGGTCCAGGGGTACTTCGGCCAGCTCGACTCCTGGTGGCGTCGCGAGCCCTTTGAGCCGAATGTCTTCGAGCGGGTCGACGCCATGTTCGCGGCCGGCGAATGTCCGGATGCGATCGTCGTCTTCGTGGACGCCTGGACCTCGTACGGCGGCTCCCAGTACCTGAACTCCGCCGGGACCGGCCGCTACCAGGACTACCTGTGCGACGAGGTGGTGAGCTTCGTCGACGATCGCTACCCGACCGGGGCGGACCGCGATCATCGCGGCATCGCCGGCAAGTCCTCTGGAGGCTACGGTGCGATGGTCGTGCCGATGATGCGCCCGGACGTCTTCGGTGCGCTCGCCTCGCACGCCGGTGACGCTCTGTTCGAGTGCTCCTATCTCCCCGGCTTTCGTGAGACCGCCCGCAAGCTCCGCGACGACTTCGAGGGCTCCTACGAGGTCTTCTTCGAGCGCCTCGCCGAGGCCGACCGCTTCGACATGGACGCTTACGGCAGCGCGCTGATGAACTACGGCTGCGCGGCCTGCTTCTCGCCCGATCCCGATCGGCCCGGCAAGCCGCTGCTTCCCTTCGAGGTCACGACCGGCCGCCTCGTGGACGAGGTCTGGGAGCGGTGGCTGGCGCTCGACCCGGTGAGGATGGCGCCGAGGCACGCTGACGCGCTGCGCTCGATGCGCCGCATCTACCTCGACGCCGGGCGCAGCGACGAGTGGTACCTCGACCTCGGAGCCCAGGCCTTCGCCAGCGAGCTCGAGAAGCTCGGAGCGGACCACACGCTGGAGCTGTTCGACGGCAAGCACGGCGGCATCGGCCACCGCTATCCCGCCGCGATCCGGGAGTTGGTGCTGGCGCTGGGCGATTAGCGGCCCAGCTGGATGCCGATCCGCTCCGGCAGCCCCGCGATGGCGCGGGTCAGCCGGCCCGGGCGGCGGCCCTCCTCCTCGAACCGCTCGCGGCGCAGTACGGCGGCGCGGACGATCATGCCGCCCGCGTAGCGAAGCGGCTCCGGAGGCACTCGCACCCGCGGCGGCTCCACGATCGGCAGCCGGGTGACCTCGTCGCGGCGGCCCAGCGCCAGCGAGGCGAGGATGCGCCCGGCCAACCGCGAGGGCGCAACCCCGTTGCCCGTGTAGCCGAAGGCGTAGTGAACGTGGTCACGGTCCAGGCTGCCGACCACGGGCAGGTGGGTCGGGGAGACGTCGATCGGGCCGCCCCACGCGTGCTCGACCCGGCGTCCACGGAGCGCCGGGAAGAAGCGGACGAGCTGGCGCTCGACCTCGGCGACCACGCCGCGGTCCAGCTCGGCGCGGCCGTTCAGGCGGGTGCCCGGCGCCAGCCGGCCGCCTCCCCAGCCGAAGAGGATGCGCCCGTCGGGTGTGGTGCGGAAGTAATGGATCAGGTGTCGCGAGTCGGTGATGCACTCGCCGCCGGTCCAGCCGAGCTCGGCGAGCACATCCGGCACGGGCTCGGTGATCACCACGTGGCTGGAGGTGATGGTGAGCCGCCGGCGAAGCGGGCGGTGGCCGGCGAGCGACGGACCGGTGGCGAGGACGGCCCGCGGAGCGCGCACGCAGCCGTGATCGGTTCGCGCCTCGACGCCCTGGCCGCTCGGCGCCAGCCGCCGGACGGGCGAGCCCTCGAAGATCATCACCCCGCGCTGCTCGAGTCGCGCGCGAAGCCCGAGCGCCAACCGCGCGGGGTGCACGGTGGCAGCGACCGGGTAGAAGATCCCGGCTCGAAAGATCGGAGAGTCGCACCGGGCACGGACCTCGACCTCCGAAAGCGGCCGGCAGACCCCGGCGACGCCCAGCTCGGCGCAGGTGTCGGCGACCTCCTGCCAGGAGCCGTCGTGGGCCGGCGCCGTGGAGACCTGAAGGTAGCCGCCCGCGCGGTACCAGGCGTCCACCCGCTGCTCCTCGCACCAGCGCCCGACCCCCTGAACCTCGTCCTCCGCCGCCCGCGTCAGGTGCAGCGCGGCGGCGTCGCCGAAGCGCTCTCGAAGCGCCGGAAGGCTGAACCACATCGCGTTGACGAAGCCGCCGTTGCGCCCGCTCGGCCCCGCGCCACAGCGCTCGGCGTCCAAGAGGACGACGCGGGCCTCGGGCTCGAGCTCGCTGACGAACCACGCCGTCCACATCCCCGTGTACCCGCCGCCCACCACCACCAGGTCGGCGGTGAGGTCCCCCTCCAGCGGCGGGAGCTCTGCCGCGCGCTCGACGTCTTCGAGCCACCAGCCGCGTGCCGTGTGCTCGAGGGGGGTCAGAGAGGCGACTCGGCGGCGCGCTTCTCGTGGAGCTCGATCAGCTCGCGCTGGACGTTCCGAGGGGTGTCGTCAGGCCGTCGCCGCGTCCAGCTCCCGTCGGGGCCGAGGACCCAGGCATTGGTGTTGTCGGCAAGCGACCGATCCAGCACGTCCAGGACCTCGGCGCGGATTCTGGAGTCCTCAAGCGGGGCGACCAGCTCGACTCGGTTGTACAGGTTGCGGGGCATCAGGTCGCCCGACCCGATGTAGACGCGTTCCTCCTCCCCAGGTCGCTCGAACGAGAAGATCCGGGAGTGCTCGAGGAAGCGGCCGACGACCGAGACCACCTCGATGTTCTGAGAGACGCCGGCGACCCCGGGCCGCAGCGCGCAGATCCCGCGCACGTTGAGCTCCACTCGGACGCCGGCCTGCGACGCGCGGTAGAGCGCCCGGATCGAGGGGGCGTCGAGGAGCGCGTTCATCTTCATCCGGATCCGGGCCGGCCGCTCGGGTGAGTGCGACTCGATGGTTTGCTCGATCTCGCGCAGGATTCCGTCCTGAAGGTTGAAGGGGGCGACCAGGACCTTGCGGTAGCCGCGCGGTCGCGAATAGCCGGTCAGGTAGTTGAACATCTCGGCGAGGTCGGCGCCCACCTGCGGGTCGGCCGTGAACAGGCCGAAGTCGGTGTAGAGGCGCGCGGTCTTCGGGTTGTAGTTGCCGGTGCCGATGTGCGCGTAGTGGCGCACTCCGTCCCCCTCGCGACGGACGATCAGGATGCACTTCGCGTGGCTCTTCAAAGCCGGAAGCCCGTAGACCACGTGCACGCCGGCCTCCTCCAGCTTCTTCGCCCACCTGATGTTGGCCCGCTCGTCGAAGCGGGCCTTCAGCTCCACCATGCACACCGCCTGCTTGCCGCGCTCCGCCGCCTCGATCAGCGACGGGACCAGCGGGGAGTCGGCGCTCGTCCGGTACACGGTTTGCTTGATCGCCAGCACGTCGGGATCGTCGACCGCCTGCTTGACGAAGCGCTCGACCGAGCTGGTGAACGAGTCGTACGGGTGGTGGACCAGGATGTCTGCCTCCCGGATCGCCCCGAACACGTCGGCCTCCGCCCCGTCCTCGCCGAGCAGCCGCGGCTGGGTGACGGGGGTGTGAGGCGGGTCGCGCAGCTCGCTGAAGCCGCGTACCCCGGCCACGTCCCACAGGTCCGAGAGGTCAAGCAGGCCCTCCGTCGCATAGAGCTGGCGTTCGTCGATCCGCAGCGCGGCGCGGAGCTGCTCCCGCAGTCTCGAGCTCATGGCCTGGTCGACCTCGAGCCTCACGACCTCCCCGAAGCGGCGCCGGCGAAGCTCCTCCTCAACCGCCTGCAGCAGGTCGTCGGCCTCGTCGGAGACGTCGTAGTCGGTGTCGCGGGTGACCCGGAAAAAGGAGTGGTCCGTGACCTCCATTCCCGGGAACAGCAAGCCCAGGTTCGCCGCGATCAGGTCCTCGAGGGGAACCAGCGTCGCTCCCCCCTCGCCGATCTTCACGAAGCGCCCCAGGAGCTCCTTCGGCACCTTCACCCGGGCGAGCACGTCGGTGCCCTGGTCGGGGTCGTGGAGCGAGACGGCGAGGCTCAGCGAAAGGTTCGATATGTACGGGAAGGGGCGGCCGAGGCCGATCGCCAGTGGGGTCAGCGCCGGAAAGATGCTCGTCACGAACACCCGGTCGAGCTGCTCGTACTCGGCCGGGCTCGCCCGCTCGGGGGAGATGATCCGGATGCCGTGCTCGGCCAGCGCCGGGCGAAGCTCGCGCTCGAAGCAGCGGGCCACCCGCTCGCGCTGGCCCAACACCAGCTGGCGGATCGCGTCGATCTGGTCGTTCGTGCTCATCCCGTCAGCGCCCCGCGCGTCGACCCCCGCCTCGAGCTGGTCGTGAAGGTTGGCCACCCGCACCATGAAGAACTCGTCCAGGTTCGACTCCCAGATCGCGCAGAACTTGGCCCGCTCCAGCAGCGGCACCGCGGTGTCCTCTGCGAGCTGGAGGACGCGATCGTTGAAGTCGAGCCAGGAGAGCTCGCGGTTGAAGTAGAGCGACGCGTCCTCGAGGTCCGGCACCGGCGGGGCTTGGGGGGCTGTCCCAGGCTGCTCGATCGCGCCGGTCGCCGCCTCAGCCGCCTGCTTCGGATCTATGGCACTCACCCGCAGCCATGCTAGAGCACGCGTCCGTGCTCCAGTGGCGGGTGGCACTCAGGCGGCGATCAGGTGTCGGGGCTTGGGCGAGGCGGCCCGCCGTGCTCGCGTCAGCGCCTGCTCGTAGCCTGCCGCCAGGTGCTCAAAGGTGGCCTCCCAGGTCCGCCCGCGCACCTCGGCGCGCCCGGCGCGCGACAGCCGCTCGCGCAGAAAGGCGGATGAGGCGAGCTGCGCTATTGCGCCGGCGAGCGACTCCGGGTCAGGAGGGCACAGCCAGCCGGTGTGGCGATCGCCGATCAGCGAGACCGGGCCTCCCTCGGCCACGGCGACCACGGGGAGGCCGCTGGCCTGCGCCTCGGCGATCACCTGCCCGTAGGTGTCGGTGCGCGAGCAGAACAGGAACAGGTCCGCGCTCGCGTAGGCGCGCGCCAGCTGCTCGCGGTCAAGCCATCCCAGGAAGGTCGCGCAGGAACTCTCACTCTCCACCCCGCCGTCGGACCCGCCACCAACTCCGAGGCGCTCCCGAAGAGCACCCTCCTCGGGGCCTCCCCCGGCGAGCAGCAGATGAAGGCGTGGATCCCGCTCGCGCGCGCGCAGGAACGCCTCGGCCAGGAGCTCGACGCCCTTCTCCTTGCTGAGGCGACCGGCGTAGAGCACCTTCACCTGGCCTGGAAATGCGCCAGGGTCGCGCTTACCCGGGTCGTACAGCGAGAGGTCGACGCCGCGGGTCCAGCGCCCGATGCGCTCGGCCTCGATCCCGAGCGCGAGCAGCGACTGGTCCGCCGCGGAGCTCGGCGAGAGGACCACCTCGCACTGGCCGTAGAAGAGCGCCAGGGCCAGGCGCATCCCGTCCTCCAGCGCCGCGTCGCCGGTGCGGATCGCGGCGTAGGCGGCCAGCTCGGTGTGGTAGCTGCCGACCAGCGGGATGCCCGCGATCCGGGCGCAGATCGCCGCGCCGATCCCGGCGGGGCCGGGGGAGGCCAGGTGGATCAGGTCATAGCGCCCGGCGGCGAGCGTCTCGACCAGCTCCGGTACGCTCGGCACGCCGACCTCGAGGCCGGCGTAGAAGGGAACCTCGACCTCGGCGACGGCCGGCAGGCGGCGATCAACCCGCGGGTCCGTGCCGATCACCTCGACCTCCCAGCCGGGCACGCCGTGCTCGCGAATCCTGTCGATCGTCTGGGAGACGCCGTGCATCGACCCCGCGGCGTCGACCACCAGCGCCACCCGGCGTGGCTCGCCGTCCCGGGAGGCCAGCTTCGCCGTCTCGCGGCCCAGGAAGGTGGTGGCCGGAAGGTACGGAACGATGGGCACGCAGGCGTCGAACACGGCTTCTCCGGCAGCCGAGTAGCCATCCCGCGCGGCGGCCGCGGCCCCGACGCGATCCACGGCGTCGCGCATGCGCCTCTCGTGTGCCCGTCGGGCGCGCCGGTAGAGCTCGGAGTGGCTGAAACCCTGCGCCTGCATCAGCTCAACCAGGGACTCTGCCGCTGACCCCGGCCGGCCGGGCTCCAGATCGACGCTGTCGAGCCAGGCGCGGAGCATGGCGCGGCCCTGCTCCTGCCCAAGGTCGCCGGCGAATTCGCCGCCTCGCTCCGAGCCGTCGCTGACCACACGCTCGGCGATCCTCAGAGCATCAACCGGCGACATCCTCGGCTCCGCCTCCGGTGTCGCCGGGTTCGGGCGCCCACGGGGCGGCAGGTCCACACGCTCTTCCCGGGACTCCGTCCCTAGCCCGGGCGAGCTTGTGGGCCACGCCCGGGCAGCCAGCGCCAGTGCCGAGTGAGCCCACTTGGCGGCGCTTCCCTGTTCACCTCGCGCCTCGGCGCGACCCTCGCGCACGTGGCGCAGAAACTCTTCCGGCGTCGAAGCGGGCGGCGTCTCGGTCCAGGTGCGCCCTATGTCGACGCCGGCGTGATCGTCAGACCCGCCGATACCACAACCCCCACGGGTCTCGGTGTATACCGCCGCCGGCATGTTCAGCTCCGGGGCCCGCGAACCGTTGCGGACCTCCCAGACCGGAAACAGCTCGGCCAGGCGGGACCGATGGCGCGGGCCGAGCGGCGCGGCGACGGCGAAGAACGGATGGGCGAGCGCGCAGGCGATCTGACGCTCGTGCAGATACGCGGCGCAGGCTTCGAGGTCGGCGGCGTGCCCCTGGAGGAACTCGTGGTCGTCCGGATCGATCCCGTAGCAGAGGACGTGCACGGCCTGTGGCTCGCCGACGAACCAGGCGGTCAGCTCCTCCGAGACGAACACATCCGGGCGGTCAGCGATCTCCAGGCAACCGTCGATCGTGTCGTGGTCGGTGATCGTCACGAAGTCCATGCCCCGCCGCTTGGCCAGCCCGTAGACCTCCTGCGGAGGGGTGGCGCACTCTGGTAGGCCGAGGCTTTGCTGGATCCCAAGCTTCGCGGCCTCGGACGCCGAGGAATGGCAGTGCATGTCGACCTTCGCGACCGCGCCGCCGGCTGCCTCGAGGGCCACTGCCTGGCTGGGCCGGCCATTGGTCCTGGGAATCATCGTTGCTCCCGTCATTTCGCCTTCTCTTCGCGGACAGCTTCGGCGCCGGGGCGGCTGGCCGGGTTAAGAAACGGGAACTGGGGCGTGAAGGGGCCGTGAACGCCAGGAGCAGGGCTTTTGTCGGGTCACTCACTCGACCTCGCCGCCGGGCATCCCATCCGCCACGCGCCCTTAACCGGATCGCAACCGCGCCGGGGCCTGTCCCTGGAAGGTTTCCTGGCGGTGCCGGTCAAGCTCGAACAGGGTGCACGGACGGTCACGCTTGCGCGCGGCCGGCTCGCCGTGAAGGTGCGGTTGAGGCCCTTGACGATTGGCGTCACACGCGGCGGCGTCCCGGTAATCCAGGAGCTGACCCTCTTCGCCCAGGAATGGTCCGGGGGCGACCGGCTGATTCACCTCACCGAGGGCGTCATGGTCGAGGAGGAGCGCGACGAGCCTGCCCGGCTCTCCGAGGCGGAGCTTCGCGACAGCGACGGCGCCGGCGTCGAGCTGGCCGGCGAGCTGGCCGGCGGCGAGCCGTTCGAGGTTCGGGTCTCGATCTCCGACCAGGAGCGACTGACGGTCGAGCTGAACATCAACCGCCGCCTCCGCTCGCCCCGGGGGCGGCGGGCCAGCTCGCTCCCTCCGACTTGGCGCGGCTTGGCCGGGTCGCTTTCGCGAGCGGCTGACCGGGCTCGGGGCCCGGCACTCGGCAGGCTTTGACCAGCGAGGAAGGCGGGTGTGCCTGGGGGCCGACCGCCGCTACACGGGCCCCGACTGCCCCCCGGAGATGCTCGAGACGGGGGGTATCCCGCAGGGGGACTGCGCGCCGGCGCCGTGGCTCCTGTCGAGCGCGGGTTGGGCCCTGTGGGCGGAGACCTGGGGCGCCGGGCTCGAGCTCGACCTGTCCGAGCGCCTCTCGATCTCGCAGCGGTCCGAGGCCGGGCCGCTTCGCCTGCACCTGCTTACCGATCCCACCCCGGCCGGACGCCTCCGTCACTACCTGCGCCTGACCGGCTTGCCCGCCCTGCTCCCCGAATGGGCCTACGGTCACTGGAAGAGCCGCGACGTCTACGGCCACGAGCGCGAGGTCGTCGAGGACCTCGAGGGCTATGTGGAGCACAAGCTTCCGCTGGACGCGATCGTGATCGACTCGCCCTGGGAGACCCAGTACAACACCTGGCGCTTCAACCCCTTCCAGTTTCCGGACCCGAAGCGGCTGATCCGCCGGCTACGGGAGGCGGGAGTTCGCACGGTGGTCTGGGTCACCCCGTGGGTGAACCTCGATTCCGCCGACGGCCAGCGCCCGGGCGACCTCGGGTCGGAGCGCCTGCACACCCAACCCGCGTCGAACTACGCCGAGGGCGCCTGGGCAGGCCATTTCGTGCGAGCGGCCGACGGTCGTCCTTGGGTGGGGCGCTGGTGGATGGGCAGCGGCTCGCTGGTCGACTTCACGTCGCCGGCGGCCCGGCGCTGGTGGCGTCGCCAGGCGCGGGCCGCGCTACAGCTGGGGATCGAGGGCATCAAGGCCGACGACGGAGAGGGCTACTACGTGCCGCCCGACGCTCGCTTCGCCGACGGGCGCCGCGGCGCCGAGACGGCGTGGCAGTACGGCGAGCTTTACCGCCGGAACATGCAGCGGGCACTGGACGACGTCCATCCGCAGACCGGTGTCTTGTTCGGACGCTCCGGGTGGGCCGGCCAGCAGGCAACCGGAATCACGTGGGGCGGCGATCAGGCCTCGGACTTCTGGTCCCTGCGGGCGCTGGTGGCCGCGACGCTGACCGCCGCGGCGAGCGGTTTCTCCAACTGGTCGCACGACGTGGGCGGCTACCTCGGCCGCCGTCTGGTGGAGCGCTGCCCCCGCGAGTTGCTTCTGCGCTGGGCGCAGTTCGGCTGCTTCACGCCGCTGATGCACGCGCACGGTCGCTTCGAGCAGGAGGCCTGGCGCTACGACGAACGGACGCTTGGCTCCTACCGCGAGTACGTGCTGCTCCACGAGCGGCTGGTTCCCTACATCCGGGCCGCCGCGGCCACCGCCGCGCGCTGCGGGCTGCCGATCATCCGGCCGCTGTGCCTCGTCGATCCCCTGGACACTCGCGGCTGGACGATCGACGACGCCTACCTGTTCGGGCCCTCGCTCTGGGTGGCTCCGGTGCTCGAGCAGGGCGCCACCGAGCGCAGCGTCTACCTCCCGCGTGGCGAGTGGCTGGACTACTGGACCGGAGAGGCGGTGAGCGGCGGACGTGAGCTGAGCGTCCCGGCGCCGCCGGAGCGAATCCCCGTCTGGGTGCGGACGGGCTCCCTGCTCGTCACCCACCCGGCCGAGCACGTCGCCGGGGGGCTCGGCCACGCAGCGGAGCGCGAACGGCCGCTGGAGGCGACCCTGTGGGGACGCCCGCGGTGTGGACGGGCCAAGGCGCGGCTGGCCGACGGGACCGAGGTGCGCTGGGCAAAGGGTGGACGGTCGGTCCGGCCCGCCGGGCGAGACGTCACCTTCGTCGAGATCTAGTCAGTCAGCAGCGGTTTCGCGCGCACCGAGCTCGCGGCGCTCGCGCTCCACTCGCCGGGCGGCTTTGGGACGCTTCTTCGCAGCACGCAGATGCCGGCCGACCTCCCGCTCCAGACGCTTCCAGGTGCCGGCGCGCTCCTGCTCGGGCCAGAACTCGCGAAACCGGTCGAAGAGCAGGGTGCGTCTGGCGTGGAGGTAGACCCCTAGAAGCTCCAGCCCGCGGTAGGCGGTCCGGTGCTGGGCCCGCGCGGCCAAGCGTGGGTCGAGGTCGGGCGAATCGCCCGCCTGCTCCCGCAGGGCTGCCGCGTCCTCCGCCCGAAGCTCCGCCAGGTGGGCCTCGACGCGGGGCAGCATGACGTCGCAGTCGTGCAGCTCGCCGAGCAGGTCCTGGAGGTCGCGGGCTCGGCGCCGCGCCGTGTGGGCGGGCTTGCCGAAGCAGAACTCGGTCGTCTCGAGGATGTAGCGAAGGCGCTTCGCGGCGATGCGCATGTCGTGCTGGTCGGCGATGCGCTCGAAATGCAGGGCACCCGGGGCGAAGGACAGCATCTCGTCCAAGCGGACGCGGATGATCCGTGCCGCGTTGTCGGCCAGCGGCGCGTCGGGATCGAGTTTCTTGACCTGCCTCGCCTTCATGCCTGAGCGCCCCGCGGCGCTCCTTCGGCGGCCGTGACGAGCTCGGAGAGGAGCTCGCTCAGGGCGGCGAGCCGCCCCGCGTCCACGAACGGCGCCAACGCCGCGTTCGCCTCCGCCTGTTCGACTCGCAGCCGCTCGATCAGCGTCCTGACCCCGGGCCGGTCAGGCGCCGGCATCCCGGCGGCCAGCTCCTCGAGAGCGGCGATCCCGACATCGCGGTCTCGGCGGTCGCCGAGCGCGTCCGCAATCGCCTTCACCTGAGCGAGGGCGGCGCTGAGCTCTTTGGGCGGGAAGCACGGCTCGAAGATCTCGAGCGCGGCGCGCAGCCGCCGAGTCGCCACCCGCATGTCGTGGACGTGCTCGATGTCGGCCACGTCCAGCACGTCGTGGGCGTGATCGGCGACCTCCCGGGCTCTCACGGAGACGATCTTGGCGGCGGCCGTCGAGTAGGTGTCCTCCGCGGCCAGGTCCGGGATCGCTCGCGCCCGCGCCATCCCGGCTCACGATAGCTACTAGGCGGGCGCCGCCTGGCCGCGCTCGCTGATCCGGTCCCGCCGTTGCATCGCCACCCTCTCCAGCTCCTCCTCCAGATCGCCCAGAAAGGGAAGATCCGGGTGGCCGGCCCTGAGGGTCTCCACCGTACGCCGATAGTGGGCGAGCTGCCTCTCGGAAGCGGAGTCCGGATCGGCCCTCAGGTGGGGCATCTTGGCGAGCTTGTCGGCCGCGTAGATCGCCGCAGGATGCCGTCCTCGTGCCGCCACCCTTTTCCGGTGCTCGGCCTTGCGCGCCTCGTACGACTCGATTTCTTCGTCCTCGGTCATCGCCCCCACCAGCGCCGCAACGCGGGGCCTGAAGCGCTCGGCGACCTGGGACAGGTCGGTGGGCGTCGCCTCGACCACGTCATGCAGGAGACCAGCGGCGACGACCTCCTCGTCGAAGCCCGTCTGGTGCAGAAGCCTCGCCACCTCGACTGAGTGGCGAAGCTTGGTCTGCCCACGCCGGCCCTCCGTGCGGTAGGCCTCTTGCGCGAACCGGAGAGCGCCCTCGAGGAGCTCGGAGCCTCGGACGAACTCAGGAGCGGAGAGCTTGAAGTCGTGGACCACCATGCCGTCCTGTGAGTGGCAGGCTACACGGTCGCATTTCAGCGGAAACTGTCAGGCGGCGAGGGCGTGGGGATTGCCGTTGGCCGCCCCGTTCAGCAAGTCCAAGATGACGCCCTCGCGAAGCCCGCCCTTGCCGATCTGGAGCGGCTGGCCGAGCAGCTCCGAGAGCTTCTCGAGCAGCAGCACGCCGGTGGGCAGGAGGCGAACGCGGCGCGGATCGAGCTCGAACCGCTTGGCGACCTCGGCGACCCGAGCCCCCGTGAGGACTCGGATCGCCCGCTCCAGCGTCTCGTATTCGAGGGCCGCGCCCACCAGGGTCCGAAGGGATGTGGCGCTACCGCCGACGGCCACGGCCTGGTCCGGCTGCTCGAACTCGATCCCGTCGAAGAACTCCGCGATGTATTCGCGCAGACCCCGCAGCTCGGCGGCCGATGGCGGATCGTTCGACAGGAAGTCGTCGGCGAGCGCGCCGGAGCCGATCTTGAACGACTGGACAGAGCGCAGCCCCTGACCGGTGCTGCCCAGGACGACCTCCGAGGACCCACCGCCGACGTCGACGACCGCGATCTCGCCCTTGACGGGATGGCCGAGGGTCTTGGTCGCGCCGAGGAAGGCCAGGCGGCCCTCCTCGTGCTCGCTCAGGACGTCCACCGGCACGCCGGCGACGCGGGAGATCTCGGCCACGATCTCCTCGCGGTTGCTGGCCTCGCGAATCGCGGCGGTGGCAACCGTTCTGATCGCCTCGGCCCCCACCTCCGCGGCGAGGCGCACCTGGGTGGCGACCACCTCCGCCACCTCCGCGACCTTCTCGGCGTCGACGGCGCCGTTGTGCTGCGAGGCCTTGCCGATCCGGGTGTAGGCGCGCTGCTCCATCACCTTGCGGAGCTGGCCTTCGGTTGGCTCGGCCACGAGCACCCGCGTGGTGTTCGAGCCGATGTCGATCGCCCCGTAAAGCATGCGGCAGCGATCTTTTCAGACGCAACGGATGCGGCAGCCCGCCCGGGGACCCACGGCTCGGTAACGAGCCGTTCACATTGGGTTCACGGTCGCTTTACGGTCTCCCAGCCCGAGGCGGGCACACTCATGCCCGGATGCGTATGGATTTGGCTTCGGACCGGCTCGGCTTGAACGTCCCAAGTGGCTGGTGGGCGGCGCCGGCGCTGCTGAAATCCATCGAGGCGGCCGGGTTTGCCCGGGCGCAGGTCCACGCCCCACCCGCCTCGGTGCTCTCGGATCCCCGTTCCCTCAGCGCTCACGCGACTGCGCTGGCGGCGGCGCTCGTGACGACCGGCCTGGAGCCTGTCGTGCACGCCCCGCCCGGTCTCAGGCTGGGGGATCGCCAGGGAGACTGCGCCGCGGAGGGCCTGCTCGCCTACGCGGCCCAAATCGGCGCCACGCACGTCGTCTACCACGCCTGCGACCTGCCGGACGCCCCCGAGAGCGAGGACGCGCTGCTGTTCGAGGCCCGCTCGCTTGCCGCCCTTGCGCTTCGTGCCGAGCGGCTCGGCGTCACGATCGCGATCGAGAACCTGGCGCCGGTGTTCCCCGGGCCGGAGTCCCTGTCGGCGAGCCCGATGGTCCTCCGCGGCCTCGCCAACCGGATCGGCTCGGAGCGCGTCGGCATCTGCCTCGACCTCGGCCACGCCCACATCGTCGCGGAGCGCCGCCGAACCCCGCTCGAGGCGTTGCTGGAGCCGGTGCTCGACAGGGTGACACTGTTCCATCTGCACGACAACCTGGGCGCCCGCTGGCTGAAGAACGGCGCCGAAAGCGGCATCGATCCCCTGAGGCTGGACCTCCACCTGCCACCTGGCCGGGGCACCCTTCCGTGGAGACGAGTGGCACCTGCCCTCGCCGCCCACGGGGCGCCCCTGGTGCTTGAGGTGCATCCGCCGCACCGGCCCCGCGCCGAGGAGCTGTACAGCACCACTCGGGGGCTCCTGAGCCACGAGGGCAGGCTCGCTGCCCAGCGGGCCGCGGTCGGCGCCGCGGCAGCCTGAGCTCTGCCGCCTACGCGGAGGAGGGCTGAGGAAGCGCGTCCCCGCCGGGGTGCGAGGCGTCCTCGAACTCACGGAAGAGGCCGGTGACCAGGAAGGCGACCTGCTCGCCGACGTCGACGGCATTGTCGCCGATCCGCTCCAGGGCCCGCGCGACCAGCATCATGGTCATCGCCCACTCGCGGCGGTCCTGCTCGTCGCCGATCTCGATCGCCCGGTGGAAGCACTCCTTGTTCAGGTTGTCGATTAGGTCGTCCTGCCGCACCAGGTCGCGAGCCATGTCGATGTCGCGCTCCGCGAAGGCGCGCTTCGCCTGCCTGATCTGGCCCCGCAGCGACTTGCCCATCGTCACCAGGTTCTTCAGCATCTGCTCGTCGGCGGGCGGCTCGTGGCCGGCGATCGGGATCAGCTTCGCGATGTTGACGCACTGGTCGCCCATCCGCTCGATGTTCTTCATCACGTGCAAGAGCGCGGCGATCAGGCGCAGGTCGGTGGCCACGGGGGCCTGGGTGGCGAGCAGGGTCAGGATCGCCTGGTGGATCTCCAGGTAGCGGCCGTCGATCACGTCGTCGTCGGCGATCACCAGCTCGGCCAGCTCGATGTCCTGGTGCTGGACCGCCTCGATGGTGCGCTCGAGAGCGGCAATCACCAGGTCGAGGCCGTCCAGGGCCCGTCCCTCGAGCCGCTCTAGCTCCTCGCGATATTGGACGCGGATCTCGTCCGGGGCCATCAGCCCACCTTTCCTGTCACGTAATCCTCGGTTCGCCGGTCGCTGGGATTGGTGAAGATCTTCTCGGTCTCGTCGTATTCCACCACGCGGCCGGTCCGGTGCTTCTCGCTGGCGTCCAGCTCCACGATCAGGAACGCCGTGCGGTCGGAGATGCGGGCGGCCTGCTGCATGTTGTGGGTGACGATCACGATCGAGTAGTCCTGCTTCAGCTCCAGCATCAGGTCCTCGATCTTGCCGGTCGAGATCGGGTCGAGCGCCGAGCAGGGCTCGTCCATCAGGATCACGTCCGGATCGACGGCGAGGCAGCGCGCGATGCAGAGGCGCTGCTGCTGGCCGCCCGACATCCCGTAGGCGTTCGCCTCCAGACGGTCCTTAACCTCGTCCCAAAGAGCGGCGCGCCGCAGGGCGCGCTCGACGCGACCGTGCAGGTCGTCCTTCATCCCCAGCACGCGCGGACCGAAGGCGATGTTGTCGAAGATCGACTTCGGGAACGGGTTGGGCTTCTGGAACACCATCCCGATCCGTTTGCGCACCTCCACCGGGTCGACCTGGCTCCCGTACAGATCCTGGCCGTGGTAGAGCACCTTGCCGTCGACGCTCGCCGTCGGGATCAGGTCGTTCATCCGGTTCAGGCACCTGATCAGGGTGCTCTTACCGCACCCGGAGGGCCCGATCAGGGCGGTGATGTGGTTCCGGTAGACGTCGAGCGAGACGTCCGCGACGGCCGGGATCCCGTCGTAGGAGGCGGTCACCTCCCCGAGCTCAAACACCGCCTCGCCAGCGAATTTGGGCCGCCCCCCGGCGTCTTCCCGGCTGCGCAGAGTCGTATGGATCTCGGGCGTGGCGCGCTCGCGCTCCACCCGCTCGGGGTCAGTCACCTTTGGAAACACTATCGGCCACCTACCACTTCTTCTCGTATTTGTTGCGGAGCCAGATGGCCACCGCGTTGAGCAAGAGCAGGACGGCGAGCAGGACGATCATCCCGGCCGCGGCCAGGTTCTTGAACTCCTCCTGCGGCTGCGAGATCCAGTTGAAGATCTGGAGCGGCAGGACGGTGAAGTCGCTGCCCAGCCCGCTCGGGTAGAAGCTCAGGTAGGCCGCCCCGCCGACGACGATCAGGGGCGCCGCCTCGCCAATCGCCCGGGAGACTGCGAGGATCACCCCGGTCGCGAACCCCGGCACGGAGGCGGGCAGGACCTGCTTCCAGATCGTTTGCCACTTGGTCGCGCCGAGGGCCATCGAGCCCTCGCGGATCGAGGGTGGCACGGCGCGGACCGCCTCGCGCCCGGCGATCACCACCACCGGCAGGACCAGCAGGGCGAGGGTCAGGCCCGCAGCGAGGACGACGCGGCCGAGGCTGAGCGGGCCGCGCACCAGGAAGGCCAGGCCGAGGATGCCGTAGACGATCGAGGGAACCGCGGCGAGGTTCTGGATGTTCACCTCGATGAACCGGTTGTACCAGCGATTCCGGTCCGCGTACTCCTCCAGGTAGACGGCGCTGGCCACGCCGACGGGAACGATGAAGGCGATGCAGACCGCGATCACCCACAGAGTCCCGACCAGTGCCGACCCGATCCCGGCCCTGTCGGGGAACGACGACCCGAGGTCCGTGATGAAGTTGAGGCTGAGGGAGCCGACGCCCTTGGTGAACACCTGGACCAGCACCGCGGCGAGGGTGATCAGCGCCACCCCGAGGCAGGCGAGCATGCCGCCCTTGAAGGCGAGGTCCTTGAGCCGAGCGGCTCGCGGGGCCCGCGGGATGGTCAGCGCCGGGGCCGGTACAGTCGCGGCCATCGCGTCCGGCGGGGGCGCCGGCGGGGGGGCACTCACTCGTAAGCCTGCCTGTATTTGCGCACGAAGCGGATCGAGATCGCGTTCATGATCAGGGTCAGCACGAACAGGGTCATGCCGCAGGCGAAGATCGCGTAGTAGCCGACCGTCCCCGCGGGGTTGTCGCCCTTCGCGGTGGCGCCGATGAAGGTGGTGATCGTCTCGAAGGGTTGGGTCGGGTTGAGCCCTGTACTGGGAAGCTGCCCGGCCGCGATCAGGGCGATCATCGTCTCGCCGATCCCCCGCGAGACCCCGAGCACGATCGCCGCCACGATGCCCGAGAGGGCTGCGGGGAAGACGACCCGGGTCGAGGTCTGAAGCTTCGAAGCGCCGAGCCCGAACGATCCCTCACGAAGAGAGCCGGGGACGGCGGACATCGCGTCCTCGGAGACTGAGGCGATCGTGGGAACGATCATGATCCCCATCACCAACCCGGCGGAGAGCGCATTGAAGACCTGTACGTCGAGGCCGAGGATGTCATGCAGGATCGTCGGCGTGACGAAGGTGAGGGCGAAGAAGCCGAGCACCACGGTGGGGACGCCGACGAGGACCTCGAGGACCGGCTTGATCGCCCGCCGGGTCCGCGGGCTCGCGTACTCGGAGAGGTAGATCGCCGAGCCCAGCCCGACGGGGATCGCCACCAGGACCGCGATCGCGGTGACCAGCAAGGTGCCGTTGATCAGCGGCCAGATGCCGTACTGCGGGTCGGCGAAGAGCGGCTTCCAATCCCCGTCGGTGATGAACGCCCCCACACCGACGTCCTGGAAGAACTTGATCGTCTCGTTGAGCAGAGACGCGACGATGCCCAGCGTCGTCAGCACCGAGATCACCGCGGCGGCGAACAGGCCCAGCCTGATCGCCTCCTCGCCCCAGCGACGGCGGGCGGCGCCGAGGACCGGTGTCCCCGGCGCCGCCTCACCCGGCGCTCTTGTCCCGGCTTCCACCGCGGGGCGCTCCCCCTTGGCTCCCCGTCTAGCCGGACGCCTTCTCGAACGCGGAGCTAGCCTCGCTGGCCTGCGCGCTGTCCAACGGAACGATCTGCGCCTGCTCGGCGATCGTGTCGTAGTTGTCGACCACGTACTGCATGTACGCCTTCACTTCGGGCTTGGAGATCGCGTCGGCGGCCGGGTACATGAACAGGGCGCGTGACAGCGGCGCATACTCGCCGGACTGGATCGTCTCGTTGCTCGGGGCCACGCAGCCCTTGCCGTCGTCGACCGAGACCAGGTTCAGCGCCTCCTGGTTTTGAGCGTAGTAGGAGAACCCGAAGTAGCCGGATCCGTTCTCGTCGCCAGAGACTCCCTCGACCAGCACGTTGTCGTCCTCGGACGGCGTGTAGTCGTCCCGGCTCACGCCCTCCTCACCGTTGATGACGTCGGTGAAGTAGTCGAAGGTGCCGGAGTCGGTGCCCGGTCCGTAGAGGCTCACTTCGGCATCGGGCAGCGGCTGGCCCGTGTCCGCGTCCTCGCCGAGCTCGCTGTAGTTGCCGACCGCCGTGGTCTCCCAGAGCTCCTTCAGCTGGTCGGTGGTCAGGCAGCTGATCTCCAGGGCCGGATTGGTGGTGATCGAGATCCCGTCGTTGGCGACCGGGATTTCGGTATAGGAGATGCCGCCCTTCTGGCAGGCGTCGACCTCCTCGGGCTCGATCGGCCGCGAGGCGTCGGCGATGTCCACCTCGCCGGCGCAGAACTTCTCGAAGCCGCCGGAGGTGCCAGCCTCGCCGACGCTGATCTTGACATTCGGGTTGTCCTCGTTGAACAGCTCGGCCGCCGCCTGCGCGAACGGGAACACGGTGCTCGAGCCGTCCAGCCTGATCGTGCCGGAGAGGTCGCTGCTGCCGCTTCCATCGTCGTCGCCGCCACAGGCCGCAATCCCCAGGGCGAGCAGGCCGCAGGCGGATATTGCAAGTGCGAACTTGCGAGAAATCACTTCGAGAGGCTCCTTTGTTTTCGGTAGGACGGCGGCAGCGTCCCAGTGCCCACGATCGGCCCTGTTACCGGCGGGTGGCCAGCTTGTGAAAAAGCTGTGAAGCCTGGAATCTGAGGGGTTTCGCCAGGCACCAACGGGTTAGGAAGACGAGCTTTGGACGCCTCGTCCCCGAGGGAGCGGGCTTTCCTAGGAAATTGCGGGTTTCAGCGCTTCGACCTCGGGGGCCTCGGCTGCCCCGTCGGCAACCGGGCGCTGGCCGCCCGTCAGATCGGCGCCGGGCGCAACCGGCTGGGGATCGAAGCGGTAGCCGATCCCGAAGTGGGTGTGGATGTAGTCCCACCCGGGGGAGCGCTTCTGAAGCTTCGACCGGAGCTTGCGCACGAAGACGTCCACAGAGCGATCGCCGTGGATCATCGAGTAGCCCCAGACCCGCCGGTAGATCTCGTCGCGCTCGAGCACCTTGCCGGCGTGCTCGGCAAGGACCCCAAGGAGCTCGAACTCGCGACGGGTGAACTCCAGGCTCTCGCCACCGACGTACGCCTGGAAGCGGTCGGGCACGATCTCCAGCTCCCCTGCGACCAGCGGCCCGAGGTCCTCGCGTGTCTGGCCCCGCCGGTGGCGGCGGACCACGGCTTCGATCCGCGCCATCACCTCCTCCGGGTGGCTGGGCTTGGAGATCCAGTCGTCCGCGCCTAGGCGCAGCCCGCGGACGCGCTGGGCCACCGTGGCGCCCTGGGTGCAGACGATGACGCCGAGGCCGGGCAGCATCCCGCAGACCCGCTCCAGGAACTCCCAGGCGAGCGGGCCAAGCAGGGCGGGATCCACGAGGAGGGCGTTCAGCTTCATCGCCGCCAGCTCCTCCGCCGGCACCGGGCCGGAGAGCAACCGGTACTGGTAGCCGGACCCCTCCAGGCGCTTCGCGAGCACGCGCAGGAAACCTGAATCGTCGTCGATGACGGCTACTCGGAGTGTTGCCGGTTGGGTGCTCATAACGCTCTCAAGGTGTGGCCGCGAGGCGAGGGCCGGCGTCACCGACCCCGCCTCGCAACGTCTGAGCCGCCCCGAATGGTAGTGACGCGGCGGTCGTCATGGTCTGTTCGGCCGACCCGTTCACAGAACTTTTACACAGTGCTTCTCGGGATCTTCACCAGCGGCCGGGTGGGCATCACGAGACTGGGGCCAACGAGATCCTCTCTCGTGCGGCGCGCGACTCACACTTTCCTGCCCCGAGTCGCGCGCCTTCCTTTTCCCGTGCAGGCATGCTCAGCTAATCGTGTCCGTCGCCGCCAGAGCCAGCACCAGGGCCCCCAGCGGAATTCGGTAGGCGATGAACACCGCGAGGGTGTGAGTTGTCAGGTAGCGAAGCAGCCAGGCAATCGCCGCATAACCGGAGATGAACGCCGCTACGGTGGCGATGATCGTTGCTTCGACCGTCGCACCGTCGCCGTGACCGACGTCACGCATCTCGAACAGCCCACTCAAGACGACCGCGGGAACTGAAAGCAGGAACGAGTACCGCGCCGCGGCGACGCCGTCCAGGTTTCGAAACAGGCCGGCCGAGATCGTGGCGCCCGACCGCGAAACGCCGGGAATCAGGGCCAGGGCCTGGGCGAAGCCTATGAAGAGACCGTCGCGCATGTTCAACTCGGTGAGTTCGCGCCGTCGCGAGCCGAACCGATCCGCCAGCAGCATCACGAACGAGAAAAGGATCAGCGCCGAGCCGATCAGGTAAAGGTCACGCGCGCCCGATTCGATCTGATCGCTGAAGATCAAGCCGAACACCGAAATCGGGATCGTCCCGAGGAGGATGAACCAGCCGAGGTTGGCCTCGTGACTGCGCGCGCGATAAGGGGTACGCAGCTCGTGTGCCCATGCCAGGGCGATTCGCGCTAAGTCCCGGCGGAAGTACAGGACTACCGCGGCCATCGTGCCGAGTTGGATCACGGCGGTGAATGCCGCTCCCGGATCGTCCCAGCCGAAGAAGGCCGGCACGATGCGGAGATGGCCGCTGGAGGAAATCGGCAAGAACTCAGTCAGCCCCTGGACGAGGCCGAGGACGATGGCCTCGATGGCGCTCACGGCGTCGCGAGGCGAATGCCAACTAGATGAAGCAAGGACATTGGCGCGGGATGCTAGTTAGAGTTCATCGCCGTGAGCACCGGCCGACGAATCCGCTTGATCGCAGTCGCTGCCGCTGCGTTGGTGCCCGTGCTGGTACTCGCTCCTGGCGCGATGGCCGCCGACGGCGTCGGGCTCTGGGGACGAACCGACGACAAGGTGATCACCTTCTTCGCCTTTGCGGTGATGGCCTTCTTCGCGGTCCTGGTCACAGTCCTGTCCCTGATTCAGATCCGGGTCGAGAGCCGCAAGGAGCGGCTCCGCCAGGAGCTGGAGCGACTCCGCCCACCTGCGTAAATAGCATCCCGTCATCTCGAAGGTTCGCTACGAGAGAATCGGTGCCGCCGCGGTGCTGACGATCGACCGGCGCGAGCGGCGCAACGCCGTCGACGTCGACACCGCCGCGCTCCTGCTCGACGGCTTCCGCGAGTTCGAGGCCGACGACGACGCGCGCGTCCTGGTGCTCACGGGAGACGGCCCCGAGGCGTTCTGCGCCGGTGCCGACCTGAAGGCGATGGCCGAGGCGGGCCCAGACCTGAGCACGGACGTCGTCGATGCCGTGGCTGGGCGGCCGGAGGGACCGATGGGGTTCACGCGCCTCATCGCGTCGAAGCCAACCGTCGCTGCGATCTCGGGCTGGTGCCTGGCCGGCGGGCTCGAGCTGGCGCTCTGGTGCGACCTGCGAATCGCCACCGGGACCGCTCGCCTGGGCTTTACCGAGCGGCGCTTCGGGGTTCCGCTGATCGATGGCGGCACGCAGCGGCTGCCGCTGGTGGTGGGTATGGGCAGGGCGCTGGAGCTGATCCTGACCGGCCGCGTGCTCGACGCCACCGAGGCACTCGAGTGGGGGCTAGTCAACGAGGTGGTCGCCGAGGAGAAGCACGTCGATCGGGCGATGGAGATCGCCGAGGGGCTCGCCGCTTTCCCGCAGCCGACCATGCTCTCCGACCGCCGCGCAGCGATCGAGGGTGCAGGGCTTCCCCTCGCCGACGGCCTGGCGCTCGAGGCCGAGCTCGGCCGCGACTCGGTGGAGACAGGCCTGCGCGGGGCGGCGCGCTTCGCCGCCGGCGAGGGTCGCGGCGCGCGGGGCGCCGGCGTCTAACCGCGGTCGGCGACCAGTTCCTCGGGCCCTGGGCCGGACTGCTCACCTCGGACGAGCTGATAAGCGAGGCCGCCCAGAGCCGTGCCGCCGACCGGCCCCACCAGGTAGATCCACAGGTCCCGCCACTCCCAGGCGGCGAGAGCCGGCCCGAGCGAGCGAGCCGGATTCATCGAGGCGCCCGTGACCGGGCCGCCGACAAGCGCGGCGAGGCCGATCGTGCCGCCGATCGCGATCGCCGCTGCCCCGCCGACGGCGCGGGTGTCGGTGGCGACGGCCATGATCACGAACATCAGGACAGCGCTGAGGACGGCCTCGTACACCAGGGCGCTGCCGGCCCCGACGCTCGGCGACGTCGCCCCGAGGTCGGCGGGCCGATCGGGCCAGATCGCGAGCAGCAACAGGGCTGCCGCGATCGCCCCGGCGCACTGCGCCGCGATGTAAGCGAGCGCCTCGCGCCGGGGAAAGTGGCGGGAGAGCGCGAACGCCAGGGTGACCGCGGGGTTGATGTGAGCGCCGGAGAGGTGGCCGGTCGCATAGACCATGACCATGACCACGAGACCGAAGGCCAGGGCGACGCCGACCATGCCGAGCTCGCCGCGGTAGACCTGGTCGGCGACGATCGCGCCGCATCCAGCGAACACGAGGGCGAAGGCCGCCAGCGCCTCGGCGCCGGCGCGGCGCGCCAGGTCCGGCCTAGGCACTAGCGCCGGTCTGGGGTGCGACCTCGTCGAGGAGCCTTCGGACGCGCTCGCTGATCTGGTCTCGGATCCGCCTCACGCCCTCGAGGTCGGCGTCGGCGGGATCATCGACTTCCCAGTCCTCGTAGCGCTTGCCCGGATAGATCGGGCACGCGTCGCCGCAGCCCATCGTGATCACGGCGTCGGCGGCCCGCACCACCTCGTCGGTCATCGGCTTCGGGAACTCCTTGGAGATGTCCACCCCCGCCTCCGCCATGGCCTCGACCACATGGGGGTTGACTTGGTCCGCGGGCTGCGATCCGGCCGAGCGGACGTGGACGCGGCCGTCCGCATAGCGATCCAGCAGGCCGGCGGCCATTTGGCTGCGACCCGCGTTTTGGACGCAGACGAAGAGGACCTCGGGGACGTCCTTGGTGATGGTCCCCTCCACCTGGCCAAGGGCGCGAAGGCGCTCGCGGGCGAAGCGGTGGACGAAGAGGGGCACGAAGTCCTTCAGGCGTGAGCCCGCAAGGGCCTCCAGCGACTCGGCCATGTAGCGCTCGATCGTCTCGCGGGAAAACACCCCCGCGAACTCGGACTCAAGCGATACAAGGCCCTTCTCCAGGTGGCCCCGCGTAATGGCGTCGACGTCCAGGTCCTGCAGTTGAGTGGCCATCGATTCCCTCCTCCTTCTCCCTTCGTTCTCTTGCTCAAGTCTGTCTCGGATCGCCGAGTCGAATCCTATTCCATTGACATATATCTTTTCAATTGATATATGTATATCGATGGCTGTCGATCTGGAGCTGGTCCCGAAGCAGAAGCGTCCCGCCGGCGAGCCCTGCTGCGAGCCCGTGGTCTACCCGGACATCGAGCGCCGTGAGGCCGAGCGCATGGCAGCGGTGGCGAAGGCCCTCGGCGACCCGATCCGCCTTCAGCTCGTGGACGTGCTGCGCCGGCACGCCGGCAAGGTCTGCGTCTGCGAGCTGGTGCCGCTGTTCGAGCTCTCCCAGCCCACCGTCTCCCACCATCTCAAGGTGCTGCGCGAGGCGGGCATCGTCGGCTCCGAGCGCCGCGGCCTGTGGGCCTACTACTACGTCCACCCCGAAGCGGTGGAGGAGCTCTCCGCATGGCTGGCGGGCTAGCGGACCCGCGTTCCGACTGGCGCTCCCTGGTGCTCGAGGCCAAGCACCCGCCTGAGCGCGTGCCGCGGACCTA
Source organism: uncultured Actinomycetes bacterium (assembly GCA_963721735.1). GTDB lineage: Bacteria > Actinomycetota > Thermoleophilia > Solirubrobacterales > 70-9 > AC-56. Next base: position 172,360 of record CAVRKX010000015.1, read on the forward strand.
CACGCGGCTCGCGCCTGTGTACGAGGGCTGGGCGCGGGCGACGGAGTCCAAGGCGCGCCGGCGCGTGCTCGAGCTGGCGAGGGTTCACCCCGGCGAGGACGTGCTCGAGGTGGCCACCGGGACGGGCGTGCAGCTGGTGCGGCTCGCGGGCGCCAACCGCGGCGGGCGCACGGTGGGCGTCGAGATCTCCGAGGGCATGCTCGCCCAGACGCGCCGGCGCCTGGAGCAGGCCGGGCTGGATGGCGACGTCGAGGTGATCCAGGGCAGCGCGCTGGAGCTGCCGCTGGCGGACGAGAGCTTCGACCTGATCGTCAACGGCTTCATGCTCGATCTGCTGCCGCGCGATGACATCCCTCGCGCTCTGGCGGAGTTCAAGCGGGTGCTGCGACCCGGCGGGAGGCTCGTCCTCTCGAACATGACCAAGGGCGAGCGGCGCCGGCACCGCATCTGGGACTGGGCGTACGAGCGGGGGGTCGTGGTCACCGCCAACTGCCGCGGCGTGCTGGCGGCGCCCGTCCTGGCCGAGCTCGACTTCGTGGGCATCTCGCGGGAGTACGTCTCGCAGATGCTCTTTCCAACCGAGATCGTCACCGCTCGCAAGGAGGATCGATGACCGCCCCCACCCCGACGTCCGATCACATCCGCGACGCCGTTCGCGAGCGCTACGCCGAGGCGGCCAAGGCCGCGAGCGGCAGCGGCTCCGGCTGCTGCGGCCCCGCCGAGTCCTCGTGCGGCTGCGGGACGAACGCCCTCGCCGAAGCGGGGGGAGCATTCGGCGCCCAGCTCTACTCCGGGACGCGGCTCCCGACGCGGCGAGCTGCCTCGCTGGGCTGCGGAAACCCGACGCCGTCGCCGAGCTCCACGAGGGCGAAACCGTCCTGGATCTCGGCTCCGGCGGCGGGATCGACGTGCTGCTGTCGGCCAGCCGGGTCGGGCCGACGGGCAAGGCGTACGGGCTCGACATGACCGACGAGATGCTCGAGCTGGCCCGCGGCAACCAGCGCGAGGCGGGCGTGACGAACGTCGAGTTCATCAAGGGAACGATCGAGCGGATTCCGCTGCCGGACGAGTCGGTCAACGTGGTGATCTCGAACTGCGTGATCAACCTCTCCGCCGACAAGGCCCAGGTCTTCCGCGAGGCGGCTCGCGTGCTCCGGCCCGGTGGCCGCTTCGCGGTCACCGACATCGTTGCCGACCCGGAGATGGACGAGGCGACCCGGGGCAACCTCGAGCAGTGGACAGGCTGCATCGCCGGAGCCCTCACCAGGGAGGAGTTCCGCCGCGAGCTTGCCGCCGCCGGCTTGGAGGAGATCGAGATTCGCGAAACGCACCGCGTCCACGATCACGCCGGGTCGGCGATCGTGCGAGCTCGCAAGCCTTAGCCGCCGGCCGTAACTCGCCTTCCTCGCGTATACCGCGAGGAACGCGCCGTTATCAGCTCTCAGGTAGCCGGAACTCGGTGAGCAGCCGCTTCTCGGTCTCGCCCTCGATGGTCGCGACCACCTCGACGTGGCTCTCGAGGGGCGTGCCGCGCAACTTGGTCGCCAGCAGGTCGTCGACCTGGAAGATGCCGGCCGAGTTGTTCATCTTGATCTCGACCCGGACTGCCCGAGCTGTGCCCGCCTCGATCATCACCTCGTCGATCGCCGCGGCGGAGAGGGAATGGATTCCAAGCCGCCCCGACTCAACCGGCACCCTGGAGCGCCCCTGGGCCATGTCGAGCGCGTCGGCGACGCGGACCACCCCGGCTTCGAGCGTGTAGGGCTCACCGCGGCGCCGGTGCCCGATGATCGCGCCCAGCGCCTCGGAGACCACGACGGTGCGCTCCGGCTCCTCGTAGACCCCGTCCAGAAGCTGCCGCAGCTTCGGCTCGGCGAGGAACAGGCTGTAGGCCTCGTGATCGGCGCGGTGGATGGACATGCCGACGTCGTGGAGCAGCGCCCCGGCGGCGACCACGACCTCCGCGTCGCGGCGACCCATCCCGTGGTCGGCGACCATCACCGGCTCGACTCCCGCCTTGGCCAGAAGCCGCAGCAATCGCAATCCGATGTTGAGCACGATCTGGACGTGGACCCAGGAGTGATCGGACATCCCGAGCCGCTCGGAGGTGACCTGGGCCATGTGCCACCAGCCGCGAAGCTCCGCGTCCGCGTTGACCCCCTCGATCAGGGCCTCGAGCTTGCGGTTTCCCCGGGTCGGGGCGCGGACCCTGGCCCGCTCGATCGCCTCCCGCGGCGTGGTGCCCCGCTCGTCGGGGCCCGCAGCCGTCTGGGCTTCCCTGGCGCCGTCCGGGCTCATGGCGCGGAGTGTGTCAGGCGCCGAGGCGCCGGAAGAGCGGCGCCTTGGCGCGGTACGAAGCAGGCCGCCTCGTGGGTAGCATCCCCGCGTGGCCGGGCTGCTGTCGATCGAGCGTCACGAGGAGGTCGCGCTCGTCACGCTGCGCCGCCCCGAGAAGCGAAACGCGCTCTCGATCGAGCTGCGGCTCGAGCTCGCTGACGCCTTCGGCCACCTCTCCGCCGACGACGAGGTGGGCTGTGTCGTGCTCACGGGGGCCGGCGCCGCCTTCTGCTCCGGGATGGACACGACGCAGTTCGGCGGAGACCTGGAGCACCGCAAGCAGCTGGTCGAGACGAGCACGATCGCCTTCGAGGCGGTCGGCGGCTGCCGTCGCCCGATCGTCGCCGCGATCAACGGCCCGGCGATCGCCGGCGGGTTCGCGCTGGCCCTGCTGTGCGACCTGCGGATCGCCTCGGGCTCGGCGATCTTCGGCTATCCCGAGCTGCCGCGAGGGATCCCGCCAAGCTACGCGGCGGCGCGCGCCGTGCTCCCGGCCACCGTAGCCCAGGAGCTCTGCCTCACCGGCGAGCTGGTGAAAGCGGAGGAGGCGCACAAGATGGGGATCGTCCGCGAGGTGGTGGAGGGCGACGTGGTCGCGCGGGGGCTGGAGCTCGGCCAGCGGATCGCCGGCCTGCCGCGCAAGGCGGTGCTGGAGACGAAGCGCCGCACCCTGCTCGAGCGCCGCCACCTATGGGGCTTCCTGTTCGAGGACGAACAACGCGTGTTCCGGCGCGCCCTCCTGGGCCCGGACGCGGTCAGCGACGCCGAGGAGAACGGCGAGGCCGCTTAGCTCCCTATGCGATTGGCGATGCCGCCTGGAGGATCTGCGGCCAGACGTAGGTCTCCCAGAGCGCCCCCACCACCAGGATGGGAATCGCCAGGGCGACGGTCGCCGCGGTGGCGGCGAGCAGGTCTCCCCACTCTCCCCTGCGGCTGGCGATCGTCCACGCCGCCAGCGGCAGGAAGAGGGCGGTGAGCTCGCCGAGGGCGTGTGGCAGCGCGGTCAGCATCAGCACGCCCGTGGAGATCTCGAGCTGGTGGGCGAGCGTCGCGCCGGTCAGGCCCAGGGCGTAGGCCTGCGTCGCGAGCGAGAAGCAGGTCACGGCGATCACCCAGGCGAACGCCACAGGCCTCGCCCGCTCGTGGATCCAGCGCGAGGCGCCGGTGCGCCGTTCCGCGGCGAGAGGGAGCGACGCTCCGGCGATGAATCCCGCGATGCAGGCGAACCCGTGAAGCGCCAGGACCAACGAGTTGGCGAACAGGATCGGGAGCAGGCTGCTCGCGGTGGGGGTTTCGGTGACGCCTGGTATCGCCAGCGGCGTCGGGTCGGGGAGAGCCACGGCCGAGATGGCCCAAACGGCGAAGAGCAGCGCGAGGGCGACGGCGAGGCCGCCGCCGATCCAGCTCCGCAGCACCGGCCATGGGTCCTCGTTCCAGCGCGCCAGCGTGCCCCGCGTCTGGCGCGCTCCTCGTACGAGCACGTACTGGTTCGCGTCCACTGTTACTGAGATCGGCAGCCAAGGACGCTGCGCTTAGCGCGCGGTTCGGACTGGTGGCCGACAGCTCAGCCGCAGTTCGGCCAGGGGCTCGAGCCCGCGCGCGCATACAGCAGCGCGGCGCGATAGTCCTGTTCGGCCTCGGGGGCAGCGGCCGGGTCGCCCGACCCGCCGACCGACGCCCAGGTGCCGAGGTCGAACTGGTACTTGCCGTGGTAGGCGCCGTCGGCCGAGACCGCGGTAGGGTCGCCACCGGACTCGCAGGAGCCGATCGCCGTCAGCGTCGCGCTGGAGACGCCGACCGACTCGGGCGTGGGGAAGCCGCCGGCGGGATCCTGCGTCGGGTAACCCGACTTCGCCGCCCGGGCCCTTCGGATCTCGCGCCGAGCCACCTCGAGCGACCTGTGAAAGCGATCGCCGGGCTTGTCGAGGACGGCGAGGTAGATGTGATTGGAGTGCTGATGCTGCGACTGCGACGCCGCCGACCGCTGCTTGGTGGGAGCGTGAGCCGGGGCGCCGATCGCCTGGCCGGCGACGCTCAGGCCGAGCCCGAGGGCGCTCGCAGCGGCAATCAACTTTCGTCTCGCGACGAACACGGATGAACCACCTCCGTTCGGTGCCTCCCGGGCGCCTTTGTGGCGCGGCCGCGCGCCGCGAAGTGGGGCGACGCATGCCGCGCCCGCCTCGCTCAGCGCTCCGGCCTAGCCGGGCCTCCAAGTCCCCTGGGCGGTCTGATGAGCGCGCCGATCGGCGGCGCGTGCCCGAGGGGGCGTTCCGTGAAGGCGGGCAGAGTGCCAGGCGAACGCGTGTTTGTGTGTGACGACGGTCACACACGCAACACTTCAATTACGTGAATCGCCCGCCCCTACACCTCGTGCGCCAGCCCTGCCCGGACAACCCGGCCCTGGGGACGGCCATCTCGCGTGCGATCCTGAACCGCGTGGCCGCCGGCGAGCTGCCCCCGACGCTTCGCCTCCACCGTCCGGGGCCGATCCTCGCCTTCTCGCGTCAGGACCGCGCCAGCCCCGGCTTCGCCGCGGCCGTGCGAGCCGCTCGCGAGGCCGGGTTCGAGCCGGTGCTACGCCTCGCGGGCGGCCGCGCCGCCGTCTTTCACGAGCGAACCCTGGCGTGCTCCTGGGCGGTCCCCGACCCGCGCCCCGCGGCCCGCACGATGGAGCGCTTTCGGGAGCTGGCCGAGCTGCTCGCGGCGGCGCTCGGCGGACTGGGCGTGGACGCCCGGGTTGGCGAGGTTCCGGGCGAGTACTGCCCGGGCGCCTGGAGCGTCAACGCCGGCGGCCGCACCAAGCTGGTCGGAATCGGCCAGCGGCTGATCGCCGGTGCGGCCCATCGGGGAGCGGTGGTGGTGGTCGGCGGAAGCGACCGGATCCGCGATGTACTTGTCCCCGTGAACGAAGCTCTCGGCCTGGACTGGGATCCGGCCACCGCCGGCAGCATCGAGGACGAGCTGGGCGAGGTCGACTTGAGCCAGGTCGAGGAGGCGATCCTTTCGCGCCTGCGCGAGCGCCACGAGCTGAGCGAGCAGGAGCTCGACGCCGCGACCCTGGAGCTCGCGGAGCGCCTGGAGCCCAACCACAGGGTCGAGGCGTAGCGTCGTGAGGATCCTGGCCTTCAGCGACCTGCATACGGACCTCGGCCAGGCGCGGCGCCTCGCCGAGCGCAGCGCGGAGGCGGATGTCGTGCTGGGGGTGGGCGATTTCGCCTCGGTGCACTCGGGCCTGGCGGAGACGATCGAGGCCCTGCGGGCGATCGAGGCGCCGGCGGTGCTCGTTCCGGGCAACAACGAGACCGAGGAGGCGCTGCGAGAGGCCTGCGCGGACTGGGAACAGGCGGTGGTCCTCCACGGCGAGGTCGCCGAGATCGAGGGGGTCCCGTTCTTCGGCCTGGGCGCGGGCATCCCGGTCACCCCCTGGGAGTGGAGCTTCGACCTCACCGAGGAGGCCGCCGCGGAGTTGCTCGAGGCATGTCCGGAGGGGTGCGTGCTCGCGGTCCACTCCCCGCCGCGAGGCCATGTCGACGTGAGCGGCGCCGGCAGGCACCTGGGCAGCGAAGCCGTGCTCCGCGCGATCGAGCGCCGGCGCCCCCGCCTGGCCCTGTGCGGTCACATCCACGAGAGCTGGGGCCGGCAATCCAGGATCGGGCCGACCCCGGTGATCAACCTGGGGCCGGAGGGGACGATGCTGGAGGTGTAGCGCGCCCCCCGAGGTCGCCGCGAGACGCGTCAGGCCGCGCCGGCGTCCTCGATCACGGCCATCGCAGCGTTGCGGCCGTTGAGGGCGATCACCGAGCCGGCCGGGTGGGTGGCCGCCCCGCACAGGTACAGCCCCTCGATCGGCGTCCGGTGGTCGAAGCGGCGATCCCACATCTGCTCCGGAAGCGCCTCGCCCTGGAAGATGTGGCCCCCGGTGAGGCCGACGCGCCGCTCGATGTCGGGCGGCCCCAGCACCTCGAGGTACTCGACGCAGTCGTGGACATCGGGGGCGTAAGCGGCGATGGCGTCGAGGATGCGCTCCCCCACCTCCATCCGTCGCGACTCCCAGTCGCCTTCCGCGAACTCGTAGGGGGCGTACTGCGCGAAGACGCTCATCGTGTGGCGCCCCGGCGGCGCCACCGAGGGGTCGTAGGCGCTCTGGAAGTAGAGCTCGGCAAAGCCGATCGAGGGCTCCCCGCGCCGGCAGGCGTCGGCGGCCTCCTGAGCGGCGTCCAGGCCCGGCGTGATCGAGACCATCGCCCGGTGGGCCTCCTCGCCTCCCGCCGCGGTGAACGCCGGCAGCGCGTGGAGCCCGGCGTTCAGCTTCACCACCGGCGACTCCGTCCGCCAGCCCTCGATCCGCTCCCGATAGGCCGCCGGCGCGGCGTCGTCGCCCAGCATCGCGAGAGTTCGCTTCGGGTCGGCGTTGGAGATCACGACCCGGGCGCGGATCAGCTCACCGCTTTCGACCTCGACCCCCTCGCCGGGGAGGATCCGCGCCACCGGCACGCCGGCGGCAAGCGTGGCGCCGCTCTCCTTCGCCGCCTCGGCGATCGCGAACGAGACCCGCCCCATGCCGCCCTCGACGTAGCCCCACACCGGGCCGCGCCCGAGGAGGTCGCCCTGGTGGTGCATCAGCCTCACCGAGGCGGTGCCGGGGTCGCGGGGCCCGGCGAAGGCGCCGATCACGCCCTGGCCGAAGAGCGCGTGCTTGATGCGCTCGTCGTCGATGTAGCGGTCGAGGGTCTCGGCGATCGACTCCTCGAACACGACCGAGATCGACTCGTCGTCCTGGCCGAGGAGCTCCTCCAGCTCTGCGCGGGTCGGCGAGGAGCCCACCCAGGTGTCGCGCGGCCCGGTGCGAAGCATCCGGCGCAGCCGCTGGAACATCTCTTCGTAGGCGTTGAGCCCCCCGATGTCCCGCTCCGAGAAGCCGTGCTCACGGAGGTAAGCGGCGGTGCGCTCCCGATCGAGGAAGAGCCCCACCGAGCTGCCATCGGGCAGCGGGCACCAGAGGTTGGGATCGACCATCAGGACCCGGTAGCCGTGGCGCTCGAGCTCGAGCTCGCGGATCACCAAACCGTCGAGCAGCCCGACGACGTAGGCGCAGGGACTGATCAGGTAGCGCGGGTCCGGAAACGGCTGCTCGAGGGTGCACGCTCCGCCGATCCGCTCCTGGCGCTCGAGCACCAGCACCGAGCGGCCCGCTCGCGCCAGATAGGCGGCAGCGGTGAGCCCGTTGTGCCCTGCGCCGACCACGACCGCGTCCCAGTCCCGGGCGGCCAGCTCGCTGAGCGGGGCCGGCAACCCGATCTTGCCCAGCGCGGCGTCGCCGTCGAGCGGGGTCATTTGCCCTCCAGCTCGCTCATGAATCGCGACACCAGGCTAGTGGGCCGTGCCGTTGATCACGCACGGCGTCGCGAAATGGGCGACGATTCCGCGCTGTGAGCGACGATCGGGAACCTAGCGGCGAGCGACCTTCGGAGGGGGAGCACCCGGTGCCCCCTCGCAAGCCCGGGAAGCTCACGCAACGAGCTCGCCGCGCCGATTCCAGGCCCCAGCTCGTGGCGACCGCCAAGTTCCTCCGGCGGCTCCTTCCCGGCGACGACCAGTACGGCGACGCGCTGTCGACCACGGGCACCCAGGTCCCGCAGCGGATCGGCCGCCTGGTCTCCGAGGTCGAGCCCGAGCGACCGAGCGCCGTTCGCGAGCTCGGGCTGGGCGCCCTGCAAGCGTGGCAGGCCCTTTCCGAGGCGCAGGGCCGGGGTCGCGGAAAGGTCGACGTCGCGATCCTGTTCACCGACATCGTCGGCTTCTCGTCCTGGGCGCTCGAGGCGGGCGACGAGGCGGCGCTGGAGCTGCTGCGCCAAGTCGCCGCGGCCGAGGACGCGGCGATCTCCAGGCATGGGGGCAGCCTGGTCAAACGGCTCGGCGACGGCGCCATGGCGGTCTTTCGCGACCCCGACGACGCGGTTCACGCCGCTCTTCTGGCACAGGGCGAGCTGGGCGGGATAAAGGTGAGCGGCCACACGCCGGAGCTTCGCGCCGGGGTCCACCTGGGACGGCCACGAAGGGTCGGCGGCGACTACCTCGGCGTCGACGTCAACATCGCGGCCCGGGTCGGCGAGGCCGCCAAGGGGGGCGAGGTGCTGGTGTCCGATTCGGCCCGCGGAGCGCTGGACCCGGAGGCCTTCAAGTTCGGCCGCAACCGGCGCCTGAGCGCGACGGGAGCCCCGCGGGAGCTCTCGATCTGCCGCGTCGCCCTGCGCTGACGGAGTGTCAGCGGAGGGCGAGCTCCGCTGACAGATTGCCCCCAGGTCGGGCCGCGTGCATGCGAGCGCGCCTGGCGGGTATGGGGTTTGAGATGTCGATGAAACGGCAGCTGCTCTTCCCCTGCCTGTGCGCGCTCGCGATGACGGTCGCGGCGCTTGCGCCGGCGATCGCCTCGGCGTGGGCGCCTGCCAGCGGCGCGACCGTGCATCCCGGCGTGATGACGTTCACGAACGGGGCACAGTGCACCTCGAATTTCGTCTTCACCCAGGGATCGAGCGTCTACCTGGGCCAGGCCGCCCACTGCTCGGGCACGGGGAGTGCGGTCAACGCCGACGGGTGCGACAGCCCGTCGTTGCCGATCGGCACGCCGGTGAGGGTGGCGGGCGCCAGCAGGCCCGGCAGGCTGGCCTACAACTCCTGGCGGACGATGCAGGCCAGGGGTGAGACGAACGCGAACGCCTGCGCGTACAACGACTTCGCCTTGGTCAGGATCGATCCGGCCGACATCGGCAGGGTCAACCCATCGGTGCCCGGCTTCGGCGGCCCGACGGGCGTGGGTGGTGTCGGGGGTCTCGGCTCCACCGTCTACTCGTACGGCAACTCCTCGCTGCGCGGAGGGGTCACCAAGCTCAGCCCCAAGCAGGGCGTCCTCGCTCAGAACACCGGAGCCGGCTGGAGCCACACGGTGTACACGGCGACACCTGGAGTTCCCGGCGACTCGGGCAGCGGCTTCCTGAACGCCTCCGGCGGCGCGATCGGCACGCTGAGCACGCTCGACATCCTGCCCTTCGCGGGCTCAAACGGGGTCGGCGACCTGAGGAAGGAGCTCGCCTACATGCGCGCCAACAGCTCCTTCTCCGGAGTTCAGCTGGTGCCGGGCACGAAGCCCTTCAAACCGAGTCTGGCCAAGGCGCTCCTCGGCGCCTGACTCGGTGGCGGCCACCGAGCGGAGCATCGGGGCGGTTCGCCTCAACGTCGCCGACCTCGATCGCGCGCGAGCCTTCTATGAGCAGGCGATCGGCCTGCGGGCCGTCGATCGCGACGCGTCGGTGGTGCGCCTCGGGGTGGAGGGCGGAGCGGCGATCGTCGAGCTGGCGGGACGGCCTGACGCTCCTAGACGGCCGGCCGGGAGCACCGGCCTCTTCCACCTGGCGATCCTGGTCCCCAGCCGAGCGGAGCTCGCGAGGGCGTTGCGCCGGGCCGTGGACGCAGGGTGGCGGCTCACCGGCGCCTCCGACCACTTGGTCAGCGAGGCGCTCTATCTGCGCGATCCGGAGGGCAACGGGATCGAGATCTACCGGGACCGCCCGCGTGAGGAGTGGCGCTACGAGGACGGACAGCTACAGATGGACACGCTGCCGCTCGATCTCGACGGCGTCCTCGCCGAGCTGAGCGCCGCCGGCGCCGGCGAGGCGAACGGGATGCCCGGCGGAACGCGCATCGGCCACGTTCACCTCAGCGTGGCCGAGCTCTCGGAGGCCGAGGACTTCTACGGCGGCTTGCTCGGCTTCGAGGTCACAGTTCGCGGCTACCCCGGCGCCCTGTTCTTCGCCACCGGCGGCTACCACCACCAGATCGGCGTCAACACCTGGGCAGGCGAGGGAGCGGCGGCGCCCCCGCCCGGCTCCCTCGGGCTGGGTTGGTTCGAGATCGCGCTCCCTGGCGCGCCGGAACTCGAGCAGGTGGGGCAGCGCCTTCGCGCCGCGGGATTCGAGGCTCAGGGCGACGGGGGCGGCGTGCGAATCGCCGATCCGTCCGGCAACGGCATTCTGCTCACGTAGCGAGTAGGTTCATGCCCGAGTGAAGGTGAACGAGAGTGCCCCCGCAGTCGCCTCGGCCCAGGTCGAGGTGGACGCAGACCCGGAGACGGTGTGGGAGGTGCTGACCTCGATCGACGACTGGCCGAGCTGGAACCCGGACGTTCGCTCGGCCTCCCTGGAGGAAGGCTTGACGGAGGGGTCGCGCTTTCGCTGGAAGGCGGGGCCGGGGACCATCACCTCGACGCTCCAGCGGATCGAACGGCCTCGCCTGATCGGCTGGACCGGCAGGACGTTCGGCGTCAAGGCGGTGCACGTCCACCGGCTCGAGCCGCGCGGCGAGGGGACGGTGGTCCAGTCGGAGGAATCCTGGGAGGGCCTTCCAGTTCGCATCTTCCGGCGGCGGATGCAGAGGACCCTCGATGAGTCGCTCGGGCCCGGGCTGGACCATCTGAAGGCGGAAGCCGAGCGCCGAGCGCGGTAAGGACGACGTCGCGACTACGCTGATTTGCGTTTGACGGGATGGCACACGAGCCACTCGAGCTGACCACGCCGGCTGAGCCTTCGGCGCTGGCACCCATCCGCCGCGCCGTGGAAGCCTGGCTCACCGATCAGGAGATCGACCCGAGCGATGGGTGGCAGATCGTGGCCGCCTGCCACGAGGCTTGCGCGAACGCCGCGGAGCATGCCTACCGGCCCCTGGAGGCGGGAGCGATCGAAGTCGAGGCCCGGCGCGAAGGCACTCGCATACTCGTGACCGTCAACGACCAGGGCCGCTGGCGCCCGCGGCGAGGCGTTGATCGTGGGCGAGGTTTCACCTTGATGAGCTACTTCATGGACCAGGTGGACGTCGAGCGATCCGAGCAGGGGACCACGGTTCGCATGGAGCGGACGCTCGGTGGGGGGATCCGAGCTTGAGCGATCAGGAGCCGGCGGTCAACCGGCCCGGTCCAGCTCGATCCAGACGTCGGCGCCACCCTCCGGTGCGTTTCGGGCCGCGGCGCGCCCGCTGTGCGCTTGGGCGATTGCGTCGACGATCGCGAGCCCGAGGCCCGTTCCCCCCTCGGCCCTCGCGGTATCGACTCGCCTGAAGCGTTCGAAGGCATGGGGAAGGAAAGCGGGCGGGAAGCCGGGGCCGGAGTCGCTCACGTGAAGCTCGACGCCCGCCTCGGTGGGGCGGGCCCACAGGCGGACCTGGCCGTTCCCGTGGCGCAGGCCGTTCTCGACCAGATTCGCCAGGGCCTGCTCGACTCGAGCGCTGTCGGCGTCGATCACCAGACCGTCCGGATCGTCTACGACCAGCGATCGACCGGCCTCGCGGGCGGGACCGTCGAGGCGCCCCCGGACCGCGGCGAAGAGATCGCGGACCTCGACGGGCCGGGCGTCGATCGAGAGCGCGCCCTTGTCGGAGCGAGCCAGCACGAGGAGGTCCTCGGCCAGCTGCGAGATCCGATTGGCCTCGCCGATCGCCGACGCGATTGCGCCCCGCAGCTCATCCGTGTTGGCGCCGTAGCGGAGGGCCAGCTCGAGCTCGGTCGTGTGCGTGGCGAGCGGGGTGCGCAGCTCGTGGCTGGCATCGTCGACGAAGGCTCGCTCGCGCTCCGCCGTTGCCTGGAGCCGGTCGAGCATTCGGTTCAGGGTCTCGCCCAGGCGGCGAATCTCGTCCTGCGCGGGTGAAAGCGGGAGGCGTTGCTGTGCCTCGGCCGCCGAGATCTCGGCAGCCCGCCTGCGCATAGCTTCGACCGGGCGAAGCGCGGCCCTGGTGGCGCCGTAGGCGGCCAGCGAAGCCAACAGCAGGGCGGCGGGCCCGCCGATCAGGAGCAGCGTGGCGAGGTTGTCCAGGGTTTCATCGCGGTTCGCGAGCGAGGCGCCGACGACGACGATCAGCCGGCGCCCCTCTTCCTGCCTTACCGGGTCGGCCCGAAGCCGAGCCGGCTCGTCGCCGAGTCCCGGAACATTGGAGCGCTCGAAGACGACGGTCCCTCGGCCCGCCCGCTCCAGCTCGTCCCCGGCAAGGAGGGGACCACCCCGTTCGACCCTCGGACGGACGACCCGCCCGGACACGGTCATGACCTGGGCGAAGTCGTCGCCCTCGCGCACCAGCACGCTGCGCACGGGCTCTCCGAGGCGCGGCGCGTCGGAGGCGTGAACCAGAGCGTTCAGCTGATCGGCGCGGGAACGCAGGTCCTGATCGATGTCGCGGTTGAGCTGCGATTCCAGCCGTAGGTAGAGGAACAGGCCGGTGCCCGCCAGGACGACCGCCATCACGGCCGAGAAGACCAGGGTGACGCGCAGCCGGATCGGCAGGCGGCTCAAGGCGCCTCCTGCTCCCTGAGGCGATAGCCGACCCCGCGCACGGTCTCGATGCTTTCCACCCCGAATGGCCGGTCGATCTTGCGGCGCAGCAGACGGATGTAGGAGTCGACGACGTTCGAGCGGTTCTCGTACTCGTAGTCCCACGCGTGCTCGAGGAGCTGGAACCGCGACAGCACCTCTCCCGGCCGGCGCATGAAGGTCTCCAGGATCGAGAACTCCTTCGGCGAGAGCTGGATCTCGCTCTCGCCGCGCCAGACTTGGCGCCGCGCCGGATTGAGGCGCAGGTCGCCGACCCGAAGCTCCGCCGGCCGCTCGACCGGGCCGCGGCGCACCAGGGCGCGCAGTCGGGCGAGGAGCTCGGAGTAGGAGAACGGCTTGGTCAGGTAGTCGTCGGCGCCCCCGTCGAGCCCGGCGACGCGGTCCCGAATGGCGTCGCGCGCGGTCAGCATCAGGATCGGTGTCCAGACGCCCTCGGCCCGCAGACGGGCGCACACCTCGAAGCCGTCGATCCCGGGGAGCATCACGTCCAGGATGATCGCGTCGTACTCGGTGGCCTGGGCCCGCCACAGAGCGTCCTCGCCCTTCGTGGCCACGTCCGTGGCCATGCCCTCCTTCCGCAGGCCGCGCTTGATCAAGCCGGCCATCTTCACGTGGTCTTCGACGATCAGGACACGCATTGCCGCACCCGGGAGCCTGCCCCCAGAAGATGAAAGAAAGATGACAGACGTTCAGCCGGGTATCTGGGCAGGGTCGCTTCGACGGCCCTACCTGGGGGCCGGTGGGCTCAGGCGCTGATCATGTGAGGCCGGCGGCTGGCGCTATATCTGGATCGTCTTGCTGGCGTCCGCCTTGCAGCCGGGCTTCTTGCCCGCCCGGGCGTAGTACTTGCCGCTGGACAGCCCGGGATTGCCGATGTTCCACGCGCCGTGGTTGCCCTGGAGCTCCGATGTATCCGGCCGACGACCTCCTCGGACCCCGGGTTCTGCTCGTTTCCCCGCTGCCTGTACACCTTGACCCTGCGGTCGTCGGCGCACCTGTTGAGCCTCGGGCTCTTCACCTTCCCGTAGACCTCTCCGTCTCGCCATGGATGGTGACCCTCGTCTTCGCCGCCTCGCCCGCGACCGCGATGCCGGTCAGAGCGAACGCACCGCAGGCGGCCACGGCGACGGCAAGAAGTAGCTTCGATCTCATGAACTCCCCTTTCGCTTCCCTTTCGGGCCACCGTATCACCACGTCATTGGCCCGCTAGGGTGAGCGGTGGTGGCCGCCGGGCGCAAGCAAGCCAACGGGATCGCCTACCTGGAGGCGCTGCCCGCGGAGCCGTCCGGCCTCGACCCCGTGCTGTGCGTGCACGGCTTCCCCGTCGCCTTCCTGGGCCACGTTTGAGCCGGGTAGTAGTGGAGACGAGGGGAATCGAACCCCTGTCCGCGGCGGCGATGCGAAGGCTTCTACAGGTTTAGCCGGCGCTTTGATCTCGCCTTCCGGGTCCGCGCCGGCGGGTGAGTCCGGAAGGCCAGTCCCCTGAGATGTCCCCTGGCGGCGAGGACAGACCGCTTCGGGTGAGCCCGTTTCTGAAGCCGGTGCCCCTCCCCACGGGCCGAGGGAGGGCCGACTCCTCACCTACTTAGTTTGAGCTAAGCGGCGAGGGCGAACTCATGGTCCGCACTTATTGTTTTTCCCGGTGTTTAACGAGGCCTCCGGGAACCTCGACCTGCAACCGTTCGCACGGATCGACCACGTCGAAGCCTGTCGTCCCCGTGCTATGTCTTCCATAGGGTAGCCGGAGTGAAGCGCCTCTTCCTCCTGCGGCACGCGAAGTCGAGCTGGGACGACCCCGGCCTCGCTGATCACGACCGCCCCCTGGCCCCGCGCGGTCGCCGCGCATCGGCTCTGATCGCAGAGCACCTCCGGCGGAACCGAGTCGAGCCGGCCCTGGTGCTGTGCTCCTCTGCCAGGCGAACGCGTGAGACGCTCGAAGGGGTGAGGCCGGCGCTCGGCGCGGCCGAGGTGCGGTTCGAGCGCGAGCTCTACGAAGCGTCGTGCGAGGATCTCCTTCAACAACTGCGGGCTGTGCCTGACGAGGTGGCGTCCGTGATGCTGGTCGGGCACCAGCCGGCGATTCAGGAGCTCGCCCTGCACCTGGCCGGCGGCGGCCCGGAGCTCGAGCGGCTGAGGGGCAAGTTCCCCACGGCGGCGCTCGCGACCCTCACCTTCGCCGGCGGGTGGAGCGAGCTCGGGCGGGGCGGCGCGGAGCTGGTCGCCTACGTGAAGCCGAAGCAACTGAAAGGCTCCGCCTAAGCGAACACCTAGGAGGACGGATGGGCCAGCACGAGTTCGACGTCGTGGTGATCGGAGCGGGGCCCCCGGGCGAGGTCTGCGCCGGTCGGATTGCCGAGGGCGGGCTGGAGGTAGCCATCGTCGAGGAGCACCTCGTCGGGGGCGAGTGCTCGTTCTACGCCTGCATGCCGTCGAAGGCGCTGCTGCGCCCGGCCGAGGTGCTCGCCGAGGTACGGCGCGTTCCCGGCGCCGCGGAGGCGGTCACGGGTGAGCTGGACCCCGAGGCGGCGCTGGCCCGGCGCGACGAGGTGATCCACGACCTCGACGACTCAGTGCAGCTTCCGTGGCTCGAGGAGCGCGACGTTGAGCTCTTTCGTGGGAACGGGGTGATCGACGGCGAGCGGCGGGTGCGGGTGGGCGACGACACCCTGGTCGCCCGCCGGGCGATCGTGATCGCCACCGGCACCTCGGCGGCGATCCCGCCGATCGACGGCATCGCCGGCGCGAAGCCCTGGGACAACCGCAAAGGCACCACCTCGAAGCGCGTCCCCAGGAGCCTGGTGGTCCTGGGCGGCGGCCCGGTGGGGGCCGAGCTGGCGCAGGCCTGGCGGAGCCTCGGCTCGGAGGTGACGCTCGTGGAGGCGGCGGACCGCCTGCTTCCCAACGAGGAGCCGTTCGCCAGCGAGCAGGTGGCCGACGCGCTGCGCGAGGGCGGCGTGGATGTCCACGCCGGGGCGCAGGCGACGGCCGTGCGAGCGGAAGACGGTGGGATCACGGTGGAGCTGGAGGGCGGGGCAAGCGTCGCCGGTGACGAGCTTCTGGTGGCGGTCGGCCGCAGGGCTCGGATCGAGGGGATCGGCCTGGACGCCGTGGGGATCACGGCCGAGCGCTGGCTCGAGGTGGACGACCAGCTTCGCGTCGGCGGATCGGATTGGCTGTACGCGATCGGCGACGTAAACGGGAGGGCGCTCCTGACCCATATGGGGAAGTACCAGGCCCGGATCGCCGCCGACCACATCCTCGGCAAGCAGGTGGCGGCCACCGCGGACAAGCACGGCTCGCCGCGAGTGACGTTCACCGATCCGCAGGTTGCGGCAGTCGGGCACACCCTGGCCACGGCCCAGGAGGCCGGCATCGAGGCTCGCGCGGTCGACGCCCCGACCTCGAACACGGCGGGGGCGAGCTTCCACGGGCGGAACATGCCCGGGACCAGCCGGATCGTTGTGGACGAGGAGCGCCGGGTCCTCGTGGGCGCCACCTTCGTCGGCCCTGAGACGGCCGACTTCCTGCACGCGGCGACGATCGCGGTGGTCGGCCAGGTGCCGCTGGATCGTCTCTGGCACGCGGTGCCCTGCTTTCCGACCCGCAGCGAGATCTGGCTGAAGCTGATGGAGAGCTACGGCCTTTGAAGCTGAGGCGTCAGATCGTCAGCTTCCGCTTCAGCTCGGTGAGCATGTCACGCGGGAGGCCGGCGATGTCGTCCAGCTGGTCGAGCGACTTGAAGCCGCCCAAGGTCTCTCGATAGTCGAGCACCCGCCCGGTTTGGGTGACCGACAGCTTCAGACGGCGTAGATCGTCGTACGTCGCCTGATTGAGGTTCAGGACCTCACCGGCCTCGGCCTCGCGCGGCGGCACCGACGCCGGCTCGGGCGCCGGCTCCGTGCTCGGCGGCGGGGGCTCGGGTGGGGCGGGCGGCGGCTCGGGCGCGGCGGCTGGAATCTCGGGCTCCGCGCGAGGAGGCTCGACCCGCTCGGCGACCCTGTCGACGGCCTCGCGGGCCCGCTGCTCGGCCTCGGCGGCACGTTGCTCGGCCTGGGCGATCCGATCTTGGATCTCCCGCAGGCGTCGCTCATGCTCGGTCTCCTCGGCCTTCAGGCTCGCGAGCCGGTCCGCCCTCGCGGCCCGCGACTCGGCCTCGCTGGCCCGCGCCTCGGTTTCCTCGAGGCGCTTGGCTGCACGCTCGAGCGCCTCCGCTGTGCGCTGCCGTCGATCCGTGAGTTGTGCCTCGGCCCGCTGTAGCTCATCGGCCAGCTCGGGGCCAACCTCCTCGCCGCCCGGCGCCTGGGCCTCGACCCTCGTCGGCTCCACCGGCGCCTGGGCCTCCACCCTCGTCGGCTCCACCGGTGCCTCGGCCTCGAGCCTCGTCGGCTCCACGGGCGCCTCGGGCTCGCGCTGCCTGTCCTCGGCGTCCCGGATCCGCTGCTCGGCCTCCGCGCGGGCTCGCTCCTCCTCACCCGTCGCGGCGCTCAAGGCGCCCTGCTCGGGAACCTGCTCCAGGCGAGCCATGGCCGCACGCTCGGTCGCGTCGCGAATCGCACGCTCCTCGCCGGCGCGCTGGACCGCGGGCGGCGCCGCCGGCACAGGCGGCGCCGGCGCCTCGGCACTCACGGGCGCCGGCTCCTGCGAGTCCTTCGCGACGACCGCTGGCGGCTTCGGCTCCGCAGGCCGAGCCTCGACCGGCGCCTCTCGCTCTTTGACCTCGGGCGCGTCGCGCTTGGCCCGGCGCGCCTGGTCCTCCGTTCGCTGGCGCTCCTCGCGCTCTCTGCGCCGCGCTTCCTGCACCCGCTCGCGCTCCTGCTTTGCTCGCTCGCGCTCCTTGGCGCGGGCCGCGCGCCGTTCCTCTCGCCGGCGCCGGCGCTGCGCGAGGCGCGACTCGGGCGGCGGCTGAGCCTCGGTCGGCTGCGGGGGCGGCGGGGCCGGGGGCTGAGTCCCGTCCGCCTCCTTGGACCGACGCTTCTCCGCGGCCTCCTCCTCCTTGAGCTTCCGGCGCTCGCTCTTGGCCAGCTCACGCTCGGCCCGCTGGCGGCGCCTCTTCTCCTCCTCGCGTCGCCGGCGCTCCTCCCGCTCTCGCTTTCGGCGCTCGCGCGAACTCTCCGGCTTGGCGGCGGCGGGCTCAGCTTGCGCGGGGGTCGGCGATGGTGATGGCGCGGAGACTGCGGGCGGCGCCGGCGCGGGGGGCGCGGGCGGTGCCGGCGGCGCGGGCGCGGGGCCGGTCGAGCTCCCGGTCGCGGGTGGCGGAGGTCCCGGGGTCCGCCCTGTCTCGGTCGACCCCTGCTGTTCCTTAGAGCTCTGCTCCTTTTCGCCGTCGCCTTCCTTGCGGCGACCCAGCCCGAATAAACGCATCCCCCTTATGGTCGCATGCAGCAGGTTTGGACGCGGCACCCCACCGTCCGCATGCAGGGACCGATTCAGCGAAAGCGTCGGCGGTGTTCGCGCTCCATCTCGCGCTGCTGATCACGATCGCGGATCTCGTGACGCCGGTCGCGCTGCTCCTTGCCGCGGGCAAGAGCCAGCTCCACCTTGGCGCGGGGCCCCTTGAAGTAGATCCTCGTCGGGATCAGGGTCAGACCACGCCGCTGGCTGCGACCGACGAGGCGCTCGATCTCGTAGCGGTGCAGGAGCAGCTTGCGGGGGCGCTCCGGGTCGTGGTTCTCTCTGCTCGCCGGGGCATACGGCGGGATGTGCGCGTTGCGCAGCCACACCTCGCCACGCTCGATAACCGCATAGGCGTCGCCGAGCTGCGCCTTGCCCTCGCGCAACGCCTTGACCTCGGTGCCGAGCAGCTCGATCCCGCACTCGAAGCGGTCGAGGAGCTCGAACTTGTGCCCGGCGCGGCGGTTGGTGGCGACATCCCCCGACGCCGGCTTGCGCTTAGCGCTCACCGTCGTAACCACCGTCGTGGTTTGGCTTAGCCATCGAAGTCCTCCGCGGGCAGGAGATCCACGCGCCCTCGCGGCGGGTCGACGGAGTCCACCCTGACGGTGATCGGGTCCCCGAGCCGCAGGGCGCGGCCGCTGCGTCGCCCGACGAGCGCGGTCTCGGTCTGGTTCAGGTCGAATCGTTCTCCGCGCAGCAAGCGGACGGGCAGCAGCCCCTCGTAGACATCCGCCAGCTCGCCGCCGAAGCGCACGAATGCCCCGGCACCGATCACGCCGGAGATCTCGCCCTCGAAGCCTCGCTTCCAGCCCGACTCGAACAGCTCGCGGCCCAGCAGGAACGACGCACAAACCCGGTCGGCGTCCCGCTCGATCGCCGTCGCCTCGCGCTCGCGCTCGGAGCTGCGCCAGCCGGCCTCCGTCACCGTCGCGGGCTCGGGCTCGTCCTCCCCGGCCCCGAGCGCGGACAGGAGCGCACGGTGCGCGACCAGATCCGGGTAGCGCCGGATCGGCGAGGTGAAGTGAGCGTACGCGGGGCTGCCCAGCCCGGCGTGGCCGATGTTGCGCTCTGAGTAATAGGCCTGCTTCAAGGAGCGGAGCACGAGGGATGTATACGCGTCCCGGCCGTGGCCGCGCCGCGCCGCCTCCCGGGCCACGGCCCGGCTGATCTCACCGGCGAGCTCGCCGGCCGCGCTCGGGGACAGCAGCTCGGGCAGCGGCGGGGTCGGCACCTCCAGCGCCGCCAGCTGCTCGACGAGCAGCTCGATCCGCTGCGGCTCGGGCTGCTCGTGGACGCGATACAGCGTGGGGACGCCGCGTTGCTCGAGCAGCAGGGCGACCCGCTCGTTGGTGAGGATCATCAGGTGCTCGATCAGCTTGTGGGCCTCGGTCTGGGGCACCGAGCGGGCGCCCGTCACGGCGCCATCCGCGTCGAAGCTGAACTCCGGCTCGAACGACTCGATCTCCAGCGAGCCCAGGGTTCGCCTGGCGGCCAGCGCCGCTGCCGCGCGGCGGGCCAGGTCGAGCGGCCCGGCAACCTCGGGCGGTGGCTGAGCGCGACCGGCGAAGAACTCGTCCAGCTGGTCGTAGTCGAGTCGCGCGTCGGAGCGGATGCGGCTCCGGTAGAAGCTCACCCTCCCAGGCTCGCCGCCGCCGCCCAGCTCGATCTCGGCGGTCACCGCCAGCCGGTCCACCCCAGGCGCAAGGCTGCAAGCCGCGTCGCTCAGCGCCGCGGGAAGCATCGGCTCCACCGTGCCCGGAACGTACGTGCTGGTGCCGCGGCGAAGCGCCTCGGAGTCGAGGCCGCCGCCGGGGCGCACGTGGGCGGCCACGTCCGCTATGTGGACCCAGATCCTCACGCCGTCGCCCTCCGGCTCCGCCGACACGGCGTCGTCGAAATCGCGCGCCGTCGCTGGGTCGACGGTGAACGTGGGGAGGTCGGTGAGGTCACGACGCGCGAACGGCGCCTCGCGCGCCGCCGCGGCTGCCTCCCCGGCCTCGGACTCGAGTGCCGCCGCAAAGCCACGATCCATGCCGCGATCCCAAAGCAGCGCGGCTACCACGTCGCGGGCGCGCTCGGCTGAGCCGAGTGCCCGCAGCGCGCGGGCCCCACCTGGGCGGAAGTCCACCAGGGCGATGTCGCCGGGGTCAACCCGGATCGAGCCTCGGCCGAGGGTGGCCCGCGGCCCACGCTCGAACAGCGGCTCTGCGATCGTGAAGCGACCGCGCCGCTCGAAGGTCGCCACCCGCCTGCCGAGCGCCTCGCGCGGCCGGGAGTCACGGGGCTGGGCTAGGGACGAAGTCCCGGTAGATGCGAGTCGATGCCCCAGTCCGCTGGTGCCCGAACCCGGCGGCAGCGCAGTCGAAGACGAGCATGCCGACGGCTTAATCCGCCTCGGCAAGCACGGCCAACGCCCGCTGAAGGCCCTCGTCGCGAGGCGTCTCGGGGTCGTCCACGGCCCTCACCTCGGGCTTGATCCCCTTGCCGGCCAGCGAAACCCCGTCGGCCGTGAAGTACTCGCCCACGGTCAGGTCCAGGGCACCGCCCGCCTCCAGCTCGACCAGCTCCTGGAACGTGCCCTTGCCGAACGAACGGGTGCCGACGATGGTCGCCAGGTCATGGTCGCCGAGCGCCGAGGCGAGGATCTCGGCCGCCGAGGCCGTGTCACGGTTGATCAGGACGACGGTTGGATGCCTCGGCAGCGGCTCGCCGATGGCCGTGTACTCGCGCTCGCCCATCGTACGGCTGTCGGTGGAGACAACCAGCTCGTCCTTGGAGAGGAACAGGCTCGCCGACAGCACGGCCTCGTTCAGCAGCCCGCCTCCGTTGTCCCGCAGGTCGAGCACCAGGCCCTCGGCTCCGCGGCGGTAGAGGCGCTCGATCGTGGTCTGGAGCTCTCCATGGGCCCCGGACCTGAAGCTCTCGTACCGGACGTAGGCGACCTTGCCCGTACCGGCGCGCCTGATCTCTCCCTGGGCGACCGGCAGCTTCACGGAGGCGCGCTCGAGCTGGAGGTTGCGGGTCCGGCCCCCGGAGCGGGAGACGACCCGCAGCTCCACCCGCGTCCCGGGGGGACCCTTGATCCGCGCCGTGGAGACGTCGGGCGGCACGCCCTCCAGGGAGCGCCCGTTGACCGCGGTGATCACGTCACCCTCCTCGATCCCTGCGCGCTCGGCGGGTGTGTCCGGTAGGACGCTCGCAACCCGCAGCCCCCGCTTGACGCCGGCGATGGTCAGGCCGACGCCCGAGAAGCGGCCCGAGGCGGCCTCCTCGAACAGCCTCAGCTCCCGCGGGTTGAGATAGTGCGAGAAGCGGTCGTCGTAGCGCCTCCCCAGTTCGCGGATGATCCCGTCGACCGACCCCTCGTCGAGCACCGAGTCCTCGACCGCCTTGAAGTAGTCGTCGCGGATCACCTCGCTCGCCTGCGAGGTGAGGTCGGAGTCGCCAAATTCCCCGGCGACGGCGGCCACCAGCGCCGCCACGGCCAGCGCCGTCACCGCGCCGGCGGCAAACCCCCTGCCGAAGCCGCGGCGATGACTCAAACGCGGAGGAAGCGGCGCAGCGTGACGCCGCTGCCGAGCGCGGAGATCACGACCGCCGCAGCCATGAGCGTGACGATCAGCGGCACGAAGCCGATGGTCGAGAAGTTGTCGATCAGGAGGAGGTTCTGCGCCAACGGGTCGATGATGGTCAGCTTCCCGACCCAGAGGATCCCCACCGCGAGCGTGGCGCCGAACAGGCCGACGATCAGGCCCTCGAGGACAAAGGGCCAGCGGATGAACCAGTTGGTAGCTCCGACGAGCTTCATCACCTCGATCTCGCGGCGCCGAGCGTAGATGGAGAGGCGGATCGTGTTGGCAATCAGCATCAGCGAGACGACCAACAGTAGGACCCCGATCACCGTGAGGACGATCTTCACGGCATTCGTCACGTTGCGAATGTCCTCGGCGGCGCCTTGCCCGCTGCTGACGTTCTCGATCGCCGGGCTGATTGGCCTCGGCTGGCCGTTCGGGCCCGGCGGCACGATCGCCGTCTGGATCGAGTCGAGGTTGTCCGGGTTGTCCGGAAAGACGTTGATCGACAGGGGCAGCGGGTTGCCCTTGAGCTGCTCGAGGCTCCTGCCGAGCGGATCGCTGCCCACGTCCGCGCGCAGCACATCGAGGGCCTCGGGTTTGGATATGTACTCGGTACGGGACACATGCGGGATCGCCGCGATCTTCCGCTGAACGGCCTTCGCCTGCTTCGGGCCGGCGTCAGCGAAGAGAAACACCCTGAGCGCGAGCTGCGAGCGCACGTTCTCGTTCGTGGTCGAGCTGGCGTTGATCACCGGGATGAACACTCCGAGCAGCAGCGTGGTCAGCACCACCGTGACGATCGCGGCAAGGCTGGGTGCGGCGCTGCGACGCAGGGCGCGCAGCGCCTCGGCGATGAAGAAGAAGAGTCGGCCCACGGTCCCTACGACCTCGTCATGTGCGGGTGCCCACGCCCATCTCGGTGCTGACGCGAAGCGCGAACTCGCCCGTCGACTCGTCGGTGTACCGGCCGGTGGCTTCGTCGCGGACCAGCCTTCCCTCGTCGAGCGCCATCACCCGGCGGCGCATCCTGTCGACCATCTCCCGGTCGTGGGTGGCGACCAGCACGGTCGTGCCGGTGCGATTGATCCGGTACAGCAGCTGCATGATCCCGATCGAGGTCTCGGGATCGAGGTTCCCGGTGGGCTCGTCGGCAAGCAACAGCGGCGGGTGGTTGACGAAGGCGCGCGCGATCGAGACCCGCTGCTGCTCGCCGCCGGACAGCTGGTCGGGATAGCTGTGGACCTTGCCCTGCAGGCCGACCAGGCGGAGGATCTCTGGAACGTTGCGCCGGATGTCGCCCCGGGTGCCGCCGGTCACCTGGAGTGCGTAGGCGACGTTGTCGTAGACGGTGCGGTTGGGCAGCAGCTTGAAGTCCTGAAATACCGTGCCGATGCGCCGCCGCAGGTGCGGAAGGCGGCGGACGGGCATGCGATTGATGTCGCGGCCCGCGATCCTCACCTCGCCGCTCGCCGGCTCCACCTCGCGGATCAGCATCTTGATCAGCGTCGACTTGCCGCAGCCGGTGGGCCCGACGACGAAGGCGAACTCACCGCGCTCCAGCGCGAACGAAACGCGCTCCACCCCCACGTGACCGCCCGGGTAGACCACGGTGGCGTCACGCAACTCGACGAGCGGCGTCCCCGGCCCGCGGCCGTCGGAGGACGCGTCGACTCGACGCGCCCCGGGGGGCGGCTCGTGTGGGACCGCGTCGTCGCGCCGTCGCGCTCGTGTCCTGAGCAGGGCCATGCGTAGTCGTGTTCTTCGACGCTCGCCGCAATCCTGCGCGCCGGTACCCCCCAGCCGGCGAGCCGTCGAGCGTTCGCGCAAGGGTAGCGAACAAGGCCCGTGAGCAGGGAAAGTGCGCAGTTCACGCCGTCCCTCGGGACGAAACTGCACTTTGCCGCCTATTTTCCGGTCAATGCAGTTTCGTCGAGCGCGTCAGGTCCACTCGGGGCCGAACAGAGGCGGGCGCGAGACGATCGGCTTCAGGACCAGCGCCTCGCGGGCGCGATCGGCGATCCCGCGGGCGGTGAGGCCGAAGTGCTCCATGCAGGCCTCGCCGGTGCCCGAGAGGCCGAACTCGTCGCCCATGCCGACCGCGAAGATCGGCACCGGGTGCTGCTCGGCGGCGAGCTGGCGAACCGCGTCGGCGAGCCCGCCGACGACGCGGTGCTCCTCCGCGGTGACGGCGACGCCCGTCTTGCCGAGCGACTCGAGGATCGTCTCCGAGTGAAGCGGCTTGACGATCGAGACGTTGAGGACCTCGGCCTCCACCCCATCCTCGTGCTCGAGCGACTCCGCCGCCTCCATCGCTCGCCAGACCATGTGGCCGGTGGCGATCAGCGAGATGTCCTTGCCCTCGCGCAGCACGTCGACGCCGCCTCCGAGGCTCTCGGGGATGTCCTCGTACACGATCGGCGTCGCCGGACGGCCGAAGCGCATGTACATCGGCTCGGTGCGCTCGTACGACTCCATCGTCGCCCGGTAGGCCTGGTTGTAGTCGGCGGGGACTACGACGGTCATGCGGGGCATCGCCCGCATCAGGGCGATGTCCTCGATCATCTGGTGCGAGGCGCCGTCCTCGCCGAGCGAGACGCCCCCGTGCGAGGCGCCAACTCGGATCTTGAGCTCGTTGTGGGCGATGCCCAGCCGGATCTGGTCGTAGGCACGGCCGGCGGCGAAGATCGCGAAGGTCGAGCAGTAGGGCACCTTGCCCGTCGCCGCCAGCCCGCAGGCCATCGACATCATGTTCGCCTCGGCCGCGCCGACGTTGAAGAAGCGCTCCGGGAAGCGCTTGCCGAACTTGATCGACTGGGTGGAGACGGCCAGGTCCGCATCCAGCGCCACCACGTCGTCGTGGAGCTCGCCAAGCTCGGCGAGCGCGTCGCCGTAGGCGTGGCGGGTCGCGATCGGCTCGGTCTTCGCCTCCGCCGCCATCTGCCCTAGGCCTCCTGCCGGGGGCCGCCGCCGGCCTCGTGCAGCGCCTTGGTCTGCTCATCGAGGCGGGTCGTGAGCTCCTCGAGCGCCTCGGCGGCCTGCTCGGGACTGGGAGGCTTGCCGTGGAAGCCGAAGCGATCCTCCATCGAGGAGACGCCCTTGCCCTTCTTGGTCTGAGCGACGATCGCGGCGGGCCTGCGCAGAGTGCGGCTGCGCTCCAGGGCCTCCACCACCTGCTCCATGTCGTGGCCGTCGATCTCGATCGCGTCCCAGCCGAAGGCTTCGAACTTGGCGCGCACGTCCGCGATGTCCATGACGTCCTCGGTGGTGCCGTCCGTCTGAAGATGGTTGTAGTCGACGATCGCGGTCACGTTCTTGACGCCGAAGTGGACCGCCGAGGTCGCCGCCTCCCAGGTCTGCCCCTCCTGGCAGTCGCCGTCGGACAAGAGCCCGAACACCTGCGCCTCGCCGTCGAGGCCGTCGAGCTCCAGCGCCAGGCAGATGCCCACGCACATCGAGAGACCCTGCCCAAGCGAGCCGGTCGAGACCTCGATCCCGGGCGTACGGCGCATGTCGGGGTGTCCCTGGAGCTGGGCCCCGATCTGGCGCAGCCCCATCAGGTCCTCGAGCGGGAAGTAGCCGTGCTGGGCCAGCGCCGCGTACTGGATCGGCGCGGCGTGCCCCTTGCAGAGCACGAAGCGATCGCGCGCCGGCCACGCCGGGTTCTCGATGTCGTGGCGCAGGACGCGGTAGTAGAGCGCGGCGACGACGTCGGCCGCCGACAGCGACGAGTCCAGGTGGCCCGACTTCGCCACCGCGAGCATCCGCACGCAGTCGAGGCGAAGCACCGTCGCCCAGCGCTCGAGCTCGGCGATCGAGGGCTTCGCCGCCACGCGCTCCGCCAGCTTCGGAGGCGGCTTGGGATCCGGAACCGGCGTCAGGTGTCTCACGTCGGCGAGGCTAGCAGCGGATCCCATTCTGCTCGCAGGCTATGGGCGCGCCTGGACGGAACCGTTCTCCCCGATTCCCGCAGCGAGCGCACTTCTGCGCGATCCTTTTGAGGTGAGCAGGTTCGCTCGAACGCGTCTCGTTTGGCTGGCCGCCGCCGCTCTGGCCGCTGCCGCGGGCGTACTAGTCCTGTCCGGTGACGAGGAGGGCGGCGGCCCTGAGCCCGCCGAGCAGCAGGGCGCCCCCACCGAGCCGCGCGGTGCGACCACGCGGCCGCAGCCCAGCCCCCGCGGCGAGCCGCGGCAGTCGGATCGGGAGGGGACCCCCGCCGACGTCCGGGAGGCGGTCCGCTCCTCGCCGGCCCCGCGCCTGGATCCCGAGCAACGGCAAGTCGCCCGCGTCGTCGGCGCCTACGTGGTGGCGCTCAACGGCCGCGACGGCGCCGCCGCCTGCGGGCTGTTCGTCCCCGGCGCCCTGGCGGAGGTCGACTTCCCGCGCGACCGGGGAACCTGCGCCGCCTCGCTGTCGGCCTCGATCGGATACCGAGACCCGCGCGGGTTCCCCGTCTATGACCGGTCCAGGGTGGGGCGGGTTCCCTCTGTCGCCATCGACGGCTCGGAGGCGCGGGTGGTGGCCACCACCGTGACCCACTTCGCGGGCAACCGCGAGCCCTCGGTGGAGGACGACCTGATCTACCTGCAAAGTCAGGGCGGGCGGTGGCTCATCGCCCAGCCGAGCGCGACCTTGTATCGCGCCATCGGGGTTGGAGACATCCCCCCGGAGGTGCTCGCGCCCCCCTAGCGGTCGGCTAGCGCCTGACCGAGATGATCTTCGGTCCGCCGCCACCGAGCAGGGTTGCGAAGCCGCGCCTCGCCGAGAGCGAGGTGGACCAGAGCCGGCGACGTTCGCCGCGTGAGTAGATCCTGTGACCGCGCCCCCCGCCGCCGATCCGCTTCATCATCAGCCTCTGGCGGAGCTTCGGGGCCCGGGTCACCTGCGGGCCCTGCCGGGCACGACTAGTCCTCACGTAGAGGAGGCGCTTTCCGAGCGCGGATGGATTCGAGAGCCCCGCCGTCCGGGAGCGAACCACGGTGCCGCTCTTGCCGGATTTGAGGCTGCGCCGCTTGATCTTGTTGTGGCGTCGCTTCGAGACCGCGTAGAAGACGCGCCCGTGATCGACGCTCGGATGGCCGATATGAGCTGGGCTCGAGACGGAGGCGATCCGCTTGGGCTCTCCGGGATTCGCGGGATGCTTGATCCGGCGCGCCTTCAGCGAGTAGCTCCCGCCCCTCACCGTCAGGTAGGCCACCCACCCCTTGGAGACCGCCACCGCCTCGGCGCCCGGCGCGCCGAACGAACCGATCTGGTTGCGGTTGAAGCGATTCAGGATCCTGACCTGGTCCCCGCCGGAGATCACCGCCGCGTACGGTCCGCCGAGTGCCGGGTCGCTGCCGGGAAGGCCCGACATCTGGCCCTCAACTCGCAGGACGCCGCTTCGATCCGGGCGCTGAAAGGCAAGCGCCTTGCCGACCGCCGAGGGATCGGCTCCGCTGGGGACCTCGGTGCGGGCCGCGGTGGCGGTGGCCGTGGTCAGCGCCAGCGCGACGAGACCCAGGGTGACGGCGTCGCCGAGCCGGAAGATCCGGTAGAGCACGGGCCGCTCGGCCATCAGCTCGATGCAGCGCACCCCGATCCGCCGGTCGACCACCGGGGCGACGAGGACGACCGGGAGCGCGCGCCCGACGCCGAAGGCCGCGCCGATGATGAGGCCCGCGGCCGGGTCTCCCAGCGCCAGGCTGATGCCCGCGAGCGCCCAGACGCCGAAGCTGAGCACGAAGGTGGTGAATCCGAGGCCGAGCAGGATTCCGTAGAGCGCCGCGGCCAGCGGCATCGGCATCGTCCACCGCCAGTGCTCGGGAAGCTGGCGGCGAATCTGAGGCACGATCCGCGTGCCGCGCGCCTCCGCCACGGCCGCGGCGACCGCGATCGCCGCGGCGACCAGGTACGCAGCTCGCCCTCCCACACCATGGACGAGCTCACCCAGCGCGGACAGCAGCCCGAAGGTGGCGATGCCTCCCACCACGGCGCCCGGGGCGAAGGCGAGGCAGGACGCGATCGTGGTCCGGCGCCTGGCGCCGTCCCCCGAGAGCCCGATCGTCTCCACCATCGAGAACCCGCAGGGCGACCAGGCGCCGGTCAGGCCGATCAAGAGAGCGGCGCCCGCGAGGCTGAGCTCGAGACCGCTCACGCCGGCCGCCCGCTCAGCATGGGACGTTCGTCTGGTAGTAGGTGACGCAGAAGACCTTGCGGCCTCCGTAGCAGTAGCCGTGAAGCGCGGCGTCCCCGTTGATCCGCCGGTCGTGGTGAGAGCAGCAATCCCAGAGCTTGCGGACCCTGCCCCCGCAGCAGCGATACCAGGCGCCCTGGAGGGTCGCCTTGATGCCGTGGATGTCGGCGGTCTGCTCGCAGACCTTGGTGCGCGGGGCCGGCGGCAGGGGCAGCCCATCCGGGTCGCGCCTCAGGTCGCCCCCCTCATGGATCGGCTGGCCCCTCTTGTTGACGAGCTGGCCGACGTTGTCGACCGGGCGGCCGTCGCTGGCGCGGATCGGATAGCCGCGGGCGTCGAGCCGGGGAAGCCCGAGGGGATGAATGCAGGAGCCGGTGGTGTAGATGTGGCCGCAGAAGTGGAAGGCGTCGGCGTCCCCCGGCTTGACCGCCTTCGCCACCACACCCCCCGCCGTCGCCGCCAGGAGGCCGGCGCCGAGTCGGGCCAGAAAGCCCCGGCGCGAGCTCTCCCCGGCAAGGGAGTCCAGCGCCTCTCCGATCCGGTCGCGCTCGGCCATCTCAGACTCCAGCCCCCAGGCCGGCCCGGCGACGGGCGGCGGTCGCCAGCACGCTCTCGAGCTGGGCCAGGTTGTTGAACGTGCCCTTGGCCAGAACGGCGCCGCCCGGATCCAGCGCGATCGCGAACGGACTGCCCGGGATCGCCAGATCGGTCCACACCTCGGCCTCGGCGACCTCGTCGAAGATCTCCACGGCCACGGCGGGATCCCCGGCCAGGGTTGCGATCGCAGGCTCCAGCCCCCGGCAGACGTGGCAGCCCTCCGAGGTGAAGACGGCGAGCGCCAGCTCGCTTTCCGCCCCGCGCTCGAAGCGGTCGATCAAGTCGACCCGTGCGCCGAGCTCGGGGCCCTCCTCGGGGATCTCCAGGGCTGCGGCCGGGCCCAGGCGCAGCCGAAGCATCCCAACCTCGCGAGCCAGCGCCAGTACGGCGACCGCGAGGCCGACGCTCAACAGCAACGCGAGGCCGAGCCCGAGCCCGAGCCACTCGTCCGTGGACAGGCTCCGCTCCGGCAGCAACGGCAGGGCTGCGAAGCACGCGGCCAGGGCCAGGTTCCGCGCCACCGACCGCCAGCCGACGGTGGACCGTGAGCCGAAGCAGGCGCAGGGCGCCCCTGCTCGCCCCCGCATAAGCGCCCCGAGGAGCGCCGCCGCGAACATCGCCATCAGCGCGGCGGCGAGCAGGGCGGCCTGGTCGCTGCCAGCGGCGATCCCGGCGGCGAGGCCCAGCTCGGTGGCGACCAATAGCCCCCAGGCGACCCAGCGGGTGAGCTCGCCATCGATCCCGAATGTGCCCAGGGCGGCGCGGCTGGAGCCGGGACTCGCCAGCTTCAGCACCGCTGACCCCGCCAAAACCAGAGCCAGTACGAAACGGGCAATCAGCCCGAGCACGCCGTCAAGCTAGCAAGGCCGCCCGCGGAGCGCCCCTGCCCGGGCCGCTACCTGGGCTTAACGCCCCAGCTCGGACTCCCCACCTCGGCGTTGGAGTTGGTGAGCTGCCGCCTGTGCGACCCATCGGCGCGCATCACCGTGATCTCCGAGGAAGAGGTGTCCACGTCAAGAGAATCCGCTTCCCGTTCGGCGAGAAGACCGCGCCAGCGCCCCCGTGTCTCCGATTTCGCGGCAAAGGATGTGGATTGGAGCCGTCGGAGCGCATCACCCAGGTCCGGATAGCGTTGAAGGAATGGCGTTGACGCGTAAAGAGGATCCGCTTGCCGTTCGGCGAGAAGTTGGGGTCGTAATTCAGCGCAAACCGAGCCCGCCCAACGCTTTGCGTCAGCTGTCGCTTGTGCGTCCCGTCCGGCCTCATGGCCCAGAGCTGGAGTCCGCCGCCGTAGGGGCCGCCGCCGTGGGGGGCTATGGCGGTGAAAACAATCCTCTTGCCGTTGGGCGACCACGCGGCCTCGTACGAGACGCGCTTTCGGATCAGGCGCCTCACGCTCGAGCCGTCTGCTCGCATCACATAGAGATTGGTGATGTCGGGGCGTCCCGGACGCTCGCTCACGCGAGTAAAGAGGATCCGCTTGCCGTTCGGCGAGAAAGACGGGGAGTTGTCGTATGCGGAGTTGCTCGTCCTCGTGAGCTGCCTCTGGCGCGTCCCATTCGACCTCATGACGTAGATCTCGAAGTCGCCGTCCCGGCCGCTCGCGAAGACGATCCGCCGCCCGCCGGGCGCGAAGCTCGGCCCGTCATCAACCGCTGAGTTGCGAGTCAGCCGCTCCTTGTCGCTGCCGTTGGGATTCATTCGAAAGATCTCGGCGTCGCCGTCGCGGTAGTTCACGAACGCGATCTTCCCGTTCGCTCCCGGGAAGGCGGCAGAGGCCTCACCCGCAAGCGCCAGCGCGGCGAACGAGGCGAACGCGCCGATTGCTCCAAGTCGTCGAACCATGCGTTCATCTTGCAGCGCAGGCCCGGCAGCCACAACCCACCCTAGGTGTAAACAGGCAACACCTTCGCGCCGACCCGTTAGCCGATCGCCACCATGCGCTCGATCGGCACCCGGGCGCGCTCGGCGGTCCGTGGCGGGACCTTGACCTCGACCTTCATCTCCCGGAGCGAGTCGCGGAGCTTCGGCAGGGTGATCATCTTCATGTACTTGCAGAAGGCCATCCGGTTGGCCTCGACCAGCCGGGCTTGGGGCGCCGCCTGCTGGAGCGGGTAGAGCATCCCGGTCTCGGTGGCGACGATGAACTCGCCCTCCGGGTGCTCGGTCACGTGGCGGAGCATCCCCGAGGTGGAGAGCATGTGGACGCCCTCGGCGTCCACGTCGCCGGAGGCGACGAACTCCATCGCCTGCGTAGAGCAGCCGCACTCCGGGTGGATCAGGAACTCGGCGCCGGGATGCTCGGCGCGGGTGCGGTCGATGTCCTCCGGGCGAATCCCAGCGTGCACGTGGCACTCGCCGTCCCAGACGTGGAACCGCGCGTAGCGCTCGGGATCGTCGGTGAGCCCCGTTTCGCGTGCCACGAATGAGCCCAGCCACATGTCGGGACCGAAGAGGATCTCCGTGTCGGCCCCATGCTCGCGCCAGATGCGCTCGACCACCTGGACGGCGTTCGAGGAGGTGCAGCAGTAGTCGGTTTCGGCCTTCACCTCTGCCGAGGTGTTGACGTACATGACCACCACTGCCCCGGGATGCTCCGCCTTCCACTCGCGGAGCTGGTCCGCGTTGATCGACTCCGACAGCGAGCAGCCCGCGTCGGGATCGGGGATCAACACGGTCTTCTCCGGGGACAGAATGGAGGCCGTTTCGGCCATGAAGTGGACGCCGCAGAAGGCGATCACGTCGGCGTTCGTGGCGGCTGCCTGGCGGGAGAGCCCGAGCGAGTCGCCCATGTGGTGGGCCACGTCCTGGATCTCGGGCAGCTGGTAGTTGTGGGCCAGGATGACCGCGTTTCGCTCCGCGGCCAGCGCCCGGACCTCGTCCGAGAGCCTTTCGACCTCGGCCGGCGACAACTCGGCGAGCGGGTTGGGCTGGACTACCTGGAGATCCTGCATCGCGGTGCTCCAATCGCCCCGGTGGCCCGGGGCTTAATCCTATGTTCGCCGGCCCGGCTGACCCGGCGGCCAGCCTCGAACCAGGCGAATGAACTGGCCACCAAGTCTACCGGCAGGCGGCCCTGGGCCTGGGCCGCTCGTGCGTAGGCTTTGGCTGATGCCCGAACTTCCCGAGGTCGAGATCACCGCGCGCCGGTTGAGCACTTCCCTGGCGAAGGTGGAGGTGGAATCGGCGCTGGCGCCGGGCATGGTGGCGCTGAAGAGCGTCGACCCGCCGCTGAGCGTCCTCGCGGGCCGGCGGATCGCCGCGGTACGGCGGATCGGGAAGATGCCGGTGGTCGACTTCGAGCCGCCTGAAGGGACCCCGGCTGACGACGGCGCCGGCTCCGCGGAGCCGCTCTCCCTGCTGGTCCACCTGATGTCAGCGGGCCGTCTCCAGGTGTTCGAGAAGCGCGCCTCGCTTCGCGATCGCACCGCCCGGGTGCTGATCCGGCTCGGGGACGGGCGCGAGCTTCGCCTGCGCGAGTTCGGCACCAAGCAGCGCGCCTGGTCGAAGCTCATGCGAGCGGGCGAAGTCGACGGCGACGAGATGGTGGCCACGCTTGGGCCCGAGGCATGGCCGGCGCCGCCGCTGGAGGAGCTCGCGCGACGGATCGACGAATCCCGCCACCTGCACCCGATGCTCCGCGACCAGCGGGTGATCGCGGGCATCGGCCGCTCCTGGGTGGACGAGGTCCTCTGGGAGGCGTGCCTGTCGCCGTTCAAGCAGGGATCGGAGCTCGACGGCGAGGAGGTGGAGCGCCTGCACGGCGCCCTTCACGTGCTGGGCGACGCGATCGACCGCTACGAGCGGCTGATCGGTGAGCAGGTGCCTAACAAGCTGCCGATGCCGCTCCAGGTCCACCGGCGCCAGGGCGAGCCGTGCGCCCGGTGCGGCGCCACCCTGGCCGCCGTCCACTTCGCCGAGCATGTCACCACCTATTGCCCCGAGGAGCAGACCGGCGGCCGGGTGCTCAAGGACAGGCGCCTGTCGCGACTGTTGAAGTAGGCGGAGCTAGGGATGGCACGGGGCAGAGCCCGTGTCGGAGAAGCTGCTGCCCCCGGCGGGGTGAAACCGCCACTCATAGGAGTTGGCCCGCAACGTCAGCGCCAGGACGCCAAACGAGTTGGCGTTCCGAACCTGACTGTTGGGCTCGGCGGCGCCAAACGAGTAATGGCCCTTTCCGCCGGTCCCGACGACGAACTGGCGCAAACCCTGCACGGGATCGGCCGCGCCCGTGGCGGTCTGCGGCGCGAACCGCTCGTAGACGTGGTCGTGGCCACTCAGGACTATCTCCGCCTGGGAGTCATAGAGGCCCTGCCACAACGCCTGCGTCGCCGAGGAGCTGCCGTGATGCGCGCCGGAGCTGAACCGGGGGTGGTGCCAGTACGCGAGCGTGCAGGTCGTGGGATGCGACGCAAGGTCGGCCCTCAACCACTGTTCCTGCGCTGAGCCTGCTCCGCAACCGCCGACCTGCCCGCAGTTGGAGTTCAACGCGATCAGATGCCAGCTCCCGATGTCGAAGCTGTAATAGCCCTTGGTGCGCTCGCCGGCACGGCCGTTCGGGTTGCCGGGACCGTTGAAGTAGTCGAAGTAGCCGGCCGCACCGGGGGTGTGGTACTCGTGGTTGCCGGCGGCCGGGCGGGTAATCGACTTCACTCGGCCCCAGGAAGAATCGTACGAGCCGGCGAATTGGGCGAGCGTCCCGTCGGCGTATTGCAGGTCCCCAAGCGGCAACACCGCGGCGGGGCTTCGGGCGACGATCAGATCGGACGTCGCCTTTTGCTGACACGTTGTGGCAGTGCTTCCGGAGCCGGGCGCGCACGCGATATCCCCTGCCGCCATCACGACCGGGTCCAAGTCGCCGAGCGAGAAGCCATCGTTTCTGTAGCGAACGAGCCCGAACTTCTCGCGGAAGTTGGTGTCCGAGTCGACCCCGGTGGTGCCCGCGACGACGATCCTCCCGTTCGCCTGCATGCCGAGATCTGCGGCACAGCTCCCACCTTGGATGGTGCTCCTCACCCGCCCGTTCCCGGAGAACGAGCCGTCAGGCCTTCCCCGGCCGGTGTAGCGGAAGAGGGCGAACGAGCCCTTGCCGCAGGAGCGCCCGCGGGAGACCGTGCCCGCGAGCAGAATCTTGCGATCCGACTGCAGCGCAAGCGCCCCGCCGGAGTCAAAGCGCTCGACATCGATCCTGCGCCTTCCCCGGCGCGCGAAGTTGCGAGCGAACCGCCCGTTCCTGCGAAGCCGCACGAGCACGATGTCGCTGGACCTCAGGCGGCTGTTCTTCACGACCGTCCTGGTGCCCACGACCACAAGCTCGTCGTTCGGCCGCGCCTGAACGTCGCCAAACCCCAGCCGCCCACCAAGGTCGATGGTCCGTCGACCATCGCCGGCGAAGCCCCGGTCGAGCCTTCCGGAGCCCCACAGCCGGGCGATCGCGCCGTCCTTGCCGGAGACGCCCGCCAGCACGACTCGGTCGCGGCTGTCCAGGGTCACGGCGTGGATGGTGTCCACGGCGCCGAAGTCGATCACCTTCGCTCCGTCGCCGGAAAATGAGTCGTCGAGCTGGCCGCCGGGATTCAATCGGAGGGCAAGCGCGTCGGCATCCTGGCCGGTCCGTTGCAGGTGGCTTCCGAGCACGATGTCGCCATCCGAGCGGAGCGCGAGATCGCCGAAGGCGCCCTCGTGTCGTCCGAGGTCGATCACCTGAACGCCTCCAGTGCCGAAAGTCGGGTCGAGGTCCCCGTTCGGCTCGAAGCGAGCGACGACCGTGTCCGTGGTGCCGCCCCCCACGGGTGGAGGCCACCCGAACTGCCTGCTCCCCGTGAATCCCGCCACCACGATCCGCCCGTTCGGCTGGATTGCGACCGCGCTCAGGGAGTCGCGCTCTCCGATGTCCAGCGTGACGCGCCCGTCCCCGTCGAAGCTCCCATCCAGCGCTCCACTTGGCAGGTAGCGCGCCACCGCGGCGTCGTCCTCGCCCCCGACGGTGCCCACCGCGACAATCCGGTGGTTCGGCTGGACTGCGACCGCCCCACCACCCGCGCCATCCGCTTCCCAGCCAGGAAAGCTCGTCGCCACCTTGCCGTCGCCGGAGAAGCTGCGATCCAGGTCGCCCGGAGCCGCGGCGGCGAGCACCGGGAAGGCACCAGCGAGGAGGCCTGCGAATCCAGCCGCGGCCAACAGGCGGAGCCTGGTGCGGAACCAGCGTGACATACGGCCCCCCGGCTTTAGCGCCGGAGCACTTGACGCGTCAGCGCCCGGCCCACGGTCACCGGGTGGTTGGCCACCGTCGCCAGCCTGCCCCTGAGCGTGAGTGGGTCGTGGGCGATGCCGAGCTGGCGCAACACCGTGTTCGCGTCGAAATAGACGCGCTCGCAGACAAGCCGGTCCTCCTCGAACACGAACATGGCACAGAAACGCATCTCGAACTTTCGGCCGGTCGGGGGGAGGCCGCGGAAGGGGCCGTCGTGGGTCCCGTACAGGTTGGCCTCGACGATCACGGCGTCGTCCGCGTGGTGAAGGGCGATCAGCTCGTTGCGCTGGTCCGGGAAGGCGGTGCGCGTCTCCTCGAAGTAGCGCGCCACCTCCTCCGGCCCGTCGAAGACGTCGCCCGTGCCGATGAGCTCGTAGCGCGGGTGGTCGAAGGTCGCCAGCGTGACGTCGAACTCGTGCCGGTTCTCGGACTCCATGTGCTCGATCACGAGCTGCTCGCGCTTCTGGCGAAGCTCGGCGGTGACTGCCATAGGTTGACTCTAATCGGTCAACTGCCGACCAGCACGCGCCCTATCCTGGCCCGGGTGTCAGCGGACGCGGTTCCAGCGAAGACGGCGCGTGAGCTCAAGGCGCGGCTGGAGGCCGAGCGCCGTGGCTCGCCCTTTCTCGTCTACCGAGACGCCGAGGGGGCGCAACTGATCCGCGAGCTCGATGGCGGCGGCGATCGCCTGGCGGTCGGCAGGAGCGAGGCGGCCGACGTCAACCTCGACTTCGACCCCGAGGTCTCCCGCGTCCACGCCGAGCTCGAGCGGCTGGGCGACGACTGGACGGTCGCCGACGACGGCCTGTCTCGAAACGGGTCCTTCGTGAACGGCGAGCGGGTCGTCGGGCGCCGCCGGCTGCGGGACGGCGACGCGCTGCGCTTCGGCGACACGCCGGTCCTGTTTCGCTCTCCCGCCCAGGCCGGCGGCGAGGAGACGGTCCCGGCCACGGACCGACCCGACGTGAGCCGGGTCACCGAGACTCAGCGGCGGGTGCTGGTGGCGCTCTGCCGGCCGTTTCGCGAGGGGAGCGAGTTCGCGAGCCCGGCGACCAACCAGCAGGTCGCCGACGAGGTCTTCCTCAGCGTCGACGCGGTGAAGGCGAACCTCCGCGCCCTGTTCGAGACCTTCGAGGTCGGCGACCTGCCCCAGAACCAGAAGCGCATCCGCCTCGCCGAGCTGGCCTTGCGCAGCGGGGTGATCTCGCCGCGGGACCTGGAGGGCTGAAGGGCCGGAGCGTGCGCGAGAGCTCAGGGCCTGATCCTGGTCACCGTCGAGTCGTTGAAGTTGGCGGTCCAGACGGACCCGAGGCCGACCGCGATGTCAGCTGGGTTCTTGCCGACCCGGATCGGCGGCCCGGCAGGAGAGACGGTCTCGGGATCGACGCGTGTGACGGTCCCGTCCTCGCCGTTGGCCACCCAGACGTAGCCGAAGCCCGTCTCCACGGCGCGCGGGCGGGAGCCGACCGTGATCGGGTCGCCTACGACCCGGGGCGGGTCGGACTCGAGGGGAGGGTCTGCGTCGATCCTGGTCAACGTGCCACCGTAGTTGTCGGTCACCCAGACCGACCCGAACCCCACGGCCAGGTCGCCCGGTCGCTGGCCGACCTCGATCGGGAGACCGATCCTCTCAGCCGTCCGAGGATTGATCCTCGACACAGACGAATCGTCGATGTTGGCGACCCACACCCCTCCCTCCCCGGTGACGACCGCCCGGGGGCTGGGGCCCACGTAGACCCTCTTGTCGACGCTGTTGCTGTCGGGATCAACCCGCGACACCGTGTCCGAGCCTCCGTTCGTGACCCATACCCACCGCTCGCCGATCGCGACGTCGGTTGGCCGGTCGTCGACGGGGATGGAGATCGGCGCCTCGCCGTCCGCCGGGTTGAGCCGCACGAGCGTGTCGGCGGTGTGGTTGACGACCCAGATCGAGCCGAAGCCCACCGCGACCGAGACCGGGCGGCCGTCGATGGCGATTTGCTTGCCGGCCAGCTCCTTGTCAGGATCGATGGGAGCGACCACCTCTTCGGCGGTGCTCGCCACCCAGACTCTGTCCGGGCCGACCGAGACCCCGGCTGGTCTCTCCCCCACAGTGATGCTCCCAGCCAGCTCCGGCTGTGGGCCGGCCGGCGACTGCCCGTCTGAGCCATCTCCGCTCGAGAGCGCCAGGATCCCGGCGACCCCGGCCGCGGCAACCGCCACCAGCGCCCCGATCGCGAGCGACAGGCGGCGCCGGGCCGGGCGTCGCAGCCGGAGCGTCTCCACGCTGTCCCGCGTGCGGGGAGGGGGCGGTGAGGCGACCGGCGGCAGGTCCGGGACCTGCTCCCCGAGCACCATCGCGGCAGCGCGGGCCAGCTCTCCGGCCGATCCGTAGCGATCCTCGGGGCGCTTCGCCATCGCCTTCGCCACCACCTCGTCGATCGCCTGCGGCAAGCCCGGCACCGAGTCCGAGGACCGGGGCCGAGCGGCATTCGCGTGGGCGAACAGCTTGGCAAGCTCGGTGTCGCGCGGGAAGGGCGGCCCGCCGGTGAGCATGAAGTGAAGGACCCCGCCGAGCGCGTACACGTCGGTGCGACCGTCGACCGGGTCGCCCTCGATCTGTTCGGGCGCCACGTAGTCGACGCTGCCGAAGAACTCGCCGGTGGTAGTCAGGCTTTCCTCGCTTCCCGCGAGCCGGCTGATCCCGAAGTCGGTCAGGAAGATCCGCTCTGCACCGCCGTCCCGCTCGACCAGGACGTTGGCGGGCTTGACGTCTCGATGGATGAGGCCCTTGGCGTGCGCCGCGTCGAGGCCGCCGGCGATGCCGGCCAGCACCCGGACGGCGCGGGCGGGATCCAGCGGCCCGGACGCCTCGACCAGGCGGCGCAGGTCGACGCCGTCGACGAGCCGCATCGCCAGATAGAGCTGCCCGCCCTCCTCGCCCGCGTGGTGCACCGGGATCACGTTCGGGTGCTCGACCTGCGCGGCGAGCCTGGATTCGCGCTTGAAGCGCTCTTGGAAGCGGTGGTCGGCCGACAGCCGCGGCGCCACCACCTTCAACGCTCGCTCGCGGTCGAGTGCCAGATGGCGGGCGCGATACACAATGCCCATTCCCCCGCTGCCGATCACCTCGTCGATCCGGTGGCCGGCGAAGGTCGCGCCCGGGGTCAGCGCGTCGTGTTCGTCCGACTCGGGCCCCGTTGCCGTCGCGTCCGTCATCGACGTGGGAGCCCCGCCGCAGCGAGGGCCTTGTCGCGATCGCTGAAGACCATCATCGACTCCGCCCCACCGTCGCGCATCACCCAAAGGTGCGCGCCGGTCACGTCCACCTCGGCGCCACTGCCCTTTCCACGGCCGTGATAACGAGTCAGGACAAGGACCCGGTCTCCGATCGGCAGGTACTCCTCCGCCTCCACGCGCCAGTCCTCCCAGGGGCTGAGCCATCGCTGCAGGTTGTCCCTGGCGACCGCTGGGTCGCTGTACGTCCCGCGGATCTCGGGGAACTCGTCGGACCAGCCCCACGTCATCTGCGAACCGGAGACTTCGGGCCCGGCGGCGAAGTCACCCTTGCCCCAGGCCTCGTACACCGGCCGCAGGGCCTCGATGTTGCGTTCACTCTCGCTTTGTTCGCTCGAGGCCGCCACTTCGCCGACCGGCTCGAGCACCATGCTGAGGTCCAGGGCGGGGGCGGAGTGGGTCAGCGCGCCCACCGAGATGAAGTCGACCCCGGTGCGCCGCGACCTCGGCGGCGTTGTGGAGACCGATCCCGCCCGAGGCCTCGAGCTTTGCCGCGGGGAGTTGCGCGCCGCGAGCCGCGACCGCGGCCCGTAGCTCCTCGACGGTCATGTTGTCCAGCAGCAGCCGTTCGGCGCCGGCGCCGAGCGCGGCCTCGACCTCCTCGGCGCTCCGGCACTCGACCTCGATCTCGCGCTCCGGCTCGGCCACGCGGGCCCGGCGCACCGCCTCGGCGAGCCCGCCGGAAAGGGCGATGTGGTTCTCCTTGATCAGGACCGCGTCGTGCAGGCCCATGCGGTGGTTGTGCCCGCCGCCGGCGACGACCGCGGCCTTCTCGAGCGACCGCAGCCCCGGGGTCGTCTTACGGGTGTCGAGGATCGTCGCCCCGGTGCCGCCGGCGGCGTCCACGAACCGTGCCGTGAGCGTCGCCACCCCAGACAGGTGGCAGAGCAGGTTGAGCGCCGTGCGCTCGGCGGCCAGCAGCGCCCGGGCCGGGCCGCTGGCGAGCGCGACGTCGGCGGGCACCGAGTCCCGCCACTCGCCCTCCGCCTCTAGTCCCTCGAAGGTCGCAGCCCCAGCCTGGGCGAAAACCTCCCCCGCCGCCTCGAGCCCGAACACGACGCCAGGCTGCTTCTGCACGACTCGCGCTCGGGCGACCGCGTCCGGGGGGACCACCGCCTCGGAGGTGATGTCGCCGTCCCCCAGGTCCTCCGCCAGCGCCCGGGCGACGAGGTCTTGAAGCTCCAGCCGATCTGCCATGCGCGCTACTCGGCCGCGAAAAGGGCCATCGTCGCCGTGAAGCCGTGGAGGAAGTTGCGGCCGCCGACCGGGCCGATCTCGCCGGCGCAGAAGAACCCGCCGGCCGGGACGCCCAAGGCGTCCTCGAGCGCCGTCGCGTCGTGATCGGGGACCTCGAACATGTGCGAGCCGCGGCCGTTGCAGGTGAACAGCAGAGCGCCGGCCGCCTGAGCGGAGCCGAGGGCCTCGGCTTGGGCGCCAAGCGCGGCGCGCAGGTCCTCGTCGGCCGAGGCGCCGTCGCGGATGTGCATGCGCACGGTCTGCCCGACCCGGATTCGCTCGCCGAGCGCGATCGTGCCCGCCTCGCTATCCGCGGCGATGATCGGGCGCACCAGGAAGTCGCCGCGCTCATAGTCGGGCTTGTTCTCGTCGATCACGATGCCGAGCATCAGGCCCGAGGCGGCGAGCTGCTGCTCGCGCGGATCCAGACCGGCAAGCGCCTCGCGAAGCCGCTCGATCGCCGGCCTCGACGCCAACTCCTCGATCACGTTGTCGTGCGCGGCGGTGATCGTCATCTCGGGGCCGACGGGCGCGGCGCCCTGGGAGACGCACGGCAGCATCGAGACGCCCGACAGGGAGCAGGCGACGGCGCCGCCGCCCAAGACGTCGCCGTCCCGAAACAGCGAGGCCGAGCCAACGGCTGAGGCGCTCGCGAGGCCGCCGAGCACCGGCATGCTCGGTCGCAGGGTGTGGAGCCGGTCGAGCAGCGCCTCGGTCGCGAAGCTGTATGGGTCGGCGAGCACCAGCATGCAATCGCTGGGGTCCAGCGACTCGAGGCCCAGGACCCGAAAGCCCTCGCCGTCCTGCTCGACCTCGAAGTGATGGGTGGAGATCTCGGCCTCCGGCATCGACGCCGCCCAGACGGCCGCGGCCGGTCCCTCCTCGATCTCACGGCCGGCGCCGATCACGCCGCCGGCCCCGCAGCCGATCAGGTGACGCGGCTCGAGCTGCTCGTGGACGGTGGACAGGATCCACTTGCCGTGGCCCAGGTGGGGGGCGCCCGCGAACAGCACGCACAGATCGCAGGGAGCCCCCAGCTTCCGAGCCGCCTCCCCAGAGGCTTCCGAGAACGCCTCGACCGCATCGAAGCTCTCGGAGAGTCCAACGGCAATCCTCACGGGCATGCCTGAAAACGTAGCGCTCCGCCAGGGCGGCGTTACTCGCCCTGCCCGGAGTCCGCGTCGGCGCTCCGAAGCAGGTACTCCCGCACGAAGCCGTCCAGGTCGCCGTCGAGCACGCGCTGCGCGTCGCCCACCTCGTGGCCGGTGCGGTGGTCCTTGACCCGCTGGGAGGGGTGCAGGACGTAGCTGCGGATCTGGGAGCCCCAGCCAACGTCCTTTTGCTCGCCACGCTCGGCGGCCAGCTCCTCGGCCCGCTTGCGCTCCTCCAGCTCGAGCAGGCGGGCGCGAAGCAGGCGCAGGGCGGTCGCCTTGTTCTGCGCCTGGGAGCGCTCGTTCTGGCATTGGACCACGATCCCGGTCGGCACGTGGGTGATCCGCACGGCCGAATCGGTCTTGTTCACGTGCTGCCCGCCGGCGCCGGAGGCACGATAGGTGTCGACGCGCAGATCCTCCTCGTCGAGGTCCACCTCCACGGCGTCGTCGACGAGCGGCCCCACGTCCACCTCGGCGAAGCTCGTGTGCCGGCGATGGGCGGCGTCGAACGGCGACAGGCGCACCAGGCGATGAACTCCGCGCTCGGCCGCGAACAGGCCGTAGGCGTTCTCCCCGTGTGCGATGAAGGTTGCCGACTTCAGGCCGGCTTCGTCGCCGGGAGACGCCTCCTTCATCTCGACCCCGAGGCCGCGCCTCTCGGCCCAGCGCAGGTACATACGCAGGAGCATCTCGGCCCAGTCCTGAGAGTCGGTGCCGCCGGCCCCGGAACGCGCTGTGACCACGGCGTCGCCCGCGTCGTAGCGGCCGTTGAACAGGCGCGCCTCCTCGAGCGTCCCCAGCCGCTGCTCGAGCGCCTGAAGCTGGGAGTCGACTTCGCCGGCAAGCTCGGCGTCGTCCGCCGCCAGCTCGGCCAGCTCCTCCAGGTCGGACAGGTCCGATTCCAGCGAGCGAAACGTCTGGAGCCTGCGCTGGGCGGCGGCGTGTGCGGCCGAGGTGCGGGCCGCCTGCTCGGAGTCGTCCCAGAAGCCCGGCCGCTGCATCTCGGCCTCGAGCTGCTCTACCTCCGACCCGAGCTTCGCGGGGTCAAAGATAGTCCGCGAGCAGGCTCAAGCTCTCGCGGACGTCAGCGA
The DNA here is from genome assembly GCA_963721735.1 of uncultured Actinomycetes bacterium. Taxonomy (GTDB): domain Bacteria; phylum Actinomycetota; class Thermoleophilia; order Solirubrobacterales; family 70-9; genus AC-56. Next base: position 213,815 of record CAVRKX010000015.1, read on the forward strand.
GCCGCGCGGAAAGGCTCTCTCGGGAGACGGCCTCGGCCATCTCACTTAGCTTAGTGCCCAGTCGGGCGTGTCAGCCGCCGGCGCTCCTGCTCGACCTCATCCCGCACCGCGCAGCCCGCGAGGTGATCGTTGACCAGCCCGCAGGCCTGCATGAGCGCGTAGGCGGTCGTGGGCCCGACGAAGCGAAAGCCGCGCCGCTTGAGCTCGCCTGCCAGGGCGGCCGACTCCTTGGTCGTCGCCGCGAGGTCTGAGCCCAAGCGCGGGGTGGCCTGCCGCTCCGGACGGAAAGACCAGATCAGCTCAGAGAGCGACTCGCCCGACTCGCGGAGGCGCAGGGCAGCGCGCCCGTTCTCGATCGTGGCCTCGATCTTGGCGCGATTGCGGACGATCCCCTCGTCCGCCAGCAACCGCTTCACGTCCGTTTGGCCGAAGGCCGCGACCCTGCCGATGTCGAAGCCGCCGAAGGCCGCCCGGAACGCCTCGCGCTTGCGAAGTATCGTCAGCCACGAGAGGCCGGACTGGAACGCCTCCAGGCAGAGGCGCTCATACAAGCCCCGATCGTCGAGGACAGGGCGGCCCCACTCGCCGTCGTGGTAATCGATGTACTCGGGCGAGGCGGTCGCCCACGAGCAGCGCGGGCGTCCGTCGGCCCCCGGCCTCAGTGAGTCCCCGCCGGCCAGCGCTCAGCGACCGTCCTCGCCGGGCTCCAGCCCGGCCGCCTGAAGGGCCTCGGCGCGGTCGGCGAAGGGCCGCCAGCGCACGATCCTCCCCTCGCGGAGGGTGAACAACGCCGCCACCTCGTTCTCCTCGGCGACCTCGTCGCCGTCCTCCCAGCGCCACTGCTGGCGAAGCAGGGCCAGCACCTGCTCACCGTTTGACCGGAGATCGTCGATCACCAGCAGCTGTTGAAGGCCGCCGGGTCGCTTGGTCGCCCAGCGCCGCGCCTCCTGATGACCGGTGATCAGCCCGAGCTTCAAGGTGTGAAGCTCGACCTCTGGATCGAGGACCGACAGGAAGAGGTCGAAGTCCTGGTCGTTGAAGCCGTCGATGAATGAGCGAACGGCCTCCAGGTCCCTGTCGGCCACGGCGTCAGGCGCGGTCGCCGCCGCTCAGGCCCCGTGGCACTTCTTGTACTTCTTGCCCGAGCCGCACCAGCACGGATCGTTGCGGCCGATCTTCTCGCGGTCGGTCTTGACCACGGTCGCCGGGTTCTCGTCGGAGGCGCGTCCGTCACCGGCTCCATCGCCGCCCAACGCGGCTGGATCGCCCGCCGCGACGCCCCCGGCCGCGCCCACCGCCGTCGCCGTTCCTGCCGCCTGCTGGAGCGCCGATGGCTGCTCCGGGCCCCCGCCGGCGTACTGGAGCTGCTGCGGCGTCCTCTCCGGCTCGGGCTCGAAGTCCGCCGGCTCCACGTTCACCTCCACGTGGTAGATGATCCGCGCGAACTCCCCCCAGATCGAGTTCATCAGCTCCTCGAACATCGAGAAGCCTTCGTTCTTGTAGGCGACCAGCGGGTCGATCTGGGCGAAGCCGCGCAGGTGGATGCCTTCGCGGAGGTAATCCATCTCGAACAGGTGCTCGCGCCAGCGGGAGTCGATGATCTGAAGCAGGATCTGGCGCTCCAGATAGCGCATCAGCTCGGCGCCGAGCTCCTGCTCGCGGCGCTCGTAGGCCCCCAGGGCGTCCTCGGCCAGGATGCGAGCGATCTCGTCGCGGTCGGAGCTCGCCGCGTCGATCTGGCTGAGGTCGACGCCGAGGGGCCACAGCTGGGCCGCCTGGGTCTGTAGCCCCCCGAGGTCCCAGTCCTCGAACACCTCGCCCTGTGTGTACTCCTCGACCAGGCGCACCACCACCTCGCCGACCTCCTCGCGGGAGACGTCGGACATGTCTCGCCCCTCGAGGATCTCCCGCCGGTACTTGTAGACCACCCGGCGCTGCTCGTTCATGACGTCGTCGTACTCGAGCACGCGCTTGCGGATCAGGAAGTTCTGCTGCTCGACCTTCTTCTGGGCGTTCTCGACCGTGCGGCTGAGCATCTTCGCCTCCAGCGGGTACTCCTCGCCGTGCTCGTCGACGGGGCCCAGCCGGTCGAGGATCTTGTAGATCCGGTCGCCGGCAAAGAGGCGAATCAGCTCGTCCTCCGCGGACAGGTAGAAGCGCGACTCGCCGGGGTCCCCCTGGCGACCGGATCGGCCGCGGAGCTGGTTGTCGATCCGGCGCGACTCGTGGCGCTCCGTGCCGCAGATGAACAACCCGCCCGCCTCGATCACCTTCTCCCCCTCCGCCTCGCACTGCTCCCGGAACCTGGGCAGAAGCTCGGCCAGCTCCTGCTCATAGCTCTCGTCGTCGGGGGAGAGGCCGAGCTTGCGGAGCTCCGCCTTCGCCACCTGCTCAGGGTCGCCGCCGAGCTTGATGTCGACGCCGCGGCCCGCCATGTTGGTGGCGATGGTCACCGCACCGACGCGCCCCGCCTGGGCGATCGTCTCGCCCTCGCGCTGGGCGTGCTCGGGCTTGGCGTTGAGGACCACGTGCTCGATCCCGTTGCGGGTCAGCTCACCGGCGAGCATCTCCGAGACCTCCACCGAGATCGTCCCGACCAGAATCGGCTGGCCGGCCTCGTGGCGCTCGGAGATCTCCGAGGCGACCGCTTTCCATTTGCCGTCCTTGGTCTTATAGATCTGGTCGTTGTGGTCATCGCGGACCATCGGCTCGTTGGTCGGGATGTCGACCACCGGCATCTCGTAGATCTTCATGAACTCCTGCGCCTCGGTCAGCGCCGTGCCCGTCATCCCGGAGAGCTTGTCGTAGAGCCGGAAGTAGTTCTGGAGCGTGATCGTCGCCAGGGTCTGGTTCTCCTCCCGGATCGGGACGCCCTCCTTGGCCTCGATGGCCTGGTGCAGGCCCTCGGACCAGCGGCGTCCCTCGAGGATGCGCCCGGTGAACTCGTCGACGATCTTCACCTCTCCGTCGATGACCGCGTAGTCGTCATCCCGGTGGAAGAGCGACTGGGCCTTGAGCGACTGGATCAGGTGGTTGACCAGGGTGCCGTGCTCCGAGACGTACAGGTTGTCGACGCCCAAAAAGCGCTCCGCCTTGGCGACCCCGGGCTCGGTCGGGGCGACGGTCTTGTGCTTCTCGTCGTACTCGTAGTCGTAGTCCGCGCCTGTGGTGTCCTTGTCCTCGCCCAGCGACTTCAGCTTCTCCTTCGCCGGCACGCCGACCAGCTGCTTGGCGAGCCGGGCGAAGGTGTAGTAGAGGTCCGCCGCCGCCTCAGGGGCGCCGGAGATGATCAGCGGCGTGCGCGCCTCGTCGATCAGGATGTTGTCCACCTCGTCGACGATCGCGTAGACGTGCTCGCGCTGAACGCAGTGCTCCAGTGAGGGCGCCATGTTGTCGCGCAGGTAGTCGAAGCCGAACTCAGAGTTGGTGCCGTAGACGACGTCGCAGGCATAGGCTCGCTGGCGAACGGCGGGATCTTCCTGCGACTGGATCACGCCGACGCTCACCCCCAACGCGTCGTAGATCGGGCGCATCCAGTCGGCGTCCCGACGGGCCAGGTAGTCGTTGACCGTAACCAGGTGAACCGGCGTGCCGTCAAGCGTGTTCAGGAACACCGCCAGGGTGGCGGTCAGGGTCTTGCCCTCGCCGGTCTTCATCTCGGCGATCGCCCCGTCGTGCAGGACCATGCCACCGATCAGCTGGACGTCGAAGTGACGCTGGCCGATGTTCCGCCGAGCCGCCTCTCGACAAAGAGCGAACGCCTCGGGCAGCAGGTCGTCGAGCGACTCTCCGTTGCCAGCCCTCTCCCGGAGCTGGTCCGCCTCCCTGCGGATCTCCTCGTCGCCGAGCAGCTCCATCTCGGGCTCGACGCGATTGATCACCGCGACCCGCCGCTCGTACTCCTTGAACTGGCGCGCCTCGCCGAGCCGCAGCGCGCGATCTATAAGGCCCTTAGCCACGAGCTCTGAGGGTACCGACCCCGGCCGGAATTACTCCGTCGAAAGCCTCGCCTGCGGCTACGTTTTCGACGGGCTAGGGCTCGGACCTGACCCGGCAGGTCCACACGCCGCTACCGCGACTGCGTCGCTAGCCCGGGCCAGCGTCTGGCGCTACGCCGGGCGGCCGCGGACGCGGGCCATCAGGCGCCGGGTCTGGGCACGCTTGCGGCGCTTGTCGCGGTGGCGCTTCACCTGGCGGCGCAGGTCCTCGGCCAGCGCGTGTATGGAGTGGAGCATCTCGGGCGATGCCTCGCTGGCGCGCAACGTCACCCGCTTCAGGTGCAGGGTGGCCTCGGCGACCTGGCTGTCGGCGATCGACGGATTGCGCTCCTCGCGCAGCTCGACCTCCAGCACCGCGAGCTCGGACACCTGCTGGCCGATGCGTTTGAACCGCTTCTCGACGTGGCCTCGAAGCTCATCGGTGACCTCGGTGTTCCGTCCCCTGACCTCGATCCGCATGCTGCTCCTCTCCTTCGGTTGCGGGCCGTGGAGGCATTGCCAATGCCGCTCTCGGTAGGGTCGCGCTTCCGGGGCCGAAAAGCAAGTGCGGGAGGCTCGCGCCGAACCTCTCGACCCCTGAGCCTGCGGGATACTGAACAACGCGATGTCGCAGGAGAACGTGGAGACCGTGCGGCGCTGGCTCGAAGCCATCAGCAGCGAGGACTTCGACGCCGCCCTCGCATTGGTCCATCGCGACGTCGTCTTCGTCCCGCCAGGGGATCAGGCGCCGCACAGAGGTGCCGAGAGCTTGCGACGCTGGATGGAGCCAGATGCGTTTCCGGGGCGGGTGGCCACATTGTTGGAAACGATCGTCGTCACCGACAGGACAATCCTCGGCAAGCAACACGTCACAGCCCGAGGGAGGGCCAGCGGGATCGAGCTGGACGTCATCGACTGGTCGGTCTGGTCCTTTGACGAGGACGGTCTAATAACCCGGATCGAGATCTACCTGCCACACGAGGAAGACAGGGCCCTCGAAGCCGCCGGGCTGCGGGAGTCGGGCTAATTTCAAACTGACCCACTACCAGGCTCGCCGGTGTCACGAGCGGGCGAAGGTCAGCGCCACGACGCGGCCGCAGCCCCCGGATCGCAGCGCCAGTGCGCAGGCGCCGAGCGTCGCTCCGGTGGTTACGACGTCGTCCACCATGACGGCGGCCGCGGGTGGCCGGCCGGCGAGGCGCACCCGGGGAGGGGCTGCCAGGCGCTCGGACCGCGGGCGGCCGACCTGGCGTCTCCCCTGCGAGCGTCGCAGGCAAGGTGCCATCGGCAGCCCGGTCTCGGCGCCGAGCGCCGCCGCGATCGCCTCCGCCGCGTCGAACCCCCGCCATCGCCGGCGCGCCGGCGCGGGCGGGACCGGGACGATCGCCCCCTCCATCAGGTCGCCGGGCGCCCGCGCGGCGATCACGGCGCCCGCGCGCCCGGCGAGCGGCAGCCGCGCGCGGAACTTCAGCGCCGTCACCAGGTCCCGGGCGACGCCCTCATAGGGCGCGGCCGACCAGGTGGCGTCCAGGCCCGGAATCGCGGTAGAGCAGGGGGCGAGCTCGACCCAGGCCGGACTCGCATGGCTCGCAGAGCTCTGCCCGCAGGGCACATTCCCGCGCGCACACGGCGCAGCGCGGCGGCACGACCAGGCCCAGAAGCTCCGCGAGCATTGGTGCGATCGTCGACCTTGGCCTCGCGCGTGTGGTGCGCAGACCGTTGCGAGTAGCTGCACGATCGGTGACTTTGGCGGCGCTAGTCGCTAAACCGGTACCCGCAGTGCCGGCAGCGGCGGGTCGTGACGGCCAGGCGCCTGCCGCACTGATGGCACGGCCTCATCGGTGGGCTGTAGACGATCACCGAGCCGATGCAGAAGACCAGCGCGACGGCCATCGCCACCACGTAGACAGCCGGGCTCAAGGGCCTGGTCCAGGTCCGCCGGTTGTCCCAGTCGATGGCGGCTGCGTCGCCAGGACTCGGGGATGCTCTGCGAAAGCGCTTCCCAGCGCCGCAGCCAGGCCAAGCCAGCCCACGAAGGGGCGACTGGACCCATCGTCCTGAAGGGTTCGTCCGCTGATCGGCTCGTCAACCGAGTCCAGCTCGAGCGTCAGCCTGATCGGCTTATGGGTCATCGGGTCAATTCTCGACCCCGCCCGTCAGGCTCGCATCAGGGATCGCCCCTGAATCTTTCGTAGCGCCGAGCCTGTGATCACTCGAAGACCGCCCGCTCCACGGCCGCGATCTCGGCATCGCAGCCGATGACCCCGGGCGCCTTGCCGAGCGCGGTGTCCGGGTCCTTGAGGCCGTGGCCGGTGAGCACGCAGAGGACCGAGGTCGGCGGCTCGCCGCCCTCCGGCGCCGGCAGCCCGTGAGCCAGGATCCCGGCCACGGACGCCGCCGAGGCGGGCTCGCAGAAGACGCCCTCGCGCGAGGCGAGCAGCCGGTAGGCGTCCAGGATCTGCTCGTCGGAGACCGCCGCGATCCGCCCGCGCGAGCCGGTGACGGCTTCCATCGCCTCCTCCCAGCGAGCCGGGTTGCCGATCCGGATCGCCGAGGCGATCGTCTCCGGCTCGGCCACCGCCTTGCCGTGGACGAGCGGGGCCGCGCCCTCCGCCTGGAAGCCGTACAGGACGGGCGCCACCCCGTACTCCTGGAAGCCCCGCCACCAGGCGGTGATGTTGCCCGCGTTGCCGACCGGGATCGCCAGAGCGTCGGGCGGCCCGCCGAGCTCGTCGCAGGCCTCGAAGGCGGCCGTCTTCTGCCCCTCGATCCGGAAGGGGTTGATCGAGTTGACCAGCTCCACCGGGTGGCTCCTCGCCAGCTCGCGCACGATCTCGAGCGCCTGGTCGAAGTTGCCGCGCAGCGCGATCACCCGCGCCCCGTGCATCAGCGCCTGGGCGAGCTTGCCGATCGCGATCTTCCCCTCCGGGACGATCACGGCGCCGCGCAGGCCGGCCCGCGCCGCGTACGCCGCGGCGCTCGCCGCCGTGTTCCCGGTGGAGGCGCAGATGATCGCCTCGGCGCCCGCCCCCTTCGCCCGCGACACCGCCACCGTCATGCCCCGGTCCTTGAAGCTCCCGGTTGGATTGGCGCCCTCGAGCTTCAGGTAGACGCTCACGCCCACCCGGTCGGAGATCGTCGGGGCCTCGATCAGCGGCGTCGAGCCCTCGTTCAGGCTGACCACGGGATCACCCGGCTCCAGCGGCAGCCGGTCCCGGTAGCGCTCAATCAGCGGAGGGGGTGTCACCCGCCGGAACTAGGGACGGCGGAGTGGTTCTTCCTCACACGAACTCTTCCTCGATCACCCGGATGGCGCGCGGCTGGGCGCGGATGAAATCCAGGCCCGCGATCTCGTCGAGCGCCTTGAAGAACCACGATTCCGGGCCCTCGTGCATGACCATCACCAGTCGCGCCTCGTCCCCAAGGCCCCGCTGGACGACGCTGCGCACCGAGACCTTGTTGCGCCCCAGCACGTCCGCGACCTGCGCCAGCACGCCAGGGCGATCGGCGACCTCCAGGTGGAGGTAGAAGGAGGAGCTGATGTCGCGGACGATCGCGAGCGACTCGCCGGCCACGTGCACAGGAGCCCTGCCCGACAGGATGGAGACCAGGTCACCGAGCACCGCGGAGGCGGTCTCGACCCCGCCCGCTCCCGGCCCCGACATGGTGATCTCGGTGATCGCCGGCGCCTCCACCATCACCGCGTTGAACGGTCCCTCGATCGGCGCCAGGGGATGGTGCGAGTACAGAAAGCAGGGAAACACCCGAATGCTGATCCCTCCCTCGCGCCGCTCGGCCACCCCGAGCAGCTTCAGCGACAGCCCGAGCTCCTTCGCGTAGGCGATGTCGTCGGGCTGGATCTCGGTGATCCCCGCGTACGAGACGTCCGCCAGCGCCACCGGCGAGCCGAAGGCCAGCCGTGCCAGGATCGCCATCTTCGCCGCCGCGTCGGCCCCGCCCACGTCGTCGGAGGGATCGGCCTCCGCGTAGCCCAGCTCCTGGGCTCGCCGCAGAGCGTCGGCGTAGGAGGCGCCGGTGCTGGCCATCTCGGTGAGGATGAAGTTGGTGGTCCCGTTGACGATCCCGAACACCTTGGTTATCTCGGTCGCCGCGAGGCTCTCCTGGATCACCCGGATCACCGGCACCACTCCCGCCACCGCCGCCTCGAAGCGCAGCTGAACGCCGGAATCGCGAGCGGCCTCGAACAGCTCGTCGCCGAACTGCGCGATCAGCTGCTTGTTGGCGGTCACCACGTGGCGGCCCGCCCGCAGCGCCCGCAGCACGTACTCGCGCGCCGGGTCGGTGCCGCCGATCAGCTCGACGACGATCTCCGAGTCCTCCAGGATGGCGTCGAAGTCGCCCTCGGAGCGCCGCAGCACACCGGAGATCTCCGGCCGCCGCCCCGCGGCGGCGTCGATCGCGTCCGCGCGCTGGGCAAGCAGCTCGTGGAAGGCGCCTCCCACGGTGCCGCGCCCCAGAAGCCCGATGCGAACCACCTCGCTCATTCCACGTCCCGGGCGGTCAAATCCTCATAGGTCTCTCGACGCACCACCAGCCTCGCGTCCCCGTCCTTGCAGAAGACCACCGGGGGCCGGGGGACGCCGTTGTAGTTGCTCGCCATCGCGTACCCGTAGGCGCCCGTGGCGGGGGTGACGAGGATGTCGCCGGGCCGCGGGTCGGCGAGCATCGCGTCCCTGATCAGGATGTCGCCGGACTCGCAGTGCATGCCGGCGACCGTCGCCAGGGTGTTGGGCGCGTCGCCGGCGCGGTTGGCGACGATCGCCTCATAGCGCGCGCCGTAGAGCATCGGCCGCAGGTTGTCGGACATCCCCCCGTCGACCGAGAGATAGGTTCGAACGCCCGGGATCTCCTTCACGGTGCCGACCTCGTAGGCGGTCACGCCGGCGTTGCCGACCAGCGAGCGCCCCGGCTCGACCAGGATCCGTGGCACCGGGTCGAACACCCGTTGCACGCCGCCAACCTTGACCTCGGCGTAGCTGTCGATCGAGGGCGGCTGATCGGCCGACGTATAGGCGATCCCCAGGCCGCCGCCGACGTTGAGGATGCGGCACTCCCATTCGCCGTCCACGAGCCCGGCCAGTGCCTCGATTGCCGCCGCGTAGGGCTCCAGCTCGAAGATCTGCGAGCCGATGTGTGCGTGCAGGCCCACCAGCCGCAGGTGGCGGGATGACCGCACCTCGGCGATCGCCCGCGCCGCCAGGCCATCCTCGAGCCCGAAGCCGAACTTCGAGTCGAGGCCACCTGTCTGCACGTAGGAATGAGTGGAGGGCAGGATCCCCGGGGTGACGCGGATCAGAACGTCCTGGGGACGATCCAGGAGCGCGTCCAGCCGGGCGATCTCGCCGAATGAGTCGACGATCAGATGGCCAACCCCGGCCTCGACCGCGTAGCGAAGCTCGGCCTCGGTCTTGTTGTTCCCGTGCATGTACACGCGAGCCGGGTCGAGGCCCGCGCCAAACGCCATGTGCAGCTCGCCGCCGGAGGCCACGTCGACCGACAGCCCCTCGTCGGCGCAGAGCCGGTAGATCGCGGTGATCGGGGCTGCCTTGCTCGCGTACAGGACCTCGAAGTCGTCGGTGCGAGCGCGAAAGGCGTCGAGGTAACTGCGCGCCCTGGCGCGAATGTCCTCCTCCGCGTAGATGTAGGCGGGCGTCCCGAACTCGGCCGCAACCTCAACCACGTCGCAGCCGCCCACCTCCAGGTGGCGGCGCTCGTTCACGCGGCTACCCAGGGGGTAGACGGGCGAGTCCTCGACGATCGACCTCTCGCTTGTTGCGCTCATACGAATCGCCATTCTGACGTGGAGCCGCGGACCCCGGATTCGGGTGCACCCTCAGGGACGAGCGCTTGCGTCACGGGCGTCGCCCCGCGAGAAGGGCGATGTAGCCACGAGGAGGGTGAGGTAGGTTTCCGAGCCAAGGGGGCGCACAGATGGCCAGCGGCAGACCAGGGAGGACGGCAATGCGGAATCGAAACCGATTTCCGTCTGGCAGCAGGCGGATCTTCGCGGTGCTGATCGGGATCGCGATCACGGCGACCGCGGGGATCGCGGATGCCGATCTGGCGACGAAGTCGAACAGCACCACCATCGACGCGGCCGGCTCCGGGTCTGCGACCGCCAAGATGCAGGAGGGGGAGCGAGGCTGTCTCGGCCGGGTTCCACAACCCGGACTTTGCTACCGCGAACGGGCCACAGATCTTCCCCTTTTCCTCGAAGCGAATAGGCGATCGTCGCTGGAAGGGTTCGGCCGCCGACATCGGCGGCGACTCCGGCGAGTTCATTGTCTACGCCTACTGCGACCGGCACGAGCCCGGCCTGAAGAGGGAATCGGATGGGGTCACGGTCGCCCAGAACAGCACTGGGTCGGCAACCGCGACGTGCAACCCAGGAAGCGAGGCGGTCTCTGGAGGGTTCGCCCGCTCAAATGCGGCCATCTACCCGTACAGCTCGAAACGGAAGGGCGCCCGCAACTGGAAGGTCTCCGCCTACAGCTACGCCGGCAGTGGGACGCTCACCGTGTTCGCCTACTGTGACAACGACGGCCCGAGTCTGTACACGAGGTCGAGCAGCACCACCATCGACCCCAGCGAGGTCGGCTCAGCGACCGCCAGGTGCACACGTGGGAGCGAGGCGGTTGCGAGCGGATTCAAGGGCCCCTTCGAAGGCGGAGCTGAGATCTTCCCATTCACCTCGAAGCGCAAGGGCGACCGCAGGTGGAAGGCGTCCGGTTGGAACGACGGGAGCGCGCCGGGGGAGTTCACCGCCGTGGTCTACTGCGACAGGTAGGAGCTCCCGCGCGGCGTAGTCCGTCTCGACGGTGCCCTGGCACGGCGGTCGCTGTAGCTTGGGGATCTATGGGATCCCGCTCGCCGAAGTCGGCCGACGAGACGGGGGTGCACGAGGGGCGGCCGTACATGCTCTGGCTCCCGGACTCGCCCCCGCCCTGGCCGGCGATGGTGATCGTTCACGGCGCCGGGTCGCGCAAGGAGAACCACGGCGACTTCGGCCGCGCTTGCTCGGCCAGCGGCTGGGCGGCGCTCGGATTCGACCAGCGCGGGCACGGGGCCTCAGAGGACGGGATGAGCCCCGCGGCCCTGGGCGACGTCGCCAAGATGGCGCGCTTCCTGGCCGGGGTGGAGGGCGTGGACGCGGCGCGAGTCTGCGTCCGGGGCTCGAGCATGGGCGGCTTCATGGCGATTCAGGCCGCGGCCACCGCGGAGCAGATCGCCGGGGCGATCGCGATCTGCCCGGCGGGGACGGACCACCTGCGCCGCGGGCTTCGCGCCGGGACGCTCCAGATGCGGATCGATCCCGGCGGGGCGACGGCGCTGGACGCGTGGCTCGCCGAGCACGACCTGGGCCAGGCGGTCGAGCTGATGGGCGCCAAGCCCCTGCTGCTGATCCACGCCAGCGGCGACGAGCAGATCCCGTCGGAGGCCTCCGAGCAGCTCTACGCGCATGCTCGTGAGCCCCGCAAGCTGATCCTGCTGCCGGGTGGCCACCACCGCTCCGCCCAACACGACGCGGAGCTCCAGGGGGTGGCGCTCAGGTGGATGGAGCGAAACCTGCGATCAGGCGCTAGAGCCTCAGCTGGTACCGGACGGTCCTCGACGGCCCGCGCGACCTAAGGGAAGGTTGGGCAGGTTCGGCAGCGAGGGCCGGTTGGGAAGCGAGGGCGTGTTGGGCAAGCGAGGGCGCTGTTGGGGAGCGACGGCCTGTTGGGCACGGACGGCACGTTGGGCACCGACGGGACGTTGATCGGGGGCCGATTGACGCCGCCGGGCGGGTCGGGCAGCCGGGATGGACGGCGTGTGGGGCGTGGGCGGAGCGTCGACGGCGGGCCGGACCGGAAGGGATGGGGGGCACGGCAGCCGCCGGGCGTGCCAGGCCGGGGCCACCGGGTCGCCCGGCCCACCGGGCGCCGTGACCCCGGGGTCACCCGCTGACCGTCCGTCGGGCCGCCGCCGGTCGACCCGCCGCGGAAGGAGCCGTCGCCACCGGAGGCCTTCACACCGGCGGATCCGCCGGAGCCGGCCCACAAGGGACCGCCCTTGCGGTAGGCAGCCGGAACCGCGTCCCTGGCCACAGCGGCGCGAGCCGCCGCGAGCGCCGTCGCGGCCGCCGTGGGCGGGCCGCTCGCGCTCGAGTTGAGATAGGCGGCTCCGGCGTCGTTGCTCGGACCTCCGAATGGAAGGCCCTTGAAGGCAACGAAGGTGGCCAGCGAGAGGAAGGCCACCACTGCCCCCGCGGTGAGTGCGCTGGTGGCGCCAACCCCTGCCAGGTAGGCGCTCAGATGAGTTCGCACGTGGGAGGGACGGCGGGTTGTGTGGGCGAGGCTGGCCATGCGACTGCTTTGGAGCTACCCACAGCGGTCGGCGCTAACCAGCCGGGCCGGGCGCCCTACCCAGAAGCCCTAGCCGGGTCCAGGGAGGGCCTGCCTGACGGGCCGGGCGAATCTGGGTCAGCCGCCGAGCCCGCCGCCGGCGATCCCGCCCACGGCGCTTCCGGCCTGGGTGCCCAATCTCGGACGGCCGACTGCCCCGCCGGCCTGGTTGAGGGCGCCGGTGCCCACGCCGTCGACCGGGCGCGTGACGCCACGGGTCGGTCCGGACAAGTTGGTGCCCGCGGCCGTGTCGACGCCCTGGACCGCGCTGGTGGCGGGGCCGGAAGTCGAAGGCAGCGAGGGGACGGCGATCGGGGGTGAGGACCCGTCCCCGGGTGGGGAGCCGGTGCCCGGGCCGCTTGGACCGCTGACCGACGGGGCCTTGCCGGTACCGTCAGCGTCGCCGGGACCGGAGCCGCCCAGCGCCCGCGCCCGCGGTCCTTGCGCTGGCACCCGCGCCCGCCGAGCCGGCGACCGGATCGTCGGCCACTGACGCGGCGGCCACCCCGAGGGCAACCCCCGCCGCCGTGGGCGCCGCGCTGAGGCTGGATTCGAGGTAAGCGCTCCCCGCGTCGTCGCTCGACCCTCCCAACGGAAAGCCGCTGAAGGAGACGAAGGTGGCCACCGAGAGGAAGGCCACCAGGGCGCCGGTGGTCAGCGCGGCGGTCGCGCCGACCCCCGCCACGTAGGTACGTAGGTGTGTATTCAGATGACCGAAGCGCGGACTGGGTGCGGCGCGCGGACTGGGTGCAGCGGGCGAGTACGTAGTCATTTGGCCTCCTCCCCCGGACGCGGATTGGATCGTCCGGGTGAGCCGAGACTACATACGCAAATGGGGCAAGACGCCGGTAAATCCGGCCTCTACCGAGAAGCCGTAGAGACTTCGACGAGCTTCTTGGAAGCTTCGATAAGTTGACGTTTCGGGCGCCTTGAGCGGCGACCCCGAAACGGCGCTCGCTACAGGTACCCCATCGGGTCGACCGGCGATCCGTTGACCCGGACCTCGAAGTGCAGGTGGTCGCCGAAGCAGTGGCCTGTGCAGCCCACCGAGCCGATCACCTGGCCCTGGTCAACGGACTGGCCCGACGACACCGCGTAAGAGGACTGGTGCGCGTAGCAGGTCGAGATGCCGCCGCCATGGTCGACGCAGGTGTAGTTGCCGTAACCACCCGTGTAGGCGGCGAGCACAACGGTCCCCGAGGCGGCAGCGACAATCGGCGTGCCGGCCGGCACCGCGATGTCCACCCCGGCGTGCAACTGGCCCCAACGCATCCCGAAGCCGGAGACGACGGCGCCGTTCACGGGCCAGACGAACCCCGCCGAGCTCTCCCCCTGGATCGGCCCTGCGGGCTGGGTCGGCACCGACGAGGAGGCGGCCTGAAGCTGCGCCTGGATCTCGCCCTCGAGGTCGCCGATCTCGCCCTCCAGGTGATGCTGGTGGTCCTCGACCTGGGCCAGAGCCTGCTGGTCCTGCTGGCGGGCCGACGCCAGAGCGCCCTCGCGACTTTCAAGCTCGCTCCGCGTCCGGGCCAGCTCGGCGCGCTTGGCGGCGATCTCGTTGCGCGCCGCGCGCACCCGCTCGACGGTGTCCCTGGTCTCGTTGCGAAGGTCCCGGACGCGCACGGCGATCGAGGTGTCTTGGGACTGGATCCGCTTCAGGTACTCGTAGCGGCTCAGGAGGTCGTCGAACCCATCCGAGTTCAGGATCACCGTGAGCGTGTCGGGACTGCTTGACTCGTAGATCGCGACCAGCCGCTCCCTCAGCACCTTGAGCGACCGCTTCAGCTGGACCCGGAGCACGGCGAGCCGCTCCTTTGCCCGTTTCAGCTCCGCCTCCTTCTTGTCCAGCTCGGCTTGGACGATCGCCTCGCGGTTTCGAAGGGTCGCCACCTCCCCGCGGAGCTGGTCGAGCTCCTCGCCGAGGCGTTGAATCGTGCCCGACAGAACGCCCTCTCTGGCGTTGGCGTGCTCGAGCTGCGCCCGCTTGTCGTCGAGCTGGGACTGGAGGTCCTGGCCGAAGGCCCCCGCCGTGATCACAAGCGCGGCCACGATCGCCGCGATGGCGGTGAGCGCGGTCACCGCCAGCCGGGGCTGGGCACGTGCAGGGATGTGGGCGTTTCTCATGTCTTCCTCGCTGGCCTACGGGGTTAGCTGACGGGCTCGCACGGAGGAGTCGCGCTTGGCCTGTGGACCTGGATGGCCCGCGGGCCTTTCGCCCCTGGGGAATCTGGTTCCCCCGCTCCGCCCACTCACGCACGGGCGGATTCGGCACAAATGTGGGGCGGCAGGGTATCAGCCGCGCAAAAACTGTGAGCAGCCGTTAACAGACATTATGCCTGCTGCAAGCCGTTTTTCACACCCCGGCCGCGATCCCAGGGCTAGTCCGATCGAGGCTCCGTCTGCACCTCGAGCAGCGCGTCGCCGTCGGCTTCCTCCTCCATCTGGAGCGTCGTGTGCTCGATCCCGTAGCGGTCCCGAAGCACGAACTCGACCTCACGCCGAGCGCGATCGCGATCCTCGTCACGGGCGACCACGACATGGGCCGCAAGCGCCTCGAACCCGGGCGTCAGCGACCAGACGTGGAGATCGTGCACCGCGCGGACACCGTCCACCGAGCCAATCGCCCGGGCGACCGCATCCACGTCCACCCCCGGCGGCGCCGCCTCCATCAGGACGTCCAGCGGCTCGCGCACCAGGCGGACGGACGAGGCGAGGATCAGCACCGCGATCGCGATCCCAACCAGTGGGTCGATCGGGTTCCAGCCGGTGGTCAGGATGACGACGCCCGAGACGATCACTCCGAGCGACCCGAGCGCGTCCGCGACGGAATGACGGAGAACCGCCTCGAGGTTGATGTCCTCCCGCTCGCCGCGGGCCAGCACCCAAGTGGCCGCGGCGTTTCCCGCCAGCCCGACCGCGCCGAGGACGAGCACGCCGGCGCCCTCCACATCCGGAGGATCGCCCAGCCGATCGAGGGCCGCGACCACGATCAGCACCGCGATCGCCACCAGGGTGACGCCGTTCACGAGGGCGGCGATCACCTCGGTGCGCTGGTAGCCGAAGGTCCGCCGGGGCCCGCCGGACCGGGCCGCCAGGGCCACCGCCGCCAAAGCGAGCCCGATCGCCCCCAGATCGGAGAGGACATGCCCGGCGTCCGCGAGCAGGGCGAGCGACCCGGTCAGCACTCCGCCGACCACACCCACGACGATCAGCCCCGCGTTGATGGCCGCGGCGATCAGCATCCGCCGCCGGTTTCCCTCCCGGCGGGCTGCGAGTGCGCTCCGGCCGCCCGGCGAAGCGCCGCGTTCGACTCCCGGGGCGTGGGCGTGGGCTCGCGCCACGGCCCCGAGCTTAGAGAGGCAGCCTGCTAGTGCTCCGTGACTAGGTCAGGCCGCGCTGGGGGTTCGTGGCTCGGCCGCCCGGCCGGCGCCGTTCTGGGACCCGGCCACCGCGACCGCCGCCTCGTCCGGCGAGACGGCGCCATTGGCGGAGCCGGAGGCGGACTCGATCGCCTCCGCCGCGACCTCGACGCCTTGCTTGAGGCGCTCGCGGTACTCGGCCGCCTGCATCCGCGAGATCACCATGCGCTGGATCTCGGCGGTGCCCTCGAACAGCTGGTAGATCTTCGCGTCGCGGAAGAACTTCTCCAGCGGGCAATCCGTGGTCTGCGCATACGGGCCGACCAGATCCATGCAGGTGCGGGTCGCCCACATGGCAACGTCGCCGCCCTTCAGCTTCGACATCGATCCCTGGCCCCCCATCATCGGGATGCCGTTGCGGCCCATCCACGAGGCGCGCTGCACGAGCAGGCGCGCCGCCTCGATCTCGGTGGCCACGTCGGCGAGACGCTGCTGGGTGGCCTGGCGCTCCAGGGGCGGGCGACCCGCGGTGGAGCTCTCGTCCAGATACTGGCCGATCGGGTCCTGCGGGTCCCGGTTGTCGAGGTAGGAGAGCGTCCACTCATACGCGGCCTGGGCGATCCCGAGCGCCGACGCGCCCACGACCGGCCTGGTCAGCTCGAAGGTGGCCAGCGCGTTGGAGGCGCGGCCGCTCGACTCACCGGAGCGGGCTCGCTCGAGCTTTCGCTCCAGCTTCTCCATCCCGCCGAGCAGGTTCTCCACCGGGACGCGGCAGTCCTCGAGGATCACCTCGGCGGTGTGTGAGGCGCGGATGCCGAGCTTCGACTCCTTCTTGCCCTCCTTCAGGCCGGGCGTCCCCTTGGGGATCACGAACGAGGCCTGGCCTCGGTGGCCGAGGTTCGGGTCCACCGTGGCGACCACAACGTGGACGTCGGCGATGCCCCCGTTGGTGATGAAGACCTTGGTGCCGTTGAGCACCCACTCGTCGCCGTCGAGCTTCGCGGTCGTGCGCAGGCTCTTGACGTCGGAGCCCGCCTGTGGCTCGGTGACGGCGTAGGCACCCAGCTTGACGTCGCCGTCCGGCCCGAAGCACTCGGGGACCCATCTGGCGATCTGCTCGGGGGTGCCGGACGCGGCGAGCCCGGCGGCGGCCAGAGCCGACCCCGAGATCGCGAGTGCGATGCCGGCGCAGCCCCAATGCAGCTCCTCGGCGTAGATGACGGAGATCTGGCCGTCGGGGTCGTTGGCCATCCGCTGCAGGTGCTCCATCCCGTGCAGGCCCCAGTCGCGGGCCGCCGTGATGGCCTCCCAGGGGGTCGACTCCTCGGCGTCGTGCTTGGCCGCCGCGGGGCGGATCACCTCGGTCGCGAACCTGCGACACAGAGCCTGGAACTCCCGCTGCTCGTCGCTCAATCCGAAGTCCATCTGCCCTCCGTCCTCGCCCACCGTGAAACGCAGGCGAACGCTCTCGTCTATCCGATTGACTGGTCAGTCAACCAGTTACCCAGTCTACCCCCTGTTGACGCGGAAGGGGCCGGCTGGTTTCGGCTGCACCAAGCGCGAAGCGGCGCCGAATAGGGGGCCCGGTATGTTCAGGCGGTGGCGGCCCACCGCAGACGACGCCTCGCCGTGGGAGCAGGGATCTTGGTCGCGCTCGGCGGAGTCGGCGTCGGCGCCTACCTGCTGGCCGACTCGCTGGGTGGCGACGAGGAGCCACCCGCGCCGGCGCCGAGCGTCGTCATCCGCGAGCCACAGCCGGCCGCCGCGGAGGACCTCGGCTTCCCAGCCTTCGCAACCAAGAACACCACCCGCGTCGCCGGCGCCGACCCTGCCGCGAACGCCGCCGGCGTCGCCCTCGCCGTCTTCCCCTCCACCGGGGGCGTCAAGCGCCCCGCCGCGGTGAGCCTCGTCGCGGATGACGATTGGCCCGCCGGGCTCGCCGCGGCGAGCCTCGTGGCCCAACCCATCCGAGCTCCGATCCTGGTCTCCGGCAGCGACGAGATCCCCGACTTCACGGAGGACGCCTTGGCGGCGCTCGCGCCCACGGGCTCGGCCAAGACGGACGGCGAGCAGATCTTCACGATCGGCTCGGCGACCGCTCCGCGGGGACTTCCCGCGGAAGCGGTCAGTGGGTCCAACCCCGCAGAGACCGCAGCGGAGATCGACCGGCTTCGCCAGAAGCTGACCGGCGACCCCCCGCAGCACATCCTGCTGGCCAGCTCGGAGCAGCCGGCGTTCGCGATGCCCGCCGCCGCTTGGGCGGCGCGCTCGGGCGACCCTGTCCTCTTCGTCAAGAGGGAGACGGCGCCCGAGCCGACGCTCGACGCGCTTCGCCGCCACCGGGGCGTCCCGGTGTACGTGCTCGGCCCGCCATCGGTGATCTCCGACAAGACGCTCGAGGCGGTGCGGAAGCTGTCCCCCTCCACGAGGCGGATCGGCGCCCCAGACCCGGTTGAGAACGCGATCGCCTTCGCCCGGTACACCAGCGGCAGCTTCGGCTGGGACATCAACGACCCGGGCCACGGGTTCGTGATCGCGAACGCGTCGCGGCCGCTGGATGCGGCCGCCGCCGCGCCACTGTCCGCCAGCGGCACCTGGGGACCGCTGCTGATCACGGAGAACGCCGGCCTGGTTCCCGCTGCGCTTCGCGAGTATCTGCTCGACGTCAAGCCGGGGTACCTCGGCGATCCGACCCGCGCGGTCTATAACCGCGTCTGGGTGATCGGCGACGAGGGCGCCATCTCGGTCGACTTCCAGGCGCAGGTCGACGATCTCGCCGAGGTCGTCCAGATAAGGTCCGGCCGCGGGGCCCAGCTGGGCCCGCCGCCTGGAACGCCGGAGCGCGAGGGGAAAGGGCCGTGAGAGCGAGGAGCAGCGAAAACCCGTGAGCGAGGCCGAGCGACCCAATCGGCTCGCTGAAGGAAGCCCGGTGACCGTCGAGGAGATCCACGCCCTGGCGGGCCCCGCCACTCCGCACTTCGCGCTCCAGATCCGCAACCGCATCCGGCGCCTGGTCGAGAGGCTGCCCGCCGACGACCCGGCGCGGATCGAGGGCGAGCGCCAGATCGAGCGCCTTACCGAGCTGGCGCGACACTCGGGCGAGCCCCGAGGGATCGGGCCGGGCTCTCCGGCCGTGCTCTGAGAGCGGAGGGCTGCATGACGAGCGCCCAACGTACGAGCGCGGAGGGGATTCGCCGAGCGCGTGAGCTGCTCACGGCCGAAGCGGCCGCGACGGCCGCGGACCCGCAGGCGAGCGCCGCCGGCTACCTGGACCTGCTGGGCGGCGAGCTCGAGTCGACGGGCACGGTGCAGAATCTGATGACCACTCGCGTGGTGCCGGCGATTTACGAGCGCTACTGGCGCCCCGCGCTGGCGCGGGCCTTCAAGGGAGTGACCGGTCCGGGGATGGCCGAGGAGGTGCGGATCGCGCGGCTCTTGCTCGGGCTCGGGCCCGGCGATGTCGTGCTCGACGTCGGCTGCGGGCCCGGGAACTTCACGCGCGAGTTCGCCCGGGCGGTCGGCGACGGTGGTCTCGCGGTGGGCATCGACGCCTCGAGCACCATGCTCACCCGCGGCGTGTCCGAGCTCGAGGCCGCCGGCCTCGCCAACCTGGCCCTGATCCGCGGCGACGCCACCAAGCTCCCGTTCCAAGACGGCGTCTTCGACGGGCTCTGCTGCTTCGCTGCCCTACACCTGTTCGCGGACCCCTTCGCCACACTCGACGAGATGCGGCGGGTGCTGGGTCCCGGCGGACGGATCGCGATCATGACCTCGGTGCGCCGTCAGCTGACCCTGCCCCCCTTGAAGCCGCTGATCGAGCGAGCCAGCGGCATGCGCGTGTTCGAGTCGGACGAGGTCGTAACCGCGCTTCAGGAGCGGGGATTCGAAAACGTCCGCCAGCGCCTGGCCGGCTTGGTGCAGTTCGTCGGCGGCCGCCTCGCGGCCGCGACTACCTAGCTCGCCGCGAGGCCCAGGCGCACAGGCTGGGTAGGGGTAGGGGCTCGGTCAGGGGCGCCTGGGTAGCGGGGGGCGCGCCGCCCCTTTGGCGGGTTTGTTGCATACGTGCGCAACAAAGCCGCCAATCGTTCCGTCGAGACCGCGATCGCGCGGCTTGCCGCGCGGCAGCACGGCGTGGTGTCCCTTGCCCAGCTAGCCGCGGCCGGCCTCCACAGGAGCGCGGTTGTGCGGCGCTCGCGGAAGGGTCTGCTTTACCGCATCCACCGGGGCGTGTACGCGGTCGGCCACGCGGGCCTGAGCAACGAGGGGAGGTGGATGGCGGCCGTGCTGGCCTTTGGCGAAGGCGCGGTGCTAAGTCACCTGAGCGCCGCCGCGCTATGGACGATCGCCCCCGTACCCAGCATCATCGAAGTCACGGTCCCCAGCGATGCCGGGCGAGAGCCACGCGACGGGATCAAGATCCACCGCTCGCTCACCCTCCTACCCAGCCAGACCACGCGACGAGCTGGCATCCCGGTCACGAAGCCCGCACGCACGCTCGAGGACCTGAAACGCGTGCTCCCAAGCGACCAGTTTGCGGCGGCACTGCGGCGGGCTGAGTTTCTGCGCCTCCCGATTGGCGACCAACTCGAGTCGGACCACACCCGCAGCGAGTTGGAGAGCCGCTTCCTGGCCCTCTGCCGCCGGCATCACCTCCCGAATCCCGAGGTGAACGTCCGTGTGGGCCCGTTCCTCGTCGACTTCCTCTGGCGCGACCGGCGCCTAGCGGTGGAAGTGGACGGCTTCGAGACGCACGGGACCCGGTCCGCGTTCGAAGCCGACCGCGCTCGCGACACGCAGCTGAAGCTCCTTGGCCACGACGTGGTTCGGTTCACGTGGCGCCAGATCGTCGGCGACCGTTCGGCCGTCGGGTCCACGCTGCGCGCGCTGCTGCGCTAAGTGGCCGCGCCGCGGGGGGCGAAGGCCTCCACGATCAGGCGCTGGTACTCGGCGATCTCGGCGGGGGAGATGAAGTAGGAGGGCGGGGTCAGGAAGATGCCGTCGCCGCGCTCGGCCACCTCGGACACGCGCGCCCGCACCTTGTCCAGCGGGCCTGCCGCGCAGTAGGCATCGACCATCTCGTCGGGGACGTGGGAGGGCATCGCGGCGAAGTCCCCGGCGCGGAACGCCTCGCCCACCGCGGCGGCCGCCTCGCCGAAGCCGTGCATCTCCCACAGCGGGGCGTAGGTGCGGACGGTGGCGTAGAAGCAGATCGTTCGACGCGCCGCCTCGTAGGCAGCCTCCTCATCGTCGGAGATCGCGCAGCTCACCGTGGGGATGAAGTCGAAGTCCCCGCGGTCGCGACCGGAACGCGCCAGCCCCTGCTCGAAGTTGGCGACCAGCACCTCGTCGAGCCAGCGCAGCGAGCAGATCGGGTGGCCGATCAAGCCGTCGGCGCAGTCGCCCGCCATTCGCGCCATCCCCTCCCGCACCGCGGCGGTGTAGATCGGCACCGATTCACGAGCCGGCGGATGCGGGCGCACCCAGCCCTTGATGTCGATGTCGTGGTAGTCGCCCTCGAACCGGATCGGCTCCCCGGCGTGCGCCTTCTGCATGATCAGCCGCACCGCCTCCACCGTCTCGCGCAGGTGCGGCGCGGGGCGCCCGTACTCCACTCCGTGCCAGGTCTCGTTGAGGCGCTTCACCCCCGCGCCGAGGCCGAGCCGGAACCGCCCGCCCGACATCTCGTCGACGTCGAGCGCCGAGACGGCGAGAATGAACGGGCTGCGGGTGAAAGCCCAGGCGATCCCGGTGCCGACGGCGATCCGCTCGGTCGCGGCGGCGATCCAGGTGGCTTGGGTGACCGAGCTGCGAAACAGCTCCGGGGCCCAAACGCATTCGATCCCGGCCCCTTCCGCCTCGCGCGCCTGGTCGACCAGGTCGCCGGCGGTGACGCCGAGCGCCGCGATCGAGATCCGGTCCAAGGCGCCCATTAGTGGTCGCGCACGGGCGTATTTGCGGACGTGACCACTACGCGGGAACGTTGTCGAGCGAGCGCCATAGATAGAGACAGGCGAGCGTGCGGTGGGGTCGCCAGGGCTCGGCGATCCGCTCGAGATCACCGGGGCCCGGCAGGTCGTCGAGCCCGTAGGCGACCTGCACGGCCCGGCGGATCCCGAGGTCGCCGGTGGAGACGACGTCGGGGCGGGCGAGGTGGAAGATCAGGAACATCTCGGCCGTCCAGGCACCGACGCCCTTGATCTGGATCAGCTCGGCCACCACGTCCTCGTCCGGGAGCCGTGCCAACCGCCCCAGATCCAAGCCGCCGTCCTCGATCCGCTCCGCCAGGTCGCGGAGGAAGCCGACCTTGGACCACGAGAGGCCGGCTCCGCGAAGGGACTCGGGGTCGGCGGCGAGCAGCTCCGCCGGCTGCGGGAAGGAGCCGCCGAACGGGGCGACCAGGCGCTCCCAGATCGAGCGGGCCGCCTTGGTCGAGAGCTGCTGGCCGACGATCGCTCGGGCCAGCGCCTCGTAGGCATCGGGGCGGCTGCCACGCCGATCCGTGGCCGGGTCGATGGGGCCGCGCTCGTCGATCAGCCGCCGGAGGACGTGATCGACCGAGCGCAGGTGCTCGTCGGCGGCGGTGATGTCAGACGCGCTGGATGAGGGTCCCGGTTCCCAGGCCGCCGCCGCAGCACATCGTGACCAGGCCCCACTCCTTGTCGGAGCGCTCCAGCTCGTGCAGCAGCGTCGTCACCAGGCGCGCGCCGCTCGACCCAAGCGGGTGTCCGAGCGCGATCGCGCCGCCGTTCACGTTCACCCGCTCCATGTCGGGCTCGAGCTCGCGCCGCCAGGCCGCGACCACCGAGGCAAACGCCTCGTTGATCTCGATCAGGTCGAGATCCCCGATCTGCATCCCGTTGCGGTCGAGCAGCTTCTTGGTGGCGGGGATTGGACCGGTCAGCATCATCACGGGGTCGACGCCAACCGTGGTCTCGTCGGCGATCCTGGCGCGCGGCTTCAGCCCCAGCTCGTCGGCCTTCTCGCGCGTCATCAGCAGCACGGCGGCAGCGCCGTCGGAGATCTGCGACGAGTTGCCGGCGGTGATCTTCCCGTCCTCCTTGAAGGCGGGCTTCAGCTCAGCCAGCTTCTCGATGCTGGTGTCGGGCCGGATTCCCTGGTCGGTGACGTAGGTGTCGCCATTGACGGAGAACGGGATGATCTCCCGCTCGAAGCGGCCCTCCTCGGTGGCCTGGGCCGCGAGCTGGTGGGAGCGCAAGCCAATCTCGTCGAGCTCGGAGCGCGGGATCTCCCACTTGTCGGCGATCATCTCCGCCGAGATCCCCTGGGGGACGAGGTTGTAGCGCTCGAGCAGCTGGGGTGAGAAAGCGAAGCCATGCTCCTGCTGTACGGACATCCCGTCCGCGAACGAGAGGTGGCCCATGTGCTCGACGCCGCCGCCGATCACCGCATCGTGGACCCCCGAGGCGATCAGCGCGGCGGCGAAGTTGACCGCTTGCTGCGCGGAGCCGCACTGGCGGTCGATCGTCGTCGCCGGCGTCTCGATCGGGAGGCCCGCCTCGAGCCAGGCGTTGCGGCCGATGTTGAACCCCTGCTCGCCGAACTGCTGCACGCAGCCGGCTACGACGTCCTCGACCTCTGAGGCCTCGATCCCGGTGCGGTCGACGAGCCCCTTGAAGGTCTTCGAGAGCAGGTTGGAGGCGTGGACGTCCTTGTAGTAGCCCTTCTCCTCGTGACCGCGGCCGATCGGCGTACGGAGCGCCTCGACGATTACCACCTCGCGACCCTGGAACTTGCCGTTGCTCGCCATCCGGATGCCCTCCGTTCGGTCGTTTGGATGCCTCAGGGCACGATAGCCGATCGGTTGACTGACCAGTCAACCAGGGCGCCCGGCCCCCGCGCCGGCGCCGCTACGGGGCCAGCCGCGGCAGCCTGACCGAGAGGTTTTGGACCCGCACCGAGAAGGTGCCGTTGCTGTTCTGGTAGTAGGGCGCGTCACGACCCAGAAGCTGGAGCGCGACCCGGTGGCCCTGGCCGAAGCGGTAGCCGTTGCCGTGGAGCTGGAAGACGATCTGCCCGCTTTGGCCGTTGTGCAGTGCGTAGACACCCCGGTCGACGAGGCGCTGCTGTCCATTCGGCATCAGATCCCACAGCCTCGCCGCGATCTGGCCGAACTGGCCCGTGGTCTGGATCTGGGCGCGCACGGTCGGCCTGCCGAGCATCGTGAAGGGGCTAGTGAAGCTGTGCCTGTAGGTGGCCGTGTTGGGCTCGTTCACGATGTCGATCGTCTTGCAGGAGTCCGTGGTGCCGCCGATCGGATCGAACTGCGCCGCCACGTTCTGATTGCCGCCGGCGGAGGTGAAGGTCTTGTCGAGGTTGGAGCCGAACTCCAGGCTCCCCTGGTGGATCGTCCCCCAGCCCGGGGCCCTGAACGGGCCTCCATCGGGGACGCTCCGCGGACAGGTCTGGGTGAACGCGGTTACCGACCCACGCGGCGGGGGGCTGCCCTCGTTGTTCAGGTAGGCGTCGAAGAACCGCGCCGCCTGGCCGAAGAAGAGCTGGTTCGTGGCCGCCTTGTTCGCGCCGCGGCTGTGGCCGAGGTCCCCGAACTGGAGGTTGACCGGGAAGCCGGGGTACCGCGAGCGCAGGAGGTTGTAGGGGCGGAGAGCGTGCTGGACCGGAAACAGATCGTCGGTCCAACCGTTCTGGATCAGCAGGGGCGCGGGCCTCGAGGCACCCTCCAGGAACGCGAGGCTGTAGGCGCTGTTGTGCTCATAGACGCTGCGGAGGGCCGCCCTGGCATCCGCAGAGAGCGGCTTGCCCGCCTGAATCTCGGCGAAGCTCAGAGGAAGGTTGGCGTCGCGGTCGGTGCACGGGGAGGAGGCCGGCGCCGTGCCGCAGTAGTAGCCGGCGACCGAGCCGGCGGCGTAGAGCCCGCTGATGTAGCTCTGGATCGGAACCCCGACCGGATTCAGGCTCTGCCCAAACGGCGCGACCTGGGTGTCGAGGAAGCGGCCGTTGGAGAGCAGCGCGTCAACGAGGTCGGACCACGGCCAGCGGGGGTAAGCGGCCGCGATCCGGAGGGCCTTGCCGTTCGGGCTGCGCCAGGGTGCCAACGTTCCGTCCAACCTTCGGATCCGATCGTTCAGGAAGGCGAGCTCCATGCTCTGCCCCCCTCCGTAGGAGACGCCCGTGACGCCGATTCGCCCCGGCTTCACGATGCCCTGGTCGGCGAGCCGGCCGAGCAGGGACTGGGTGTCGCGCGCCTCGTAGCGCGTGTCGGCGAGGTGGATGTAGCCCTTGCCGCAGGGACCGGCACGGTCCGGCGGCGACGCTCCGCCGCAGGAGTCGCCGAAGCCGCGAGCGGTGTAGTTGACGACCGCGTATCCCTGCCGGGCGAAGAAGTTGTTGTTGTATCCGCCGGCCGGGGAGGTCGACTCGAAAGCCGTCTTGCTCCCGCCCCAGCCGTGCAGCATGACGATGGTCGGAAACGGCCCATTCCCCTGAGCCGGAAGGGTCACGTCGACGTCGAGGGGCACCCCGTCGAAGGTCGGCACCCGCTCGGCCCGGCTGGTGGTGGGGCAGAAGAGCACCCCGTTCTGGGCCTCGCACGAGTGCCCGAACGGCTCCGGGGGCGCAGCGAACGCGTCGGCGGCAAAGCCCAGGGTCGCGACGAGCATCGCGACCAGGGCAAGGACCCACCGGCCCCGAAAAGCACCCCGATCCCCTACTGCCCCTCCTCGCACGACGACGAGCATAACCGAGTTCGACGCCATCGCGGGCGAATCGGCGCCCGGCGCCCTTACTGGCTGGGAAGCGGTGAGCCCGCGGCGAACAAGAACCAGATGAACATCGCCACGCCGGCCAGCAGCACGGAGGCGAGGATGACGGCCTCGAGCACGTTCATGCCGCGGGGGTCCGCACGCTCGTCGCTGAGGCTCTTCCGCCACGCCGGCAGGTAGCGCCCCGGCAACGTCGTGGTGCCCGTGATTCGCACGTAGAGGCGGTTCAGCCGCGACAGCACCCAGGACATGGCGAGGATCGAGCAGACGATGCCGAAGAAGACCACCATGTAGGGACCACCCGACGGCGCCTGCGTGTCCGTGATCATCGACCCGATCCAGATCCACCCAAACGGGATCACCGTCCACAAGGACATGGCGCCGAGCACCATCACCGCCACCACGAAGGCGGCGGCGACGCCGGCGCCGACCGTCGCCGGAGCGTGTCGATGCGCATCCCCCATGCCTCCGCAGGGTACGCCCCGGCGCCTCTCGGCGTAGAGCGGCTGACGAGCCGATCTCGCGGGCGCGTGATAGTAACCACCGTCGCGTGAGCGGCTCGGATGGATACAGGCGTCCGGCGGTGGTGGGCAGCGGGGCGATCGGCTGCTCCCTGGCCGCCTGCGCGACCGCGGTCGGCGAGGTCCAACTGCTCGCCAGAAGCGACGTCTCGGCCTGGCGGGCCGAGGAGCGCGCTCAGGCGGACTGCGCCAAGGTCGACGGAGGGACGCCGGGTCGGATCCGGGTGACCACCGACCCGGCGGACCTGTCCGACTCCGATCTCGTGATCGAGGCGATCATCGAGGATCTCGACGCGAAGGCCGACCTGCTCCGCGAGCTTGGCGAGTTCAGCCCGGAGGCCGACCTGGCGAGCACCACGTCCTCGCTGTCGGTGGCCGAGCTGGCGACCCGGAGCGGCCATCCCGAAAGGGTCTTCGGCTTCCACGTCTTCAACCCCGTGCAGCGCATGGAGCTGGTGGAGCTCTGCATCCCGGACGGCGTCCGCGACGGCGTGCGCGAGCGCGCCCGCGACTGGGCGAGAGCGCTAGGCAAGACCGTGATCGAGGTCCCTGACCAACCCGGCTTCGTCGTCAACCGCTTGCTCTTTCCCTACCTGTTCGACGCGGTGCGCCTGATGGAACGCACCGGCATGGGGGCAGCAGACATCGACTCGTGCATGCGGCTGGGGGCGCGGTATCCGATGGGCCCGTTGCGCCTCCTCGATCTCGTCGGGCTGGACGTCGCGGCGTCGATCGGGGAGAGCCTGTTCGCCGATACCGACGAGGCCCGCTATCGCCCTCCCGGGCTGATCGAGGAGCTGATCGGCAAGGGCAAGCTCGGCCGCAAGAGCCAGGCCGGGTTCTACGACTACGACTGAGGGGGCTCTACGCGGCGGTGCGCTTGCGCTTCCCGGCGAGGTCCCAGATCACGTCGGCCTCCGAGATCCCCTGGCGGCGGGCGGTCTCGGTGACGTCCTCCCAGGGAAGCTGCGCGTCGGGGAGCTCGTCCCACCGGGCCAGGTCGAGGGCCTCCAGCGCCCCGCGAAGCGCCGGCCCCAGATGCTCCTCGGCGCGAAGAACCGCCTTCAGGACCTCGAGCTGCTTGTCGGTGAGCTTCACCACCCACATGGCTGCCCCTTCAGGTAGATGAGCCGGACGGTGCCAAGCTAGAGGCGTCCACGGACGGAAGCAGGGGGGCCGGAAAGCCGCTAATTGCGGCCCTGAGACTCGCTGGGATCCACTTGGCGGGGGAACTCCCCCGTCGCCGAGGAATGGATGCGAACCGCCACGATGCGGTTTTCGCGAACGGACTCGACCCTCACCTCGTAGCCGTCGGCCACGATCCTGTCGCCGCGCCTGGGCAGGCGGCCCAGCTTGGTGAAGACGTAGCCGCCGATCGAGTTGAACGCGTCCGAGGAGACGGGGAGCTGGATCCCCACGTCCTCGAGATCGCCCAGCGAAACGTGACCCCGCACGTACCAGTCGCCGTCGGTGAGCCGACGCATCGCGGCGGCCCGCGGGTCGGTCTCGTCCTCGATCTCCCCCACCACCTCCTCGAGGATGTCCTCGACGGTGACGATGCCCACGGTGCGGCCGTACTCGTCCGAGACCACCGCGATCGAGCTGCGCTGGCGCTGGAGCTCGGCCAGCAGGTCGTCGAGCGGCTTGGTCTCGGGGAAGATCGGCACCTCGCGAATCGCCGGCTCGATCGGGGCATCGGGACCCGCGTTCATGTAGAGGCGGGCGAGGCTGTTGTTGTGGATGACGCCGCGCACGCGGTCCGGGTTGTCATCCTCGATCACGATCAGCCTGGTGTGGCCCGAGGAGACGCAGCGCTGCAACGCCTCCTCCACCTTCTCCGAGGCGTTGACGGTGACCACGGCCGGGATCGGGGTCATCACCTCCCGCGCTTCCTGCTCGTGCAGGTGGAAGACGCCCGACAGCATCCCAGCCTCTCCCGGGTCCAGCGAATCGCCGGTGCCCGAAAGGGCTGATTGCCGGATGATCGCCCTGACGTCCTCCGCGGTGTGCACCTCCTCCAGCTCTCCGGGACTGACCCCGAACAGGCGGACGACGGCGTTCGCGATCTTGGTCAGGCCGACCGTGATGGGGCCGCTCAGCACGCGGAACGCCGCCAGCGGACGGGCCAGGACGCGTGTCGTGGCCTCCGCCCTGGTGATCGCGAGGATCTTCGGCACCTGCTCGCCGAGCGCGACGTGGATGGACGTCACCAGAGCGAAGGCGATCCCCACCGAGATCGCCACAGCCACGCCGTGCGAGAGGCCCCCGAAGATGGGCTCGATCAGGTGGGCCAGGGACGGCTCGCCGAGGAAGCCGATTCCGATCGAGGCCATCGTGATCCCCAGCTGACATGCGGAGAGGTACTCGTCGATGCGGTCGATCTGCCCCAGCGCCTGCGCGGCGCCGCGCGCGCCCTCCCCGGCCAGCGCCTCGAGCCGGGCTCGCCTGGCCCTGACCAGCGCGAACTCGGCGGCCACGAACAGCCCGTTGATGACCACGAGCAGGAGCAGGAAGATGAGCAGCAGGACGCTCACGGTCGTCCGCTGCGGCTAGCGGCGCCGCGAAACCGGCGTATGTCGCCGGTACTTCGAGGAGGGTGATCGTCGTCCATCGAGGACGGCCCAACGGTACCAGGGCTCTGGGGACGTATTCACGCCGCACTTGCGCGGCGTCCACAGTTGGTGGACGCCGCACTAGAGTCCCCAACGGATGTCCGGTGACGCTCTGCAATCGGCTGCGGGCACCGGGTCCCAGGCGCCGGGGCACAGCGAGCAGGACCAGACTCCCTATCTCGACGCGATCGTCGAGTACGCCGAGCGCGGGCCGGGCCGCTTCCACGTCCCCGGGCATAAGGCCGGGCACGGAGCGGACCCCGCGGCGATCGACGCGCTGGGCCAGGCGGCGTTCGACCGCGACGTCCCGGCGGGGATCGAGGGCATCGACGTCGGCCCCGACTCACCCTTTCAGCGTGCTCAGAGGCTCGCAGCCGGCGCCTGGGGCGCGAGGCGGAGCTGGTTTCTGATCAACGGCGCCTCGCAGGGAAACCACGCCACCTGCCTCGCGCTTCGCCACCAGGGCACGAGCGTCGTCGTCCAGCGCAACGCCCATTCGAGCACGATCGACGGGATCATCCTCGCTGGGCTCGAGCCGGCCTTCGTCGCGCCCGAGCTCGACGCCGAGCTCGGGGTCGCCCACTGCCTCACGCCGCGGGCGCTCGCCGAGGCGTTCGACCGCGCCCCGGGGGCCGTCGCCGCCCTCACCGTTTCTCCGACCTACTTCGGCGCGGTCGCCGACGTCAGCGGCCTGGCGGAGGTCTGCCACGACCGGGGGCTGCCGCTGGTCGTCGACGAGGCATGGGGCTCGCACCTGCGGTTCTCGCCGCTTCTGCCGGTCAGCGCCCTGGAGTGCGGCGCCGACCTGGTCCTCTCCTCGGTTCACAAGCTGCTGGGCAGCCTGACCCAGTCCGCCATCCTCCACCAGGGCCAGAGCGGGATGATCGACGAGGACGTGGTGGATCGCTGCGTGACGCTGACCGAGTCGACGAGCCCGAGCGCGCTGCTCACCGCGTCGATCGACGCCGCGCGCCGCTACGCCGCGGTCCACGGGGCGAGCCTGCTTGCCGAGACCCTGGCGGGAGTCGAGCGGGTCCGGGCCGAGGTTCAGCGGATACCTGGGCTGGATGTCCTGGACGAGCGGCTGGTCGGCCGCCCGGGGGTCCACGGCTGGGATCCGCTGCGCCTGTCGATCGACGTCCGCGACACCGGCAGCACCGGCACCCGGCTCGCCTCGCTGATGAGGGAGCTGGACGACGTCAACCTCGAGCTGTTCTCGGAGAATGTGGTCATGGCCGTGTTCGGGATGGGAGAGGACGCGGCCCGAAGCGCGGCGCGCTTCGTCGGCGCCCTGCGCCGGGCCGTGGAGGCCCTTGGAGGCGAGACCGAGCCCCCGAAGCGGCCTTTCACGCCACCGCCGCCCTGGGGGAGCCTGGACACGCCGCCGCGCGAGGCCTTTTTCGGGTCTCAGGAGGTGGTGCCGTTGGACCGGGCGGTGGGTCGCGTGGCGGCGGAGTCGCTGGCCGCCTACCCGCCCGGGATCCCGAACGTGCTGCCCGGGGAGCGGCTGACCCAGGAGACCGTGGACTACATCCGTGAGGTGGTCGAGCACGGCGGCTGGGTCAGGGGGGCGGTGGATCGAAGCCTGCGCACGATCCGGGTGGTCAGCGAGTGAACGCTGGCCAGGCGGCCGCCCCGGAGCCCGAGCCCGGGTGGGGGGTCGACTCCGAGCACGGGCGGCTGCTGGACGTCCTCGTCTGCCCCCCGGACAACTTCCGCTGGCTGCCGACCAGCGAGATCTCCCGCGCGACGCTGGAGAGCGGGCGGCGCTTCGACGCCGAGCTGGCGCGCAGACAGCACGCCGGGATGGTCGCTGCGTACGAGGTGGCGGGGGTCAGGGTCCACTTCCTCGAGCCGGCGACGGCGCTGCCTTATCAAGTCTTCACTCGCGACTCGAGCGCCATGACCCCCAGCGGGGCGGTGATCACACAGCTCCACCAGTGGTGGCGCCGCCGCGAGAGTGCGCCCGCGATTCGCTTCTATGAGGGCAACCGGATCCCCATCCGCGGCACGATCACCGCGGCGGCGCTGGAGGGCGGCGATCTGATGATCCTCGAGCCCGGCCTCGCCGCGATCGGAACGAGCGAGGCCCGCACCCAGGGCCCGGCGGCGCGGCAGCTCGCCGGCTGGCTCGCGGAGGACGGCTGGGAGGTGCGGGTGGAGCCGATCCCCGAGCGCTTCGTCCACATCGACGTTCTGCTCGCTGTTTTGGCAGAGCGGCTGGCGGCCGCCTGCACCGAGGTCCTCTCGGCCGGCTTCGTCAGCTGGCTGCGCGGCCGGGGCTTCGAGCTGATCGAGGTCTCGGCGGCGGACGCGTTCGAGCTGGGCGCCAACGCGATCTCGCTCGGCGACGAGCGCGTGCTCTCGGCCGCCGGAGCCGGCGCCCTGACCGGCGCCATGCGCGCCCACGGACTGACCGTCCACGAGCTCGATCTGTCGATGTTCACCCTGGGCGGCGGCGGCGCTCATTGCCTGGCCCAGGCGCTTCGCCGTGAGCGCCTCGCGGGCGCATGACCGTTCTTCCGGCGATCGATCCCGGGCGGGTGATCGCCGACCTTCGCGAGCTGCATCGCCGCACCGGCGGGCCTCACGGCGCCCAGAGGCTCTGCTGGGGCGACGGGTGGCGCGAGGCGCGCTCGCTGCTCGCGGACCTGCTCGGCGAGATCGGCCTGACGGCCAAGGCCGATGCGGCCGGAAACCTCTGGGCCTCCCTCCAGGGGGACCGGGAGCCCGCCTTGGCGCTGGGCTCGCACCTCGACTCGGTACCGGACGGTGGCTGGCTGGACGGTGCTCTGGGGGTGATGGCGGCGCTGGACCTGCTCAGGGCCTGGTCCGAGGCGGACGTCCGCCCGCCCCGGACCCTGACGCTCGTCGACTGGGCGGACGAGGAAGGGGCGCGCTTCGGGCGCAGCCTGTTCGGCAGCTCGGCGTTCGCGGGGACGCTCGACCCCGATGCCGTGCGGGACCTCCGCGATCGCGAAGGGCGCCGGCTCGCCGACGTGCTGGCGGAGAACGGCGTCGAACTGGACTTCGCCCCGGGGGCGGCCACCCGCGAGGGCCGGCTGGCCGCCTACCTCGAGCTGCACATCGAGCAGGGGCCGGTGCTCGAGACAGAGGGCCTGCGGGCCGCCGCCGTCAGCGGCTGCACGGGGGTCGAGCGCCACCGCTTCCGGCTCAGCGGCCAGACCTCGCATGCCGGGACCACGCCGATGGAGGGCCGGCACGACGCCGGCCTCGCCGCGGCCGAGCTGGCTCTGCGGGTGGACGAGATCGCACGCCGGCGCGCCGGCGTCGCAACCACCGGGGCGCTCACGCTGCGGCCCGGGATCCCCACCGCGGTGCCAGGGGAGGCGGAGTTGCTGGTGGATCTACGGCACCCCGAGTCAGACCAGCTCGCCGCCATGCTCGACGAAACCGCCGCGGCGGCCGAGGCGGTGGCGTCGGGGCGGGGTTGCGAGTCCGAATCGGAGCTGATCTGGCGGATCGACCCGATCCCGTTCGACCCGCGCCTGGTCGCCGCGGCGCGCGCGGCCTGCCACGAGGCCGCGGGCTCGAACCGGGAGCTCGTGAGCGGCGGGCTGCACGACGCCGCGGAGGTTGCCCGCGTGCTCCCGGCCGCGATGGTCTTCTGTCCCTCGACGGGCGGCATCAGCCACGCGAAGCAGGAGGACACCCCCGAGCCAGACCTGGCCGCCGCGATCACGGCCTTCGGCAAGCTCGCCAACCGGGTGCTCGTCGAGCTTCCCCTGCTATGACCACGACGGCTTGAGTGGCGCGACCCGGAATCGCTCCTCCGCGATTCGCTCCACGCGGGTGCCCAGCCGCTCGCACGTCCGGGTCAGCCGCTGCGCGATCCACTCCGCTTCGTCGCCCCCGGCGAGCCGGGTGCGGCAGTAGTCGAGGGCGAGCCCGACCAGCTCGAGCTCGGACTCGGGATCGCCGGGGCGCCAGATCGCGAGCAGGCCGAGGTCGTTTCGCAGCCTGGGGTCGATCGCGTAGTCGTCAAGGGCGTCGCCGAGGTCGTACAGCAGCGGCCCGCGGCGGCTCCACCCGGCGCCGTGGAAGACGTGAGCCGAGTGGCCGGCGACCAGCTGGGCGCCCGCCTCCTGTAGCTGCGCTCCCGCACGGCGCTGCCAGCTCGCCGGCTCCGTGGTCATGTTGGGGCCCCAGTGCGGGAAGGCCACCACGTGGTCGCACTCCCGGGCGAGCCGCGCCAGCTCGTCGGCCAGCCAGTCGGGGATCGCCCGCCGCAACTCGCCGTAAGCGATCCCCGGCGAGTCCCGGCCGGCCGCGAACTCGCGCGGGTGGTCGGAGACGGCCACCAACCCGACCCGGACGTTTCCGGCCTCCACGATCGCTGGGCGGCGCGCCTCGGACTCGTCACGGCCAGCCCCGGCGACCGCGACGCCGGCCTCACCCAGCAGGTTGAGCGTCTCCACAAGGGCCTCGGCCTCGTAGTCGAGCGCGTGGTTGTTGGCCAAGCTCACAGCCCCGGCGCCGATCGCCTCCAGCGAGCCCACGGCCTGGGGCGGTCCGCGGAAGAAGAACGGCTTCTGGCGGACGCGCTCGGTCGGCTCGCCGCGAACGGAGATGCAGCATTCGAGGTTGCAGATCACCAGGTCGCACGCGCCGCACAGCTCACGAACCTCGGGGGCCCACACCTCCTCGGGCGGGACCTCGGCGAGCCGTTCGGCGACGGCGCGCCCGAGCATCACGTCGCCGAGCAGCGCGATCGCCGGGGTCACACCACCCGACTATCCACCATGTACGGCGTCGCCGCCGTCCTCCTCCAGTGTGTTGCCTATCGGAGGGATCGGGTTGTCGCGGAGGATCCGCGCCATGTGCAGCAGGTTGTGCGCGCACCAGGAGCTGGTCCTCTGCGTGTAGGGGTGCTCGGGGCCGCCGGCATCCAGATAGGAGGGGCCCGGGCCGGCGTCGCCGACCCAGTAGGTGTCGGCGTTGGGCGGTACCACGCAACCCAGGTGAGTCATGTTGAACAGGGTCGATTCGGCGCACGCGTGGGCGCCGTCCTCGTTGCCGGTCACGACCACGCCGGCCACCTTGTTGTACAGCGGGTACTGCCCGACCTCGTTGCGCTCGTTGTAGGTGCCGTCAAGGCGCTCGATCACGAGCTGGGCCACCGACGACCGGTGCCCGAACCAGATCGACATGCCCATCAGCAGGATGTCCGCCGCCTTGATCTTGTCGAGGACTCGCGGCCACTGGTCGCCGTCGCCCTCGTCGGAGGTCACGCCGAAGGCGATCGCGTAGTCGACCGGGCGCAGGATCTCCGTCTCCACACGGTGCTCGGACAGCAGGCCGAACACGCGGCCCATCAGCGCCTCGGTGTGCGAGGTCTCCGGCGATTTCTTCAGGGTGCAGTTGAGCCCAAGCGCCGTCAGCCCGGCGCCGGCGTCCGTGTCTAGGTCCGCCACTTCCTCTCCTTCCTTTCGGATCTCGAGCCGCTTTGCGCGTTACGGCTCAACATATCCGGAGTCTCCCGGGCAATCGGATCGTTTCGCGGCCTTGTCAATAGCCTTCCGGCCGTGAGCGCGTTCAAGCAACTCGCCGATCTGCCGGTCGAGGTCTCCGCGTATGAGCTCGAGGGCCACGACCGCGAGTACGGCTCCTTCACCCGCCCCTCGACGATCGTCCGGCTGCGAGGCTCGGGGCAGGAGGGGATCGGGGAGGACGTCGTCTACGACGTCCTCGACCACATCGCCCACCGTGAGGCAGGCCCCGTCCACGACCTGAGCGGCCCCGGGACCTTGGGCGGGCTGTGCGAGCTGCTCGCGGAGCTCGACCTGTTCAGCTCGGCCGCGCCCGTGCGGGAGCCCTCTCGTCACTACCGCCGCTGGGCATACGAGAGCGCCGCGCTCGACCTGGCGCTCCGCCAAAGCGGCGCTTCGCTCCACCAGACCCTGGGTCGCGATCCGAAGCCCGTCACCTTCGTCTGCTCCACTCGCCTCTCGAGCTTCGGGGACGAGGACTCCCGCTCCACCACGGGGCCCGTTCGCCGGCGGCTCGACAAGTACCCGAGCCTGCGCTTCAAGCTCGACCCCGAGAACGACTGGGACGCCGACCTGATCGCGGAGCTGGCGGAGATTGCGGGCGTCGACGTCCTCGACCTGAAGGGGCACTACCGCGGCACCCCGGTGGACGTGGAGACGGACCCCGAGCTCTACCGCGCCGTCGCCGAGGCCTTCCCGAGCGCCTATCTCGAGGACCCCGATCTGAACGACGAGACCCGGCCGGTGCTCGAGCCGCACGCCGACCGGGTCACCTGGGACGCGCCGCTTCACTCGCTGGCCGACATCGAGTCCCTGGAGCGAGAGCCGCGGGCGATCAACTCGAAGCCGTCGCGCTTTGGCTCCCTGGAGGAGCTGTTCGCCGTGTACGAGCACTGCGAGCGGCGAGGCATTGCGATCTACGGCGGCGGCCAGGGCGAGCTCGGCCCCGGGCGAGGCCAAATCCAGTACCTCGCCTCGCTCTTTCACCCCGACACCCCAAACGACATCGCTCCCTCGGGCTACAACGACCCGGCGGTCCCCGACGGGCTGCCCTCCAGCCCGCTCGAACCGGCGCCCTCGGCGACCGGCTTTCGCTGGGGCGAGTGGGCGGAGCGCTAGTGGGCCACTAACCCGGCCGTCGTTCGCGAGGCGTCGCAGCTAGCCTGCGGCGGGGAAACGAGACCAGGAGGTCCGATGCCGCAAAAACCCTTCGCCGACGCGCTCAACAAGCAGATCGCCAACGAGTTCGGCGCCCACCAGCAGTACATCGGCGCCGCCGTCTACTACGAGTCGGAGACGCTGCCGCGTCTCGCCGCCTTCTTTTACCGCCAGGCGGTCGAGGAGCGAAACCACGCGATGATGATGGTCCAGTACCTGCTCGACGCCAACCAGGAGGTGCGGATCCCCGACATCGAGGCGAAGCTGACCCGCTTCGACGACGTCGTCGCCCCCGTGCGGATGGCGCTCGACCAGGAGCAGATGGTCACCGAGGAGATCAACGCCCTGTTCAAGCTCGCCCGCGACAACGGCGACTACCAGGCCGAGCAGTTCATGCAGTGGTTCATCAAGGAGCAGGTCGAGGAGGTGTCGACGATGACCGACCTGCTGACCGTGGTCGAGCGCTCGGCGGACAACGCCCTGCTGGTCGAGGAGTACCTGGCCCGGGAGAACCTCGGCGAGGAGAAGGCGGACCCAACGGCCCCGCCCGCGGCCGGCAGCGCGCTGTAGCCTCGGGTTTGGGGGATGACCGAATGACCGAGATTTGCGCCCATTTGGACCAGGTCCGGGTCGCTCCGCCGGAGACCGTTGCCGGATGCGAGGACTGCCTCAAGGTCGGCGGCCAGTGGGTGCATCTGCGCGTCTGCCGTAGCTGTGGCCACGTCGCCTGCTGCGACTCCTCCCCGAACCAGCATGCGTCAAAGCACGCCGCAGCCAGCGGCCATCCGATCGTCAGCTCGCTCGAGCCCGGCGAGGACTGGTCCTGGTGCTACCTGGACGAGGTGGCCTTCGTGGTCGAACCGGGCGCCTGACTCACGGCAACCAGCGAGATGCTCTCGACCTCGTAGGTGCTGCAGGCTTCGACCGCCCGCTCCGAGACGAAGCGGTAGTCGTTCTTCCGTATCTCTTTCACCCGTAGGCCCTGTGCCTCGACCGCGTTCACGTAGTCGCCGCGCGGGATCGCCCCGGCGATGCAGGCGGCCCATAGCTCGACGTTGCGCCTGGTGCGCTCCTTCAACGCTCGGCCGCTGACGATGTCGGCGATCGCCAGCCTCCCGCCCGGCCTCAGCACCCGCGCCGCCTCGGCGAAGGCTCGGCCCTTACCCGGCGAGAGATTGATCACGCCGTTCGAGAGGACCGCGTCGAAGCTGGCGTCGTCGAATGGCAGCTCCTCGATGTGAGCCTCGACGAGCTCGACCTGCGAGAACCCCTCCCGGTCCCGGATCCGCGCCGCCTTGTCGAGCTGCTCGTCCGTAATGTCCACGCCGACCACGCGGCCCGCCTCACCCACCAGCACCGCCGCGCAGAAGACGTCGGTACCCGACCCCGAGCCGAGGTCGAGCACCCCTTCGCCAGGCTCGAGGGCGGCGAGATCGAGGTGGTGCCCGACGCCCGCGAAGGACGCGAGGGCCTCGGCGGGGATCGCGTCCAGGAGCTCGGCGGGGTATCCGAGGTGCTCGGCGAGCCCCCTACCCACCTCAAAATGGAGCTCCGCCTCCTCCTCCCGGGCAACGTGCCGGTACATGTCCTTGACCTCCGCCTCCAATCGCTCGCCGTCCACGATCGAGCTCGCGTCGAGCTGTGGCAAGGCCTCAGCCTGGGCCATCTCGTCTGCGGTGGTGTCCGTCCCGGAATTCATCGGCCCTCCAAAATGATGCTTGCCAGTCGGCCTCCGACCGCGGCCAACTCCGTCACCGTCACCCTATCCCGACGCGAGCCCGTTTGGGTGGTTATTCCTCCAGCACGCGTGGCACTTCCCTGCATCCGCCGCGACCCTCTCAGCGAGCCCTTGTGACGCCTTCGAGGACCCGGCCTGCGAACGGCATCTTCGGAGTGCGCCATACGTGTCGCTGCTCAAAGGGCCAGGCGTAGATCGGGTTGCCGTCGCGCACCAGCTCAATCAGGCGTTGCTCGCTGAGCTCCTCGGCTGACCACTCGTACAGGCATTGCAGCCGCGGCACGATCACCGCGTAGTCGAGCATCCGGCCAAGCCGCTGCTCGTCGGCGATATAGCGCTCCACGTCGAGCGCGAGCGGATAGCGGTTTGGCAGCACGCGGCGGAGCGAGAGGAAGACGCTGGCCATCCCGAGCCGGGGGTCGCCGAGCAGGCGGCCGAGCGGAGCGAACCGCCCGAGCGCCAGGCGCGGCGCCGCGGCGAGTGCGTGCGCGTACAGCACGCGCGCCAGCGCCACGTTCATGAAGAAGCGCTCAGGTGCGCCCTCCGCTTCGGCGAGCTGCCGGTGCTCCAGGTATCCGGCCACGACGCTCGCGTTGTGCGCTCGGTACCAGTTTCGCCCCGTTGGTCTCGCGCTGAACGCCAGCCAGAGCCGCACGGCCTGCGATGACGGCTCGCCGGCCAGCCCACCCAGGAGCGCGACCGTTTCGCATCCGTCCATCAGCAGTCGCTCGTTGACCGCCCGCCACCACACGCTGCCTGGCGGCGTTCCGTCGAGCGGATTGAGCACACCGCGGCGCGCCTGCCAGCGCATGAACGACAACGCCGCTCGGCGGAACGGCAGGTGTCGCGGTGCGCGGCCCGTCGGCCCGCGGAACACCCGCGCCATCAATGAAAGACGCGCCGTCGGATCGTCGCGCACGGCCGCGACCTGCGCCCCAGCCAAGGCGAGCGCGCCTGCGTGGTGGCTCATCGCGAGTAGTGATAGCGATTCGCCGAGGACGAGCGCGACCTGCGCGGGGGCGACTCGGCGCTAGCGCTCCTCACTATTCAGGTCAATCCGGATCGTCAGTAGGGCCGTCTGCATGACGCGTACGGTCGCCGTATTCAGTCTCGTGATCGGGCGCCTGGAGGCGATGTAGCGCAGTCGTTCTCGTGGATCATCGTCGGGGACAAGCCGGGCGGTGCCCTTGCGCCATCGTCGGCCGATGCGAACGCGAACACTAGGGTTCGCCTCGATGTTCCTGACGTAGCTCGCGCGGCGACCGTGCTCGGCGACGATCCAGAAGACGCCGTCGTCGAGGCCGTTGGTAACCGGGTTGCGTCTCGGCTGCCCGGACTTGCGGCCGGTCGTCTCCAGGATCGCGGTCCCCGGGGCCGGAAGCCCGACGCGAAACAGCCCGCGGACAACGGGATTGACCACGTACTTCGCCGTCCCGCTGGCAAGCCTCCGCTTCGTCTCACGGCGACTCGACACGAGTTCGCAGCCTATCGCCCGCGGGCCGTGCCCCAGCGCGTCGCTTCTCCTCGGAGGCCCCAGCTTCCGGCGGCACCCGGCGCTGAACGTCGAGGCCGGGAGGCGTCCGGCCTGACGGTTAGCCTCGCACCCGCTCAGGCGGCGAAAGGAGGGTGTTTTGAAGCTAGTGATCGGCATCGTCCGACCGGAGAAGGCGAACGACGTATTGGAGGCCCTCTATCGCGCGGAGGTGCGCGGGGCCTCCCTGAGCCGGGTCCAGGGGCACGGAGGCGAGCTGGACCGGGTCGAGACCTACCGCGGCACGACCGTGCAGATGGGGCTCGCCGACAAGGTCCGCTTCGAGATCGCCGTTTCGGACCCCTTCGTCGAGCCGACGATCGAGGCGCTTTGCGCGGGCGCCCGCACCGGCGAGGTCGGTGACGGCAAGATCTTTGTGGTTCCCCTCGAACGGGCGGTGCGGATCCGCACCGGTGAGACCGATCACGGCGCCGTGACGCCGGTCGGAGGCTGATCGGGATGCCGAATCTGATCGCACAGGTGGCAAAGATCGACACCGGCGACACGGCCTGGATGCTGGCCGCAACGGCGCTGGTACTGATGATGACCCTGGCGCTGGGCCTCTTCTACGCGGGCCTGGTGCGCTCCAAGAACCCGCTCAACACCTTCATGATGTGCATCGCGGCGATCGCCGTCGCCACCGTCACCTGGGCGGTAGTCGGCTACTCGTTCGCCTTCGACGAGGGCAACGACATCATCGGCGGGTTCGACCACGCCTTCCTCAGCGACGTCACCCTCGAGCCCCGTGAAGGCTCGACGATCCCCCATCTGCTCTTCTTCGCCTTCCAGGCGACCTTCTGCATCATCACCACGGCGCTGATCTCGGGCGCGGTCGTCGAGCGGATGCGCTTCAGCGCCTTCCTGGTCTTCTCGGCGCTGTGGTCGGTGCTCGTCTACGCCGTGCTGGCCCACTGGGCCTTCGGTCCCGGCTGGCTGCTCGAGGGCGGAACCCTCGACTTCGCCGGCGGTGTCCCGGTCGAGATGGGCTCCGGGTTCTCGGCCCTCGCGGCGGCGCTGGTCGTCGGCGCTCGCAAGGACTACGGGCGGCAAGCGCTGCTGCCCCACAACACCGTTTATGTCCTCGTCGGGGCCGGGCTGCTGTGGTTTGGCTGGTTCGGCTTCAATGGCGGCAGCGGCTTCAACACCGGGGCCAACTCGGTTCTCGCCTTCACCAATACGCTGCTCACGCCTGCGACAGCGCTGCTGGTCTGGTTCGGGCTCGACGCGATTCGCGGTCGCAGGGTGACCGCGGTCGGCGCGGCGACGGCGATCATCGTCGGCTGCGTCCTGATCACTCCCGCCGGCGGCTTCATCAGCCCCGGCTACGCGCTGCTGCTCGGCGCGCTGGGCGCCCTGCCCTGCTACGCGGTTATCGCCTGGCGGCCGCGGACGCGGGTCGACGAGACGCTCGACGTCCTCGCCGTGCACGGGATCGCCGGCTTCTTCGGGATCCTTTTCATCGGCTTCGTCGCCCAGACCGGGTGGAACGGGGTCTCGGACGGTCTCTTCTACGGCAACGCGTCCCAGCTCGGCGACCAGGCGCTCGCGGCGCTCGCGGCGCCCGCCTATGCCTTCGGCGCCACCTATGTGCTTCTGCGACTGATCGGAGCGGTGATGCCGCTGCGCAGCAGCGAGCGCGAGGAAGCGCTGGGGATGGACGTCGTCTACCACGGCGAGGAGGCCTACGCGAGCGGCGAGGGCGCGATCCTGATCACGCCGGAAGCCGGCGTCGAAGAGGACGTGCCGGTCGCCCAGCCCTGATCGGGTGGGGGTGGGCATCCCCCGCAGCCGTCCCCAGTCGCCCCCGCCTTCCATCAGGTTCCCCAGGAGCCGCGCAGCAGGCCGCTGCGCGGTCGCCGGGAAACGCGCCTCCGTGACCTCGACCCTCCCCTCGCCTGGCAAGCTTGACTCGGCCCGACGGAAGTGACAGGCTGGCCGTTCCTGCGGTCGCCGAACTCGTCGACCAGCCCCACGGACTTGCCGACGCCCTTGGTCTCCGCCTGACCGGCTCAACGGGAGGTTCCAATGCGTGCCACGCTTCGTCCGTCCCCAGCGATGGTCGTTGCGCTCATCGTGCCGGTCGTTGCGCTGGTCGCCGTTTCCATGCCGGCCGCCGGCGCCCCGACGGCAGACCGGCCGAACATCGTCGTGATCGAGACCGACGACCAGACTGTCGAATCGATCCGCGTGATGGACCACGTCAACTCCCTGATCGGCGGCAGGGGTGCGACCTTTCGGAACAACTTCGTCAACTATTCGCTCTGCTGCCCCTCGCGGGCCACCTTTCTCACCGGCCAGTACGGGCACAACCACGGCGTGCTCGGCAACACGCGGCCGAACGGGGGCTTCCGACGCTTCCAGGCCTTGCACGGGGACGACAACCTCGCGGTCTGGCTCCAGGACGCGGGCTACTACACCGCCCTGATCGGCAAGTACCTGAGCGGCTACGCGAGCAACCCGCCGGTCCCACCCGGCTGGTCTGAGTGGCACGCGGCCGCCTCGCCCCCCCCAATAACAACAACAAAAGAGTTTGACACGGTCAGCGCCTACGACTACATGCTGGACGAGAATGGCATTTCGGTCCGCTACGGCCACAATCCCGCCGACTTCAAGCAAGACGTTCTGACTCGAAAGGCGGTCAACCTCGTCAACCGCCGAGCGCCGAAGGCGCAGCCGTTCTTCCTTTGGCTCACCTACACCGCCCCGCATATCGGCGGCCCAGACCCGAACCCGAACCCGCCGTTCAACTGCGACCACGCGGCGAAGCCGGCCCCTCGCCACGCCCACGCATTCGACTCCGAGCCGCTGCCTAAGCTGCCGAACTTCAACGAGGCCGACGTCTCCGACAAGCCGGCCGCGATCCGGAATCTCCCCCGTTTGACAGCGAGTCAGATCACCGATGTCCAACGCAAGTACCGCTGCGCGCTGGAATCGCTGCTCTCTGTCGACGAAGGTGTCCAGAAGGTTGTTGCTGCGCTGGCGGCCAGCGGCGAGCTCGCAAACACGCTGATCGTCTACACCTCCGACAACGGCTTCTTCTACGGCGAGCACCGGATCCCAATAAGCAAGCAGCGCCTCTACGAGGAGTCGATCCGCGTGCCGCTCCAGATGCGCGGGCCGGGCATCCCGCAGGGGGTTGTCATCCCCGAGTTGTCGATCAACGCCGACCTTGCCCCGACGATCCTCGACGCGGCGAACGCCCAGCCCGGGCTGATCATGGACGGACGCTCGCTGATCCCCGTCGCGCAGGATCCGGGTCTCGCGCAGGGGCGCCAGCTGCTGATCGCGCAGCCGAGCTTCAAGGAGCAGCCGAGCTTCAGGGCGATTCGGACCGGGCGTTACATGTACGCCGAGCACGGCAGCGGCGAGAGGGAGCTCTACGACCTGAAGGCCGACCCGTTCGAACTCTGGAGCAACCATAACGCCCCCGCCTACACATCCGTCAAGGCCGAGCTTGCTGCCCGACTTCACCAGCTGCAGGACTGCGCCGGCGCCAGCTGCCGGACGCACCCTTAAGCCGCCGCCGGGCTGCGGGGGCGCCCTCCTTATCCGCGAGATACTGCGCGGGCGATGTCGCAGGAGAACGTGGAGATTGTGCGCCGGGCTACCGATGCGTACAACCGCCGGGACCTCGACGGGATGTTGGAGAACTGGGCGCAGGATGCGGTGCTGGACTGGTCGAGGGCTCGCTCCTTCGATGCAGGCGTCTATCGGGGGCACGGCGAGATCAGGGCGTTCATGGAAGGGTTCCTCGCGGCTTGGGGCGAAGTTCGGATCGAGATCGTCGATGGCCCAGTTGAGGTCGAGGACGGCCTCTTGGTCACAGAGAACGTCACAGACTTCCGAGGACGCGACGGCATCGAGGTTCAGGCTCGAAGCGCGTGGCTGACCACGATTCGTGACGGCGAGCAGACCTCGCTCACGCTGTACCAGACGAAGCAGGAAGCCCTCGAAGCCGTCGGGCTGCGGGAGTAGGCCAAGGGTCAGTTCCATTCGGCCTGAGCGCCCTTGCGGGCCGCGCTGTTCCCGAAGCAATCGCCACTTCCGGCGTCAGGCAATAGCCGCGACCGCCCTCGACCGCGATTGCCTTCACGGCCCCGAGCTCGGCGAGGCAGTCAAAGACACGGCGCTCCTTGGTCCTGCCGTCGTTGAAGATCAGACCGCGGGGTGTGCGCTGACCAGCTCTCGAAGGTATGACTTCTGCTCCTCGGTGAGTGTGAGCGGTTCGGTCACAGGGCTCCCTTCGTTCTTAGGTATTGCATCTCCCGTTGGTTCGCCTCCTCCATTCGGCGCAGCGCCTCGGGGTTGTGCTTCACCAATTGGGCTAGGAGCCAAGAGTCCGGGTCGGGATGGTGCTTCTTCATCCAGGCCCTCGGATCATGGGCACGAGCGCCCGCATGATCGAGCGCCATTACGGGACGGTGCTCGACGGCGCGCTGGAGTCGATCGCGGGACGCCTCGACGCGCTCGATCGCGATCGTGACCACGATCAAAACGAGCGCTCCGCAGAGGTTTAGGCCACTATCGGGCCACAAGACACGCGACCGCTGCGCGCCGCGGTGCGCGGCGAGTGCGCCGTTAGCAGGGAGGAACTAGAGACGGGAGCGACGGGACTCGAACCCGCGGCCTCCGGCGTGACAGGCCGGCGCTCTAAACCGACTGAGCTACGCCCCCGAGAAGGATTGATTCTACGGGCCGTCCGTCTCCCCGAGGCGTCCGAGTCGTCAGCGGCCCTCGAAGGTCGCGTGGCCCGGGCCCTTCTCCATCAGGGTGCGAGCGCCCCGCTGAAGGTCACCGCTCGCCATCACCCTCGCCCCTGCATCCGGCAGGGCCACGTCGGCCGCCTGCACCCCCTCGTCGACAGCGATCCGAATCATTTGCTTGGTCGCCGCGTGCGCGAGCGTCGGCCCCTCGGCGAGACGTTCGGCAAACGCTCGTGCCTTCGCCTCCAACTCGGTCGGTTCGACCACACGGTTCACAACCCCCCACTCCAGCATCGTCTCCGCCGGGTACGTCCGCGCCGTCAACACGGCCTCGGCCGCGCGTCCGGCGCCCGCCCTGGCGGCCAGTCGCTGCGTGCCGCCGCCAAAGGGCGTGGCCCCGATCACTCCCTCGACCAGCCCCAGTTGGGTGCCCTCCGCGGCCCAGATCAGGTCGCAGCTCAGCGCCACCTCGAGGCCCGCGGCGAGGCAGAGCCCCTGCACCGCCGCGATGGTGGGAACCGGAAGCTCCGCGAATCGCCTGATCGCGGGCATGAACTCGCCGATCAGCTCCCGAGCCGCCGCCTCGTCACGGTCGAGGAATATCTCCACGTTCGCGCCGGCGGAGAAGTTGCCGCCCTCGGCGCGAACCAGGATCGCCCTGGCATCGCTGTCACTGGCCCGCTTGGTCGCCTCGGCCAGATCGCGCGCCAGCTCCATGTCGAACAGATTCAGAGGCGGGTCCGTGAGCACGATCTCTCCCACCCCACCTTCCTGGCTGAACTGCACCTTTGCCATTGCCACTCCTTTCGTCACGTCATTATGGAAGCCTCATGCAGGCAAGCCCCAACGAAGCCGCGGCGAGGTTCAGTCGCCGCCAAGCCGTTGCCGGAGCCGGAGCCGTGACGCTCGCCGGCGT
This sequence comes from uncultured Actinomycetes bacterium, assembly GCA_963721735.1. Classification (GTDB taxonomy): domain Bacteria; phylum Actinomycetota; class Thermoleophilia; order Solirubrobacterales; family 70-9; genus AC-56. Next base: position 257,985 of record CAVRKX010000015.1, read on the forward strand.
CCTCGCCGCGTGTGGCGGAGGCGAGGATACGGCCGAGGTCGCGACGACCGATGGTGGAACCGCCACCGTCCAGTCGAAGACCAACGCGGGCGGCACGGCGGCCGAGCTCTTCGACCAGTCGGCCTCGTGCTCGCTGGCGCCGGAACAGACGGAGGGCCCCTACTACTTCGACGTCGACAAGATTCGCAGCGACGTGCGGGAGGATCGCGAAGGGACGCCGCTGCGCCTGGCGCTGCGTGTCCGCGACGATGCGACGGGCTGCGAACCGATCGAGAACGCGGTCGTCGAGATCTGGCACTGCGACGCGCTCGGCACCTACTCGGGCTTTGGGTCCGCTTCGACCGCAGGCGGCGGCCCGCCGCCGGGCGGCGGCACGACAACGGATGACGAGACGTTCCTGCGCGGCGCCCAGGTCACGAACGCCGACGGGATCGTCGAGCTCAAGACCATCTATCCGGGCTCGTATCCCGGTCGGACGGTGCACATCCACGCCAAGGTGCACCTCGACAGCACCACCGCGCTGACGACCCAGCTCTATTTCGACGACGAGTTCACCGAGCGGATCTACGCGGAGGCGCCGTATTCGCAGGGCGCCGGACGGGACACGCTCAACTCCGGCGACTCGATCTTCGACGAGTCGCTGCTGCTGACGCTCACCCAGGACGGCGACGGCGTCACCGGCGTGATGACCTTCGACGTGGAGAGTGCGTGAGGGTCGTCAGCTATCGCTCCGAGCGCGGAGTGCGGGCGGGCCTGCTGCGAGACGACTCGGTCATCGACGTCTGGGACGCGCTCGGCGGCCGCGGGGCCAGCGTCCGCGAGCTGCTCGCCTCCGACCGCCTGGCCGAAGCCGCCCAGATCTCCGGCGGCGAGCCGCCGGCGCCGGCCCAGGGCGAGCTCGAGCCGCCGGTCCCGGATCCCGAGAAGATCATCTGCATCGGCCTGAACTACCGCGCCCACGCCGCCGAGGCGGGGATCGACCCGCCCGAGGCCCCGACCTTCTTCGCCAAGTTCCGCAACGCGCTCGCGCCGCCGGGCGCCACGGTGCCCCTGCCGGGGGCCAGCGCCAAGGTCGACTTCGAGGCGGAACTTGCGTTCGTGATCGGGCGCCGCGCCAAGGACGTGGCGGAGTCCGATGCGCTCGATCACGTCGCCGGCTACACGCTGTTCAACGACCTCTCGGCCCGCGACCTCCAGTTCGCCACCCCGCAGTGGATGCCGGGCAAGGTGTTCGACGGCTCGGCGCCGTGCGGTCCGGCGCTGGTGACGCCCGACGAGGCGGGCCCCGAGGACGGGATCTCCTTCTCGCTGACCCTGAACGGCGAGCGGATGCAGGAGGCGTCCACCCACGACCTGATCTTCTCTGTGCCGGCGCTCGTCGCCCACCTGTCCGGGCTGATGACGCTCGAGCCCGGCGACATCGTCGCGACCGGAACGCCGGCGGGGGTCGGCAGCACACGCAAGCCCCGCGTTTGGCTGAAACCTGGGGACGAGATCGAGATCAGCTCGCCGGCCCTGGGGCAGCTTCGGACGACGATCGGCTGAGCCCCTCACCCCGCTGCGCCACGAACAGGGCCGCCAGCACCAGGGGCAGGAACCAGACCACGTAGAAGTAGAACCAGTGCGTCGCCCCGAGCTGGACGGCGATCAGCACCGCCGCCGCCAGCGCGGCCACCTGGGCGGGGGTCTTTCGGCGCGGCCACAGCGCCACCGCCAGGGCAAGGGCGATCGCGCCCACCCGTGCGAGCGGCCGCAGGAAGTCGAGCGAGGGCGCCAAGCCCCAGACGCTGAACGGCGAGCTGCGCGAGGCCTGGTAGCCGAGCGTTCGGTCATACAGCTCTCGCGGGCCGCCGTCCGGGAGGAAGGGCAGGACCAAAAGCGCGCTGACCGCACAGAAGGCGATCCCGAAGACGACGGCCGAGCGCCAGCGGCGTTCGCCCGTGCCGGTCGCGAACAGCGGCGCCAGCGCGGCGGGGCCGAACTTCGCGACCGAGCCCAGCGCCACCACCGCCCCGCGGGCGGGCGGGGAGGCCAGCACCAGCATCGCCCCCACCCCGATCGCCGCGATCAACGAGTCGTTCGCGTTCGCGTTCATCGTGTAGAGCGTGAACGGGTAGGCGAGCCAGGCGAACGCGAGCGCGATCCCGAGCGTCCTGCCCTGGCCGCCGGGACGCAGCCGCCGGCCCAGCGCGAGCAGGCCGAGCGCCGTGAGCAGGTCGAAGGCGATCGCCGCGGCGTGGGCGGCGGGCACCTCGCCCCAATCGCCCTGCCACGGGAAGACGGCCTCGAACGGGACGTAGGCGATGTAGTTGAGGGGGCCGTACACGTCGCCGCGGATGCCGACCCCGGGGGCGAAGTCGCCGTTGTAGAGCTCGCGCCCATTGCTCAGATGATCGGCGCCGACGACCCCCGCGACGCCGATGTCGATCACCCTTGAGTCGGCGACGTTGAGGGCGATCCGCGCGCAGACCAGGACGACCGCGCCGATCGCCAGCCAGCTCACGGGTAACACCGGGATCAACGGGCCCGGTCGCTCGCGCGGGCGCACCCCTACCCAGAGCATCCGCGCGAGGACGTAGCCCAGCACCGGGTAGGTGAGCGGCACCGACGCGGTCACCTCGCCGCGATTGAAGAACAGCAACGAGACGCCGAGCCCGAGCAGGACCAAGAGGTCGAGGTGGAGGAGGCGGAAGGGACGCCTAGGGTCGATGAAGGGCACCAGGAACACCAGGCACAGGGGCAGCCACACGTAGGGGGCGTTCACCTTCTGAGCGATGGCGCCGGAGTAGCCGCGGGCGAGCGGAGCGCCCAGCTGTTGGTCGTGCCAGGCCCCCAGCACCCGGCCGGTCTGGTCGTCGACGATCGCCTGGGCCACCTCCGAGCGGGCGGGCCCGGAGCCCGTGAAGTAGCTCACCTGCCAATCGCCACCTCGCTGGAAAGCGACCGCCCGCATCTCGGGGCTCTCGTCGCGCTCCTCGCGCACCGCCTCGGCCCGGTCGGCGACCTCGATCGCCTCAAGCGCGCTGAGCTCGAAGCCCGCCGGCGGGAGGCGCTCGGATTCGGGTCTGACGAGCGACGGCGGCAGCTCGCCGCCAAACGGGGGCTCCCGCGCGAAGTCCTCGTTCGCAGCCGCCGGCGCTGGCGCCGCCAGCGCGGCCGCCAGGACGGCGAGCGTGGCGATCAGCAAGTCAGGTGAAGCGCCGCCGCGACGGCCGCCGGGTTTCGGGTCTCGAGCTCCTCGAAGCGTTCGACGGCCTCCCCCGTCGGCAGCGCCTCGACCCTCACCCCTCGCCTCTGGAGCGCCTCGATCACCGAGGGGTCGGGCTCGAGGCGGCTCGAGTGCCCGCAGCCGACGATCAAGCGCTCCGGAAGCTCGTCGAGCACCTCCTCGAGGTCCTCGATCACCAGCGAGTGGCCGTCCCGCCGCCACCAGTTGCGCAGCACCCGGTTCGGGAGCACGATCACGTCGCGATTGAGCTCGACGCCGTCGATGACCACACGCCCGGGGCTGTAGTTCTCAATCCGCGCCACGATCGGCGCTCGATCGTATCGGGGTCTACCGCTCGGACGGAGGCGGGATCTCGTACCGCAGCGCCGGCAGCGAGGCGGAGCGGGGAGCGGCTGGGCGCTTCGCGCCGCGGCGGGAGCGCCTGCTCGACCAATCGACCATCCGCGGCTCGACGTCCAGCAGGGCTTGCCACGTCAGGGGCCCGATTTGACCGACGTCGGCGAACCCCTTGGAGCGCTGGAAGCGCTTCACCGCCCGCCGGGTGAGGTCGCCGAAGTAGCCGGTGACGGGGACCGAGTGGCCGGCGCCCCTCAGGTGCTCCTGCGCCCACACCACGAGGTCGCCACGGCTGCCCTTCGAGAGCACCGGGTAGCCGCTGCCCGACCTGCCGGCACCCGGGATGGCATCGACGTCGCGCCCCAGTGCTCGCCACTCGCGCTTTTGGGTCTCCTGCCACGACCACCAGCTAAGGCCGCCGAGCTCATACGAGAGTGCCATCCGCCGGAAGCGCCGGATCTGGCGAGTCGGCGGGTTCTCGTAGGTCTGTCCCAGCGGATAGATCCCGCGTTCGTAGACGCGGTTGTAGCGGAAGGTGTGCTCGTACCCCGCGCCGATTGTGACCCCGATCGTGTGCCAGTAGAGCTGGGGCAGGTTGTAGCGGGCTCCGCCCGGTCCCAGGAAGACCGAGTACGGAAGCGCGGGGTGGTAGTCGACGTAAGGAAAGCTGGTCAGAGCGGTCGGAAAGCGGCGCCCGATCCTGCGGCGCAGCTTGTCCACGTAGAGGTCGGCGGCCGCGTAGCGGCCCTCATAGCTCGATTCCGCGTCGATCACCAGGCAGTCGGCGCCCTTCCGGACTGCCTCGGCGCCGCGCCGCGCCTCTGCGGCGGGGCGGTAGCCGTACACGAACTGCCAGGCGCACACCCGCAGGCCGCGGGAGTGCAGATAGGAGACCAGCCCCCGGGTGAACTGGCTCCACGAGCTCGACCCGTCGGAGCTCTTGATGTGGACGGTCTCAATCCCGTGGCGGCGCGCCTTCCGCGCGATTCCGGCCAGATCGCCGCCGCTCGAGCGGCTCACGTACCAGATCCACATCCCGTCGCCGCGGTACGGATTGGCTCCGGCCGCCGGCTGGGCGCCGCGCGTGCCGCTCGCCGCGCCGTCGGGGACGGCCGCGGCGCCCCCGGCCTGCCATGCGCCCGCCCCGCCGAGCAGGATTGCCGTCGCTACGGCCACAAGCCTCCCGCGTCGTCTCGGGTTGGTGCTGGGAGCGTCCATTTCTCCTTCGGGCGTACGGACAGACGCCTGCCCTCGCCCCAGTCGCCTCGCGGCCTCAGTATTGCGAGTTTCCGCGCCTCGTGGCAGCTATCGGCAGGCGTCCGCGATCACCCGCGTGGCCGACGCGACCAGTTGAGGCAGCTAACCGCCGCCGAGCAGGTTGCCCAGGGCGCCCTTCGCGCCCGAGGCACCGGCCGCAACGCGTCCCTCCGAGGGCTGAATCAAGAGCCAGCCGGAGCCGGAGAACGACATCTGAATCGTCTCCCCGGACGCTCGTCCGATGAAGCTCTTCAGGTTCACGTCGGTCTTGATCGAGGTCGAGAGCCCGCTCGACCAGGTGATCGCTGCCTGCGGGTCGGCGAACGTCTGCTCGCCGTCGATCTCGATCAGCACCGGAGGGCCGTCGGAGACGAGGGCGAGCCACCCCGTGCCGGCCAGCTCCATGTTGTAGAGGCCGCCGGCCAGCGCGCCCGATGTGCCCTCGACCCGCTTGATGTCCCAGTCGATGCCGGCATCGAAGGCGAGCACATTGGCGCCGTTGGCGGTGATCCGGTCGTCCTCGAGCTTCAACAGCTGGATCTCCTGCGCCATGTCGGCCAGGAACACCTCGCCGCTGCCCGAGACCTTCATCAGGTCCGCGCCCTCACTGGTGACCGCCTTCTTGATCATGCGCGAGACCCCGCCGGAGCCGGCATGCTCGAACCGGACCTCGCCCTGGTAGGCGACCATCGAGCCCAGCTTGGCCTGAATCGTCACGCCGGCCAGCTCGACCTTGAGCAGCTTCGAGTTCTGGAGCCGGAACGGCTCGCCCCCTTCGGTCTCCTTGAACTGCGCCAGCGCCTGCTCAACGGACATCGCGTCTCCCTTGGCTCGGTTTCTTACTGACTCGGCTTCTTACCGATGATGGGCGGTGCCGGGCTCAGCCCGGCGGCTTCGAGGGCTTCCGTGGGCTCGAGATAGGCCCGAAGCGACGTCGCCTTGCCGTTCTTGAGCTCGACCACCCAGGCGATGGGCGACTCGGTCTCGGCGCCGCTTTCCCTGCCACGCGCGCGGGTGCGGCCGATCGCGACGAGTCGGTCCCCCAGATCCCGGATCTCCGAGACCTCGATCTGGATCTCGTCGAAGGCCTCGTACATATCTCGGAGCATCGCGCGGACGCCGGCGTGTCCCCGATACACCGTCGCGGCCCCGGCCATCAAGGCGTGCAGCGCCGTGTGCCACTCCACCTCGGAGTCGAGCACCTCCAGCAGCGTTTCGACGTCTCCGCGGTTGCCCGCCTCGAGTCCGCGCTTGAAAGCCTCCACGTTCTCCTGCGACAAGTAGCTAAGTATCTCGCTACCTGGCGCGGGGGCGAACTCACGCCACTTGCTCAAGCCGGTTGCCGGAATGGGCGGTGCCGGGCTCGAACCAGCGACCTCCTCGGTGTAAACGAGGCGCTCTCCCAACTGAGCTAACCGCCCGAGTCGTGTGATTATGCCCGCGTGAGGATCCTGGTCACGAGCTCGCGGCTACCGTTCGCGCTCTCCCGCGGCTACCCGGCGACCGTCGGAGGGGTCGACGGGTTCTCGACCTCGACCCCCAGGCGGCGATAGGCCGAGACCGAGTACGCCCTGGCGCGGGCGTGGAGGATCGGGTCGTTCGAGAGCTCGATGCCGTCGACGACCCGGATCGGATCGAAGACGTCGATGTGGTCGTCGGACTCGGGGTCGTCCACGATCTGGGTGATTTCGAGCCGGCCGGCAACGACAAGCTCGCGCTCCTCGGGCCAGATGGCGGTGGGATCGTCGATGGGGTCTTCCTCGGCGGCGATCTGGAACAGCAGCTCGAACTCGGCGGGAGCGTCGCGAAGCCGCTCGGCGAGCTCCTCGCGAAGGTAGTCGCGGCCCCGCTCTTGGGCCTCGTCGTCGGGGATCCGGGCCTCGCCCGCTTCCGGTCGCCAGCGGTAGCGGACCCAGGTGCCCTCGCCGTCGGCGTCGACGAGCTTGAACGAGTGCGGCGAGTGGTAGGTGATCTGGGCCCGGCTCGCGGGAGGCTCGGCGTTGATGGTTGCCTGAATCGCCGGCTGTGACTCGGGGTGCTCGGCGAGAAAGGCGCCGAGCTTCTCCCAGTCGGGCTGGCCGGTCTCGGGATCCGGGCGGCGGAGGCGCAGCAGCTCGAGGAAGTCCTCGGGCGTCCGGGTAGCGAAGGAGGGGTTGCTGGTGCCGAGAATGTCGGTCTCGTCCCCGGCCTCGGGGCGGAGCTTGACCGCCATGCCCCGGGCGTCTCGCGCGGCGTCGTTGGACTCGGGGTCGCCGCTGCCGTTCGAGAAGCGGACCAGGGCCGGCACCGGGTCGCCCTGAAAATGGAGGGCTCGGCAGAGCTGCGCGGCCTCGGGGCTCGCCGTGAAGGTGCCCTCGCACCAGGTGCCCTTGGCGTGCAGCGAGCGGCCGTGTGGGTGGGATCCGTAGATGGCGTTCGCGGCCTCGATGAGCTGCTCGTAGACGTCGCCGTCACTCGCCATCGTGCCCACCGTATCCGACGGCGCCTCTGCGGGCCAGCGGATAGCGTCCCCCGGCATGGAGCTCGGGATCTCCGGGAGGACCGCCCTGGTGATGGGCGCGAGCCGCGGCATCGGCAGGGCGATCGCCGCGGCGCTGGCCCGCGAGGGCGCCCGGGTGGCGATGGCGAGCCGCTCGCGCGAGCAACTGGAGCAGGCGGCCGCAGAGATCGAGGGCGAGACGGCCACCTTCGTTGCCGACACATCCGACCTCGATCGCCTTGCGGCGCTGCCCGGGGAGATCGAGGAAACGCTGGGCCCGATCGAGATCTTGGTCGCCAACACGGGCGGCCCGCCGCTGGGCGGGGCGCTCGACCACGGGCTGGACGAATGGGAGCGGGCCTACGGATCGCTGGTGCTGGCGCCGCGGGTCCTGATCGAGGCGGTCCTCCCAGGGATGCGCGAGCGTGGCTGGGGAAGGATCGTCAACGTCGGCTCGACCTCGGTGCGCGAGCCGATTCCGGGGCTGGCGCTCTCCAACTCGCACCGGATGGCGGCGGTGGGATTCTTCAAGACCCTGGCCAGCGAGGTTGCGGCGCAGGGAATCACCGTGAACACGGTCGCCACGGGGCGCTTCGCGACCGACAGGCTGGCGGCAAACTGGGGATCGTGGGAGGAGATGGAGCGCCGCGCCCACGAGGGCGTTCCGGCCGCACGCCTCGGGCGACCCGAGGAGTACGGCGACCTGGTCGCCTTCCTGTGCTCGGAGCGGGCCGCCTACCTGACGGGGGCGGTGATCCCGCTGGAAGGCGGGCTGCTGCGTTCTGCGTAGCTGCGCCCGCCAGCTCTTTCCGGGTCAGCTACGGCAGCTTGCGCACAGGCCCACCGCCTCGAGCGTGTGATCTGTGACCAGGAAGCCCTCGGCGGCGCTGGCGCGGCCGAGCCAGCCGCCAAGGCGGCAGTCGGTCAGCTCCACGACCCGGTGGCACTTGGAGCAGACGAGGTGGTGGTGATGGCCCGCGCCGCAGAGGCGATAGCACGTCTCGGCACCGCCGTGGGGCAAGGCGTCGATCACCCCGGCGGCGGAAAGATCGTGGAGCGCCCGGTAGACGGTCGCCAGGCCCACCCCCCTTGGGCGTCGCGCGAGGCGCCGGTGAATGGCCTGGGCCGTCGCATCGTCCGCCTCGCGAGAGAGCACCTCCAACACCGCGACCCGCCCGCGGGTCGGGCGGATGCCCGCAGCGCGCAGCCGCTCCTCTAACCCCTCGGCCGCATCTCGGGGTCTGTTCTCCATTGGGTGGGATATATTAGCGCGGGCGTGAGAATGAGAATCATTATCGGTTGTGCCATGGCCCTGCTGGGTGCCGGCGTCGTGATCGCCCTTGTGGCCAGGGACGACGGCTCCACAGGCGGAGGTCGAGAGACGGTTGCCGCCAGCTTCTACCCGCTTGCCTTTGCCGCCGGCCAGATCGGTGGCCCATCCGTCGAGGTCGAGAACCTGACGCCGCCGGGCGCCGAACCGCACGATCTCGAGCCCACTCCCCAGGACGTCGAGGCCATTCAGTCCGCCGACCTCGTGCTTCTGCTCGGGCAGGATTTCCAGCCGTCGCTGGAGAGGGCGGCCGGGAACGGCAGCGGCGAGGTAATCGAGCTGCTCGATACCCCTGGACTCGACCTCAAAGCCGGAGACCCACACGTTTGGCTGGACCCGAGACGTTTCGCGAGGATCGCCGCCGCGATCGGCCAAGCGATGGGCAACGAGGCCGCAACAACCTCGTTCACGCGAGGGCTCGAGGCGCTAGACCGCGAGTATCGCGCGGGCCTGTCCGCTTGCAGCCGACGCGATGTCGTGACCAGCCACGAGGCCTTCGGCTACCTCGCGGATCGTTACGGGCTGCGCGAGGTGGCGATCAGCGGCATCTCGCCCGAGGCAGAGCCCACCCCGGGCGACCTGCAGGGGGTGATCGAGGCCATCCGCGAGACGGGGGCCACGACGGTGTTCACCGAGCCCCTCGTCTCCCCCAGGCTTGCTCAGACCGTTGCCGCGGAGACCGGAGGCACCACCGCCGTGCTCGATCCACTCGAAGGGTTGACGCCTGAGGGGGAGAGCGCCGGCGACGACTACTTCACTGTCATGCGGCGGAACCTCGCCGCACTCGAGGAAGGGCTCGGGTGCCGGTAGTCACCGTCAGCGGAGTTCGATTCGCGTATGGCCGGGGGCCGGCGGTCCTGGAAGACATCGACCTCGTCGTCGAGCAGGGCGAGTTCGTCGGCGTGGCCGGACCGAACGGGGGCGGCAAGACCACTCTGATGCGGCTGATGGTGGGGCTGGAGCGCCCCGCGGCCGGGCGCGTCGAGCTGTTCGGCTCTCCGCCGGAGCGGTCCCACCGGCGCTCGCGGGTGGGCTATCTGCCTCAGCGCGCCACGCTCGGGCTCGACGCTCCGATCACCGTCCGGGAGCTGGTCACCGCCGGTCGCACTCCGCTCCGCGGGCTGCTGTGGCCCCACGGCGCGAAGGATTGGAAGGCGATCGACGAGGCCATCGACCGGGTGGGCCTCAGCGCGACCACGGGGCGGACCCTTCAGACCCTGTCGGGCGGTCAACGCCAGCGAGCATTCATCGCGAAGCTGCTCGCCGGCGATCCGGAGCTCCTCATCCTGGATGAGCCGACCGCCGGCGTGGACGCCCCGGCGCAGGAAGCACTTGCGGCCCTCCTCGACCGGCTTCGCGGCGAGCTCGGGGTGACGATCCTCTATGTCTCGCACGAGTTCGGGGCGATCGAGCCGTACGTCGGCCGCCTGGTCGTGGTCCAGGGAAGGATCGTCTTCGACGGGCCGCCGGACGCGCTGCCACAGCGCTGGCACGACCCATCGCATCCCCACGGCGATCTTGGCCATGTCGCCGCTTGACCTCGAGTTCATGCGCCTCGCCCTCGCGACCGGAGCGGTGGTCGGGATCCTCGCCCCGGCGGTGGGCTTCTTCCTCGTGCAGAGGCACATGAGCCTGATTGGCGACGGGGTCGGCCACCTCGCCTTCGCGGGGGTCGCCGCCGGTTACCTGTTTGGGATCTCTCCGGTCGCCACCGCGCTGGTCGCATCGGTCGCCGGCGCGATCGGGATCGAATGGCTGCGGGGCACTCATCGCACCGCCGGGGACCAGGCGCTCGCACTCTTCTTCTACGGCGGGATCGCGCTCGGAGTCGTATTCGTCTCCGCCGCCGAGGAACTGAACGCCAATCTGTTCACGTTCCTCTTCGGCTCAATCCTCACGGTCACGAGAGGCGACCTCGTTCTCGTCGCGGCGTTGGGCATCGGCGCGCTGGTCACGATCCTCACGCTGTACCGGGGGCTCGTCGCTGTTGCCATCGACGAGGAGGGAGCCCGGGTCAGCGGAATCCCGGTCCAGATGCTCAACGTGGCGCTCGCCGCGCTCGTCGGGCTGACGATCGCGCTCTCGATGCGGATCGTCGGCATCCTCCTGATCGGGGCCCTGATGGTGCTGCCGGTGATGACGGCGACGCGTTTGGCGAATAGCCTCCAGTCCGCGCTGGCCATGTCGATGGGCATCGGCCTGGTCTCGGTGCTGGCCGGTCTCGTCCTCTCCTATTACCTGAATCTCGCTCCCGGCGGCGCCATCGTCCTGCTCGCGGCGGCGCTGTTCGGAATGGTGACCGCCGGCGACGCGATCCTCACCGCTCGCCGCACCTAGCGGTCACCGACTGGCCGCCGCGCGCCGCATGCACATGACCGGGTCAGCCGGTCGCCGGCTTCCTGGGGGGGACTGAGCCGCGACGCAGCGAGCCTTGCCGCGATTTCACGAGCAGCCAAGCTGCGCCCGCCGCGATCATCGCCAGGCTGAGGAGCTGAGCCTGGGTGAGCCCGAGGAGGACTTCGTCGTTGCGTCGGAGGAACTCGACCAGCAGGCGCTCGAGTCCTGCCAGGACGAGGTAGATGGAGAACAGGACCCCAGCCTGGAAGCGGTCGCGGAGGCGCCAAAGGACATAGGCCACCAGGCCCATCGAGAGAGTCTCGTAGATCGGGGTCGGGTGGACCGTCTCGACGATCGGTTCGGTGCCCTCCGGATAGGCCATCGCCCAGGGGCCGTCCCATGCCTTGCCGTAGTCGCCATCCCCGGATATCTGGCAGCCGATCCGGCCGATCGCGTAGCCGAGGGCCAGCGGCGCCGCGCAGAGGTCGAGCAGGGCGGCACTGAGCATGCCCCGCCACCACGCCCACAGCCCGACGCCGATCGCGCCGCCGATCGCGCCGCCGTACCAGACCAGTCCCGCGCCGGAGAAGATGTTGCCCAGCAGGTCGTCCTTGACGGAGTCGTAGTTCTCGATGATGAAGTCGAGCCGCGCGCCGACCAGGCCGCCAACCAGGGCGAAGAGGACCAGCTCGTACGCCCAATCGGTGGGTTTGCCCCACTCCTGGAGCCGGCGCGCGAGTAGCGCGCCCGCCGCGACGAAGGCGAGCGCGAACATGATCCCGAAGGTCTGGAGGGTGATCGGGCCTAGGTGGATCTCGGGCTGCATGTGGTCGGCGACTTGGGGCTGCGACTAGGCGAAGCTAAGCAGGGACGCCGTGCGCCTCAGCGCTCGCCTGGCCTCCGGGTGCCGATGAGCCTTTCATTTTCCTATCACCGCTCTCTCACGGACGACTCATCCGGCTGCCGTAGACCTCACGGAGAGAAGGTCAAGACGCGCCGGCTCGACCGGCGCGGGGAGAGGAGGGAGCAGCCATGTACCTCGTCCATCAGTGCTCCAACTGCGGCGGCAACGTAGGGCCCGAGCTCGGGGTGGCGACGGCCGTCACCATCCAGCACAGGGAGTGCGCCGACCGCTTCGGCATCGGCACCCACGGCCAGGCCATTGTCCTGCCGATCGACCACGCGATTCGTCACCGGCCGCTTGCCGTGGCGGGCTTTGAGCCCCGGGTGGCGACTCAGTAGCCCCGACGCGGATCGAACGCGCGCTTCCAGGACGAAAACCTGGCGTGCTGCCACTACACCACGGGGCCTAGACAACACCAAGTCTAGGGTTCGACTGACGCGCCATCTCAGCGATCGATGCCGTCCGTGTTGCCGCGTAGATTGTCGAACATGCGTTCGTACGGGCGGTCGGTCGGGAAGCGTGTGAGTCCGAAGTCCGCAGAGAAGCGCCAGGCGCGTCGCCTCCGGCGCGAAGACGGTATGCCGATGAAGCGAATTGCCGCGCGGCTCGGGGTTTCGGTCTCGACCGTCAGCCTCTGGGTCCGCGATGTCGAACTCGACCCAGCCCACCGCGAGCGGAACCGCCAACAGGAGTACGCGAGGCGTGCGACCACCTGGAGCGACCTCAACCGTGCAAAGCGCGCTGGGTATCAGCAGGAAGGAAGGGAAAGGGCGCGGGACGATGATGCGCTCCACCAAGCCGGCTGCATGCTGTACTGGGCCGAGGGAGCAAAGACCCGGAACTCGATCACCCTCGCGAACTCGGATCCTCACCTGCTCAGGTTCTTCTGCCGGTTTCTACGAGAGTCGATGGGAATCCCGTCCGAGCACCTCCGCGTTTCATTGAACGTCTACCTCACGAACGGGCTCACGATCGAGGAGATCGAGAACTACTGGCTCTCCATTCTCGATCTCCCCCGCTCTTGTCTCCGGAAACACGCGATCAACTTCAAACCCACATCGAGCAGTGGCTTGAAGCGAAACAGGCTTCCGTATGGCGTATGTACCGTGCGGGCGATTGGCGGCAGGCGGTTCGTCCAGCACATCTACGGAGCCATCCAGGAGTACGGGGGCTTCGAGGAGCCGGGCTGGCTGGACGGGCCGCCGAGGCGACGCCCCGCAAGAAGCGCTCCGCCGCCACCGCATAGCACTCAGCCCCGCGGCTGACCGTCGCCAGACGCCGCCCGGGCGCGACGGGTGCGGCCCCCGTGCCGCCGCCGCGACATGCCGAGGGAGTGCTCCAGCTCGGTCGCGGCCGCCGGCAGAAGGTTGCGCAGCTCGCCGGCCTCCGGGAGCGCCTCGGGATCGACGTAGGCGGCGAGGTGGATCGAATCGCCATAGGTCAGCGCCCCGATCGCCAAGGCGTGGCCATCGCTGATCGGAATCACCGGATAGATCGCCTCCACCTGAGCCCCGGCAGCGAACAGCGGCAACCGGGGCCCAGGGACGTTCGAGACGGTCAGGTTGTACATCCGTGGGCTCGCTGCGAGTCGCGCCGCGCGTTCCTTGAGGAACCCGGGCAGCTGCCCCACGGTCCGAAGAAGCGCATCGCTGCCCGCGATGCGGCCGGAGCGCTTCAGCTCGGACGTCTGGGCGTGGACCAGGTCCAGGCGGGCCGCGGCGCTGGGCTCATCGAGTGGCAGGTCCACGAACGCGAAGGTGATCTGATTGCCTCCGGCGGATGCCTCCTCTGATCCGCGGACGCTGACCGGGATCATCGTCCGCAGGGGGGTCGGTTCCGCCTCGGCGAGCGCCGTCAGTCTGCGCAGGGCACCGGCGACCACGGCGAGCAGCACGTCGTTCAGCGTCACTCCCCTGGCTCGCTTGAGGCGCAGAAAGCGCGCCAGCGGGAGGCGCCTGACCACCAGCCCACGCTTGGGGCCGATCGGTGGATTCAGGAACGAGGGCGGCGCCGGGCGGATCACGTCCTCGGCCAGCGAGAGGGCGGCGCGCCTCATCGTCTCGCCAAGCCGCAGGCCCCTCTCCGGGGACAGCCCCATCGCCGCCATGCGGCGCGCCATCCTGAACTGCTCGAGCGCGCCATCGGCGACCGAGTCCACCACCAGTCGAAGCGGCGGGTCCGCCGGCTCCGGCCGCCAGTCCGCCGGCTTCGGCAACGCCGCATCGGGCGCCAGGTCAAACAGCAGCATCCCGAGCTCAACCGCCGCCAGGCCGTCGACCATCGCGTGGTGCACCTTGCCCACCACCGCGGCGCGCCCGGCCCCCGCCCGAGGCACCACCAGGATGCTCCACAGCGGTCGCGAGCGGTCGAGCGGCTCGGTCAGGAACTCGCCGGCGAGCCGGCTCAGGCCACGGTCGCTCGCGACGCCTGACCCCTCGTGCTCCAGGATGTGCCGCTCGAGCCGAAACCCGGGATCGTCGGCCCACACCGGCTCGCCGACTGGCGCCGAGCGCACCAGTTGGCGGAACCGCGGCGCCAGATGCAGGCGAGCGGCGACTCGGTCGGCCAGCGCATCGGGATCCAGTCGCTCCTCGCCGGGAGGCAGCCGAAGGGTCGAGAGCCACCCCACATGCATGTGTGCGGTCGCCGTCTCGATCCGCAGGAACGACGCATCGAGGGCGGAGAGCCGGTCCATCGCGAAAGCATGCCCGCCGGGGGCCGGAAGCACATTGGCACCGCTGTCGAGAATCCGAGTCCCGCAACCCTCCCTGATGTCGAAACGGCCGGTGCCCTAGCGCACGAGGAGGTCGAGCAGCGCCTTTTGGGCGTGAAGGCGGTTCTCCGCCTGGTCCCAGACAGCCGAGCGCTCGCCGTAGAGCACGTCCTCGGTGACCTCCTCCCCGGGATGGGCGGGGAGGCAGTGAAGGACGATCGCCCGCTCCGAGGCCTCCGCAAGCAGCTCGGCGTTCACCTGAAACGGAGCCAGATCGGCGCGACGCTGCTGCGCCTCGCCCTCGTCGCCCATGCTCACCCAGACGTCGGTGTAGATCGCGTCGGCGCCGGCGGCTGCCTCGCGCGGGTCACCCGTATCCAGCGCCGCCACGCCCGGCTCGATGCGATAGCCGTCGGGAGACGCGACCTTGACCTCGACGCCCGCCACCCTGCCAAGAGCGGCCAGCGAGCGCGCGACGTTGTTGCCGTCGCCCACGTAGGCGATCCGCAAGCCGTCCAGATCCCCGAAGCGCTCGCGAAGCGTCAGCAGATCGGCCAGCGCCTGGCAGGGATGGTGGTCGGGCGTGAGCCCGTTGATGACGGGGACCGCCGCCCCACGCGCCAGCTCCTCCACCACCTGGTGCGAACCCGCTCGCACCACCAGCGCGTGCACGTAGCGGGACAGGACGCGCGCTGTGTCCTCCGCCGACTCGCCTCGCGAGAGCTGGAGCTCGTCGCCCCGCAGGATCAGGGGCGTACCGCCGAGCTCGGCCACACCGACCTCGAACGAGACGCGCGTGCGGGTGGAGGGCCTCTCGAACAGCAGCGCGACGCTCTTGCCCGCCAGCCGCTCGCCTCCCTCGCCGCTCGACCGGCCGGCCTTCAACTCGAGCGCGCGGTCCAGCAGGGCGTTCAGGTCGTCCGGGGTGAGCTCCTCGCCGGTCAAGAAATCGCGCGCCATGGGAAGCCGAGCATGGTACGCGGCTGACCGCACATACTTCGGCCGTGGAGATCGGCGTCATCACGTGGAACCTGTTCCACGGCCGCGACTTTCCGCCCGACCCGGCGCTTTACACGTGGCGCTCGCGTCTGCGGCGGCTGACCGAGCGAAATGCCACCCACGTCCAGGTCAACCGGGAGCTGTTTCGGGAGTTCGCCGAAGCCCTCTGCGCCGCGCGCTGGGACGTAGCCCTGCTACAGGAATGCCCGCCACGCTGGTCCGCCGAGCTGGCCGCCGTCTGCAAGGCGGTCCCGCAGCGCTCGCTGACCTCGCGCAACTCGCTTGGCGCCGTTCGCGGCATGCTCGCCCGCTGGAACCCGGATCTGCTCGGTTCTTGGGAGGGCGGCTCGAACCTCACCCTGTTCAGGGGGGTGGGCACGGACGGTCTGCTGGACCGGCGGGAGCTCGTCCTCCGCCGCCGTCCAGAGCGCCGCACGATGGCCTTCGCCCGGCTCGACTCGGGGCTCTGCGTGGCGAACCTCCACGCGAGCACGAGCCCCCGTCTGGCGGCGGTGGAGGTGCGCCGCGCCGCGGAGGCGGCCGTCGCCTGGGCCGGCGAGTCCCGACTGATACTGGGCGGCGACTTCAATCTGCGCCCTGGCCAAACCCAGCTGTTCGAGGAGCTGGCGACCCGCTTCGGCCTCAGCGCCCCGACCGGCCCCGACTCCATCGACCACATCCTCGGCCGAGGGCTCGAGATCGTCGACCGGCCGAGCGCCTGGCCGCCCGAGGCGCGGGAGCTGCCCAGCGAGGGAGTTCGATTGCGCCTCAGCGACCACGCCCCGGTCGAAGCGCGGTTCGCCAGCCAAGAAAATTTCACCCGCCGGGCGCAGGAATGAAATAGTCAGGTTTCCCCCAACCCAATCGCGGCCACGCGAAGGAGGAGTTCGATGGCGACGAGAGCGGGCGGTTCCAGGTCAAGCAAGTCGAGGGTGAGGTGAGGGTAGTATGTCGAGCGGCTCGAGGTCGAGCGGCTCGAGGTCGAGCGGCTCGAGGTCGAGCGGCTCGAGGTCCGGCACCAAGGGCGGCGCCGGCCGCCGGCAGACGGGCTCAGCCCGGCGGCCCACCCAGGCGGCGCGCGCCGACAAGGGCGTGGAGGCATTCCGGGATGCGCTCGAGCGAAGCGTCACCCTGTCCCGCGATCGGCTTCAGGAGGTGATGGACGACGCGGTCCGGCGCGGTCGCATGACTCGCGGCGACGCCAACGAGCTCGTCAGCAGCCTGGTCACCCGGGGCCGCGGCTACACCGACGACCTGGTGAAGGAGCTCGAGCGCCTGCTCGACCAGGCGCGGCGCGAGCTCGGTTCGCGAACGCGCCCGACCCGCCGCCGCGCCACCCAGGCCGCCGGCCGAGCCGCGCGGGCGGCGCGCGACGCCGCGGAGGCGCCGCTGGCCCAGGCGGATCGCCTGCGCCGGCGTGCGGGGGTTTCCGCCGGGGGACCGATCACGGCCTACGACCAGCTCACGGCGAGCCAAATCAAGTCGCGCCTCGGCGACCTGAGCCCGGCCGAGCTGCGCCAGCTGCGCCAGCGGGAGAAGAGCGGCAAGGCGCGCAAGGGCGTGCTCGCACAGATCGACCGCCAGCTCAGCCGCTAGCAGGTCGGGCTCGGACCAAGCCTCCTCACGTCGCCTCGGCGGCCGGCCCGGCAACCTCGGCTGAGATCACGGCAAGGTCGAGCTCGCCACCGAGCGTCTCGGCAAGCAGCTCGGCGGCGTCGAGTCGCTGGCCGCGGCGCCATAGCGAGCGCAACCACTGACCCGCCTCGGGCGATGCAAACCAGCGCGAGCCGAACCGCTCCTCGAGCGCGGCTCGCCAGTGGGTCTCGAGCGCCCAGGCGCGCAGGTAACAAGCAGCGTAGAAACCGCCGTCAACATCCGCCAGCCAACTCGCCCGGGGCCAGGGGACGCGGATCGCCTCGGTCAAGAGCTCCGAGTAGCGGCCGGGCATCTCGGAGAGCTTGGCCGAGCGACCGTGCAGCGCGAGCTCGTAAGCGAGCTTGGCCGCGTAACGGCGCACCATCACCAGCTTCACGGCGCGGGCGTGCTCGACCGCTGGCCCGGGGTCCTCGACCCCGAGCTGGTGGCGAAGCCAATCGGTGTCCTCGACGAGGTGCTCGAACAGGAACGCGAACGACTCGGTCACCGAGTTGTCGCCCAGGTGCCGGAACTCGAACGCCAGGCCGGGGTCGGTGTTCGCGTAGTGCTCGGCGTGCCCGCCCTCGTGAAACAGGGCTCCGTAGTCGTCCCGCCCACCGGTTGGCGCGATCACCAGGTAGACCTCGTCCGGCACGCGGGGGGTCGAGCAGAAGGCGCGAGGTGACTTCGTTCGGCGGGGCTCGGCGTCCAGGTGAACGTTCGCCTGACCGCGCAGGTCGATGCCGAGCCCACCGACGGTGTCGGCGAACGAGGCGACCAGCCGGTCGCCCGGGAACGCCGCGTCGAGGTCCGCGGCGCGAAAGAAGCGCGGCAGGTCAGAGCGGCGGAGCTTCCCCAGCGGGGGCAGCTCCACCTGTCCCAGCCGGGGATCGGCGGCGCTCGCGTAGACGTCCTCGGTGGCCTCGAGGAAGTTGGCGCACTGGCCGGCCAGCCCATCGAGGTCGAGCGCGCGGAGCTCGGCGTATGCCGCGGCATAGCTCGGCCAGCCCAGCGATCGGCAGAGCTCGTGGGAGCGATCGAGCACCGTTCGATAGAGCGGGTTCAGCCGCTCTTCGAGGACGGCGTTGCGCGCCTCCTCGAGCGCCGCCCTTCGCTCCGCCTGCGCCTCGTTGGCCTGCTCGATCGGCACCGCGCGATACGGGACCGCCCCATCGCCAGGATCGACCTCGAGCGATGCCTCGAGCCCGGCCAGCTCAGCCGACTCGGACCGGGTCTCGAGGCCGAGCAGCCCGTCGAACCCGAACTGGAGCAGGTAGCGAAGGCGGCGCCTTTCATCGTCGCCGGTGGCTGCGCCGTGGAGCTCCCTCAACCGCTCCACGTCCTCTCTGGCGAACAGGTCGGCGTAGCCCTGGTAGATGGGCTCGATCTCGAGCTCGGGCTTGTGACCGGCGAGGTGCAGGTAGTACTCGCGGCTCAGCTCCTCGCTGAAGCTCTCCGCCCGCCGCCGGTATTCGTCGAGGTCGAAGCTCAAGGGGCTGCAACGATAAGCGTGATGGCACAGCCGGCGGCCCACGGAGCTCCGAGACCCAGGCAGGGCGAGGAGCTGGTGCTCGACGTCGACTCGATCGCCCAGGGCGGTCGCGGTGTGGCCCGGGCGAACGGCTATGTCGTCTTCGTCTCGGGGGCGCTGCCAGGCGATCGGGTCCGCGCCCGGTTGACAAAGGCGAAGCGCAGCTTCGGGGAGGCACAGGCCGTCGAGCTGGTGGATCCCAGCGCCGAGAGGATCGCCGACCGATGCGTCCACGACGGCGAGCCCTGCCCCGGCGCGCCCTGGCAGGGACTGCCGTACGCGCGCCAGCTCGACGAGAAGGCGAAGCAGGTCGACGAGGCCCTGCGCCGCCTCGGCGGGCTCGACGCGTTCGAGCTCGAGCCGGCCGAGCCCGCCGCCGTCGAATGGCGCTACCGCAACAAGCTCGAGTACTCGTTCGGCGAGCGGGAAGGCCGCCTGGCGCTCGGCTTCCACCGCCGTGGCAGCTGGGCGGAGGTGATCGACGCCGACGACTGCCTGCTGGCCTCGGAGCGCAACAACGCGGCGCGCAACCTCGTCCGCGATTGGGCGCGGCGCGAAGGGATCCCCGCCTACGAGAAGCGTCAGCAGCAGGGGGTGCTGCGCAATCTGGTGGTCCGCGAGGGACGCCGCACAGGGCAGCTTCAGACCCGGCTCGTCACCGCGCCGGCAAGCTTCGCCAAGCCGCCGGTCGATCTGCACACCGTGGTCGAGGGGCCCGGCGGCGGCACCGACGGGCCGACCGGCGTGCTGGGCGAGGAGTTCCTGGAGGAAGAGGTGGCGGGCCTCAAGCTGCGGGTCTCGGCCTCGGCGTTCTTCCAGACGAACACCGAGACGGCGGAGCGCATTTACGCGATCGCCGCCGACTACGCGGGGCTCTCCGGGCGCGAGCGGGTCTTCGACCTGTATTGCGGAGTGGGCACGATCGGCCTGGCGCTCGCGCGCCAGGCGGGCGAGGTTTGGGGGATCGAGACCGTCCGCGAGGCGGTCGGCGACGCCGAGGAGAACGCGCGGCGCAACGGGATCGCCAACGCACATTTCCTGGCAGCCGACGTGCGCCTTGGAGCTCGGCCACTGCTCGAGCGGGCCGGCCGCCCCGACGTGGTCGTCGTCGACCCGCCGCGCGCCGGCCTCTCGAAGAAGGTGGTTCGGCGGGTCGTCGAGTGCGGGGCGCCGCGAATCGTCTACGTCTCCTGCAACCCGACGACGCTCGCCCCGAACGCCTCGCAGCTCAGCGACGCCGGCTATACGCTCCGGCGTGTGAGGCCGGTCGACATGTTTCCGCAGACCCCGCACGTCGAGTGCGTGGCCTTGCTCGAGAAGTGAGCCCCGAACGTGGCCTCGGGGTCGCCGCCGGGCTCGACCCGGAGATCGCGACGCCTCTCGCCGAAGCGCTGCGAGGCGCTCGGCTACTCGTCCATGTGGTCCAACGACCACCCTGGGGCCAACGGGCTCGACACCCTGGCGGCCTTCGCCGAGGGCTCCGAGCAACTCGAGCTGGGCGTGGCGGTGATGGCGCTCGATCGCCACCAGCCGGCCCAGATCAACCAGAGGATCGAGCGGCTGGGCCTCGACCGCCAGCGCCTTTGGATCGGACTCGGCGCCGGCTTCTCCGAGCGGCCGTTGACGACGATGCGCAACGCCATCGGGACGCTGCGCGAGGCGCTCCCCGGCGTCAGGCTCGTGCTCGCGGCGATGGGCCCGAGGATGTGCGCCCTCGCCGGAAGCGACTTCGACGGGGCCTTCTTCAACTGGATGACCCCCGAGTTCGCGGCGGGGGCGCGAGACCAGGTCCACGCGGGCGCTCGCGAGGCCGGTCGTGAGCCACCGCCGGTGCTGGGCTACGTGCGCACGGCCGCCGGCCCCGACGCCGCGGAGCGGCTCGCCAAGGAGGAGTCCTTCTACCGCGATCTGCACGACGGCTATCGAAACCACTTCGCCCGCCTCGGCGAGCCCCCGGGCACCGTCGGCGTCGCCGCCGCCGACCGCGAGGGGGTTCAAGCGGAGCTCTCCAGCTACTCGCCGCTCGACGTGGTGGTGGTGCGAAGCCTGGCGAGCGCCAAGCTCGAGACGATGGCGGCGCTGGCCGAAGCGGCGGCTCCGGCTTAGTAGGCGGTCCCGCCCTCCTGGGGGTCCTCGTCAGTACGGCGGCAGTTCCGAGTACCAGTCGCCGAGCACGCGGAAGGCGGCCCAGAACTCGCGCTTGGACTCCTCCGAGTCGAGCGACTCGTCGATGTCGGGGACGCACAGGGCGTCGATCGTCGGCGTGAAGCGCTGCACCTCCCCCAACCGGGCCTCGAGCGTGCTCGCGAGGGGCACCTCGATCTCGTTGAGGGTCTCCAGGGCGCGCTCCCCCATCGCCACGATCAGGCGCGGCTGCACGATCGCCAGCTCCTCGACGATGCGCTCGACGCACTCCCCGCCGGCCAGCGACGGGTCCGAGACCGGGCACTTGACGCACAGCGTCCCGTAGACCACGAGCGGATCGATGTTGAGGCGCTTGAAGCTCTTGCGCAGCGCATTGCCGGCCCGGCCGTAGAAGGCCACCCCCTCCTCGATCTCCGCCGCGGTGGGAGCGAACTTCAACAGGAAGACGTCGGCTTGGGGATGGCCCGAGCCGAGCACCGGCATCAGGTTGCCGCGCGGGCAGTGGGAGCATTCCTGAAGGCGATGGGTCAGCTCGTTGAGCTCGCGAATCGCGCGCTCTAGGTACTTCTCCTGGATCTCGTCGTCTGTCGTCGGCAAGCCGGCTCCTCGTTTCCCCCCGCTGGATCGACCTCGGGCTGGCGCCTTCTTTGACGGCCCCGGCGCCGCTCCTTCAGCGTGCATCACGGCTTGCCTTGGGCGCGGCGGCTCCGCCCCCGTCGCGAGGCCGCGGAGCGGCGCGGGCGGCCGCCCTTGACGGGACGGGCCCCCACCGATGCCGCGGCGCGGCGAGCGCCGCTCGGCCTGGAGGCCTGGAGCAGCTTCAGCGCCTGGACGTAGATCAGGTTCTTGTGCTTTCTGACGATGTCCGCGTCGCGCATCGCCTCCAGGAACTCCTCGGGGCCCTCGAAGTCATGCACGCGGATCATCACGCTTCCAAGTCCCTGGGCGACGTGGCTGTCCGAGCCGGCGCCGGGGACGATGCGGTACTTGGCGGCGAAGCGCTCCGCCTCTTCGTTGAAGGCCGTCAGCGCCACCCTCGGGTTGAACACCTCCAGGATGTCGATCTCCTCGACCATCTGAAGGAGGTGCTCGTAGTCGGGTACCGAGTGGAGGCGGTCGAAGGGGTGGGGCACGTAGACGAGGCCACCCTGACGCCGGATCTCGGCAATCGTCTCCTTCATCGTCATCCCCCTGGGGATCTTCTGCTCGATGAACAGCCCGATGACCTCGCCCTGCTCGGCCGTCTTCACCTCCTCCGCGACGATCACCTTGATCCCCCCCATCTGCTCGGCGACCTCGCGCGCGGCGAGCGCGCCCGAGATCTCGTTGTGGTCGGTGATCGCGATCGCGCCCAGCCCGCGGTCACGGGCGGTCGCCAGCAGAACCTCCACAGGCGTGGCGCAATCCGGCGAGTGGTCCGTGTGCATGTGGAGGTCGACGTGAATCGAGCGCCTCCGCGTGAGTCGCCCGCGCAGGCCGGGGTTGCCGCGGGGATCGTGTCGGCGGGCGCACAGGGGCAGGTAGACGTCCTCGAGCTGGCCGGCCACCGCACCCCAGTCGGGAACCGTGCCCCCCGCTGCGCGAACCAGGTCGCCTCGCAGCCGCGGCTCCGTGATCAGTCGCTCGAGCTGGCCTGCCAAGGTGACCGCATCTCCGGGCGGGAAAAGCAGGCCGCGCTCGCCGTCCCCGATCAGCTCCTCGTATATGGACAGGCCGGAGGCGACCGGGACCGTCCCGGTGGCGAGCGCCTTGCGCACCAGGCCCGGAGCCACCCGGGGACCACCGGAGGCGACGCAGGCGACATCCGCTCCCGCGATCAGCTCCTCCGGCGACGCCTCGCGGGGGCCGAGGGGGTGGACCCGGTCGCGCAGCCGGCGCGCTACGCGAACCTCGTCCCCGCCGGCACACCAGACCGCCGCCTCCCAATCGAGTCCCAGCGGCAGCCGCCGCAGCGCCCGTAGGAAGAGCCGCAGCGCGCCGCGCTCCTCTTGCAAACAGAAGGCGATCCGCACGGGCCGCTCGCGATCCGCCTTCGCGTCCGCGTCGTCACCCCCGACCCGTGGCCACCAGCCCTCTACTCCGCCGTCGGCCCCCGGCTCGACCAGCTCGTAGGCGCCGGGAAAGAAGCGCTCCATCAGGTCCGACGTGGTGCGGCAGCTCGCCGTGCGCGCGTCGAGCCGGCCGAAGAAGATCTCGACCAGGGGCCTGGCCACCTGGGTGGAGAGGATGCGTTCGGTCGGCTCGTGAAAGCTGCCGACGTTCAGGGAGCGGGAGTGCCGAAGCGCGACCGAGGCGGCGCTGGGCGCGAATGGGTCGTGCACGTGGACGATGTCGAGCTCGACCCCGCCGAGCAGCTCCTCGAGCGGCCGGCTGAGGTCGATGGGCACCGGCGCCGCGCGCGGGGCCGGGCCGCGCGGCATCGCCAGGCTCGACCCCACCGCCAGCACCGGCGGCCCGCCGTCGCCGCCGGCCCTCTCCCCCTTCCAGGAGCCGTCGAACAGCGCCGCTGGTCGCTCGCGGGCAGCCCGGATCACACGGCGCGACTCACGAACAGCCGACCGTGAGGTGGCGGGGGCCGCCACCACCACCCTGTGCCCCCGTTCGGCGAGCTCGGCCGAGACCCGCGCCACGAACTCGTTGACCTCGTGGTGCGTCCCCCATGGGTGGGGGCTCACCTGGGCGATCGAGAGGCGCTCGCGGGCCACGGGGGCAGGATAGAAGCGGCGCGGCGAAGCGGCGCGGCGGCCAGGCGGAGGCGGAAACCGGCCGGGAGCCGCCGGGTCGCGCGAGTGGGCCGTCCGGCCCGTTAGGCCTCGGCCCTGAGCTCCGCGGCGCGCTCGCCCGCGGCCTTCCGCGCGTGCTGGCGGATGAACTCCTCGGTCAGCTCGCGGGCCTCGTCGTCGGGCCGCTGGGTATGTGGCGACTTCATCAGGTAGCTCGAGGGCCCGTCGAGCTCGCCCGCGATCCCATGGTTGAGCGCCAGCTTCACGATCCGAGTGGCGTCGATCACGATCCCGGCCGAGTTCGGCGAATCCCATACCTCGAGCTTCAGCTCGAGGTTGAGCGGCACGTCACCGAACGAGCGGCCCTCCAGCCTGATGTGGGCCCACTTGCGGTCGGTGAGCCACGCGACGTAGTCGGAGGGGCCGATGTAGACGTCGTCCGGCGGCAGCTCGTGGCCCATGATCGAGGTCACGGCGTTGGTCTTCGACTCCTTCTTGGAGGCAAGCCGCTCGCGCTCCAGCATGTTGTAGAAGTCCATGTTGCCGCCGACGTTGAGCTGCGAGGTGCGCTCGACGCGCACGCCCCGGTCGTGGAAGAGGCGCGCAAGCTGACGGTGAACGATGGTCGCGCCGACCTGGGACTTGATGTCATCGCCGATGATCGGCAAGCCCGCCTCGCGGAAGCGACCCGTCCAGTAGTCCTCGCGGGCGATGAACACCGGTAGGCAGTTGACGAACCCAACGCCCGCCTTGAGCGCCTGCTCCACGTACCACTTGGTCGCCTGCTCGGAGCCGACCGGCAGGTAGCAGACGAGGACATCGGCCTTTGTGTCCTGGAGGATGCCGACCACGTCGTCGGTCGGGCCGGGCGCCTTCGTGATCTTCTGCTTGAGGTACTTGCCGAGCCCGTCATGAGTCATGCCCCGGTGCACGGGCACCCCGAGCGGCGGCACCTCCGCGAACTTGATCGTGTCGTTGGGGCCCGACCAGATCGCCTCCGAGAGGTCCTTGCCGACCTTCTCCGAGTCGATGTCGAACGCGGCGACGAACTCGATGTCGCGCACGTGATAGCCGCCAAGGTCGACGTGCATGAGGCCGGGGACCTGCTCGGTCGGGTCGGCGTCCCGGTAATGGGCAATGCCTTGGACGAAGGCGTTGGCGCAGTTTCCGACGCCGACGATGGCGACCCGAACCTTGCCGTCGTCGATCCGGTGGCCGTTGGACATGGCGCCGTCGTGCGTTGCTTCGTTTTCCGTGCTCATCGCGTGCGAAGTCCTCCTCGCGGCGGGGTGGGGGTTCCTACTACCGCCCCAGCCGCCCTTGGGTTACACCTTTTCCGGGGCGCTGAGCTGGGCGCGCACGTGCCACACGCGCTGCCCCACGGTGAGCGCCGTGAGCGCCCCCATAGCGTAGATGGCCGGGGCGAGCAACTCCACGTCGAGCACTCCGGCCCCCTTTGCGAACACCAACCCGATCGACAGAAGCACCACCCGGACCGGCCTGGTGGCGACTCCCACGGTGCACTCCACCCCGAGCGCCTCGGCTCGTGCGCGGGTGTAGGACACCATCAGCGAGCCGAGCACGGTGAGCACGCAGGCCGAGGCGGCGATCGCGTTGCCCGAGTCGGCGAAGTACCAGGCGACCGCCGTCAGCACGATCCCCTCCTCGATCCGGTCGAGGGTCGAGTCGAGGAAGGCCCCGAACAGCGTCCCCTTGCCCGACATGCGCGAGTACCGCCCGTCGAGCGTGTCCATCACCGAGCCGACGATGAAGGCGATGCCCGCGAGGAAGAAGAGCCGCTGGGTGATCAGCACGGCAGCGGCCAGATTGAGGGTGAGGCCGGTGACCGAGATGGCGTTCGGCGTGAGGCGGGACTCGATCAGGCGGCCTCGCGCGTAGTCCCGAAACGACGCAACTCCGGCGTCCCCTTCAGCTCCGTCGCTCGGGACAGCCGGCTCAGGGCGCGAGCGGTGGGGCTCCGCCGTCAGGCGGGCGCCTCGTCCGTCGTCTCGCCCCGCCAGGACCAGGCGTGCGGGCGCATGCGCGCTAGTTGATGCGCCGACAGCGCCGCGAGGCATGCCACCGCGGCTCCGGCGGCCGCGTCGAACCAGTAGTGGTTCGCGGTGACCGTGATCACGAAGAAGACGAGCAGCGGGTAGCCGGACCACAGGGCTCGCGCCCAGACACTGCGGGCGAGGCTCATCGCCGGCACGGCGATCATCAGCGAGAAGGCGACGTGCATGCTGGGCACCGCCGCGTAGGGGTTGACCAGCACGCTGTTGACGGCCGAGTCCTGGTTCATGTTCGTGAACACCTCGATCGTGTCGGTGAACCCGGCGCTCGGGAACATGCGCGGCGGCGCGGTGGGGAACAGCGCGTAGCCGACCAGGGCGAGCCCCATGGCGACCATGAACATGTTGCGGACGAAGTTGAAGTTCTCGTTGCGAAACAAGTAGAGCCAGACCAGGAACGAGATCGTGACCACGAAGTGGCTGTTGAAGTACATCCAGTTGGCGATCTCGATCAACCACGTGTGGGATAGGAACGCCTGCTGGAAACCGGGCTCGAAGAAGGCGCCCAGGGAGCGCTCGAGCTGCATCACATGGCCACCGTTCGCGAACGCCACGGCATCCCGGCCGTCGGCGATCCCGCGCACGAGCTGGTAGCCCTGGTAGGCAACGAAGAAGAACGCGATTTGGCGCAGCAGGTCACCCCAGCCACGGGGCAGACGTCGGCCGAGGCTGTGGACGAGACGGACCACGGTGTGAACGGCGGGGCGCACGGAGGTTGCGGAATTGTAAATGGCGCGGCGACTGGCGCAGGTGACGGCCTTCGCCGCGCGCGGCGCCACACCTGCCAAGGTAGGGCCGAGATGAGCTGGAAGCGCCCGCCGAAGCGCCGCGTCCGCGCGATCCGCGACCGGCTGCGCCGCCTCTATGGCCGGCCGGTCGCTGACCCGCACGGCGATCCGATCGCGGAGCTGGTTCGCACCGTGCTCTCGCAGAACACCTCCGACACCAACCGCGATCTCGCCTATGAGCGCCTGCGATCGCGCTTTCCCAGCTGGGAGGGGGTTCGCGACGCGCCGAGCGTCGCGGTGATCGAGGCGATCCGCCCCGGCGGGCTCGGCAACACAAAGGGGCCGCGCATCCAGGCGATCCTGCGTACGCTCGGCGCCCACCCCGATCTCGACTGGCTGGAGGATGCGCCGCGCGCCGAGGCGCTCGAGTTCTTGACCTCCCTGCCGGGGGTGGGACGCAAGACGGCCGCCTGCGTGCTGCTCTTCTCCTTCGGCCGTCCCGAGATCCCCGTGGACACGCACGTCTACCGCGTCGGTGGACGCCTGGGCCTGTTTCGCGAGCGCGCCTCGTTCGAGGAGGCGCACGACGAGATGGTGCGCGTGGTCGACCCCGAAGACGCCTACGAGCTGCACATCAACCTGATTGGCCACGGCCGCGCCGTCTGCCGGCCGCGGCCGCGGTGCCACGAGTGCGCGCTGCGCCGCATGTGCCCCTACTGGCGAGGGCTCGCGGCGGATCGTCGCCGCTCGAGAGATCGCCGGCACCTGACCAGCGGATACACTGCGCAGCGGAGATCGGGGGGTTCGCCCAGACGCCGGCTCTAGGCGGATGGAGCGCTCTCCCGGAGGCAGACAGAGGGAGGAACATCTTGAGGCACCGTTCATTCGCCCGTCCCGCCGGCGCCGGTTCCCGACGACGTGCGCGGCTCGCGGGCATCTTGCTGGCAAGCGGGATCGCCGCGGCCATGCTCGCCTCGCCCGCGAGCGCTCCGGCCGCCGACGACGTCAACGTCAGGGTCATGACCCGCAACGTGTATCTGGGAGCCGACCTGACCCCCGCGATCAACGCCGGAAGCACCAACGAGTTCGTGGTCGCCAACGGCCAGATCGTCCGCGACGTCGAGACCAACAACTTTCCTGTCCGCGCCAGGGGGCTGGCTCAGGAGATCCTGGACAAGCGGCCCGACGTGGTCGGGCTGCAGGAGGTGGCGCTGTGGAGGTACGGGCCCGTGAACAACGCCGCGCCCTTCACGTGCAACGGCGTGCCGGATGAGGACTCGCCCTACGGCTGTGACTTCACCGCGTCGACCGTCAGGTACGACTTCCTGAGGGACCTGCTCAGACGGCTCAACGAGGGCCAGACGCGCTACCGGGTCGTGATCTCCCAGCGGGAGTTCGACTTCGAGGCGCCCACCGACTACAACGGCGTCCCCGGGGACGGCAACGCCTGCCCGGCCCAGTGCGACGGCGAGGAGAACGATCGCCTGACGATGCGCGACGTCATTCTCGCCCGCACCGACCGCGTAACCACGACGAACGTCAGGGCCGGCCACTTCGAGCACCACTATGCGCCAACGGTCGCCGGCACTTTGACCGTGCACGTCCTGCGCGGCTGGACTCAGGCCGACGTGACGGTTAGAAACAGCCACAAGTTCCGGTTCGTCAACACCCATCTGGAGGCGTTCGGAAGCCCGACGATCCGTCGGGATCAGGCGCGGGAGCTGGTCGAGCCGGGCGGCCCGGCCACGGGCCCGATACCGGTGATCCTGATCGGGGACCTGAACTCAGACGACGACACGGTTCAGGGCGGCGATCGCCTCGCCTACAACGTGCTCCTGAACCACAGGTTCCGGAATCGCAGCACCGCAAATCCGCTCAGCTGCTGCCTGGATGCGGACATCATCACCCAGAACGGTGGCGGCAGCGTCAGCGACTTCGACCACCAGGTCGATCACATTCTCACCAATGCGCCACAGGCCATCGGTCTGGTGGCCTCGTCCGTGACCGGACGGCAGCCCGTGAACGGATTCTGGGATTCCGACCACGCGGGAGTGTTCAGCAACTTGCTGGTGCGCTAGACGCCGCCGGCGCGGGTTCCGCGCCGAGGAGTGCTGAGGTTGACGGTGCCTCCTCCAGCCTCAGCGCCTCGGCGCGGAGCTCGGCCGGACGATCGGTGCATACCGCGTCCGGGCGCGCCAGCTCCGTGACCCGAGCAAGCGACTCGGGGTCGTTCACCGTGCCGGTGCTGACACTCAGGCCCGCGAGGCGGAACACCGCTGCGAGCTTCGACCCCAGCAGGAAGTGCTCCACCGAAACCCCGGTGACTCCGCGGCTGACGGCCCATGCGGCGAGGGCCTCCGGCGCGTATTCGGCCCAGATCACGAGGCGGGATCTCAAGCGATGGGCAGCCGCCGTGGCGCACGCCGACGAGTGGAAGCTGATCAGCTCGAGGCGGCGCCGCTCGGGCCCGCCACGGTAGCGCTCACAGAGGACCTGGGCGGTGCGGCGGGCGAGCTCCGGGTCGGCGTGCGCCTTGACCTCGACCTGAATCGGCACATCGTCCGGGGTGACGGCCAGTAGCTCGTCCAGCGTCATCGGCCGCTCTGCCGTCGGCTCGCGGTCACGATCGAGAATCCGAGCACGGAGAATCTCGGCGGCGCTGCGCTCATGCGCCCAGCCGTCGAGCGTGGTGCCGAGCGTCAGGAGAGGATCGTGAAGTAGGACCAGCTCGCCGTCCGCAGTCAGGCAGACATCCGTCTCGAGGCCGTCGACCCCGGCCGCCAACGACCCGGCCAGGGCCGTGGCCGAGGAGTCGGGCCCATAGGCGCGACCGAGGCGGTGTGCGTAAAGCGCTGGAATTTGCATACAAACATGGCACTAAACGCCGGCCCCGCCGGTGTTACGAGAGTGTGACGTCGTCACTCGCCGGCGACCAGCGTGCCGATGATCCGTGGGTGGCCGTCGATCACGGGCGTGTCCACGATCTCCACGCTGCCAAACCCGGCGTGGTCGGCGAGACGAGCCAGGCTCTCGCCGGTGAAGCCCCAATAGACATAGTCGTCGCGAGCGTAGACCTCGCCCGCCTCGCAGACGTGCATCGCAGCTTGGGGCTCCAGCTCGCGGTTGACTACCCCGTAGGTCTCCAGGAGCACGTAACCGCCGTGGGCGAGCCGGCGGCGCAGGACCCTGAGCAGGCCCAGCGGGTTCTCGACCCGGTGCAGGATCCCGAAACAGAAGATCAGGTCGAACCGCTCGTCGAGCTGGTCGAGGTCGAACGCGTCGAGGCGCCGGTACTCCACCTCGGAGTCCAGAAGCTCGGCGATCGTGCGGAAGCCCTCGCCACCCTCAAGCTCGACGCCCCACCGAGCGTGCACCCAGTCGCGGTACTGCTCGTTGTCCACCGCAACCACACGCTCCGCCCCATGGGCCTCGGCCAAGAAGCCATAGAAGCCGTCGAAGGTCCCCACGTCGAGCACGCTCATGCCGCTCAAGTCGTCGGGCAGGACGGGGATCCGGTAGCGGTGGTCGCGCGCCACGCCGGGCGTGTAGAGGGCACCGTTGTTGAGCGAGAAGGTGTGAAACCAGAAGGGAACGTCCTCCAGCGCCGCCCGGGCCGTCTCCTCGTCGGCGCCGATGGGCAGCAAATCGGCCACCGCGTGCTCCGCAGGCGTGGGCTTTGGTAGTCGTTCGCGGTTAGCCATCTCGTCTCGCGCTGCCATCATCCGATCCAGCCCGAGTGGCGCTATGGCTCACGCTCGTGCTCCCTCTAGGTATATCGCAGCCCGCGCGGAATCCCAAACCGGCCCTTCGCGACTGGGGCTGGCCGCTTGCCGACGGCGGCGGTGCGGCCGTTAGTATCTCGGCGCCACCGGGGCCTCCGAGCGGCCACGGGGGAAGTCGAATGAGCAAGCGGCCCTTCGTAATCTTCGGCATCTTCGCGGCCATCTGCCTCGTCGTGCTGCCGTTCTGGGCCATCGCCGAGGATGGGTCGAGCGACGCCTCACCGGAGGGCTCGGTCCCGGCCGCCGATCAGCAGGGGCTGGAGCTGTTCCAGATCAACTGCGGCGCCTGCCACACCTTGGCCGCGGCCGGCACCGACGGAGTGATCGGGCCCGATCTGGACTTCCGGTTCGGCACTGGCCCGAAGGATCCCGAAACGGTGGAGGGGAACACAGACATCGTCTACAGCGCGATCGTCGAGGGCAGGGAGGGCAGGATGCCCAAGGGGATCCTCCAGGGCGCCCAGGCGAGGGCGGTGGCTCAGTTCGTGGCCAACAACGTGGAGTACATACCCGGGCCCTAGCGAACTGATCCCCAACTCCCGGCCGTCGCGGCTCCGCGGAGCCGCGTGAGGGCTGGGTAGGGGTAAGGAAGCGGGACGCTCATGACTTTGTGTCCCCTATACGGGCTCAAAGTCATAAGCATGGCCCCAGAGGGCTCGCGCGCCTCCCCTCGGTGCCCTTTTTGAAACCCGCCACCGCCCCGAGCCTCGCGGAACATCTGCTAGCCTGAGACTCAGATTTCTTGTGAGAGCGACCTAGAAGGAGCGCCCAGTGGCGAAGACTATCGGCATCGACCTCGGTACGACCAACTCGTGCGTAGCCGTGCTCGAGGGCGGCGACGCGAGCGTGCTCGAGAACGCCGAGGGAGGCCGCACGACCCCATCGGTCGTCGCCTTCCCCGACTCCGGCGATCGGTTGGTCGGCACGGCGGCCAAGCGCCAGGCGGTGATGAACCCGGAGAACACGATCTTCTCGATCAAGCGCTTCATGGGCCGAAAGGAGGCCGAGGTCAAGGAGGAGGAGACGATCGTCCCCTACAAGGTCGTCGCCGGCCCGAACGGCGACGTCCGCGTCGAGGTGCGAGGCAAGCAGTATTCGCCGCCGGAGATCTCGGCGATGATCCTCCAGAAGCTGAAGGCCGACGCCGAAGCCAAGCTCGGCGAGACGGTCGACTCGGCGGTGATCACCGTCCCCGCCTACTTCAACGACGACCAGCGCCAGGCGACCAAGGACGCCGGCAAGATCGCCGGCCTCGAGGTGAAGCGGATCATCAACGAGCCCACCGCCGCCTCGCTCGCCTACGGCCTCGACAAGGAGTCCGACCAGACGATTTTGGTCTTCGACCTCGGCGGCGGCACCTTTGACGTATCCGTGCTGGAGATCGGGGACGGGGTGTTCGAGGTCAAGGCGACCGCCGGCGACAACCACCTGGGCGGCGACAACTGGGACAAGGCGATCGTCGAGTGGATGGTCGCGGAGTACAGACGCGACCAGGGAATCGACCTCTCCGCCGACAAGAACTCCCTCCAGCGCCTTTACGAGGCAGCCGAGAAGGCGAAGATCGAGCTCTCCACCACCCAGGAGACGCAGATCAACCTGCCGTTCATCACCGCCGATCAGAGCGGGCCGAAGCACCTGGAGATGAAGCTCAGCCGGGCGAAGCTCAACGAGATCACCTCGGAGCTGCTCGAGCGCATCGTCTCCCCCGTCAAGCAGGCCCTGTCCGACGCCGGCGCCTCCGAGATCGAGCACGTGGTCCTGGTCGGCGGCATGACCCGGATGCCCGCGGTTCAGGAGAAGGTGAAGGAGCTGACCGGCAAGGATCCGCACAAGGGCGTCAACCCGGACGAGGTGGTGGCGATCGGCGCCGCGATCCAGGCGGGTGTGCTGGCCGGCGACGTCAAGGACGTGCTGCTGCTCGACGTGACCCCGCTGTCGCTCGGAATCGAGACCAAGGGAGGGGTGTTCACCAAGCTGATCGAGCGCAACACCACCATCCCGACCCGCAAGTCGGAGATCTTCTCGACCGCCGACGACAACCAGCCGTCGGTCGAGGTCCACGTCCTGCAGGGCGAGCGCGAGATGGCCGCTTACAACAAGTCGCTGGGCAAGTTCCAGCTGACCGGCATCCCGCCGGCTCCCCGCGGCGTGCCGCAGATCGAGGTCGCCTTCGACATCGACGCCGACGGGATTCTCAGCGTCGCGGCCAAGGACCTGGGCACCGGCAAGGAGCAGACCATCGAGATCAAGGGCGGCTCGGGCCTCGCCGAGCAGGAGGTGGAGCAGATGGTCAAGGACGCGGAGGCCCACGCCGAGGAGGACCGGCGCCAGCGGGAGCTGGCCGAGGCCCGCAACCTGGCCGAGAACGCCGCCTACCAGGCCGAGAAGCAGCTCGGCGAGATGGGCGACAAGATCGACTCGTCCGCGAAGGAGGAGATCGAGAAGGCGATCGCCGACGTAAGGGGCGTGCTCTCCTCCGAGAACGTCGAGGAGATCAAGGCGAAGACAGACGCCCTCCAAGCCGCCTTCCACAAGGTCTCGGAGCAGATCTACCAGGCGGCCGCCGAGCAGCAGGCAGCCGCCCAGCCGGCGGGCGGCGACGGGGCCTCGGCGGATGGCGGACCCGCGGAGGCCGAGGAAGAGGTCGTCGATGCCGAGGTGGTAGATGACGAGCGTTCGTAGGCCCGCGGGCGCGCCCGACGGTCACGAGGTCGATATGGAGGCGCCCGTCGATAGCGAGTCGGAGGGCGATAGCGACTCGGCCGCCGCGGTCGACGCCGACCTCGATGCCCTGCTTGCAAACGTCCAGCGGGAACGCGACGAGTACCTGGAGATCGCCCAGCGAGCCCGGGCCGACTTCGAGAACTACCGCAAGCGAGCCGCGCGCGAGACGCAGGAGGCCGAACGGCGCGGTAAGGCGGGGCTCGCCCGGGAGCTGGTGCCGGCGCTCGACAACCTGGAGCGCGCCCTGCGGGCCGCCGGCATCGACCCGGAGACGGGTACGCCCTCGATCGAGGCGGGCGAAGCGCCCAGCGAGGAGGTCTCCGCTCACGAGGCGCTGGCCCGCGGGGTGGCGCTGGTGTACGGCGAGCTGCGCGCGGCATTGGCCCGCGCCGGCGTGGAGTCCTACGACCCCACCGGCGAGAAGTTCGACCCCGCGACCTGCGAGGCCCTGTCCGTGCGGGCCGGCGGCGACGGCGTCGAGCCAGGATTCGTGGTCGAGACGATCGAGAAGGGCTATCACCTCGACGGCCAGGTGCTGCGGGCGGCGCGGGTCGTGGTAAGCGAGTAGCGGGCGGCTAGACGAGTGGCGCCCCGCGACCTGTACTCGGTGCTAGGGGTCTCGCGCAGCGCGACCGCGGACGAGATCAAGCGCGCGTACCGCAAGCTGGCCCGTAAGTACCACCCCGACCGCAACCAGGGCGACAAGGAATCCGAGGAGCGCTTCAAGGAGGTCCAGGAGGCCTACGACACGCTGTCTGATCCCGAGAAGCGCAAGCAGTACGACGCGGGCGGCATGTTCTCCGGCTTCGGTCCGCGGGGATTCAGCGGCGGGGGCTTCACCTCTGACCTCGGCGACATCTTCTCGACCGTCTTCGGGCGCCGCGGGGGCGGCCGCCAGGACCCCGTCCAAGGGCGCGACTTGGAGACCGAGGTGCAGCTGTCGTTCGAGCAGGCGATGGAGGGGGTCGAGGTCGCGGTGACGGTGCCGAAGCAGGCCACCTGCGCCACCTGCCGCGGCAGCGGCGCGAAGCCCGGCACGTCGCCTACCGTCTGCCCCCGGTGCGGTGGGCGGGGCATCGACGCCGAGAGCCAGGGCTTCTTCTCGATCAGCCAGCCATGTCCCCGTTGCGGGGGACGCGGCGAGGTGATCGAGAGCCCGTGCGAGACGTGCGCCGGCTCCGGCCTCACCATGCAGCGCAAGCGCTACCGGGTCAGGGTTCCGGCCGGCATCCGGGACGGCAGTCGGATCCGGGTCGCCGGCAAGGGGGAGGACGGGCCGCGCGGAGGCCCGCCCGGGGACCTGTACGTCACCACGCGCGTCACGCCCTCGCCGGTGTTCAAGCAGCGTGCCGACGGCAACCTCGAGGTGACCGTGCCGATCACGATCGCCGAGGCGATCCAGGGGGCGACGGTCGAGGTGCCGACCTTGAGCGGGACCAAGCGGATTCGCGTTCCAGCGGGAACCCGGCACGGGACGGTCCAGCGGCTCCGGGGCGAGGGGCCGTCCAAGGCGGGCGGGCGCGGGCGCGGCGACATCCTCTACCGGCTCGAGATCGAGGTCCCGCGCGACCTGACCCGCGAGCAAAAGGAGGCCCTGGGCGAGTTCGCCGAGGCGATGAACGACCACGAGCCGCGGGAGCGCCTGCTGCGTGAGGCGTCCGCGCGGGGGTCCAAAGTAGGCGAGTCGTGACCGATGGTGGGGACAGGAGGCCGCGCGGCAGGCGCGCCAAGGCCGAGCCCAGGGCTGGGTTCGACGAGGCGCGCGGCGTGTTCATGATCTCTGTCGCCGCGGAGCTCGCGGCGATGCATCCGCAGACGCTCCGCATATACGAGGCGCGGGGCCTGATCACCCCGAAGCGGTCGGCAAAGAACACCCGCCTCTACTCGTTCGAGGACGTCGAGCGGCTGCGCCGCATCCAGCGCATGACCGCCGAGGAGGGCCTCAACCTCGCGGGCGTGGAGACGGTGCTCGAGCTCGAGCGCCAGCTGGAGCGCACCCGGCGCGAGCTCAGCAAGATGCGCGACGTGGCGGACGCGCTGGAGAGCGAGATGCTGGCCGAGATCGACCGGGTGAAGCGGTCCTTCCGGGCCGAGCTCGTGCCCTACGGCGCCTACGACGCCCGCGAGATCGTTCCGCCCGGTGGCTCAGAGCCGGTCAAGATCCGGGTCGAGCGGCCGGCTCGCCGCACTCGTGGCCAGCGCCGGTAGCCGCGAGGCGACCTGGGCTGTCCAAGCCATCCATGTGATGCCATAAGGAAGCCCAGGTCGAAGATTCAGCTGCCGGGGATCTCGATCGCCAGCAACTGTCGGTCCTCGCCGCTCGATGAGTCCGGCGCCAGACCCGGCCCCGGCTGGGGCGCGGTCTCCAGCTCGCGGTCTCGCTGCACCCTGATCGTCCCCTCACCCTGCCGGCCTCCGATCGGCGGCGCATCCTGGGCGCGGGTCGGCGGCCTCATCAGGACCGCCAACCTATGCGGCGTGTGTCCGCCGCTTGCTAAGCGGGTGTGAAGCGCCGAACTGCCGCCGCAGGGGACTCAGGGCCGGCGCTCGTAGGATCCGCGCCGCGCCCTATTCGGGATAGCTCGCTCGGTAGCCCCGCAGACGGGCGAGGGCGGCCAGGGGCGGGAAGAGCAGGCGCTGCACGCTCCGCGGCGGCCGGCTGACCACGAAGTAGTCGCGGACCTCCCACAGGGTCAGCACCGACTGGAGCAAGCGTGGCCTGCCGCGCTCGTCGATCTTGCCTTCCGCGGCCAGCCCGAAGAAGGTCGCAAAGAAGATCTCCACGGACTTCAAGCCCGGCCGGTACTCGCTGATCATGCGAAGCTCCTCGTCTCCACCGTTCCTGAAGATGTGCGAGACGCCGACCGGCACCGTGACCACGTCGCCGGGCTTCGCCCCGCGCTCGATGCCCGCGATCCGGAAGATCGGGGCGCCGGACACGACCTCGAAGCGCTCCTCCTGGATCGGGTGGAAGTGGTCGGGGCCCACCCAGTCCGCCGGCCCCTGCGTCACCCGGATCTCCATCCGGGTCAGCTCCCCGCCGGTCTCCTCGGCGGTCGCCAGCAAGTTGATCCGCTCGCCCGTGTGCGGATTGTGGAACTTCGCGTGGGTACGTGCATGCGGCACGAGTATCGTTCATCGCGCCGGTTCCATGCGGATCCCACGCCAAGGTCACATCTAAGTCCTAGGGACATAGATTTCCTTTACATCGGGCTATAAACCCGGTAGGCTTTACACATGCAGCCAGACCGCTTCACGATCAAGTCCCAAGAGGCCGTGGCCACCACCCAGCGGCTCGCCTCCGAGCACCGCAACACCGAGGTCGCCCCGGCGCACCTCCTGCTCGCGCTGCTCGATCAGGAGGACGGACTGGTCGTGCCGGTCCTCCAGAAGCTCGGCGCCGACGTCCCCTCGATCCGCCAGCGGACGCTCGCCGCGATCGACGGTCTGCCGCGCCTGAGCGGCGATGCCGATCCCGACCTGCGGCCCTCGCAGGCATTCGTGCGTACCTTGCAGCGGGCGGAGAAGGAGATGGCCGGGCTCGGCGACGAGTACATCTCCACCGAGCACCTCCTGCTCGCCCTCGCCGACAAGGCCTCCGGGCTGAGCGACCTCCTGCCCGACCGCGACTCGCTCCTGAAGGGAATCTCGGAGGTCCGCGGGCCGCACCGCGTCACCTCGCCGAACCCCGAGGACACGATGCAGGCGCTGGAGAAGTTCGGCCGTGACCTCACAGCCGAGGCGGAGCAGGGCAAGCTCGACCCGGTGATCGGCCGCGACGAGGAGATCCGGCGCGTGATCCAGGTGCTGTCGAGGCGAACCAAGAACAACCCGGTGCTGATCGGCGATCCGGGGGTGGGCAAGACGGCGATCGTCGAAGGTCTCGCACAGCGGATCGTCGCCGGCGACATCCCCGAGAGCCTTCGCGACCGGCGCGTGATCGCGCTCGACATCGGCGCCCTGCTGGCGGGCTCCAAGTACCGCGGCGAGTTCGAGGAGCGCCTCAAGGCGGTGCTGAAGGAGATCCAGGCCGCCGAGGGCCAGATCGTCCTGTTCATGGACGAGCTGCACACGATCGTCGGCGCGGGCGCCGCCGAGGGCGCCGTGGACGCCGCCAACCTGCTGAAGCCGATGCTGGCGCGCGGGGAGCTGCGAGCGGTCGGGGCCACCACCCTCGACGAGTACCGCAAGCACATCGAGAAGGACGCCGCCTTGGAGCGCCGTTTCCAGCCGGTGCTGATCGGCGAGCCGGACGTCGGCGACACGATCGCGATCCTGCGGGGGCTGAAGGAGCGCTACGAGGTTCACCACGGGGTGCGGATCTCGGACGCGGCGATCGTCGCCGCGGCGACGCTGTCGGAGCGCTACATCGCCGACCGCTTCCTACCCGACAAGGCGATCGACCTGATCGACGAGGCGGCCTCCCGGCTGAAGATCGAGATCGACTCGATGCCCACCGAGATCGACGAGGTCGAGCGCCGTATCCAGCAGCTCGAGATCGAGCGCGAGGCGCTGAAGAAGGAGAAGGACGAGGCGTCGATTGCCCGCCGCGAGGCGATCGAGGCCGAGCTCGCCGAGCTGCGCGAGCGCTCCGGCGAGATGAAGGCCCGCTGGCAGAACGAGAAGGGGGCGATCGAGGCGATCAAGGAAGCAAAGGCCCGCCTCGAGGAGGCCAACCGCGAGGCCGAGCGCGCCGAGCGCGACGCCGACCTGGAGCGCGCGGCGACGCTGCGCTATGGCGAGATCCCGGAGCTGGAGAAGACCGTCGCCGATCAGCAGGCGCGACTCACCGAGCTCCACCGCGACGGCGGCTCGATGCTGACCGAGGAGGTGACCGAGGAGGACGTCGCCCAGGTGGTCTCCAAGTGGACGGGAATCCCGGTCTCGCGCCTGATGGAGGGCGAGGTCGAGAAGCTGATCCACATGGAGGAGCGGCTCCACGAGCGGATCGTGGGCCAGGACGAGGCCGTCGAGGCGGTCTCCAACGCGCTGCGGCGCTCCCGCGCCGGCCTCTCCGAGCCCAGCCGGCCGATCGGCGTCTTCCTGTTCCTGGGGCCCACCGGCGTGGGCAAGACGGAGCTGGCGCGCGCCCTTGCGGAGTTCATGTTCGACTCCGAGCAGGCGGTGGTCCGGCTCGACATGTCCGAGTACATGGAGAAGCACACCGTCGCCCGCCTGATCGGCGCTCCCCCAGGCTACGTGGGCTACGAGGAGGGCGGCCAGCTCACCGAGGCCGTGCGTCGCCGCCCTACGCGGTCGTGCTCCTCGACGAGATCGAGAAGGCCCATCCGGACGTCTTCAACGTCCTGCTTCAGATCATGGACGACGGCCGGCTCACGGACGGCCAGGGCCGCACGGTGAGCTTCACCAACACGATCCTGATCATGACCTCGAACGTCGGCTCCGCGGAAATCGCCGGGGAAGCGATCGACGAGCGGATTCGGGAGCGGATCGAGGAGATCCTCGCGGTCACGTTCAAGCCCGAATTCCTGAACCGGGTCGACGACACGGTGATCTTCCACCGCCTCAGCCGCGAGGACCTGGGCCGGATCGTCGAGCTCCAGGTCGAGCAGCTCGCCGGCCGGGTGCGCGAGAAGGGACTCGAGATCGAGCTCACGGACGACGCGCGGACCCTGCTCGGCAACCTCGGCTACGACCCGACCTACGGCGCCCGGCCGCTGAAGCGGGTGATCCAGAAGCAGCTGATCGACCGCCTGGCGCTGAAGCTGCTCGAGGGCGAGTTTCGCGAGGGCGACAGGGTGCGGGTGGATGTCGAGGGCGGCGAGCTGAGGTTCAGCAAGGCCTCGGCGCCGGTCGAGGCCACGGCGTAGCGCCACGCTCCGTGCCTTCACGAGGTCCGGCCCAGGCGGGCGGGCTACCGATGTGCCTAGAATTGCGACCCGTCTGGGGCAGCGCCCGCCCCAGTACACGGCCTCCCCGAGACACGATGACTGCGACCACGAAGCTTCCTTCCTACAGTCGCAATGCCAGGCGCTACCGCCGGCTCAGGTCCTTTCTCGACCGCCTGCGAGCCGACTACGGCTCCGAGCCGATCGCGTGGATCGCGCTGCCCACGCTCGCGGTCCTGGGGCGTCCGCGGGCGCTCGAGCGCCACCCGCCCCACCGAGTCCATCCAGAGCAGATGCGCGAGCTGCGCGAGCCCCGGCGCGGCCAGGCTTCGCCGGCGTGGTCGGTGCACGGCGAGTGCCTCTTCCTCGCCTCCACCGTCAACCAGCGTCGCGCGCTCGAGCCCGTGTGGGCGCGGTTCGGGCCCAGGGAGACCCGGGACTCGGTGCGAGTCGAGCCCGACGCCGACCGGGTGGACGAGCTCGCGGCGGGCGCCGAGGAGTTCGCCGAGAGGTTCATCGTGGCCGCCAAGGGCGAGCGCTTCCGGCTGCCGCTCTCGCCCAAGCGTCTCTACCGCCAGCTATTCAGCTGCGCCCACGCGCTCGCCCAATTCGAGGCCGTCCTGCGAGCCGTCGCCCCGCGCGCGGCCATCGTCGCCACCACGCACTCCGCCCATGCGCGGGCGCTCGTGCTGGCCGCCCGGGAGGCGGGAATCGCCACCGTCTACATCCCACACGCGCCGGTGATCTCCGATGCTCGCCTGGTCGACCTCCCCGTCGACTACGCGGGCTTGCGGGGCCCGGCCGAGGTCGACCACTACGAGACGCTCGGGGCGCCGGGCGAGCGACTCGCGGTGGTGGGAAACCCCGCGCATGGAGCGAGCAGGAGGCCGGAGCCCACGAGGCCGCGCGTGCGAGAGCCGGTGCTGGCCACCGGCGCGGACGACCCGGTGGCCCTTCGGGCCACGATCGAGCTCGCCCACAGCGTTCTCGGCGAGCGCTGCGTGCTCTCGCCCCACCCCCGCACCGATCACGACTCGCTTCGCGAGCTGATGCCGGACGGGTGGCAGCTATGGGACGGGCGCACCCTCGATCTGCTCCAGCGGGATCCGCCGGCCCTCGTCCAGAGCTCGAGCGGGGTCGCGCTCGAGGGTCTCGAGCTCGGCATCCCGACGATCGAGCTCGCGTTCCCGAAGGCGGAGCCCAACTACCCGTTCCTCCGCGATCCGCCGGTGCTCTTCGCATCGGACACCGAGCAGCTGCGCGCGGCTCTGCAGCGCGCCAGGAGACTCCGCCGATGGCCCTGGCGCCGCAAGCGGCTGGTCGAATGGTCAGAGAAGTGGGTCTCGGCTACCGGCGAGGCGGCGGCCACGGCGGCGGCGGAACTGGTCGAGCGGGCGGCCGGGACGGGCCCGCATCCCGATGGGCCAATCTGGGATGCCTGGTCGTCAGTCGCCGAACCGCATCTGCTGCCGGCGGCCGGCCACGAGGGCGACCGCCGCGGGCGAGCGCTGAACCTATGTTCCTGCCATGGCCGAGACTCCAGGCGGGCTGACCTTTCGACGGGCCACCCAGGCTGACCGTAATCAGCTGCTGGAATGGCGAAACGCGCCGGAGACTCGCGCCGCCTCGCGCAACACCAACGTCGTCGGTCACGGAGGACCACAACTGCCTGGCTGGAGCGGGTGCTCGCCGACCCCGACCGCCACCTGCTGATCGTGGAGCTCGACGGCAAGTCCGCAGGACAGATCCGCTTCGACCGGATCGGCGGAGACCGATACGAGATCAGCGTGTCGCTCGGCCCCGAATGGCGGGGTCGCGGCCTCGGGACCCGTGCCCTGCGTGGCGCCTGCGGCTGGCTATGGAAACACACCGACGCGGTCGGTGTCGAGGCCGAAGTTCGCCAGGAAAACGAGGCCTCCAAGGGGGCCTTCC
This sequence comes from uncultured Actinomycetes bacterium, assembly GCA_963721735.1. Taxonomy (GTDB): domain Bacteria; phylum Actinomycetota; class Thermoleophilia; order Solirubrobacterales; family 70-9; genus AC-56. The sequence goes on from CAVRKX010000015.1 coordinate 298,690, forward strand.
TGAACGCGGGCTTCCGCCCTGAAGGTGAGGGTGAAACGGGGTTTCTGCGCATGGCGCTCGAGCGACCCGAGCCGCGGGCGCCGAAGACCCCCGCTGTGCGGGGTAAGGCATCGCTGTTCACGGAATGAGGCGCTCGATCGCCGCGGCGACACGCGCGGCCCCGCCCCGTCGACCGCCTCCTGACCCGCTCGGGACATCGCGGCGCGGGATTCCTTGCCGGCCGCGAGCGCCGCCAATGTCTCGCGAAGGCGCGGCTCGTCGGTGGGGTCGACCAGCATTACCGCTGCGCTCCGCTCGAGAGCGCGGGCATTAGCGGCCTGATTGTCGGCGAGCGCGACCGCCAGGCACGGCGTGCCCAGCGCGCATGCCTCGAGCATCGTCTGGCCGGCCCCGCAGACAGCAAGGTCGGCGCGTGCAAGGGCTTCGCGCATGATCTCGCCGGGCTCAATCAGCTCCACCCCGGCCGGTGCCTCGAGGTCAGCGTAGGGTCCGCGCACGAGCTCGATCCCAGCCGCCGGGTAGCGCCGCCGCTGCCGCCGCCGCGATCGCCGAAGCGAGCCCTCCCGGGTCCCCGCCTCCGGTGGAGACGAGCACGCGCTCGACTGCGTCTCGCCGCCGAGCTGGCGGTGGATTCCAGAAGGGGGGCTCGAGACAGGCGTACCGGAGCCCGCAAAGGCGGCCCGGCCCGTTCTGACCCTCGGCCGCGGGGCTCACCACGAGCTCAGCTCCGGGGGGTGGGTCGCCGAAGTCGTGGGTCGCCGCTAGTCGGGTGCGCCGGGCCACCGACTCGATCACCGGCCGCGGAACCAGGTAGCTGTCCAGGAAGACCGCAGGGTGTAGATCCGCAAGCGTCTCGATCTCGCGGGCGTCGTCGAGCGGCTTCCAGCTGATCCCGTGGCGCTCGACCGAGGTCGGCGCCCCGTAGCTACGACACGCTATGTCGAGGCCGCGAGCGGCAAGGGCGGCGGCGACGGCCGTGGAGCGGGAGAGATGGCCGAGCCCAGCTCGCTCGCCGCCGTCGGCGACGACCAGGATCTCCCGGCTCACACCATTTCCCAGGTGATGGGCTCGTCCTCCTCCACGTCCACCTTGAGGGCGCGGCCGAGGACCAGGTCCAGGTCCTTGGGCTTGATCCCGAAGCCGGGCCGCTTGACCGTGATCATCGACGGCTCCAGCACCGTTCCCTTCGGCAGATCGCGGCGCGGCGATCAGGCTGCGGCGGGCGAGCACGTACATCTCCTCGCGCTCCTCCGGGCTCGGGCCGTTCTTGCGGCCGTCCCCGAGCGCGGACTCGCGCGTCGCGGATCCCGGCGACCATGGCAGCGAGCTCATCGGGCTCGAGCGCGAAGGGATGGTCGGGGCCAGGCATCTGCCGGTCGAGGGTGAAGTGCTTCTCGACAAAGGCGGCGCCGAGCGCCGCGGCTGCGATCGGCACCGACGATCCCGGTGGTGTGGTCGGAGAGGCCGACGGGGAGGCCGAATGCGTCGCGCATCGTCTTCATCGCCCGCAGGTTCGCCCGCTCGGCCGGGGCGGGATATACGGAGGTGCACTGCATCAGGCCGACGGCCGGGCGCCCCCCTCGCTGGCCGCGCCCAGCGCCTCCTCGATCTCGCCCAGCGTCGCCATGCCGGTCGAGATCAGGAGCGGCAAGCCGGTTTCGGCGGCCTTTCGGATCAGCGGGAGATCGACGATCTCGAACGACGCGATCTTCAGCACGGGCACGCCGAGCTCGTGCGAGCTCTCGCACCGCCTCGTGGTCGAAGGGGGTCGAGAAGAAGTCGATCCCGCGCTCGCTGGCGTATTCGGCGAGCTGCGGCTGCCACTCGCGCGGCAGCTCGACCTCCTCGAGCAGCTCCGCCGGGGCCTTGTCGCTCAGCCCCTCGAGGTACTTGAAGCGCGGCGTCTTGCTCGAGTAGATGCGCTTGCCGGAGTAGGTCTGGAACTTGATCGCATCCGCACCGGCCTCGGCCGCGGCATCGATCAATCGCTTCGCCGTGTCGAGGTCCCGGTTGTGGTTGGCGCCGGCCTCGGCGATCACGTAGGCCGGATGGCCGGGGCCCACCGGATGCTCGCCGATCCGGAACTCGGCCGGAAAGGCCACTAGGCGAGCTCCCGGACCGCTTCGATGACCGTGCTGCTGCTCCTCGTCTGTGAGGGCCGGAAAGCAGGGGAGGGACAGACAGCCCGCGTAGTAGCGCTCCGCCTCGGGGCAGAGCCCCGGCTCGTAGCCGAAGGCATCGCGGTAGTAGGGGTGCAGGTAGACGGGGACGTAGTGGACCTGCGCGCGGATCCCGCGCTCGCGGAGGCCGTCGTAAAGCCGCCGGCGCGCTTCGGCGCCGTCGCGGTGCCGGACGACGAACAGGTGGTAGGCGTGGAGAGATCCTCCAGGTGCCTCCGGAGGAAGCTCGATCTTGCTCGACATCCGCGAGCGACTCCCGGTAGCGCTCGGCGATTGCGTTACGCCGGGCCACGAAGCGCGCGAGCTTGGCGAGCTGGGAGGTGCCGAGGGCAGCAGTGGACGCCGCTGAGCCGGTAGTTGAAGCCGAGCACCTGCTGCTCGCGGTACCAGCCGCCCTCGATCCGGGTCGAGCCGCTCCGGGTCACTGACGAAACCATGGTTTCGGAACTGCCGCAGCCGCTCGCGCAGCTCGGCGTTGCGAGTCGTGACCGCCCCGCCCTCGGCGGTGGTGACCGCCTTCACCGGGTGGAAGCTGAAGGTGGTCATGTCGGAGTGCCTGCACGAGCCGACGGGCTCATCGTCGGATCGAGCCCCCAGCGCGTGGGCCGCATCCTCGACTATCACCACGCTGGGCGCCGAGCGCCTCCCGGATCTCGCGCGACCGGAGCGGGGAGGCCGGCAAAGTGGACAGGGACGACGACCTTCGTCCCGTCGGTGGCCGCGCCGCGCGATTGTCGCGGCGCTGACGTTCCACGTCTCGGCCTCGATGTCGGCGAAGCGCGGCGTCGCCCCGAGGTAGGCGCCGCAGTTGGCGCTGGCGGCAAAGGTGATCGCACTGGTGAGCAGCTCGTCGCCGGGCCCTACGCCGGCGGCGAACGCCGCCGCGTGAAGGGCCGCCGTGCCCGAGGAGAAGGCAACCGCGTGTGGGACCTCGCAGGCGTCAGCCAGCGTTTGCTCGAACGCCTCGACTTCGGGGCCCTGGGTCAGCCAGTCGCCGCGCAGGACCTCAACGACTGCCTCGATGTCGCGCTCGTCAAGGGTTTGGCGACCGTAAGGGATCGGCACGGGCCGGAGAGGCTAGACAATCCCAGGATCCCTCAGCCACCCGATCGCCCGCCCTATCATGAGGCACCCTTGGCTCCGAGTCCCGACATCAAAGGCAAGGTCGGTTCTGGTCACGGGGGCAACCGGCTCGTTCGGCAACGCCTTCATCCGGCGCGTCCTTGCCGAGCACGAGCCTGCATCGGTTCGCGTCTACAGCCGCGATGAGCTCAAGCAGCTCGACATGCGCGGACGCTTCGAGGACGACCGCCGGCTGCGTTTCCTGATCGGCGACGTCCGCGACCTCGAGCGCCTCAAGCGCGCGATGCACGGGATCGACGTGGTCGATCCATGCGGCGGCTCTGAAACAGGTACCGGCCGCCGAGTACAACCCGTTCGAGGCGGTTCAGACCAACGTCATCGGCGCCGAGAACGTGGTCACCGCCGCGATCGAGAACCGGGTGCCCAAGACGCTCGCGCTGAGCACCGACAAGGCCGTCAACCCGGTCAACCTCTACGGGGCCACCAAGCTCTGCGCCGAGAAGATCTTCACGCAGGGGAACACCTACGCTGCCGAGGCGGAGGAGCTTGCGGCGCGGTTCTCGAGCGTGCGCTACGGCAACGTCGTCGGCAGTCGCGGAAGCGTCATCCCGCTGTTCAAGAAGCAGGCCGCAGAGCGGCGAGCTCACGATCACCGACGAGGCGATGACTCGATTCTGGATCACTCTCGAGGAGGCTGTCGAGCTTCGTGATCGACTGCCTTGGCCGGATGCAGGGAGGCGAGGTCTTCGTGCCGCGGATCCCGAGCATGCGAGTCACCGACATCGCCGACGCGATCGCGCCTGGCGCGCCGCGACGGATCATCGGCATCCGGCCCGGCGAGAAGATCCACGAGGTCCTGCTCACCTCGGAGGAGGCCCGCCACGCAACCGCCTTCGACGACTACTTCGCGATCTTTCCGTCGTTCCCGTTCTGGCGCTCCGCGGACTATCCGCGCGGCGAGGAGCTGCCACCCGGCTTCAACTTCACCAGCGAGCGGAACGAGGACTGGCTGAACGCCGAGCAGCTCAATGAGATGATCGCCCAGATAACGCCCATCGGTTAGCAACCTAGCAGCGCCCCGTATCGTCCAGCAGCTCCCGCCAGGGGCGGACCACGGTGGCCAAACCATGCCGCGCATACAGCGCTCGGACCCGCTCCAGGTCGTCTGAATCGTCCACGCTCCAATCGAGATGGGACCAATCCTCGCCGAGTTCGACCGATCGCAGCACGAATAGATCGGACCGCTCGGCGACAGCGAACCAGGTCACGTGCTGGCGAGATTCCGGGCTGACGGCCAGGCGATCGATCCGGGTGAGCACGTCGGCATGAAGCGCCTCGGCATCGAGACCTTTCGGATAGGTGCGACGAATCACGTTCGAGGCGTAGTCGCAAGGCTCCTGGCCTGCAACCAGCATCCCAACGACCTCATCAACGAGTCCGGGGTCGATCAGGGGGCAGTCGCCGGTCACTCGCACAACGACGTCCGCGGCCGCCACGTTCGCCGCCTCGCGCATCCGGCTTAGCACGTCTTGCTCGCTTCCCCGGTGGCACCGCACCCCGAGGTCCTCGGCGAGCTCGGCGAGCGGCCGGTCGGCCGAGGAATCGGAGGTGGCAAGGACGACCTCGTCCACCGTCCCGGCCATCCCGACTCGCTCGAGCACACGGGCCAGCAGCGGCCGCCCCGCAATGTCCATCAGCACCTTCCCAGGAAGCCGACTGGAGCCCATCCGCGCTTGAACGAGCGCGACGACGCGAGGCTTCAACCGCGGTGCGAGGCTCCGGCTCGGCCATCGCCGTGAGTCTGTCAAATCCAAGCCGCGGCCCTGCGTGACCCGTGGCGGGATTACGCTGCCCCTCTCATGCCCCCCCGCCCCAGCTGGGACGCGCCGCTCGAGGCTCCGGAGTGCCCCGAGAACTGGCACACCGGCCCGCCTGATTTCGTCGGGATCGGAGCGCAGCGCTGCGGGACCAGCTGGTGGTACGCGGCGGTAATCCGATCCCACCCGCAGGTCCAGCGCTCGGCCCTGGGCAAGGAGGTGCACTTCTTCGATCGGTTCTGGCGCGGCGAGGCGCCGCCGGACCTCGCGGCGCGCTACGGGCAGCTCTTCCCGCGACCGCCCGGGAAGCTGACCGGGGAGTGGACTCCGGGCTATATGGCCGACTTCTGGACGCCGGCCTTACTCCGGAGGGCGGCGCCGGACGCCCGCCTCCTCGTCATGCTGCGCGACCCCGTCGAGCGTTACCGGTCAGCGCTTGCGTTCCTCCAGCGGCGGGCGGTCGAGCGCGAAGACCAGCGCCCTGCCTCGCTTCGCGAGGCCAGCGTGGCGAGGCTTCTATCACGAGCAGCTTCGCCGAGTGCTCGAGCTCTACCCCCGCGAGCAGGTGCTGGTGCTCCAGTACGAGCGTTGCGTCGCCGAACCGATCGCCGAGATGGAGCGGACCTACCGGTTTTTGGGCCTCCGCTTGCGCCGTCGCCCACCCGAGCGTCTTGTTACGCGACTCGACTCGCCGCCGGCCACTGCCCCTCTGGAGGAAGCTGCTCGGCGGGAGCTCACGGCCCTCTACAGAGAAGAGGTGCGCAGGCTGGTCGAGCTCGTGCCCGAGATCGACCTCACGCTGTGGCCCAACTTTCGGGAGCCCGGCAACGCTGCTTCACTCGGCGGGTCGATGACCGAGGAGCTGACCACGCTGAAGACGCGTCGCGGGACCTACCGGGTCCCCCACGTTGACCTCTGGCGTGCCCGGTTCGACCGGCCTCGGGGCCTTGGAGTCCTCGAGCCCGGAGCGCGCGTCCTGTTGATCGGCAGCTGCTTCGCCCGGCACGCGTCGGCCTACCTGCGCCGCCGCGGCTACGCCGCCCGGCAGTACCGCTCCGGCTATCTCTACAACTCGAGCGTGGTCCGGCTCGAGCTCGAGCACGTGCTGGAAGACCGGCAGTGGCCGGCCGAGCTCGGGCTCGCTGCCGACGGCTATTACGCGCACCGGTTTCGGCGCCTCACCGCGAGCAGCGACGAGGCGCTGCGGGAGGCCGACGAGCGAACCACCCGCCGTGTGAAAAGGGCAGCTGGCAGCGGCGGACGTGATCATCGTCCTGCTCGGCACGACCACCGAGATGTGGCGCGACGCCGAGCTCGGGCGGCCCACCAACCAGATTCCGCCGCCGGAGGCCTTTCACGCCGGAGCGTGGACCCTTGACGGCGGCGACCTGCAGGGGATCCGCGAGGACCTGGTTGCGATCAAGCGCCTGCTCGCCGAGCACACCAAGGCGGTGCCGGTCTACTCCGTTTGCCCAATCCCACTGCACGCGACTTGGCTCGACCGCAACGTCGTCGATGCGAACGGGCGTGGCAAGGCTCTGCTGAGAACCGCGCTTGAACTGGAGGGAACGCGTCCCGGCGTCTACCTACCGCTCTGGGATTGGATGCAGGCTCAAACGGAGCGCCGCAGCCCAACCAAGCGCGACGGTCGTCATTTCGATCGCCGCGGAATCAACCGAGTCATGCTGTTCGCCGAGCAGTACCTCGCCGCGGGGGAGGTGGCGCCGATCGGCATCAAGGAGCGGGTGCTCGCGCCAGGCGCAAGATCTCCGCGAGCGCATCCATGCCGCCTTCCGGCGGCGGCACTAGCCGGTCGGCCCCCCGACGCCGTCAGCGTGAGCGGCGGCGCTGCCGCGGACCATCGGGCGGACGATCGGCGGCGCCTTCGGCAGCCGGTCGCGGGCGAGGCCCGCGGTCTCCAGGCCGGCGGCCTCGAGCTCCGCGACCGTGTCGCGATTCGGGTGGCAGCCCGCGCGCGACCCACCCCCAGGGGCGCTCGAGGCGGTCTTGCCAGCGCACCACGCGATCGCCGTCGGACGCGCGAACGTGCTCGAGGCACAGGAAGCGGCCCTCCGGCTTCAGCACCCGAGCGATCTCGCCGGGCGGCGGCGCCGGGCGCCTCCACGGAGCACAGGACGAGGGTCGCCACCACCGAGTCGAAGCTCCCGTCCTCGAAGGGAACGCGCTCGGCGGGCGCCTCCACCACCTCGACCTGAGCCGGCGCCGGGGGCTCGTCGTGCGAGCCGCCGGCGCAGGCGACCGGCCATGTGGGGATCGGGCTCGGTGAGGACGAGCTCGGTGACCGCGCTGGTGTAGTGGGCGAGGTTGAGGCCCGTCCCGGCGCCGAGCTCCAGCGTCCGCCCCCGTGCCTCGGCCAGGAGCTCCGCCCGCATGTCCTCGAGACCGGCGCGCTCCGTACCCCTCAGCATCAGGTCATAGAGGGCGGCGAAGATGCGATGCCCGCGCAAGGTAGGCTCAGCCTAACCCAGTCGAAAGGAGGATGGAGATGCCCGTCTTCATCATGCTGACCAGGCTGACCTCGAACGGCGTCAAGACGATCAAGGACAACCCGGGGCGCGTCCAGGAGGTCAACAAGGAGGTCGAGCAGCTCGGCGTCAAGGTCCTCAGCCAGTGGGCGACGCTCGGCGAGTACGACTTCGTCAGCGTGGTCGAGGCGCCCGACCAGACGACGATGGCCAAGGTCTCGATCGAGCTCGGCTCGCGCGGCACGACCACGAACGAGACGATGGCCGCGATCCCGGCCGAGGAGTTCACGAAGGCCTTGTGAGTCAACCGCCACCCGCTCGTCGATCGCCGTGAGAATCTTGGTTGTCGGTGGGGGCGGGCGCGAGCACGCGATCGTCCGGGCCCTGGCGCGGTCGGCTCGCGCGCCGGAGCTGCTCTGCGCGCCCGGCAACGCCGGGATCGCATCCGACGCCCGCTGCCTCCAGGTCGACGCCGAGGACATCCGCGAGCTGGTCTCAGCGGCGGCCGCCGAGCGCGTCGACCTGGCCGTCGTCGGCCCCGAGGCGCCGCTGGTGGCCGGGCTGGTGGACGCCCTGGAGGCGGCGGGGATCGCGGCCTTCGGTCCCCGAGCCGACGGGGCGCGGATCGAGGGGTCGAAGGTGCACGCCAAGGAGCTGATGGCGGCGGCGGGGGTGCCCACCGCCTCCCACGCTGTGCTCCGCTCCCGCGACCGACGCGCTCGAGCAACTGGCCCGCGCGTCTTATCCGGTGGTCCTGAAGGCCGACGGGCTGGCCGCCGGCAAGGGAGTGATCATCGCGGCCACCGAGGCCGAGGCGCGGGAGGCCGCCGACGTCTTCCTCGTCGAGCGCCGCTTCGGCGACACCGAGGTCGTGCTGGAAGAGCACCTGGAGGGCGAGGAGCTCTCCGTGCTGGCGCTGTGCGACGGCGACAACGTGGTCCCGCTGGCTCCCGCCCAGGACTACAAGCGGATCCTCGACGGCGATCGGGGGCCGAACACGGGGGGCATGGGCAGCTACTCGCCGGTCCCCGGGTTCGATCCCGTTCGCACCGAGGAGATCGCCGACGCGGTTCACCGGCCGATCGTCGAGCTCCTGCGCCGCCGCGGCACCCCCTACCACGGCGTGCTCTACGCGGGTCTGATGATCACCGCGACGGGGCCGAAGGTGCTCGAGTTCAACTGCCGCTTCGGCGATCCCGAAACGCAGGCCGTGCTGCCGAGGCTGCGCTCCGACCTGGTCGAGCTGTGTACGGCGTCGCGCCAGCGGGGCGGCCTGGAGGGCGCCAGCGCCGAGTTCAGCGAGGATTGGGCGGTGACGGTCGTGCTCGCCTCTCGCGGCTATCCCGCATCATCGTCGAAGGGGGACGTGATCTCGGGGCTCGCCGACGCCGCGGCGATCGAGGGGGTCGAGCTCACCCACGCAGGAACGGCGATCGCGGGCGGCGAGACCGTGACCGCGGGCGGCAGGGTCCTGAACGTAACCGCGCTGGGGCCGACGCCGGGCGAGGCACGCGACCGCGCCTACCGGGCGGCGGGACTGATCTCGTTCGAGGGCATGCAGATACGGGGCGACATCGCGGCTCGAGCGGTCGAGAGGGTGGCAGCGGCGTAGACCGCCGGGCGCCGCGCGAGAATCCGCCGGGAAAGAAGGGAGAAGGATCGATGGAGATAGCGGAGCCCGAGCGCCCAGACGGCGGCGAGGCCGAGACGGCCACCGCGGCGCCGATGCCCGAGGTCGAGGCGGCGTTCGAGGAGATCGAGGTCGACGCCCCGCTGGTGGGGATCATCATGGGCTCGCCCAACGACAAGCCGAAGATGCAACCGGCCGGCGCGGCCCTGCACGAGGCGGGGATCCGCTACGAGGTACGGGTGATGAGCGCCCACCGCGACCCGGAGAAGGTGCGCGACTACTGCCACGCGGCGAGAATGCGGGGCCTGAAGGTGATCATCGCCGGCGCCGGGATGTCGGCCGCGCTGCCGGGCGTGGCGGCCGCCCACACTGACCTGCCGGTCGTCGGCGTCCCGCTCACGGGCAAGAGCCTCGGTGGGCTGGACGCCCTGCTGTCGGCCGTGCAGATGCCGCCCGGGGTGCCCGTTGGCTGCGTTGCAATCGACGGGGCCAAGAACGCCGGCCTGCTCGCCGCCCGCATAATCCACGCGTGATTGAGCGCTACACGCGCCCCGAGATTGGCGCGGTATGGACCGCCGAGCGGCGCATGCAGGCTTGGCTCGAGGTCGAGCTGGCCGCTCTAGACGCCTGGGCGGCCGAGGGCCGGGTGCCGCCCGAAGCGGCCAGGGCCTGCCGCGAGCGTGCCTCGTTCACGGTGGAGGCAGTCAACGAGCGCGAGCGCACCACCGGCCACGACGTCGCCGCGTTCGTCGACGTGGTCGCGGCCCAGGTGGGGGACGAGGGCCGCTGGATCCATTACGGACTGACGTCGTCCGACGTCCTGGACACGGCGCTGGCGTTGCAGCTCCGCGCGGCTGGGGAGATCGTTGTCGCGGGGGCGCGCGCGTTCCGCAAGGCGCTGGTCGAGCGCGCATTTGAGCACCGCGACACCCTCTGCGTGGGCCGAACACACGGGGTGCACGCCGAGCCCACGACCTTCGGGCTCCGGCTCGCCGGCTTCGCCTTCGAGGCCGACCGCAACCTCGCCCGCCTGGAGGACGCCTTCAGCCAGATCGCCGTCGGCAAGCTGTCCGGCGCCGTCGGCACCTACGCGTCGGTGCCGCCCTCGGTGGAGGGTCGGGTGATGGAGGCGTTGGGGCTTCGCCGCGAGGATGCCGCGACCCAGGTGGTGCCGCGCGACCGGCACGCCGTGGTGCTGGCGCGGATCGCGATCGCCGGCGCGGGGCTCGAGCGCTTCGCGACCGAGGTCCGAAACCTCCAGCGCACCGAGGTGCGCGAGGTCGAGGAGCCGTTCGGATCCGGCCAGAAGGGATCGTCGGCGATGCCGCACAAGCGCAATCCGATCCTCTGCGAGCGAATCACCGGGCTCGCCCGGGTGCTTCGGGGGTACTCGCAGGCGGGCCTGGAGAACGTCGCCCTGTGGCACGAGCGCGACATCTCTCATTCGGGCGCCGAGCGAGTGGTGCTTCCGGACGCCACGATCCTGCTCGAATACATGCAGCACCTCGCCTCCCGGGTGGCGAGTGAGATGACGGTGCACGCCGACCGGATGCGAGAGAACCTGGAGCTCACGCACGGCGCCGTCCACAGCCAGCGCGCGCTGACGGCCCTGGTGGAGTCCGGAATGGACCGTGACGCCGCCTACCGGATCGTTCAGGAGTCGGCCCAGCGGGCATGGGACGAGGGAACCAGCTTCCGGGGCCTGCTCGCCGAGCAGCTCACCACAGACCCCGCCGCCCCCGGAGTAATCCGAGCAAGCTCGGATCACCGGTCGCCTTCGGCTCCCTGCGAGGAGGCGGCGGGCATTGATTTGGACGCGGTGTTTGACCCGGGCGCCTACCTGGCACACGTGCCCGAGATCTTCGAGCGACTGGACGACCTGCGGGACTAGGGGGAGCGGCGGCTCGCGAGGATCGCCGGGGTGCCGTTTCGCGGCGAGAGGGTGACGTTTCGGCGCACGATCTGCTCGGGTCGATCCCCGGCCGGGCCGAGCTCGGCCAGGGCGAGCACTGTCGAGAGCACCACGCGCATCTCGAGCTGGGCGAAGGCGGCGCCGATGCAGCGCCGGGTGCCGCCGCCGAACGGGATCCAGGCATATGTATCGGGGCTCCTATTCAAGGAACCGTTCGGGGCGAAAGACGTCGGGCTCGGGGTAGACGTCGGGGCGGGTGTGGGCGAGGTAGATCGCAGCCATCACCACCGTGTCCTCGGGTAGCTCGTAACCCCCGAGCTCGGTTGCTGCGCTCAGCTTTCGCCCCACCCAGGGCACCACGGGGCGAATGCGAAGCGTCTCCTCGACCACCGCGTCCAGGTAGTCATGGCCGCCCTCGGCGAGCTCGGCCCGCAGCCGCTCCAGCTTGTCCGGGGCGCGAAACAGGAGGTCGAACGACCAGGCGAGCCCTGTCGCCGTTGTCTCGTGACCGGCCAGGAGCAGGGTGATCAGCTGGTCGCGCAGCTCCGTGTCGCTCATCGCGGAGCCATCCTCGAAGCGCGCCCCGACCAGCAGCGACAGGATGTCGTGGCGAGAGGCGAGATCGGGGTCGGCGCGGCGCTCGTCGATCTCGGCGAGCAGGATCCGGTCCGTCTCCGCGAGCATCCGCCTGGTGCGCCGGTAGGCCGGAAGGCGCCGCAGGCGGTCGACCGTCATCCCGATCGCCCGCGGGGACCGGGTGGTGGCCAGGATCCCGACCAGGTTGCGGCGCAGATCCTGCCGTCGCTCGTCGTCCTCCACGCCGAAGACCGCGCTCAAGATCACCTCGAGCGTGATCGACTGCATCCGGGGATGCAGGGGGAAAGGCCGCCCGACCGGCCACGAGGCCAACTCCCGCTCGGTTGTCCGAGCCATCACCTGCTCGTAGGCCCGCATCCGTTCGCCATGAAAGGGCGGCAGCATCAGCTTCCTGCGGCGCAGATGCTCGTCGCCCTCCAGCAACAGGAGGGAGCGCTGCCCGAGCACCGGCGCGAGGACGATGTTGCGGCCAGGCGCGATCGTGTTCCGGCGGTCGGCCCCGAAGAGGCGCTTCAAGGATGGGGGATCGGAGATGAAGACGATCGGCCCAAGGCCAAGGACGCGGGCGCTGAACGTGTCCCCGAACCGCCGCCGGCAGCGCTCGAAGAACGACACCGGGCGGCCGATCAACCCCGCGGTCTGAACGGCGGCGGGCGCCCTCGGCCCGGGCGGAAGGGTCGCCGCGTGGGCGTCCGGCGCCCTGTCGGCGGCGGCAATCAGCACGTCGACGCAGTATGCCCGCTCGCCGAGCCCGCCACCCGCTAGCTGCCGACGCGATTGTTAGCATCGGCCGGGTCGCATGCCCAGCGCCCTAGCCGAGCTTCAACTCCACTCCAGCGGCAAGGTCCGCGAGATCTACGAGTTCGACGGCGACCTGCTGATGGTTGCCTCCGATCGGATCTCGGCATACGACGTGATCATGCCGAACCCGATACCCGACAAGGGGCGGGTGCTGACGCAGATGTCGCTGTTCTGGTTCGAGAGCACAGGCGCCATCTGCCCCAATCACTTTCTCTCCGAAGAGGTGCCCGAGGAGGTCGCGGGCCGCGCGATTCGCGTGCGGCGGCTGGACATGTACCCCGTCGAGTGCGTGGTGCGCGGGTATCTCTCCGGCTCGGGTTGGCGCGAGTACCGCGAGTCCGGCTCGATCTGCGGCATCGAGCTGCCGGCCGGCCTGCGGGAGTCCGATCGCCTTCCGGAGCCGATCTTCACCCCCGCGACCAAGGCCGAGGTCGGTGACCACGACGAGAACATCGACTTCGAGCGGGCCGCCGAGATCATCGGCGACCGCCCCCTGATGGAGGACCTGAGGCGGGCCTCGCTCGAGCTCTACCAGCACGCCTCCGTGCACGCCGAGGCGCGCGGCATCATCCTCGCCGACACGAAGTTCGAGTTCGGCGCCTCTCCCGGCGCGGAGGTGGTGCTGGGCGACGAGGTCTTCACCCCCGACTCCTCCCGCTTCTGGCCCGCCGATGAGTACGAGCCCGGCCGCCCGCAGGGCTCCTTCGACAAGCAGTATCTGCGCGACTGGCTCGACCAGATCGGCTGGGACCACAGCCCGCCGGCGCCGGAGCTTCCGGAGGAGGTGGTCGCCAACACGCGGGCGAAGTACCTCGAGGCCTACGAGCGGATCACCGGCCGGACCTTGGACTAGACCCCGGGGGCCGGCACGCTGCGCAGAGTCAATCCAGCGTGTAGCCGAGCTTCTTCAGCAGCTTGCCGGCGACCCCCTCGAACGCCGCCCGGTCCTCGGGCGACATCTCGGTGCGCCAGCGACCGACCCGGCTCTGGCTCGGAGGCTGGCTGACCAGCTCGTGCTGGCGGGTGCGCTCCTCGGCCGTGATCGTGCCGCCTCCCAGGGGCTTCAGCGTTCGGGCCATCTCGCGGCTCATCCGCGTCTCCGCCTGGCGGTGGTAGTCCAGCATCGCCTGGTCCCATGGCAGATCGACGAAGCCGGCGATCCTCCGCAGCACCGGCTCCGGATCGGCCACCAGGTCCTCGAAGCGCAACTCCATGTAGGTGCCGCGTGCCAGGCCCTTGGCCCGCTTGCGCGCTCGCCGCACCTCGGTGACCCATTTCTCGGCCGCCAGGGTGACGTCGTCGGGGCCCCAGCTCACCTCGCTGAGCGAGAGCGCCACGTCGCGCCCGTCGCGGATGATGTGGATGAAATGGGCCTCGGGGAGGGCGCGCTGGATCCGCAGCGCCTTCCAGGTGTACGGAGGCGACTTGTCGCCCCAGCGGGGTTTGCCCACCCCGGTCGCATACGCCTCGTAGAACGAGCGGATCGCGTCGCCCGCCGTGAGCGGGTCGTGCCGTTCCATCAGCGAGCGCACCTCTTCATCGGCGAGCCCGAAGTCCAACCAACGAGGGTGGGTCGTCATCGCTGCGAGCGCCTGCTCGCGCACCTCGGCCGTCGATGCTCCCTCGGCAATGAGGCGCTCGCAGACGCTCACCACCTTCGGGACGAAGTGCGTCTCGGGCGGGATCGCAAGGTCTGGGTGCGCGTCGAGCATCAAGCGCAGCAGCGTCGTCCCGGACCGCGAGACGCCGACCACGAACGGGGCCGGTCGACGACCGTCGGCGCGGGACCGCCGCCACCGAGCGAGCGCCAGCTGCGGCGATCGGAGCCTCATCGCGCGCACTAGTCTGGCACGCTGCCGCCTGGTCGAGAGGTGGAAGCGGTTTCACCCTAGGGCGGCTGGTGTTCTGGGGGAGGCCGTGCGATGGTTGTGACGGCACCCAGCGGATCGGTGAGCGCCATTACCCTTTGGCGGCTTTGAAAATGACGCCCTGGCACGCGCCGCTCGAGATTCCCGACTGTCCCGACGGGTGGTCCACCGGTCCACCCGACTACATCGGGATCGGCGCACAGCGCTGCGGGACGAGCTGGTGGTACGACGCCATGCGGCGCCATCCGGACGTCGAGCGATCGCCACTCGGCAAGGAGGTCCACTACTTCGACCGCTTCTGGCAGGGCAATGCCCCCAACGACCTAGCCGCCGAGTACGCGTCCCTTTTCCCGCGCTCGCCCGGGAAGGTCGTCGGCGAGTGGACTCCGCGCTACCTCGCCGACTTTTGGACGGCACCCCTGATTCGCGAGGCCGCGCCCGACGCTCGCATCCTGGTCATCCTCCGCGACCCCATCGCCCGCTACCGCTCCGCGATCGCCCGCCTTCATCGGTTCGCCGCGGAGCGCGGAACCCCGATTCTGCTGGCCTCGGTCAGCGATGCGACCTGGCGCGGCTTCTATTGCCAGCAGCTTCGCCATGTGCTCGACTTCTTTCCCCGTGAGCAGGTGCTGGTGCTCCAGTTCGAGCGGTGCGTCGAGCACCCGCAGGCCGAGATGGAGCGCACCTGGCGCTTCCTGGGCCTGGAGGCTCCGCAGAAGGCCCCCGGCCGGCTGTTTACGCACAAGCAGGCCGGCCGGGAAACTCCAGAGCTCAGCCCTCAGCTCACCGGGGAGCTCGCCGCGCGCTACCGCGAGGACTCCCGGCAGCTCGCCGAGCTCTGCCCCGAGATCGACCTCTCGCTGTGGACGAGCCTCGCCAGCGCTCGCCGCAACGCCGGGGCGCGGGTCGGAGCGCACTAGCGCGGTTCCGGCTGATGACGCTGGTGATGACCCTGAAGGTTCGTGACGAAGAGGACGTGATCGAGGACAACCTGCGGTTCCACCACGCGCTCGGGGTCGATTTCTTCGTCGTCATGGACAACGGCTCAGTGGATCGGACGCCCGAGATCCTGGCTCGATACGAGGACGCCGGGCTTGCCCACGTCCTGCGTGACGAGAGCGGCGACCTACGTGCGCTGGGGGCGGAGTGGTACACGCGAATGGGACGAATGGCAGCGACGGAGTTCGGCGCCGATTGGGTCATCAACAACGACGCCGACGAGTTCTGGTGGCCCCTGAGCGGCGACCTGAAGCAGGCCCTCGCCGCGGTCCCGGAGCGGTTCGGCGCCGTCGTCGCGCCGCGGGCCGAGTTCGTGGGCCGGCCCGACGGCCCCGGCTCGTTCGCTGAACGGCTGGTGGTGCGCGAGGCGCACTCGAGCCTGCAGCCCAAGGTCGCACACCGCGCCGATCCGGACGTTGTCGTACTCCACCGCGGGGCTCACGACGTCGCCGCGGCCGTGAATGGCGATTTGTGGCGGGCCTTGCGCCCGCCGGGACGCGCGGTCCATCGCAGCGTCCGCGGGGTCGAGATGGAGGCGAACGATGGCGACAAGGAGATTCGGCTCGTTTGGGCACCCACCTGGCCACTTCGCATCTTCCACTTCCCGCTGCGCTCCTTCCAGCAGTTCCAGCGGCGAACGGAGATCTCGCTGCGCCACGGCGGGTTTCGCGACACCGGTCGCTTCCGGCGCCTGCGACTGCACTATGAGCAGGGTCGTCTGGACGAGCTGTACGCCGAGCTGATCTGGGACGACGCGGACGTCGAGGAGGGGATCAGGGACCGGCAGCTCGTCCGCGATGAGCGGCTTGCGAAGCTCCTGCCTCGCTGTCCCGATCCGCTCGAGGGGGGCGGAGCGCCCAACGTGCAGGTGACTCCCTCCGAGTCAGAGCTCGAGCGCGAGCGCGCCGAGGTGGAGCTCGACGCAATGCGGCTGATGACCCGCACGCAGCGGTTCACGATGCTGCGCCTGAACCAGGCCCGGAAACGTATCGACAGGCTCCACACCAAGAACGACCACCTGCGGAAGAAGCTGGACCGCACCTTCGGCAGGCGCCTGCTGAGGCTGGTCCGGCGCCGTGGGGCTCGAGATCCCCAGCCCGTATCCGACCCACCGATCGACGCCGCCCCCAAAGAGCCCCGCCGAGAGAGCTAGGCGAGCACTAGGTACTGGGGAGGACGCCCCTGGCCGGCATGCCGCGCAGGTAGTCCCGTAGGCGCGTGTCCTCGACCAGGTCGCTGCCCGCCCCCTCCACGATGACGTTGTCGTCGTAGTGGTCGCGAAGCTTGCCCTGCTCCCAGGTCTCGTAGAGCCGCCGCCAGGTGCGACCCGTGCTGTGGGGGAGCTCGCGGTTGCGCGCGTACGCGCGCCCGCCCTTGACGATCTTGTTCTCGAATTGCTCGTAGGTGCGCATCGGGAAGTGGAGGATCTCGATCGAGCCGTCGTCGAGGCGCTCTCCCAACTCCGCGCCCTCAACCTTGTGGTTGCCCTGCGCCACCTCGATCTCGGGGTCGGCGCGGTGGGCGAGCTTGGGCGGCAGCGGCTTGCCGAGCGGGTTTAGCGACTCGCGCTCCCGCAGCGTCATCCGCTCCCAGAACGGGCGACCGTCCTCAGGCCGGGGGACGAAGTTCTCGCGATGGGCGACCAGCATGCCGACCTGGTCGCCGAGCTGCTCGAAGATCGTCTTCAGGGGCCCGGCGCGGGGCCACCAGAACTCGTCGGCGTCGTTGTTGATCACCCAATCGGCGCCCTCGGTGGCAGCCATCCTGGCCATCCTGGTCACCCAGCGCCCCTGCGAGTAGTCGTCGCTGGCCTCGAACAGCAGGCGCAACACCCCCTGGGACTCGTACTCCCGCAGGATCTCCGCCGTCGCGTCCTCGGAGCCGTTGTCGGTGACGATCACCTGATCGACCCCCTGGGCGAGGTGGAAGTCGAGATTCTCGCGAACGATGTCCTCCTCGTCGCGAACGAGCAGCGTCATGACCAGCTTCATCGGCCGACGATTCCTAGCAAAGGTT
Source organism: uncultured Actinomycetes bacterium (assembly GCA_963721735.1). Taxonomy (GTDB): domain Bacteria; phylum Actinomycetota; class Thermoleophilia; order Solirubrobacterales; family 70-9; genus AC-56. Next base: position 316,079 of record CAVRKX010000015.1, read on the forward strand.
GGAGGCTGGGCGCACCCTAGAATGCCCGTCCTTGCCCGATCGTCCATCCTCAGAGCAGGGGCCGCGCGTGGTGATGGCGCTGAAGGTGCGAGACGAGGGCGACATCCTCGAGTCCAACCTCCGCTTCCACCACGCGCTCGGAGTGGACCACTTCGTGGTCACCGACAACGGATCCACCGACGAAACCCCCGAGATCCTTCAACGCTACGTGGATGCGGGGCTCGCCCACGTGATCAATGAGCCGCGGACCGACCTCCGGGAGGGTGGCGCGGGCTGGTTGACCCGCATGGCCCGGCTGGCCGCCACGGAGATCGGGGCGGACTGGGTGATGCACACGGACGCCGACGAGTTCTGGTGGCCGCTGCGCGGCACGCTCGCAGACACGCTTGCGGCGATTCCGGAACGGTATGGCGTGGTGGTCGCCCCGCGCACGGAGTTCGTGGGTCGACCCGACGGCGCCGGCTCGTTCGCCACACGCCTCACGGTGCGAGAGTCGCGCGCGCGCCTCCAGCCCAAGGTCGCCCACCGGGCAGAGCCTGACGTGGTCGTCCTCGACCGAGGCGGGCACGACGTAGCAGTGGCCGGGCCTGGCGGAGACGTGGCGGAGACGCTTCGCCCTCCCGGCCGCCCGGTTCACCGCACCATTCGCGACCCTCAGGGAAGCGACACGGTGCGACCGGCGGACGAAACCCGGCTCGTATGGGCGCCTCGCTGGCCGTTGCGAATCCTCCACTTCCCGGTGAGATCGTCGGCACAGTTCAAGCGCCGCACCGAGATCGCGATCTTCGAGGGCAGGTTCCCGGACTGGGGGCGCTTCCGGCGTTTGCGTGAGCAGTTCGAGGAGGGCCGCTTGGACGAGCTCTACGCCGAGCTGCTGTGGGACGGCGCCGCGCTCGACTCCGGAATCCGCGATGGACGGCTCGTGCGCGACGAGCGCCTCGCGCGCTTGTTGCCGAATGTGTCCCGATCCCCTAAGCGGGGCGCCAGCGGGGAGCGTCCGGGTCGAGCCGGAGCCGGACGAACTCGAGCGAGAGGAGGCCGAGCTCGAGTTCGAGGCAATGCACCTCCTCGGCCGCACGGAGCGCTGGCTGATCTTCCAGCGCGAGCGCGCCCGCGGGCGCAACGAGGCCCTCCAGGCACAGCGCGACACCGGACGACGCAAGGTTGGGGAGCTCCGGCGCCGGCTCGCGGCTCAGCGCGACAAGACGCGAACCCTGCGCGAAGACCTGCGGGTCGAGCGCGCTCGCCCCTGGAGCCGATTACGACGGGCGGCCGGCCGTCTTCTCGGACGCTAGCTCCGCGCGCGGGGAACGCGTTCGCCGAAGCGTCGAACGCTAGCCTCCTCCGCCGTGCGGCTCGCAATGACGCTCAAGGTCCGCGACGAGGCGGACATCATCGAGGACAACCTGCGTTATCACCGCGCGCAGGGAGTCGACTTCTTCGTTATCGCTGACACCGGGTCCACCGACGGCACCGTCGAGATCCTGGAGCCCTACGAGCGCGCCGGGATCGTGAGGCTCGAGCGCATCGGGCGTGGAATCCACGACATGAAGGAGGGCGGCGAGGAACGGATCACGCGAGTCGCCGGGGAGATGGGCGCCGACTGGGTGATCCACAACGACGCGGACGAATTCTGGTGGCCGCTGAGCGGAGACCTGAAGCAGGCGATCGCAGCGATACCCAACGGCTACGGACTCGTTGTCGCTCCGCGCGCCGAGTTCGTAGCGCGCCCCGGCAATGGCCCGTTCGCGGAGCGCCTCACGATCCGGGAGGCCCGGTTCCTGCGCCCGCCGAAATCAGCTCACCGCGCCCATCCGCAAGTCGCGCTGCGCGGTCCCCACCCGGTTGAGATCTGGGTCGACCGGGGCGGGTCGCCGTATATGGGACTGGTTGGAAAGCCCGTTTTGCGGACCGAAGCCGAGCACTTCGAAGAGGACGGACTGGAGCTGTTGCTGGCGCCGACCTTTCCCGTTCGTGTCCTCCACTTCCCATTCCGCTCTTTCGCCCAATACAAGCGCCGGGTCGAAATCGCGCGCGCGAACGGCCAGCTCGAGCGCAATGTCGAGGGGCGCCAGGTCCGCGATGCCTGCGAGGCCGGCCGCCTCGAGGAGATCTACCGGCGTTTGGCGCTCGACGACCGCGCCGTGGCGGCGGGAATCGACCAAGGCTTGCTGATCGAGGACACGGACTTCCGCGATTACCTGGCGGCGTGCCCAGACGCGCTCAGCGACGGACAGCCGCCATCCGGAGCTCGCGCCTGGTCCGACGAGCGGCGCCAGCGCGAGCTCGCCGAGCTCGAGCACGATGCGATGTACGCGATCAGCCGCTACCTGCAGACGCAGGCCTACCGAGCGCAGGAGAGACGACGACAGAGCGCCCGCCAGGCTCGCGCCGAGCGCAGGTTGCAGCGTCAGGTTCGCCAGCTTCAAAAGCGCGCCGGGCGCCAGCGCGAGCGCTTACGGAAGATCGAATCCAGCCGCTGGTGGCGCCTTCGTCCCCGGGTGCCAAGCGCCCTCTCCAGACCACGACCGGCAACGACCCGCCGTCGCTAGCCTCCGCACGCATGCGCCTGGCGATGACCCTGATCGTCCGCGACGAGGCGGACATCATCGAAACGAACCTCCGCTATCACCGCGCCCAGGGGGTGGACATATTCGTGGTCGGCGACAACGGGTCCACCGACGGCACCGTCGAGATCCTCGAGCGTTACGAGCGAGCCGGCCTGGTGGAGCTGGAGCGTTTCCCGGGCTCGGTGAACGAGGCGTGGTCCGAGGGACGCACGAGGCTTGGCCGCCGCGCCCATGAGCTCGGCGCCGACTGGGTCATCCATAACGACGGCGACGAGTTCTGGTGGCCGGTCACCGGTGATCTCAAGGAGACCCTGGCGGCGATCCCTGAGCGCTACGGAATGGTGGTCGCGCCGCGGACGGAGTTCGTCGCCCGGCCCGGGAACGCCGGGTTCGCGGACCGATTGACGTTTCGGGAGGCCAGGTCCCTGCGCCCGCCGAAGGCGGCTCACCGCACGCACCCTCATATCGTGCTGGATCACCCGCATCCCACCCGGATCTGGATCGAGAGCTCCTCCGCTCCGGCGCTCGAGGGTAGGCCGGGGCTGACGATCACCGACGCCAGGCATCCCGCGCCGATTGAAGAGCTCGTCTTCGCCTCGACCTTCCCGATCCGGGTCCTGCATTTCCCGGTCCGCAGCCGTAAGCAGTACCTCAACCGGGTGAAGATCGCGGAGAAGGCCGGGATGCTGGAGTCGTGGTGGCGGGCGGACCTGCTCGACGCCCACGAACGTGGGCGCCTGGGTGAGGTCTACGACGAGCTGACGCTCTCCGACCCGGAGCTCGAGAGGGCGATCGAGGACGGCCGGCTCGTGGAGGACACGGACTTCCGCGACTACCTCGCCGCCTGCCCCGATCCGTTCCAGGGCGGGGACCCGCCGGAGGGCGCGCGGGCGTGGCCCGAGGAGCGGCGGCGGCGCGAGCTCGCCGACCTCGAGCTGGACGCCATGTACGCATTGACCAAGTACGTCCGGCGCCGGGGCCGCAGCGCCGGCACGCGCCGGGGGCGCTACCGCCAGCTGAAGGAGAGCGAGCTGAAGCTCCGGCGCCGGGTGCGCCGCCGCGAGCGGCGCCTCGAGCGCATCAGCGCGAGCCGCTGGTGGCGGCTTCGTCCACGGCTGCCGCGACGGCTCCGCCGCCGGAGTTGACCCCGCGGCCCTCGCCCGCCGTGCCGACGACTAACGTTGACGGGGTGAGGGCGAAGGTCCTGATCCGGCCCAAGCAGGGCATCCTGGATCCCCAGGGCAAGGCGATCGAGCGCGCCCTGCCGGCCCTCGGGTTCGACGGCGTCTCGGACGTGCGCGTGGGGCGCCTCGTGGAGCTCGAGGCCGATGACCCCGAGCACCTGGCCGAGCTCTGCGAGAAGCTGCTCGCCAATCCGCTGATCGAGGACTACGAGATCGAGCTGGACGGCGAAGCGCCAACCCGCGCTGGACGAGGAGGCGGAATGTTCGGGGTCATTCAGTTCCCGGGCTCATGCGACGAGCGCGACGCGCTGCTCGCCTGCCGCCGGGTTGGCGACGCGCGGCTCGTCTGGCACGAGGAGACCGACCTGGAGGGCGTCGACGTGGTCGTCGTGCCCGGCGGCTTCTCGTACGGCGACTACCTGCGGGCGGGGGCGCTCGCGCGCTTCGCGCCGGCGATGGAGGCGGTGGCCGCGCATGCGGAGGCCGGCAAACCCGTGCTCGGGATCTGCAACGGGTTTCAGGTCCTGTGCGAAGCGGGGCTGCTGCCGGGAGCGCTGCTGCCCAACGACTCGGTCAGGTTCGTATGCCGGCAGGTCGAGCTGGTGGTGGAAAACGCCGAGACGCCGTTCACGCGCGAATGCCGGCCGGGGCAACGACTGTCGATTCCCGTGAAGCACCAGTCCGGCCGCTACTTCGCACCGCCGGAGCAGCTCGACGAGCTCCAAGCCCGCGGGGGAGTGGTGCTGAGCTACGCGCCAGGCGAGAACCCCAACGGCTCGGCGCGCGAGATCGCCGCGGTCGTCAACGATCAAGGCAACGTGATGGGGTTGATGCCCCATCCGGAGCACGCCGTCGATCCGCTGACGGGGTCCACGGACGGGTCGCTGATCTTCGCTTCCCTGGCGGCGGTGGCGGCCGAGCACGAAACGGCGAGGGTCAGCGCAGCCAGCCGCTGACCCGGAAGGTCAGCGGCTGGCCGAGAGCTGCTTGACGTCCTCGAGCAGCACCGGCGCCTTGAGGGTCTTCAGCTCGCCGCCGCGTTCGGGATCGAGCAGCTGGAGATAGAACTGCTCGTCGCGCTGGATCAGGTCGAAGACCTGCTCGTTGATACGGCCCAGCTCTGCGCCGAGCGCCTCGCGGTAGCGGCGCACCGGGTGGATGAACTTTCGGAAGCTGCCGGCAAGCCCCTTCCGCGGCAGCCTCGCGGCCAGTCGCCCCCGCAGGGTGGCGTTGAGCTTGTCCTCGGTCGCGGCTCGCCACAGCCTGCCGCCCGCGGTGACCCGGAAGCCTCCGCCGTGGTGATAGACGAGATCCTCGTAGACGCCGAACTGGAGCGGGTGGGGGTTGACCTGGTTCGTGCGCAGCATCGGGTACCAGTCGATGTCGCGCTGTTGCACCAGGCGGTAGAGGTTGCCTCCCACGTCCGTGACCTCCTTCCCCTGAGGATTGACCCAGGTGGCCCCGCGCCGCCAGTCGCCGGGCAGCTCCCGCCACAGCTTCGCTCTCATGACGCAGAACGATGGGTGAGGCTGGGGGTCGCGCGTTGTTCTCGTCCCGCCGTACGGCAACGATCGGGTGGCGCTCCAGCTTCTCGCGCAGGAAGGGGACGATGGGAGCGATCGGGAACGCGTCGCCGTCTATGAACATGATCATCTCGTCGGGCTCGGCCGCCTGCGCGACGATGTCGCCGAGCAGGGTGAGCTTCAGCTCGTGCTGCTTGATCGGCACGTCGGTGCTGTAGAAGAACTTGTGCGCTTGGTCGCGCATCTCGGCGTCGAGCCAGGCGTACACCTTGAACTCCTCACCGACGTTGCGCTCCAGGTAGCGAAGCTGGATGTCGATCCAGCGGTCACTGCGCCAGTGGACGGTCGCGATGTGGATCATCGCCGGATAACGTAAACAAGATGCCTTGGTTCGGCGCTCGCACGCCCGCGGAGCTGCGCGACAAGGGAGTCGTCGCCGTTCTCGGAATGCACCGCAGCGGCACCTCGGCGGTCGCCGGCATGCTGGCCGATCACGGTGTGGAGCTCGGCCCCGTCTCGCAGCGAGACCGCTTCAACCCGCGCGGCAACCGCGAGATCCGCAAGCTCAACCGGCTCCACGACCGCATCCTCGAGCGGAGCGGCGGCTCGTGGTGGGACCCTCCCGCGCGCATCCGCGCCCGCTCGAGCGACTATCGGCGGCGCAACGAGATCCTGCGCTCGATCCCGAGCGAGACGATCGGGGTCAAGGACCCGCGGCTCCTGCTCTTGCTGGAGCTCTGGCGCGACCTCGACCCGAGGTTGATCGGCGTGATCCGGAACCCGGTCGCCGTGCGCCAGTCACTCGAGCGGCGCGCGCACGAGCGCCCCAGGCGCCATCCGCAGCTATCCGCCGCGGGATGGGACGAGCTGTGGCTGACCTACAACCGGGCGCTCCTCGCCGAGCACCGCCGCCGCGCGTTCCCGGTGATCGACTTCGAGCGCCACGCCGACCTCGACTCCCAGGTCCGCGCCGCGCTCGCCTTCCACGGCTTGGAGCCATCGGCCGAGTCCGCCTTCTTCGACCCCGAGCTACTCGGCACGGGCGCCGACGACTGGCGCGCGCGGGTGGGGTCCAGCGAAGCGCTGGAGCTCTGGGACACCCTGGCGGCGCTCGCGCATCGGGCCGTAGCGCCGCCCGGATCGGAATACTGGCCCGGTGACCGTGTCCAGCGAGCCCAGGCATCGCGAGCTCGGCCTCACCGACTCCGAGTATGAGCGCATCGTCGAGCTGCTGGAGCGCGAGCCGAACGGCGTCGAGCTGGCGATGTTCTCGCTGCTGTGGTCCGAGCACTGCGCGTACAAGCACTCGCGCAAGCTGCTGCGCCTGCTCCCCACCGAGGGGCCGCGAGTCCTGATGGGCCCCGGCGAGAACGCCGGCGCGGTTGACGTGGGAGCTGGGTACGCGGTCGCCTTCAAGGTCGAGTCCCACAACCACCCGAGCGCGGTGGAGCCGTTCCAGGGAGCCGCCACGGGGGTGGGCGGCATCCTCCGTGACGTGTTCGCGCTCGGAGCCCGCCCGATCGCGGTGCTGGACTCGTTGCGGTTTGGCGAGCTGGACTCCGACCGCTCCCGCTATCTGCTCGATCGAGTGGTCGCCGGGATCGGCCACTACGGGAACTCGATCGGGGTGCCGACGGTGGGCGGTGAGATCTACTTCGAGGCCCCGTACGAGCACAACTGCCTCGTCAACGCGATGTGCGTGGGGCTGGCCCGTGCCGACCGGATGGTGCGCTCGGCGGCCGCCGGGGTCGGGAACACGGTGCTGCTGCTGGGCGCATCGACGGGACGGGACGGGATCGGCGGCGCCTCGGTGCTCGCCTCGGCGGAGCTCGCCGAGGGCGCTGAGATGCGGCCCAGTGTGCAGATCGGCGACCCGTTTGAGGAGAAGAAGCTGATGGAGTGCTGCCTGCAGCTGCTCGATCGCGGGTTGCTGGTGGCGCTTCAGGACCTGGGCGCGGCGGGCCTCACCTCCTCCTCGGCCGAGATGGCGGCCTCGGGCGGGGTGGGGATCGACCTGCACATCGACCGGGTGCCGCTGCGCGAGGCGGACATGGAGCCATTCGAGATCATGGTCTCCGAGTCGCAGGAGAGGATGCTCGCCGTGGTCGAGCCGCCCAGGCTCGACGACGTCCTGGCGGTCTGCGAGCGCTGGCAAACGGGCGCCGCGGCGATCGGCGAGGTCACCGAGACAGGTCGGATCCGCGTGCTGGCCGGCGACGAGGTCGTCGGCGACGCGCCGGTTGCCGCGTTGATCGACGGCTGCCCCCTGTACGACCTCCGGCCGGAGGAGCCGAGCGAGTGGCTCTACGGCAACCGCCGCTCGCTCGATCCGGGGGCCGAGGCCGGCGAGATCCTGTTGCGGCTGCTCGCCTCGCCCAGCATCGCCTCGAAGCGGTGGGCCTTCGAGCAATACGACGGGATCGTCCAGTCGCGAACTGTCCGGCGCCCCGGAACGGCCGACGCCGCGGTCCTAAAGCTCGAGGAGACCGGGGGCGCGATCGCCGTCGCGATCGACGGCAACGGGCGGCGCGTCGCCTGCGATCCGTACCGCGGGGCGGTGGAGGCGGTGCTCGAGTGCGCCCAGAACCTCGCCTGTGTGGGCGCTGCGCCCCTTGGACTGACCAACTGCCTCAACTTCGGCAACCCCGAGAAGCCCCACGTCGCCTGGCAGCTCGATCGCTCCGTGCATGGGCTTGCGGACGCTTGCGCGGCGCTCGGGGTGCCGGTCGTCGGCGGCAACGTCTCCCTGTACAACGAGACCGACGCCGGACCGATCTATCCGACCCCTGTGGTGGGCCTGGTTGGCGAGCTTCCCGACGCCGCGCGCGCCCCCGGCATCGCGATCAGCGAGGGCGACGCCGTGGCCCTGGTGGGGCCGTTCGCTCCCTCGCTCGCCGGCTCAGAGCTGGCGAAGCTTCGCGGTGACCTCGGCAACGGACTGCCCGGCATCTCGATCGAGGCGGTCCGCGAGGCGATCGAGCTGGTCCGTGAGTGGGTGCGGTCCGGGCGCCTCACCGCCGCTCACGACGTGAGCGACGGCGGCCTCGCCTGCGCTCTGGCCGAGTGCGCGATCGCGGGTGGGGTCGGCGTACTCGCCGACCTCGACGCCTTGGTCGAGCTTCGCGGAGGGTCGGGCGAGACGTGCTTGTTCGGCGAGGGAGTGGGTGGGTTCCTGGTCGCCGGCCGGGCGCCGGAGCTGGGCGCGCTCGCCGCCCAGGGCAACGAGCGCGGCGTGGACGTTCTCTCGCTCGGAGAGGCAGGCGGAGAGCGGCTTGAGATCTCCGCCGCGGAGGCCGAGGTGTCGCTTTCGCTGGGCGACGCCGAGCGCGCCTGGCGCTCGCTCGGACCCACCTAGTCGATCGATTGCACGGAGTCGGCGGGCGTACGTACGTGGCGACCGGTTTCGCTACCATCGGCCGCTGGCGGGCTTGGTCGCATGAGGCCTCAGTCGTTCACGCGCGGTATCGGCATGGGCGACGTCAATTGGCTGCACCACGTTCGAGCTCACCAGTTCACTTCATGTCGTTCCGCTCTCCCCACAGGCTCACGCTCGGCGGCGTGACGCTCCTCGCCGTCGCCGGCCTGGGGCTCGCCGCCTCAGATCCGATCCCCGGGACGCCCGGGGATGCGAACGCCGCGCCCGGGCGCGGGCGGCCGAACGTCGTCCTGATCCAGACCGACGACCAGACGTACAGTCAGCTGACGCGGCGCGTGATGCCGAACACGAAGCGCCTCATCGCCCGGCATGGCACCAGCTTCACCGACTACATCGCCTCCACCGCGCAGTGCTGCCCGTCACGCGCCTCGATGCTTACCGGCCAGTACGCGCACAACCACGGCATCACCTCCAACAACGTCGGCTACCCCGGGCTGGTCGAGCGAGGGAACGTGCTTCCCGTCTGGCTTCGAGCGTGCCGGCTACTGGACGATCCACGTCGGCAAGTTCCTGAGCGGATACCAGAGGTCCGTCGAGCCCGACTCGGTGGTTGCTCCCGGATGGGACGAGTGGCACACCGTGCTCGGGAACACGAGCCTACTACGGCTACGACCTGTTCGTCAACGGGCAGCGTCCAGCATCACGGAAGCCGGCGCGGCGACCACATCACAGCGCGTTCTCAATCGAAGGGCCGTGCGCATGGTTGACAAGTACGCACCCAAGGGGCACCCCTTCTATCTCCAGCTCGACCAGCGGGCGCCGCATGTGGGACGGTACTATGACCCCCACGGCCGCTGCGGCCGGGCGCCGATCCCCATTCCGGCTGACAAGCGCCTGTTCAGGGACGAAGGGCTGCCGAACCCTCCCTCGTTCAACGAAGCGAACATAAGCGACAAACCCAGCTTCCTGAGCGGGGCGCCGAAGGTCGGACCCGTCGAGAGACGGAAGATTCGCAAGCACTGGCGCTGCGCCCTCGCTTCGCTCCGCGGCGTCGATCGCGGCGTCGAGAAGATCTATGACGCGGTGAAGGACGCCGGCGAGCTGAGGAGGACCGTCTTCATCTTCACCTCCGACAACGGTCTATTCCACGGCCAGCATCGCCTCCGGAAGCGGCAAGGTCCTTCCCTACGAGGAGGCCCTGCACATGCCGCTGTTGATCAGGGCGCCGAAGCGTTACCGGGACGGCGCCTCGCGGGTGAGGAAGGTCGGCAGGCCGGTTGGGAACATCGACCTGGCCCCGACGATCCTGGACCTCGTCGGTGCCCGGCCATGTTCGGCTCCGGGGGATTGCCGAACCATGGACGGACGCTCCCTGATGCCCTTGCTGAGGCGCTCGGGCCGCTGGCCACGCCAGCGGGCCCTGCTCACCGAGTACAGGGTGGCACGACGCGGGACGTTATGCGACCTGCGAGTTCGCCGGGATCAGGACGCGCGACGAGCATCTACGTGCGGCATTCGAGGGTCGTCGATCCGAGCACCAGCCAGTGCATCCCCGACGACGAGCGAGAGCGCTACAACCTGAAGAAGGATCCATTCCAGCTCCGCAACCTGTGCTTCGGCGGAAGCGCCGGCAACTGCCCGGCCGGCGAAAAGCAGCTTGACCTCGAGCTTCGGCTGAACCAACTCCGCGACTGCGCGGGGGTCACAGGCCGCGATGCCCGCGTCGGCGCACGGCCGTTCTGCGAGTAGGAATGCTCCGGCCTCCGCCCGCTACGTGCCCCCCAATTTCGGGCGGAACATGCGGACGCGCGGGCTAGCCGCAGTACTCGCCGGTCGAGGGACGCGGATCGCGGCCCCGAACCCCTGAGCATTCCTGAATCCTGGCCAGGAGTCGCCTGAGGCGGCCCTGGAGGTCGTCGGTCGGACAGCTCCCGCCCCCAAAGCAGAGGTTGTGGAGCTGGTAGGGGTCATCGGAGAGGTCGTAGCGCTCCCGCTCGAGGTCCTTCACACAGCCGGGGCCGGCCGGGTCCGCGACCCTCGTATGCCTGACGAAGATCACCCCGGGCAGCCGCACTCCCGCGTACTCGCAGACAGCGGGGGGGGTGTTGGCCTGCCGAAGCTTGACCTCCACGCCCAGCGGACGATCGGAGGCCCACCTGGGGCTGTTTCCGCGCAGCAGCGAGAGCAGTGATCTGCCGTCCATGACCCGGCAGCGGCCGGTTCGCGGACAAGGGCGGGCGTGTGCCAGACGGAGGATGGTCGGCGCCAGATCGATGTTCGCCACCGGCTCGGAAACGTTTGCCACCCGCCGGCGGCCGTTCCGGTAGCGGGGCGGCAGGCGGATGAGGAGCGGGGTCCGGTCGGCCTCCTCATAGGGGTAGAGCTTCCCGCCGGCCACGCGATGCTCTCCGTAGAACAGGCCGTTGTCGGTGTAGAAGATGAAGACGGTCCTGCCGAGCTCACCTAGGCGCTTGAACTCGCGATGGAGGCGAGCCACGGTGCGATCGACCTGCTGGAGGGAGGCGAGGCCACACCGATACTTTCGAGTCCGAGAGTCGATTTCACCCTGGTTCAGCAGCGGCTTGGTCTGCAGGAAAGAGGGCTTGTCGCTCACGTCACCCTCGTTGAATGAGGGCGGCCTGGGGAGCTGCGCGTTCTCGAACTCGCCCGCGTCTCGGGGATCGGGCACCGGGCCGCCCGCGCATGCCGTGCCCGCGCCCCCCCGCCCCGGATGGGGAGCGATCTCGTCAAGCTCCAGATAAAGCGGCTTCCGGCGCGGCACGAAGCGGCGAACCAGACGCACGGCAAACCGCTCGAAGACCCGGGGCGCTAGGTCGCGGCTCTCGTGCCCGTAGTGGATCCTCTTTCCGTTCTTGGACAGAACCCAGTCCTGGTACGCGTTCACGCTCCTGTCCAGCTGGGTGTACCACCGATCCCAGCCCGGTGCCACCGCGGCCTGATTGACGTCGTGGTGGTAACGGTTGAGGAACTTCCCGACGTGGGCCGTCACATATCCCGCCCGGCGCAACCAGACGGGCAGCACGTTCCGCTTCTGGCGCAGGGAGGGATAGGTGTTCTGGAGCACGCCGTTGTTGTGCCCGTACTGGCCGGTGAGCAACGTGGCCCGCGAGGGACAGCAAAGGGGCGTGGTCAGGAAGGCGTTCTTGAAGCGCGTGCCGTGATCCCGGAGCAGCCTGTTCACCTTCGGCATTACCCGGCGACCCATCTGGGACAGCGCCTGGTCGTCGGTCATCACCACGACGATGTTCGGCCGCACGTAGCGGCCATGAGCAGCCGCGCTCGCTCCTTCAGGACGCTGCGACAGGGCCAACCCAAGGCCGGCTGAAGCGACCAGCGCGGCGCTGGCGCCGACGAGCTTGCGAGCTAAAGGTCTGGGCATGTGTTGAGAGGATCGCGGACGGCCCGCCTCAGCTTCCCTGCACCCACTGGCGGAAACGCGGAATCGTAGTGGACATCCTTTACGCGATTGCAGGTGGCGCCGGCGAGCCCAATCCGCAGCCATTGCTACGCTGCGGTCGCAGGCGAATCTGCCTGCCTCGCCAGCTCAATCTCTCACGCAGAGAAGCCCACATGATGTCCACCGAGCGGCCTCTCCCGGACCGCGAAGGCCCGCGCGATGAGTGCGGGGTGTTCGGCGTGTACGCGCCGGGGCACGACGTCGCCCGGCTCGCCTACTTCGCCCTCTATGCGCTCCAGCACCGGGGCCAGGAATCGGCGGGGATCGCCACCTGCGAGGGCGGTCACATCACCACCCTGCGCGACACCGGGCTCGTCTCGCAGGTTTTCGACGAGCAGAAGCTGCGCGCGCTCGAGGGCGACATGGCGATCGGCCACGTGCGCTACTCGACCACCGGCGGCGGCTCGTGGGAGAACACGCAGCCCGTGTGGCGGGACGACGGGCGAGAGCTGGCCCTCGCACACAACGGCAACCTGACCAACGCCGTCGAGCTCCACAACGAGCTGCGCGAGCGCGGGCTTGCGTTCCGCGGCACGTCCGACTCGGAGATCATCGCCACCCTGCTCTCGGTGGAAGAGGCCCGGCCGATAGAGAACGCGGTCGAGGCAGTGATGCCGCGGCTCGCGGGCGCCTACTCCACCGTCGTGATGACGAAGCGCGCGGTGGTCGCCTTCCGCGACCCGCACGGGGTGCGCCCGCTCTCACTCGGCAAGATCGGCGACCGCTACTGCGTCGCCTCGGAGAGCTGCGCCTTCGACATCATCGGCGGGGAGCTGCTGCGGGAGGTGCTGCCGGGCGAGCTGATCTCGCTGACGGAGGACGGAATCGAGACGCGGCAGGTGGTGCCCTCGAACCGGCCCGCCCACTGCGTCTTCGAGCACATCTACTTCTCCCGGCCCGACACGCGCCTCGAGGGGCGCGTCCTGCAGCAGGTGCGGGGGCGAATGGGCGAGATCCTGTGGCGCGAGTCGCCGGTCGACGCCGATCTGGTGATCTCGGTGCCGGACTCGGGCAACCCCGCGGCCAACGGCTTCGCTCGGGCCTCGGGCATTCACCAGGACGACGGGCTGATCAAGAACCGCTACGTGGCCCGAACCTTCATCCAGCCGGGGCAGGAGCTGCGAAAGCACGGCCTGCGAATGAAGTTCAACCCGCTCCCGGAGATCGTCTCCGGCAAGCGCGTCGTGGTGGTGGACGACTCGATCGTGCGAGGCAACACCACCCGGCAGATAGTCGGCATGCTGAAGGACGCCGGAGCGAAGGAGGTGCACCTGCGGATCTCCTCGCCCCCGATTCGCCACCCCTGCCACTACGGGATCGACATGTCGACCCGGGAGGAGATGATCGCGCACGACCGTACGGAGGAGCAGATCGCCGACGAGCTCGGCGCCGACTCGCTCGCCTACCTGTCGATGGATGGGGTGTACGAGGCCGTCGGGGCTTCGGCGGAGCGCCACTGCGACGCGTGCTTCACCGGCAACTATCCGCTCGGCGACGGCGGCGAGGGCAACGGCAAGTTCGCGCTCGAAGTAATCACCGCCGCCGCCGGCTCCAGCGGCGACGCCTAGGTGGCCTTCCGGATCGCCGTTCTCGCCTCCGGCACGGGGACCAACTTGCAGGCCATTCTCGACGGGCTGCACGGTCGGGACGGGATCGAGGTCGCCTGCGTCGCCTCGAACCGGCCTGACGCCAGGGCTCTGGAACGTGCGCGTGAAGCCGGGGTCGAGACCGGGGTATTCGAGGGCTCGGGGCATCCGGACCGGGCCTCGCGCGACGCCGCGATCGCCGAGTGGCTCGGCGTCCGGGACGTCGACCTGATCGTCCTGGCCGGATACATGGAGCTCCTCTCGGAGGAGTTCGTGGGCCGGTTTCGCAACCGGATCGTCAACGTCCACCCGGCGCTGCTTCCGTCGTTCCCCGGCCTCGATGCGATCGGCCAGGCGCTCGCCCACGGTGTGCGCGTCACCGGGGTGACCGTTCACCTGGTCGACGAGGGGGTCGACTCGGGGCCGATCGTCTTGCAGCGCGCGATCCAGGTGCCATACACTCGCGACCGCGCCCAACTGGAAAGGGAGATCCACCGGGTCGAGCACGAGCTGCTACCCGAGGCGATTCGCTTGATCGCCGCCGGGGCGGTCCGGGTCGACCCGGAGAATCCGCGACTCTTGCACGTCGATGTCAAGGCAAGCGAATAGGCATGGCTGATCCGGTGACGACCGGCGGGGGCAGGGAGCGCTCGGCGGCCGCGGAGGACGCGATCCAAGTTCGCAGGGCGCTGATCTCGGTGTCGGACAAGACCGGGATCGTCGACTTCGCCCGCGGCCTGGCGGAGCTGGGAGTGGAGATCGTCTCCACGGGAGGCACCGCGGCGGTGTTGCGAGAGGAGGGCGTGGAGGTGCGCGATGTCGCCACGCTCACGGGATCCCCGGAGATCCTCGACGGGCGGGTAAAGACGCTGCATCCGCGCCTGCACGCGGCGCTGCTCGCGGTGCGCGACGACCGCGACCACATGGCCACCCTCGAGGCCGAGGGCATCGAGCCGATCGACCTGGTCTGCGTCAACCTCTACCCGTTCGAGCGGACCGTTGCCGGACTTGACGTCAGTGAGGACGAGGCGGTAGAGAGCATCGACATCGGCGGCCCGGCGATGATCCGCGCGGCGGCCAAGAACCACCACTTCGTCGCCGTGGTCGTCACGCCGGAGAGCTACGACGCGGTGCTCGCCGAGCTGGAGGAGTCGGACGGCGGCATCTCGGCCGAGACCCGGCACTGGCTGGCCAACGAGGCGTTCGCCCTCACGGCCCGCTACGACGGGGCGATCAGCCGCTGGTACGGGCTGCGCTACGAGGCCTATCCGGGCCACTGGGTGATGGCGTACGAGAAGTTCCTCGACCTCTCCTACGGCGAGAACCCGCATCAGAAGGCGGCGCTCTACGTGGAGGTTGGCGCCCGCGCCCACGTGCTCTCGCGGGTGGCAAAGGCCCACGGGAGGGCGCTGTCGTTCAACAACGTGCTCGACCTTGACGCGGCCCAGCGCCTGCTCGACGAGTTCGACCAGGCCGCCTGCGTGATCGTCAAGCACAACAACCCCTGCGGCGTCGCCATTGCGGAGGAGATCGGCGACGCGTACGAGCTGGCTCTCGCATGTGATCCGCTGTCGGCTTTCGGCGGCGTGATCGCGCTCAACCGCTCGGTGAGTCGCAGCCTGGCCGAGCGGCTGCACGAGCGCTTCATCGAGGCCCTGATCGCGCCGGCCTACGAGGAGGGCGCGCTCGAGGTGCTGAAGCAGAAGGAGGCGGTGCGGATCCTGGAGGCGACCGAGCAGCGCGGGTACGAGCCTCGCGAGCGCGATGTGAAGCGGGTGCGCGGGGGGCTCTTGGTGCAGGACCCGGACCGGATCGACGAGGAGCGCGAGGCGATGCAGGTCGTCACCAAGGCGAAGCCGGAGGGGAGCCAGTGGGAGGACCTGTGGTTCGCCTGGAAGGTGTGCCGCCACGTGCGCTCGAACGCGATCGTGATCGCGAAGGAGGGCGCGACGTTGGGGATCGGCGCCGGGCAGATGAGCCGTGTGGATTCGGTGCGGATCGCGATCGACAAGGCGCGCCTGGCTCGGGGCGATCAGGCGGACGGCGTCCTGGCGGGGTCGGTGGTCGCCTCCGACGCGTTCTTCCCGTTTCCCGACGGGCCGCAGCTGGCGATCGACGCGGGGGTCACGGCGCTGGTCCAGCCGGGGGGATCGGTGCGCGACTCAGAGGTGATCGCCGCCTGCGACGAGGCGGGCGCGGTGATGGCGTTCACGGGCCGCCGGCACTTCCGGCACTAGGTTCGCTCGGCGGCGCGCGAGTCGCGAGCGGATGTCCGAGCTGCACGTGCTGCGCGTGTTTTGCGGCGACGCAGGGAGCGGGGGCAACCCGCTCGGCGTGTTCCTGGATGGGCACGAGGTCCCGGCCGAAGACCGGCAGGGGATCGCTGCGGATCTGGGGTTCAGCGAGACGGTGTTCGTGGACGACGCGGAGCGCGGCGAGATGCGGATATTCACCCCGGCGGTGGAGCTCCCGTTCGCCGGGCATCCGGTGGTGGGGACGGCTTGGCTCTTGGCGCGCGAGCGCGGCGCCGTGGCGACCCTTCGTCCGCCCGCGGGCGAGGTCCCGGTGCGAGTGGAAGCCGGGCTGACGTTCGCCGCCGGCCACGCGGACTGGATGCCGAAGTTCGAGTTCGTGGAGGTTGAGTCGCCGGCCGAGGTGGAGGCGCTTCGCGGGCCCCCCGAGGGCCACGATGCGGTCGGGATGTGGGCGTGGGTCGACGAGGCCGCGGGCGTCATCAGCGAGCGGGTGTTCTGCCCGCGTTACGGGATCGACGAGGACGAGGCGACCGGCTCCGCCGCGATCACGCTCACGGCCCGGCTGGGCCGTGAGCTCGACATCCGCCAGGGCGCCGGCTCCCGGATCCTCGCCCGCCCACTCGACGACGGGATGGTGGAGATCGGCGGGCGGGTGGCGCTCGATGAGGTGCGGGAGTACCCGTAGCTGCATCCATTGCCCGACGGCGACAACACCTCCTGACCGGAGCCCCCGCGCCATGTTCATTGGTGGTTACATTCTCGCGCAGGGGGCGTAGCAAACGTTGGTTTTGCGGCAGACTTTTAATCTGCACAAACGCGGGTTCAATTCCCGTCGCCCCCATCAATACTTGCTTGCTTGCCGTCGCGGAGGGTCTGCGGGACCGGATGGCACGAGCGTATGCTCCGCCGGTGACCTCATTCGAGAGCGTGAAAGTCGCGGCCGTACAAGCGACCCCCGTGATTCTGGACGCCGAGGCCTCGATTCAGAAGGCGGGTGGGCTTCTGCGCGAATGCGCCGGCCAAGGGATCCAGCTCGCAGCATTGCCCGAGGCGTTCGTGTCGGTGTTCCCATCAAACAGCTGGGCGAGAGGGGCGTCTGACTTCTCCGGCTGGGACGAGCTTTGGGAGCGACTCTGGGCGAGCTCGGTCGACGTTCCCGGCCCGCTGATTGACGACCTGCTGGACGTCTGCCGCGAGACCGGCATTCACTGTGCGATCGGCGTGAACGAGCGCGAGTCCGAGCGGCCCGGGACCATCTACAACACGCTGCTCCTGCTCGGGCCCGAGGGGCTGCTCCACAAGCACCGCAAGCTGATGCCGACCCACCAGGAGAAGCTGTTCTACGGGATCGGCCCCGGCGACGATCTTGGCGTGACCGAGACACCGTTCGGGCGGGTCGGCGGACTGATCTGTTGGGAGAATCGCATGCCCTTGGCCCGCTACGCCGTGTACAAGGGCGGGCCGCAGATCTGGATCGCTCCCACGGGCGACGACTCCGACGGCTGGCTGGCTTCGATGCGACATATCGCAATCGAATCGGGCGCCTTCGTTGTCTCGGTCCCGCAGTACATACCCCGTTCCGCCTTCCCGGACGACTTCCCCGCCCCCCTACCCGAGGACAAGGATCTGTTCGGCGACGGCGGGGCGGCGATCGTCGAGCCCGAACGGGGCGAGGTGATCGCCGGGCCGCTTTACGGCGAGGAGGGCATCGTCACGGCCGAATGCGATCTTCTGGTCGGCCTGCACGCGAAGCGCTGGTTCGACGTCGTCGGTCACTACAGCCGCGAGGATGTTCTGGCTCCGGCGATGCCCACAGGTCGCGACGGCGGACCTTTCGCGCTTCGACCCGCCGAGCTGCCCGGCGGGGGCGACGGAGCCGAATGAGATCAGCCCCACGCGCTGGCAGCGCTCCTGTTTGCGCCTGAACGCGAGGTCGATGGCACGGAAAGAGCTCACCGACTACGAGAGGAAGCGCTCCTTCGAGAGGACCCCCGAGCCGCGCGGCGGCAAGAAGGCGAAGCGCCCCAAGACGACGAAGGGCAACCGTTTCGTGGTCCACGAGCACCACGCGCGGCGGCTGCACTGGGACCTGCGGCTGGAGCGCGACGGCGTGCTCGCGTCCTGGGCGCTGCCGAAGGGGGTGCCTCAGGACCCCAAGGAGAACCGGCTCGCCGTTCGCACCGAGGACCACCCGCTCGAGTACCTCGACTTCGAGGCCGAGATCCCGAAGGGCCAGTACGGCGCGGGGAGAATCGAGATCTGGGACCGCGGCACCTACGAGGCCGAGAAGTTCCGCGATGACGAGCTGATCCTCACCTTCGCGGGGGAGCGCGTGAAGGGGAAGTACGCCCTCTTCCAGACCAAGGACGACAACTGGATGATCCATCGCATGGACCCGCCACTCGACCCCGAGCGGGAGTCGATGCCCAAGCAGCTCAAGCCGATGCTCGCCACACTCGCCGCCAGCCTGCCGCGCGACGAGGAGGCCTGGGCGTACGAGATCAAGTGGGACGGCGTCCGCGCGATCGCCTATAGCGAGGGTGGCCACCTGCGGCTCGAGAGCCGCAACCTGCGCGAGATCACCTCTCATTACCCGGAGCTGCGCGCGCTCGGCCCCGAGTTGGGTTCCACTGACGCGATCCTCGACGGCGAGGTGGTGGCCTTCGACGACGCCGGCAGGCCCAGCTTCGAGCTGCTCCAGAGCCGCATGAACCTCGCCTCCGATAGCGCCATTCGCCGCCGCATGGCCGACTGCCCCGTCACCTACCTGATCTTCGACCTCCTCTACGTCGACGGCCGCTCCCTCGTCGACCTCCCCTACGCGGAGCGCCGTGAGCGGCTCGACGCCCTCGAGCTCGACGGCCCGAGCTGGCAGACGCCCAGCATCCACCTGGGCGAGGGCAAGGCGCTGCTTCGCCTCACCAGGGAGCGCGGCCTCGAGGGCCTGGTCGCCAAGCGGCTCGACAGCCGCTACCTGCCCGGTAGGCGAAGCCGCGCCTGGCTGAAGGTGAAGAACACGCGCAGCCAGGAGCTCGTGATCGGCGGCTGGCTCCCCGGGCAGGGGAGCCGGGAGGGGACGATCGGCGCCATCCTGGTCGGCTACTACGAGGGCGACGACCGGGGACGTCGGCTTCGCTACGCGGGGCGCGTGGGCAGTGGCTTCACCGAGACCGAGCTGCGACGCCTCGTCGGGCTGCTCGAGCCCCTGGAGACCCCGGAGAGCCCCTTCGACGGCCGCCAGCCACCCAAGCACGCCGTCTTCGTCGAGCCCCGCCTGGTGGCTGAGGTCGCCTTTCGCGAGTGGACCGCCGCCCGGACCCTGCGCGCCCCCGTGTACAAGGGGCTGCGAGCCGACAAGGACCCCGCCGAGGTCGTCCTGGAGCAGGAGGAAGCCCCGCCCACGCCGGCTTAGGCAAGAATGGCCCGGTGAAGATCTCGGCCAAGGCGGACTACGCGGTGCGGGCGATGATCGAGCTCGCCGGCGCCACCGAGGAGCGCCCGGTGCCGGGTGAGCAGATCGCCGGCGCTCAGGCGATCCCGCTGCGCTTCCTCGACCCGATCCTCACCGAGCTGCGGTTCGCGGGATTCGTCCAGCGCCGCCTTGGGGAGGACGGCGGCTACTGGCTCGACCGGCCCCCCGGCGAGGTCACCTTGGCGGAGATCATCAGCGAGCTTGACGGGCCCTTGGCGAACCTGCGTGGCGAGCCGCCCGAGGAGCTCAGCTTTCGCGGCGACGCGCAACCGCTGCGCGAGGTGTGGATCGCGCTTGGCGCCAATATGCGACAGGTCCTCGACTCGGTGACGATCGCCAACCTCGTCAGCGGGCAGCTGCCGGAGCTGGTCCGGACGATCGCCAGCCGGCCGGACGTCGGGCAAACTGACACCCACCTCGACACCAGCGGCGGGTAACTAGGGGTTTCGCCGAAGCGTCACGAACCTCCCCGGCATGCTAATCTTGAGTGAACTACTCAAGATAGTTAGGAAGGATGCGGAGGCGCACGGAGATGAGCCCAGTCTGGATGTTCGAAGGCACTAGGAAACTCGACGCGATCAGCGAGCGAAACCTCGCCGAGCGGCGCTTCTCTGCTCTCGCTGCGGCGGTCCGCCAGCATGAGGCCTCCACTAGGCGACGCGTCCCGGGAGTTGGGTCAGCGGACGCGGCGCTTTACCGGCGGCTTCGACAGATCTGTGGCGAACCGGGCGGCGCCGAGCGGGCCGCCTAGCCCCGGGGCCCGCCGACCTGCCTCCAGTGGCTCCAGCGCCGAGCCGGGCGTTCAGGCCGCCTCCAACTCCTTGGTGCGGGGCTCGCCGTTGGGCTCGAACACCTTGGACCGACGCGGTCGCGTGTAGACGATCTGGCCCTCGGCCAGCTCCATCAGCTCCGCCTCCGCCAGGGTCATCTGCGCCCAGAGCTGCTCGCCGTCGGCGAGCAGCAGCTCGACGCGGGCCTCGAAGCCCAGGTGCACGATCCGTTCGATCATCGCCTCCTCGGCCTCCAGAGCCGGCGCCGCGAGGATCTCCAGGTCGTGCGGGCGGATGAACAGCGCGCCGCGCCGGTTGACCGGCCCAACGAAGCCCATCACGAACTCGGTCTCGGGATGGTCGTACAAATCCCGTGGCGCGCCGGTCTGCTCGACCCGGCCATCATTCATGACCACGATCTGCTCCGCGACATCCATCGCCTCCTCCTGGTCGTGGGTGACGAAGATCGTCGTCACGTGGACCTCGTCGTGGAGGCGGCGGAGCCACACTCGAAGCTCCTTACGTACGTTCGCGTCGAGCGCCCCAAAGGGCTCGTCGAGCAGCAGGACCTTCGGCTCGACGGCGAGCGCCCGGGCGAGCGCCATGCGCTGGCGCTGCCCGCCCGACAGCTGCGACGGGTAACGATGGGTGAAGCCCTCGAGGTGCACGAGGCGCACGAGCTCCTGCACGCGCTTCTCGATCTCCTGCTTGGGCCGCTTTCGGATCGTGAGGCCGAAGGCGATGTTGTCGCGCACCGTCATGTGCTTGAAGGCGGCATAGTGCTGGAACACGAAGCCGACCCCTCGGTGCTGGACCGGGACGCGCGTGGCGTCGTGGTCGGAGATCAAGACTCGACCCCCGTCGGGCCGCTCAAGCCCCGCGATCACCCGGAGCAGCGTCGACTTTCCGCTGCCGCTCGGGCCAAGCAGCGCCGTCAAGGCACCGTCGGGCACCTCGATCGAGACGTCGTCCAGGGCGACGAAGTCCCCGAATTGCTTGCGTACTCCCTCAACCGAGATGCCCATCAGGCTTCCTTTCTCTTGAACGCGTTCATCGCCAACAGCGTGCTGATGGCGATCAGGGCCAGCACCAGCGAGGCGGCGTAGGCCCCTGTCAAGTTGAACTGCCCAAACTCGCGCCATACCCAGAGCGGCGCGGTCTCCGTCTCGTTGACAATCCGGCCGGACACAATGGCCACGGCCCCAAATTCACCCAGCGCGCGCGCCGTGGCCAGCACCACCCCATAGGCGACCCCCCAGCGAATCGCCGGCAACGTGACTCGCCAGAACGTCTGCCACCAGTTGGCGCCGAGGGTCTGAGCCGCCTGCTCCTGCTCGTCGCCGATCTCGTGCAGCACCGGCACCACCTCGCGAACGACGAACGGCAGCGAGACGAAGATCGTCGCCAGCACCATTCCCGGGAGGGAGAAGAGGATCTCGATCCCGTTGTCGAGGAACCAGCCCCCGAACCAACCCTCGCGCCCGTATAGGAGGTACAGCGAGAGCCCGATGACGACCGGCGAGATGGCGAAAGGAAGGTCGATGGCCGCGTTGAGCAACGCCTTGCCGCGGAAGTTCGTGCGCACCAACAAGAGGGCGCAGCCGACTCCGAAGATCGTGTTCGCCGTTACGGCGATGGCGGCGATCAGAATCGTCAGATAGAAGGCGTGCAGGGCCTCGGGGGTCGTAACGGCCTCCAGGGCCGCCCCAGCGCCGTCCTCGAACGCGCGGAAGAAGATCATCACGATGGGAATCAGAAGCAGCAGCGATAGGTAGCCGAGCGCGAAGAACCGCAGCCCGAGCCTCGAGGCGGTGCGACTAGCGGGCATGCCGAAGGCTCCAATGAGTGAGACGTCCGATCAAGATCAGGACGACGAGCGCGATCACCAGCAGGGTCACCGAGACCGCCGCCGCGCCCGTCGTGTTGCCACTTTCAATCTGGCTGAAGATGAACAGCGAGGAGACCTGCGTCTTGGGAAGGTTCCCCGAGAGCAGCACCAAGGAGCCGAACTCGCCGATCGCGCGCGCGAACGCCAGCGCGGCGCCCGACAGGATCGCCGGGGTGAGATTCGGGAGGATGACGCGGCGAAAGGTGGTCAGCGGCCCAGCCCCAAGCGACGCGGCGGCCTCCTCCATCTCACGGTCGAGCTCCAGCAGCACGGGCTGCACCGCGCGCACCACGAACGGGAGCGTCACGAACAGGAGCGCCGTGACGACGCCGATCCGCGTGAACGCGATGTTGACCCCCAGCGGGCTGTCCGTCCCGTACAGAGCGAGCAGGGTGATCCCGGCGACCACGGTCGGCAGCGCGAAGGGAAGGTCGATCACCGAGTTCACGATTCGCTTGCCCGGGAAGTTGTCCCTGACCAAGACCCAGGCGATCGCCGTGCCGGCGATCACGTTGATGACAACCACAATCGCGGAGGCGATCAGAGTCAACTTCAGGGCCGAAACCGCCAGGGGGGACGTCGCGGCCGTCCAGAACGCATCGAGCCCGCCCTCGGTCGATTGGGCGACCAGGGCAGCGATCGGGATCAGCACGATCAGGCTCAGGTAGCCGACGACGAGACCGCGCCCAAGCGCGGCGCCCCCGAGACGCGGCAAGGTGACTGCCGGCCTCGGGGGCGCCTCCGCCTGGGCTCCAGGAGCTACGGGCGTCACCCCGTGGAGACCCCCAGGTCGCTCTGGATCTCGGCGACGCTGCCGGTCTCGGGATCGAAGAACTCGCTGTTCACCTCTTCCCAGCCGCCGAGGCTCTCGATGTCGAACAGGCCGGGCGGCACGGGGAACTTGTCCTCGTTCTCGGCCAGCACCGACTTGTCCACCGGGCGGTAGCCGTCATCCGCCCACAGCTGCTGCGCCTCAGGCGTCCACAGGTAGGTGAGGAAGTCCTCTGCCTGCGTCGAGGCGTCGGTCGTGGTCGCGGCCGGCGTCTCGATCAGGATCGTGTCGTCGGGGACGACGTAGTCGACCTCCTCGCCGGCGTCCTGGGCCTTGATCGCCTCGCTCTCATAGGACAGCAGGACGTCGCCCTTGCCGCTCGTGAACGCGGTCAGGGCGTCGGCTGCGCTCCCCGGCTGGACGACGGCGTGCTCGAGCACCGACCGCAGGAACTCCAGCGCCTCTTCCGGGGACTTGCCCTGATTGAGCTGCGCCCCGTAGGCGGCCATCAGGTTCCACTTCGCGCCCCCGGAGCTGAACACGTTCGGGGTCACGACCTCGACGCCGGACTCGACCACGTCATCCCAGGTCTGGATGTCCTCCGGATTCCCCTTGCGGACCGCGAACACGACGACCGAGTTCTGGACGATCCCCTTGTACTGGTTGTCCGCCCAGCTCGAGTCGACGAGCCCGGCGTCGACGAGCGCCTGCATGTCGGGCTCGAGCGAAAAGTGGACGTAGTCCGCCGGCTGCCCCGCGATGACCGCGCGCTGCTGGTCGCCCGAGGGGCCGAACGAGTTCTTGAAGGTCGCGTCGCCGCCCTCCGAGGTCTTCTCGAAGCCGGGTATGAGCGCCCCGTCGTAAACCGACTCAGGGGTGGAGTAGGCGATCAGGTTGACCTCTCCCGAGCTGCCGCCCGACGAGTCGTCGCCGCCGCAGGCGGCGACCCCGAGGCCGAGTGCAAGCGCCGCGGCTCCGGCGAGCCCGATACGACCCACTTTGGACGGGATCAAGCCATTGACGCGGGCGCCACCAACGTGGCGCCGGGGGCGGCCTACAAGCCGGCGAAAGCGATTCATTATCAGTTGTTGCCTTTCTGGATTATCTTAGTTTCTCGATGGTCTTAGTCTGGAAGCGCCCGGCACGGTAGCACACGGATGCGGCTGGACCTAACCGGGTCGGGTCGAATACGGTTGGCGAGTGCCCCTCCACCCCGCCGAGAACCGCGGCTATCGCGAGCTCTACGCCACCGGCCAACAGGCGGTGAAGCGGCTCGGTCGGCTCGCGGTCGCGTTTGAGGGCAGCCCGGCCGGCGACCTGCTGGACAAGGCATCCGACTCGATCTCACAACTGCTGAATGAGCTGGGGCCGCTGACCGCGCAGCACGACCTGCACGGAGGAGTGGCCGCGCAGGGAAGCGGAGCCAACCTGGGGACGGTGCGCGGGGCGGTGTTCGACCGCTTCCTGGAGCGCAACCAGGCGCTTCGCTTCGCGGTCGAGGACCTCGAGCATGTCACCACCTTGCTCGCTTACCTTGCTCGCGTCAGCGAGACCCGCGGCGATCCGAAGCTGCCCGACTTCTGCCGCTCCTGGGAGCGGCGACTGCGTCGCCAGGTGAACGCCGTCCGCAAGGCAGCCGTCGAGCTCGGCGGCGACCCGGACCGCGCGGTGGAGTCCCTGGACGACTCTCCCGCCAGCCGGGCTGCGCATCGCGTCGCCTGGACCCTGGGCTCGGTCGGCGAGTGGACGGACCGGCAAGTGGCAAGACGCAGAAGAGCTACCGGCTAATAGGTAATCGAATCCACATTTTCGGCTAGGGATTAGTAGGCTTTAGCAGCGAGTTCGCAGGGGGGAATCCGCCCAAGATCCGCCCAACGACAGCGAGGAGAGCCCAGGATGGGCTTCCGCAGCCGGTAGCACACCCTCAAATCGCCCACTTTGCCAACCGATCGGTTAGGCTGCCTGTTCAGGCGTGCGCGGAGGTGCGCCCGAACGGATGCGAGGCAGCGCCCTGGAGACACTGAGACGTTGGCGCCCCGATGGGGGATCGTCATCTCGCACCCGTGTCGCCATGGCCGCGAACCTCGTGCCGGCGGCCATCGCGGTCGCCTTGTTCGTCCTCCTTTCGCCGGCGTCGGCCTGGGACCAGCCCGTGGTGCTCGGCGCGCTCGCAGCGATCGCGGCGGTCGCCTTCGCCGCCGAAGTTCGCCTGAAGATGGCGGCCGGGGCGTACTTCGACGCGAGCATCGTCTTGGCGCTCTTGGCCCTGGTGATCGCCGGCCCCCTGCCCGCGCTCCTGATCTGGATCGTCCCTGACGCGATCAGCCGTTTCGTGGTCCGCCAGGACCATTCGCTCTCGCCTGGCCTCGTCGCCACGGTGAGCAGCTTCGCGCTCGCGGTGCTGGCCGGATACGGGGCGCTCGAGCTGGCGAATGCCCCGTCGATGGCCGCGGCGGCGCCGGCGCTTTACACGACCGGGTTGTTGATGTACGCCGTCAACTTCCTCTTCGCGCGGCTCACCTTCGCGCCCTTCTACCAGGGCTACCGGCCAGGCGTCCTGGTGCGCTCCGAGTTCGCGGAGATGCTGCCGCCCTTCTTGGCGATGCTCGCGCTCGGAGTCGTAACCGCGGTGCTGATCGGGCCGTTGGGGGTGTTCGCGCTCGCCCCGCTTGCGGTGGTGGTCGTCGTACCGCAGCTCGCGCTGGCGCATCTGGGTCGGGATCGCTCCGTCACCCGGCTGACCCCGCCCGAGGCCACGAGGGTTTACGCGGCCGCGATCTCCGACGTCCTCGGCTTGCCCCGCGGGGAGCGGCGCACGGTCGCGAACACAGCCGCGCTGCTCGCTCGCGAGAGCCCGCGCCAACCAAAAGCCGACAGGTGGTATCTCGAGCATTCGCACTCGGCCATCCTGGCCGCATTCCACATCAACGAGCGCTGGGACGGGAAGGGGTGGCCGGCGGGCCTCCCCGGCGCCTGGACCCCGCTCCCCAGCCGCGTGCTCGCGGTTGCACGAGCCTGGAGCGACCTGACCGCTGGCGGCACGATCGAGCTGTCCCACTCCGAGGCCATGCTGGACCTCTCCCTCCGCGCGGGCGAGGAGCTCGACCCCGCGATCGTCGAGGCCGCAAACCGAGTGGTCGCCGAAGAGCAGGCGTTCGTTCGCGCCCCGGAGTTTCAGCCGCGCCTTCACAGCCTGCCCCTCCCTCGCACCGTGCGGCGGGCGAAGCTCCCCACGGTCCTCGCCCACCTGAGCCGACCGGCGTAGAGCGCCAGCCGCGTGGAGCCCGGGGAGCCGCGGGGCTCAGCCGAGCTCGGGCAACCCGTCGTCGGCGGTCGACGCCTGCGCGTGGAGCTTGCGGGGGATTCGGCCCGCCCGGCGTGCCGCGAACCCCGCCTCGACCGCCTGGCGCATCGCACCCGCCATTCGCTCGGGCTCCTTGGCCCGGGCCACCGAGCTCGAGAGGAGCACGCCGTCGCAGCCGAGCTCCATCGCCAGCGCCGCATCCGACGGGGTGCCGATGCCGGCGTCGAGGACCACCGGAACCGAAGCGCGCTCGACGATGATCTGGACGTTGTAGGGATTCCGGATCCCCATCCCGGAGCCGATCGGGGAGCCCAGCGGCATCACCGCAGCGCACCCGGCGTCCTCCAAACGGCGGGCGAGAATGGGATCGTCGTTGGTGTACGGCAGGACCGTGAAGCCCTCGTCGACGAGCTGCTGGGCGGCGTCGAGCAGCTCCACGGCGTCCGGGAACAGGGTGCGATCGTCCCCGATGACCTCGAGCTTGATCCAGTCCGTCTCGAACGCGTCCCGTGCGAGATGCGCCGTGCGCACGGCGTCGCGCGCCGTGTAGCAGCCCGCGGTGTTCGGCAGGGCGAAGAGCCCGAGGCCGTCGATCACCTCGAGCGCCGACCCGCGTGCCAGCGGGTCCACCCGGCGCAGCGCCACCGTCACGATCTCCGTCCCCGACGCCACCAGCGCCCGCTCCATAGCCTCCAGCGAGCTGAAGCCGCCGGTGCCGACGATCAGTCGCGATCCCCAGGTGCGCCCACCAAGCTGAAAGCTTGCTCGATTACTCCGGGGGCGGCGGTGGGCGCCGACCGGGACCCGGGCATCTCGCGTGGTGACCGTTTGATTTCCTCCTATCCGCCTTGGACTGCACGGACCACCTCCACGTGTTGATCGGGCCGAAGCCTCGTCTGCTCCCACTCCGCCCTGCGAATCACCTCGCCGTCCACAGCCACGGCGACGCCACGCCGCTCACCGTCCGCGCCCACCTCGATCACGGCGTCGGCCACGGTCGCGCCCGCCTGCAGCTCGACCGGCTGACCGTTCAGCTCGATGATCATCGCGGCGCCTCCTCCGCGCTCGGCGCAGCCACCAGGCCCGGGGCGGTCTCGCCGGCGAAGCGGCCCGGGTGCGCCACCTGAGCCTCCGGAGGCTGGGGCGCCTGGGCAAGGAGCGCGGCGACCGCCTCGGCGGAGATCGGCGTCAGCAGGATGCCGTTCCGGTAGTGGCCCGTGGCGAGCACGAGGCCGTCCAGCGCGCCCGGACCGATCAGCGGAGCGTTGTCCGGCGTCCCCGGTCGCAGGCCGGCGAGCGTCTCCACCAGCTCCAGCTCCGCCACGTCCGGCAGGGCGCGGTAGGCCTCGCGAAGCAGCTCGTGGACGCCCCCCGCGGTGACCTGGATGTCGAAGCCGCGCTCCTCGACGGTTGAGCCCACGATCAGGCGCCCATCCGGGCGGGGCACCATGTACACGTGCTCGGAGGCGACGATCCGCTCGCTGAGGGGGTGGTCGGGGTTTCCCCGGAGGGTGAGGATCTGCCCCTTCACCGGGCGCACCGGGGGTCGCGCGTGGGGCGGCAGCCAAGGTGCGGCCCCCGACCAAGCCCCTGTGGCGAGCACTACATGCTCGGCGCGGTGCTCGCGCCCGTCCGAGGTGATCACCCCGACCAGGCGGCGTTCCTCGATGAGCGCGTCCGTGACCTCGGCCTCGACCAGCACCTGGCCCCCGCGGTGCTCGACCGCGGCCGCCAGAGCGAGCAGCAGCAGGCGGGGGTCCACCGCCGCCTCAGCCGGGGCGTGGACGCCCGCCGCGCAGGCGGGGGCCAGGCCTGGCTCCAGGTCCCTGCAGGCACGCGCGCCCAGCCACTCGACGCCCAGGTCGAGCGAGTCCATCAGTTCGAAGCGTCGCCGCAGAGCCTCGGCCTCGTCACGATCGAGCGCGACGTGGAGGGCGCCGCAGGGGGCGTAGCCGACCTCCAGCCGGCTGTCCGCGGTGAGCTCGTCGGCGAAGCCCGGCCAGGCTCGGGCCGAGGCCAGGCCGAGGCGTACCAACGCCTCCTCGCCCCAGCTCGCTTCGCCAACCGGGGCCAGCATTCCCGCGGCGACGTGGGAGGCTCCGTCGCCCGGGTGGTCGCGCTCGAGCACCCGCACCCGCAGGCCGCGCCGTGCCGCCCGCCACGCGCAGGCAAGCCCCAGCGCCCCGCCGCCCACCACCACCGCGTCCAGCGCCTCCGGCTCGCCGTCTCGCGAGCGCGATCTCTTCAGGGGCACCACCACGTCGTCGGGCTGCTCGGCGGACCTCTGGATGTTTACCGGCACACTCGCCTCACTCTTAGTCGGAGTCGGGCGGGCGTTCCGCGCCACCATCCCTGCGCCGGCATTACCCGGATCAGGTTCAGACGGTCGGCGGCCCGGATGCCGCCCTCTCAGCCCCAGCTAACGGGGCTCCCGTTGTCGTTCCATGGTACTCCCGTGGCTGCGCGATACTGAGCTCGATGGCCACCAACCGCGATCAACGGCTCCGGACCCTGGAGGCGGCGCGCCTCTACTTCGTGTGCGAGGGGCTTCCGCTGGGCGGCGATCCGGGTCCGCTTCTCGACGCGGCCCTGCGGGGCGGCGCGGACATGATCCAGCTGCGGGAGAAGTCCCGGCGCAGGGACGAGGAGCTGATCGCGCTCGCAGACCCCTTCCGTAGAGCGGCCGCCGAGCACGGGGCGCTGTTCATACTCAACGACCGGCCGGACCTGGTCGGCGCCTGCGGGGCTGACGGCGTCCACGTCGGCCAGCAGGACATGCCTGTGTCCGAGGCGCGACAGCTCGCCGGGCCCGAGGCGCTGGTCGGGCTCTCGACCCATTCACGCGAACAGATCCAGGCGGCTTGCGCGGCCACCGGCCCGGATCGCCCCGACCAGATGAGCGTCGGCCCGGTGTGGGCGACGCCCACAAAGGAAGGCCGCCCGGGCACAGGGCTCGAGCTGATCGAATACGCCGCGACCGAGGCAACGATCCCCTGGTTCGCGATCGGAGGCATCGACGCCGAGAACGTCTCCGCGGTCGTCGGCGCTGGCGCGCCGCGGGTGGTTGTCGTGCGCGCGATCCGCGACGCCGAGGATCCCACGGCCGCCGCGCGCCGACTGCGCGAAGCGCTCGAGGCCCGCGTCGGGGCTTCGCGCTGATGGCCAGCCGCGAGCGCAGGCGAGCGGAGCGCTCCAAGCGCAAGGCGCGGTCGGTGGAGCGGCGGGCCCAGATCCGCGGCCCGTTCCGAGGAGAGGAACCGGGCCGCACGGGAAGCGCTGGAGCCGCTGCCGCAGGGTGAGCGGCCAGCGGTCGTCACCGTCGGGGCGGTGATCTCCGGCCTGATCGCCGCCTCGGTCGTGATCGCTTACCTGGCCGGCGCCGAGGTGGATGGGGAACGGCCCCCGGTTCTCCAGGTGATCCCATCGGCAGTGCTGATGGGCGTGATGTCGTACGGCCTGTGGCGGGCCCGGTACTGGGCGGTGCTCGGGTTCGAGGCCATCCTCGCGCTCCTGATCGTTGCGGCAGCGCTTGGGCTGGTCGCAGCTGGGAGCGCCGGCGCAGCTGGCCGGCACTCTGGCGCTGATCGCGATCGCCGGCACCCTGTTCTATTTCATGATCAAGGCCATGGCCCGCATCCAGATGCCCGAGCGAGCGCCGCGGGAGTAGCGCCGACGCTCCGGAGTCGATGACGCGCGGCTCGGTCGTTCTTATAGAGTCGAGGCGATGGCCGACCCCTACGACGTGATCGTGATCGGAGGTGGCCCGGGCGGCTACGTCGCCGCGATCCGCGCCGCGCGGCTCGGCCAGAGGACGGCCGTGGTCGAGATGGACAAGCCGGGCGGGCGCTGCCTCAACTACGCCTGCATCCCGGCGAAGACCATGCTCCACACCGCGGAGCTCTACCAGCATGCACTGAACGGCGCCGAGCTCGGGATCAAGGTGGACGGCGCGAGCCTCGACTGGAAGGCGCTCGGAGCGCGACGCGCCAAGGTATCGGACACGCTCGCCGGCGGGGTGAAGATGCTCTGGGACAAGAACAAGGTCGAGATGATCGAGGGCGAGGGCGCGCTGACCGGCGACGGGAACGTGAAGGTCGGCGACAAGACCTACGAGGCGCGCGCGGTGGTGCTCGCCACCGGCTCGGTTGCGATGGCGATTCCGGGTGTCGAGTTCGGCGAGCGCGTCGTGGACACCTGGGGCGCCTGGTCCCTCCCCGAGCAACCGAAGAAGATCGCCGTGGTTGGGGCGGGCGCCTCCGGCGCCGAGATCGCCTCCGCGTATGGGCGCTTCGGCACCGAGGTGATCCTGATCGAGATGCTGGACCAGATCCTCCCCGCCGAGGACAAGGACGTCGCGAGGGTGGTCGAACGGGCCTTCAAGAAGCAGAACATCACGATCTCGACCGGCACCAAGGTGGAGGCCGTCGAGCCCGGCAAGGGCTCCGTGAAGGTGAAGTACGGGGATACGGAGACCGAGGTCGACTACCTCTGCATCGCCGGCGGTCGGGCACCCGACACCGAGGCGCTGAAGCTCGCCGACGCCGGCGTCGAGACGGAGCAGAACGGAAAGATCAAGGTCGACGAGTACCAGCGCACCTCGAACCAGCGCATCTACGCGATCGGCGACCTGGTCGGGGAGAAGGCCCTCGCGCACAAGGCGTCCGAGGAGGGCGTGGTGGCCGTTGAGCACGCGGCGGGGGCGGAGACCCACCCCGTCGACCAGAACCTGGTCGCGGGGGCCACCTTCTGCCATCCCCAGGTCGCAAGCGTGGGCGTCACCGAGGCCCAGGCGAAGGAGGCCGGGCACGAGGTCAAGGTGGGGCGCTTCAAGCTCGGCGGGGTTGGCGCCGCGGCTGTGTACGACGACCGGGAGGGGCTGGTGAAGATCGTCGCCGACGCCGAGTACGGCGAGATCGTCGGCGCGCACATCGTGGGCAATCGCGCCTGCGACATGATCAGCGAGCTGGTGGACACGATGGCGCTCGAGGGCGGCTACCAGGAGCTGGCCCGGATCGTCCACCCCCATCCGACGATCTCCGAGGCCGTGCTCGACGCCGCCCGCGCGGTCGACGGCTGGGCGATTCATCAGTAGGCGAGTGGCCGAGGGCCCTCGCCCCGTCTTCTTCTACGACCTCGGCTCGCCCTACGCGTACCTGGCCGCCGAGCGCGTGCACGCCGTGTTCGCCGAGGCCGGCGGCCAGCCGCCCGAGTGGCAGCCCATCCTGCTCGGTGGCCTGTTCAAGCGCTTCGGTCGCGACTCCTGGGCCAGGGGTGAGGGACGCGCCGACGGGATGCGCGAGGTCGAGCGCCGCGCCTCCGCCTACGGCCTGCCCCCGCTCGACTGGCCGGAGCCTTTTCCCGGCAACACGCTGGTGGCCATGCGGGCGGCCACCTACGCGAAGGAGATCGGCCGAGCGCCCTCCTTCTCGCTGGCGGCCTTCCGCCAGGCCTTCGCCGCGGGCCGCGATCTCACCGAGCCCGACAGCGTGCTGCTCGCCGCCGCAGCCGCGGAGATGCACCCTCGCGCCGTGCTCTCCGCGATCGAGCGTGATTCCATCAAGCGCAAGCTGCGCGAGGCGACCGAGCGCGCCGGCGACAGGGGCGTGCGCGGCGTGCCGGCCATCGTGATCGGCGAGCGGGTCTTCTGGGGCGACGACCGCTTGGATGAGGCCGCCGCGTTATCGTGAGCGCCGGTGGCGAATGAGCGCACCAAGACGGGCGAGCCCCGCGTAGCCGGCGATGGCAAGGGGGCCGCCGCGCACCCGCTCCCGGACCAGGACACCTGCCGCGAGCTGCTCGAGACGATGGCGCTGATCCGCCGCTTCGAGGAGGAGGCCGGGCGTCAGTACCAGCAGGCCAAGGCCGGAGGCTTCCTGCACCTGGCGATCGGCGAGGAGGCGACGATCGTCGGCACCACCTCGGTGATGCGCCCAGACGACTACCTGATCGGCACCTACCGCACCCACGGCCACGCGATCGCCCGCGGCACCGACCCGAAGCGCGTGATGGCGGAGCTGTTCGGGCGCGAGGACGGCTGCTCCCGGGGCCGGGGCGGCTCGATGCACATCTTCGACCTCGAGCGCCGCTTCATGGGCGGCTACGGGATCGTCGGCGGCAACCTCCCGCTCGCCGCCGGGCTCGGCGCTGGCCTGCGACTACACGGGCTCCGACTCGGTCACGGTCTGCATGTTCGGCGACGGCGCCTCGAACACCGGCAACTTCGGCGAGACGATGAACCTCGCCGCACTGTGGAAGCTGCCGGTCGTCTTCTTGGTCGAGAACAACCTCTACGGCATGGGGACGTCGATCGAGCGCCATTCGGCGGTCACCG
Source organism: uncultured Actinomycetes bacterium (assembly GCA_963721735.1). GTDB lineage: Bacteria > Actinomycetota > Thermoleophilia > Solirubrobacterales > 70-9 > AC-56. Next base: position 348,588 of record CAVRKX010000015.1, read on the forward strand.
ACCTCTCGCGCAAGGCGGAGGGGCTGGGCGTGCCGGGGGTCCGGGTGGACGGGATGGACGTGCTCGCGATGCGGGAGACGGTCGCCGAGCACATCCGCATCGCCCGGGAGGACCGGCAGCCGACCCTGGTGGAGGCCTTCACCTACCGCTACCGCGGCCACTCGGCCGCCGACCCCGAGGTCTACCGGACGAAGGAGGAGGTCGAGGAGTGGCGCCAGAAGGACCCGGTGAAGGTCTTCCGGGACCGCCTTCTGGCCGACGGGGCGATCTCCGAGGACTACCTCGAGGAGCTGCGCGAACGGCTCGAGCGACAGGTCATGGACGCCGTTGAGTTCGCCGACAACTCGCCCGAGCCCCCGCTGGAGTCGCTCTACGACCACCTGTACGTAGTCGGCGACCAGGTACGCGGCTGGTACGCGGTGGACGAGCGCACTCCGCAGCCCCACCCCGGGGAGAAGGAGCGCGAGGTGGGCGCCGGCGGTGAGGCCCGAAAGCTCGCGGAGGCGGGGGCCGCCTACGCCGGCCCGGAGAGCCCCAGGGGACGCAGGCCCGGCGGCGGCGACGGCGGGGCGCCCGTCGTTCGGGACCGGGATGGAGCAGAGGCGCTCGAGGACGAGGACGAGGGCTAGATCGCCGTGGCGGTGATGCGGATGCGCGAGGCCCTCAACCAGGCGCTCGCCGAGGAGATGCGCCGGGACGAGGGCGTCTTCATCATGGGCGAGGACGTCGGGGTCTTCCAGGGCGCCTTCAAGGTCACCGAGGGCCTGCTCGACGAGTTCGGCGAGAAGCGCGTGCGCGACACGCCGATCTCGGAGAACACGATCGTCGGAGCGGGCGTGGGCGCGGCGATGGCCGGGCTGCGCCCCGTCGTCGAGCTGATGACCGTCAACTTCGCCCTGCTCGCCATGGACCAGATCGTCAACCACATGGCCGCGATCCCCTACATGTTCAACGGCCAGGTCCGCGTGCCGATCGTGGTCCGGATGCCGGGTGGTGGCGGACACCAGCTCGGCCCCACGCACTCGCACAGCCTCGAGGCGATGTTCCAGCAGATCCCGGGATTGCTGGTCGCCTCGCCCTCCACCCCCGCGGACGGCAAGGGGCTGTTGAAGGCCGCGATCCGGGACGACAACCCGGTGATCTTCATCGAGCACGAGACCCTCTACGGGATGCGCGGCGAGGTCCCCGAGGCCCAGGGCGACGATGACATCCTCAAGTTCGGCGAGGCGGCCGTCCTGCGGGAGGGCGGCGACGTGACGATCGTCGCCATCCTGCGGATGGTGGACGTGGCCGAGAAGGCGGCCAAGACCCTCTCCAACGAGCACGGGGCTGAGGCGGAGGTCATCGATCCGCGCACCCTGCGTCCCCTCGACCTCCCCACCATCCTCGACTCGGTCCGAAAGACCAATCGATGCGTGATCGTCGAGGAGGGCTGGCCGCACGGCGGGGTGGGCGCGAACATCGCGGCGCTGGTCCAGGAACAGGCCTTCGACCACCTCGACGCGCCCATCCAGCGCGTCACCGGCGCCGACGTCCCGATGCCCTACGCGAAGCGCATGGAGCAGGCCGCCATCCCGCACCCCGAGCACGTGGTGAGCGCGGCGTTGGCGACGCTCCAGGGAGCGCTCTAGCAGTGGCCCAGGACATCGTCATGCCGCGGCTCTCGGACTCGATGGAGGAGGGCACGATCCTGCGCTGGCTGAAGTCCCCCGGCGACGAGGTCTCGCTCGGCGAGGAGCTGGTCGAGATCGAGACCGACAAGGCCAACATGGTCTACGAGGCGCCCGCCGGCGGGACCCTGGTCGAGACCCTGGCCGCCGAGGGCGACACGCTGCCGATCGGCCAGGTGATCGCGCGGGTCGGCGAGGCAGGGGAGAAGCCGTCCGGCGACGGCGCGGCGGCGAAACGCGGAGCGGAAGCCCCTGGTGAAACGGCACCAGCCGAGGACGCTGCGGAGCGGGAACCGGCGGAGGCCCCCGCGCGGGCGACCGCCGAGCCCGCCGCCCCGGCCCCCAGCGGGGACGGGAGGGTGAAGGCATCTCCCCTGGCACGACGGATGGCGAGCGAGAAGGGGCTCGACCTGGCGGCGCTCTCTGGCACGGGGCCGGGCGGGCGGATCGTGAAAGCCGACGTCGAGCGGGCGATGGCCGCCGGGCCCGCGCCGGCGGCGGCTCAGGCCGCGCCGGCGGCGGCGGCCGTCCCCGTAGAGCCAACTCCGGGGGCGCGCGAGCGCCCGGAGACGGCCAAGGGAGCGGTTACCCACCAGGAGCTGACGAAGCTCCAGCAGACCGTCGCCCGGCGGATGGCCGAGTCGAAGGCCACCGCCCCGCATTTCCAACTCTCCGCGGAGATCGACATGTCACGCGCGGTCGCGGCGAGAGCACGGATCAAGGCGGCGGCGAAGGAGGGTGAGGTGGTGCCCTCCTTCAACGACATGGTCGTCAAGGCGTGTGCGATCGCCCTGCGCGAGCACCCGCGGGCAAATGGCGCCTATCGCGATGGTCGCTTGGAGCTCTATTCGCGGATCAACGTGGGCGTCGCGGTCGCCGCGCAGGACGCGCTGGTCGTGCCGACGATCTTCGACGCCGACCTCAAGGGCCTGCGGCAAATCGCCTCCGAGGCCCGGGCGCTGGCACAGCGCGTGCGCGAGGGCACCGTGACGCCGCCAGAGCTCTCGGGCGGCACGTTCACGGTCTCAAACCTCGGGATGTACGGGATCTCGAACTTCCAGGCCGTGATCAACCCGCCGCAGGCCGGCATCCTGGCCGTCGGCGCGATCACCGAGACGCCAGTCGTCCGCGACGGCGAGATCACCACCGCGCACTTGATGGGCGTCACACTCGCGTGCGACCACCGCGTCCTCTACGGCTCCGACGGTGCCCTCTTCGTCGGCCGCGTGCGGGCGCTGCTCGAGGAGCCGCTGGGGTTGGCGCTCTAGAGGGCCGATCGGCGGCGCTGGCGCTTTTCGACCGAAGGCGCTCAAAAGGCGCCAAATGGCCGCGCAGCCTTGAAACGTCCTGCTGCGGCCCGTAGAATCGGGTAGCAGTTTCATACATAGGGGAAGAGGGGCGGAACCCCCGCTTCCCTGGTCCGTAGGCACCGCGACCGGAGATCCCGTAGCGGTGGCAAATGGCCCGGTTGGTGGAGATCCCACCGCCCGGCCCAAACGAAAGGCGGACAGGAGATGGAGACGAGCGACGCGAGCGCTGTCGTCGATCAGCGCCTACGCGATCCCGTCCGTATGCGCCTGACGCGGGAGGATCGAGCGAGCCTCTTCCGCTACATGGCGATGATGCGCGCCTGCGAGGAGCGCGCGCTCTCGCTGTACAAGCAGGGCAAGGTGCCCGGGTCGTTCTACGACGGCCGCGGCCAGGAGGCGATCTCGGTGGGCGCCGCCTTCGTCCTCGGCCCCAAGGATCGGATGTGCATCCTGCACCGCGACCTCGGGGCTCACCTGGTGCGGGGGGTGACACCGGACCGCTACCTGGGCAACTACATGGGGCGTTCCTGCGGCGTCACCGGCGGCAAGGACGGCAACATGCACTTCGGCGACCGCCACCTGGGCTGCGTGGGGATGGTCTCGATGCTCCCCGACATGGCGCTGGTCGCATCCGGCATTGCGCTCGCCTTCAAGCTGAGGCGCGAGCCCCGCGTGGCGATGACCTTCTTCGGCGAGGGCTCGACCGCCAACGGACAGTGGCACGAGGCGATGAACTTCGCCGGCATCCATCGCCTGCCCGCGGTCTTCCTGCTCGAGAACAATCGCTTCGCATACTCGACGCCCAACGAGTTGGAGTTCGCGGTCGACCCGGTGGAGCGGGCTCACACCTATGGCTTTCCAGGCGTCAATGTGGACGGCAACGACGTCGAGGCGGTCTTCGGGGCAGCCCTCGAGGCGGCCGAGCGAGCGCGCGGGGGCGAGGGCCCCACGCTGATCGAGTGCCAGACGATGCGCATGCACGGGCACGGCGCGCACGACGACATGCGGTACGTGCCCAAGGAGATGTTCGAGGAGTGGGAGCGGCGCGATCCGATCGACCGCTACGCGGAGCGCCTGGTCGCCGAGTACGGGTTCTCCACGCAGGAGGTCGAGGGGATCCGTTCCGAGGTCGGGGCTCAGGTCGACGAATGCGCCGCCAAGGCGCTCGACTCGCAGCTCCCCGAGCCTCGGCTGGCCGCCGAGGGAGTGTTCGCGGACGCCTGGGAGCCCCTTGGCGACGGCCAGGCGCCCTGGTCGTATTGGGCACAGGGTGGTCGCGCGAACGGCGACGTCGCCGGCGCGAACGGAGGGGGCACCTGATGAGCACAGCCACGGCCGGCGCCACCGCTGAGCTGACCTACCTCGAGGCGATCTCGGACGCGCTTCGGCACGAGATGGCGCGCGACCCTTCCGTCCTTTGCATCGGCGAGGACATCGGGGCCTTCGGCGGCGCCTTCAAGGTCACCGACGGGTTCGTGGAGGAGTTCGGCGCCGAGCGCTGCATCGACACGCCGCTGGCCGAGAGCGCGATCATCGGCACCGCGGTCGGCGCCGCCGTGGAGGGGTTGAGGCCGGTCTGCGAGATGCAGTTCGCCGACTTCATCTCGTGCGGGTTCGACCAGCTCGTCAACGTCGCCGCGAAGCTTCATTACCGTCAGGGAATCGCGGTGCCGATCGTCGTCCGCCTGCCATCGGGAGGCGGCTTCTCGGGCGGGCCGTTCCATTCCCAAAATCCGGAGGCCTGGTTCCTTCAGGCGCCCGGGCTGAAGGTCGTCGCCCCGGCGACCGCCGCGGACGCGAAGGGCCTTCTGATCAGCGCCATCCGCGACCCGAACCCGGTCTGCTACCTGGAGCACAAGGGGCTCTACCGGCACGTCAAGGGCGAGGTGCCGCAGGGGGAGCACACCGTGTCGATCGGCGAGGCCCGGATCGCCCGCGAGGGCGCCGAGCTGACCGTAATCGCGTACGGCTCGAGCGTCCACCTGGCGATGCAGGCGGCGGAGGAGCTGGAGGAGGACATCGAGGTGCTCGACCTGCGCTCGCTCTGCCCCCTCGACCGTGAGGCGATCCTGACGAGCGTCCGCAAGACGAGCAAGGCCTTGGTCGCCCACGAGGCGACACGCTCCTGCGGGGTGGGGGCCGAGGTCGCGGCGCTGATCACCGAGGAGGCGTTCGAGGACCTCGACGCCCCGGTGCGGCGACTCACCGCTCCCGACGTGCCCATCCCCTTCAGCCCACCCCTTGAGCAGGCCACCCTGCCCCAGCTCGACGACATGAAGGAGGCGTGCCGTGAGCTCCTCGCGTATTGAAGCCACCGAGCGGCTCACGCAAGTCACCATGCCCCAGATGGGCGTTTCGGTCGCCGAGGGGACGATCGTCGAGTGGCGCAAGCGGCCGGGCGACTGGGTGGAGGCCGACGAGCCGGTCTGCGACGTGACCACCGACAAGGTGGACGTGGAGATCCCCTCGCCCGCCGGCGGGCGCCTGGAGCGCATTCTGGTCGAGCCCGGGGCTACGGTCCCGGTGGGGACCCCGCTCGCCGAGATCGACGCGGCAGCCAGGCCCGGCGAGGCGCACCCGGAGGAACGCCTGAAGGGTGGCGGCGCCAACGGCGAGGCGAACCGGTCCGGGTTCTACTCCCCGGTTGTGCGGCGGATCGCCGCCAAGCATCGCGTTGACCTCTCCCGGGTTCGGGGCACGGGGATCGGCGGGCGCGTGCGAAAGAGGGACCTGTTGGCGTACATCGAGTCCGGTCAGGGCACCGCGGTGGAGTCCTCGCCCGAGCCCGTGCTGCACATGGAGTCCCCGTACCAACCGGAGCAGGCAGAGGCCCCGGCTTCGCGGCCGGTCGAGGAGCTGGCGCCGGGACAGCGCGAGCCCATGTCGCCCATGCGCCAGGCGATTGCCCGTCACATGGTCGAGAGCCGCCGCACGGCCGCTCACTGCACGACGATCGTGGAGGCCGACCTCTCGCGGGTCACCGCCCGGCGGCGGGAGCTGCGCGAGCAGATGCGGCGCCGCGGCGTCAACCTCACCTATCTGGCGTTCGTCGCCCTGGCTACGGTCGAGTCCCTCCAGGAGCACCCGAAGCTGAACGCCTCCGTGGACGGCAGCGAGATCGTCTACCACGACGACGTCAACCTGGGCATCGCGGTGGCGCTCGAGGACGGGCTGATCGTGCCGGTGATCCGCCAGGCGCAGCGCCTCAGCCTCGAGGGCATGGCAGCCGCGATCGCCGACCTCGCCGAGCGCGCCCGGGAGAAGCGCCTCGAGCCCGACGACGTGCACGGCGGCACCTTCACGATCACCAACCCGGGGCAATTCGGGGCGGTGCTGGCGACGCCGATCATCAACCAGCCCCAGGTCGCGATCCTGGACCTGGAGGCGATCGTCAAGCGGCCAATCGTGATCGAGGGCCCCGAGAGCGATTCGATCGCCATCCGTCCGATGACCTACCTCTGCATGTCCTGGGACCACCGGGCGCTGGACGGCGCCGACGCGGCCCGCTTCCTGGGGTCGGTCAAGGATCGGCTGGAGACCTGGAGCGTGAGCGAGTGAGCGTGAAGGTGAAGAGCCCCGGCAACGGGCGGCCCGCGGGCGCCCGTGCTGCGCTCACCTCGGCCGTCACCGACGCCGGAGGGACGGCGGTCCCGCCCGTCTCCTTCGAGCACGAGGACCTGGTGGTGCGGAGGGGACGGCGCAGCGGGCGCCACCTGGTGGTCGCAATCCACTCGACCGCGCTTGGGCCGGCGCTGGGCGGAGTGCGCCTGTGGCCCTACCGGTCCACCGTGGACGGCGCGCGAGACGCGCTGCGGCTGGCGCGCGGAATGACCTACAAGGCGGCGGCGGCCGGCCTGAACCTCGGCGGGGGAAAGGGAGTGATCTGCGCCCCCGGCGGCGCGCCCCCAACCGGTTCGAGCCGCCGCGCTCTGCTGCTGGACTTCGGCGACCTGGTGGAGTCGCTCGACGGCCGCTACCTGACCGCGGAGGACGTAGGCATAAACGCCGGGGATCTGGTGGCGATCGGCGAGCGGACCCGCCGGGTCACGGGGCTGCCGGCCGACCAAGGCGGCTCCGGCGACCCCAGCCCGTTCACCGCGCTCGGCGTCCAGGCCGCCATGCGCGCCTGCGCCCGCGAGCGGTTCGGCTCGCCGAACCTCTCAGGCCGCCGGATCGTGATCGCGGGCCTCGGCCAGGTCGGCTCGCAGCTGGCCCGGCTGCTGGCCGAGGCGGGCGCCGAGCTCGCCGTCTCCGACATCGATCATGCGAAGCGCAGGCTGGCAACCGAGCTCGACGCCGAATGGCTCGAGCCGTCCGAGGAGATGCTGGCCGAGTGCGACATCCTGGCCCCGTGCGCGCTGGGCGGGGCGATCGACGCCGCCAATCTGCCGGGGCTGAGTTGCGAGATCGTCTGCGGCTGCGCCAACAACCAGCTCGCCGACGAGGATCTCGCGGAGGCGCTCGCCGAGCGCGGGATCCTGTACGCGCCCGATTTCATCGTCAACGCGGGCGGCCTGATCCACATCTACCGGGAGATCCGCGGCTACTCCGAGCAGGAGGCACGGCAGCTGGTCCTCGCCATCGAGTTGAACCTGAATCGCGTCCTTATGGCCGCCGGCGAGCGCGGGATCACGCCTTCGCGCGCGGCACGAGAGCTCGCCCAGGAGCGCCTCGACGCGGCGCGGGAACAGCCGGCGCGCGTCGCGTGAGAGACTGAGGCTCGTGGACGAGGTTTGGACCGTCCGGGCCGGCCAGGTTCCCTACGAGCAGGCGCGTGCGGCGCAGAAGCGCCTCGAGGCGGCGCGGCAGGCCGGCGAGGTTCCCGACCTGCTCCTGCTGCTGGAGCACCCGCCCGTCTACACCAAGGGCCGGCGCTCCACTCCCGACGAGCTGCCCATGGGCGAGGACTGGTACCGCTCGCAGGGGATCGAGGTGACGGATACCGATCGCGGGGGTCGGGTCACCTACCACGGTCCCGGCCAGCTGGTCGGCTACCCGATCGTCAGTTTGCGAGCCCTCTCAAACCGCGCCGCTCCCGGAGTCGAAAACGAGGAAGCGGCGCGTATTGATGTTGGTGAATACATAAGGCGCATGGAGAGGGTCGTGATCGCCGCCCTCGCCGATTGGCGAGTGGAGGCGGAAACGATCGACGGCCTGACCGGAGTCTGGACGCCGGAGCGGCGCAAGGTCGCTTCGATCGGCGTCCACGTGAGCCGCGGAATCACCACGCACGGCTTCGCGATCAACGTCAACAACGATTTGCAGCCGTTCGAGTGGATCGTGCCGTGCGGGATCGAGGCCTGCCGGATGACCTCGGTCACCCGCGAGCTGCGCGCCGAGCAGGACCTGGACGCCTTCGCGACCACGGTCCGGGACCGCTTCGGCGAGGTCTACGGACGGGCCCCGATCGAGGTGGACGCCGCGGAGCTCTCCGAGCGCTGTTCGGGAGTCGAGGCGCTCGCCGGGACGGCGGCGGTACGGTAGAGACGGTGGGAGCCGAGACGACACTGGACGAGCGCCTGCACGTGACGCGATCCCGCGCACGCCCGGGGGGCATGCGGGTGCCCGAGGGGCGCCCCTTTCGCGATCGCAAGCCGCCGTGGCTGAAGGTCCCCGCCCCCGGCGGCCCCACCTACCGGCACCTCAAGTCGATGATCCACGAGCAGAACCTGCACACGGTCTGCGAGGAGGCGAACTGCCCAAACGTCGGCGAGTGCTGGGAGCGCGGCACCGCCACCTTCATGATCCTCGGCGACGTCTGCACGCGCCGCTGCGGCTTTTGCAACGTCCAGACGGGCAAGCCGACCTGGAACGACCCGCTCGAGCCGATGCGCGTGGCCGCGTCGGTGAAGCGGATGGGGCTGCGGCACGCCGTGGTCACCTCCGTGGACCGCGACGACCTGCCCGACTACGGCGCCGGCGCCTTCGTCGGCGTCATCCGCTCGATCCGCATGCAGGCGCCCGCGTGCAAGGTCGAGGTGCTGACTCCCGACTTTCGCGGCCAGGAGATGCCGCTGGCGAAGGTGGTCCACGAGAGGCCCGACGTGTTCAACCACAACGTCGAGACGGTGCCGCGCCTCTATCCGAAGGCGCGCCGCGGCTCCGACTTCATGCGCTCAGCCAGGGTTCTGAGGCTGGCCAAGGAGATGGGCGGCGAGGACGTGATCACCAAGTCGGGGCTGATGGTCGGCTTGGGCGAGAGCGTCGACGAGATGGTGGAGGCGTTCGGGATCCTCCGAGAGCACCGGGTCCAGGTGCTGACCGTGGGCCAGTACCTGCGCCCCACTGAGCAGCACCTGCCCGTGGTCCGGTACTGGCATCCGGACGAGTTCGCGGCCCTCGAGCGCGCCGCCTACCGGCTCGGCTTCGAGTCAGTTGCCTCCGGGCCGCTCGTTCGCAGCTCCTACCACGCGGACGAGAGCGCTCGCGAGGTCGCCGAGCGGCGCGCCAAGACCGGCCCTTAGGCGATCCCCTCGCGGTCCCGATCGGCACGGCACACGTGGTCGTGCCCCCTAGGGCCGGTGTCGCGGCGGAGGACCCTTGCCACTACCGCAGTCGTTGAGGTAGTCCCTGCTGGGGTGAAATCGCCGCCGCCGAACCAGAACCCGTTGCGGCTGGTGCGATCGGTGTCGATCAGCTTGCGGCCGTCTTCGGTGATCGAGAAGATCTTCACGGTGCGGCCGCGGACACAGCGGCCCCTCTGCGAACGAACCTCGCCGTAATACCGGTACTCGTTGACGGTCACGCCGACGACGTCCTCGATCTCGATGTGTGCTTCTGACCGCCATCGCGAGCACTGGGCCGATTCCGCGCTTCATCGTCGCTCCCCTCCTGTCGTTGCGCAGCGACGACGCTACCGCACGCAGCGGTACTTGAGGTGGGTGACTCCGGGCGCCTCGACTGACCGGACCTGCTCCAGCTTGAGGCCTGGTCCGACGCCCTCGAAGAGCCGGGCGCCGCCACCGAGCACAAGGGGGACGACGTGCAGCTCGAGCTCGTCGACGAGCCCGGCCGCGAGGTACTGGTTCACGACGTCGGCGCCGCCGCCGATCGTGACGTCCTTGCCGTCGGCCGCCGCTCTGGCCTGCGCCAGGGCCGATTCGATGCCGTCCGTGACGAAGGTGAACGTCGTGTCCGAGAGCGTCAGCGGCTCACGTTCGTGATGGGTGAGCACGAAGACGGGCATGTGGAAAGGTGGGTCCTCCCCCCACCATCCGGGCCATGGATCGTCGCCCCACGGGCCGGGTCCGCCCCCGAACTTCCCCCGGCCCATGATCTCGGCACCGACGTTCGCCTGGGCCTCCTCGAGGACGGCGTTGCTCGCGTTCACCTCGCCGCCCTTCCTCCCGTGGCGCTCGCGGAAGGCCTTCAGCGCGAAGGCCCAATCGTGCAGACTCTCGCCGCCCTCGCCGAGTGGGTTCTCCTCGCTCTGGTTCGGCCCGGCCACGTACCCGTCCGCCGAAACCGCGATATGGACCCTCACCTTGCTCATATGCCTATAGACGGCTAGGGCGATTCAAACTCATCGCGAGCAAGTCTCTCGGAACTCCGACTCGGCCACTGGGGTTTCCGCCCCGCGAAATAGGCTTCGGCGCGATTGATCCCGCTGAAGGACAACATCCCCACGGGGCGGTTCCCGATCCTAACGGTGCTGCTGATCGCGGTCAACATCGCGGTCTTCGCCTGGCAGCTCAGCTTTTCCGGCGATCGCTATTCGAGCCCCGAGCTGCGTGAGCTAGGCGTTCCGGAGCGCGACGAGAACACGCTCGAATACGGCGCCATCCCCTACCGGCTCACCCATCCGGGCGAGGACTGCGCGGTCGGGACGCTGGTGAACCAGAGCGGCCCCCGCGCCGAGGTCGTCTGCGAGGGGACGCCCGAATACCGGGAGGCCGAGCAGTTCGGCGAGCGCGGGTCAGCCCTTCGAGCCCCTCGACTCACCTCCCTGGTGGGCAACCGTGCTGACCTCCATGTTCATGCACGGCGGCATCCTGCACATCGCCTTCAACATGCTGTTCCTGTGGGTCTTCGGCAACAACATCGAGGACTCCATGGGCCGGGGGCGGTTCGTGCTCTTCTACCTCTTGGCGGGGATCGCCGCCGCCTATGCCCAAGCGCTTCTGGACACAAATGCCACCGTGCCCGCGATCGGAGCCAGCGGTGCGGTCGCGGGGGTGCTGGGCGGCTACTTACTCCTCTATCCCCACGCCCGCGTGCTGACGCTCGTGTTCATCATCTTCTTCGTCACCCTGATCGAGATCCCGGCGTTGGTCATGCTCGGGATCTGGTTCGCGCTCCAGTTCCTGCCGGCGATCGGGCAGCTGGCGACGCCCGATGTCTCGGCGGCGGGCGGCGGCGTGGCGTACTTCGCCCACATCGGCGGCTTCATATTTGGCCTGGCGGCGATCAAGCTGTTCGCGAACCGCTACCGCGAGCGACGGCCTGAGTATGCGTAACGCGTTCTTGATCGTCGCGCTGATCTTTTGCCTGGGGTTCGGGGGAATGACGGTGGCCGTCGTTGCCGACTCGGGCGTCGACATCTTCACCCTGGTCTCGTTCCTGATCGTGCTCATGCTCATGCTCGCCGTGCTAGGCGCGCTGCGGAACCCGCCGGACGGCTAGCCGCTCTGGTCTCAAGCCGGTGGCGTGACGGCTGATGATGGAGCCAGCCGGGCTCGAACCGGCGACCTCGGCGTTGCAAACGCCGCGCTCTCCCAACTGAGCTATGGCCCCAAGGGGTCAATTCTAGGTCGCGGCCGCACGGATGCGGGATGCGTGCCAGACGCCGCCCGCCTCCGGTCGAATGCGCGCCCCGCGGCGACGCTTGTGCGAGGATGGCCCGGCACGGGAGCGATTCCGGAGGTTGGGATGGCAAAGACGGAGACCGAGACCGCCGTAGGCGAGCGAGAGCAGGTCGACAAGTCGGCGCAGGCGGTCGAGGAGGCCAAGGTCGAGGCGCAGGCCGCGGGGGACGCGAAGCCTGGGCAGCGGGCCGAGGTCACGAACCTCGACATCGTCCGCCACTACTTCGAGATCGCCGCCGACCGCCTGAAGCTCGCGGACGACCTCCGGGTCGTGTTCTGGACCCCTTACCGCGAGGTCACCGTGCAGATCCCGGTGAAGCTCTCCGACGGCAAGGTCCACGTCTACTCCGGGTATCGGATCCAGCACAACGGCGCCCGGGGCCCCTACAAGGGCGGCGTCCGCTTCCACCCCGAGGTCGACGTCGACGAGGTGCGCGCGCTGGCCTCACTGATGACCTGGAAGACCGCGGTTGCCGGCGTCCCCTTCGGGGGCGCCAAGGGCGGCGTCAACTGCCCCGCGGATCAACTCGAGCGCTCAGAGCTCCAGAAGATCACGCGGTCGTTCATGGACAAGGTGGAGAAGGTGCTCGGGCCAACCCGCGACATCCCGGCCCCTGACGTCAACACCAACGCCCAGGTGATGGCCTGGATGATGGACGAGTACGGCAAGCTCCACGGCCACACGCCGGCGATCTGCACCGGCAAGCCGATCGCCCTCGAGGGCTCCTACGGCCGCGAGGCGGCCACCGGTCGCGGCTGTGTGTACATGTTCCGCGAGGCGGCGCCGCACCTGGGCCTGAGCCCGGCCGACACCAGCTTCGTCGTCCAGGGCTTCGGCAACGTCGGGTCCTGGGGGGCGCGCATCATGCAGCAGCTGGGCGCCAGGATGGTGGCCGTCTCCGACGCCCACGGCGCGATCCGAAACGACGCCGGGATCGACGCCAACGCGCTCCAGGACCACATCGCTGCGGGTGAGAAGATCACCGACTTCCCCGCGGCCGAGAAGATGGAACCCGAAGACTTGGTCGCAGTGCCCTGCGACGTCTTCATCCCCGCGGCGCTCGGCGGCATGATCCACGAGGGAAACGCCGACCGGATGGAGTGCAAGGTGATCGTCGAGGGCGCCAACAGCCCGACCACCCCGGCGGCGGACCGGATCCTCCGCGACAAGGACGTCTACATCATTCCCGACGTGATGGCGAACGCCGGCGGCGTCGTCGTCTCCTACTTCGAGTGGGTGCAGAACCTCCAGCACTTCCGCTGGGACGAGCGCGAGGTGAACGACAAGCTCGGCACCATCATGCGCCGCGCCTACCGGGAGGTCTCTGCACGCGCCCGCGAGGAAGGGATCGACCTGCGCGAGGCGGCCTACCTGGTGGGGATCGAGCGGGTCGTCGAGGCCGCGCGGACCCGCGGCTACGTGTAGCTAGAAGTCGAAGTCCTTCGGCTTGCCCTGCTCGAACCACAGCTCGTCGTCTTCCGGAGCGTCCCTAAGGAACTCCGGCGTGTCGGCCAGCATGTCGTCCTCCTGATCGGCCTCCCCGTGCTCGGCCTCCCCCTGCTCTGAGGCCTCCTCGCCCTCGGCCGCGGCTTCGGGCTCCCGCTCGGAGGGCTCGGGCTCCTCGGCCGGTTCGGCGTCGCGCTCGGGCATCTCGTGCTCGACCGTGTCGAGCGCCTCGATCGGCGGCTCGGGCGGGGCGACGTCCGGGGGCTCTTCAGGGGCGACCGGCTCGCCCACCGGCGCTGCCTCCTCGTCGAGCTCCAAGTCCAGCTCGCCCAGCTCCGGCTCGCCGCTGGTGGGCTCCTCGTAGATCGTGGTCTGGGCCTCCGCCGCCTCGTGCTCATCCGGCTCCGAACGCGCCTCGGCGACCACGCCGTTGCCGGACTGTTCGGCCGACCCGCCCTCCTGCTCCGGGAAGTCCGGCTCGCCAGGCCGGCTAGGGGGGCCGAACGCCTCGTCCTCGAGGCGCTGCAACTCGGAATCGGTGGCGCCCCGCCTCCGCTTCAGGTCGAGGTGCTGGCGAATCGCATCGTCGAGGGTTCCCATCGCCTATCGCGAAAAAGACTACTGACCTACCCTGGGCGGGCAGGCACGCTTTCCTGCACGTCAGCCAGTGCTCGAATTACCGCCTCAGGCGCGATCCGGGGGCCGGCCATCCCCGCCGACACCGGCTCAGGAGCGGTCTGCCGCTTTGGGCACCTCCGCGCTGGCGACCCGGTTCTTGCCGTCGCGCTTTGCCTCGTACAGGGCCGCGTCGGCAGCGGCGATCAACGCCTCCGCGCCGTTGTCCGAACCGTGCATGGAGGCCGCCCCGACGCTCGCGGTAACGCTCACGGTGCCGGAACCGCCGACCCGCGGGACCTGCTCGGACTCGATCCGGGCGCGAACGCGCTCCGCGAGATCCAGCGCCCCCTCGATACCGGTTTCGGGAAGGGCGACCACGAACTCCTCGCCGCCGTAGCGAGCGGGCTCGTCGACACCGCGCGACTCCATCTGGATCACGCGGCCGACCATGCGCAGCACCTTGTCGCCCTGTAGGTGGCCGTAGGTGTCGTTGATCTGCTTGAAGTCGTCGATGTCGAGCATGATCAGCGACAACTCGTGGTCGAAGCGCTCGGCTCGGGCCGCCTCCTTGGTCATCAGCTCCCTGAAGTGGCGGCTGTTGGAGAGACCGGTGAGCTCGTCGGTCACCGCCTGCTCGGAAACCAGCTCGTGCAAGGCGATGTTCTCGATGGACGACGACACCTGTCCCGCCAGGTAGAGAAAGACCTCGCGCTGCGCCGGGGTGAACGCCTCGCCCCGGCGGGCGACGGTCATCACGCCAACGTTGATCGGCGTATCGCTCATCTGTCGCAGCGGAGTCGCCAGGGCATGGACGCCGCCCTCTTGGCCCGAGACGATGTCGTCCTCTCCCAGGGCGTCGACCTCCACCGCCGCGGCCAGGTCGCGCATCGAGTCCGAGGGCTCCCCCGCCTCGGCCTCGGCTCCGTCGCGACCGCTGATGGCGATCGTCCCGTATTGCGCGCCACACGCTCCCAGCGCCGTCTCGACGACGATCTCGAGCAGGCCCTCGCGATCGAGGCCCGAGGCGAACGCCTCGCCAATCCGCCGCACGGAGCGATCCACCTCGACCTGCTGCCGCCGCAGCTCCTGCATCTGGGCGCTGAGGCGGTCGCTCATCTTGTTGAACTCGCTCGCCAAGCCCGCCATCTCGTCGTCTCCGAGAACCGGCACCTTGCGGCCGAAATCGCCTTCTCCGATCCCTCGAGCGGCCTCGAACATCGACCGCACCTGGCTGCCGAGCATGCGCAGGAGCATGATGATGAAGAACAGTGCGACGGCGAAGAACACCGCCAGGGCGGCGACAGTCGCCAGCCTCCAGGTGAAGAAGCCTCCCTTGTCCACCGGGCCGAACAGGGTGAGCTGGAGGTTGCTGGGACCGGGTAGGTCGACCGTGGCCGCCCGCACGCTCTCTCCCTCAACCTCGACGTCGGTGAAATCGCCGCTGGACGGCAAGCTGGCGCCGTCCAGGGCCAGTGTCGAGGAGACCGTGGCCCCCTCATCTTGCAGCGCACCGCCGCGTCCGATCTGGCTCACCCTGTTGAGGTAGTCGGACGCGGTGGTGGTCGAAACGGTCAGCGACCCGAGGCTGCCCCTTGGATCGGTGAGATTGAGCTCGTACGTCGCGACGGCGTTGCCTGGTCCGATCGCCGCCAGCACATCACCGCTCGGATCGCGGATCACGAGGGACCGGATCCCGTTCTGCGCGGCCAGGCGGCCGGCCACGGCCTTGACCCGCGCAGAATCACCCGAACGAAGCGCTGTGCTGGCGGCGGGGTCGTTCGCGAACCGCTTCGCAGCCCGCTCCGCGTCGGCGTTGTCGTCGCTGTAGGTCGCCAGAGCAGCGTCCAACCCAGCGCCAAGTCGCGCGTCCGCCTTGGCGCGCCGCGACTCGTTCGTCACCTGCGTGAGCAGCACGGCGACGGCGACCATCGGCAGGACGATCATCAGCAGGAAGAACAGAGTGAGGCGGCCCCGAAAGCTCACGCTACGTCCATCTACCTAGATCGGCACAGCCAGGCGCCCGCTGAACGCAGCGGATGTAGTCCTGCTGACCCTGTTGGTGTGACGGTTCGCGACCGCGTGATCGGCCATGCTCCTCCGGCGGCTATTCTTGCCGATGCGACGCCGGATTGAGCCAGTCCTCAAACGGCTGGGTAACTTCGTGCGGCGTCGAAACGTGGGGCTATAGCTCAGTTGGGAGAGCGCCTGGATCGCACCCAGGAGGTCGCGGGTTCGAGTCCCGCTAGCTCCATTGACCCGCTCGGTGGTCGAACCGCGGACAAATTGAACGGCACCGAGAGGCGCCGTAGCTGGGGCCGTCGTGCCGCTACAGTCGAGCGCATGGCGATCCAACGCATGGAGCACGTGGGCATCGTGGTCGACGACCTCGCGGCAGCGACGGCGTTCTTCGTCGAGCTCGGACTCAAGCTGCAGGGCGAGGGATCGGTTGAGGGCGGTTGGGTGGACCGCGTGGTGGGTCTCGAGGGCGTCCGCTCGGAGATCGCGATGTTGGAGACCCCTGATGGCCACGGACGGCTCGAACTGTCGAAGTTTCACGCCCCGTCGGGCCGGGGCGGCGACCGGCACGCGCCGGCGAACACCCCTGGCATCCGCCATGTCACATTCGCGGTCGACGATATCGACGCCGCCGTCGCCAGCGTGCGAGCGCGCGGCGGGGAGCTCGTTGGCGAGGTGGAGAACTACCAAGACATC
This sequence comes from uncultured Actinomycetes bacterium, assembly GCA_963721735.1. GTDB lineage: Bacteria > Actinomycetota > Thermoleophilia > Solirubrobacterales > 70-9 > AC-56. The sequence continues at coordinate 365,149 of CAVRKX010000015.1, forward strand.
TACCGGCTCTGCTATGTCCGCGGCCCGGAGGGGATCATCGTCGAGCTGGCTGAGCAGATCGGCTGAGGGCTTCGGCCGGCGTCCAGCTGAGCGTCGACACCGCGGTGCAGCCTGCCTTCACACAATCTTCGTGTCTGGTCGGAGGTCATCCGCCCGCGGGACCTCTGCGTTCCCTCGCGGTAGCGCGACCTGGGCCCAGCGCCATCTCGCATTAAAGTGAAGTGCATGCCTGACCCAGCGCTTGTCGCCGTTGAGGAGGATCCCGGTGCCCTGCGCGACGTCGAGCGAGAGTTGCGCGACCGCTACGCCCGGCACTACCGCGTCGCGTGCGTGCGATCGCCACACGAGGCGGTCGCCCACCTGGAGGACCTCGCGGCTGCCGGCGAGGAAGTCGCCTTGGTGCTTGCGGGACAGTCGCTCTCTGAGCGGACCGCGAGGGAGCTCCTGGATGCGGCGCGTCGCCTGCACCCGCATGCCAAGCGGGGCCTGCTGATCGAGTGGGGCAGCCTGGGCGAATCTGCGACCGGCGAGGCAATCTTCGACTCGATGTCCCACGGTCGCATCGACCACTACGTGCTGAGGCCGTCGGCGTCACCGGACGAGCTCTTTCACCAGGCGATCTCGAGCTTGCTGCTCGAGTGGGCGGAGGCGCGGCGCACCTCGCCGCATACGACCTACGTCGTCGGTGAGTCGTGGTCGGGCAGGGCCTACGAGCTGAGGGCCGCACTCGAGAGCTGTGCGATGCCGCACGCGTTTTGCCTGGCCGACTCGGACACTGGCCGCGCCTTCGTTGCTCAGGCGGGGGCGGCGGCAAAGCTCCCGCTCGTGGTCCTTCCCGACGGAACTGTCCTGGAAGACCCCAGCAACGCCGAGATCGCAGGGGTAACCGCCCCGTCGGCAGACGCCGAGCGGATTGAGTTCGACCTTGTGATCGTCGGCGCCGGGCCGGCCGGTCTGTCGGCCGCCGTGTACGGCGCCTCGGAAGGATTCAGCACACTGGTCGTGGACGAGGGCGGAGTCGGGGGCCAGGCAACCTCGAGTTCGCTGATCCGCAACTACCTCGGCTTCCCGCGAGGGGTCAGCGGTCGCCGTCTGGCTGAGCAGGCATACGAGCAGGCGTGGGTCTTCGGAGCGCAATTCGCCTTCATGCAGAGGGCGACCGACCTTAGGCGGGAGCACGACGGGCTCTCCGTGGCCCTCCCCGATGGCGGGCGCGTGCGTGCCCGCGCCGTGCTTTTGGCGACTGGCGCCGCCTATCGCCGCCTCGGCGTTCCCGCTCTCGAGGCGTTGAACGGCGCCGGCGTCTTCTACGGCGGTGTGGCCTCCGAGGCCCCTACCGTGGCCGGCGAGGACGTCTACGTCCTCGGGGGCGCGAACTCAGCCGGCCAGGCTGCGCTGCACCTCGCTCGCTACGCGCGGCGCGTCACGCTCCTGGTGCGCGCCCAGTCGCTCGGCGCAGGAATGTCGCACTACTTGGTCCGCGAGGTGGAGGCGACGCCAAATCTGCAGGTCCGCCTCCGGACCGACATCGTCGACGGTGGGGGCGACGGATGGCTCGAGCACCTGGTGCTTCGTGACGGCGCGCAAGGAGACGAGGAGACCGTGGACGCCGATGGGCTCTTCCTGATGATCGGAGCCCGCCCGCACACCGAGTGGCTGCCAACGGAGGTCGACAGGGACGCACGCGGTTTCGTCCTCACGGGAACGGATCTCGGCGACGACGCCTCTTGGCCGCTCGATCGCAGCCCGTTTGCCCTCGAGACCAGCATGCCGGGCGTTCTTGCGGCCGGCGACATTCGACACGGTTCGGTGAAGCGCGTAGCGTCTGCGGTCGGAGAGGGCTCGGTGGCGATTCAGCTACTCCACCGACTGTTCGCAGCCGATCGGCTGCAGGCGCGCGGCCGGCGCAGGGAGCCCGCCGTCGCAACCCGATAAGCCCGCTCCCGTGGCAGGAGCCGGAGCACCGCGAGCTCCCGCTCGGTCAGATTCGCTCGGCCTCAGGCTTAGGCGCCGGACATCGCTGCCCCCGCGCGCTTTTCCATCTCGTCCGGTGGCACGTCCTCCACGTGGGTGGCCAGGTGCCACCGATGGCCGAACGGGTCCTCGAAAGAGCCCGTGCGGTCGCCGTAGAAGCGGTCCTCGACCGGGCGCAGCGCTGTGGCGCCCGCCTCAACGGCTCGCGCGAAGACGCTGTCGACGTCCTCGACGTAGACGTGCAGGGACACCGGCGTGCCTCCGACCGTCCTCGGGCCGCGCGCGTCCATCTCCGGAGACTCGTCGGCGAGCATGATCACCGAGTCGCCGATCTCCAGTTCCGCATGGCCCACCGTGTCGCCGGGCGCAGACATGCGCATGCGCTCGCTGGCGCCGAGCACCGTTGTGTAGAAGTCGATCGCCGCGCTTGCGCCGTCGACGATCAGGTAGGGCGTCACTCGGGGGTAACCCTCGGGGATCGGCTTTGCCATCGCTTTGGACCTCCTGTCTAATGGCTGACGCTGAAGCTGTCAGTATCCCTGCTCCGCGCCCGACCGAGGCAGCTGGCTGGCCAGATCATCGGCCCCCTGTCCGAGGTCGCTTCAGGAATGGGCGCATGCGGCCGATTGGCATACGCAGAAGCGAATCGCCGCCTGAACGAGGAAGAGAGCGCTACATGTCAGACATCATCGAGCTGCGGAGCACCATCACTGGGCGAATGGACGAGGGTGCCTCGCTCGGCCAGGTCGAAACGGAGCTGATCGAGCCCCAAGACCACCTGGACGACGAGGAGAAGGCGGCGCTGTGGCTCTTCGCCTGGTCGTTGGACCCGCCCGCCCGCGGGCGCCTCGCGGCGGTCAGCTCAGGTCGGTAGCTCTCCTCCTGGCGACAACGCCTCTACTCAGCGGCCAGCACCTCTTTGGCCGCGCGCTCACCGGACTCGATGGCCCCGTTGAAGGTGCCCATGAAGTTGATCGCGGTCTCTGTACCCGCCCAGTGGACCCGCCCGGCGGGCGGCCTTAACGCGTGACCGAACGAGGTTAGGACTCCGGGCGGGAAGTGGGTGACCATGCCGCCGCGGGTCCACGCCTCGGCGGTCCAGTCCTGCTCGATGTATTGCTCCACCTGGCCGGCCTTGGGGCCGAACCGCGCGACCAGCTCCCTGATCAGAGTGTCGCGCCGGGCGTCAGGGGTCATCTTGGCGAGCGCTCGGGACTCGTCGCCGCCACACACCCCGAACAGGACCCCCGGCGGTGGGTTCGGGCCACACGCATCGAGGGTGACCGGCATGTGGGACTTCGTGTCCAGTGACTGTGCGCTCAATCCCTCCGTTCGCCACCAGGGCGTGTCGTAGACGAAGTGAAACTTCCAGACCTCGCCCGTGGGCACCCGCTGGATGAGCTGCGCGCGGTCGCGCGGCAGCGGCGGATCCCACCAGATGCGCTCGGACAGCCACAAGGGCACCGCCACCACCGCCCTCCGTGCTTTCACGCTGGCGCCGCTTGAAACGATCTCGACCCGGTCCTCGCCTTGCGACACCTCGCGCACCGGCGACGACAACCGCACTGCATCGCCGAGCTGCCCCTGGACGCGGTCGAGGATTGCCTGCGTCCCGCCCACCACGCGACTCTCCTGATGCCCGCCCTTGATGTTGACGAGGCGCTCGAGGCCACGGTTGGAGCTGAGCATGTGCAGCGCGCCGAGCAGCGAGACCTCCGCCAGGTCCGACGTGAAGATATCGCCGAGCGTCGTGCGCAGCATCTCGCGCCCGATGCCCGGTCTGGTGGCGGATTCGAGCCAGCGGCCCAGAGTGCGGTTATCCCACTTGCTCGCGCTCTTTGCAGTCCACGGCGTGTCTGGCGGCACCCTCCTCGCCATCCGGTTCAGGCGGGTGAACGCGAGCCCGAGACTGGCCAGCTGGAGCGGGCCCACGCTGCGCGGGATGGTCCCCGTGTAACGGGTCGGCTTGCCGTCCTTCACGACGATGTGCTCGCCCTCAAACCAGGTTGGGTAGGTGTCGATGCCCACCTCCTCGGCCAACCCGTAGGCGTGTTCGTGGCCAGCACCGATCCAGCCGCAGCCGCGGTCGATGTGCGTGCCGTCGGGCAGATACTCGGTCCACGAGCGTCCCCCGACGCGGTCGCGAGCCTCGAGCACGACCACCTCCCTGCCCGCCTGGCGCAGGCGCCAGGCAGCGCTCATGCCGGCGAACCCGGCCCCTACAACGCAAACATCGGCCTCGAGTCGTTGCATTCGCGGAACGGCTATCTCCCGACGATGCCAACCCTCACCACTCACTCGCCCCTTTCTCGATCCGGCCGTCGCCAACCGACCCTATCGACCCGTCCCGGCCGCCATCCGCTCGTGGGCGGTGGGGGCCGGCCGCGTCCGCCCACGGAGGCCGAGCATCGCCGCGAGGGCGACGAAGGCCACGGCCACCCAGCCCACGAGATCGCCGAGGTCGGCGTAAGGCGTGGAGGCGGGCCCCGCTCGCACGGTCGCGAGGACGGTCGCGCGCGTCAGGCCCTCCCCGGCGTCGGCGAGCACGCGCCCCTCCTGGTCGTAGACCGCGGAGCCGTAGCGCCAGTCGGCGCGGACCAACGGGAGGCCGGCACCTTGAGCGGCGAGTTGCTCGTAGGCACGGTGTTGCACGGCGCTCTGGCGCCAGTCGTGGGTGCCCGAGACGAGCAGCTCCGCGCCCCCGTCGGCGAGCCGGGCGGCGAGGCGCGGGTCCTGGGAATCGACACCGAGCAGGGTGCCGATCGCGAGCCCGCCCGCGGGCAGCGGCTCGGGTTCGCCGTTCTCGTCGCTGTGCTCGCCCAGCCACCACATCGGCCGCTGCTTTGGGCGGGCAGGGGTGAGCCGGGCGCGGCCTCCAGACGGTACGACGGCAAGAGTCGCCCCCTTGCCCGGCGGGGTGAGAAAGAAGGGCACGACGAGCGTCGCGCCCGTCTCGCCGGCGAGCCGGCGAAGCTCCCGGCGCACGGGCGGCTCATCGCGTGGATCGACGTACATCGAGGCCTCCGGCCAGACGACCACCTCGGCGCCGGCCCCAGCCGCCCGGCGAGTCAGCTCGCCGAGGTTGCGGACGAGGTCCAGCGCTGAGAGGTCCCAGGTGCCGGGCTCGAAGCGCCGCAACACCCAACGGTCCTCCTCGGCCGTGTCGTAGCCCGGTTGGATCGCGGCGACGGTGACCCGCGTCTCCGGCGCCGCCGGCTCGCTCGTCCAGGTGGCGAGAGCGACCGCCGCGAAGGTCAAGGAAACCGGGACGAGGGCCGGTTGTAGACGGCGCCGCAACAGGGCGAGGGCGAGCCCGTAGTTGACCGCCACGACCGCGAGCGTCAGCGCCGACGGGCCCGCGAGGGCGGTGAGAGCGGCCGTGGGCTCACCGGCCTGCGAGAGAAAGAGGGGGCCCCAGAGCCCACCGGGGTCCAGGTTGGAGCGGGCGAAGTCGAGGGCCGCCCAGGCGAGCGCGGGCGAGGCGATGGCCGCCAGGGCGGCCCACCTGCCCCGAGCCCGCGACCCAACCCAGGGCTCGCCGAAGCGAATCGCCCAGAGGGCGGCCCCGACCAGCGGGATTCCCAACAGCGCAACGGCGAGGACCGGACTGCCGCCGATCAGCACCGGAATGGCAGGATCGCCCCACTGCCCGTCGGCGAGGCCGAAGGGGAGCGCGGGAACGAGCAGCAGCTCCAGGTACACGGCGTAGGCCACCGGGACGGCGAGCCTCGCCGACCCGCTGCGGGGCGCGCGCAGAACCACGAGCGCGACGGGCACCAGCGCAATCCAGGCGAGCCATCCCGCGGCGATCGGCGGCGCAGACATCCAGAGCAGCAGCGCGCTCAGCAAGGCGGCGGCGACCGCTGTCCAAGTTGCGACGTCTCCACGCTTCAAGGGCACTCATGATGCCCCAGCGGTGCTGCTCGAAGCGCCCGCCCAGAGCGCTACCTGGAAACAAGGAGCGGGGGTTGCTTTGGGCGAGCCGATGTGACACGGTGTCACCCTTCAGCACGCCGACACCAACGCCGGCACCGCAACCGGCCCTGGCATCACCGGGACCGGGGGACGAACGGCTAACCGGGGGGATTAGCTGGACGACGCTACGAGGGCCTGCTACCAGCGGGCCCTCGCAGCGTCAGGTCGTTCAACTGAACTTGGTGGAGGGCCGCTCCTGAAGCACGCCGTCGACGTAGAGGTCGACCTTCTCGTTGTAGAAGGCGATCAGCCCGGCGACCTTCTGGCTCTCTGGCAGCGGGGCCCTGTACGACCACGCCAGATCCTCGTGGACGGTGTCACCCGCACGGACCGACCAGTAGCTGGCCTGCCCCTTGTAGGGACAGTGGGTCACGGTGTCGGTGGGCATCAGCAGATCAAGGCGCACGTGCGTCTTCGGCAGGTAGTACCGGGGGGGCAGGCCGGTCTCGAACAGGAGCTTCGGGCTGGTCGACTCCGCGATCGTCACCCCGTCCACCTCCACGCGCACGTGCCGGGAGCTTGGGAGGATGTCGAGGCGGGTGTGGGGGTCACGGGGGTGCGTGAACACTTCCTCATCCTCCTCGAACCAGGCGTCCATCGCGTCCCATTGAAGCCGAATCAGGTCGCGCAGCTCCTCGACGGGCGAATCCTCGTAGCGCGTTGCGGCGCCCAACGCCTCCTTGCCGCCGGCCCTGACCGCGAACGTTCGGCCGTCCCCCCGGCTTGGCGAGCGGGCCACGCCGCCGTCGGCCTCCAGCAGGTCGGTGCGCACGTCCTCGGCCGGGAAGTAGTAGGCGGGGTAGTACGGGATCTCCCAGACCAGCACCGGACGGGTGGTGTCGGCCACCACCTCGCCGCCCAGGTAGGCGCGCACCCGCTTCGCCCCGGGCTCGATCCGGATGCGCCCGCGGGCCCTCTTCGTCTTAGCCTTAGTGGAGCTCATGTCGTGGGTCCTCTGCGATCTGTCAGCTTCCGACCCTCCGCCGTTACGCTAGCGGCCAGCCGGGCGGGCGGCCACGAACCCACCCTACCCCAGTGGTTTCAAGGCCCCGGCGACCCGAAGCGCTGAGTGAGGCTTGGTTCTGAAAGCCATGCGGAGACCGAGCTGCGCGTGGGCTCCACCAGGGGCTCGCGCGGGTCGAGCTCCCTCGGTGTGCCGAGCAGCCAGTCCCCGTCCCTGAAGACCACCTCGGTCGCCAGCTCCGCGAGCTCCCCCGGGCGCCCTCCAGCCCCGAAGCCGAACACCCGCTCGGCGCCCAAGACGGCGTTGGCCTCGGCCCGGCCTCGCACCAGCCTCCGGTAGTCGTTTCGCCCCAACTCACCGGCGTGCGCGTCCAGCGCGCGCAGGATCTGCCGCAGTCGCTCGGACCCGAAGTAAGCGATCAGCGTCGGAAAGGGCAGGTCTGCCCACAGGCCCCACATCCACCACGCGGGCGCCCCGTCCCCGAGGGACGAAAGGGCGGCGAGCGCCGCGCGCCCCACGACCTCGTGACCGGGATGGCGATCGTGGAGGCTCGGCGAGAAGACGATCTCGACCTCCTCGGCGCGAACCAGCTCGGCAATCTGCGTCGCCAGCTCGGCCCGGGCGGCCTCGAGGTCGTCGCCCGAGCCGATGGCCACCGGCCGGCCGGGAATGATCAGCTCGAAGCCGGTGCACTTGGAGGACTCCAGGGCTTCGGCCATGCGGCGCTCGCGGTCCTCCGGCCGACCCAGGCCGCAGGCGAGGTTGACGATCCGATGGCCGCTAGCCTGGAGCGCGAGCATGATCGCCGGGCCTCCCATCAGCTCATCGTCCGGGTGGGGCGCGAGATGCAGGAGGGTCCGCCGAACAGGCGGGCTGGCTGAGATGCCACTTGATCCGCGCGCAGGCATTCGCTCGCGCTCAGCGTATTTCTCGCGTCGCCTGCGCGGGCTGAGCTGGCAGCTCACGTGAACGAGCTCGTGCTCGCCCGGCACGGCGAGACGGAGTGGAGCGCCAACGGGCGGCACACGAGCCGTACGGACCTGCCGCTGACCGGCAACGGACGCCGGCTCGCCCAGCAGCTGGCGCCGCGCCTCGCAGAGCGGCGCGTCGCGCTGGTGCTGACGAGTCCGCTGCGCCGCGCGGTCGAGACCTGCGAGCTCGCCGGCCTGGGGGCGAAGGCCCAGGTTCGGGATCAGCTGCGGGAGTGGGAGTACGGCGACTACGAGGGCATCACCACGGCCGAGATCCAGCGCCGGCGCCCCGGCTGGAGCCTGTGGCGTGACGGCTGTCCGAACGGCGAGACCGCGGCCCAGGTGGGAGCGCGTGCCGACCGCGTGATCGCCGAGGTCCGCGCCGCGCCCGCCGACTCGATCGCCTTCGGCCACGGACACATGCTGCGCGTGCTCGCAGCGCGCTGGCTCGGCCTGGAACCCGAGAACGGGGCCCTGTTCGCGCTCGCCACGGGCACGCTCAGCACGCTCGGCTACGAGCACGACACAGCGGTGATCCGGAGCTGGAGCGAGCTCCCGGGCTGACTTGGTCGCCCACGCCTCTACCATCCCCCGACCATGCGCATCGACACGATCCTCACCACCGGGAGCCCAGTGTTCTCGTTCGAGTTCTTCCCGCCGCGGACGCCGGAGGGAGTCGAGGCGCTATTCGAGGCTGTCGAGGCCCTGACACCGCTCGAGCCGTCGTACGTCTCCGTCACCTACGGCGCCGGTGGGGCGACGCGGGAAGGCACGGTCGAAATCGCCACCAGAATCAAGCGGGAACACGGCCTGGAGACGATGGCCCACCTGAGCTGCGTCGGCGAGACCACCGAGGGCTTGGTCGAGATCCTCGACCGGCTCCAGGCGGAGGGAATCGACAACATCCTCGCCCTGCGCGGCGACCCGCCGCGGGGCGAGGCCGAGTTCACGCAACCCGAGGGCGGCCTCGACTGCGCCGCCGAGCTGGCGGCCTTCATCTCCGAGCGCTACCGGTTCGCGATTGGGGGCGCCTGCTTCCCCGAGATCCATCCCGAGGCCGAGAGCCTCGACGCCGACCTGGCCTACCTCAAGACGAAGGTCACATCGGGCGCCAGCTTCCTGATCACGCAGCTCTTCTTCGACAGCCGCGTCTACTTCGACTTCGTGCGGGCAGCGCGGGCGACCGGGATCGAGGTGCCGATCATCCCCGGCGTGATCCCGATCGCGAGCTACGCGCAGATCAAGCGCTTTTGCGAGCTTTGCGAGGCCACGATTCCGGAGCCGCTGGCCGACGCTATGGGAGCCCTGGGGGGCGACCAGGACGCCGAGGCCGAGCTCGGCACCGCCTACGCCGCGCGCCAGTGCGAGGAGCTCCTGGCGGGGGGTGCGCCGGGCATCCACTTCTACACGCTCAACAAGGCGCCCGCCACGCGCGCCGTGCTGGGTGCGCTGCGAGTGGCGCGGCCATGGGAGCGAGCGACGCTCCAGCAGTCCTCAACGCCCGCGCCGGCGCCGGCGGGCTGAAATACACTTCGGCGCGCCCATGGCTGGCGCCCACGGCTCATTCCACTTCCGGGGTCACCGCATCGTCTACGACGTCCACGGCGAGGGCGGCCGGGCGCTGGTCTTGATTCACGGCCTGCTGATGAACCGGCGTATGTACGACCGCCTGGCTCCGGAGATGGCGGAGCGCGGACACCGCGTGATCACCGTTGACCTGCTGGGCCACGGTGAGTCCGACAAGCCCGACGACATGCGGATCTACTCGATGGGCTCGCTGGCGAGCCAGGCAGCGGCGCTGGTCGATCACCTGGGGCTTCAGGCGCCGGTGGTCGGGGGTACATCGCTGGGCGCGAACGTGGCCCTGGAGCTCGCCGTCCACCACCCCGAGAGCGCGGGCGCGCTGTTCATCGAGATGCCGGTGCTCGAGGACGCCCTGCTGGGCGCTGCGATGATCTTCACGCCGATCCTCTTGACCCTGCGCTTCGGCGGGCCGATCCTGACCGCCGCCTCCCAGGCGCTTCAGCGGGTGCCCCGCACCCACTATCTCGTGGACATCGGGCTCGACTGGCTGCGGCGCGACCCCCGCTCCTCACGAGCCGTCCTCGAGGGGGTCCTGTTCGGGGGGGCGGCGCCGCCCACCGAGCAACGCCGGGGAATCGAGCACCCCGCCCTTGTCATCGGGCATCCCAACGACCCGCTTCACCCGTTCTCCGACGCCGACATGCTGGTGGAGGAGATCCGCAACGCCCGGTTGGTCGACGCCAACTCGATTTTCGAGTGGCGCGTCACCCCCACCCGCCTGAACAACGAGCTGGCGGCCTTCCTGGACCAGGTCTTCGCCGAGCCCCAGGGCGCAGCCGGCGCGGCGCGCGCGGCGAGCGATATCGCGGGTTAAGGGCGGTTTAGGGGCCGTCCGCTACCCTGGCCCGCCGGATGGCGACCCGCAAGGAGGAGAAGGAGCGGCTTCGGGCCGCACGGCTGGAGGCCGAGCGGCGCGAGTCGCTGGATGCACGCAAGCGCTTGATCCTCGGCTACGGGGCTGCCGGAATCCTGACCTTGGCCGTTCTGGTCGGAATCGTGGTGGCGATCTCCAGCGGCGGGGGAGGCTCGGACGGGGACACCCCGGAGGCGGCCCACATCGACACCGCCACAGGCAGCGTGAGTGGGGTCGAGCCCGACGCTCGCGAGGGCACCACTCCGCCGGCGGTGGAGAACCTGGACCTGGAGAACGCCGCCGCCGACGCGGGCTGCACCCTGCGGGTCGGCCTTCCGGAGGAAGGAAGAACCCACTTGGAGCCTGGCGCCGAGCCGCCCAAGTACCAGACCAACCCGCCCACCTCGGGCGACCACAGCCCCGTCTATCCAGGCCGACGGCGCCTACGAGGAGGCGCCCGAGTTGCTCGAGTTCGTCCACTCGCTGGAGCACGGCCGGATCGAGATCCAATACGCGCCCGACCTGCCGGAAGCGGACCAGCTCGCCCTCAAGGGGGTCTTCGACGAGAGCCCATCCGGAGTGCTGATGTTCCCGAATCGCGACATGCCGTACGAGGTTGCGGCCACCGCGTGGACACAGCTCATGGGGTGCAAGCGCTACGAGGGAGCAAAGACGCTGGACGCGATCCGGAACTTCCGCGACCAGTTCCGCGGCCGGGGGCCCGAGGCCGTCCCGTTCACCCCATAGGACCTGCAGCTCACTCGCCGCGCTTCCTGTCCCCCTCCCTGCTCGACCGGCGCTCGCGGAGGGTGGTGGCGATCACCGACCAGAGCACGATCAGCACCGGCAACCCGTACAGCGGCCAGAAGTACCAGTGGGCGATGTGTGCAAGGAGGAAGAGCATCAGGCGTTGGCCTGCGAGAGCAGGAACAGGCCCAGGCAGGTGAAGGCGACCATGACCAGCAGCATCCACCGCTGTGAGAGCGAGGCGCGGCCGGGGTCGCCGTAGACGGTGATGGCGCGGTCGTGGGCGAGCGCCAAGCCCGCCACGTGCCCGGTGACCAGCGCCGCCACCTGCACGTACCAGATCGTGTTGGCGCCCAGCAGCCCATAGTCGATCCCGCCCGACGCGGTGCCGAACAGGTCGGAGCCGTCGCCGAGCGGATCCGAGAGCAGGTAGGTGAACTGGGCCTGCTCCGCGAACACGAAGAGGCTGAAGTAGTGCGCCGCCAGGTAAGCGACCCCGATCGGGATCAGCGTGTGGGCGAAGGAGCGGCCAAGCGACCTCAGCGCAGGGGAGCCTTGCACGGTGCGCATCCCGCGCACGCCGGCCCAGTAGATCGCCGTCACCCCCACCAGAGTGAGCGCGAAGAAGATCGACCCCGAGGTCCGTAAAGCGGCGGTCAGCCCCAGCCCGAGATCGGTCAGACGGTCGAACAGGTGGTCTATCGGCTCCTGCCACAGGCCCTCCTGGGCGCCATCGAAGGCGCTGGCGCCGATTGTCGCGATGACGAGCGCGAGCGATCCGGGGACCCGGGCCCAGTGCGTGGCGGCGGCCAAGGGGCGGCGGATCCCGAGCCGCCCGTCGCGGACCTCGAGCGGAGCGAGCTGGGAGAACATCCCGTAGTAGACCGAAAAGGCCTCCCCACGCCGCAGCCAGGTCTCGACCCCGAACAGTGCCATGGCGAGCAGCGTGTAGGCGGTGTAGGCAAGCGTCGCGGCCGCGACCGTCGTGGGCTGCAAGCCGACGGCCCCAAGGCCGCTGGTCGCGTAGACCAGCTCGAACCAGACGAAGCCGACGATCCCGGCCGCCGCCGGCCAGCGCCCGAGCCGCTCCGGATAGCGAAGCGGCGGCGAGTGCGGCTGGCCGGCGATCAGCCGGAACACCACGCCCACGGCCCGGGCGATCGCGCGCCAGGGATTGAAGGCGCGAAACACGTCGCCGAGCAGGATGCTGAGGACCACCATGCCGAGCCAGAAGGTCACGAACACGAAGGTGACCGCGAAGTTCAGGTTCGGCTCGTCGGTCCCCTCAAGCCCGGCGTAGACGACGGCTCCGAGCAGGAAGACGCCGATCGCCCCGGTGACGATCTCGGTGGCGCGGCTGGTCAGCGGACGCGAGAGCCGCTCCGAGACCGGACGCCAGCGGTCCGATGAGAACTTGGAATCCCGCCAGGCAACCGAGAGGGCGACGAAGGAGACGATCAGCACCAGCGACGCCCCCCACGCGAACAGCCAGACCGGGATCGGCAGGTCCTGGCGGCCGATCAGCAGCCCATGGGCGAGCGGGAGGAACGGGTCGATCACGGGGTCACTTTCAGCTCCGCCACCTGGACCTCGCTCCCCTCATCAGCGCCGGCATGGAGATGAAGCTCGATTTCGAACACTCCGTCCAGTGACGCACGGAAGTCGAGCCTCGCCGGCGCGCCCGGCTCCACCTCCTCCGTGAGCTCGTACCCGTGGACGTGCGCCTCCGCCGGAACGTCCGTCGTCAGGTCGATGCGAACGGGGTCCCCCTTGGCGACCTCGATTTCCTGCACCCCGCCCACCGGGGCGCCGTTGCGGAAGGCGACCCTCGGCGGCGCCGGGGTGGTGGTGGTCGTGGTCTTCGGCGGGGCCCCGTTGGTGGTCGTGCGCACGGTAGTGGTCGAGCCGGAGTCCGATTCATCGTCCCCGCTCAGGACGATGAAGAGGACGACGGCGGCCGCGACCCCGCCCAGCGCCAGCAGAAGGCTCAGCTTTCTGGATTGCATTGATGCTCCTTCCCGCGCGGCCCTGCCGCGCGTCGGTGAGCCGCGGGCGAATGCCCGCGGCGGGTCTAGCCGGCTGGAAGGAGCGGCGGTGGTCGCCGCGCGAAGCCGAAGGCCAGGTTGAGCGACGCGAGCGGCCTCTGAGCCGGAGCGGCGTGGGGCTCGGCGAGGGCCGGCGGGCGCGGGCGGGCGGGGCGGTGGGATGGCCCGCGCGCCAAAGTACGCTCGACTTCCCGGAGCGCCAGGCAGACCAGCGCGCACGCGGCGCCCGCCGCCATGGCGAGCGGCAAGGCAATCCAGCCGCCGTGAGCGAGGACGGCGGCCAGTCCGGCCGGGTGGCCCGCCGCGACCGCCCCCTCGGTCAGCTCTTGGGCGCAGAAGATCGCCAGCAATGCAAAGGCGTAAAGCGCCGCGGTCCGCGGAAAGGCGCTGCGCGCCGCCTGACCGGGCCGGCGGGCCGGCGGCGCGAGAGCGCCGGCCAGGACGGTCGCCAGCAAGGTGGCGAGCAGTACGGTGATCAGCGCCCCGCCGAGGTCGGAAAGGTAGGCGTGCCCCTGGCTCGCGAGCGCCTCGGATGCGCGGTCCCCGTAGGCCAGCAGGTATCGGAGCTCGTGCACGGCCAGGGCGCCGAGCGAGAGCAGGGAGGCTGCCCTGGCGGTGCGGCTGGTGCGGCGAAGCGCGTCCAAGGCTACGGCGATTCTATGGAAGCGGATTACCGGGGGCGCGGTAAAGCGGGAAGTAGCCGGAGTCCTCGTGGCCGTCGCTGAGCCGTCGGTAGGCGGCGGGGTCGCAGACGATCTCGTGAGTCCGGAAGGGGAGCTCGCCGTTGGCGAAGCCGCGCTTGAAGTCCTCCAGGCCGTCGCCCGGCCGCACGCCGCCGCCCAGGTTGAGCGTGACGCCGAGGTCGCCGGCAAGCTCGATCATCGCCTCGACCACGTTCTTGAACGGGGAATCCGCGAGGTGCGCCTCAGCCGTGCCGCCCAGGTAGTAGTGAAGGATCCCGTCCGAGAGCGCCGCGATTGCCCCCGACGCGGCGGCCCCCTCCGGGCTGCGACAGAGCAGAAGCCAGGCGCGCTCGAAGCCGAGGATCGTGCCGAAGTACCCGGGCTCGAACAGGTAGCGCTCCGTGGCTTCCGCGCGGCGCATGGTCTCCGTGTAGGCCGCGTGAAAGCCGGTGCGCTGCTCGACGGAGGTCTCGGGCCCCGGCAGAACCTCGACCTCGTAGCCGAGCTTGCGGTTGCGGCGGATCTGCTCGCCGAAGCGCGAGCGCAGGCGCGGCGGTCGCGACGGGTCGTGCACTTGGACGGCGGAGCGCTCCGTCGACCCCGGCAGGCAGGGCTCCCCGCCGAGCCTTTCGCGGACGAAGACGCTCACGAGGCCGGTGCCCGCCCAGTCGATCTCGGCCGGATCGGCGAGCTCGCCCCGCTCCTCGAGCACCGCCGCGCCCGGATACCCGTACGGCGAGATCGCGTCGAAGAGCCCGCCATCGGGGACCTCGCGAACCAACACCGGCAGTGCGATCGCCGAGCCGCCCGCGTCGATCCGCAGCGTGTGGGAGACGCCCTCGGCGTCGTAGAAGGGACGGGAGCGAAAGAAGTCGTCCGTCACCGCCGCCGCCCCCCGGTCGGCGACCAACTCGGCGTGCGGTGGCTCGCGATCGGCGCTCAGCTCGCCCCGTCCTCAAACCCGGCGAACTCCTCGGGCAGGAGTCCCCAGACCTCGTTGTCCACGGCTTCGTCGCCGCGGCGAATCGCCCGGCGCATCACCCCCTCGCGCTGGAAGCCAAGATGGGTCACGACCTTCTGGGCGGCGAGGTTGGTGGCCGGGATCTCGGCGTGGATCCGGTGGGCACCGTGCCGCTTGAAGGCGTGGACGCAAGCCTGGCGCTCGGCCTCGCGGGCGACGCCCTTCCCCCACGCGCCGGGATCGCCGACCAGCACCGCAAGCTCCGGCCCGGTGTCGCGCTCGAGCCCGAACAGGGCCACGAAGCCCACCGGCTCGGCGCCACCGTCCAGCAGGATCGCCCACTTGCGGTCGCGGCTTTGGTCCCTTGCCCGCTCGACCCATCCGCGGGCGTCATCCTCGCTGAAGCCCGCGCGGCTCCCCACCAGATCGGCGGTGACCCGCGGGTCGTTGAACCAGCGTTGCACCGCCGTCGCGTCGCCGGGCTCGAAGTCGCGCAGCTCGACCTTCGTCATCGCGCGCGCACCCTAGAGCCCCGTCGCGTCGGCCAGCAAGTCGACCTGCTGCGGGTCGGTGGAGGTGGGGAAGAAGGCCAGCTCGGGGACCGTGTTGGGCAGGCCTATCGTGATGTCCATGAATCCTCCTCGTCGGGGCCGGTGAGCTCCGGGCATCTTGACAATCTGCCGGCGTGGGCTCGCGCGCTGCTCGAGCGCGAGCCCGCCGGGCACCTCGGACTTCTCGACGACGACGGGCATCCGCGCGTGCTGCCGGTGACCTTCGCCCTGGCGGGCTGCGTGCTGGCCAGTGCTGTGGACGAGAAGCCGAAGCGGGTACCTGGAGCCGCGCTCGCGCGCGTCCGCTGGCTGCGGCGCCGGCCGGGTGCGGCGCTCACCGTCGACCGCTACGACGACGATTGGTCAGGGCTCGCCTGGGTGCAGGTGCTCGGGCGGATCGAGGTCGTGGAAGTGGCCGATCACCCGCAGGCGCTCGTCGCACTACAGGCGAAGTACGCGCCGTACCGCGACCGCGTGCCGCCCGGGCCGCTGCTGTTGCTTCGCCCGCAGCGTGCTCTTTGGTGGCGCGCAGGCGGCCGAGCCCACTAGGACGGCGGGGGCCGCCCCGCTACCCGTAAAGCCCCTGCCGCTGAGCAGGAGGCGCGCTGTGCGACTGAGGGTGCGCAAGTCCGAAGGACGATCCTCTCCGGCGCACGTCTTCGCAGCGACGCAGCCGATCCACGCGGTCGACCCCGGCGAAGTCGGAGCCCCGGCCGCACTTGACGACGTCGCGGGTGTGGTCGCGGGCGATCAGGAAGTCCCAGCCGCCGTCGCCTTTCATCGTGTCGTGCCCTCGACCGCCAAACAAGGCGTCGCGCTTCGGGCCTCCGCTCAGCCGATCGTCGCCGCGCTCGCCGAACGCGACCACCGACCCGGGATACGGGCCGATGAAGCCGGCGCCGCCGCGCGCCGAGATCACGTCCGCTCCACGGAAGCCATAGACCAGGGGGGTTCCACCTCGGATCCTCACGTCGGGGTCGTCCACATCCTCAGAGGCGTCCAGGTTCACCCCCTTGCGTTGAGCGAGGTCCCCGAGCACGATCCGATCTTCCCCCCATCTGCCCTTGATCGGCACCCGGCTGGCCGACCGCGCTGGGAAGGGGACCGAGAACTCGATCTCCGAGGAGCCGTCCCCCTCATCGCTGAACCCGGGCACAAAGAGGCCACCCCGGAGGTCGAGCGCGAAGTCGAGGTCGCCCACGCTCGCCGCCCGGGCGCGGACGCGAACGCGCTCGGTGTTGAAGCGGGTCGGATCCTGCGCGCCGGCGCAGTCGATCGGCCCGAGGACGTCCCCGACCACGAGGGCGTCACCGTCCCGCCCGATCCCCCCATTGGCGTCGTCGTTCTCGAACGTGACGGTCAGCTTGTGGGTGGCGACGTCAAAGCGACAGGTGACGCCGGCGCGGGTCCCAGCCTGGGTGGCGCTGGTGGCCGCGACCGCAGCGAAAGCCGCCAGCATGGCGAATGATGCGAAAAGGAGTCGAAGTCCCATCGCGGCTGACAACGGAGTCTATGGACCGCGGTCGAGTTGACGGATTCGGAGGGCCGATGACACCTACCCGTAAAGCCCGTGGCCACTGAGCAGCAGGCGCGCCGTGCGACCGAGGATGCGGAGGTCGAGCGCCAGGGAGCGGTTGTCCACGTACCAGATATCGAGCTCGATCCGCTCCTCCCATGGGATCCCGGCCCGTCCGTTGACCTGCGCCCAGCCCGTGATCCCGGGCTTGACCTCGAGCCGGCGCCGCTGGCGTTCCGTGTACAGCGTCCACCTGGGCCGCGAGCGTCGGACGGGGACCGACGATCGCCAGCTCGCCGCGGAGCACGTTGACCAGGTTCGGGATCTCGTCCAGCGAGAAGCGCCGCAGCATCCGCCCGACCCGGGTCACGCGGGGATCGTCCTCGAGCACCGGGGTGCCGACCCCGACCGGGTCGGCGCCGGGCCGCATGGTGCGGAGCTTGTAGACCTCGAACCGCCGGCCGTCCTTGCCAACCCGCCGCTGGCGGTAGATCACCGGGCCCCGCGAATCGAGCTTGATCGCGACCGCGGCGATCACCAGCAGGGGCGCCGACAGCGCAAGGCCAATGCCTGCGAGCACGATGTCCAGGGCACGGCTCATCGTCAGGCCTCGGTCCTCGTCCCCTCCGCCTTCTCCCAGGTCCGGGGCACGTCGCGGCGCAGGTAGTCCCACAGGCCCGCGGCGCTCGCCGTGGTGACCGCGACGTAGTAGCGGGCGACTTGGAAGGCGCGCAGCGGCACCACGGGCGCCAGCGCCGCGCAGGCGAGCAACGCGAGCTGGGCGGCGAGGGTGACGGCGTACAGCGCGCCCTGCCCGAGGAGCGCCAGGTTCGTCACCAGCGCGACGAGGTGGAGGAGCGGCGACAGGTAGCGGAGGGCGCGGTGGGAGAGGATCTCGAAGGCGTAGGCGGCCCCGTAGCCGCGCGGCGAGAGCATCCCGTGCCGCAGCATGGTCGCCCAGGCCCCCGCGAGCATCCGTCGCTTGCGCCGAAACTCGGAGCCGAGCGTCGCCGCGATCGGCTCACGGGCGACCGCGGCCGGCTCGAAGACGGCGCGCCAGCCTCGTTTGGTGAGCTCGTAGGGGAGGGAGATGTCCTGGCCGCGGGTCGGCTCGAGCGCGATGTAGGCCTCTCGGCGGACCGCGTTGATCGCCCCGTTGCCGGCGGTGACGCCGGCCAGGCGGGATTCGAGGGCGCGGGTCGCGGTCTCGTAGCGCCAGTACAGCCCCTCCTGGTTCTCGCCTCCCTGGCCCTCGAGGCGCAGCTGGCCGCACACGTATCCGATCCGCGGATCCGCGAAGCGGGCCACGAGGCGCCCCAGCGCCTGGCGCTCCCAGGTCGAGTTGGCGTCGGAGAAGGCAAGCACCTCGCCCCGTGCCTTCTCGACCGCGGCATTGAGCGCGGCCACCTTGCCACCCCGCGGCACGTCGAGCACCAGGTCGGCGCCGGCCTCCGTCGCCAGCTCGAGGGTACGGTCGGTCGAGCCGTCCGAGACGACGACCACCTCGAGCCGCTCGCGCGGGTAGTCGAGAGCGAGGCTGGAGCGGACCCAGCGCGCGATGCTCGCCTCCTCGTCGTGGGCGGCGACGATCAGCGACACGCTGGGCGGCTCAGCCGGCTGGCCCGCCCCATCCGCGGCACGGTTCAGCCGCGTCAAGAGCCACAGGAGCGCCGGGTAGCCGAGGTGCGTGTAGACGAGCAGCCCGACCGAGGCCCAGAAGGCGATGGCGACGATGGTCACCCAGCCAGCTCCCGGTAGAGCGCCAGGGTCTGCGCGGCCACCGCGTCCCAGGAGTACGGGCCGGCGGCGGCCTTGCGGGCGGCCGCCGAGAGCCGCTCGCGTGCCCCCCGATCCGCGAGCAGCTCGTTGAGGGCCCCGGCGAGCGCCTCGCGGTCGCCGGCCGGCACCAGCCGCCCGGCCCCGTGCTCGGCGACCTCGCCGAAGCCGCCCACGGCGCTCATCACGACCGGCTTCGCGAAGGCGAGCGCTACGTACAGAACTCCCGACTGCTCGGCGTCGCGGTGGGGAAGGGCGACGAGGTCGGCGCGCTCGAAGTAGGCGGGCAGCTCGCGGTCGGAGACGAACCGGGGCACGAAGCGAACGCGGCCGGGGGCCCGCGAGGCGAGCTCGCGCAGCGCGTCGAGGGAGACCCCGAACGGCCGACCGACCACCCACAGCTCGGCGCCCTCCACGGAGCGGAAGGCCTCCAGCAACAGGTCGACTCCCTTGTAGGGTCGGATCAGGCCAAAGCACAGGATCACGGGGCCCTCGACGGCGGCCAGCTCGTCCGGCAGCGGCAGGGTGTCCGGCAGACGCGTCAGGTAGTCGAAGGCGCCGTGAGGGATCACGCGGACACGCTCGGCGGGGATTCCCGCCTGCTCCCGCAGGCGCACGGCGCCGTACTCCGACAGGGTCACGATCGCGTCCATCCGGTCCCAGAGCCGGAGCAGCCCCCGGCCGGGACGCTCCCGCCAGGCCTCCTCGCGGAGCCAGCCATGAGCCGTCAGCACCCGGGGCCGGACGGCGGAAAGCAGGCGGCTGTCCAGCCCCGGGGCCGTCAGCCACTGGTAGTGGATCACGTCGGCGTGCCCGCCGTCGCGCCGGTGGCGGAGCATGTCGGCGAGGTGCTCGGCGAGCTTCAGCGCCCGGCGGCGGCGCGTCTGCGGGCCCGCCTCCGCGGAGCGCCGGTAGAAGCTCTCGCTCACTCGGTAGCCCTCGGCGACCGGCACCGGCCCATGGGCGAAGCGGCTCGTGATCAGCTCCACCTCGGCGCCCGCCCGCGCCAGGGCGGCGCACAGCGAGCGGTCATAGGGCGGCGTGTACGCCGGCGGATCGACGATCTGAACCCGCATCCGGGAGGATTTTGGTCGATGGAGCTCTCCTACTGCGTGGTGAACACCAACGGCCGGCAGCTCCTGCTCACCGGCCTGGAGGCGATCGAGCGCACCCACCCCCAGTCGATCGAGCACGAGATCCTGGTGCTCGACAACGCCTCCGACGACGGCTCGCGGGAGGCCGTGGCGCAGCGCTTTCCGGGAGTTCGCGTGATCGCCCGCGACCGCCGCGCCGGCGCGGCCGAGAACAACACCCTGCTCCTGCGCGAGGCTCGCGGGAGCTTCTGCCTGCTCTTGAACGAGGACTCGGAGGTTCTCGATGGCGCGGCCGAGGCCCTGCTCGAGGCGCTGAACGCCGACCCCGAGGCGGCCGCCGCCGGGGCTCAGCTCCTCGACACGGACCGACAGCCGATTCCGTGCGCGTGGCGGCTGCCCGGTCTCGGCGCTGCCGCGGCCCAGGCCCTGTTCCTGCACCGCCGGCTGGTCACGCAGGACGCGGGCACCTCAGGCGGCCGGAGCGACGGGGTGCGCGAGGTGGGCTGGGTGCAGTCGGCGGCCATGCTGGTGCGGCGCGAGGCCGCGGAGGGGGTGGGCTACCTGGACCCGGACTTCTTCGTCTACTCGGACGAGGTTGACTTCCAGAAGCGACTGCGAGACGCCGGTGGGCGCATCCTGCACGTGCCCGCCGCGAGGGCGATCCACCACGAGCAGCTCGCCACCGACCGCTCGGCCGGGGCCCGGCGGGTGGTGCAGTTTCACCGCGGCCGGGCGATGTACATGCGCAAGCATCACTCGTGGCCGGTGGCCTTCGCGGCGCGCGTCCTCTGGGCATGGTCGTACGTACCGCGCGCGATCGCCGCGCTGTTCATGCCCGGACACCAGTCCGGCTGGTACTGGCTCCACGCCCGCCAGGCGCTTCGCCCCAGCCGCGGTGAGGGGATGCGCGAGGCGGCCGAGGCGTACAACGCGCAGCTCGCTTCAACCGGCGGCCCCAGCAAGCAGCGACCTGTGGTCACTTAGTTCCGTAAATAGGAACCCAAACCACCCCAGTTGTCTCAAGGGGGGGCGCCGGCCTACTCCGACGGGCCAACGGCTTCGAGAGCCTGATCTCGGTCCGCGAAGATCTGCCACCGGAGGATCCTTCCGTCACGCAGCCTAAAAACGTGGCCAGGGGACAGCCGCACGTCGAGGCCGGTATGCCGGGCGCGTCCGCCAAAGGTCAGCATGACGACGAGGCAATCGTCATCGACGTCTATGTACTCATCTGCCCGCAGCCACATGTCCTCCAGGACCTCCATCTGGTTCGCCACGAACCCAACAGCTCCCTCGTGGCCGCGCCACTCGCCCTCGGTGAAGGCGGCTTGGCCCCCAGCCTCCAACACGACTTCGGGGTCAAACGTCTTCTCGACATATCGCCTCCAGGGCAGCATGTCGCCCGTCGAGTAGGTCTCGTTGATGGCGGCGGTGCCGTCTTTTGCAAGCTGGACGTTCTCCGACATCGTCCGCGCAGTATCTCGCTTGAGGTTGCCGTGGCTAGGTCGGCCGTGGCTGATTTCACGCGCCGCCGCGGTCCTCGTCGCGGGCGGCGGCCTCGTAGACCTCGGGGCCGGGCCCTGTGCCCTCGGCCGAGGCCGTCGCCGCCTCCACGCCCGCCGGAGCCGAGGCGGCGCGCAGGCTGCGGGCCCGGGCGGCGATCGCCGAGGGGCGAAGCGTCTCCACCAGGCGCGAGCGCTCCTCCTCGTGGAGGAATCCAACCGCGTACAGAAGCGCCGGATAGGCGAGCCAGAGCACGGTGCGGCTCGCGAGGCCCGCGAATCCCGAGGTGGGCAGCAAGACCTCACCGGAGCCGATCACCGCCGCCGCCAAGAGCACGATCAGCGCCAGACGCCTCCACTCGTACGGGACCGGGAAGAGCCGCTGCGTGAACAGATACGTCAGAGCCACGACCACCAGGTAGGAGGCGACCAGGGCCAGCGCCGCCCCGACTATCTCCAGCGGCGGCACCAGGATCAGGTTGAGGATCAGGTTGGTCGCCGTACCGGCGATCGTCGCCGGAAAGCTGAACTCGGTGCGCCCGGTGCGTCCGAGGATGACGACCATCGCCAGGTAGATGGCGTACAGCGCGATGCCCGTCGCCAGCAGCCCAATGGCCCGGTGGGAACCGAAGAACTCGGGCGCCGCGAGGAGCCGCACGATCCAGCGCGCCTCCAGCCACAGGCCCGTCACCCCGAAGGCGAGCACCACGGCGAACCAGGTGAGGATCACCGCGTAGGCACGCCGTGCCTCCTCGTCGTCCTGAATCGAGTAGGCAAGCGGCGGCCAGGCGAGCTGAATGCCGCGGGCGAGGACGTTGATGCCCTGGGCGAACTTGACCGCCAGCGCGTACAGGCCGGCCTCGGCGAGCCCCGCCAGTCGCACCAGGATGATCCGGTCCATGAAGTTGAGCGCGTACAGGGAAAGCTCGGCCGGCATGGTCGGCAGCCCGAAGCGGAACATCCGCCGCAACAGCGCCAGGTCCGGGATCAGGGCCAGCCGCCGGCGCTGGCGCCACAGCATCCCGACGGTGAACGCGGCGCCCGTTGCGAAGGTGCCGAGCAGGATTCCGCTGGCCCGCTCGTCCTGGACGACGATCAGCCAGACCGTGAACGGGATCGTGACCAGGACGTTGGCGACCGTGATTCCGAAGTAGGCGCGCGCTCGCTCATCGAGGCGGAGCAGGGTCAGCGCGTACTCGTACAGGGTGAGCGTCCAGAGGCCGAGGATCGCGAGTCGCGCCAGCCCGGCGTCCTCGCGATCGAGCAAGGCCTGCGAGATGGGGCCGGCGAAGGGCAGGGCGATCGCGGCGGCGGCCGTAGCGCCCCAGAACAGCGACGCGAAGCCGGTGGAGACGACTCGCTCCGGGCGCTCGCCGGCGAGGTAGTAGAAGCGCAGGATCGCCTCGATGACGCCGAGGCGGACGACGATGCTCGCCGCGATCACCGAGGCGAGCATCACCTCGGCGGCGCCGTAGTCGCTCGGGGTCAGATAGCTCGTGTAGATCGGCAGCAGGAAGACCGCGATCAACTTCGAGAGCACGCTGGAGGCCGTGTACGCGGCCCCCGTCGTGGCCAGGCGGCGCAGGTACTCGAACACCTAGACCGCGGCGGGTCGCCGGTGGCGGGGAGGGATGGCGCTGCGGTCGCCGACCGTGGCCGGGACGGCCGCCGGGACTGGCCGCGAGCGCCGCAGCGCGACACCCATGCCGAGCAACGCCCAGGTGGCGGGGTCGATGGCAAAGCCCGCATAGCTGAGGCTGTGGACGAGCATCGCCACGAAGCAGGCGGCGGCCGCGGCCGTCCCCGCGGAGGCGCCGCCCCCGCTGAGCAAAACGACCAGGGCCAATGCCAGCAGGGCCACGTAGACCACCAACCCGATCCCCCCCTGCTCGGCGGCAACGGTGATCGGCTCCGAGTGCGACACCGTCGTGGGGGCGCGCTCGATATGGCGGGAGAACGCTGCCCCGAAGGAACCGGAGCCCCAACCCCAGACCGGCCGGTCCTGGGCCAACTCGAGGCCGCCCCGAACCAGGTCCACCCGGCCGCTGGTGGTCGCGTCGAAGTCCTTCTCCGTTCCGAGATCTTGCTCACCGGTGCCGCTGACGAGCAGGAAGACCGCCCCGCAGACCAGGATCGCCGCGCCGCCGGCCAACGCCCAGCGCACGGTCCAGCGCAGCGCCACGACCACGAGCAGCCCGGCCACCAGCGCGCCGAAGCTGGTGATCGAGTAGCTGAGCGCCAGCGCCGCCAGCAGCACACCGGCGACCACCGCAGCGGCGACGGGGCCGCGTGTTCCCCGGGCCCAGGCCAGGTAGGCGCCGAGGGCGACCAGGCCGAGCGCCAGGTACCGGCCGAAGACGTTTGGGTCGTAGAAGACGGAGTTGACCCGGAAATAGAGGTGGAGCTGGTTCGACTGAAGCAGCTTTCCCCTGCTGAGCAGCAGGTCCCGGGCCGCGTACTCCCAGAACGCCACCCCGGCCAGCACCAGGCCGAGGCCGGCAACGGCGACGAGCACCCCGCCCAAAAGGCGGGGGGTCCAGCGAACCTCGGTGAGGAGGACGAACATGACCGCGAACGGGACCAGGAAGAAAGCGGCGTTCTCGATCGAGTTCGAGACGTGGGCCGAGTAGGCGGTCTGGACCGCGTAGACGACCAGGGTGGCGGCCAGGGCACGGTAGAGCCAGGTGAGCAGAGGCGGCCCTGCGTCGGAGGCACCCGCCTCGACCGGCGCCGCACCGTCCGTGGCGCCGTCTCCCTGACGGGCGAAGGCCCGGTACACGAAGCAGGCCAACCCCGCGGCGATCACCAGGTAGAGCGGTAGCAGCAGGTGCGAGGTCTCGCCACCGAGCTGCACCGGGACGCGGAGTGGCAAGGCCGCGAAGGCGCTGACCGGAAAGGCCCAGGGGAGTCGGTAGAAGACGGCCGCTGCACCGCCGACCGCGGCGAACGAGACCACGATCACGGCGAGCAGCTTGGCGGGATCGCCGCGCAGGTCAACGAAGCGCTCCGTCTGCCATACGTCGCCGGCCACCAGCGCCGGCGCCGTCAGCAGCGCCACCACCGCGGCCCCGTAGCGAAGCCGCGGATCGCGAGCCAACAGGGCCGCCGCCGCGGCCCCGCAGGCGAGCAGCATTCCTCCGAGCTCGAGGGGCGAGGCGGTCATTGCGGGCCGGCCGGGCGCAGCGAGATCCGCCGTGGGTAGACCATGTCGCGGTCACGGTTCGGGAGCAGCACCCTGAGCCGGTAGCGATCCTCGGGGTCGGCCAGAGCGCCCTCGCTTGTGCGGCCGTCCCACGTAAACGAGACCGGCTCGTTCGCCACCAGCGGCCGGCGGGCCAAAACCCGGATCAGCTTCAGGTTGGGCCCGACGATCTCCACGGTGGCGTCGGGGTCGCTCTCTCGAACGAAGAAGCGGATGTGGGCCACGCGGTTCCTGCCGTCCCCACCGGGGTTGATCTCCTTGGTGAGCCGGGTCACCTCGATCGCCAGGTCGGGCGATCGCGCCTGGAGGACCGCCGCGGCGACGACAACGGAGGCAACCAAGAGCGCGGCGAACAGAGCGGAGCCGGCGCGGCTCACGGCTTGGCGCGATCCGCGCCGGCGATCACGACCACGTCGGCGTCGCCGGCCGTCTGCTCCGCTTGCCGGTCGATCGGTTGCAGCGGCTTGACGCCGAGGTCGTGTGCCACCTTCCTGGCGGCCCGCTGCTGGCCGCGCCCGTACATGACCACGGTCTGGTCGAACTGGTCATGGCTGTTGGTCACCGCGCCGAGCCTGAACCCGTTCACCCGTACGTCGTCGCCCACCTTCGCGGCGAGCCCGGGCACCGAGGTCCCGTTGAGGACAGCGACGTCGACCTCGCCGGGGACAATCGCCCCCGGCCTTGGGCCCTGGCCCGAGTCCCCGCCGCCCTTCAAGAGGCGCTCGGAGCCGAAGATCGCACCCACGCCGAGAAGGACCGCGACCGCGGCCACCGCCGACAGCACCCGCGGCTGCGTTGCCCGTGCGACGAGCCGGCGCCAGCGCGGATGCGGCAGCAAGGCTGCGCGCTCCGTCGTGATCCGCTCGAGGGCGGGGCGCTCGGTCGTCACACGCTGCGCCCCCGGAACGCCCGCCGCCGGCGCGGGCGGGGGGGTGGCGGTGGCGCCACCGCGGTCACCTCCGTAACCACCCGCTCGCCCAACTGCTCGCCGATCGGCGCCCGCTCGGAGCCGAACAAGCCCTCCAGCTCAGTCTCGGCCCGGTCCAATAGGGCCTCGCTCGCCGCGATGTCCGCCTGCGGATGGCCCGGCTCGCGCTCCATCCAAGCCTGAAGTCGCTGGAGGTCGCGTCGCTGGGAGAAGTACAGAGGCAGGAGCACGACACATGCGACGGCCGCCGCAAGCGAGACGTACGCCGGCAGCTGAAAGGCGAGGTCGACCGTAAGGTCATAGAGGTCTGCGACTGGTAGCTGCATCGCTAGCGGACCACTAGCCGCTCTCGGTCCCGAACTCGGAGTCGTCGACGCCCAGGGCGAGCGCCAGCGGGGCGCCCCCCGCGCGAGACGTGGCCTCGGTCGTCATTTCCCCGGTGGGCGTGTCTCCGAGCTGCGTCTCGATCGCCTTCGCCAGGCGCTTGGCCTCCGCCTGGTGTCCCGGGGCGAACATCGCCACGGTCGCGGCCAGGCTCGACCCGGCGTTGTCGATCTTGCCGGTCTTGTAACCGGCTGGCCTCACCACCTGCTTGTCCACCAATGCGGCGAGGCCCGGCACGTCGGTCCCGTTCAGCACCGCCACGGTGGGCTTAGGTGAGCCGCCGCGCCGCTGGCGCTTGCCGTCGTCGTCGCCGAGCAGGCCGAAGCCGCTGGTGAGCGCTCCTGCCACGACGGCCGCGATGGCGACGAACGCAAGGATGTAGCGCCCGTCAACCGGAAGGCGTCGCTCGAGCCGCGCCAGGCGTGGCGTCACCGCTCCCGTAAAACGCGCCCAGGCCGCGCCCAGCCCTCCCGCAGGCCGCGCCTCGGCATCGCCCGCCTCCCTCTCGAGTGAGTCCCCGTCGACCGCCTCCCCCTCGGCCGCATCCCCCTCGCCGCGGGACGCCTCCGCCGACGCCTGCACGGCCTCGGCCGCATCCTCGGCGCGCTCGGGAGCGCGCCCGGCCCACTCGCGCAGGCGCCGGAGGTCCCGCGCCTGCTGGAAGAGGAGGAAGGCCAGAGCCGCCAGCCCCACGAAAGCGACGATGCCGAGAACGGGCCCGATCGACTCGATGAAGTCCATGGGTGCGGGCGCATCTTAGGACCCGGCGAACCCGGGTCCGGGCTCCGGGCGCGCCCCCGGCCCGGGGCGCCTTTCTAGCGCGGGACGTCCGAACCCGAGGTCGGCGACTCCGCGGACAGGGCCGGGGAGTCGGAGATTCGCTCGGTGACCACCTCGACCACACGATCCGCCAGCCCCGCCTCGTCGCCGCCGGCGACGAGAGCCTCGAGCCTCTCGACCGTGCGCTCCACCCAAGCCGGGTCGAGCGGCTGCGCGCGCACCGCGCGCACGATGCGCTCGGCGATCGTGGGCTGTGCACGCTCGTCGACGTTGAAGAGCTCCTCGTGGATCTTCTCGCCCGGGCGGGGGCCGACGAACTGGATCGCCACGTCCCCGTCCGGCTCGTAGCCGGCGAGGTTGATCATGTTGCGAGCCAGATCCAGAATCCGCACGGGCTCGCCCATCTCGAGCACGAAGACCTCCCCCGAGCCGGACCCGAGGTCCCCTGCCTGGATCACGAGCTGCACCGCCTCGGGGATGGTCATGAAGTAGCGGGTCATCTCGGGATGCGTGACCGTGACCGGGCCGCCCCTCTCGATCTGGGCGCGGAAGATCGGCACGACGCTGCCGGACGACGCGAGCACGTTGCCGAAGCGGACGATCACGAAGTGCGTGCGGGCGTGGTCGAGTCCGGCTGCCTCGACAATCCACTCGGCCATCGCCTTCGAGGCGCCCATCACCGTACGAGGGTTGACGGCCTTGTCGGTTGAGATCAACACGAACCGCTCGGCGCCGACGGCGGCGGCCATTCCCGCGGTGACCCGCGTGGCGATCGCGTTGTTTCGCACCGCCTCGAGCGGGTTCGCCTCCATCAGCGGCACGTGCTTGTAGGCGGCTGCGTGAAAGACGACGTCGGGCTTGAAGCGCTGCATCACCTCGAGCATCCGGTCCGCCTCCTTGCAATCGGCGAGCACCGCCTCGACCCGGGTGAAGTGCCATTCGTCGAGCATCTCGCGGTCGATCCGGAACAGGTTGTCTTCCGCGTGGTCGAGCAACACCAAGAGCTTCGGCCCCACGCGAGCGATCTGGCGGCAAATCTCGGCTCCCACCGAGCCGCCGGCTCCCGTGACCATGACGATCTTGTCCTCCAGGTACGTCCCGACCCGCTCCAGCTCCATCACCACCGGATCGCGTCCCAGCACGTCCTCGACCCTGACCTCGCGGAGCTGGCGGGTGAGCTGGACGCCTCCGCGAAGCAGCTCGAACACGGTCGGCAGCGTGCGCACCGTGATGTCGCGCTCGCGGCACGCCGCAACCACCTTGGCGCGCAGCACCCCCGGCGCCGAGGGGATCGCGATGATCACCTCGTCGGGCCCCTTGCGGTCGAGGATCTCGCCGATCTCGTTCGTCGAGCCGAGCACCTTCACCCCGACGGCTTGCATTCCCCGCTTGCGCGGGTCGTCGTCCAAGAAGCCGATCGCGCGGGCTCCCAGGCGCGGGTTCAGCCGCATTTCGCGCACCACCATCTGCCCGCCGGAGCCGGCGCCTACGACCAGCACCCCGCGGGCCCGGCGACGGCGGGCGGCGCGGTCGGGCCGCTCGGCGATCATCCGCCTCGCGAGTCGGGCGCCGCCCACCAAGCCGATGGTGAGCAGGAAGTCCAGGACGACCACCGACCTCGGAAGGTTGTAGGAGTAGGGCTTGGCGAGGGTGAAGACCGCCACCAGCAGCCCGCTCGTCACCGCGGCGGCCCGGATGATCGGCCACAGGTCGGGGAGCTGGAAGTAGCGCCACCACTTCTGGTTCAGCCCCAGGAGGCTGAACACGAGCGCCTTGCCGAGGGCCACGAAGACGATCGTGCCGGTGAGCATCGTCCAGTAGCGCTCCGGGACGCCGCCCGCGTCGAGGAAGCGCAGGTTGAAGGCCAGCGCGAAGGCGGCGGCGGCGAGCAGGGCATCCGCTCCGAACTTCAGCAGCCAGCGGCCGTAGACGTGATCCATCGCGCCCCGGCGCACGAAGGCCCCTAGACCGCCGCTTGCGGGCCGTTGTCGGTCTTCGTCCTCGCTCGCCGACTTGTCATCGAGGCGGGACATTCCGGCGAGTGTAATGCTGAGGACACATGACCGATGCCATCGTCGACCCAATCGTCAACGCCGCGACGGACTTCATCGACGCCACCGGGCTCGTGGGGATATTCGTGCTCATGGCCCTGGAGAGCGCCTGCATCCCGGTCCCCAGCGAGGCGATCATGCTGTTCGCGGGCTTCAACGTCTCCGAGGGGGACCTGACGATGTTCGGGATCGTCGCCGCGGGGTCGCTGGGAAACCTGGCCGGCTCGTTGGCCGCCTACGCCGCGGGCTACTACGGGCGCCTCGAGCTGCTGGACCGCAACAGGCTGATCCACGTCAACCGCCGCCACCTGGAGTGGGCGGATCGGTGGTTCGAGCGCCACGGCTCGGCCACCGTCTTCTTCACCCGCATGCTGCCGATCATCCGCACCTTCATCTCCCTGCCGGCCGGGGTGGCCCGGATGCCGCTGGGGCGTTTCGTCGTCTTCACCCTCGCCGGCTGCATTCCCTGGGTGCTGATGCTGGGGATCATCGGTCGCGAGGTCGGTGAGCGCTGGGAGGAGTGGAGGGACTACCTGCACTACGCGGACTACGTGGTCATCGCCGCGGTCGTGATCGGCCTGGCCTACCTGCTCATCAGGCGGCGTCGCGGGAGGGCCGAGTGGGAGCCCACGCCCCCGGCCTGACCCCTGCACGGGCGATTGCGCTGGGGGCGGTTCAGGGGCCCGCCGAGCTGCTCCCGGTTTCCAGCTCGGCTCACCTGTCGCTCCTGCCCTGGTTCGCCGGCTGGCCTTGGAGCGGGCTCGACCCGGAGGCGCGCAAGAGCTTCGAGGTGGCCCTCCACGGGGGCGCGGCCGCCGCCCTGCTGGTCGGCCAGCGCCGTTTGATCGCGGAGGAGCTTCGCCTGTTCGACGCCAGGCGGGCCGCGGTGGTGGCGCTTTCGTTCGTGCCACCGGCGATCGTCGGCTACGGGCTGGAGCGCCAGATCGAGCGCCGCCTCGGGGGGCCCCGCGCGACTGCCGTTGGCCTGGTTGCGGGCGCGGTCGCGATGGCGATCGCCGACCGCCGGCCGCAGGAGCGCGGGCCCGGCGACGCCACCCCCACCGACGGACTCGCCCTCGGCGTCGCCCAGGCCGCCGCCCTGGCCCCGGGCGTGTCGCGCAACGGCGCCACCCTCGCGGCCGCTCGCTGGCGACGGTTCACGCGTGCGCACGCCAACCGCCTCTCGCGCACCATCGCGCTGCCGGTGATCGTCGGCGCGACCGCGCTCAAGGGCGCGCGTCTGCGCCGCCGCGGCGTCGAGCCGGTGCTGGGCAGGGCGATGGCCGCCGGCATCGCGGCGTCTTTCGCCTCCACTCTGGCCTCGCAGAAGCTGATCGACCTGGTCGAGCGAGACCGGGCCCTGTGGCCGTATGCCGCCTACCGCGTCGGGTTGGCGGGCGCCGTGCTCTATAGGCTCGGGCGTCGATGAGCGACGCATATGAGCGCGCCGGGGTCAGCCAGGCGGCCGCCGACAGCGCCGTCGAGGCCCTGGTGCGAAGCCTGGGCGCGATCGACCTGGGAAGGCCGTCCCGGGTCGTGCCGCTGCCGGGTCACTACGCCAGCGTCCTGCGGCTCGACGACCGCGCCGGGCTGGCGCTGTCCACCGACACGGTCGGGACGAAGATGGTCGTCGCCGAGCGCCTTGGCCGCTACGACACGATCGGGATCGACTGCGTGGCGATGAACGTCAACGACGTGATCTGCGTTGGCGCGGAGCCGATCGCGATGCTCGACTTCATCCTCACCGAGCGCGCCGATCCCGCCGTCTGCGAGCAGCTCGGGGTCGGGCTGGCAAGGGGGGCCGAACTCGCCGGGATCGAGATCCCAGGGGGCGAGATCGCCCAGGTGGCCGACATCGTCACCGGGCACGAGCTGGGTGGGACCTGCGTCGGGCTGGTCGATCTCGATGCGCGTGGTCACTGGCGACGCGGTCGAGCCCGGCGACCCGGTGATCGGGCTCCCCTCCTCCGGCCTGCACTCGAACGGCTACACCCTGGCCCGCAAGGCGCTCGCCGAGGTTCCCCTGGACGACGAACGCCTCGGCCGCTCGATCGGCGAGGTGCTGCTGGAGCCGACCGAGATCTACGTCCCGGCGGTGCTCGAGCTGCTCCGCTCCCCGGTCGAGGTCCGGGGGCTCGTCCACATCACGGGGGGCGGGCTCGACAACCTGCGGCGGCTCCAGGCCGAGGTCGGCTACGCGATCGACGACCCCCTTCCAGTGCCCCCGGTCTTCGCCTTGATACAGGAGCTCGCCGGGGTCTCGGACGTCGAGATGCACCGCATCTTCAACATGGGCTGCGGGTTCTGCTGCGTGGTCGCCGCCGCGGACGAGGGGCCGGCGTTGGAGCTGCTCCGCGGCCACTATCCGAGCGCGAGGCGGATCGGCAGGGCGACAGACGGCGCAGGCGAGGTTAGGCTGAGCTGAGCTTGCAGATCGCGATCCTGATCTTCGACGGCCTCACGGCGCTTGACGCGATCGGCCCCTACGAGGTCCTGTCCCGCCTGCCCGGGGCCGAGCTGCGCTTCGTCGCCAAGCAGCCCGGGTCGAAGCGAACCGACACCGGCGCGCTCGGCGTGCAAGCCGACCTGGCGCTCAGTGACCTGGCCGCGCCCGATGTGGTGCTCGTGCCCGGCGGCCCGGGTAACCGGTCGCTGATGAGCGATCCCGAGGTGCTCGAGTGGCTTCGCGCCGCCCACGGCAGCTCCACCTGGACCACGTCGGTGTGCACCGGCGCGCTGGTCCTGGGCGCGGCGGGAATCCTGGACGGCAAGCGCGCCACCACTCACTGGGCCTATCTGGACCGCCTCTCGGAGCTTGGCGCCGAGCCAGTCGCGCAGCGGGTGGTCGAGGACGGCAAGCTGATCACGGCCGCGGGGGTCTCGGCCGGAATCGACATGGCCCTGACCCTGGCCGGCCGCGTGGCCGGCGACCAGGTGGCCCAGGCGATCCAGCTCGGGATCGAGTACGACCCCGATCCACCCTTCGACACCGGCTCTCCCGCGAAGGCCTCGCCCGAGTTGATCGAGCTGATCCGTGGCCTGGAGGGCGAGCAGCCGATCTAGAATCGGGTCCATGCCGACGGGCAAGACCGCCCACCATCGAGGAGAAGCGGGAAAGGCGGCGTAGTCTCAGCAGGATGAGCCAGGAGGCGACAACCGGGCTTGCCAGCAGCCTGATCGGGACAGTGCTGTCGGAGCGTTACCGCCTCGAGTCCAAGCTCGGCAGCGGCGGCATGTCGACGGTCTACCTGGCGCGCGACGAGACGCTTCAGCGCTGGGTTGCCGTGAAGGTGATGCATCGCGAGATGTCGGACCAGCCGGACCAGCTCGAGCGCTTCCGCCGCGAGGCTCGGGCCGTGGCGCAGCTCTCCCACCCGAACGTGGTCTCCGTGATCGACGCCGGCGAGGACGGAGGTCACCCATACATCGTCTTCGAGTACGTCGAGGGCGAGACCCTGAAGCAGCGGATCGACCGCCTGGGGCGGCTGCCCGTAGTGGAGGCCGCCGCCTACGGGATCGAGGTCGGCCGAGGACTCGCCGCGGCGCACGCCCAGCGGCTCATCCACCGCGACGTGAAGCCGCAGAACGTCCTCATCGACCCTGAGGGCCGGGCCAAGGTGACCGACTTCGGCATCGCACGCTCGCTCGAGTCCGACGGGCTCACGAAGACGGGCCGGGTGCTGGGCACGACCGACTACGTCGCGCCCGAGCAGGCCATGGGCCAATCGGTGGACGCCCGGTGCGACATCTACTCGCTCGGGGTCCTGCTCTACGAGATGCTGACCGGCGAGGTCCCGTTCCAAGCGGACACCCTGGTCGGCGTGGCGATGAAGCACGTCAACGAGCAGATGCCGGACGTCCAGGAGCGCTGCCCAGGGGTCTCATCGGCGCTCGCCGCGGTCGTCGAACGGGCAACGGCCAAGGAGCCGAAGAAGCGCTACCCGGAGATGGTCGCCATGCTCGCCGACCTCGAGGGTGCGCTGGAGGTCGAGGTCGCGAGGGGCGGCGGTGCCCACGGCGAGGCGACCAACGTTCTCGACGCGATCCCGGCAGGCCGCCGACTGCTGACGCCGCGGCGAGCTTCGGCCGCGGGCATCGTGCTGGTACTGCTGGCGGTCGTCGCGGCGCTGTTGGTCGCCGCGTTGACGGGGAGCGACGAGCCGTCGACGAGCGGGGAGGCGCCGCAGGGCACAAACGTCCCCATCGCCGACGTCCAGACCTTCGATCCCCCGCCCGGGGACGGGGAGGAACACGACTCCGACCTGGGCCTCGCCATCGATCCGAACCCGGACACCACCTGGACGACCGAGACCTACAACACCGCGGTCATCGAGGACGCGATCTCCGGCAAGGTGGGCGTCGGCTTGGTCGTGGACGCCGGGCGTTCGGTGCCAGGGAGGAGCTTGACGATCAGCTCTGACACCGGCGGTTGGAGCCTCGAGGTATACGGCGCCCAGTCCGGCCCGCCGACGACGCTGGAGGACTGGGGCAGCGAGATCGGAGGGTTCGCCAACATGGGCACCGAGCAGAAGGTCGAGCTAACCGCGACGAGCCCATCGCGCTACTACCTGCTCTGGATCCCCAAGGTCGCCCCCGCCGACGACGGCTACAACGTGGCGATCGGCGACATCGAGCTTTCCACCTAGCGAAACACCGATGGCCGAATTCCGACGCCCATGACGTCGAAATTCGACCAGCGGTGAGCGGCTGTGCCCCGGATCGGCAGCGGGCTGCCCTACGTGCCCTGAGACGTGCGCCTGCCGCTCAGAACTCGAAGCCGCGCTGCTTCTCGTACCGCTCCACGCCCAGCCGGACCAGCCGGTCGCAGAGCTCCGGATACGACAGGCCGTCGGCCTCGAACAGCTTTGCGAACACGCTGGTGGCGGTGAAGCCCGGGATCGTGTTGAGCTCGTTGACCAGGACCTCGCCGCTGTCACGCACGAAGAAGTCGCAGCGGGCGAGGCCGGAGCCGTCGATCGCCCGGAAGGCGCGGGCGGCGAGCTCTCGCACGCGGGCCGTCTCCGCATCCCCGATCGGAGCCGGCACGATCAGCTCCATGCCGCCCTCCGAGTACTTGGCCTCGTAGTCGTACCAGTCGGCGTGGGCGACGATCTCGCCCGGCGGTGAGGTCCGGGGCGCCTCGTTCCCCAGTACCGAGCACTCCACCTCCCTGCCGCCTCCGTGCGCCTCGACGATCACGCGCGGGTCGTGGCGGCGGGCCAGCTCGACGGCATCGTCAAGCCCGCCCTCGAGGCTGGTGACCTTCGAGATGCCGACGCTCGATCCCAATCGTGCGGGCTTCACCCACACGGGCAAGCCCATGCTCGCCACCCGCTCCCGCCAGCCGTCCTCGCCCGCCTCGCAGAAATCCACCTGGGGAATGGCGTGAAACGACAGCACCCGCTTGAAGATCAGCTTGTCGATCGCGACGGCGGCGGCGAGCACACCGGGGCCAACGTAGGGAAGGTCCAGGCACTCGAGCAGGCCTTGCACCGTGCCGTCCTCGCCGAACGGGCCGTGGAGCACCGGGAAGGCGACCTCGGCGTCGAGCAGGCCGCCCCCGGCGCGCAGCTCGATCTCCTCGCCGTCGCGCGTCCAGCGCCCGTCACGCTCCAGCAGGACCGGAGTCACGTCGTGGCCCGCCGCCCGCAGGCCCTCGGCCACCGAGGTGCCCGAGCGAAGCGAGACCTGGTGCTCGCTCGAGCGCCCGCCGCTCAGCACCGCCACCCGCATCAGGGGGCCGGCGTCGTAGTTGGCGTGGTGGGCGTCGGCGGCTCCTCGAACCTGCCGACGAAGATGGTCACGACCTCGCCGCGGCGAAGGCGCGTGCCCGCGGTCGGGGATTGCTCGAGCACCTGGTCGTCCTCGTTCGGGTCGCTGGTCGTCCGCTTGACGATCCGGACGCTGAGCCCGGCGTCCCTCAGGTCGGCTCGCGCTTGGTCCTTCGACTGCCCGACGACGTTCGGCACGAACGCCGAGCCCGCTCCGGTTGAGACGAATACCGTAACGGTGGTGCGCGTCCTCGCCGTCTCCCCGCCAGCCGGGTCCTGGGCGACGACCTGCCCTTCGGGCTCGTCGGAGTCACGTTGCTCGATGTTCGGGATCAAGCCTGCGTCGCTCAGCGTGCGCTGGGCCAGGTCCTGCTGAAGGCCCACAACAGATGGCACCTCGACCTGCTTGGCGCCGCTGGAGATCACCAGGGTCACACGGCTGTCGCGCTCTAGCTCGGTTCCGGCCGAAGGCTCAGTCCCAATCGCCAGACCAACCCGCACTGAGCTCGAAGGTCTTTGGACCTCCCGAACCCGAAGCCCCGCATCCTCGAGTGAGCGTCGCGCCTGCTTTGCCCGTTGCTCTGTGACATCCGGCACTTCGACCGTATCCGGACCGAGCGACACGGTGATCGTGACCGTCGAGCCCTTGTCAACCTCATCGCCGGCGAGCGGGAATTGCTCTAAAACCGTTCCCTCGGGCTTGGGGTTCACCTCCTCTTTGACTGCGACCTCGAGGCCGGCGTCCTCGAGGATCGTCTGGGCCGCAACTTGGTCCTCGCCGAGGACGGTCGGAACGAATACCTGATCCGGGCGCGTCAACGCGTAGGCGATCACCCCGCCGCCGATCAACAGCACGAGCAGGGCCAAGATGATTAGCCTCGCCGGCGTGAAGAAGCCCCGGTGCTCCGGGGGGGCCGCGGGAGGCGCGGCCGGGGGCGTGCCGGCGGCCACCGCAACCGCCTGGTGCTCGGCGGTGTCCCCGAGGGCGGCGCCGCTGGGATCCGCCTCGGCGGCGTCCAGCGCCTCCAGAAACTCCTCCGCGGAGGCGAAGCGGTTGGCCGGGTCCTTGGCGAGCGCCTTCAGCACCACCGCGTCCAGGGCCCGGGAGACCGCCGGGTTGAGCTGACTGGGTGGCTGGGGGCGCTCGGAGACCTGCTTCAGGGCGACCGACACCGGCGACTCCGCCTCGAAGGGAACGCGCCCGGTCAGCGCCTCGTACAGCAGCACCCCGATCGAGTAGATGTCCGACGCCGCCGTGACCGGCAGCCCCTGCGCCTGCTCCGGGGACAGGTATTGGGCGGTTCCCAGAACCGAGCCGGTCTGGGTGATCTCCGAGACGCCGGCGCGTGCGATCCCGAAGTCGGTCACCCTGGCGCGGCCCTCCGCGTCCACCAGCACGTTCTGTGGCTTCAGGTCGCGGTGGACGATCCCGTTCGCGTGCGCGTACCGCGCGCCGGCGAGCACCTGGCGGACGATCTCCACCGCCTCGCCGACCGAGATCCCGCGCTCGATCAGGTCGTTCAGCGCGGCCCCCTCCACGTACTCCATCGCGATGTAGTGGCTGCCGTCGAAGGTGCCGCGGTCGAAGACGCCGACCACGTTGGGGTGCTGGAGGCCCGCAGCCGCCGACGCCTCGCGGCGAAAACGCTCCACGAACTGCTCGTCCTGAGCGAAGCGCTCGTGCAGGAACTTGAGCGCCACGCGGCGGTCGAGCATCGCGTCCTCGGCGCACCACACGTCGGCCATGCCACCGGAGCCCAAGCGCCCCAACAGCCGGTAGCGCCCGGCAACGAGCGTCTCCGCCTCGAGCTTCATCGATTGAGCAGGCTCTCCATCACCTGGGTCGCGATCGGGCCCGCGACCGTGCCGCCGAAGCAGCCCTGGCACCGCTCGATCGTGGCCGCGACCGCGATCTGCGGGTCCTGGGCCGGCGCGAAGCCGATGAACCAAGGCTGGTTGAGGCCCTCGAGATTGATCTCGGCCGTTCCGGTCTTGCCGGCGAAGACCACCCCGTCCACGGTCAATCCGGCCGCGGTTCCCTCCTGAGTCACCCGGGTCATCATCTCGGTCACCTGGGACGCCGCCTCCTCGCTGATCACCCGGTTTTGCTCGCGGGGATCCAACTCCTCTGTCGTCCGCCCGTCGGGGTCGGTCACCTTCTGGAGGAAGGTGGGTTCCATCAGCACGCCTCCATTCGCCACTGCGGCGGCGACCTCGGCCATCTGCAGCACGGACGCCAGCGCCTGGCCCTCGGTCCCGCCCTGGCCGATTGCAACCCGCCCGACGTCGAAGCCGTCGCGCACGAGCTCGCCATCGCCGTTGATCGCGCCGCTCGCGGC
Source organism: uncultured Actinomycetes bacterium (assembly GCA_963721735.1). GTDB lineage: Bacteria > Actinomycetota > Thermoleophilia > Solirubrobacterales > 70-9 > AC-56. The sequence continues at coordinate 401,797 of CAVRKX010000015.1, forward strand.
CATCTGGTCCGCCGGGTAGTCGAGCTCCGGGTCGGCATAGAAGCCGAACCGCTCCATGTACTCGACCATCGTCCCGGTGCCGAGCCGCTCGCCGACCTGGGCCCAGTAGGTGTTCACCGAACTGGTCAGTGCGTCCGTCGCGCTGATGTCCCCGAAGCTCTCACCCCCCGCGTTCTGAAGGTCGACGCCGCCGATCTCCTTCGGCGAGTCGGCGTTGATCACCGTCTCGGGCTGAATCTCGCCGGAGTCGAGGCCCGCCGCGGCGGTCACGACCTTCATCGTCGAGCCGGGCGGATACACGCTCTGCGTCGGTCGGTTCACAAGGGGGGACCCCTGCGCGGTGCGGAGTCGCTCGGACTCGCGCTCGTTCTGGAGCCCGTTCGGATCGAATCCGGGCGAGGACGCCATCACCCGTACCGCGCCCGTGTCCGGCTCGATCGCGACCACGCCCCCACCGACGCCGGACGTGGGCGCGTTGGCCGCGATCGCCGACTGGAGCGCCTGGGTTGCTATCCCCTGCGTCTGGGCGTCGATGGTCAGGGTGACGTCGTCGCCCTCCTGCGGAACGTCGCGGAGCTGGTCGATTATGGAGGCGAACTCGTTGCGCTCCCCGGCCAAGAAGCCGTTCTCCGCTCGCTCGATCCCCGTGCGGCCTACCTCGATGAAGTTGTAGCCGACCGGGTGTCCGAACAGCGCTCCCTGTGGGTACTCGCGCACGTAGACCGGGTCCTTGCCGCCGCCAACCGGAAAGCTCTCCGCAACCGTCACCCCGTCCGCGGTCTCGATGATGCCGCGCTCCACCGTCTGCTCGACGATCAGCGGGCGACGGTTCTGACCGTTGTCCTTGAGGTTGTCCGCGTCGAACACCGCCCAGTAGGACGTGAAGCCGACCAGGGCCGCGAACAGCAGCAGCATGAGGCCGTAGAGACGGACGATGGGGGAGTTCACGCCGGCAGCGCCTCCCAGTCGCGTTGGCGATCCGCGGGTGGGGCGGGCGGGCGCCGGGCGTCGTTGGAGATCATGAGCAAAAGTGCGAGCAGGATCATGTTGGCGATCACCGAGCTGCCCCCGAAGCTGACGAAGGGCAGCGTCACGCCGGTCAGCGGGATGAGCCGCACCACGCCGCCGATGATCACCACCGCCTGGAGCGCGAACACCGCGGTCAGGCCCGCGGCGAGGAGCTTCGAGAAGCCGTCCCGCGCCATCAGCGCCGTCTTCAGGCCCCGAGCGGCGATCAGCGCGTAGGCAAGCACCAGCGCGGCGGCGCCGAAGAGGCCGAGCTCACTGACGATCAGGGCGTAGATCTCGTCCGTGTGCGGCGCCGGCAGGATGCTCCCGCAGTCGGGGAACGGCTGCGCGCAGTCCGGGGCGAAGGGCCCAGGCAGCTTCAGGAGCGACTCGCCGAGGCCCATGCCGAACAGGCCGCCGTCGGCCTGGGCGAATAGCGACTGCTGGATCTGGCCGGCGCCGGACGGCGCATCCCGTCCCCACGGGTCCAGCCAGATGTCGATGCGCTCGCCGACGTGCGAGACAGCGTTCTCCATCACCCGGGCACCGGCGAGGAACAGCGCCAATCCCGCGACCACGTATGAGAAACGCGCCGTGGCGATGTACAGCAGGGCCAGAAAGGCGCCGAAGAACATCAGCGAGCTGCCCAGGTCACGGATGTAGACGAGCATCAACATCGAGGCGCCCCAGACCACGAGCAACGGCCCGAAGTGCTTCAGGGGCGGGATCGTCAGGCCGGCGATGCGGCGGGCGGTGATCGCCAGGAGCTCTCGCTTCTCGCGCAGGTAGCTGGCCAGGAAGATGACCACGCAGATCTTCGCCACCTCAGCCGGCTGAAAGGACAGCGGCCCGAGGTCGATGCCCAGGTACGCGCCGTTGACCTGAGAGCCGATCCCAGGCAGGCGCGGGGCCATCAGCAAGAGGATGCCTGCCGTGGCGATCAGGTACCGGTAGCGCTCCAGGACGTGGTAGTCGCGCAGGAGCAGGATGGTGGCCGCCAGGAGGGCGGCGCCGGCGACGAAGATCGACGCCTGCTTCAGGGCCAGCTCCTCGTCGATCCGGAACAGCATCACCAGGCCGATCGCGGCCAGCAGCGCGCAGAGCGGAAACAGGTACGGGTCGGCGTGGGGAAGTCGGGCCCGGATGAACAGGTGGACGCCGAGGCAGACGGCCAGGAAGTAGCCGCCGTAGATCAGGCTCAGGTCGCCGATCTGGCTGGACTCGACGATGAACACCGCCGTGAACCCACCGGTGACAAGCAGGGCGACCGGAAGCAGCGCGAGGAGCTCGCGGTTGCGCGCGCTCACTGCCCGACCGCCGCCCGAGCCGCCGCCCTGGGCCGAGCCGCCGTTCCGCGCCTCGCCCTCGCCCGCCTTCCGCCTCCCGTCTGAGGGCTTCGCCTTTCGAACCGGGGGCTCCGCCGCCGACTGGAGGTCGGCGAGCAGGTCGGCCGCGTCGTCGTGGGAGCGCAGGGTGTGATCCGTGGCGCTGTCTCGGCGGCTGGCCGGAATCGCGCTGACCTGGACCGGCGCCGCGTAGACCTGGGTGTAGAGCTCGATCCCCAGGGGCAACTCGTACGGAAGGCCGCGGTAGAGCGCCGCACGGCCGCTGGAATCGGTGCCGAGGAAATACACCTGGTGCAGGCCGTAGACCGCTGCGCCAGCGAGCGCTCCGAGCACCGCTACCGCGACGAGGGACTTGACGAGGCGGCGCGGCCACCTGCGCGGTGGGGCGCCGGCGCTGGGCCTGGCGGCGCCCTCCCGGGCTTTGGCCGCCTCGCCGGCGGTGGCCTCCGCCATGGCCCCCGCCGTCAGCCCCGCCTCCTCGGCGGCTGGGCCGATCAGAGTCGGCACCTCCTTGGTGTCGGCCTCCCGCTCGGCCTCCTCCACCCGGAAGGCCACCACGGTGATGTTGTCTCGCCCGCCCGCCTCGTTGGCCTCGCGGACCAGGCTCGAGACGGCGTCGTCGAGGCTCTCGGTGTCCCGCAGGGTGGCCGCGATCCGTTCCTCCCGCACCATCGTGGTCAGACCGTCCGAGCACAACAGGTAGACGTCACCGGGCCGCGCCCGGTAGGTCATCGTGTCCACCTCGACCTCGCGCTCGGGCCCAAGCGCACGGGTGATGATCGAGCGCTGCGGGTGATCCTCAGCCTGCTCGTCGGTGAGGCGGCCCTGGCGGCGGAGCTCCTCGACCAGCGAGTGATCGGAGGTCAGGAGCTTCAGCTCGCCGTCGCGGAAGACATAGGCTCGGCTGTCGCCCACGTGGGCGAAGCTGACCTCGTCGTCCTCCACCAGGGCGGCGGTCAGCGTGGTCCCCATTCCGGAGCGGGAGGAGTCGGCCTGGGCGAGGCGGTGGATGCGGGCGTTGGCCGTCCTGGCGATCGCCCGCAGATATGCCTCCGGCGATTCCTCGCCGCGCTTCACGGGCTCGAACGACTCCGCCGCCAGTTGCGAGGCAACCTCCCCCGCCTGAGCGCCACCCATTCCGTCGGCGACCGCGAACAGCGGCCCGCGGGCGAAGTACGCGTCCTCATTGGCGTTGCGCTGACGCCCCGTGTCCGTGCGATGAGCCCGTTCGACGACCCGCAGCATCGGTGACCCCCTAGGCTCCCGGCACCTCGAGCTCGAAGCGAAACTCGGTATCGCCGATCCGCAGCTCGTCGAGGTCGCTCAGCTTCGCCTCCCCGTCGAGACGCCCCTCGTTCAGAAACGTCCCGTTGGTGGAGTTCATGTCCTCAACGTAGTAGCTGGGCCCCCGGGAGTAGAGGCGCGCGTGGACCCCCGACGCGAAACGGTCCTCGATGCTGACGTCCGCATCGGTTGAGCGCCCGATCGACAGCCCCCCGAACAGGTCGAAGCGCTCGCCGGGCTCCAAGCCACCGCCCCGGGTCACGACCAGCGAGGCGTCCGTAGCCGCGGCCCGGCCGCCCGGGCCAACCGGATGGAGGCCCGTTGCGTCGGGCGCGGGCGCGGTCGTTCGACGCAGTTCCCGAAAGGCGCTCAGCGCCACCCAGAGCAGGAATAGGTAGAGGACGGCTAGGAAGCCGAACTTGAGCGCTACCGCGATCGGCTCGGTCTCCATCGACGGCTAGTGCTCGATGTCGAAGGTGAACCTCGTCGTCCCGAGCGTGACCTGGTCGCCCGGGGAGAGCCGCGAGCTGTCCACGAGCCGGTCATTGACCTTGACCCCGTTGGTCGAACCCAGGTCAACGATCTGCCAGTCGCCGGTGGAGCCGCGTCGAAGCTGGGCGTGCTCTCGCGAGACGTTTGGGTCCGAGAGCACGCAGTCGCATTCGTGCGAGCGTCCGAGGACCGCCACCGGGCCGTCGAGCACATACCGGCGGTCGTCCAGGGTGACGATCGCCTTGGTCTCGGTCAGGTGACCGCCCGGTCGGCGCCGCTCCTTGCGCGACTGCTTCGGTGGTGCGCTGTAGACCATCGTGTGGCCCTCCTCGCCCAGCGAGGGCTCCTCGCCCTGACGCGCCGGTGGCTTCACCAGCCGGGTCTGGATCCCGAACTCCCCGAGCCGGAGGCGCTCGTCCGTCTCGAGCTTGACCTCGGGGCGGGTCAAGAGCGCGTAGTCGTGGCGGCGCGCGTGCTCGAGGAGGTAGCCGGAGAGCTCTTGCTCCAGCGAGCGCTCATATCCCTCGAGCCGCTGCCGGTCCTCGGTGGAGAGCCATACCGTGTACTGGTTGGGGACGTAGACGCGTGACACCGACGCGGTTCGATGGGCGTCCATCTCCTTGGCAAGCTTGCGAGCGAGCTCAACCGGTTGAACCTGGGACGAGAAGGCACGGCTGAACACCCCCTCGACGAGGTTCTCGATCCGTTGCTCGAGATTTCTAAGAACGCTGATCCGAAGCTCCTTAGGCGAGCCCGTGGGCGGCGAGCGCGAGCCTCCATGGCCCCGTTGCCCGGTGCATGCCGCGACAATCCTAGAGTGCTCTCCCCCGTAAGCACCGCCGCGTGGGCGGGCCCCAAATCAGGGCATCGCGGCCGATCCCCCGCCCTGGATCGCCGCGCGAGCCTGGGGAATCGGCGCCTGGCGGCCGCCGGTCTGCGGCGACCGTAGGCGGAACTCGACGATCACGGCCACGAGCGCCGAGCCGGCGATCAGCAACGGACGGTCCGTGAGGGCTGGGTTGTCGGACACAAGCTGAAGGCCAGCCTCGAGCCCAGCCGACCACAGCAGGGCGCCGAGCAGCGCCAGCGCGACGTGGCCGGCCCGCAGAATCACCCCGAGGGCGACCGCGGCCAGCGCGAAGACGGAGGCGCCCAGCAGAGCTTCCGGGGTGAGGAGCGGCACCAGCAGGGCGCTGGTGGCGTCGGCCGTGGAGCGGCTCCAGCCGTGTGGCGCACTCTCAATGAGACCGAGGTCGGGCCCCACGCCGAGGGTCGCCGCGCCCACCAGCAGCCAGCACCAGCCCAGGGCACCAAGCATTCCGCGCTCGAGCGCGGTCCCCCGGGACCCCGCGGCCGCCGGATAGGCAGGGGAGGCCGACAGCGCACCCAGGAGCGGCGCCAGGACGGGCAGGGGAGCCCAGGCGAGGCGCGAGGCCACAAGGATGGCGGGCGCGGTCAAGGCGCCGAGGATCAGGGCGAGCCCCGGCCGCCCCAGAGCCGCCGCCAGCACCGTGACCACCAGGCCCCATGCGGTAAGCGCCGCCAGCTGGGCGACCCGCAGGCGTCCTGCACCGTGCTCGAAAGGCTTGTCGGGGAGCGGCTGGGGAACCGGGCGGCGCCCGTCAAGGGACGGAAGCGCGGCCACCAACTCGCTGTGGAGCTCGGCCAGCGGGGTACGCAGCTCCGGCTCCGGGCAAAGGCAGGCGTCCACGCCGGCGACCAGCGGCCCTGGGAGGTCCGGGCGGTACTCCCGAAGCGAGGGAAGCGGCTGGCCGATTTCCCGCGCGGTGTGAGCGGGCGTCGCCCGCGCCACTGGATTCGTGCCCGCCCACAGCTCGTACAGCGTCAGGGCGAGCGAATAGGTGTCCGCCGCTTCACCGGCCGGCTCGCCCTCGGCCTGCTCCGGCGCCATGTAGGCGAGCGTCCCGACCACCTCGCCCGTCGCCGTCAGGGCGGCGGCACCCGCCAGCGAGGCGATTCCGAAGTCCATCAACTTGGCTCGCCGGCCGGCGCCGTCGTCGGCGCGAACGATCACGTTCTGGGGCTTGACGTCGCGGTGGATCACCCCCCGCTCGTGGGCGTGGGCCAGCGCCTCGCAGATGTCCGCGCCGAACTCCGCCGCCTCACGATCGCTGAGGCCCTCGCACCGGGTGAGCTCCCCGAGCGTCGAGCCCTCAACGAACTCGCTGACCAGCAGCGCCCGGTCGCCCTCCGAGCCCAGCTCATACAGCGTCACGATGCTCGGGTGGTTGAGGCGCGCGGCCGCGTGGGCCTCGCGCAGGACCCGTCGCGCGTCCGTGCCCGCGATCTCCTTGACGGCAACCTGGCGCTGGAGGCGCTCGTCAAAGGCCCGATAGACGGTGCCCATGGCCCCCGAGCCGACCCGGTCAAGAACCCGGAAGCGTCCCATGACGAGCTCACCCAGCATTTCCGCATCGGGTTCGCCGCGGGCCGCCCGGACCCTCCCAGCGGCCGCAAGGCTTTGTGCGTACACGCACGCCCCGGCCGATCTGCCGGGGGCAGGGGTCATACTCTTCCGGCGTTGAACGCGCGTAACCCCGGCGTTCCAACGCACGGGCCAGAGGCTTGAGCTTGGCATTCCTCGACGAGGAAGAGGCACTCGCACCGTCAGGCGGCGGCGAGCCGCCGTTCCGCCGCGCGCGGGATCACCAGCGGCAGATCATGGTGCGCCGCGCGGTCGGCGTGGGCGTGATCGTGCTGCTCCTGATCCTGATCGTGGTGGGGATCAGGGGGTGCCTGAACGAGCGCAAGGAGCGAAGCTTTGAGAACTACGCCCGCGACCTGAACGCGATCGTCGCCCAATCGGCGCAGCTCTCGAGCAACTTCTTTGACCGCCTGAACGACCCCGGCAACCTCACTCCGCTGAGCTTCGAGGCCGAGGTCAAAACCGATCGCGGCGGCATGGAGGATCTCGCGAACCGGGTCGAGAGCCTCAACACCCCGGACGAGCTGAAGGGTGCTCAGGGCGAGCTGGAGCTCGCCTTCCAGCTCCGCAGCGACGGCCTCACCGGGATCGCCGACCAGATCTCCACGGCGCTCGGCACCGACGGGAGCCGCGCCGCCGTCAACTCGATCGCCGGCTACATGGACTACTTCCTGGCGAGCGACGTCCTCTATGAGCGGTCGGCGGTAGAGATCAACGCCGAGCTCGAGGACCAGGGCATCAGCCAGGAGGTGCCGGAGAGCGTCTTCCTAGCGGACAACCGCTGGCTTGATCCGCTCGAGGTCTCATCGGCCCTGGCGCTGGTCTCCGGAGGCAACCAGGCGGACGGCGGCACCCACGGGCTGGCGCTCTACCAAACCACCGTTCAGCCGGGCGAGGTGTCCCTGGATCCGACCAGCGCCGCGACGATCACGGGCGGCGGCCCATTCGAGCTCGAGGTCCAGGTGCAAAACCAGGGCGATTCCGAGGAGTCCGACATCGGGGTCAGCTTCGAGCTCACCGGCGGCGCCCAGACGATCTCCGGCGATGCCGCGATCGCACGAATCGCCGCGGGGGAGATCCAGACGGCGTCGATCCCGATCGACCCGGACCCGGAGCCCGGCCAGCAACTCACACTCGAGGTGACCGTCCAACCGGTTACGGGCGAGCAGATCGCGGAGAACAACCGCTCCAGCTACCTGGTCACCTTCGAGTAGCGGAGCGGGCGATCGCTCGCGTGCAGCCTCGCCGGCCGGTGGCCGCGGGCCTCCATACACTCGAAGGCGCTGTGTCTATCCGTGTCGCATTCCTGGGCCCGGCCGGCACCTTCTCCGAGGATGCCCTGCGCGCCGCCACCGCGGGGGCTGAAATCGATCCGCTGCCCGCGCCCACGGTGTACGAGGCGATCAGGGCCGTGGCCGAGGGCGAGGCGGAGCGGGCCTTGGTGCCGTTCGAGAACTCGATTGAGGGAGCCGTCCGCTCGACCCTGGACACGCTCGCATTCGACGCACCCTCGGTGACTATCGCGGGCGAGCACGACCACCCGATCAGCAACAGCCTGATCGCACGCGAGGAGGTCCCCCTGGACCGGATCGAGGTCGTGCTGTCCCATCCCCAGGCCAGCGCGCAGTGCGCGCGTTTCATACGCGAGCAGCTCCCGCGGGCGAAGGTCCGCGCGGCCGCGAGCACGGCGGAGGCGGTGCGTGAGGTGTCGGCCAGCCCGGAGCCGTGGGCGGCGCTCGGAGCGGCGTCCGCGGCGCGCATCTACGGCTGCGTGGTCCTCCGTGAGGGGATCGAGGACTCCCCCGAGAACGTGACCCGGTTCGTCTGGGTCGCGCCTGCCGGCACCAGGCCCGGCGGCGAGGGGCCGTGGCGCACGACGCTCGTGTTCGCCGAGCTGGGCGACGATCACCCGGGTGCGCTGGTGGAGGCGCTGACCGAGTTCTCGAAGCGCGACGTGAACCTGACCCGGATCGAGTCTCGCCCGCGGCGTCGAGGGCTGGGCCAGTACATGTTCTTCGTGGATCTCGACGGGGCCGAGGGCGAGCCCGCCGTCGCGGAGGCAATCGAGGGGCTGAGGCGCAAGGCCGAGTCGGTGCGAATCCTCGGCAGCTACCCGGTGGCTGTCAACGGAATCCCGGGCGTGTAGCCGCGCTCCGGCGGGCCAGGCAAAGGGCGCCGTCTACAATCGTGGCGCCATGGACACGCAGGCCGACCCTCACGTAGGGCTCGGGGCCCCGTCGAGCGTCGTCACCAGCGGGACACGGTTGAACGGGCACCGGCGCCACGTCGCGATCGGTGGCCGGGTGCTGGTCCTCAACGCGAGCTACGAGCCGATCAACGTCTGCAACGTGCGCCGGGCCACCGTGCTGGTGCTGAAGGAGCGTGCGGAGGTCATCGAGCGGGGCGAGGGCGCGCTTCACTCGGAGCGCCTCGTGTTCGACCGCCCCTGCGTGATTCGCCTGATCAGGTACATCCGTATCCCCCGCGACGTCCATCGCCGCAAGATCACGCGAAAGGCGGTGCTTGCCCGAGATGCCTGGACCTGCCAGTACTGCGGTCACCAGGCGTCGGGCCTGACCGTGGACCACGTGATCCCGCGCAGCCGCGGAGGCGAGTCGGTTTGGGAGAACATCGTCGCCTCCTGCGCGCCCTGCAACCGTAAGAAGGGCAACCTGACGCCGCGGGAGGCGCGGATGCACCCGCACAGCCGTCCGCGCCCGCCCGGGCCGACGGTGTTCATCCACCTCGCCAGCCCCAGGATCCCGATCGCCTGGGAGCCGTACCTGGTGGCGGCATAGCGAAGGGCCGCCTGAGAGGCGGCCCTTCGTCAAGGTGCGGTTGGAAACGAGTAGGGGATTGTCAGCGGGGCGGGACGTGCTCCCCACCTCCCCCGCTCGCCGGTGCCCGGGGTGGATTCCGCCGGGCGGTCCGCACGGACCTCCTAGCGGCCCTGCACCTCCAGCGTCCCGAAAATCATCTGACTCAAGCTAGGACCACCTCCTTTCTCTGGTCCACCGATTGAAGCAGAACGGCCAGTCGAACGGCTGCTCAACTCAGAGGGCGGCCGCGGGCCTCGGCGAAGCGCCGGGCGAAGTCCATGGACCGCTTGCTCGCGGAAATCCTGGCCATCGTGCGGGGGAAGAAGGCGGCGAAGATGATCAACGCCCTCGCGGAACCCTTGGCGACGATCACCTCGGGAAGGTTCTTGGTGATGGCTTGCACCACCGCCTCGCCGACGCGCTCGGGCGGCAGCGTGCCGAGTCCCGGGGGCTCGCCCACCTGCTTCTCCAAACGACCGTACATCCCCACCTGGCTGATGAAACCCGGGCAGAGCGCCGAGAAGCCGACGGGGTCGTTTCCATGTTCCTGGCGCAGCGCGTGCGTGAAGCCGACCACCCCGTGCTTGGTCGCGCAGTAGCTCGCGAGGTAGGCGACGGGCGCCTTGCCCGCCAGCGAGGCCATGTTGACGATGTGACCGCGACCGCGCTCCAGCATTCCCGGAAGCGCCTGGCGAGTCAGCACCATCGTCGCCAGCAGGTTGACGCCGAGGATCGCCTCGAGCTCGTCGGACGTGGTGCGAAGGTAGCTGCCGCCGAACTCCAATCCGGCGTTGTTGACGAGGATGTCGAGCGGGCCGATCGCCTCCTCGGCCCGCCCCACCAGGGCCTCGAGTTGCTTTCGGTCGGTCAAGTCGGCGGGCACCGCCTCGATGCGCACGCCGTGGCCCCTGAGCTCATCGATCAGCTCATCGAGGGAAGTCGCCTGAAGGTCGGATAGGGCCAAGTTCACGCCCTGGCCCGCCAGCGCCCTGGCGATGTAGACGCCCAGGCCGCCCCCGGCGCCGGTGACCAGGGCGTTGCGGCCGCGGAGCTCCACGGCCGCGGAGACTATCCCGACGCCTGCGGCTCCGGCGTTGCGGGCGGCGTGGCCGCGGGGCCGTCCTCGGACGCTCCGTCGCCCGCTTCCTCGGAAGCCCCGTTCGCCTCGACCGCGGCGCCGGACTCGACCACCAGCGCGACGGCGCTGACGCGATCGTCGTCGCGGAGGTTCATCACCCGGACGCCCTGGGTGGCGCGGCCCATCTGCGAGATGCCGCCAGCCTGGGTGCGTTGCACCATGCCGTTCTCCGAGATGAACAGCAGGTCCTGGTGCTCGCGGACGATCAGGGCGCCTGCCAGCCCGCCCTTCTTCGGGGTCAGCTTCACGGTCAGCACGCCCTTGGTGCCGCGCCCCTTGACCGGGTACTCCGGGATCGTCGTGCGCTTGCCGTAGCCGTTCTCCGTGACCACGAAGAGCTCGGCGTCGTCGCGGGTCACGTCCATGGCCAGCACGCGGTTGGCCTCGCGGCCGATCTTGCCGGCGACGTTCATCCCCTTGACGCCCGAGGTGTCGCGGCCCATCGGGCGCACCGCCTTCTCGGAGAACCGCGAGGCGTGGCCGGACTTCGAGACCAGCAGCAGGTCGTCGTCGCCGGAGGTCAGACGCACTTGAACCAGCTCGTCCCCGTCGCGGACCTTGATCGCGATGATCCCGTCGGCCCGGATGGGCGTGTTGTAGGCGGGGAACTCGGTCTTCTTCACAAGGCCCTTGGCGGTCGCGAAGACCAGGTACTTGCCCTCGCTGAAGTCCCGGGTCGGTTTCACGGCCATGACCCGCTCCTTGTCGCGCAGGGGCAGCACGTTCACAAGCGCCCGGCCCTTCGAGGTGCGGGAGCCCTCCGGCAGCTCGTAGACCTTGAGCCGGTACACCTTGCCGCGGTTGGTGAAGAACAGCATCCAGTCGTGCGTGGAGCAGATGTGAAGGTGCTCGATGTAGTCGCCCTCCTTGAGGTCCATTCCCATCACGCCGATGCCGCCGCGGCGCTGCTGGCGGTAGGTCGCCAGCGGCAACCGCTTCACGTAGCCCGAGCGGGTGATCGAGATCACCATCTGCTGGTCGGCGATCATGTCCTCGATGTTCATGTCGCCCTCGAAGTGGGTGATCTCGGTGCGCCGCTCGTCGCCGTAGCGCTCCTCGAGCTCGTCCAGCTCCTGCACGACCACGCCGTCGATCCGCGCCGGGTCTCCCAGGATCGCCCGCAGGGCGGCGATCCGCTCGATCAACTCGGCGTGCTCGGAGCGAACCTTGTCGGACTCCAGCGCCGTGAGCCGTGCCAGGCGCATGTCCAGGATCGCCTGGGCCTGCTCTTCCGAGAGCTCGAATTTCTCGATCAAACCGCTGCGGGCGACGTCGGAGTCGGCCGAGGAGCGGATCAGCGCGATCACCGCGTCGAGGTTGTCGAGCGCGATCAAGAGCCCCTCGAGGATGTGGGCGCGGGCCTCGGCGCGGCGCAGCTCGTATTGGGTCCGCCGGGTGACCACCTCGCGCTGGTGGACGACGTAGTGCTGGATCAGCTCCTTGAGGCTGAGCGTTCGCGGCACTCCGTCGACCAGGGCGACCATGTTGAGGCCGAACGAGGCCTGCATCTGGGTGTGCTTGAAGAGCTGGTTGAGGACGACCTCGTGCGGGTCCCCGCCGCGCTTCAGCTCGATCACCAGCCGCATCCCCGAGCGGTCTGACTCGTCGCGGAGGTCGGAGATCCCGTTGATCTTCTTCTCGCGCACGAGGTCGGCGATCTTGGTGATCAGGCCGCCGTCGCCGCCCTTCTTGACCATGAACGGCAGCTCGGAGACGATCACCGCCTCCTTGCCGCCCTTCAGCGGCTCGATATGCGCCCGGGCGCGAACTCGGACGCTGCCGCGACCCGACGCGTAGGCGTCGCGGATGCCCTCGGCGCTCATCATGCCGCCGCCCGGGAAGTCGGGGCCCTTGACGTGATTCATCAGGCCGGCGAGGTCGATCTCGGGGTTCTCGATGTAGGCCTTGACGGCGCCCACCACCTCGCTCAGGTTTTGAGGCGGGATGTTGGTCGCCATCCCGACCGCGATCCCCGAAGAGCCGTTGACGAGCAGGTTCGGAAACCGGGCCGGGAGCACCAGGGGCTCCAGGTTCTTGTCGTCGTAGTTGGGCCCGAAGTCGACCGTGTCCGAGTCGATCTCGCGGAGCATCTCGGTGGCGAGCCGGGCAAGCCGCGCTTCGGTGTAGCGCATCGCGGCTGCTGGGTCGTCGTCGATCGAGCCGAAGTTCCCCTGCCCGTCGACCAGCGGGTAGCGCAGCGAGAAGTCCTGCGCCATTCGCACCAGGGTGTCGTAGATCGCCTGGTCGCCGTGCGGGTGGTACTTACCCATCACCTCGCCGACGATCCGGGAGCTCTTGCTGAACGGGCGGTTCGGCTGCAAGCCCGCGTCGTGCATCGCGTAGAGCACCCGGCGATGAACCGGCTTCAGCCCGTCGCGAACGTCGGGCAGCGCCCGGCCGACGATCACGCTCATCGCGTAATCCAGGTACGAGGAGCGCATCTCCTGGCTGAGCTCACGCTCCTCTATGCGCCCGGTGAGGGCCTCGAGCCCGCCGGCCTCCATCAGATCAGCCCGCCAGCCGAACGGTTTGCAGCGGCCGCGCTAAACATCCAGGAACCGCACGTCCTTGGCGTGCCTCTCGATGAAGATCTTGCGCGGCTCGACCTTGTCGCCCATCAGGTCGGCGAACACGCGCTCGGCCGTGGACGCGTCCTCGATCGTCACCCGCTGAAGCGTCCGGCTCGCGGGATCCATCGTGGTCTCGCGCAGCTCCTCGGGATTCATCTCGCCGAGACCCTTGAAGCGCTGTAGCCCAACCCCCTGGCGCGCGAGGTCGAGGATCGCTCGCCGCAGACCCGAGAAGGAGGGTGCTTCGCGGCGCTTCTCGCCCAGTGTCAGCTGGAACGGCGGACGGCCGACCTGCTTCAGCAGCTCGCCGTGCACCTCGACCAGATGGCGGTAGTCGTTCGACTTGAACAGCTCCGCGGGCAGCCGGTGGGTGCGAGCCAGCCCGCTGGCGCGATGGACGGCCTTGACCACGAGCTCCTCGCCCGTGGAGGAGACCAGCTCGGTCTCGTACGGCTCCGACTTCGGGTCGTCGGCCTGAATCAGCTTCTTGACCCCGGCGATCGTCGCCGCCCCGGTGTCGAGGACCTGTGACTCGGCCAGGAAGCCCACCGTCTCATGGCCGAACTCTGCCCGCACGGAGTCGGTCCACCCCTCGTACTCCTTGAAGCGGCGGCTGAAGCGCTGCCAGCGGGCCTCGGTCAGCTTGTGCGGTTTGTCGTTCGCATCGACGAGCTCGAACTGGTCGAGCTTGTCCCGCAGCAGGATCTCCTCCAGCTCCGATTCCTTCTCGACGAAAACGTCCTGCTTGCCGTTTCTGACCCGGTAAAGCGGCGGCTTGGCTACGTAGACGTAGCCCGCCTCGATCAGGTCCGGCATGTGCCGGTAGAGGAAGGTGAGCACGAGGGTGCGGATGTGCGCTCCGTCGACGTCCGCGTCGGTGGACAGCACCAGCTTGTGGTAGCGGGCGTCATCGAGGTTGAACTCCTCGTCGCCGATGCCCGTGCCGATCGCCGTGATCAACGCCTGGATCTCGGCGTTCTGAAGCACCTTGTCGATGCGGCTCTTCTCGACGTTGATGATCTTGCCGCGCAGCGGCAGCACGGCCTGCGTGTTGCGATCGCGCGCCTGCTTCGCCGAGCCCCCGGCGGAGTCGCCCTCGACGATGAACAGCTCGGCCAGCGTCGGATCCCGGACCGTGCAGTCGGCGAGCTTGCCGGGCAGGGTGGAGTTCTCGAGCGCGGACTTGCGCCGGGTCAGGTCACGGGCCTTGCGTGCGGCGTCGCGGGCGCGGGCGGCGTCGACCGCCTTCTGGAGGATGCGCCGCGCCTCGCCGGGGTTCTCCTCCAGGAACTCGCCCAGCTTGCGATTCACGGTCTCCTTGACCAGGCCCTCGACCGGCGGGTTGCCGAGCTTGGTCTTGGTCTGGCCCTCGAACTGCGGGTCTTGGAGCTTCACCGAGATCACAGCCGTCAGCCCCTCGCGGACGTCGTCGCCGGTGAGGTTGTCGTCCTTCTCCTTCAGCAACCCCTTCTGGCGCGCGTAGGCGTTCAGCGTGCGGGTCAGCGCCGCGCGGAAGCCCGACAGGTGGGCGCCGCCCTCGTGGGTGTTGATGTTGTTTGCGAAGCTGAACACGGACTCCTGGTAGGTGGAGTTCCACTGCATCGCCACCTCGACCTGGCCATCCTCGGTCTCGTTCTCGAAGTAGATGGTCTTGCGGTGCAGGGCGTCCTTGTTCTCGTTCAGGTGGCCGACGAAGTCGACGATGCCGCCCTTGTACTGGAAGGTGTCGTGCTGTCCGGAACCGCGCTCGTCGACCAGCTCGATGCGCAGGTTTCGGGTCAAGAACGCCGTCTCCCGCATCCGCTCCGAGAGCGTCTGGTAGTCGAGGATCACGTCCTCGAACACGTCGTCATCCGGGAGGTAGGTGATGATCGTCCCCGTCCCCTTGACCTTTTCGCCGCGCTTCAGCGCCCCCTGGGGCTCTCCTCGCGCGTAGTCCTGAGTCCACTTGTGGCCGTCGCGGCGCACCTCCAGGTGGAGGCGCTCCGAGAGCGCGTTGACGACCGAGACCCCGACCCCGTGCAGGCCGCCGGAGACCTTGTACCCGCCGCCGTCGCCGAACTTCCCGCCCGCGTGCAGGGTCGTCATCACCACCTCGGCCGCAGGGCGCTTCTCCTTCTGGTGCTCCTCGACGGGGATGCCGCGGCCGTCGTCGGCCACGGTGACGCTGTTGTCCGGGTGCAGGGTCACCGACACCTGGGAGCAGTGGCCGGCGATCGCCTCGTCGACCGAGTTGTCCACCACCTCGTAGACCAGGTGGTGGAGGCCTCTCGGCCCGGTCGAGCCGATGTACATCCCGGGGCGCTTGCGAACGGCCTCGAGGCCTTCGAGAACCGTGATGTCCTTGGCGCTGTAGCCATCGCTGGCCGCCCGGCCTTTGGTTCCCGGCTTGGCTCTACCGCCGGTCTTTGGGGCCTTCTTCGCTGGCGTGCTGGGGGCGGGCTTCGCGCTACCGCCGCTGCGGGCTTCTTGTTTCGCCACTCAATCCTTTCCGTTCGCGGGCGCCATGGGGGATCCCTGGCGTCATGAGAAACCCCGACCGACAGGCGCGCCGTTAAGAGGCTGGCCGGGCGGTTCGGGGCGTCCGTCCAAGTTCACATAAGGATATCAGGAAAGACCCGCGGAAAACCCGCTCATTTGCAACGATATCCCTGCAAATCACGCATAAAACAGGATCACCGGGATCAGCCGCGGTGCCGACTCTGGTCGGCCGTGAACCGAAGCGCCTTGACGGGCGCTTCGAGACCGCCTTGGCCGGCCTCGGATAGCGCCTCGTTGAGCCTCCCCAGGAGCTCGGGGCCAAGCAGGTCCAGCTCCTGCGCCCAGGTGGCCGAACGACAGGCGACCGTCACCACGCCCTCTCGCTCCGCCACCGGCTCCGCCTCGGCGGCAACCCCGGCTCCCGCCGCCGCCGCCCAGACGCTCTGGACCGCGGCCAGCAGGGTCAGCGGCTCGGCGCGGGCGCGCGCCCCGCGGACCGCCGCGGCGAATGGCCGTGGTGAACGGCGTGGGCTCACGCCGCCAGCGGTGGCGCGGCCATTTCCTCGCCCTGGCGGAGCGCCAGCTCGGCGCGGTCACAGCCGCTGGGTAGGTGGTCGGGGTCGGTCGCGGTCAGCACCGCCTGGCCGCCCTCGGCAAGCCGCGTCGCCAGCTGGGATCGCCGGCGGGAGTCGAGCTCGCTCATCACGTCGTCGAGGAGCATCAGCGGCGGGTTTCGGCCCGCCTCGAGCAGGGCGCGACGCTCGGCAAACAGCAGCGCCAGCACCGCCGAGCGCTGCTCTCCCTGTGAGCCGTAGCGGCGCAGCGGTCGTCCGCCGAGCGTGATCGCCAGCTCGTCCAGATGCGGGCCGTGGGAGGTGTAGCCCCGCGACAGATCCGTGGCGTGGCGCTCGCGAAGCTCCCCGGCCAGCGCCTCCGGGTCGTCGGCCTCGCTGCGGGGCAGGTAGCGAAGCGCGGCGGCGCCCGGCAGGCAGAGCTCGCCCGCCGCCTCCACGAACCCCGGAGCCAGCAGATCAACCGCCTGCCGCCGGCTCTGGATCAGCTCCACCCCCACCGTCGCCAGCTCCCGATCCCAGGCCACGAGCGAATCGACCGATCCGGCGTCGGACCGGATCCGGCCCAGGAGCGCGTTCCGCTGGGCAAGAGCCTTGCCGTAGCGGCGCCGAGCCTCTGCCCGCGCCGGCCAAAGCGCGGCGCAGAGGCGGTCCAGATGGGCGCGGCGCAGGCCGGGTGGGCCCTTGACCAGCGCCAGCCGATCGGGTAGGAAGACCGTCAGGGGCGGCCGGAGCTCGGCGTGCTCGGCCGCCACCGGGCTCCCGTCGACCAGGTGGCGGCGCTCGCCGGCCCGATCCATGGACCAAAGGAACGAACGGCTCTCCCCGTGGTCCATCACCTCCGCCTCGATTCGCGTCAGCGGTTCGCCGAACGCGATGGTCTCCCGCTCGTTGCGGGTCCGGCTCGAGCGGCCGGTGAGCGCCATGCAGATGCCCTCCAGCACGTTGGTCTTGCCGGCCCCGTTCGGCCCCCACAGCAGGGTGACCCCTTCGCCGAGGCCAAGCCGGCCGGCCGCCAGGTTGCGAAAGCCGAGCGTTTGGAGGGTGCCGACGTGCATCGACTCGAACTCAGACGTTGAGCCGGATCGGCATCACGAGGTAGCTGAAGTCCTCGCGGCCCACCGGCTGGAGGAGGCCCGGCCGCAGGGGTGAGCTGAGCTTGATCGCCAGCTCATCCCCCTCGACGCTCTCAAGCCCCTCGATCAAGAATTGCGGGTTGAAGGCGATCTCCAGCGGGTCACCCGAGTAGGGCGCGGGCAGCGCCTCGCTCGCGTCACCCACCTCCGGCGTCTCCGCGGCCACGGTCAGCTCCCCTTCCGCGAACGCGAACCGAAGCGGGGCGTTGCGCTGCGCCAGCTGGCCGACCCGGCGGGCCACGTCCACGAGCTCCGACCGGGGGAGCCTGACCTCGTGCTCGAACGACTCGGGGATCAGCTGCCGCCAACTCGGGAACTGCCCCTCGATCAGGCGGGAGAACAGGACCACCGAGCCCGCCTGGAACACCGCCTGGTTGCGGGCCAACGAGATCGACACCTCACCCGGCTCCTCCTGAGCGATGATCCTCGCCAGCTCCCGCAGAGCGCGAGCGGGCACGTTGGCCTCGATCGGCTCGGGCAGCGCCTGCTCCAGGTCCGTGTGCTTGACGCTCAGCCGATAGGAGTCAGTCGCCACCATGGTCAGCGTCCCACCCTCGACTCGCAGGAGCACCCCGGTCAATATCGGCCTGACCTCGTCCCGCGAGGCGGCCCGGGCCACCCTGTCGATGGTCTCCGCCAGCGGCTGGGCCGGGAGTTTCGCGGTCTCTTCCTCGACGCTGGGCAACCGGGGGAAGTCCTCCACGGGCAGGGTCCGCAGATGGAAGCGCGCGCTCCCCGCCGTCAACTCCACGTCACGCTCCTCGCTACGCAGATGGAGGCCGACTTCGCCGTCGGGCAGGTTGCGGACCACGTCGCCGAGCAGGCGACCTGGAAGCAGCAGCGTTCCCTCGTCCTCCACGGCAACCTCGGAGATCGTCATGGTTAGGCCAAGCTCCGTGTCGGTGGCCGCGAGGGTCAGCTTGCCCTCCGCCGCAGCCAGCCTGACCCCGCTCAGTGACGGCACCGTGGCGCGGCTGGAAACGGCTCGGCCCACGACCTGAAGCGCGGCGAGCAAGACATCGCGGGAGATGGAGAACTTCATCGGGGGATCTTGCATCTTCCTATCTGACTCAGATGTATTGAGAGCAGTGGACGGCTGTGGAGAAGTTGGGCTCATGGCAGAGAATGGCGGGATCGGCCTGGGGACGAGCCTGTTGAAGACTCGCTGGGCCTGTGGACAGCTTCAGTCGAGGGCAACTTTCGGGGGCGAGTTCGGTGTTAGCAGTTCACGGCTCCGGTGGAGACTGACAACTGTGGCGGACCCCGGCTCCAGGCGCGCGGCCACCTTGCGAATGGCGTGAAGGACCGTGGTGTGGTCGCGGTTGAACTCGCGAGCGATCTGCGCGAGGGAGATCGAGGTCTCCTCTCGAGCGAGGTACATCGCAAGCTGGCGCGCGTGGGAGACCCGCGAGCTTCGCTTCGGAGAAAGCAAGTCGTCTCGGGAGACGCCGGAGACGGTGCAGATGGCCTCTTGAATCGCACGAACGCGGGCGCCGTCCGCAGCGTCGACCTCGGCCGGTGAGAGGCGGGACTCAGCGGCGGCCGGCGAATCGAGCGCGCGCCGCGCCAGCGACGGCGTCACGGGTTCGCTGAGCATGGAGGAGAAGGCCGCCACGCGCGTCATCGCCCCCTGGAGGCGGCGGACGTTTCCGAGCACTCGGCCGGCGATCTCCTTCAGGCTCGCCGGGTCGCCAACCTCCACTTTGCCCTCCACCGTCATTCGCCATAGAAGCGCCGTCCGCGTACGGAGGTCGGGGCAGCCGAGCTCGGCACACAGGCCCCAGCCGAAGCGGTCCCGGAGCCGCTCCGCCACCCGTGCGATCGCTTCCGGCGGGCGATCGCTGGAAAGCACGATCTGCTTGCCCGCGGCGTGGAGGGAGTTGAACGTATGGACGAACTCCTCCTGGGTGGCCTCCTTGCCCTCGAGCGCCTGCACATCGTCGATCAGCAACGCGTCGAGCTCGCGATAGCGCTGCTTGAACCGTTCCGGCCCGTCCTTGCGGAGCCCGCCGACGAAGTCGGCGGTGAACCGGTCCGCGGTCGTGTAGTGGACGCTCAGCTCAGGCCGAACCCGGCTCAGGTAGTCCGCTACGGCGCCCAAGAGGTGCGTCTTCCCCAGCCCCGGGGGGCCGTGCAGGAACAACGGGTTGTACGCCTCGCCGGGCATCTCAGCCACGGCGAGGGCGGCGGAGTGGGCCAGCCGGTTCCCCCCGCCGATCACGAAGCGCTCGAACGTGTGCCGCGGATCGAGAGGCAGCGACTCGACCGCGCCGGTTGAGCTCTCGGCGGACGCCGCCTGGCTCGGCCCGGCGGCCTTCAGCGACGAACACGACACGTTCCAGGCCGCTCCCGGTGGCTCGGAGCGCGGCTTCGACGGATGCCAGGTAACGCCGTTCGACCCAGGCGCGAGTGGTTTGGGGCGCCGCCAGGTGGAGGGTGTTCCCCTGCGCGGAGACCGCCTCGAGGGGCTCGATCCACAGTCGAAAGGTCGCCGCCGGAAGCTGGCCCCGAAGCTCCTCCCGAACCTGCTCCCAGATCGAAGCGAGGTCGTCGGGGAGGGCGTCCGGAGTCACGGCGGGCGATCATAGATCGGCAAACCGGGGCCGCCGAAGAGGTTGCCGAGGGGACCCCGCATTACGCGCCAAAAACGAAACCGGGCGCCTCGGTAAGGCGCGGAGGCGGCCGGACGCCGGCTCGTATACTGCCTCGCCGGTCGTGAAGCGGACCTACCAGCCCAAGAAGCGCAAGCGCGCCCGGACACACGGGTTCCGCGCCCGCATGCGCACCCGCAGCGGCCGTCAGATCATCAAGCGCCGTCGCCGCAAGGGTCGGAAGCGGCTGACGCCGTGACGCCGGGCAAGCGGCGCCGGCGCGGCCGCCTGTCGCGAAGCGGCGACTTCGAGCGCGTCTACCGCGAGGGCCGCTCGCACGCCAACCGCTTCCTGGTTCTCTACGCCTTTCCGCGGGGCGACTCGGATGCCGACCAGGACCAGGTCCGCTTGGGGATCTCCGTGAGCCGCAAGGTCGGCGGCGCCGTGGAGAGGAACGCGGTCAAGCGCGGGCTCAGAGAGGCATTTTGGTCGTTCGACCAAAGGCTCCCGCACGATCACGACTTCGTCTTGGTCGCTCGGCCCGACGCCGCCGGCCTCGTGGAGCGCGAGGGCCCCGGCGCGGTCGCGACCGCGCTCGAGGAGCTGATCTCAGAGGCCGGGCTGGCCGGCGGAACCGTCTAAGTTGAATGCGTAAAACGTGAAACGCGCCCTGCTCGCAATCGTCCTCGCTCCGATTCGCCTCTACCAGCGCTGGATCTCCCCGGCGCTCCCGCGTCGCTGCAAGTACGAGCCCACCTGCTCCGCGTACGCCGCGCAGGCGATCCGCGAGCTGGGGGTGATGCGCGGCTCGATCCTCGCCGCCTGGCGGCTCGCCCGCTGCAACCCGTTCAGCCACGGGGGATATGACCCGGTGGAAGCACGCCGCCTCTTCAAGCCGAAGCCCGGTGTTCCCGCCTGATGCTGGTCGCCGCGAACCCCCTCCAGCCGCTCATCGACCTCGCCAACGAGGTGCTGACGTTCTTTCACGACCAGGTGGGCGTCAGCTGGGGCGTGTCGATCATCCTGCTCACCTTCGTCACCCGGATCGTGATCCTGCCGCTTTCCCTGAAGCAGATCCGCTCCATGCGCTCCCTCCAGGCTCACCAGCCCGAGATCAAGAAGATCCAGCAGAAGTACAAGGACGACCGGCAGCGGATGCAGCGGGAGATGATGGCCTTCTACCAGGAGAACAAGATCAACCCGTTCGCGTCCTGCGTGCCGTTGCTGCTTCAGCTCCCCGTCTTCCTGGCGCTCTTCTACCTCCTGCGCAGCGACGAGTTCGAGGATGAGATCACGGCGCCCGGGAGCGACCCGAACTTCTTCGGCATCCCTCTCCACGAGGAGGCAACCGGCGCGGCCCTGATCATCCTCGTCGTCCTCTACTTCGTGACCATGGTTGGCTCGACCTCGATCATGGCCGCCTCGGCCGAGGGCAACCAGCGCCTCTTGATGTACGCGCTGCCGGTCGTCTTCACGCCGTTCATCATCAGCTTCCCGGCGGGCCTGGTGATCTACTGGATCACCACGAACGTGTGGACCATGGGCCAGCAGTGGGTGGTCAAGAAGGTGATGCCACCCCCGCCCAAGCCGACCGAGGCGGAGCAGGAGGCCGCGAAACCGCCACCGCCACCGCCGCGCAAGAAGAAGCGGCGCCGCTGAGCCGAACCCACTCCCTTCGACGGTGCGCGCCCGTTTCCTCCCTCTGCACGCTTCCTGCCGGAATGGACCCCTAATAGACTCGCCCCCGTGGCCAGCGACGGCGACAACGACCTGCCGGTTGAGCCCGCTGAGCGGGTGAGGGCGATCCTCGAGCAGATCGTCGACGCGCTCGAGGTCGACGGCGATGTCGAGGTCGACGAGGACGCCGAGCGGATCGTCGGTCGTGTGAATGGGGAGGACGTGGGCCTCTTGATCGGGCGCCGGGGCCAGACGATCGACGCCGTTCAGCTGCTCTGCTACCGGGCGGCGTTTCGCGGGGTCCAGGAGCGGAAGCGGGTGGTGGTGGATGCCGCCGGTTACCGGGAACGCCGCCAGGCGGCGATCGAGGGGCAGGCCGATCGCGCCGCCGAGCGAGCGCTGAAGACGGGCAAGGAGATCGAGCTCGAGCCGATGACGCCGAGTGAGCGCCGCGTCGTCCACCAGCACCTCAAGGACCGCGCCGGGCTCGAGACCTTCAGCGAGGGGGACGAGCCCGAGCGGTGCGTGATCGTGGCCCCGCTGCTCAGCGATTGAGCGCGGAGCCCAGCGCCGCCATCCAGCTCTCCGACGAAGCGCGCGAGGCGCTTCGCGCGGTGCTGGAGATGCTGGCCGCCGAGCGCTCGGCGCCGACCGCCGTCCGTGATCCGGAGCGGGGGTGGCGTGTCCACGTGGCCGACTCGCTCAGCGCGCTTGAGGTCGAGGCGCTGCGCGCTGCGCGGCGCATCGCCGACCTCGGGGCGGGCGCGGGGTTTCCCGGCCTGCCGCTCGCGGTCGCGCTGCCGGGAATCCGCGTCGATCTGATCGAGTCGACCGGGCGCAAGTGCGAGTTCGTCCGCAGGGCGATCGAGCGGGCGGGGATCGACAATGCGCGGGTCGTCTGCGAGCGCTCCGAGAGCTGGGCGGCCAGGCGGCCACCCGATGGGGGGCGCGAGAGCTACGACGCCGTCGCGGCCCGTGCGGTGGGGCGCCTGTCGACCGTGGCGGAGCTTGCGTCACCGCTGCTCCCCGAGGGGGGCGCTCTCGTCGCCTGGAAGGGCCGCCGCAACGCGGACGAGGAGGCGGAGCTGGGCCGGGCTGCCGCCCGCCTGGCGATGGAGGTCGACGAGGTGCGATCGGTGGGCCCATACGCCGGCTCCCGGCATCGCCACCTGCACGTGCTGCGCAAAAGCGGGCCCACGCCGGACAATCTCCCCCGCCGCCCCGGGATGGCGAAGAAGCGTCCCCTGGGAGGCCGCTGAGGGCTGTCGTCGGCGGCCGTGGGTAAGGTCGCACGCAATGGGCATCGTCTATGCGATCGCCAACCAGAAGGGCGGCGTCGGCAAGACGACGACCGCCGTCAATCTTGCCGCCTCCGCCGCGGGGGAGGGCGCCCAGGTGCTGCTCTGCGATCTCGACGCGCAGTGCAACGCCACCGTCGCCCTCGGCCTCGGGCGGGAGCTTCGACCCTCCTCCTACGACTGCCTGGTCGGCAAGTGCTCGGTCGCCGAGGCGGCGCGGCCCGCGGGCCCGGACAACCTGTGGATCGTTCCGGCGAACCGCGACCTGGCGGGCGCCGCGGTCGAGCTGCCTCGGATCAAGCGCTCCGAGAAACACCTGCGCCGCATGCTGGGACCGGTCAGGGAGCGGTTCGGGCTCACCCTGCTCGACTGCCCGCCGGCGCTGGGCCCCGTGACCGTGAACGCGCTGGTGGCCGCGGATCGCGTGATCATCCCCGTGCAGGCGGAATACCTGGCGCTCGAGGGGCTGGTGCAGTTCCTGGACACCGTTCGCCTGCTGCGGCAGAAGCTCAACCCGGGCCTGGTTCTGACCGGCGTCGTGATCACCATGCACGACGAGCGAACCAAGCTCGCCCAGGACGTCGAGCGCCAGCTACGCGATCACTTCTCCGAGCTCATGTTTCGCACCGTCATTCCACGCAGCGTGCGGGTCGCGGAGGCCCCCAGCTTCGGCCTGCCCGTAGTCGCGCACGCGCCCGCCTCGCGCGGCTCGGTCGCGTACCACGAGCTGGCGCACGAGCTCGCGGAGCGAGAGCAGGCCGAGCGGGTGTCGGTCGAGCGCGTCCCAGGTACCGAGGCCGAGGTGGGGGTGGAAACCGATGGCTAAGCCGGGAATGGGCCGGGGCCTGGCGGCGATCCTGCCGGAGACCGAGGTTGCCGAGCCGGAGCTTCGGGAGCTGCCGGTCGAGCTGATCCGCCGCAACCCGCGCCAGCCGCGAACGCAGTTCGGGCCCGACTCGATCAAGGCGCTCGCGGCGTCGCTCGCCGACGCCGGAGTGGTCCAGCCGCTGATCGTGCGCCCACTTCGCGACGGCCGCTACGAGCTGATCGCGGGCGAGCGCCGCTGGCGGGCGGCGCGGGAGGCGGGCCTGCAGACAGTGCCGGCGATCGTTCGCGACGAGGGCGAGGCCGAGCGCCTCCAGACGGCGCTGATCGAGAACATGGCGCGGGAGGACCTGAACCCCGTGGACGAGGCCCGCGCCTGCGCCGCGCTGGTGGAGGACCTTGGGCTCAGCAAGAAGGAACTCGCGCGGCGCGTCGGCCGAAGCCGCCCAGCGATCTCGAACCTGATCCGGCTCCTCGACCTCCCCGAGCAGGTGCTCGACCTGCTCGCATCGGGGGAGCTCAGCGAGGGTCACGGGCGGGCGATCCTCCAGGTGTCAGGCAATGAGGCCCGGCGCGCGCTCGCCCGCGAGGCCGCGGCGCACGATTGGTCGGTTCGCGAGACCGAGCGCAGGGCACAGGAGGCCGAGGGCCCAGGCCGCGCCAAGCTCGCCCTTCACCCCGATCAGGCGGCCGCCCTGGCCAGCGCCGAGGACGCGCTCGAGTCGGCGCTCGGCACCGGCGTCCGCGTCCGCCCCGGCCGCCGCGGGATCCGCGTGGAGCTTCACTTCGACGACTTGGACGAGCTGCTCGCCTTCGCCCAGGAGCGGGGCTCCGCGGGCTGAGTCGGCGCTACGGCGCCAGCCGCTCGATTCGCCAGCCCTGCGCCCTCGCGGGTGTAGAGGAAGCGGTCGTGGAGGCGGCCGGCCTGGCCCTGCCAGAACTCGATCTCCTCGGGGCGTAGCGCGTAGCCGCCCCAGAACGGCGGGCGCGGAACCTCGCCACCCGAGAAACGCTCCTCCATCTCCTGGATGCGCGCGTCGAGGGCCGCGCGATCGGGCAGCGGCTCGCTTTGGGGAGACGCCCAGGCGCCGATCTGCGCGTCGCGGGGACGGGTCGCGAAGTACTCGTCCGAGGCCGCCTCGGGGAGCGGTTCCACCGGCCCCCGGATCCGCACCTGGCGGTCGAGCTCGCGCCAGTAGAGGACCAGCGCCGCCCGCGGCATTGCCTCCAGCTGCCTTGCCTTCGCGGACGACAGGTTGGTGAAGAAGCGAAACCCCTCCGGCCCAAACCCCTTCAGCAGCACCATGCGCGCGTCCGGCGCCCCATCCGCGTCCACCGTCGCCAGGGTCATCGCATGCGCGAGCGGCACCTCCCGCTCAGCGCCCTCGAACCAGCCGCGGAACTGCTCGATCGGGTCCTCTGCCAGCGCCGAGCGATGAAGCGGAGGCATGTCCGGGCGGCGGGGCATCGCCGGCCGCCTAGTGCGCGATGGCATCGACACTAACGCGACGGCCCTCGTGAGGGCGGGTGTTTCTAGAATGGGCGGTCGCGGGCGATTAGCTCAGTCGGTCAGAGCGCCTCTCTGATAAGGAGGAGGTCCCTGGTTCGAGTCCAGGATCGCCCATCTCCATCCATGGCTGGGCGAATCCTGGCCTCTACACCGCTCGCCCTCCGGGCTCGCTGGAGTCCAGGATCGCCCATTCATCCACGCATTCTCGAGGCCTTGACGCAGGGTCCTGAATTCGGTTAGGGTCAGCTCTTAGGGGAGTTGGAAGCCTTGGCTCGAGCGACACCGATCGATCGCGCTCACCGCCGTCGCCGAGCGGTCGCTCGCCGCAGGCTTGGCGGCTGTTGCCGTCGGCTGCCTTCCTCGCCGCGGTGCTGGCGACGCCCGGAAACGCGGCCTTCCCCGGCGGGAACGGCAGGATCGCCTTCACCAGCGACCGCGATGCTGACCTGGATAACGAAGAGTCTACCTATGAACCCGGGGGGCGGGAACGTCAGGCAACTCACCGTCACGGGCCCGGACATCTTCGACGAGGACCCCAGTCTTCTCGCCCAATGGGCGCCAGATCATCTTCGAGAGCGACCGCGGGGGCACCGACGACGAGATCTTCATCATGAACGCGAACGGGGGCAACCAGCGGCCGCTGACGACCAACGATGACGGCGACTTCGATCCCGCCTTCACTCCGGACGGCAAGCAGATCGTGTTCGAGAGCAACCGCGACGGCGATGTGGAGATCTGGATCATGAACGCGAACGGGGGCAATCAGCGCCAGCTCACTGCCAACACCGTCGAAAATGCCGATCCGGTGGTCTCCCCGGACGGGCGCAGGATCCTCTATGAGGTCGATAACGGACTCGACTTCGACCTCTTCCGGATGAGCATCAACGGCGGCAACCAAACGCCCTTCGTCACAGGGCCGGCCGACGACGAGGACGGCGACTACTCGCCGAACGGGCGCCGGATCGTGTTCACCAGCGATCGAGATACGGACGGTGACGCCGAGGTCTTCGTGATGAACGCAAATGGCGCCAACCAGACCCAGCGCACCTTCAACGCCGTCCTCGACGACCGGCCGGTCTTCTCTCCGAGCAACACGCGGATCGCCTACAGCCAGGACTCCCCGGCGCCGTTCGAGGACGTCTTCGTGATGAGAGCTGGTGGGGCAAACCAGACCAACATCACCAACCTGGGTGGCTTCGATGACGAGTCACCCGACTGGGAGCCGCGCGCACGCTGCGGCGGCGAGCTGGCGACCATCGTCGGCGACCAGGCGGGCGACCGGATCCGTGGCACTCAGCAGGCCGACGTGATCGTCGCCAACGACGGGGCCGACCGGGTCAACGGCAGGGGTGGCCGCGACCGGATCTGTGGCGGCAAGGGGAGGGACCGCCTCAAAGGCGGCAAGGGGAGGGACCTCCTGATCGGGGGCGCCGGTCGGGACAACCTGAATGGCGGCAAGGGGCGCGATCAAGAGCGCCAGTAGCCGAGGCGTGGCGCCGTACCGGGCCCGCCTGCCAGCACCGCCCCGACGGCAGTCCTGTTACACCCGCGCGGCCCGCTCGCTCGCCACCCGCTGCATGGCCTCGAGCGACTGCCGGACCCAGCTTCGGAAGTAGCGCTTGCCGGCGACAAGGTCGAATACCCGGTGCTGGAACTTGGCCGGCTCCATGCCGAACCTCGCGTCGACGAAGGTCCCCTCCTGCGCCTCGGTGAGCGTCCAGTGGACGAAGGTGCCGGTGTTCACGCAGCGGATCAAAAGCTCCTCGCAGTCCTCCATTCGATCCACCCGCAGCAACATCTCGTCCTTGCCCACCGGGCCCTGGACAACTTCGCGGTAAGTGCAGCCGGTCTCGAGCCCCTCGCATTCCACCTCGACCACGCGCGGCCACCACTCCGAGTGCCGGTCGACGTCCTCGAGCAGCTCCCAAACCACGCCGATCGGGGCGTCGATGAAGGCCTGCTGGCGGGCCTCGGACATGCAACCGATTATCGCCGTTCGGCCTCGCCGCTGCTGCCCCGAAACCGCGCTAAGGGCGACTTCGTCGCCTCGGTTCACTCGCCGACCCCGACCTATAATGGCTCGCAGGCCAGGCGCGCCCCGGGAGACACCTTGCAGCAGATGCAGATTTACGGCGTCAGCTTCGACATGGTCGGCAAGCAGCCGATCGTTCTGTTGAAGACGGTCGATGGGAACCGGTTCCTGCCGATCTGGATCGGCCACCCCGAGGCTGCCGCGATCTTGATGAAGCTTCAGGGCGCCTCGACCCCACGGCCGATGACGCACGACCTGCTCTCGGACCTGCTCGAGCAGATCGACGCCAAGTGCGAGCGAGTCGCGGTCACCGAGCTTCGCGACAACACCTTCTACGCCTCGATCACGATCTCCATGAACGGCTCCGAGCTCGAGATCGACTCGCGGCCCTCGGACGCGATCGCGCTGGCCGTGAGGACCTCGGCGCCGATCTTCGCCGCCGACGACGTGATCGACGAGTCGTCGATCGAGTTCGAGCACGAGGTCGAGGACACTGAGGAGGTGGTGGAGAAGTTCAAGGACTTCCTCGACCAGGTGACGCCCGAGGACTTCGCCCAGGGCGAGGAGTAGGACCCGCAGCTACCGCGACTTCGTCGCCAGTCCCGACCGGGCCACCGCCCCCTCCACGATCCGCGCCACGAGCTCCTCGAAGCTGAGCCCAGCGGCGTCGGCGGCCATCGGCAACAGCGAGGTGTCGGTGAGCCCAGGTATCGCGTTCGCCTCCAGCACCTGGGGGATGGAGTCGGCGTCGAGCATCAGGTCGACGCGAGCGAAGCCGGCGCAGCCGAGCGCCTCGTAGGCGCGCGCCGCGACTCCCTGCACCTCGGCGGTCTCGGCGCTCGCCAGGTCGGCCGGGCAGTCGTACTCGGTCCGGCCGATCTCGTAGCGGGCCTCGTAGTTGAACAGGTCCTCCTCCTTGGGCCGCACCTCGACCACCGGGAGCGGCTCGCCATCCAGGAACGAGACCGCGAGCTCTCGCCCGGCGACGTGGCGCTCCAGCAGCACCCGATCGTCGTAGCTGAACGCCGCCACGAGCGCCTCGGGCACGTCGTCGCGCGAGGCGGCGAACCGGACCCCGAGCGCCGACCCCTGGGCGCCGGGCTTGACCACCAGGGGAAAGCCGAGCCTCGCCTCGATCTCCTCCAGCGCATCGGCCGCGCCCAGCTCTCGGAAGGCGGTGGAGTTGAAGGCGACCCAGTCGGGGGTCGGCACCCCGGCGGCGCGCAGCTGGTGCTTGGCCAGCACCTTGTCCATGCACCGGATGCAGGCGGCCACCCCCGGGCCCGTATAGGGGATGCCGAGGATCTCCAGCAGCTCCTGCGGGGTGCCGTCCTCGCCGCCCGGTCCGTGCAGGGCGATGAACGCGACCTCCGGTTGCTCCTCCTTCAGCCGCCGCACCAGGTCGCCGCCCGGCGTCGAGCGGCACCACCTGGTGGCCCAGCGACTCGAGCGCGTCCTCGACCCGCGCCGCGGAGCGCAGGGAGACCTGGCGCTCCAGCGACCTGCCTCCCTTCAGCACCGCGACCTTCATCGGCTGAGAGGTCGGGTACGCGCGGACGTTGCCACTCGCTAGCTCTCCTCGCGGCGCCGGCGCAGCGGGACCACGTCACCCTCCTGCCCGAGCTCCCCCGTGTCGGGCGCCCGGGCTTTGAGCGGAGCCACGCGGCAGGGGATGCTCGGCGGTGATCGTCTCGTACAGGGCCACCTGTTCGCTCACCACCTTGCCGATCCGGCGGATCCCCTCCCGGATCTGGTCCTCGTCGAAGCCGGAGAAGTTGAGCCGCATCGAGCTCCTCCCTCGCTCGCCGTCGGCGTAGGCCGCGGCGCCGGGGACGAAGGCGACGTTCTCGCGCAGGGCCTTGGCGAGCAGGTCGGACGTGTCGATGTAGGACGGCAGCGTGGCCCAGACGAACATGCCGCCCTGCGGCCTGGTCCAGGTGGCCTGCTCGGGGAAGTGGCGCTCGAGCGCCTCGAGCATCGCGTCGCGGCGGGAGCGATAGATCTCGCAGAGGCTGTCCACGTAGGAGCGCCAGCGGTCCTCGGCGAAGTACTCGATCGCGAAGTACTGGGCGAGGGTGGAGGTGCAGAGGTCGGTGGCCTGCTTCCCGAGCGCCATCTTCTCCATCACGGGCGGCGGCGCCACCGCCCAGCCAAGACGGATTCCGGGCGAGAGGATCTTCGACAACGTGCCGATGTAGATCACGTAATCGCCGCCGTCGAGCAGGTAGAGCGGCGGCTCGGGCTCGCCCTCGTAACGGAGCAGGCCGTAGGGGTTGTCCTCGATCACCAGCACCTCGCGCTCGCGCGCCAGCTCGACCAGGCGCCGGCGGCGCTCGGCGGAGAGGGTGACCCCGGCGGGGTTTTGGAAGGTCGGCACCGAGTAGATGAACTTAGGGCGTCGCCCCTCGGCCTCGAGGCGGTCGAGCAGGGCCTCGAGCTCGTCCACCTTCATCCCGTTGTCGTCGGTCTCGATCTGGTGGGTCTCGGCCTGGTAGGAGCTGAACACCGGGACCGCCCCGGGGTAGGTGGGCGCCTCGCAGATCACCGGGTCGCCGGGGTCGACCAAGGTCTTGGTGATCAGGTCGATCGCCTGCTGGCCGCCGGTGGTGACGATCACGTCCTCGGGGTCCGGCGACATCCCCTCGGCGGCCATCACGCCGCGGATCGCCGCCTTCATCGCCTCGAAGCCCTCGGTGGGCCCGTACTGGAGCGCCTCCGCCGACGACTCCTGGGCGATCCGGGTCATCTGGGCCGCGAAGGTCTCGGGCGGGAAGGTCGAGGTGTCGGCCTGGCCGCCGGCGAGGGAGATCACCTCCGGGCGCGCCGTGATCGCCATCAGATCGCGCATCGCCGAGGAGCGCATGACCCTGGTGCGCTGCGCGAACAGGTCGGCGTAGCGCTCCAGGTCGTGCGCCGTCTGATGGGCGCGGCGGTGGGCGGGGACGGGGCGCCGCTCGGGCGGGGTTGGGGAGTCCTGCTGCTCCGGCATCGGCCAAGTGTGCCGAAGCCAGGCGACGTCTGCCGCGCGCGGGAAGAATGGGTGCGATGCGCGCGGCTCGGGTAGAGTGCGGGCGTGCTCAGGGTGTGGTCGGGGATCAGGGTGGCGGTGGCTTGTGTGGCGCTGGTCGCGCTGTGGGCCGGCCCGCCCGCCGCAAGCGGCTCGCTGTACGGAGGCCCGGTCCCCCGGCCCGGCCCGAGCATCCTCTACCGCGCGTTGGCCAAGGCGCCCCAGCTCGAGAACAGCGGCATCTGGCGCGCCAATCCGATCCTGATCTCGGGCTCGAGCGCCTATCGGGACGGCGAGTTCCTCTACCAGGACTTCCTCTACGACGACCACGGCGCCCGGGGCCGGTCGCGCGACCCGGGCGACCCCCGCACCGGGGAGGACAGCTTCTCTCTCCCCAACGGCACCTACACCTACCCGACCGACCCTGCCTACGCCAACAACGCCGCCGACCTGGTCGAGCTCCGAGTCAAGCCCCTCGCCAACGCCACCGCCTTCCGGATCACCCTGAACACGCTCAAGGACCCCTCTTTGATCGGGACCACGATCGCCATCGGCGAGTTCCCAGCAGCCCCGCGCCTTTCCCCACGGGGCGAACGCGGCAGCGCCCGCGGAGCTCTTCCTGACGGTCCACGGCTCGCGTGCGGACCTCGTGCGTGCCAGCAACTCTCAGGCGATCACGCCGGCGCCCCAGGTGTCGATCAACGAGCGGAGGCGCCAGATCCAGGTGCTCGTCCCCCACAGCGCCTGGGACCCCGCCGAGCGCAAGGTGCGCTTGGCCGCCGGCGTGGGGCTGTGGAACAAGGCGACCAACCGGTACCTCCTGCCCAGGACCGCCGCCACCGCCACCCAGCCAGGGGGCGCCGCCGGGCTCTCCGGCCCCACGGCCTTCTTCAACGTCGCCTTCCGTTACCACGAGCCCTGGCAGCACACGTTTCCTCCCGACACCGTGTTCAGCAATCCGGCCTGGTGGCGCGACCGTCAGCAGGGCCAGGCGCTGGCCGCCGGCAACCTCGCCCCCTTCTACGCCGAGGTGGACTTCGCCAAGCTCGAGGCCGGGGTCACCGACAACCTGCGCGGGAAGCCCAAGGGGACGCCGGTGACCGGCCCCATGAACCGGATCGTCGCCAGCCATTTCGAGACCAAGCAGGGCGCCGACTACTCGACTACCTGCGGCACCGCCACCGACTGCCAGGGCGAGCTCCGCGGGCGCCTCCAGCCCTATTCGATCTACGTCCCCAGAAAGCCCGTCCCGCCCGACGGCTTCGGCTTGACGCTGCTGCTCCACTCGCTCGGCGCCAACTACAACCAGTTCGGCGAGAGCCGCAACCAGTCACAGCTGGGCGAGCGGGGGCCCGGCTCGATCGTGATCACGCCCGAGGGCCGGGGCCCGGACGGCTGGTATTGGGGCCACGCGGGCGCCGACACCTTCGAGGTCTGGGCCGACGTCGCCAGGCGCTACCTGCTCAATCAGCGCTGGACGGCGATCTCCGGCTACTCGATGGGCGGCTACGGCACCTACAAGTTCGCGACCCAATACCCGGACCTGTTCGCGCGGGCGAACCCGGTGGTCGGCCCGCCGGGCCTGGGGATCTGGCTGCCGCCCGCCCCGCCCCAGCCGGGCGGCGCCGCGAGCAACACCAACCGCATGCTCGGCTCGGTTCGGAACATTCCGTTCCTGATCTGGAACGGGGCCGAGGACGAGTTGGTTCCCGCCCCCGGCCCGGTCGCCCAGGCCCGGACCTTCGACGATCTCGGCTACCGCTACAGGTTCGACCTGTTCACGGCGACCGACCACTTCGAGCTCGCCGTCAACGATCAGTACGCCCCAGTGGCCGCCTTCCTCGGCACCCAGGAGGTGGATCGAAACCCCGCCCACGTGACCTACGTCGTCAACCCGGCGATGGACTTCCAAAACGTCGGCATGGTGGCCGACCACGCCTACTGGCTCTCGGGGCTGAAGCTTCGAAACTCCGGCGGCACCGCCCCCCTTGGGCGGGTGGACGCGCGCTCGGAGGGCTTCGGGTTCGGCGACCCCGCTGACAACCCGACCCAAACTCGGCCCGGGACGCTTCAAGGAGGCAATCTTGGCCCCCTGGCGTATGTCGAGCGGTCGAAGAGCTGGGGGCCGGCGCCGCAGACAAGCGCCCGTAACGTCCTCCACCTGGATGCCGAGAACCTTGCTCAGGTGATCGTCCACCCGGGGCGGGCACGCCTGACCTGCCGCCCGCAGCTCGACGTCACCACCGACGGGCCGCTGACGCTGACGCTGGCCGGCTGCGGCCGGACGCTCCACTTCGGCGGCCCGTAGCGCCGGAAGGCCCGGCCGGCCATGCGCCGCGTGGCCGCCCCTTCTTCTCGCTAGCCTTGGCCGCTCGCCGATGGACCTCTTCGTAGCCACCTGCCAGGGGATCGGGCTCGCGCTGGCGGCCGGCACCTTCGGCGGCGCCTCCGGGCGCCGCGGGGTGGTCGGCTTCCTGCTCGCTGCCGTCGCCGCGGTCGGCGGCGGGATCCTGTTCGGCGCCTCGCTGGCCACGGCCGACCACCCGGCCTGGCCGGGCTGGCTGGTGGGGGCGGTGATCGCCGTGTTCACGTTCGGGATCGTCAACGGCGTCGTCGCCGGCGCCCTGGCACGGCACGAGGGCGCCTCGTCGATCGGGCTGATCGTGGCGCTCGGCGCTCTGGTCCTGGCGGGGCTGTCGCTGTTATGGGGGCCGATCGCCTTGGTCGCGCTGCTGGGGATCATCTGGCTCGGCTCCGCCCGCCGCCGCCGAGCCCAGCGAAAGTACGAGGGGCTGCGCGTCCTCCGGTGAGCCACCCGCCTGCGCCCCCGTCACACTCGATTCGAATGCCCTCCTCGCGCAAGCTCTGCCTGATCGTGGTCGACTCGCTTCGCACCGACATGCTGCGGCGGGCGGTCGCGGATGACCTGGCGCCCAACTTCGCCGTGCTGATCGAGCGCGGCTCGCTGATCGGCGACTGCGTGTCGGCCTTTCCATCCGTGACGCCCGTCGCCTGCTCGGAGATCACCACCGGGGCCGGCCCGGACCAACACGGCATCTGCGGCATGAACTGGTACCACCGCGCCGAGGAGCGCTATGTCGAGTACGGCTCCTCGCTGGAGGCGACGCGCGCCTTCGGCCTCTTCAGGACCCTCTACGACACCGTCTACAACCTGAACATGGCCCACCTCTCGCACGAGGTGGAGACCGTGTTCGAGCGCCTCGCCGACGCCGGGGTGCGGACGGCGGTGACCCCGTTTCTGATCTATCGCGGCCGCCGGCGCCACGAGCTGAGCCTCGAGGGGCTGCTGCGAAGGGTGGCGGTGGCGGCCAAGTTTCGCCACGCCGTCTGGGGACCCGACGAGCTCTTCTACGGCGAGCTCTACGCCAGCCGCCGAGTGCCCTGCAAGCCCACCCTGGCGCGGCCGGGAACGCGCGACACCTACTCAGCCTGCGTGGGCCGCGAGCTGGTTCGCGAGGATCTGTACGACTTCCTGCTCTTCTCGCTGCCCGACAACGACCACCACACCCACACCCACGGGGTCGACGCGATGCTCGACTCGATCTCTCACGCCGACCGCAGCTTCGGCGAGATCGTCGACGAGGCGGGCGGAATCGACGCCTTCCTCGACGCCCACGCTGTGATCCTGATCGCTGACCACGCGCAGACCGACGTCCAGACGGAGCTGCCGCTGGCGGCGGCGCTGGCCGAGGACTGGTCGGTGCTGGCCGCCAACGCCGAAGGGCTGGGGTCGGCGCAGCTCGCGGTGAGCCCCACGGCCAGGGCGGCGGGGATCTATCTGCTGGAGGAGGACGAGCGCCGCGCCGCCACACAGGCCGGCGTGCTGGCCCGCCTCCGGCGCCTCGACGGCGTCGACCTGGTGGCCAGGCTGTCGTTCGACAACGGCGGCGGGCGGGAGGCCGTGGTGGAGAGCCCACGCGGCGAGCTGCGCTTTCAGCCCGGCTCGCAGGTATCGGACCGGCGCGGCGCGGGCTGGGACGCCGAGGGTGAGCTGACCGCGCTCTCGCTCGAGCTGGAGGGCGGCAGGCTCAACGACGCGGTTTATCCGGACGGCCTGGCGCGGCTGTGGTCGGCCCTCACGGCGCCGAACGCGGGGGATCTGCTGGTTTCCCTGGAGCAGGGATATGAGTGCGTGGACTGGGGCGGGGCCACGCACGCCGGCGGGGCCAGCCACGGCGCCCTGCTGGCCGGCGACTCGCTCGGCCCGCTGGTCCTCTGCGGCCTCGAGCCCGGGGTCGAGGAGGCGCGGCAGCAGTGGGCGCTCCGCGACATCGCGGGGCTGGTGCTCGACCATTTCGGCGTCGGCGGCGACGCGAGCGTGCGTGTGTCCGGCGCTTCAACCGCAACGGAAACCGAGGTGGAGGTCGCCCTGTGAGCCCAGTCGAGGAGACCCAGCTCCCGCCGCCCGCCGCCCCGCGCCCGTCGGAGCGCGCCCGCGACGCCACCGCTCGCGCCGCCGACTGGACCTGGCGACTCGCGCTTCGCATCCACCTCGGTACCCGGAAGCCCGAGGCCTGGGTCCAGCTGTTCAAGTTCGGCGTCGTCGGCGTCGTCGGCTACGTGATCAACCTCGCCGTGTTCGCCGTCCTGAACGAGGCTCTCACGGTCCACCACATCCTCTCCGCGGTCGGGGCCTTCTGCGTCGCCGTGACCAACAACTTCCTCTGGAACCGCCACTGGACCTTCCGCGCCACGGAGGGTCACCCGGGGTTCCAGGCGGCGCGCTTCTTGACGGTCAGCGTCCTGGCGCTGAGCGTCAACCTGACCCTGCTCTATCTCCTGGTCGACGTCGCCGGCGCGCCCGAGGTCCCCTCGCAGGCGATCTCGGTGGCCGCCGCGATGCCGTTCAACTTCATCGGCAACAAGCTGTGGACCTTCGGCGCAGACGGGCGCTGAGAGGCGCCGCGCTCGCCGCCTCCGTCGGCATTGCCCTGACGCTGCCTGCGTCGGCCATGGGCCAGGGGCCCTCCGCGCCCGGCTCGACTCCAGCGGCGGAAACGGGATCGTCCACCGCCACCACCGCGACGCCGCCGGCGCGCGAGGTGGCGCGGAATCTGACCAAGGCGCGAGCGATCCGCATCGCCCGCACCGACCCAAAGGTCGCCGAGCAGCGCCGCCGGTACGGGCCTCTGAGCGCCTCGGCACAGGCGAAGCCCGGCACCTGGCAGGTGGACTTCTACGCCTCCGGGACGGAGCGGGTGCAGGTGATCGTCGACGACGCAACGGGGAAGGTGCGCGAGTCGTGGACCGGCTATCAGATCGCCTGGCAGATGGCTCGCGGATACCCAGAGCAGTTCGGCCACAAGCTGAACGCTCCCTATGTCTGGTTGCCGCTCGCGGCGATCTTCCTGTTTGGGCTGTTCGACTGGCGCCGCAAGTGGCGTGTCGTCCACCTCGACCTGCTCGTCTTGCTCTCGTTCGGCATCTCGGCGATCTTCTTCAACGCCGGCAACATCGGCGTCAGCGTGCCGCTCGTCTATCCGCCCCTCGCTTACCTGCTGGCCCGGATGCTCTGGGTGGGGTTCCGCGGCGCCGGGGAGGGGCTTCGGCCCTCGGCGCCCACGGCCTGGCTGGCGATCGGCGGCGCGTTCCTGCTCGGTTTTCGCATCGCCCTCAACATCGCCGACTCCGGTGTCATCGACGTTGGCTACGCCGGCGTGATCGGCGCCGATCGCATCGCGCACGGCCAGACCGTCTGGGGCCTGAACGCGTTCCCCTCCGAGAATCCCTTCGGCGACACGTACGGCCCCTTCAACTACTTTGCCTACCTGCCGTTCGAGCTAGCCCTGCCCTGGCACGGCGCCTGGGACGACCTCGCTGCCGCCCATGCCGCCGCGATCGCCTTCGACCTGGCGACGGTGGGCGGGCTCCTGGTCCTGGGCCGGCAACTCGGCGGGACCCGGCTCGCCGTCATCCTCGGCTTCGCCTGGGTCGCCTATCCGTTCACCGACTACGCCCTGCAGTCGAACTCCAACGACACCCTGATCGCGGCGCTCCTGGTCTGGGCGCTGGTCGTCTTCAGCAGCCCGATCAAGCGCGGCGCGCTGCTCGCCCTCGCGACGCTCGCCAAGTTCGCCCCGCTCGTGCTGGCGCCCTTGTTCGCCACCGGCGAGCGCGGGCTCGGCGACCGGAACGACGGCCCTTGGCGTGAGGCGCTCGGGGTCCCGAGGCTCCGGGCGCTCGCTCTGTTTTCGATCGCCTTCGCCGCCGGCCTCGCCCTGATGCTGGTCCTTCCCGCCGTCGAGCCCGGCCTCGCCACCTTCTACGACCGCACGGTGGAGAGCCAGATCGACCGCGAATCGCCGTTCAGCGTTTGGGGCCAGGAGCCCTCTCTCGAATGGCTTCAGACCATCCTCAAGGTCTTCGCCGTCGGCCTCGCGCTGCTCGTGGCGGTCGTCCCGCGGCGCCGGTCCCTGCCTCAGATCGCGGCACTGTCGGCGGCGATCCTGGTCGCCGTCCAGCTGACGGCCGAGCACTGGTTCTTCCTCTATATCCCGTGGTTCTTCGGCTTGGTCATCGTGGGACTCCTCGCCAAGCCGAGGCCCTCACCCACCTAGTGCCGTGTCCAGCAACCTCACACCCGAAACGGCGGCCCCCGGATCGCGCCGATTCAGGCGCGAAGTTACCGGACACGGCACTAGCTCGGCGCCGGGACCAGCACCTGCTCGATCGAGTCGGCCAGGCCGTCGTCGCGGACCTCGACCACCACGGCGTTGATCCACACGTCCTCGTCGGCGGTGTCGAACTTGACGGGCATCTGGGTGCGGAACGCCTCCAGGGCCTGCTCGCGTCGGACCCCGATGACTCCCGCGCGCGAGCCCGTCATGCCGACGTCGCTGATGAACGCGGTGCCGCCGGGCAGGACGCGGGCGTCGGCGGTGGGGACGTGGGTGTGGGTTCCGAGGCAGGCGGCGACCCGGCCGTCGAGGTGCCAGCCCATCGCCACCTTTTCGCTGGTCACCTCGGCGTGGAAGTCGACGATCACGGCGTCCGCGTCGTCCGTGAGCCGGGCGAGCTGGGCGTCGGCCTCGGCGAACGGCGAGCGGGCCACCCGGAGCTGGACGGCGCCGCTCAGGTTGAGGACGGCGACGCGCCTCCCGGCCTCCTCGACGACGGTCGCGCCGCGTCCCGGATTTCCGGCCGGATAGTTGGCCGGGCGCACCACGCGGTCGTTGCGGTCCAGGAACTCATAGGCCTCGCGGTGCCGGTAGACGTGGTTGCCGGTGGTGATCACGTCGATGCCCATCTCGAACATCTCCTTGGCCGTCTTCTGTGTGATCCCGAGGCCACCGGCCGAGTTCTCGCCGTTGGCGATCACGAGGTCGGGCGAGTGACGTTGGCGAAGCTCGGGCATCGCCGCGGCAAGGCCGGCTCGGCCGGGACGGCCAACGATGTCGGCGATGAACAGGACGCGCACGGGCGAGGAGCCTAGTGGGCCGTCCGCAAACGATGCACCCGAAACAGCGGCCAACCCGGCGCCCGAGCTGCTCGCGCCGGTTGCGGACATGGCGACCCGTGCGGCCCCCCTGCGAACCGCACGGGCCGGGCTCGCATCGGCGTCAGTTGATTGGCGGCCTGTAGCCGGCGGCGACGGCGAGCTCGCGGCGCACGAGCTTGGCAAGGCCCGTGGCGTCCGTCTCGTTGCTCGTCGGCCAGCGCTTGGCGACACCCAGGTAGAGGCCGCTCGATGAGTCGTCGGCGACGTGGACCGGATCGCTCAGACCGCGAAACACGCGCGGTGGATGCCAGCAGCTCAAAAGCCAGTCATCGCCCACCAGGAGCTGCACGGGCTCGAAAACCGAGGCGACCGGGTGGCCGTTGATGGCTCCGTTGCCGTTTCCGTTCGTCGCTGCGCTTCCGTTGGCGTGCGAGGCCAGATGGCGAATCCGGAAGCCCGAGGTGATCACAACCTCGCTGTCCCGGTAGCCGACCCCGACTGCGAATCGCTTCGGGGTGATCAAGTCGCGAACCATCCTCTGGTTGAGCTGGCCGTTGCAGATGGGCCCGAGCAACGCCAGCACCTCGCTGATGCCCAGGACGCCGCCGTAGATGTCGACCCAGCGGACCCCATCGGAGAGCTCGAGGTCTTGCAGCGGGAGCGGCTCTGGCGCCCCGCGCGGCACCCACGCGCTCGTCTGCCGGATCAGTCGCGGCTGCCTTACCCTGGCCAGCCGCGGCATCGCGTCTGGCTGCCTTACCTCTTGCGATGCTGTCGTGCTCATCAACCCTCCGTACCTTGCTCACCTAACAAGCGCCGCGGCTCGAAGTTGCGCCCCGGCTTGCCCACCGTCTAAGCGGCCCACTAGCGTTCGTCGGCGTGTTCGGTGAATCCGCCACCAGCGCCGTGTCGCCCACTGGCGGCGGTGTCGTGATCGAGACCCGCGAGCTCGTGAAGCGCTTCGGTGAGCGCGAGGCGCTCAAGGGCGTCAGCTTCGAGGCCCACCGGGGCGAGCTGCTCGCGGTGATCGGCCCCAACGGCGCCGGCAAGACCACGCTGCTGTCGATCCTCGCCGGCATACGGCGCCAGGACGGCGGCACCGTCAGCCGGCATCCCGGCGAGATCGGCTGGATCCCGCAGCAGGCGGCGGTCTACCGGCGGCTAACCGTGGCCGAGAACCTGCGCCTCTTCGCGCATCTGGAGAAGGTCCCCGACACGGACGCCGCGGTCGAGGAGATGCTCGACCAGACCGGCCTCGCCGACCGCCGCGACGACCAGGTGGGAGCCCTGTCGGGCGGAAACCAGCAGCGGATCAACATCGCGATCGGCCTCCTCGCTCGACCGCTGGTCCTGCTCCTCGACGAGCCAAGCGCCGGGCTCGACCCGCGTCAGCGGGAGCGCCTTTGGGAGTTCGTGCTCGGCCTCGCGGGCGGCGGCACGACGGTGATCTTCTCCACCCACAACATCGCGGAGGCCGAGCGCTACGGCCGGCGGTTGCTGGTCCTGGCCGATGGCGAGGCGCTGTTCGACGGCACCTCAGCCGAGCTGCACGCCGCCGCTCCCGAGTCGGGCGCCCGCGACTTCGAGCAGGCGTTCGTCGCCTTTCTTCGGGATCGGGGTCATTGATGCCAACCCGGCGTGGCGCGGGGGCGTAGTGGACGGACGCGACCACTAGATGCGCTGGCTGTTCATCAAGGATCTTCAGATCCTGCGCCGCTCGCCGCTGGTGACGGCGTTGCTCGTCGCCTATCCGGTGGTGATCGCCGTGCTGATTGGCTTCGCGCTCTCGCGCGGGCCCGAGACGCCGCGGGTAGCGTTTCTCAACCAGGTTCCCGAGGAGCAGCAGCTGGTGCTCGCCGGCACCGAGTTCGACATCGCCGGCGCCCGCAGCGAGCTCTGCTCGCGGATCGAGTGCATCCCCGTGTCCGGCGAGGACGAGGCACGCGAGATGGTGAGCTCGGGGGACGCGCTGGCGGCCCTGATCCTGCCCGAGGACCTGATCCAAAAGCTCCAGTCGCTGGGCTCGTTGGCGCCCTCTCAGCCGACCGTGCGAGTCCTCGTCAACGAGGAGGACCCCGTGAAAGCGCGGCTGGTGGACGACCGGATCAGCTCGCTGGTCACCGAGGCCAACCTCAGGATCTCGGAGCAGGTGACCCGCATCTCCGCCAACTACTTGAGCCTCCTGCTCCGGGGTGGCGAGTTCACGCTCCTGGGCCAGACCTTCAACGTGCTCGGCCTGAAGAACACCCAGCGCATCCTCGAGGCGCTGCGCCCGGAGTTGCCCGCGGGGAGCCCATTCGCCGAACCGCTCGATCGGGTGATCCAGTTCTCGCGGCTCGCGCGCCAGAACCTGAACCTCGCCAATCCACTCCTGGGCACGCTCGCCCACCCGATCGAGGTTGACAAGGAGGTCGTCTCGGGCTCCCCGCCCAGCCTCGACTCGTTCGCCATCGCGGTCGCGACCACGGTCACCCTGATGTTCGTCACCGTGCTGCTGGTCGCCGGCTCGCTCGCGCTCGAGCGCGAGGAGAACGTTTTCCCCCGGCTGACCCGGGGGCTGGTGGGGCGGACGGCGCTCCTGGTCGAGAAGGTGGGGCTTGGAGTGGCGCTGTCGATGCTGGTCACGCTCCTGATGCTGGCCGGGCTATCGCTGTTCGTCGACATCGACTGGGGCCGTTTCCCGATGTTCGCAGCGGCGATCGTGGCGGGGGGTGCCGCGTTCGCCGCCTTCGGCGCGGCGATCGGGGGCGCCGCCCGCGAGGTCCGCGCCAGCTCGCTGCTCGCCTTCATGGTCTCGCTGCCGATCGCGTTCGTCTCCCTGGTCGGGTCCGGCACGGTCAGCCCCGCCCTGTTCGACGTGATCAAGGTGATCCGGGCGCTGTTTCCCTTCGACCCGGCGCTCGACGCGATTTCGGGCGCACTCGACGCGGCCGGCCCCGGGCTTGGCCTGCCGATGCTCCACCTGGCGATCCTCGCCGCCGCCTACGGGGCGCTGGCGCGGCTGGCGTTGCGCCGCTTCGCGTCGTGACGCGGCGCGCGCCTAGAATCACCCACATGAGCTTTCCCGCCACCCGCATGCGGAGGCTGCGTCGGACCAGGCCCCTGCGCGAGCTCGTGCGCGAGACGGAGCTCTCGCCGCGGCACCTCGTGCAGCCCATGTTCGTGGTCGCCGGCGAGGGGGTGCGCGAACCGGTCCCCTCGATGCCCGGCATCGAGCGGTTCTCGATCTCCGAGCTGACCGCCGAGGCGACCGAGCTTCAGGCGGCCGGGATCGCCGCCGTGATCCTGTTCGGCGTCCCGGCCTCCAAGGACGAGGCCGGCTCCGGCGCCTACGATCCGGAGGGCGTCGTGCAGATGGCGGTCCGGGCGCTGAAGGACGCCCACCCCGACCTGGTCGTGATCACCGACGTCTGCCTGTGCGAGTACACGTCGCACGGCCATTGCGGGGTGGTTCGCGACGGCGAGGTCGACAACGACCTGACCGTCGAGCTGCTCGCCAAGACCGCGATCTCGCACGCCGACGCGGGAGCGGACGTGGTGGCGCCCAGCGACATGATGGACGGCCGCGTGGGGGCGATCCGCGGCCAGCTCGACGACGAGGGCCATCCGAACGTTGCGATCATCGCCTACAGCGCCAAGTACGCCTCGGCGTTCTACGGGCCGTTCCGCGAGGCCGCCGAGTCCACCCCGGAGTTCGGGGATCGCCGCGGCTATCAGATGGACCCGGCAAACGCGCTCGAGGGTGTCCGCGAGGCGAAGCTCGACCTCGCCGAGGGTGCCGACGTGCTGATGGTGAAGCCCGCCACTCCCTACCTCGACGTGATTCGCTTGGTGAAGGATCAGACCGGCGCCCCCGTGGCCGCCTTCCACGTCTCGGGCGAGTACTCGATGCTCAAGGCCGCGGCCCAAAACGGCTGGCTGGACGAGCGGGCGGCGGTGCTGGAAGCGCTGACCGCGATCCGCCGCGCCGGCGCCGACCTGGTGTTCACCTACTACGCCAAGGAAGCCGCGGCTTGGCTTTGAGCGGGGCGAGCGCGCCGCTTCGCGCGCCGCGGTCAAAGGCACGCTCGCGCACGGCGGGAGCCGCGGTGCCGCTCGACGCGACCGACAAGCTGCTTTTGAACCTGCTCCAGTCGAGCTTCCCGCTGGAGCGCGAGCCGTACGCGGCCGTCGCCCGCCACGCGGAGCTCCCGGTGGACGAGGTCCAGGCTCGCAGCCGGCGGCTGCTCGACGAGCGGATCATCCGCGAGATCACGCCCATCTTCGACACCCGGGCGCTTGGCTACGCGTCGATGCTGGTCGCCGCCAAGGTCGACTCCGCAAACCCACAGCGCGCCGCGCGGATCGTCAACTCGCACCCGGGCGTCTCCCACAACTACCTACGCACCCACGAGTTCAACCTCTGGTTCACGATCGCCACGCCCCCCGACTCCGAGCTGGGGCTGGAGGGAACCCTGGAGGTGCTGAGGGCCGAGACCGGCGCCGAGTCGATCCGCCAGCTCCCCACCCTGACCCTGTTCAAGATCAACATGAACCTCGAGATGGAGCAGGGGACCGAGGCGCTTGCCGCGACGATCGACGCGTCGCCGCCGCGCGAGCTCGAGGCCCAGCCGTACGACGACACGGACGTCGCCGTGATCCGCGCTCTCCAGGGGCCGATGGCGGTCACGGACCGCCCCTACGACGCCGCGGCGGAGCGCGTCGGGATGCGCCCCGACCGCTTCCTGGAGCACCTCAGTGGGATGGTGGAGCGAAAGATCCTGCGGCGGGTGGCGGCGATCCTCTACCACCGGCGGGCCGGGTTCTCGGCCAACGGGATGGGGGTGTGGCGGGTGCCTGAGGATCAGGTGCTCGAGGTTGGCAGCAGGATGGCCGCCGTGCGCGGGGTCTCGCACTGCTACCAGCGCCCCACCTACGCCGATTGGCCGTACTCGGTGTTCACGATGGCCCACGGGCGCTCGAAGGAGGAGTGCGACGCGGTCCTCGACCGGATCGCCGACGAGCACGGCCTGCACGGCGACGACCGCGCGGTCCTCTACTCCTCGACCGAGTTCAAGAAGGTGAGGCTGCTCTATTTCACCGAGGACTACGCCAACTGGGAGGCTCAGCACTCCTGAGCGCCGCAGGCTCCCCGCGGGCCCGAGGTACGAGGCCGATCCAAACACGGGCGTATTTGCGGACGTGACCACTAGGTCTGAGGAGCTCTATCGCCGCGCCCTCGGCTTGATGCCGGGCGGGGTCAACTCGCCCGTCCGGGCAATGCGCTCCATCGGTCGCGAGCACCCGGTCTTCGCTGAGCGCGGCGAGGGTTGCGAGCTGGTCGACGTGGACGGCAATCGCTACGTCGACTGGGTCTGCTCCTGGGGGCCGCTGATCCTCGGGCACGCCCACCCTGGGGTGGTCGAGGCCGTTCGCGGGGCCGCTGAACGGGGGACGAGCTACGGGGCGCCCACGGAGGGCGAGGTGGAGCTGGCGGAGGAGGTATGCCAGCGGTTCAGGTCGGTGGAGATGGTGCGGATGGTCAACTCGGGAACCGAGGCTTCGATGAGCGCCGTGCGCCTGGCACGGGCTGCGACCGGACGCGCGAAGGTGGTCAAGTTCGCGGGCGCCTACCACGGGCACGTCGACGGCCTGCTGGCCGAGGCCGGCTCCGGGCTGGCGACGCAGGGGATTCCGGCGAGTCCGGGGGTGACGGCCGCGCAGGCCGCCGACA
This sequence comes from uncultured Actinomycetes bacterium, assembly GCA_963721735.1. Taxonomy (GTDB): domain Bacteria; phylum Actinomycetota; class Thermoleophilia; order Solirubrobacterales; family 70-9; genus AC-56. The sequence continues at coordinate 445,201 of CAVRKX010000015.1, forward strand.
CGATCGTGGTCCCGTGGAACGACCGCGACGCCCTGGCGGCGGCGCTCGCCGAGCACGCGGTGGCGGCGATTCTGGCGGAGCCCGTGCCGGCGAACATGGGGGTGGTGCCGCCGGACGACGGCTTCCTGGGCTTCTTGCGGGAGCAGGCCGACGCCGGCGGGGCGCTGCTGGTGCTCGACGAGGTGATCTCGGGCTTCCGCGTCGCCCGGGGCGGCGCCCAGGAGCTGTACGCGGTCGACGCCGACCTGACGATCATGGGCAAGGTGCTAGGCGGCGGCCTGCCGGCCGCCGCCTACGGCGGGCGGCGAGAGCTGATGGAGCGGGTGGCGCCGGCCGGTGACGTCTACCAGGCGGGAACGCTGGCGGGCAATCCGCTCGCCATGGCCGCCGGGCTGGCCACCCTGCGCGAGCTCGATCCCGACGCCTACGAGCGTCTGGCGGCGCTCACCGAGAGCCTCGCGGGGGCTCTGCGCGAGGCGGCCGGCGATCGCCCCGTCCAGATCGTCTCGGTGTGCGGCCTGCTGACGCCGTTCTTCAGCGCGGAGCCGGTGCGCGACTTCGCGGGCGCCACGGCGTGTGACCTGGAGGCCTACGGCCGCTTCTGCCGGGCGCTGCTGGAGCGCGGGATCTATCCGCCCGCCTCCCAGTTCGAGGCCTGGTTCGTCTCCCTTGCCCACGACGAAGCGGCGATCGCCCAGACGGCGGAGGCGGCGTCGGAGGCGTTCGCGGAGGCGCTGGGCTAGACGGCCGTGGTGGAGTTGCGCTCCTCTCGAACGCAACTCGACCACCGGCTGGGCTCAGGCGGCTTCCTGAGCCAGCCGCTCGCTCGCCGGCGGTCTCCCGAGCTCGACGTGTGCGCGGCTGTCGCGGGTTCGGATCAGCCCCAGCGTCAGCACCAACCCGAGCACGGCGATCACCGCCCCGCCGAGGAATGCCGACTGGAAGCCCTCCGTGAGCGCGTTCGTCAGCGCGGAGGGGTCGCCCCCCGCCGACGACATGACCTCGTCGGTCCGCGAGTTGGCGATCGTGGCCAGCACAGCCAGCCCCAGGGCGCCGCCGATCTGCTGCGACGTGTTGATCAGCCCGCTCGCGAGGCCCGATTCCTGGTCGCGCACCCCGGAGACCGCGGCGATCGTCGTCGTCACGAACGCGAACCCGAGGCCAAAGGCGGCGAGCAGCGACGGTCCGAGAATGTCGGAGAGGTAGCTGCCGTCGACCGAGACCTGCGAGAACCAGGCCAGCGCAACGGCGATCAGCAGCATCCCGGTTGCAAGCACGGGCTTGAAGCCGATCCGCGTGACGAGCTGTGAGGCGATCGCCGCGGCGATGATGATGGACACCGCCAGCGGCAGGTAGGCAAGCCCCGCCTCGATCGCGCTGTAGCCCAGCACCTGCTGCATGTAGAGCGTGATGAAGAAGAACATCGAGAACAGAGACGCGCCGACGAGGAGCCCGACGACGTTGGCGCCCGTCAAGGTCCGCAGCCGGAAGATGCGGAACGGCATCAGCGGCGCCTGCGAGCGCCGCTCGATCGCGATGAAGGCAGCGATCAGCGCCGCGGAGAGCCCGATCAGCCCGAGCGTCTGCGGCGAGCCCCAGCCGGCGTCCGCCGCGTCGACGATCGCGTAAACGAGGATCGAGAGCCCGGCGGTGACGGTCACCGCGCCGGCGGCATCGAAGTGGCGGGTCGCCGACTCGGAGCGGCTCTCGGCGATCAACCGCGGGGCGAGCGCGGCGACCACGAGCGCCACGGGCACGTTCACCCACAGCACCCACTCCCAGCCAAGGGTGTCCGTGAGGATGCCCCCAAAGAGCACCCCGGCGGCGCCGCCCGCCCCGGCGACCGCGCCCCAGGCGCCCAGCGCCTTGTTGCGCTCGGCGCCGTCGCGGAAGGTGGTGGTGACGATCGAGAGCGCCGCCGGCGAGATGATCGCCGCGCCAAGGCCCTGTGCGGCGCGGGCTGCGATCAGCTGCCCCTCGGTGGCGGCGAAGCCTGCCGCAAGCGAGGCCGCCGCGACCAGCAGGAGGCCGGAGATGAAGACGCGCCGGCGCCCGAGCAAGTCGGCCATCCGGCCCCCGAGCAGCAGGAAGCCGCCGAAGGTGAGGACGTACGCGTTCACCACCCAGGCGAGGTTCTCCTGCGAGAAGTCGAGCCCCTCGCCGATCGACGGGAGGGCGACGTTGACGATCGACGCGTCGAGGACGACGATGAACTGGGCGAAGCAGAGCAGCGCGAGGGCCATCCAGCGTCGGCTCTCGAATTCCTGAGCTGTGGTCATCATCAGCGTCCTCCTGTGGCTCTTGACCTTGGCTTGTGCGATAATCGGAAGCTGAGTTCCGGTTTCGGTATGGGCACTATACGGAATCACAGTTCCGTTTGCGTGCTGGCCGTCACAGAAACGACGAATCGCGAGCCACAAGATCGACATGAACCCGCAAGGAACCGCCGCCCCACCCGCTCCCGCCGTCGAGGTGAGGCAGCGCGCCGACGCCCGCCGCAACCGCAAGCGCGTCCTGGACGCCGCCCGCATGCTGCTCGCCGAGCATGGGCTCGACGTCCACATGGAGCGGATCGCCCGCGCCGCGGGGGTGGGCGTCGGGACCGTCTACCGGAACTTTCCGACCAAGGAGGACCTGCTCCAGGCGCTGGCCGACGAGCGCTTCGCCTTCTTCGCGGAGCGGGCGCGAGTGGCGCTGGAGGATCCCGATGCCTGGCACGGGTTCGGCGAGCTCATGCGTGAGTGCGCCCGGGTGACCGCCGAGGATCGCGCCCTGTCGGAGGCCATGGATCAGCTCCCGGGTCTCTGCGGCACGGCGGCCGACAAGGCCGGCCTGAACGAGTTGACGGGCGAGCTGATCGAGCGAGCCAAGGCGGAGGGAGCGATGCGACCGGACTTCAGCGTCGACGACATCCCGAGCATCATGTGCGGGCTTGCCCGCGCCACCGCGCCGCGCGAGGCCGCGCCACCGCCGATGAGCTGGGAGCGCTACCTGGAGATCATCATCGCCGGCCTTCGCGCGCCGGCCAGCCCGGCGCTTCCGTAAGCTCGCCCGCCTATGAGCTCGCCCGAGGCCGCGTTGGCCGCGCTTGCGGAGCAGCTCCGCGCCGCAGAGTCGGTGATCTCGCCGCGGGTGAGCGATCCCGGGGAGGCCGAGCCCGTGTTCGGCTTGCTGGCCGCTCGCGGCCCCCGAGCGGCGCAGGCGCAGGGCGAATACTCGCTTGTGATCGAGTCCGTTCGCGAGGGCTACCTGCTGCACTACGGGGAGCCGCGAGTGGTGGTCGGCGCCGACGCCGATCTGGCCCTGCTGGCGGGCGATTACCTCTACGCGCTCGGCCTGGAGCGGTTGGCCGCCCTCGGCGACCTCGAGGCGATCCGCGAGCTCTCCGACCTGATCTCGCTCTCGGCGCAGCTTCACGACGCGCGGGCCGACGAGGCCGACGCGATCGGGCCGGCGAACGCCCTCTGGCTGGCCTCGGTGACCGCGGTCGCCTCGGGTGCCACACCCGAGCACGAGCAGGGAAAGTCCGCCCTTCGGGAGGGGCGTGGCGGCGGCCCCCTGGCGCTCTGGCAGGCCGCGCTGGGGACGGCCGAGCGGTCCGGCCTGGTCGATCGGTTGGACCGCGCGGCGGAGTCGATAGGCTTCGAGCCCTCCCAGGATTTGCCCGCCTGAACGTGGCTGACGCCGCCGACAAGAGCAACGGTTCCCCTGGCGCCGGCGGTACTCCGACGCCGGATCCGCCGGGCTACTTCGAGGGCGAGTCGATGAATCGGCGAACTGCGCTGACGCGCGCTGGCGCGGCGGTCGGCGGCCTCGCCGGCGCGGTGATCGTCCTGCCAGCGGTCGGCTTCGCCGTGGCGCCGATCTTCGACAGCCCGGAGGAGAGCTGGGAGAGCGTCGGCCCGGTCAGCCGGTTCACCGCCGACACCTACAAGCCGGTCGTCTTCACCATCGTCGCGGGGATCGGCGAGGCCGGCAAGACCACCGCCTACGTGCGCCGCGGCGATCCGGGCACGTTCCCCGACGAAGAGGCCGGCATCTACATCGCGCTGTCGACCCGCTGCGCGCACCTCGGCTGCCCGGTGCGCTTCGTCTCCGCTGCCGGCAACTTCATCTGCCCCTGCCACGGCGGCGTCTACGACTTCGAGGGCAAGGTGATCGGGGGGCCGCCCGTGCGGCCGCTCGACCGCTTCCAAACCCGGGTGCAAGACGGCCAGGTGCAGCTCGGCCCCCGGTACAGCGTCACCTCGCAGCTCGAGCCGGTACGCACCCGCGACCCCGGCGAGTTCACGGGTGGGATCTGGAACATCCTCTATCCGCCGCGGCCCTCAACCCCGCCGCCGCCGTAGTCGAGAGCCTCCGATGAAACTCCCCGACATGCTCATCCCCGGCCCGCTCAAGAAGCCGCAGAAGCCAGGCGTGGGCGACGGCGGCGGCCCGGCGGACCGCCTCAAGGAGACCCCCGCCGACCTCGTCGGCTGGGTGGACGAGCGCACGGGCGGGGCCAGCTTCCTCACCGGGCTGCTCTACCGCAAGGTGCCGAAGGGGACCAACTGGTTCTACACGCTCGGCTCGGCGACCCTGTTCGCGTTCGCGGTGCAGGCGGTGACCGGCGTCTTCCTGGCGATGTTCTACACGCCGTCCACGACCCAGGCCTACGACTCGGTCGTCCACCTCACCAACGACGTCTTCCTGGGCGAGTTCGTGCGCGGCATGCACAAGTGGGGCGCCAGCGTGATGATCATCCTCGTCTGGCTCCACATGGCCCGCACCTTCGTGTTCGGCGCCTACAAGTACCCGCGCGAGCTCAACTGGGTGATCGGGGTCGTGCTGCTGATCCTGACCATGGTGATGGGCTTCACCGGCTACCTGTTGCCCTTCGACCAGCGCTCCTTCTGGGCCACCGAGGTCGCCTTCAACATCACCGGCACCGGGCCGGTGCTGGGCCCCTACCTGGCCGACTTCCTCAGAGGCGGCGCCGAGTTCGAGCAGACGACGCTCGCCCGCTTCTACTCGATCCACATGCTGCTGGTGCCGGGGCTGATCATCGCCCTGATCGGCGCCCACCTGTACCTGGTGGTGAAGCTTGGCACCACGGCACCGCCCTGGCTCGAGCCGAAGCGCCGCAAGGCCACGGTCAAGGAGGAGAGGGTTTGAACCGGGCCGAGAAAGAGGCCTACCTCCGCGACTACGAGCTGCTGAAGAAGGAGGGCAAGCCCTTCTTCCCTTACGCGGTGATGAAGGACTCGACAATGGCCCTGATCGTCGTCTTGGTGATCGCCGTGATGGCCATCGTGCTCGGCGCCGAGCTGGGCCCCAAGGCCGACCCGACGACCACGACCTACACGCCGCGGCCCGAGTGGTACTTCTTCTTCCTGTTCGAGGTCCTGCGGGTGATCAAGCCCTATGAGCTGACGCCGCTGGCGACGATCGGGGTGCCCACGATCGGCATGGTCGTGCTGCTGCTCTTGCCCTTCTTCGACCGCGGCCCGGAGCGGCGTCCGGAGCGGCGGCCGATCGCGATGGCCGTGCTGGTGCTGACCCTGGTCTCGATGGCCTACCTCACCTACACGGGCGCCATCGCCGGGCCGCCCACCAAGATCGACATGGAGGTGGCGCCGCAGTACGAGGCGGGCAAGGAGCTGGTCGCCCAGAACGGCTGCCTCGCCTGCCACACGATCGGCGACAACGGCAACGGGACCCTGGGCCCGGAGCTGACCGAAATTGGTGCCCAGATCCCGCGCAGCGCGATCCTGCGCTCGCTCGAAGCCGGCCCCGGGATCATGCCCTCATTCACCACCTGCGTTCCCGGCTCCAGCGTTGGCTGCCTGACGCAAAGGCAGCAGAACCAGATCTCGGACTTCCTGGCATCGCTGAAATAGCGCCTCAGCCCGTGGAAACGGCCGCCCGACCGTCACGCTCCTCGCCGGAGTTCGCGACCCAGGTGCGGACGATGTTCGATCGCATCGCGGGCGTCTACGACCTGATGAACACTGCGATGACCGCCGGCATGCACCATCGCTGGCGCGAGCGGGCCGCCGACCGCGCCGAGCTGTCACCCGGGGACGCCGCTCTGGACCTTTGCTGTGGCACCGGCGACCTGGCGCTCGAGCTGGGGCGGCGGGTTGGGGCCGGGGGCAGGGTGGTGGGCTGCGACTTCTCGGAGCGGATGCTGGAGCTGGCGCGTCGCAAGGCCGGCGAGCGCGGCGCGTCGCAGGTCCGGTTCGAGTGGGCCGATGCGCTGGAGCTCCCCTACGCGGAGGGGTCGTTCGACGCCGTCGCCGTGGGCTTCGGGGTGCGGAACCTGGTCGACCTGGAGCGTGGGCTCGCGGAGATGGCCCGGGTGCTTAGGCCGGGAGGCCGAGCGGTGATCCTGGAGATCATCCAGCCACGCCGGCGGCCGCTGTCGACCTTCTATTCGCTGTGGTTCGACCGCCTCGTGCCGCTGCTCGGCACCCTGGCGGGGGACCGCGACGCCTACACGTACCTGCCGGAGTCGGTGAGGCGCTTCCCGTCGCCCGAGGGCCTGGCGGCGATGATGGCCGCCGTCCGGCTGGAGCGGATTCGGTACCTGCTGCTGGCCGGCGGGATCATCGCGATCCACTCCGGGGTGAAAGAGGGTTGAACCGGACCGCCGTACCTCCCCCGGTGACGCTGGTGCTGGAGGCCGCCGCCGCGTGGCTGCCCGCCCGCATGGAGGCGGTCGAGGAGCGCCTCGGGCGATTGGTGGAAGGCCACGGCGAGGCCTTGGCCGCCGACGCCGGCGCCACGCTGGCCGCTGGGGGAAAACGCCTGCGCCCGATGCTGGTCCTGCTCAGCGCCGGGCCGCGGGGAGCCGAGGCCGCGATCAGAGCCGCGACGGCGATCGAGCTCGTCCACATGGCGACCCTGGTCCATGACGACGTGCTCGACGCGGCGCCGCTTCGCCGCGGCCACCCGACGGTGCTGGCCCGTTCCGGGCGCCGCCGCGCGCTGGCGGTCGGGGACCTCCTGTTCTCGCGCGCCTTCGGCGACCTGGTCGAGGGCGGCAGCCGGCAGCAGGTGGAGCTTCTCTCCAGCGCTTCGGTGGCGCTGGCGCTTGGCGAGCTGGCTCAGCGGCGGGACGCCTTCGACGGCTCGATCTCCGCCGAGCGATACCTGGAGCGCTGCGAGCTGAAGACGGGTCGCTTGTTCGAGTGCGCCTGCGTGATCGGGCGGCTGGACGGCTCCGGGCCCATCGCGGCCCCGAGCGCCGACCCCCGTGCGGCGCTCGAGGTCTTCGGCCGCGAGATCGGGCTGGCCTTCCAGCTCCTCGACGACGTGCTCGACGTCACCGGCCCGCCCGAGCGGACGGGCAAGGCCCGCGGGACCGACTTGCTGGACGGAACGGTGACCCTGCCCCTGATCCTGGCCCGCGAGCGCGATCAGCGCTTGGCGGAGCTGAACCTGCGAGGGCTTGACGCCGCGGGCGCGGCGGCGGTCTGCGACCGGATCGCGGCGACGAGCGTCCTCGACCAGGTGAGGGCCGGCGCCCGCAGGCGCGTGGAGCTCGCCAAGCGCGCCCTGGAGCGCTCCGGGCTCGACCCCGATCAGCGACAGCTGCTCGAGCTGGTCGCCGACGGCGTCGTCGAGCGGTATTCCTAGAAGTCCTCGGGGAGGATGTGGTCCCCGGTCAGGGCGTGGACGAAGCGATCGATGTGATCCTCCATGTTCGCCCTGGTGAGGATGTTCAGGTCGTCGAGCACCGACTCGGTGCCCCGCTCGAGCGCCTCGTCGAGGCGATCGACCACGTCCTGGCTGTAGCTGCCGCCGCCGTTCCACTCGCACTCGGGGCAGCGGAGTGCCACCTCCCAGTGCCGATTGCTGGCCGGCGCCCAATCGGTCGGATAGACCAACGCCGAGTTGCACACGGGGCAGATGTGGAGGTCGTCCCGCCGCCGCCGGGTGGTGGTCGCCAGGCGAGTCTCGAAGATGCTCGGCTCGAGCCCCCCTTGCAAGGAGGTCCGACCGGGTCCCTTGGCTGTTTGCCCCTCTCCCACTTCGGGTGCTGTATCGGCGGAGCGCCGGAGGAGCTTTAGGTATGGGACGTCCGCGTTCGCCCGGTGCCTGCTCAGGTCTCCGGGAGGGCGGGCCGGCGCCGCCGCCGGGCGGGAATAGACTCACTCCGGATGGTCCTCAGCGACCGCAGCATCAAGGCGGAGATCGAGGCCGGCCGGATCGTCATCGATCCGTTCGACGAGGGGATGGTGCAGCCGTCGAGCGTGGACGTGCGCGTCGACCGCCGCTTCCGCGTCTTCCACAACGCGCGCTACCCCTTCATCGACGTTCGCCAGCCGATGGAGGATCTGACTGAGCTGGTCGAGGTCGAGGGGGACGAGCCATTCATCCTGCACCCGGGCGAGTTCGTGCTCGGCCAGACGCTGGAACGCGTCGGGCTGCCCGACGACATCGTGGCCCGACTCGAAGGAAAATCGAGCTTGGGTCGCCTCGGCCTTCTTATCCACAGCACCGCGGGATTCGTCGATCCTTCTTGGAACGGCAATCTGACGTTGGAGCTTTCGAACGTCGCCAACCTCCCGGTGACGATCTACCACGGCATGCCGATCGGGCAGATCTCGTTCATGCGCATGGACGCGGCCGTCGAGCACCCCTACGGCTCGGGCGAGGCGGGCAGCAAGTACCAGGACCAGGCGGAGCCCACGCCCAGCCGCTTCCACCTCAACTTCAAGCGCTAACCCAGGCGGCTGCACGCCCCTCGCCAGAACGGGGAGGCGATTGGCGTACCATCTCTGGGGATGCCTGGCAACATCGGCCTTCCAGAGATCCTGGTCGTCTTAGTGATCGCCCTGATCATCTTCGGCCCCAAGCGCCTCCCGGAGCTGGGACGCTCCGTTGGCAAGGGGATCCGAGAGTTCAGATCCTCGATCTCGGGCAACGACGACGACGACGAGGAGGAGCCGGCGGCCAAGCCCGCCCAGATCGAGGGTGCGGAGCAGCGCGCGGAGCCGGTCGAGACCGAGGTCGTAGCCGACCGCCGCTCCTAAGTGGCCGCGTCCCGGCTGCGGGCCGCGAAGTTCGACGAGGAGATGACGCTCGTCGAGCACCTCGACGAGCTGCGCAACCGGATCATCGCCTCGCTGGCGGTGCTGGTGGTCGCCTGCGGGCTGTGCTTTTGGCAGAACGACCTGCTGCTCGAGATCGCCAACAAGCCGCTGCCGGGGGACCGGGTGCCGATCACCTTCGGCGTCACCGAGCCGTTCATGACCACCCTCAAAATCTCGATCTACGCCGGGATCCTGATCGCGCTGCCGATCCTGCTGTACCAGGCTTACGCCTTCCTGCTGCCGGCGCTGAAGCCAACCGAGAAGCGGGTCGCGCTCCCGTTCCTGCTCATGGTCCCCGTGCTGTTCATCACCGGCGTGGTGTTCTCCTACTTCATTGTCGTGCCGGCCGCCACCGAGTTCCTGCTCAACTTCAACCAGGACAACTTCAACATCCAGGTGCGGGCCAGTGAGTACTACGGCTTCTTCATCCTCACCCTGATCGCGCTCGGCCTGATGTTCCAGGTGCCCATGGGGGTGGTCGCGGTGACCCGGCTCGGCATCGTCACCCCTCAGCAGCTCTCGCACAACCGCCGGTACGTCTACCTGGGCCTGGCGGTCCTCGCGATGCTGCTCCCCGGCACCGACCCGGTGACGATGTTGATCGAGCTGGCGCCCCTGCTGGCGCTGTTCGAGCTCTCGCTCATCATGGCGCGCCTGGTGGGGACGCCCGCGGAGCCGGCGGCTTCCGCGCCGGAGCCTGAGCCGCCCGCCAGCCCCGCCAGCTAGGCTCTGTGACGTGCTCTTCGACCTTCGCGGCAAGCGCAGGCGGGTCGTCCAGGTTGTCTACGCGACGCTGGCGGTGCTCTTCCTGGTCGGCTTCGTGGGCTTCGGCATTGGGTCGGACGGTGCTGGCGGTTTCGCCGACGTGTTCTCCGGAGGGAGCGGCGGCGGAGGCTCGCTGAGCACGGAGTACGACGACCAGATCGACAACGCCAACGAGCAGCTCGCTAAGGACCCGAACGACACGGCTGCGCTGCTGAAGCTCTCCAAGTACGAGTTCTACAAGGCCAGGCAGGGCGGCGTTACGCAGGACGAGACCACGGGAGCGATCAGCGTCAGCGAGGACGCCCACTCCGCGCTCGGCAATGCGGCCGATGCCTGGGAGAAGTACCTGAAGGTGAACAAGGGCAGGCCGAGCCCTGTGATCGCCGCGCAGATGGTGCAGGCGTACTACTTCCTCACCGATTTCGGTGGTGCCGCCGAGGCTCAGCGGGTCGTGGCCGCGGACCAACCGAGCTCGGGCTCCTACGGGCAGCTCGCGTACTACCTGTACGCGTCGCTGGACATCGCGGGAGGCGATCAGGCGGCGGACAAGGCCGAGGCCGAGGCGCCGAAGCCCCAGCGGGGCGAAATCAAGAAACAGCTCGGGCAGATCCGAAAGCAGGCGGTGAAGCTGAAGAAGCAGCAGGCGAAGGCGCAGAAGAACGCCCCGCCGCCCACCACTCCGGGCGCTGACCCGCTCCAGAGCCCGTTCGGCGCTCCCGGAACCACGCCGTAGAGGCCCCGCCGCCCGCCGCTACCATCCCGGTCGCCCGGGCCGTTAGCTCAACTGGTAGAGCAGGAGACTCTTAATCTCAAGGTTGAAGGTTCGAGTCCTTCACGGCCCATGGCATAGTCAAGCCGAAAACGCCGTCCTGCCGGGCGGCGTTTTGCGTGGGTGGGCAACGGATTGGAACCGCACGGCCGCCATGATGAGAGATCGGAGAGCCGGCGGTAGCATGACCACGGGCGGGCTCACCGGGAGTGGGCCGAAAAAGTGGATCTGGAAATTCGAGTCCTCGGGCGGGTCGACGCCCTCGTCGACGGGCAACCTCTTCCTCTGGGGGGAAGCAAGCAGCGGGCGATCCTGGCGATGCTCGCGCTTCGGGCCAATCGGACGGTCAGCGCGGACGACCTGATCGATGGCCTCTGGGGGGATCGCCCGCCGGCCAGCGCCCCCAAGAACGTCCAGCTCTACATCTCCCGACTTCGGAAGGCACTGGGCGCCGACGGCTCGGAGGCCACGATCGTCACGCGCGGTCGTGGCTACGAGCTCCAGCTGCCAACCGACGCGGTGGACGCGGCGCGCTTCGAGCGCCTGGTCGAACGAGCCCGGGCAGAGGCGGAGCAGGGGATCGTCGACGGTGCGCGCCCGAGGCGCGCTCGAGCTCTGGCGTGGTGCCCCGCTCGCCGACGTCGCCTCAGAGCCCTTCGCAGCGGCGGAGATCGGGCGGCTCGAGGAGCTGCATCTGCGGGCGATCGAGCTTTCGATCGACGCCGAGCTCGCCGCCGGGCACCACGCCGACGTCGTCGGAAGCCTCGAGGCGCTTATCGCCGAGCACCCCCTCCGCGAGCGCTTCCACGCTCAGCGTATGCTCGCCCTCTACCGCGCCGGACGGCAGTCCGAGGCGATGGAGGCATATCGCGATGCGCACCGGACGCTGGTCGAGGAGATCGGGGTCGAGCCCGGCCCCGAGTTGCGCGAGCTGCAGGAGGCCATCCTCCGCCACGACCCCGCCCTCGCGGCGCGCCCACCTCTGCACGAGCTGCCGCGCCAACTCGAGGGCGGCTCCCCACTCCTCGCCGGGCGGGACCACGAGCTGCGCTGGCTGCACAAGCGCTGGACCGAGGCCGAAACGGGACGAGCGCGAGTTGCGCTCGTCTCTGGCCCCGGAGGCATCGGCAAGACCCGCCTCGCCGCCGAGCTGGCCGCCGAGATCCAACGCACCGGAGCAGCGATCATCTACGCCGCGGGCTCCGGGTCCCCGACGGAGCGCTCGAGGCGGTCCGCGCCGCAGAGGGAAACGAGCGCCCCACGCTCGCTCGTGCTCGACGATGCCGACGACGGCGGCCCTCGCTGCTCGACGGCGCTGCCGCCATCGCGGCGAGGCCCCGCGATTCCGCCCTGCTCCTGGTCGTCCTGCACCGGGACGAGCAGGGCCCGCCCGCGTTCGCGGATGTGGCGCAGAGCAGACGGCTTGCCCTTCGGCCCCTGGAGGTCGCGGCAGCCGCCGAGATCGCCGAGCTTTACGCGCCCGCGGACGGCGCTGGCGATGCCGGCGAGACATGCTGATGGCCGAGAGCGAGGGGGTGCCGCTTCGGATCCATCGGGCGGCCAGTGGCTGGGCGCAGGCGCAGGCGGCCGCGCGGCTGGAGGCGACGGTCGGGAGGACGGCCACCGAGCGCGACGACCTGCGGGGAACCGAGGCCGAGGTGGCAGCCAGCGTCGGCGACCTTCAGGTCGCCCGCGAGCGCGGCCGTCTCTACGTGCTCGAGGAGCCGATTGATCCGGGTGCCCCCGAGGTCTGCCCGTTCCGGGGCCTGGCGCCGTTCGACTCGGCTCACGCGGAGTACTTCTTCGGCCGCGAGAGGCTGGTCGCCGCCCTGGCGGCGCGCCTGGTCGGCTCCACCCTGATGGCGGTTGTCGGACCGTCCGGGAGCGGCAAGTCCTCGGTGGTTCGGGCCGGCCTCCTGCCGTCGCTGGCGGACGGAGCGCTCCCCGGCTCCGAGCGCTGGCCGCAGGTGCTGATGCGACCGGGCGAGCGCCCGCTCGCGGAGCTGGGCCGTGCCGTTGCCCGCCTCGCACCCGGCGAGGGCGAGCGGGACGGCGACGACCCGCTCGCCGGGTGCCTGGCCTCGCTCCGGCCGGACGAGCGGCTGGTCCTGGCCGTCGATCAGCTCGAGGAGATCTTCACAGCGTGCCGCGACGAGGCCGAGCGGGCGGCATTCACCGAGGCCCTCGCCGCGCTCGCCGACGACGCCGATCAACGCGTAATCGTGGTCCTTGCGATTCGGGGTGACTTCTGCGGCCGCTGCGCCGAGTACGCGGCGCTGTCGGAGCCGATGAGCGCCAACACCATCTTCGTCGGACCGATGCGACGCGACGAGCTGCGACGAGCGATCGAGCTTCCGGCGCGCAGGGCGGGCCTGCGGGTCGAGCCGCGGCTGGTATCGGCGCTGATCGGCGAAGTCGCGGACGAGCCGGGCGGGCTGCCGCTGCTCTCCACCACCCTGGTCGAGCTGTGGGAGGAGCGGAGCGGGCGCACCCTGCACCGCGCGAGCTACGACGCGAGCGGCGGGGTGAGCGGGGCCGTGGCGCGCCTCGCCGAGCGCGCCTACCGGCGGCTCAGCGCGCCGCAGCGGGAGCGGGCGCGGGCGATCCTCCTGCGCCTCACCGATGCCGAGCAGCCCGCGCCGGTGCGAAGGCGGGTGCCGCTCTCAGAGCTGGAGGCAGAGAGGGACGAAGAGACCGCCCGGGCGTTGGCGGTGCTGACGGAGAGCCGGCTGGTGACGGTGGACGAGGGGAGCGTCGAGGTCGCCCACGAGGCGCTGTTGCGCGAGTGGCCGAGGCTGCGCGCCTGGCTCGCGGAGGACGCCGAGGGCAGGCGCCTCCACCAGCACCTGATCCACGCCGCCGGCGAGTGGCAGGGATCGGGGCGCGACCCGGCGGAGCTCTACCGCGGCGCCCGCCTCGCCTCGGCGCTCGACTGGGCCGCCGAGCACGACCCCGAGCTGAACGAGCTCGAGCGCGACTTCCTCGACGCCGGCCGGGCGGCGAGCGAGCGCGAGGCCGAGCGCCAGCGCCGGACGAATCGCCGCCTGACGGCGCTGCTCGCCGGCGTTGGCGTCCTGCTCGCCGCCGCCGTGGTCGCCGGGGTGATCGCGCTCTCCGAGCGGCAGGGCGCCCGCGACGCGGCCACGGTCGCCGACGCCCAGCGACTCGGCGGCCGCGGCCCTCGACGAGGATCGGCTCGACCAGGCGCTTCTGCTCGCCAACACCGGCGCCGCCCTCGACGACTCGGTGGCGACCCGCTCCAGCCTCCTCTCGACGCTCCTGCGCAGCCCCGCGGCGATCGGGGTCCTGGGCGGCGACGGCCCGATCCGTTCACGTCGAGTGCGCTCAGCCCCGACGGAGGCACGCTCGCGGTCGGCGACGAGAGCGGCACCGTGACCCTCTTCGACACCGAGACGCGGGAGCCGATCGGCGACCATCAGGTGCCTGCGGACGTTATGGTCCCTCGCCTTCGATCCGGGGGGCGACTCGCTCGCCCTGGCCGGAAGCGCAGACTCCGACGTCCGCTCCGCATTCGTCAAGATCCTCGACGCGGATACGGCGCGGGTGCGCAGCTCGATCTCGCTCGGTCGCCATCCCGCCGGCGCCAATCTGGGCGTCTTCGTGGCCGTGAACTACGGCCCGCACGGCCGGAGCTTGATCGTCACCTATTCCGGCGGCGACATCGACCGCACGACGGGTGTGTTCATGCGTCGCTTCGATGCCCGCGACGCCACGCCGCTGGGAAGGGCCGTCCGGATCGCCCCGCGCTCCACCATCCCGGGGCCGCTGTCGACCCCGGATGGGCGCCTGGTCGTCTCGAGCGACAGGGCGACGTACGTCGTCGACGCGGCGACGTTGCGGGTCGTCCGCCGCTATCGCGTCGGTGCCGTCTCCGCCGGGATCAGCGCCGACGGCAACACGCTCGCGGTCGAGGACCGGACGGGAACCTTCGCCTGCTCGATTTCGCGTCCGGGCGGGTGCGGACGCTTGCTGGGGCGGCGGCGGGAGTGAGACGGTCTCGGCTCATCGGCGAGGCGTCGTTCGGCATCGGGACCTTCAGCCCCGATGGACGAACGCTCACCACCTGGGACGGGAGCGGGAACGTGATCCTTTGGGACGTCAGAGAAGGGCTCCCGACCGAGACCTTCGAGGGCCACGCCAGGCCGGGCGGGGCTGCAAGTCTTCAGCCCCGACGGGCGCACCCTGTACACCGCCGGTCAGGACTCCAGGGTGATCATCTGGGACGTGGCCGGAGATCGCAGCCTGGGACGCCCGTTCCGGACGGGGTTTGTCCACCAGACCGGGGAGACGTTCCCGCCCCCGTTCGCGATCAGCCCCGACGGGCGTACGCTCGCGGTCGGCGAGGTTCGACGGCCGGGTCGACCTGATCGACCCCGAGACGCTGCGCCGGACCGGGGGCTTCGAGGCCTTCGACGGCAGGCCGGCGGTTGCGATCGAGTACGCCCCGGATGGAGCGCACGCTGGCGGTCGCGGGTGGAGGCGGAGCCGTCGGACTCTGGGAGGCGGGCTCCGGGCGCCCCGTCGGCCCGCTCCTGCGCTCCCCTCGCGGTCCGGTGGCCGAGCAGGAATCTGCACAACGTCCAGGCACTGGCCTTCGGCCCTGACAATCTGCTGGCGGCGGCGAGAGGTCGGCGGCGCGGTACGGACCTGGGACGTCGGTCGGGGCGAGCTCGCCGGCCCCCCACTGCGCCTGCCTCCCCTGGTGCTCGGGCTGGCCTTCAGCCCCGACGGCTCGCAGCTCGCGATTCCGTTCGGGGCGTTCTTCTCGGAAGGCGACGGCATCGAGGTTCGCGACGTCGCAAGCGGCGAACGGCTCGCGAGGCTGTCCTTCGGTGGCGACGTCCGTACGGTCGCCTTCTCCCCCGACGGCGGCCTGCTCGCCGGCGGTCGGCTGGACGGCACGGCGCTCCTCTGGGCGACCGACGGCTGGCGGCGGGTCGGGGCGCTACCGGCCCTGCGTCCCGGCGAGACGGCGGCCGCTTTCGCGGTCACCTTCTCCCCGGACGGCCGGACGCTGGCCACCTCACACGCCGACGGCGCGGTCGTCCTCTGGGACGTCGCCTCGCAGCGGCCGATCAGCTCGCCGCTTCCGGGCCCGACCGAGACGTACACGACCGCACGCTTCACCCCCGACGGCAGCCGTCTGTTCGCGCTCCAAGACGACGGGCGCGCGTTCCGTTGGGAGGTCGATCCCGCCGCCTGGAGGCGGCACGCGTGCGCCGTCACGGGAGGCGGCCTCCCCCGGGATCAGTGGGAGGAGCTCGTGCCGGAGCAGGCGTACATCGAGGTCTGTCCCTCCGGCTGACTCGACCCGCCTCGCGCTCGCAGACCGTGCGTGGAGTGTGAATAAACCCTCCGTATACCGCCGTGTCGGAGCCTCTGCGCTGACCACCGGCACTCGAGCCTCGTCTCAGCGGAGATCAGGTCCGGAGCCACTACCACCAGGAGGCCCAGAATGAGGGCTCACACCATCACCACCATGATCGTTGTCGGTGTCTTCGCACTGGCGATCACGGCGAGCGCGAGCGCCGACCCGTCGCCGGACGTCAACTCCGGCTACGCCGCGCAGACAACTGGCATCGGCTCGTCCGTGAGCGACCCGACCTCACAGGGCGGTTCGGGCGGACCGGCGGACGTCAACTCCGGCTACGCCGCGCTGACCACGGGCATCGTG
The DNA here is from genome assembly GCA_963721735.1 of uncultured Actinomycetes bacterium. Taxonomy (GTDB): domain Bacteria; phylum Actinomycetota; class Thermoleophilia; order Solirubrobacterales; family 70-9; genus AC-56. The sequence continues at coordinate 461,513 of CAVRKX010000015.1, forward strand.
TCGTCTAGCGGCGAGCCCACCGTCGCCTCCGGCTCGCCGGCCAAGACGGCCGACGGAGTCGACTGGGGGAGCGCCGCGGTGGGCGCCGGGGCCGCGATGGCTCTCGTTGCGCTCGGCGGTGCCGGGTTCCTCACGGTTCGCAGGCGGACGGCGGTGTCGCCTTCGGCCGCCTCGATCAGCTGAGGCCAACGATCCTCACTGGCGGTGGGCGCGGAGGAAAGAGGCGTGAGCCCGCCCACCTCCGCGCCCATCGTCGGTGAGCGACGAATGATCTCCCTCCGCCACTAGCGCAGCCGCAAGTACAAAGACGCAACGCTCGAGGTCCCGGGTGGGCAACAGATGGGCAACGCACGATCCATGAACAGCCGCAAATCGGGGGCGGTTCGCCAGGCACAGACCCGCTGAACCGAGCCTGAATCCGCGAACAGCCGTAAAGGGCCGCAAACGCTAGCCAGCCTCTTAATCTCAAGGTTGAAGGTTCGAGTCCTTCACGGCCCATGGCATAGACAAGCGGAAAACCCCAGCTCCGGGGGCGGCGTCTTGCGTCGGTGGGCAACGGAATGGGCAACGCATTCGCGCTGGAGCCGATCTACGATCTGGAGTTGTGTCCCTGAAGGTGAACCGCAGAAAGGCTTCTGAGCACCCGGCTGCCGGGAAGACCCAGATGACCCCGGTTGCGTCGCTGCCCAAGAGCCCTAAGAAGCCAAAGCGCCCCCCCGACGACCGCCGAAATGCTCGCTTTGCATAGGACGCCGATCCCTGCCGAGGCCCTGAGCCCGACGGGAATCAGCCGAAAATTGGGAGGCGCCATCGGCCCGGCTGCGCCAAGATGGGAGTCGTCCGCCCAGCGCCCGAACGAAAGGCACGCATGAGTACCACGCTACGACCTCGTCCACGGATGGCCGCGAGCGCCAGGGGCGGGCCTCGGTCCGTGGAGGCGTTCGGCGACGATGGCGCCTACGGGCCGTGGGTGGCGTCATGAGCGCGGCGAAGCCCAAGCGCATGGAGAAGCCGGCGCGCGGCGAACGCACGGACAGCAAGCCGGCGGCCGCGCCTGCGCCCCAGAGCGCCGCGGCACCCTCGCCCTTCCCGCCGATCGCCGAGTACGGCTTCCTCTCCAACTGCCACACGGGCGCCCTGGTCGCCCCCGACGGCGCGGTCGACTGGCTCTGCGTGCCGCGGTTCGACTCGCCGAGCATCTTCGGCGCCCTGCTCGACCGCCAGAACGGCGCCTTCCGCTTCGGGCCCTTCGGGATCAACGTGCCCGTGGCGCGCATCTACGAGCCGGGCACGAACATCCTCGCCACCACCTGGCACACGCCGACGGGTTGGGTGCTGATGCGCGACGCGCTCACCATGGGCCCGCGCCAAGGCGAGGACAGGATCACGCCGCACACCCGGCCGCCAGCCGACGTGGACGGCGAGCATCTGCTCGTGCGCATGGCGATATGCATCGAGGGCAGCGTCGAGCTCGAGCTGGTCTGCGAACCGACCTTCGATTACGGCCGCGCGCCGGCCGAATGGACCTTGGCCGGTGACGACCGGCAGACAGCTGACGCGACCGGCGCCGGGCTGACGATCCGGCTGCGGTCCGACATGCAGCTCGGGGTCGAGGGCGACCGGGTCCGGGCGCGGCACGCGCTCCAGAAGGGAGAGCAGGTCTTCTGCTCGCTCTCGTGGGCCGAGGAGTTGGCGTCGCCCGAGGACGTCGACGAGGCGAACGCCAGGCTCGCCGCGACCGCGCACTTCTGGCGCGACTGGCTCGCCCGCGCCCGGATGCCAGATCACCGCTGGCGCGAGGCGATCCAGCGCTCGGCGCTGGCGATCAAGGGCCTCACCTACATGCCAACCGGCGCCACGGTCGCCGCGCTGACGACCTCGCTCCCCGAAACCCCCGGGGGCGAGCGCAATTGGGACTATCGCTTCACCTGGATGCGCGACACGACCTTCACCCTCCAGGCGCTCCACTTTCTCAACCTCGACTGGGAGGCGGATGAGTTCATGCAGTTCGTGGCCGACCTCGAGGCGAATGAGGATGGGGCGCTGCAGATCATGTACGGCATCGACGGACGGCGCGACCTGACCGAGTCGACCCGCGACGAGCTCTCCGGCTATGCCGGGGCGAGCCCTGTGCGGATCGGCAACGGCGCCTTCGACCAGCGCCAGAACGATGTCTTCGGCGCGGTCTTGGACTCGATCATGCTCCACACTCAGCGCAGCCAGCGCCTCCCGCGCCGTCTGTGGCCGATCGTCCAAGCGCAGGCCGAGTGCGCGGCCAAGGTTTGGCGTGAGCCCGACCAGGGAATCTGGGAGGCGCGTGGTGCGCCGCGGCACTACGTTTCCTCGAAGCTGATGTGCTGGGTCGCGCTCGACCGGGCGGCAAGGCTGGGCGCAGTCGCCGGTGACCCCGAGCTCGAGGCGAGTTGGCGCGGCACCGCCGAGGAGATTCGCGCCGACATCCTCGAGCACGGGGTGCGCGACGGGGTCCTGCGCCAGCACTACGACACCGACGCGCTCGACGCCTCGACCCTGCTGGCGGCGATCTTCGGCTTCCTGCCCGGAGACGACGAGACCCTGCGACGCTCGGTCGAAGCGATCGCGGACGAGCTCACCGAGGACGGGTTCGTGCTCCGCTACCGGACCGACGAGACCGACGACGGGCTCTCGGGCAAGGAGGGCAGTTTTCTGATCTGCTCGTTCTGGCTCGTGTCGGCGCTCGCGATCGTCGGCGCCGAGCAGCGCGCTCGCGACATGATGGAGCGCCTGCTGAGGGTCGCCTCGCCGCTCGGGCTCTACGCCGAGGAGTTCGACACCGGCACCGGCCGCCACCTCGGGAACTTCCCGCAGGCTTTCTCCCACCTGGCCCTGATCGGGGCCGCGGCGCCGATCATCCTCGCCGAGCGGCTGCGCGAGTACACGGGATGAGCGGCCCCGCCCCGGGTCGCCGGCGCCGGACTCGGCGGCCTGGCGGCGGCGCGCGGGACGGCGGCGCTCGAGCGTCGAGGTGACGCTGGTCGACCGGAAGAACCACCACCTCTTTCAACCGCTGCTACCGGACGATCGCGCCGGGCAGGCCCGTGAGACAGTATCCGGCTCCATGCGGTTAGCGGTCGTCGGACATGTCGAGTGGGTCGAGTTCGTCCGGGTCGAGCACGTCCCGGTTCCTGGGGAGATCGTCCATGCGCTCGACGGCTTCGAGGAGGTCGGAGGAGGAGGCGCGGTCGCGGCGGTGCAGCTAGCTCGACTCGCTGGCGAGTGCCTCTTCATCACCGCCCTGGGAGAGGACGACCTCGGGCGCGAGGCGAAGCGGCGCCTGGAGTCGCTGGGCGTTCGCGTGGCCGTCGCGTGGCGCCCGGGCGCGACGCGGCGCGGGTTTGTGCACGTTGACGCCGAGGCCGAGCGGACGATCACGGTGATCGGCGATCGCATTGGTCCGCGGGGACGGGACGCGCTGCCGTGGAGCGAGCTCGCCGATGCAGACGGCGTCTACTTCACCGCCGGCGACCCGACGGCCGCACGGGCGGCACGAGCGGCCCGGACGCTGGTTGCAACCGTGCGGGCCAGGGAGTCGCTCGGCGGGGTCCAGGTCGACATGCTCGTCGCGAGCGCGAGCGACGAGGGCGAGCACTACGCGCCGGGTGGCCTGGTGCCGCCGCCGCTGTTCGTCGCCCGCTCGGAGGGCTCCTCGGGGGGAACACTGACCTCTGCCGACGGGACGAGGAGCCGATGGGGGGCGGCGCCTCTGGCGGGTCCGCCCATGGATGCCTATGGCGCCGGCGATTCGTTCGCCGCCTGCGTGACGTACGGGCTCGCCGCCGGCCTTGAGCCCGCTGATGCGCTCGCCCTCGGGGCCCGATGCGGCGCCGCGAACATGACCGGGCGCGGCCCCTACGAGGGCCAGCTCCGAGCGAGCGATCTGGGAATCGTCCCTTCGGGGTGATAGCCGCTCCCCGAGAAACTGGTGAAGTCGGGAGGTTGAGGTGCGATGATCGGCGAACGAGCAATTGCGGGCGTTCCGGCCCTGACCCTGTCATCCGACGCAGCCGGGGGGATCGAGGTGGCCTTCGTTCCGGGCGCTGGCATGGTCGGCAGCTCGCTGCGCCATCGCGGAGAGGAGCTGCTCGGACAGCGCGGCGGCCTGCCGACGTACATCCAGGAGCACTCGACGATGGGGATCCCGCTCCTGCACCCGTGGGCGAACCGCGTCGCGCTCTCGCATTTCCCGGTCGCCGGTCGCACGGTTGAGCTCGACCTCGACTCAACGCCTCCTGCACAGGACTCGAACGGCCTCCCCATTCACGGGCTGCTCTCAGCGGCAAGCGGTTGGTCCGTGGAAGCCCACAAGGGCACCGAGGACGGCGGCCTGCTCTTCGCCCGCTTCGACTTCGCCGGCAACGACGAATTGCTTGCCGCGTTCCCCTTTCCGCACCAAGTGTTGCTCGACGCCTCTCTCCGGGGTCCGGAGCTGATAGTGACCACCACGATCCTCGCAGCGGACGATGTTGCGGTACCGATCTCCTTCGGCTACCACACCTACCTCCGCCTACCCGGCATCGATCGCGCCGAGTGGGAGGTCGAGATGCCGGTGAGCGAGCGCCTCGAGCTCGATTCCCGCATGCTCCCCACCGGTCGGCGCGAGCCGGTTCGGGCCGAGGCTGGTCGCCTCGGCGCCAGGACCTTCGACGACGCCTATGCCGCGCCTGGGGACGGGGCGGGGCCGTTCGTCCTCGCTGGAGGTGGGCGCCGGATTGAGCTCCGCCTCGGAGGCGGCTACCGCTTCGCCCAGGTCTATGCGCCCGCCGATGACGATGTGATCGCCTACGAGGCGATGACCGCGCCGACCAACGCGCTGGTCGACGGCGGCCTGGACCTACCCCTGCTCGAGCCGGGTGGGCGCTATCAGGCAGCGTTCTCGATCCGGGTCATTGATTTGGTCGGCTGAGGACGCCGATCGCCGAGGACCAGTCGGTCAAGTTCCCGGCGATGGAGTGCGTGCAGCACACCCACCGCGATGACGGAGGTGTCAGAGCACGGGCCCCGGGGGCGCTGTGCCGGCGGCGTACTCCTGCATGGGAACATCGCCGGCGGCCCACGCCGCCATCACGGGGTCGATGATCCGCCAGGCCTCCTCGGCCTCGTCGTCGCGGATGAACAGCATCGGGTTGCCCCTGAGCATCTCTTCGATGAGGTGAGCGTACGCCGTGAATCTCGGCGGTGTTGAACGTGCCTCAAGCCGGCGGTTCTCGGCCGTCTGTTCCGGACCGTTGAGCGTCGTGGCGATGCGCACGTACGGATCTATGAGCCCGATCGTGAGCACGTTCGGCTCAACGCCGGGAAACCGGTCGGTCAAGTATCGGGGGAGCGGACGGAAATGGATCGCGATCTCGGCGGAGTCCCTCTCGAAGGCCTTGCCGGAGCGAAGGGTGAACGGGACGCCGTCCCACCGGGAGCTGTTGAGGCCGAGGGTCAGGGAGGCGTACGTCTCGGTCTCGCGGCTGGGGTCAACCCCGGGTTCGTCTACGTAGGCCGGCACGCGACGTGAACCGATCGTGCCGGCGGCGTACCGGGCGCGGACCGTGTCGCTGCGCATTCGCTCCCCCGCGGGCGTGCCCACCGTCCGCAGCGCCTCGACGCGCACGTCCCGGAAGGAGTCGGCGTCGGCTCTGGCCGGCTGCTCCATGAGGACCAGCGCCATGGCCTCCATGAGGTGGTTCTGCACCATGTCCTTGAGGGCACCGGCGCCGTCGTAGTAGGAGGCCCGACCCTCGAGGGTGAGGCTCTCGAGCCAGCTGATGTCGACCCGATCGACGTGCACCGTGTTGAGAACCGGTTCGAAGACGCGGTTTAGGAACCGCAGGACGATGACGCGGCGGACGAGCTCGTCGGAGAGGAAGTGATCGATCCGGAAGATAGTGGGCGCCGGCAGCTGGATTCGGAGGATCTCGTTGAGGTGGTGCGCGGAGGCCAGGTCGGTGCCGAACGGCTTCTCGATCGCCACCGCGTCCGCGGAGCTCAAGTCCGTCGCCGCGAGCGCCGGCAGCGCCTGCGTCAGGAGGCTCGCTGGCAGCGCAAGGTAGACCAGCGTGTCAGGATGGTCGTCGCCGATCACGCGGCTCACGTCCTCCGACCGGGTCACGTCGGCGGGCTGGAAGCTCAGCATGCTCACGACGCGATCGCGTGTGGCCGGCGTGACGTCCGCATGCTCCCGCAGCTTGCCGGTGATGTGCTCGCGGAAGTCGTCGGTCGACCAGTCGGTGATGTCGGACCCGACCAGGGCGAACCCATCTGGTAGCAGCTCGACCTCAGCCAACTGGGCGACCGCGGGCAGCAGCAGGCGGCTGGTCAGATCACCGGACGCTCCGAACAAGACCATGCGCTCGATCATTGTGTGACCCCTTTCTGAGTTCGTTGTGGGAGGTCTGTGAAGCGCGGCGACGGCGGGCCCGTAACCCCGGGCCGGCAACGAAAGACCGCGCCCGCCAGCGGCTCGTCGGCAGGCCGCTCGCAGTCGACCCACGACGTCGTGATGTATAGGTCGCCGCCGTCGGCGCCGCCGAAGGCCACAGAGGTGGGATTCGAGGTCGGCAGCTCTACGACGTCGTCGAGCGTGCCGTCCGCTCGGTAGCGGTGGACCGCCCCGGCTCGTCCCACGGCCACCCACAGCATGCCGTCACCGTCGACGGTCATGCCGTCCGGCCAGAGCTGGTCGCGGCTGAGATCGAGGAACCGCCGACGACCGCTGAGGGCGCCCGTCGCAGCGTCGAGGTCGAACACGTCGACGACGCAGAGAGCCGTGTCGGCGAGGTAGAGGCGCCCGCGCGGCTCATCGAACGCCGGCCCGTTGGAGATGGTCAGGCCGTCGACGACACGGGTCACCCGGTCTCCCTCGACCCGGTAGAGCGCCGCGTTCCGCGGTCGCCTGTCGAAGGACATCGTGCCGATCCAGACGCGTCCGCCACCGTCGACCTTGATGTCGTTGGCTCGGTTCTCCGGTCGGTCCTGCTCGATCGGGACCCGCAGATCCAGTACTCCCGTACTGCCGTCGAGCACGGCCAGGCCCGCCGGGCTTGCCACCACCGGCTCGCCCGTCGCGTCGAGGACCACGCCACCCGGCTGCCCGCCAGTGCTCCAGGAGCTGTGCTTAGAGGACTCCGGATCGAAGCAATGCACCCGTTCTCCGGCGATGTCCACCCACCACAGGCGGGCGGTCGCGGCGTCCCACATCGGACCCTCGGCGTGCTCCGCCCGCACGCTCAACGCGACCTCGACTGGGGTGTCGCCCATGTCGCAGGCCCCCTTACCCGGTGCCTCCGAAGCCCTGGGGGCCTGCAGCGGGCCGGCGACATGCGACGCTACGAGCGTGCCCAATGACGACCTCGATGTGATCGTGATCGGCGCCGGGCCAGCGGGCGTCGTCGCTGCGCTGCGCACGGCGCGACTCGGAGCTCGAACGGCCCTCGTCACGCGCGACGAGCTCGGGGGAATGGCCGCCAACGACGGGCCAGTGCCGGTGCGGACCTTGGCCCACGCGGCGCGACTGATGCGGGAGGCAAGGCAACTCGGGCACTACGGGATCAGCGCCGGCGAGCCCACGCTCGACTATCGGCGTCTGCTCGCGCGCGTGCGCGAGGTCACCGGCGACGTGCGCGCGCACGCGCTCTTGCGCGACGAGCTCCAGCAGGCCGGCGTGACCCTCTACGAACACGCCGGAACCGCCCGCTTCGTTGAGCCGCGCGTGATCGAGAGCGAAAACGGACCGCGACTGCGAGCCGCGAACATCATCCTGTGCACGGGCGGCGTGTCGCGGCCGCTCCCCTTGTCCGGCTTCGAGCTGACCTGCACCCACAGCGACGCCTGGCGCCTCGAATCGGCGCCCGACTCGCTGCTGGTGATCGGCGCCGGTGCGACCGGGGTCCAAGTCGCCTCGATCTTCAACGCCTTCGGATCGCGGGTCACCCTGTTCGAGGCCGCCCCCCGCATCCTCATGAGCGAGGACGAGGAGGTGGCCGCAGCGATGAGCTCGGCGCTGCACGCCTCCGGCGTGCGCGTCCTCGAGCACGCCGGAACGATCGAGCGCTTCGAGCCATCTCCCGCAGGAGTGCGACTCGTCTATTCCGGGAGAGCTACACAGGCCGAAATCGACGCGACGCTGGCCGTTGTCGCGGTCGGCTGGGTCGCGAATACCGACCCGCTCGACCTCGCGGTGGCCGGGGTGGAGACCGACCCCCGCGGCTTCATCAAGGTGGACTCTCAGCTCCGCACGACCGCCCGGGGCATCTACGCCGCCGGAGACGTCACCGGGCACCTGATGGTCGTCCACGAGGCCGCGCGCGAGGGCTACCTCGCCGCGACCAACGCAACCCTCGGACGCACCGACGCCCTTCCCGCGGAGGTGAGCCCTCTGGGCAGCTTCACCGATCCCGAATACGCCTCCGTCGGGCTCACCGAGGCGACCGCTCGCGAGACCCATGACGTCGTCGTGGGGATAGAGGGCTTCGACTCCATGCCGCGCCCGATCATCGACGGTCGCCCCGCGGGGTTCTGCAAGCTCGTCGCTGACCGCGACAACCACACGATCCTCGGCTGTCACATCGTTGGTGAACGGGCCGTAGAACTCGCCCAGCTGGCAGCGCTCGCGGTCGCGTCCGGCATGAAGGTCGAGCAGCTCGCTCTGGTTCCCTTCTCGTTCCCCACCTACGCCAACGCGCTCGGACGCGCAGCGGTCAGAGCCGCGCGCCAGCTCGACTCTCGCTTGGGCTGGGCAGACGAGGCGTCGGCATGGGACGCCAGCGCCGCCGACGCCCTCGATGACTGAGGCACTTTCGGTCATCTCACAGGACCGCAGGTTTTCGATTCGCGCGGCCTCACAGCATTATTCCGTGCGGCTAGCTGGTGATCGCTGGCGGTGGCATCGAGTGCCGTAGCGGTTACGTCGGGCGCCCGACCCAATTGCCCGTCGAGTGGTCCCCATGCCTATTCGACCGACTGTTCGTCTGGGGGGAGCTGGTCCTGGATCACCCGGTTCTCCAGCACGCCGAACCGCGCGCCAATCCACGCCCTGATCACGCCCAGTCGGTTGCCCAGGGGCCCGCTCAGGTAGAACAGATGAACGCCGAGATACATGTAGAAGGCGAGGCGCCCTGAGACTTCGCGCCCCCTCACCTGGCAGACGGCCTTGCCGCGTCCGACCACTGCAAGCGCCCCCTTGTCGAGGTAGCGAAATGGAGTCGATGCCCCCGGCTGCCCTGCCCGGATCCCCTCCGCTACGTGGCGTGCTTGCTGGATCGCCACCGTCGCCAGACCGGGCAATGCCGTGCCGTCGGCGCCGGGGTGACTCGCCATGTCCCCGATCGCTGAGATCTCGGGGTGACCTGGGATCGTGCAGTCGGGATTGACCTCGATTCGTCCTCCCCGGTCGGTGCCGGCGCGCGTCGCCCGCGCCACGACCTCTGTCAGCCGTGCGGGGCCAACACCGGCGGCCCAGATAACCGTCCTCGCGGTGATCCGCTCCTCGGTCCCCCCCGCCTTCACCGTCAATCCCCGGTCGTCGATCGCGGTCGCCTGCAGGCCTTCGCGCACCCTAACCCCGAGCGAAGCGAGCCCCTCGGCGGCTTTGGCCGATAGTTTCTCGCTGAAGGCTGGGACGATGCGCTCGCCGGCATCAACAAGGATCACGCGGGCCTTCGTCGTATCGGCCTTTGAGAAGTCGCGCTGCAGGGCGCGGGCGAGGATCGCGAGCATGCCGCTCGTCTCCACGCCCGTCGGGCCGCCGCCGACGACAACAAAGGTCAGCCACTCCTCACGGGTGACTGAGTCGGTCGCCCGCTCGGCCTGTTCGAATGCCGAGAAGATGCGACCACGCAGCCGGACGACGTCTGCAAGGGTCTTCAAGCCGAAGGACACCCGTCTCCATTCGTCGTGACCGAAATACGAGGTCTCGGCCCCACAGGCGAGGATCAGGCTGTCGTAGTCGAGCTCTTCCCCGGTATCGAGGCTGAGCTTGTGGCCATCGACATCGAGGTCCGTGGCCTCCGCCATCAACACGCGCGCGTTTCGTTGTCGCCTCAGCAGGACCCGAACCGGGGATGTGATCTGACCCTCGGAGAGGGTGCCGGCCGCCGCCTGGTAGAGGAGCGGCTGGAACAGGTGGTGGCTCATGCGATCCAAGAGCGTCACCTCGGCGTCGGCCCGCCGTAACCCCTTCGCGGCGGCGAGCCCTCCAAACCCACCACCGACGATTACAACTCGCGTTCGGGCCCCACGACCGACTCGGGATGGGCGGCCTTCGCCGGGGTGATCATGTTCATCGTCGGGTCTTTCGATGCCCTTTGGGGGGTCGCCAGGGTCCTCAACGACGAGATCGTCATCGTCAGCGGCCGCGGGGCGATCATGGCCGACATCACGCATCACGATCAGGCCCCTCGGCATCAGGCGGCATCGGGTCCAGCGCGCGACTTTGCTGGACGTTCAAGGCCGGGCCACACTCAAGCCAGACTAGCGGGACCAACTTCCGCTATCTGTGCTGAGGTCTCGGCTCGTCCCGCTAGGTGTTGCTGACGCAACGATGAAGGGGGCTTCAATCCGTCTTGCTCCTGGGCGGAGGTTGAAAGGCTTGGGCGTGGTCTGGCGGTGCAAAGCGCTCGCGCTCGCTCGGACAACCCACGGCGGGGTGGGCAACGGATGGGCAACGCACCATCCATGAACAGCCGCAAATCCCCGGATGGCGCGCAGGCGTGGCTCGGCACGTGATGCGCGAAACTGCGAACACCCGCAAAGGGCCGCAACTCCTGAGCCAGCCTCTTAATCTCAAGGTTGAAGGTTCGAGTCCTTCACGGCCCATGATGACTTGGGCAAGCCGGAAACGCCGTCCTTTGGGGCGGCGCTTCCCGTCGGTGGGCAACCGAGCATGGGGGATACTCGCGCGATGTCGTCCGAGACTGGCACACCGAAGCTGGGGATCCTCCTGGCGATGGCGATGTTCGTCTTCGTCATCGATACGTCCCTGATGAACGTCTCGATCTCCGCGGTGGTCAGGGACCTCGACACGACCGTCAGCGGGGTCCAGTCGGCGGTTGCCCTTGAGGCCCTGGTCTCGGCTGCCTTCATCCTGATCGGCAGCAAGCTCGGTGACCTCTTCGGCCGCAAGCGGGCGTACGTCACCGGCCTCGTCCTCTATGCGGCAGGCGCCCTCGCGATGGTGTTCGCGCAGGGCCTGGCCGCCATCATCGTCTTCTGGGCTGTGATCGGGGGCCTTGGCGCTGCGCTCTATCTCCCGGCGATGCAGTCGCTTATCCACGGCAACTTCGAGGGAAAGATGCAGGCGAAGGTCTATGCGATGATCGGGGCCTCGGGCGCCATTGCCGCGGCGCTCGGCCCCCTCATCGGAGGCTTCTTGACCACGCTGCTCTCGTGGCGAGTCGGATTCATGCTCGAGGCGGCCATCATCGCGGGCGTGTTGCTGGGCAGCGGGCTGATCCGTGAGGTGTCCTATACGGGCGACCGAAGCGTGGACGTCCTGGGGTCTGTGCTGTCTTGTCTGGGGATGTCCCTCCTGGTGCTCGGGGTTCTCGTGTGGCAGGAGGGAGGCGAGTCGGTGGGTGCGCTTCTGGTTGCGGGGGCGGCGTGCTCGATCGCGCTCGTCTTCTGGCTCCGTCGCCGAAAGCGTGAGGGCAAGGCGACGCTCTTCGACCCCGATCTCTTCAAGTCCAAGCTGTTCAGCTTCGGAATCACCCAGAGCATCCTGCAAAACATCGCACTGGGTGGCCTCCTGATCGTGCTGCCCATCTACCTCCAGCTCGATCTCGAGTACAACGCCTTGCAGGCCGGGCTTTCTCTGGCGCCGCTCTCGCTGACGATGTTCTTCATCGCGCTGCTCGCAGGCAGGAGAGCCGGAAGGCGGCGCCCGAGCAGCCTCATCCGGGCGGGCTTCGCGCTACTCGGCGTGGGCGTCCTCGCCATGATCCCGATCATCCCGCGGGTGGACACGAGCGTGTATCTCGTGATCCCTCTCATGTTGTGTGGAGCCGGACTCGGCCTTCTGGTGTCACAGCTCAACAACTACACGCTGGCCCCGATCTCCGAGGAGCGGGTCGGTGAGGCCGCCGGGGTCAATTCCGCGATCTCCTCCTTCGGCCTGTCCGTGGGGCTCGCGCTCGCCGGCGCGATCCTGCTCGCCGCCCTCTCGATCGCATTCACCAACAAGTCCGATGCGAGCGAAGTCCTGCCGGCGGCCGAGAAGGAACAGGTCGCGCAGGTCCTGGAGGACGACGCCGAGGTGATGAGCGACACGAGGCTGACCGAACTGCTCGCCGGGCAGCCACCTGATATTCAGGCAGAGGTCGTGCGCATCAACGAGGAGGCGAGACCGCAATCCCTTCAGATCGCGCTGCTGATCCCCCTGCTCGCGAGCATCATCGGCCTCTTCTTCTCGTTCCGGATGATGCGCTTACCGGACCCGGCGCCATCAGATGCCGCGCAGGCTGCAGCAGTCGGCTGAGACCCGAAAACTCGCCCGTCAGTGGGTGACGCTGGTCTTGACCAGTTTGCGCTCCGACTCGCTCACGGGCCCCTTCTTCTCGAGGGTCGCGATCGCATCGGCGATATCGGCATGGAGCGTGTCGACCAGCGAGCGGCTGAGGTTGAGCTTGACCAGGGCGCGCATCATCTTCACGTCCTGGGCGTTCGGCGGCATCGTGTAGGCAGGCAGCATCCAGCCCCGCTCCGCGGCGAGCTGGAAGGCGATGTCGAACTCGTCGTAGGGATGCTCTTCGGCGAGGTTGAACGCAACCAGCGGCAACGTCTCCTCGCCCTTGCCGATGATCTGGAACTTGCCGACGCCCTCGATGTCGTTGGCCAGCGAGGCCGCGTTCTCCCGCATGATCTCCATGATCCTGCGGTACCCGGCCTTGCCGAAACGCACGAAGTTGTAGTACTGGGCGAGGACCATCGAGGAGCCGGTGGAGAAGTTGAGCGTGAAGGTCGCGTCCGTCTTCCCCAGGTAGTTCTCGTAGAAGACCAGGTCCTCAGCGAGATCCGACTTCTCGCGGAAGACCAGCCAGCCGATCCCGGGATAGACGAGTCCGAACTTGTGACCGGAGGCGTTGATCGACCGTACCTGCTCCAGCCGGAAGTCCCACTCTGAGTGCGGATAGAGAAAGGGCCAGACGAAGGCGCCGCTGGCGCCGTCGATGTGGAGGGGGACGTCGAGGCCCTTCCTGTCCTTCAGCTCGACCAGGAGGTCATTGATCCCCACCACGTCATCGGCGTGGCCCGTGAAGGTGGTGCCGACCACCGCCGCGACGCCGATCGTGTTTTCGTCGATGTGCGGCTCGATGTCCTCCGGGCCGATCGTGTACTTACCCGCCTGCAGGGGCACGATCCGCGGCTCCACGTCGAAGTAGCGGCAGAACTTCTCCCAGACCACGTGCACGTCCCCGCCGAAGACCAGGTTCGGGGCGTCCGTGGGCTTGCCGGCCGCCTCGCGGCGCTGGCGCCACTTCCACTTCAGCGACAGGGCTCCGAGCATGATCGCCTCCGAGGAACCCTGCGTGCTCGTCCCAGTGGTCTCGCCCGGCGCATGGAAGAGCTCGGCCAGCATCCGGATGCAGCGTTGCTGGATCTCGAAGGTCTGCGGGTACTCTGCGTGGTCGATGAAGTTGCGATGGAGGTTGTCGTCGATCACCCGCCGCGCCTCAGGCTCCATCCAGGTGGTGACGAAGGTGGCCAGGTTGCGCTCGGGAATCCCCTCCACCGCCAGCTCCTCGCCGACCAGGCGCATCGCGGCGATGGGCGCCATCGGCTCCTCCGGGATGGCGTCGTCAGGGGCGCCCTCGGTTATCCAGGCGCCCTCCATCTGGACAACATCTCGTGCGAGGCTCATTCAGATCCTCCTCATCTCGGCCCGCCTCGCAAATCAGGCCGACGACGACGTTCCGGCGCTGCGGCCGACCGCGGCGGCGATCTCGGCGATCGCTGCCCGCTCCGCCTCAGAGGCAGGCTCGTCGCCCTCCTTCTTGGCCCCGGCCGTGTGCTCGGCGACGGAGATGACGAAGCCCCGGTAACCCTCGACCTCCTCCGGCCTCGACTTCGTCTGGAGCAGAGCGACAGCGTCCCGCAGGCGCTCGAGCGAGTGCTGCTTTAGCTCTTCGGGGGAGGAGTGTCGGGTGCGATCGACCTCGGGCTTGGCGGAGGCGATCGCATCCAGCAGCTCGGTGCCGCCATGCCGCTTACGCGCCTCCGCATAGACCTTTGCGATCGAGAACGCCTCGCGGATCGTCCCGCCGCGCTCGGCGCTTGAGACGAGCAGACCCGCCGCCGGCGGTCCCTCCAGCACCAGGTCCCACTCCTCTTCCGTGAAGTCCGCCTTCGACGTCATCGCTCCTCCTTGTCGTCTGCGTTAGAAGCCAGTATTCACCAGCGTCCGCACCTGCGTAGTCTCCTGACTCGCCGATGGCCCTGCCTTCGACTCCTACGGGCCGCGCGCTCCTTGGACTGCGAACCGCCCTGGGCATCTCGACGCTTCTTGCGCCGCGGCTCGCTGGCAGGGCCTTCTTCCTGGATCCCGATGACAATCCTCAGCTGCCGGTGATCGGCCGCATGTGGGGCATCCGCAACCTGTCGCTTGCCGCTGGTATGTACGCGGTCGACCGGGGCTAACCGCGCTCAGTGGTGGCGGCTCCAGCTGGCCGTGGACGCACTCGATTTCGTCGTGATTGCAACGGAATGGCGCCGCGGCGTAGTCCCCGGTTCGGCGGCAGCGTTGATGGGGGCGGCGGCCGTCGGCGCAACGACGCTCGGAGCCCTGTCCCTCGCCGGCGAGTCGGAGCCAGCGAGCTAGGCCGTCGCTAGGGTGGCTGGCGTGACCCCGGAGGAGAGGGGAGCGGCCTTTCGAGCGCTGCACGAGGGCGAGCCGTTCGTGATCCCGAACCCTTGGGACGTGGGCTCGGCCAAGGTGCTCGGATCGCTCGGCTTCAGAGCGCTGGCTACGACCAGCGGCGGGTTCGCCTTCACCGTCGGGAAGCTGGACGGCGGCGTAACGCTCGATCAGGTGATCGACCACACCCGGGCCGTCGCCGCGGCGACCGAGCTGCCGGTCTCGGTGGACCTCGAGAACGGCCACGGGCATTCTCCGGAGGAGGCCGCGCGGGCCATCACCGGGGCCGCCGAGGCGGGGGCGGTCGGCGGCTCGATCGAGGACTGGGATCGCGAGGGCGCCATCTACGAGCTCGACCACGCCGCCGAGAGGATCGCCGCGGCGCGCGAGGCGGCCGACCGCCTCGGCTTTCCCTTCACCCTCACCGCGCGGGCCGAGAACTTCCTGCACGACAAGCCGGATCTCGACGACACGATCGCCCGCCTTCAGGCCTACGAGCGCGCCGGCGCCGACGTGCTCTACGCGCCCGGGCTCGGGAGCACGGAGCAGATCCGGGCGATCTCCGAAGCGACAGGAAAGCCGCTCAACGTG
This sequence comes from uncultured Actinomycetes bacterium, assembly GCA_963721735.1. GTDB lineage: Bacteria > Actinomycetota > Thermoleophilia > Solirubrobacterales > 70-9 > AC-56. Next base: position 476,976 of record CAVRKX010000015.1, read on the forward strand.
CTCGCCCGCTCGGGCCTCTCCATGCGCGAGATGGCGGACGCCGGCGCCCAGCGAGTCAGTGTCGGATCCCGGCTCCTCTGGGTCGCCGTCGCGGCCATGGTCTCGGCGGCGCAGGCGATCCGCGACTCTGGCGACTTCTCCGAGCTCGCCGTGCGCGTGCACCCGGATGAGTGGCTGGGCTGGATAGCTCCTTGCGCAGACTCCAACGGCCGCGTGCAAGAGGGGCCCTCACCGCTTAGGCTTGGCCCGATGAGCGACGGCGCCGAGCAGCCTTCGACCCCGAATACGGCGGCGAGCCCAGCTCGGCCACCATCGAACTGGACCGCAAGCCGGGTGATCGGGATGGTCTTCGCCAGCATCGGCGGGCTGATCGGCCTGGCTTTGCTGCTCGGCGGCATCGCGGTGCTGGCCGCGTACGCCTTCGCTCGGGATGACGACGGCTACTTCACCTCCGATCGCGAGCAGCTCAACAGTGCCGCCTACGCGATCACCACGGAGGACATCGACCTCGGAGTGGACGAGGCCGACTGGGCACCGGACGAGGTCCTAGGCGAGGTCCGGGTGCAGGTTGAGGGCAACCAGCCGGTGTTCGTCGGCATCGGGGCCGACGACGACGTGGATCGCTACCTAGGTGACGTGGCCCGAGACGAGTTGATCGACTTCCACGACGGCGACCCCGAGCTTGACCTGCGCGTGGGCAGAGCGCCGCGTGGCCCCCCCGGCGAACGGAACTTCTGGGTCGCTGAATCCGAGGGTCCCGGGGAGCAAGCGCTCACCTGGGATGCCGAGTTCGGTCGCTGGACCGCGGTTGTGATGAACGCCGACGCCGCCCGGAGCATCGACGTCGAGGCCGATGTCGGGGTCAAGCTGGGCTGGGTCGATCTGGGCCGGCCTCGGGATGTTCGTGGTGGGTCTGCTGATGACGGTTGGCGGCGTGGTCGTGATCCTGCTCATCGGCCGGCGCGCGAGCCGAGACCCACCTCTCCCGTAACTGCTCAGCGCGGGTCAGGGCGCGACGTGCGGGTCAGGGCGCGACGTATTCGACCCGGAGGACCGGCGGCGCGCCGCCCTCGAACGATTCCGCCGTCCGCCTGCCGGATCCGGTCACGATCACCATGAGCGCATTGCCGGGCGCCCAGCCCGGGCGGTTCACGACCTCCTGGACCACCGTCGCCAGGTTCGGCGTCAGCTGACCCGGGCCGGCGGCGCCGAGGGTCTGCCACGCGGGTGGCGACCATGGGACCGAGGCCGTCGTACGAGGACGCGAGGAAATGTTGAAGGCGGTCGTCGCGATCGGCGCCGAGTTGTCGGCTCGCTCCGCCCTGATGGCGAGGTTGGTGCCCTTCTTCCCCGTCTCGTCGACCGTGAACTGCACCTGGGCGTTTGTGATCGTCGCCCCGTTGGGGATCTGCACCCCGGTGAACCTCAGTGCCGCCGTGGACGGGACGCTCGACCCGGTCCCGAGTTCGAGGTCGGCGATGTTCCGCTGCACCGTCCCGCCCTGGGCCTCGTCGGCGTCGTTCACGCCGGAGCTGATCGGCAGATTGAAGAGCGCCGGGGGCGCGGGGGCGTCCACCACGGACATCTCGTAGAGGAGGCCGTCGTTCTCGTTCGGGTTCACCTTGTTGTCGACGTGGCGGTCGATGATCCAGTAGTTCATCGCGGCCGGGCTGTCGCTGGGGTTGGAGCTGGGCGCCATCGTGACGCCCGCTATGTGCGAGGTGGAGGTTGGGATCGCGGAGAGGCTGAATGTCCGCAGATGCTCACCGCCCATGCTGAGCTCGTAGATCGCGTCGGTAGTCCAATCCACCGCGAGGAGCGCGTTGCGGCTCGCGTCCAATCCCAGGCCCTCGCAATCCCGGACGCCGTACCGGGCCAGGTCGAAGTGGGTGACGAGGTCGTTAGCGTCGCCGAACGTGCCGTTGACCGGATCGACGAGATATACCTCGAGGCCGAGGCCGTCGCAGACCAGCACGCGACCGGTTGCCGGGTCAAACTCGACCCCTTCGGGATCGGTGCTCCCGAACGCCGAGGTGCTGAAGTGCGAAACCGCGTCGTCGGCGGTGCCGTGGACCCCGTCCGGCCCGGGCAGCACCCGCGAGATCCTGTCCTTGTCGTCGTTCGAGGCGTAGAGCGTGCCGTCGCCCTGGTTGAAGCCGATCCCCGAGGGCTCCTTGTTGGCGAACGGCAGCAGGTTGCCGCTCCCGAATCCCGAGCCGGTGCGCGCGGCAGTGAACAGGTTGAAGCCCTGATACTGCGGCGTTTCATCGACCTCGGAGTCGCTGATCAGAAACCGGTCTTGGGCCGGCATGTAGGCGATGCCCGAGGGATCGGGGCTCGACGGCGCGAACAGGGAGGTGTCGATCGTCTGGACGAGGGTCGGATGCACGACCTCGGCCGCCGAAGCCGGGGAGGCAGCCCAAAGCAGCGCGCCGAACGTCGCCAGCAGCACCGGGCGTACGAAGCGCCGGATGCCGGCGAACGACGCCTGCCACGCGAGCTCGGGCGAGCTCACCCGCTGTCCCCCCTGCCGATGATGCGCATCTTGAAAAGCAACAACACATGCGGGGCCCTGACGGATCGGTCAATCCCGTGAGAGCCTTCGCCTGTGCCACCCTCGCCCACCGCGGACGCCCAGGCGCTGCGCGAGCTCGAGCGGGTCCCGCTTGATCTGCCCGCGGGACTCGAGGCGACTTGGCTGGGCGTCTCCGGCTATCGCCTCACCTACGAAGGGGTCTCGCTCTTCATCGATCCGTATGTGTCGCGGGTGCCGCTGCGATCACTCCTGCTGCGGCGAAAGGCCCTGCCGGACGAGTCCTCGATTGGCCGCTACCTAGGGGCGCCCGGGGAGGTGGCTGGAGTGCTCGTCGGCCACACGCACTTCGACCACGCGGTCGACGCTCCGGGGCTCGCGCGGCGCTTCGGGGCGAAGGCCTACGGATCGGCATCGCTGGCCCACCTCATGCGCCTCCACGGACTGGGCGAGCTCGCCGTGGAGGTGGTTCCCCATGAGGCCTACGAGATCGGGCCGTTCCTGGTTCGCTTCGTCCCGAGCCGCCATTCCAAGCTGCTCTTCGGGCGCCGGGTGCCGATGGATGGCGAGCTCACCTGCGACCACCTCCACGGCCTTGCGCCGACCGCCTACAGGTGCGGGACGGTGTGGGGCATCCAGATCGAGGTCGCGGGGACGAGGCTCTACCACCAGGGGAGCGCGGACCTCGATGATCGAGGAGCTCCGCGACGAGACCGTGGACGTCTTTCTCGCGGGAGTTGCGGGCCGAAGCGTGACGCCGCGCTACTGGGAGCGGATCCTCCCGCGCCTCGATCCACGCCTGATCGTTCCCACCCACTACGACAACTTCTTCGCCCCCCTGGGCGTGGAGCAGAAGCTCCTGTACCGCACGAAGCTCGCCGACCTGCCGGGCGAGGTGGCAAGCGTCTCACGGGACGCCCGCGTGGCTGCTCTGACGCGTGTCGACGGGCCCAAGATCTCCCAGAACGCCTGAAGCAGACCGGGGTCACCCTGGCGATTCCTGTTCGCTGACTCCGTTTCGACCGTACATCAGCCACGCGAACAGCCCGGCGGGGATGAACATGAAGGTCGCGTAGACCGCGGCGGGAATGGTGAGCACGGAGGCGATCGTGGCCCCGACGGCGATCGCCAGGACAGCGTTGTGGATGCCGAGCTCGATCGCGATCGCGGTGGACTGCCGGCTGTCGAGGCGGACCAGGCGCGCGATCGTGAAGGACATGGACATCGCGACGACATTCAGCGTCACCGCCGCGACGGCAACGGCGCCGAGGTTGTCGATCACGCGGTCGTGCTCGGCGACGATCACGCCGGCGACAGCCGAGACGAAGACAACCGCCGTCACCCGGCGCACGCCGGCGGCGAGCTCCGCGACCCGCTCGGGGCGCCGGGCGCGCAGCCACAGTCCGATCGTCAGCGGGACCACGGTGATCAGCAGCACCCGGGCCACCACGCCGAGCATGCTGACGTCCTCGTCGAGGCTGCTCGCTCCGAAGTGGGCGGTGGCCAGTCCCAGGAAAAGGGGGACCGTGAGCACCGCCGCCAGGCTCGAAAACGCCGTCATCGTGATCGAGAGCGCGGTGTCCCCCCGTGCGAAGTGAGTCAACAGGTTCGCCAGGATGCCGCCCGGCGAGGCGCCGAGCAGGACCAGTCCCACGGCAAGCTCGGGCTCGAGGGAGAACGCGTGGGCGATCCCGAAGGCGAGCAAAGGGGAAAGCAGCACCAGGTTGAGCAGCCCGATCGAGACGCCCCTCGGCTTGACGAAGACCCGCTTGAAGTCCACGGGGGTCAGCGACATGCCGAGGCTGACCATGATCACCGCCAAGGCCAGCGGCAGCAGGACCGTTGCGAAGATCGAATCTTCCATGGCTAGGCGGCACCTTAGGTACTAGGATCCCCTCGTCTGGATGACTATCACTGGGAGGACAAGGAAATGCTCATAGCGGCCGACTATCCGTTCCTGGATGTCCTGTGGACGATGATCCTCTTCTTCGCCTGGGTGGCGTGGATCTGGATCGCGATCACCGTCTTCGCCGATGTCTTCCGCCGCCACGACATCAGCGGCTGGGGGAAGGCGGGCTGGGTCGTGCTCGTGATCGTGCTGCCGTTCCTCGGCGTGCTGCTCTACCTGATCTCTCAGCACGATGGCATGCGCGACCGCAGCGTGAAGCAGGTGGAGGCTCAGCAGGCGGCGTTCGACCAGTACGTACGCGACGCCGCCGGTGGGTCAGCCGCCGAGATCGCCAAGGCCAAGGAGCTGCTGGACAGCGGCGCGATCTCCCAGGCGGAGTTCGACGCGATCAAGGCGAAAGCGCTCTCGTAGGCACCCGCGCGGGCGCTACCCGGCTACCGCGAACAGCCGCCATTCGTCGGGGACTCCCTTGAGGCGCTGGGCGCCGCGGTCCACGAACTGAATCCCGGATCCGGCAACGAGGTCCTTGACCGTGCTGGAGACGAGCACCTCGTCCGCGGCGGCCAGGGCGCCCACGCGCGCCGCGATGTGCACCGCGATCCCACCCACGTCCTCGTCCATCAGCTCGACCTCCCCGCAATGCAGGCCGATGCGCACCTCCAAGCCCATGGAACGGGTCGCTTCCGCGATCGCGCACCCGCATTGGATCGCCCGCGCGGGCCCGTCGAAGGTGGCGAGGGAGCCGTCCCCCAGCGTCTTCACCTCCCGCCCGCGGAACCGCTCCAGCTCGCGCCGCACCGCCGCCTGATGCGCGGCGAGCAGCTCGCGCCAGCGCGCGTCCCCGAACTCCACCGCCCGCTCGGTGGAGCCGACTATGTCCGTGAACATCACCGTGGCGAGCACGCGGTCGGGCTCCGGCGCGGAGCGGGCGCCGGTCAGGAACTCCTCGGCCTCCCCGACCACGGCTTCCGTGTCGCCCGCCCAGGGAACGTGGTCGATCCCGGGAAGCTCCACGTATCGAGCGTTCGGGATCTGTGAGGCGAGCTCCTGTCCGGCGCGGCGATTGACCACCCGGTCCCCGCGCCTGTGGATGACGAGCGTGGGAACCCGGATCGTGGGCAGGAGCGCGCGCACGTCGATGTCCAGGAACATCTCGAAGATCTGCTGGACCATGGCCGGGCTTGCGGCGGTGCGTTCGATGCGGGCGGTCCACTCCGCCGCCTTGGGATCGTCGGCCCAGGCTCGGCGAGAAGAGCTCCATCATTCCCTCCGCCTGTTGCCCCCAGTAGGGGGCGATGAACTCTGCGGCCGACTCGCGAAGCGCCTCAGCCGGCGAGGCCCACGGGTAGTCCGGCGCTTCGGTGGTGCGTCCCATGGCGCCGTGCAGCACCAGAGCGGTGACGCGCTCGGGGTGGGTGGCTGCGCAACAGGACGCTCATCGGCCCGCCCTCGGAGACCCCGAACAGGGCCGCCCGCTCCGACCCGGCGGCGTCCATGACCGCACGGACGTCGTCGATCCGCTGCTCCAGGGTCGGCACCTCGGTGACCGGGTCGGAAAGCCCGTTGCCGCGCTTGTCGAAGACGATCAGGCGCGAGAAGGAGCTGAGCCGCTCGAAGAAACGCGCGAACGCAGGCGACTCCCACTGGAGCTCGAGGTGGGTGGCGAAGCCCAGCACGAGCACCAGGTCGATCGGCCCGTCGCCGACGACCTGGTAGGCGATCGAGGTGTCGCCGGACTTGGCGTACTGTGTCGGCGGAGTCTCCATCCGTTTCGCGTAGGCGGCCGTTGATATGAAGTTAACCGGTGGCCGATCCCCGCGCTCGGCTGAGTCCGCTCAGGCTCACGACGCGGGAGCCGTGCGGCCGTAGCGGCGGCGGTGGAGGGTCGCCCCAAGAAGCCCGAGCGGCAGGGGCAGCCAATACGAAAAGAGGCGATAGGCGAAGGTCGCGAGCACCGCGTCGCCGGCGTTGACTCCGGCTAGGGCCAGGGTGGCGGTCAGCCCCGCCTCGACGAAGCCGAGCCCGCCGGGGGTGATCGGGATCTGGGCCAGAACCTGTGCGGCGCAGAAGGCGAGCAGAACGAGCGCCGGGCGCGGGTGGGACCCCACCGCCGCCAAAGCCGCCAGAAGCGTTGCGTAGTCGAATGCCCAACGACCCGCCGCCGCAAGCAGGGCTCGCTTCCAGCGGGGGCCCAGGGTGCCTAGCAACCGATCTCGCTCGCGCATCAGTCGCTGCGGCAGGCGAGTCAGTGGCGGAGCGTGACGCCGCAACCGATTGCGAATGCGCTGGACGACCCGACCGATCCAGGCCAGCGGGCGGTCGAGTGCCAGCACGGCAACCCCGGCGGCCAGCAGAACCGCGAAGGCCACCAGGCCGATCACGGTTCCCTCGACCAGGCTTCTGGGCACGCCGCCGCGGATGATCGCGGGCGCGACCAGGACCGGAAGGGCGAGCACGATGGCGAAGGTCAAGAGGTTCGCGGCCGTCAGCCCCGCGACGGCGCGCCCCCGCTCGAGACCGGCCTGGACCAGCATGCGGTATTGCAGCGCGGCGCCCAGGGCCCCACCTCCGGGCGCGATCTTGGCCAGCGCGTTGCCGGCCAGCTGGGATTCGATGACGTCGGGCCAAGCCGCCCTCCTCAACGCGACCCGCTGGAGCAGCCAGAGGCAGGCAAGCGCGGCGCCCTGAAGAGCGGCCATCGCCGGAAACCAGGCTAGGGCTAGCTGGGAGAGATCGCGCCACGATCCGAGCACGTCGATCAGGCTCGGGGCCACGAGGTAGAGCGAGACCGCGGTGACCGCGAGCCAGAAGGCGGTCCGTGCCAGGCTGCGCGCCGGTCGTGCCTCCGCCTCGCCCCGCTCGATCTCCCGCTCGGCGTCTGCGTGGTCCTCGATCGCCCGCTCCACCCGATCGCCGATCGAGAGAGGTTTCGACGTCACCTCAGTCGGCCCCGACACTTGACCACCGATCATATGTCCGCGCTCCTGTGCCCGGCGGCGCCTTGGCTAACCTGCGCCCTGGATGACCGCGACTGACGCGCCCATCTTGATCGCTTACGACGGCTCGGATACGGCGCGTCGGGCGGTTCGCGAGGCAGGCAAGCTGTTCGGCTCGCGCCAGGTGCTGGTGGTGACGGTGTGGGAGCCCGCCCTGGCCTACGAGACCGAGATTTCGATGGGTCTGGACATGCCGGCGGTTCCGGTCGACATTGAGGGGGCGCGCGAGGTCGAAGAGGAGCTTCATCAACGCGCCGTTCGGACCGCACAGGCTGGAGCCGAGCTAGCCCAGATCGGTCGGGCTCGAAGCCAAGGGACTCGCTGTTGCGGACGAGGTCCACGTGGCGGACACGATCGTCGGGCTTGCCCAGAAACGAGGGGTGGCCGCGATCGTAGTCGGCTCGCGGGGGCTGAAGGGGCTCCGCGCGAGGCTGGAGGGGAGCACCTCGAATGCAGTCCTCAGGCACGCCCCGTGCCCCGTCGTCGTCGTCCACGACGACTGACCGCCGCTACCCGAATTCCTCCAGGCGCGCTTCGCAAGCCGCCCTAGCGGGAGCACACCGCAGGAACGGGCTTCGGCCTCATCGCACCGGCACGCCGACCTCCGCCTCGTTAGGGTGATGCGTCACCGCCGGCCAGGGCGGACGATCCTCGGAACCCCGAAACGGAAAGGACATCCAAGTCCCCGACCAGCCCGACACCTCCCGTTCCGAGCGAGCCCCCGGTCCCGCACCAGAGCCGAAGCGGCGTCACCGCGCCATCGTGTGGTCGCTCATCGTGCTCGCGTCGGTGGTCCTGGTTCTCTCGATCACCGCGAACTGGGTTCAGCGCGAGACGCTCAACACGGACCAGGTGGTGGACACCACCGATGAGATCGTCAAGGACGAGGACGTACAGCAGGCGCTCGCCACCTACACGGTCGAGCAGCTCTACGCCAACGTCGACGTCCAGGCAGAGATCGAGAAGAAGCTGCCCAGTGCTGCCCAGCCGCTCGCGGTCCCGATCGCGGCGGCGACGAGGCAGCTCGCCACGAACGTGGCAGAGAGGGCACTGGCAACGCCACAGGTTCAGAAGCCTCGTCTCCACCGCGGTCGATCGGGCGCACGGGCAGTTCGTGAGCCTGATCGAGGACCAGGGCGCCTACGTCTCGACCACCGGCGGGGACGTGACGCTCGAATACGGGAGCGTGATCGCCGACCTTGCCGTCCGACTCGGGGTGGACCCAGCGACGATCTCCCAGATCCAGGGCGTCGTGCAGGACTTCTCGCAGGACCTCCAGCAGGGCTTGACCACGGCTCAGAGCCCAGATCGAGTCGGTGCGCGCGACCCTCTCCCAGGTGCAGGCGGGTGAGCTCAGCCCCGAGGTGGAAGGGGACCTCCAGACGCTCAACCAGAACGCCGCCGAGCTCCAGGCGACGGTCGCGAGCCTCGAGAAGAAGATCAAGGGGGTTAAGGGGAAGGTCCCCGACCAGCTCCAGGGCCGGCTCTCCGACCTCCAGGGCCGGCTCTCCGATCTCGACGGCCGGCTAACCGAGCTCGAGCAACGGACCGCCGCCGTGCTCAAGGATCCAAGCCAGGCGAACGTCGAGAACCTCGACGCCTCGCTCGCCTCGCTCGAGGCGCGAATCACCACCCTGCTCGGCCGCCAGGTCGTCCAGCACCCCGGCGAGCTCGTCTTGATGGAGTCCAGTCAGCTAAGCGGACTCCAGGACCTCGTCGGCGCGTTTCGAAACCTCGGCTACGTGCTGCCGCTGCTGGCGCTCTTGCTCTATCTGGGCGCCCTCTATCTGGCCAAGGGGTGGCGCCGCGAGGCGTTGATCGCCGCCGGAGGCGGGATCCTGATGGCCACGCTGCTCGTTCTGCTGACCCGGCGCCTGATCGGCAGCGGAGTGGAATCGCTGGCCAGCTCCGAGACGGTCGAGCCGGCGGTCACGTCGGTCTGGGAGATCCTCTCCGACGGCCTTCGCCAGCGGGCGCTGTTCGCCCTCGTGATTGGACTGGCGTTCATCGGCGGGGGCCTTGTGGCGGGACCCGGCCGCCACGAGGTGGCGGTGCGACGCTTCCTCGCACCGTACCTTCGCGACCATCCGGTGGCCGTCTACGCGGTCGTCGCGGTGTTGTTCCTGCTCTGGCTGTCGTTCATACCCGGGATCAACAACCTCGGGCAGGTCCTGGTGATCGTCGTGCTTGCGGCGCTGGCGGTGGTGGGCGTCGAGATACTTCGTCGCCAGACGGCGCGGGAGTTTCCGCCTCGTCCGAACAGTTCCTGATCACGGGAGCCCGCATCCGGCGCGGGCCCCCGTGACCGTCAGTTCAGGCTCCCGGGGCTCCCGGGGTTCTCTCTTCCTCGCCGTAGACGACGATGCCGTGGACGACGTATACACAGAGGGCGAAGACGCCGAGCGACCACCACGGGTAGCCCCCGCCGATCGACAGCAGGGCTCCGATCGCGCCGAGGCTGCCGCCGATGATCGCGATCACCCGCCCGTAGGTCCCGCCGGCGAACAGCGAGAAGCCTCCGGTGAGCTGGATCACCCCGAGGATGATCAGCACCCAGCCGAGGGTTTGGAGATTGGTGAATATGTACCTCGTGTCGTTGACGAAGACATTGGCTTCGTCCAGGGCGCCGATGCCGTAAATGATGTTGATCGTGCCCACGAGCAGCAGCAGAATCGCTGCGAATACAACGCGTCCGGCACCTCTCACTTGTGACTCCTTTCGCTAGCTCGGCCGCTCCTTCGCGGCCGGCAACGGGTGTAGGCAAGGCGAGCCTAGCCTTGGCCCGAGTCGCCAACTTCACCCGGATTGGGTGATTCAACGTTCTCTCTGCGCGCGTAGGGTCCTGTATCGAACTAATTCACCCGTGCGCCAGCAGATCTCTCGGCTGCGTGGAACGGCCGAAGGTCTGCCATCTTGGCCCCGCCACTTGGCGTGCTTCGCTCCCCAGGATCCGCCGCGGACTGGTGGTCCCCGCCATCTTGCGATTGAATACTGGGTCGGATCAGCAGGGAGGACGACTCCCACGATGTCAGGAAGGACATGCCTTCCGCTCCCACCAAATCCGAGCTCGTGCACACTGCCTCGGCGGAGGAGCGCGCAGCCGCCGGCAAGGCGGCGCGGGAGAAGGTTCCGCGCTCGAGCCACGGCGAATGGGAGCCGCCAGCGCGCCGGCGAGATCCGGTCAAGGTGCTCGAGGATCAGGCCAAGAGCCGCGTCCCGGAGCTGGTGCCGATCCGCTACGGACGGATGCTCGCCTCGCCGTTCACGTTCTTTCGCGGCGCGGCGGCGATCATGGCGATGGACCTCGCGAAGACACCCCAGTCCGGGTTGCATGTCCAGGCATGCGGCGACGCCCACCTGTCGAACTTCGGTGTCTTCGCCGCACCGGATCGCCGTCTGGTGGTGGACGTCAACGACTTCGACGAGACCCTGCCGGGGCCCTGGGAGTGGGACGTCAAGCGTCTCGCGGCGAGCTTCGCGATCGCCGGGCGCGACCGCGACTTCACCCCGACGGAGACCCGCACCGCCGTCCTCACCACGGTTCGGGCGTACCGCGAGGCGATACGCGAGTTCGCCGCGCAGCGCAACCTCGACGTCTGGTACGCGCGACTGGACGTCGAGAGCTTCCTGGCGGAGGTTGCCAAGGTCGCCACCCCCGAGGAGATGAAGAGGGCGAGGAAGAACGTCGCGAAGGCCCACAAGAAGAACAGCATGAAGGCCTTCGACCGCCTCGTCCGGGTGGTTGACGGCGAGCCGCAGATCGTCAGCGACCCGCCGCTGCTGGTTCCCGCCCGGGAGCTACTCGACGAGGGCCAGGAGCAGGAGTACGAGGAGCGAATGCGCGAGTTGCTCGGCCGCTACCGCGAAAGCCTAAAGGGAGACCGCCGCCACCTCTTCGACAGCTACAGATTCGTTGAAATGGCCCGCAAGGTAGTCGGGGTCGGAAGCGTCGGGACCCGCGCCTGGGTGATCCTGATGATGGGCCGCGACGGGCAGGACCCGCTCTTCCTGCAGGCCAAGGAGGCCGAAGCCTCGGTGCTCGAGCCCTACGTCGAGGAGAGCGAGTTCGGAAACCACGGCGAGCGGGTGGTCGAGGGCCAGTGGCTGATGCAGGCAGCCAGCGACATCCTCCTCGGCTGGCTTCCGGCGCTCGGGTTCGACGACCAAAAGCGAGACTTCTACGTCCGCCAGCTATGGGACGGGAAGCGCTCGGTGGACGTCGACACGCTGCTGCCCGAGGGGCTGGCGATCTACGGTCGGGTCTGCGGCTGGACGCTGGCCCGAGCCCACGCCCGATCCGGCGACCGGATCGCGATCGGCGCCTACCTCGGCAAGGGCGAAACGTTCGACCAGGCGATCGCCGACTTCTCCGAGCGCTACGCGGACCAAAACGAGCTGGACTACGGCATGCTTGCCGACGCGGCCAAGTCGGGCCGCATCGAGGTGGAGAGGGACCTCATCTAGAGGACGTCAGCCCGCGTCGAGAGTTGCCGCCACTCAGCGAAGCCTGCCATCGAGCGAGCGAGCGGTCGCCTCGGCGAGCGCGATGCCCAGGAGCGATCCGGCCACGACATCACCCGGATAGTGAACTCCGGTGTGGACGCGGGAGTACGCCACCATGGCGGCGAGTGCCCGTAAGGGCGCAGCCGCGACAGGGGAGACGTGAGCGACTCCGGTCGCGAACGCAAACGCAGCGGCCGAGTGCCCGGACGGGAATGAGCTGGAGACCGGCATGCGAACCTGGCGGGCGAGGGGAACCTCCTGCGCGATCCGGTCTGGACGGCGGCGACGCCCGAGCGGTTTGGCAATCAGGTTGGCGACGGTCGCCGTGACCGCAACCGACGCGAGCCCGATCACGGCCGCCCGGCGCCCATCGCGCCCACCCACTGCCGCCAACACGGCAGCCGAAGCGAGAGATAGGCGCGAATAGTCGGCGGCACGCGAGAGCCGGCTCATGGCGCGGTCGATCGCCGGCGTGGAGGTCCGGGCGATCGCCGCGTAGACCCCGACGTCGAGGCGCTCGGCCTCGTCGAGCCAGCGCCCGAGGCGCGGCGCCGCCGCGGCAGAGGCGTCCATGTTGGAGGAGTTCAGATCCGGGGAGCGGTCCGCGATATCACCACTTCAACTCGATCTCGAGCTCTCGCTCATCGCTTTCCACCTCTAGCTCGATCTTGAGCTGAACCTCGTCGGGGATGTGGACGGTCATGTTCATTCCGCCCTGCTCGAACTTGATGTCGTTGCTTTTGGCGAGCATGGTGGCGAGCCTGCGCAGCCGGGTCGCGACCTCCTTGCGGCTCAGGGTCTCCTTCTGCTCGATCTCGACGATGTCCATCGTTGCTCCTTGCCTCAGTGGTCTGCGTTTGTTGTCTCATGCTGCGGCCCTTCGCGCTGCGCGGCGCCTAGCCGGGCTCGAGCGGAGCACGCCCCGCCGCGATCCGCGCCAGCGCACGGACGGTCTCCCAGAAATCCTCGGGCATCGCGGCGGAGGGCGAGGCGCCCGGATGGGCACGGGCGATCCGGACCCGCAGCACGCCGGGCCTGATTCGGAAGCGGAGCGGTGGGTCCAGCCTCACTGCCTCACCGTCGATGCCGGCGGCGATCGGGTCGTCCGCGTCGACCTCGAACTCGGGAGTCGACCACTCGCGCCAGGGTCGCTGCGGCCGACGCTGATGCTCACCGCGCCCGGTCGGCGCGGCGGCAATCGTGACCCCGAGCAGGCCGTCGTCAATTCTCGGGCGGGTTCCCGAGCCAACGGCGCGACCCAGCCGGTAGCGGTTGTTGGAGACCAGGATCCCAGCGCCGGAGGAGTGTTCGTCGCCACCAGGCCCCCTCCAGCGCAGATCGAGCCCCTCGCTGTCGGGACCGAGGACATCGGGGAGCGTGTCGAGGATTGTCCGCAGCTTCGCGTCGCGATAGCCCTCGCGCTGGACCGCGTCCGCGTAGAGCCCGAGCGAGACGTTGTTGACGAACACGCGCCCGTTGACCTCGGCGAGGTCGACGCGGCGCTCGCCACCATCGACGAAGGCGTCGAGGGCGCCCACGACGTCATCGCGATCGACGCCCAGGTCGAGGGCGAAGTGGTTGCGGGTGCCGGCCGGGATGCAGCTGTAGGGCAGATCGAGCTCGGCGGCGATCGCGGCGACGATTGCCTGCGAGCCGTCGCCGCCGGCCATCGCCAACCCGTCGGCGCCATCGGTCACCGCGGCGCGCACGAGTTGCTCCAGGTCGGTGCCGAGCGTCAGCTCGATAGGCCGGATGCCCCGTGCGCGCGCTTGCTCGGCGAGGTTGAACTTCTCCGCCTTACCTCCCCCGGACTTTGGGTTGAAGAAGAGGACCGGATGCCGTGGCGGCGGCGCGTGGGTAAGCGGGACGTGGAGGCTGAACGCGGCGCGTGCCGCGGCGAGCGCAAGCGCAATCCCCGCCAGGATGACGAGCGCCTGGACCACGTGGTCGCCGTCGGTTATCAGCACGACGACCGTCGCCGCGAGCGCCACAATGGCGATCGCGACTCCCAGAACCCGGGCCACCCCGGTGCGAAGCAGGCCGTACCAGGCGGCGGCGAACGCGATCACCACCCCCGCGAGGACGATCAGGCCGCGCGGGAACTGCTCGACCACGATGTCGACGGCAAGAACGAGGATCACGGGCGGCAGCACGAGGGCCGTGAGTGCTGCTATCCGCTGCGGCGCCCGGTACTTCCCCATGAGGTAACCGTAACCGCTGGCTCCACCGTCCGCGCGCGACTCCGTTTCCAACGCGAGATCGAGTTTTAACGCGAGCCAACAAGCTGATCGAGAAGCAGATCGATGTAGCGTCGTCGGTGACCGAGCCGCCTAGCGCGCCGAAGTGGTCTGGTGCACCAACCGCCGCGCGCGGGTCACCTCGGTCGGGGCGCTCTCCATCGGCGGCGCCTTGTCGCGGGGGTGGCGCTCGAACCAATCCGCGTAGCGGTTGGCCAGGGGAGCCGCGGTGAAACCGTGGGCGAAGACCGAGAGGCCGACGGTGAGGTAGATCGCGAGGACGATCAGGTGCTCGTGGGGTAGCTGGGACTCCTCGATCACGATCACCGCGAAGACGATCGAGGCCAGACCGCGAGGTCCGAACCAACCGAGAAAGCCAAGCGTCGGCACCCGCGCGTGCGACCCGAGCATCGCGAGTGCGACGGGCACGATTCGCACGACCGTCAGGCTGAGGACCGCGTAGAGGGCAAGCTGCCAGCTCAGCTCCCCCAGCGCGGGTCCGAGCAGGATCGCCCCGAAGAGGACGAAGGTGAGGCCGTTGAGCACCGCTCCCGACCTCCTCGGTGAGCCGGTTGATGTCCTCGGGGTCGCGCTTGATCACCGCCCGGAAGACCATCCCGGCGACGAAGGCCGCGATGAAGCCCGATCCGTCGAGCGCGCTCGCGGTGCCGTAGGCGAGGGCGGCGCCGGCGGCCGGGATCACCTGGCGCCAGGCGCCCTCGATCAGGTCCCTGCGGCCGGCGTACACGACGATGGCTCCGATCAGGAGCCCGGCGGCGACCCCTCCGGCGATGCCGTAGCCGACCTCCTCGAGCAGCAGCGCCATCCCGGTTCGCCCGCCCGAGATGTGCGACTCGACGTCTGCGGCTGCAACGGCCGCGAATAGCAGCGGCACGCAGATCCCGTCGTTGAGGCCGCTCTCGACGTTCAGGCCTTGGCGGATCCGACCCGGGACGCGCGGCTCGGTGACGACCGCCTGGCCGAGGGCGGCATCGGTCGGGGCCAGGACGACCCCGACGATGACCGCCTCCCAGAAGGTCAGCATGTCGAAGATCACGGCCGCCGCCAGCGCTCCGAGGCCGATGGTCAGCGGCAGGCCGATTCCGAGCAGGCGCAGCGGCACCGAGATCTCGCGCCGCAGCTTTCCGAAGTCGATGCGCGAGGCGTCGGAGAAGAGCACGAGCGCCAGCGTCGCCTCGGCCAACGCCCGCACGGTCGAGCTGGTGCTCGAGATGTCGACTGCGTCGAGGACCTCCGGGCCGACCAGGATCCCGATCGAAACGAACAGGATCACTGGCGTGATCGGCGACCCCGAAAGGCGCTTCGAGACCGCGGCGACGGCGATCAGTGCCAGCGCCACGCTCGGCAACGACCACTCCATTCAGGTCCTTTCGATCACGGTCGACCTCCGTGGGTTAAACCTACCGGCGGGTTCGTTTGCCGCTTTCTGGCTGGATTGAGGTCCTGCGGAGGGCGTTGATGCTTCGGCCGCATCACTCGAAGGGGCGAATCGGCGTGGCTAGACCGAGGCTAGAGTAGACACGGCGTGAACGAGTCCTCTAGCGACGCCGTGCGGACGCAGCTGGCAGGCGAGCGGACTCAGCTTGCCTGGTGGCGGACCGGTCTCGCGGCGCTTGCGGTCTCACTTGCCGTCGGGCGACTTGTGCCGGAGCTCAGCCACGCCTCATCTCAATGGCCTTACACGGTGATCGGTGTTGGCTTCGCTCTCTATGGGCTGGTGCTCGTCGTCCACGGCACTCTGCGCGCCAGGGAGGTCGAGGCACACCTCTCGCGCGGCGATCAGATCCCGCCGCAGGGCTGGCTGATCACTGGGCTGAGCGGCGCGGGCGTAGTCCTCGCCCTCGCTACTGGGACTCTGATCATCGCCCAGTAGGGACGACGGATGGCCAGAGAACCTGATCCTCGGCGTCATTGCGCATCCCGATCGCTGCCCTTCGCGGGTGCGGTCCACTCTGCGCCCGTCTGGCGGCGGAAGGCCTCGAGGGCGCCGTCGAGCGTTCGGAAGAAGTGGTCCGGGTCGAGCGTGCCGATGAGCTCGTAGCGCTCGAGCTTTGCCCGTACGGGGTCTTTGAGCTCGGCGAAGACAAGGGAGGTGCCGCGTGCGTTGACCTCCTCATCGAGCTCGAGCAGCATGTCAGCCGCAGTGGTGTCGACGTCGGTGATCGGCTCGGCCGCGATAACGATCCAGCGTGGCTTCGGCTCGCCGGCCGCGAGGCGGCGGATCTGGTCGCGGAACGTCCGGGCGTTCGCGAAGAGCAGCGGCGCGTCGAAGCGGAAGATCACGAGGCCGGGGAGCTCCTCGGCATCGGGGTACAGGCTGCGGTCGTGGTGGCCCTCGACGCCGGGGACCCGCCCGAGGGTGGCCTGGTAGGGCCACCACGCGCGGCGAAACACGTTGAGGATCGACAACGCCACGGCTACGGCGATGCCGGCGAGCACGCCAAGCAGCGCCACGCCGAGAAACGTGGCCATTGAGAGCACGAACTCGGCCCGCCGCTGGTGCCACAGCCGCCTGGACCCCGCGATGTCGGCCAGCGACAGGGATGCTGCGATCACGACGGCCGCGAGAGTGGCGTCCGGAAGGTTGCGCAGCAGCCCCGGCACGAGCACCAGCATCAGGACGATCGCTCCTGCCCCGACCAGCCCGGTGAGCTGTGTCTTCGCGCCGGCCTGCTCGGCCACGGCCGTCCGCGACCCGCTCGTGCTCACCGGGAAGCCCTGGAACAAGCCCGCGCCGACGTTCGCGGCGCCGATGCCGATCATCTCCTTGTTGCCGTCGACCTCCTGGCCCGTTCGCGCCCCGAACGCCGAAGCGGTGGAGATCGTGTCCGTCAGGGACACCAGCGCGATGCCGAGGGCTCCCGCAACCAGGAGCGGGAGATCGGACACCGGGCTTGGCCACGTGGGGGAGGGCAGCCCCTCGGGCAGGGTCCCGACGAGCGAGACCCCGTGGCCGGAGAGATGGAGACGCCGAGGTCGCGACGATCGCGGCGACCACCGCGACCAGCACGCCGGGGATGCGAGGCAGCCAGCGCTGGAGGATCAGGATCAGCGCGAGGCTGACCACCCCCACGGCAGCGGCGGCGGCCACAGCCTCCCCCGACGCGAGCCCGCTGACGAACTCCCGCGTCTCGTCGATAAGTCCGTTCGCCTCGATCGAGAAGCCGAAGAGCTTCGGCAGCTGCCCGACCAGGATCGTCAGCGCGAGCCCATTCATGTAGCCGATCTGGGTGGGCTTGGACAGCAGGTCCGCAATGAACCCGAGCTTCGCCAGGCCCGCGCCGATCTCGATGGCAGCCACCAGGAGGGCGAGCATCGACGCCAGCGCGATCGCACGGTCGGGATCCCCGCCGGATCCGACGATCGGCAGGAGCGTCGCCGCGATCATCGGCCCGAGTGAGGAGTCCGGGCCGAGCACGAGGATGCGAGAGGGACCGAACGCTGCGTAGCCGATCAGGCAGATGACCGTCGTGTACAGGCCGGTGATCGCGGGCAGGCCCGCCAGCTGCAGCGTACGCCATTCCCTGAGGCACCAGGAGCGTGCTCAGCACGAGACCGGCGACCAGATCGTGGCGCAGCCACGACCTGCGGTAGGAGGCGAGCGAGCGCGCGCCCGGCATCCATCTCGGCGGCTTCATGAGCGCTTGACCGAAGTCACCTCCACGCGACGATATCCGCAGGCTTGGAACCAGTGCCCAGTCCCCTGCTTCGGAGCCAGGGGCTTTGCCCGCCGATAGGCTCGCGCGGTGCATCTGGTCCTGCTCGCGCTCGCGGCGGCCTTGTACCCGACTATCGTCGCGGCCGTGGTCATCCTGCTCTCCCAACCGCGGCGGATTCCGCTCTTGACCGCTTATCTGGCAGGCGGCCTGACGATCAGCATCGGACTGGGGCTCGGGATCGTGGCTGCCCTCAAGGCTTCGGACACGCTCCACACGAGTAAGTCGACGCTGGGCTGGGGAGCGGACCTCGCGATCGGCGGCCTCGCCCTGTTGCTCGCAGTTGCCCTGGCCACGCGCGCCGACCAACGCTTTCAGGATCGCCGCAAGTCGCGACGCCCCCCGAGGGACGACGCCGGGGATCGTGAGCCGTGGTCCCAGCGTATCCTCGCCCGCGGCTCGGTCCCGATCGTGTTCGCCGCTGGGCTGGCGATCAACCTGCCCGGAGCGTTTTATCTGATCGCGCTAAAGGACATCGCCGCGGGGCACCATTCGACCGGACTCGACGTCTTCCAGGTCCTCGTCTTCAACCTGATCATGTTCCTGCTCGCCGAGATCTCGTTGCTCGGTCTGATCCTCGCGCCCGAGCGCACCGACGCGCTCGTCGCGCGAATGGATCACTGGTTGTCGGCAAACGGCCGCCGGATCGCGATCGTGGTCGCGGCGCTCCTCGGCGCGTTTCTGATCGCTCGCGGCATCGCCCACTCATGATCACCCTGACTGGGGCGGCGACTGGCAAGCGGGCTTCGCCTCCAGCGCGAGATACTTGGATTTGCGAGAGATGACCAGCATTCAGGACCACGTCGCCGCGACCAGGCTCACTGAGGAGGGCAGTACCGCCAACCTTGGGAAGATCGATCACATAGTCGTGTTGATGCTCGAGAACCGGTCGTTTGATCACATGCTTGGATACCTCTCGCTCGAGCATGGCCGCGGGGACGTGGATGGCCTGCGAGCGGAGTTCGCCAACGAGCACCGCGGGCGAAAATATCCGGTCCATCATCTCGACACCACCGCGATAGCGGACGATCCCGACCACTCCGGGGGCGCGGTCGACCTGCAGATCGGTGACGGCAGGATGAACGGCTTCGTCGCGAGCTACGCCGCCACGCTTTCGAGCGAGCGGCAAGCACGACGCGGACCCAGGTCGTGTGATGGGTTACTACAACGACACTGACGTCCCGGTCTACGATCACCTCGCGCGCGAGTTCGCGGTCTGCGATCGCTGGTTTAGCTCCGTTCCCGGGGCGACCTGGCCCAACCGCCTGTACGCAATCTGCGGCCGTGCCGCCGGCAGCCGCGATGACCTGTCGCTCAATCTGCCGCCGATCTACAACCAACCGTCGTTCGTGCGGCACCTCGATGCTCATGACATCTCTTGGCGCTGGTACTCATTCGAGGCGGGAACACTGCGCTTCGCGGACGCGCACTATTGCCTGGGCCATCACCACAGGTTCGCGTTCTTCAGCCACGGCAACTTGAATTGGAAGAGTCGCCTCGAGCTCAGGATCGACGCACATGCGGCGAGCTTTCTCGAAGACGCCGCACGCGGGTCACTACCGTCGGTTGCCTGGATCGACCCGAACTTCAGCAACTTCAACCCGGTTGGTTTTCAGCCGAACGACGACCACCCACCCGCGGACATCAAGGACGGGCAGGAGCTCGTGCTTGCCGTCTACCACGCGCTCGCGACGAGTCCGCAGTGGGAAAGGGTCTTGCTGGTCATCTTCTATGACGAGCACGGCGGCTTCTTCGATCACGTGGCGCCACCCGAAGCGCCCGATGACGACCCGCAGACGTTCGGCCGGTACGGCGTGCGCATACCGGCACTGATCGTCTCGCCGTGGGTCGAGCCGGGCTCCGTATCGCACACGCTGTTCGACCACACGTCGATCAGCAAGACGATTCTCATGCGGTTCTGCCCGGAGGCGCTCAAAGAGCCGAGAGGCCACCGGGGACTGTTCGCCCGGCTCAAGCGAGTCGGTGGACCGCGCTATATGGGAACGCGTGTGGCGCAGGCCAATGATCTCGGAGAGTTGCTCACCCGCACCACACCACGACCGGCCCCCGCCGATACGCGCTAATCGAGGACGCTGCGGCACGAGCAGCCGCGAGAACGGAAGGCGCAGCAATCGACGAGGACCCCCTCACACCCGGACCCGAGACCGAGCTCCAGGTCCGTGTAGCCGCGGCGAATCGCCACCTGAGAAGCCGTGGGCACCCGGTGGACCGGCCCTAGGGAGGGTGAGGGGAATCAGGCGGGTGGGGACTCGTGCGGGGCGGGCGCTTCCTTGTCGCCGGCGGCCCCAGAGCCAGCGCCCGGTTGCTTGATCGCGTTGGCGGCATCCTTTCCTTTGTCCTTCAGGCTTCCCTCGCCGGTCGCGATGTCCTTGAGCTCGGCGGCATCCTCCTTGAGGCTCTCGGTCCCTCCACGCTTATCGACGGTCCGCTTCGCCCGGTCGGCGAGCTTCTTGAAATCCATGCCTGCTCCTCTCGTCCTCGACGGGTTGCGTTCTAAATCTAGCGCAGCGGGAAACCGAGGCGAGCTTGCGTTTCGTGGTCAGGCCCGAGCCAAGACGCGGACGGCGCTCTGGGCATCACCTGGTGTGGATGATGCGCAGCGCCGGGCTTCCGTGTCTCATGCGGTGAGCAGGATGGATCCAATCCCATTCGGATGGCAACCAAGCGTTCGCTAAAGACCGACCAGCAAGAGGGCGGCTGATGGGCGCCCTGCGTTCGCTGGTCCACGCGGCCGGGGTGGCGATCCGCGGGCTCGTCCTCTGGGCCCTGGTCGCTTTGGTCTTCTGGGCGGCGGCTGGGCTCATCCCGGGGATCGACGTGCCGAGCTTTGGCGCGGCGCTGTTGACCACCGCGCTGATTGCCCTGATCAACGCATTGCTTTGGCCGCTTGTGATTCGCGTGGTCCTTCCCCTGACCGTGTTGAGCTTCGGCCTCGCCTCACTGGCGCTGAACGCCGCCGTGGTGACGATCGCGATCAACGTGGTCGACGGGAACTCGCCTCCCTTCCTGAGCGCGATCGCAGCAGCTTTCGTGGTGTCGATCGCCTTGATGCTGCTGACTCCGGCGTTGAGCTTCGACGACGACGCACGTCAGCTCCGGATCGTGCGCCGCCGCGCGCGTCGCGTGCGTGACGCCAGCCGCACCGAGGTTCCGGGGGTGATCCTGTTCGAAATCGATGGTCTGGCGGAACCGGTCCTGCGCCGAGCGCTTCGCGAAGGCCAGGCGCCGAACATGGCTCGGTGGCTCGAGCAGGGAAGTCACCGCATCGTTCCCTGGGAGTGCGACCTCTCCTCGCAGACCGGCGCCAGCCAGGCCGGGCTGCTGCTGGGCAGCAATCACGACATGCCCGCCTTCCGCTGGTACGAGAAGGAGAGCGGCCGCACCATGGTCTCCAACCACGGCAAGGACGCGGCCGAGCTCGAGCAGCGGCGCTCCGACGGCGGGGGCCTGCTGGCGGTGGACGGCGCCAGTCGCGGCAACCTGTTCTCCGGGGACGCTCCGCGCTGCTCCGCGACGATGAGCGTGATCAGGGACCGCCGCCGCTCGAGCGCGGGGGAGTACCTCGCCTACTTCGCCGATCCGTACGGTCTCACCCGCACCATCGCCCTCTATTTCTGGGACGTCCTCCTGGAGTTGAGGGCGGCCCGCGGCCAAAAACGACGAGGCGAGGAACACGTCCACCGCGGCGGGGTCTACCCGCTGATGAGGGGGGCGATCACGGTGATCATGCGCGACCTCAACGTCGCCACCCTGCTCGGCGACATCGTCGAGGGCGTTCCGGTCGTCTATTCGACCTTTGTCGGATATGACGAGGTCGCCCACCACTCGGGAATTGAGCAGCCCGACGCCTTCGCTGTTTTGAAGCAGCACGATGCCCAACTCGCCCGTTTGGAGCGGGCGGTGGAGCAGGCGCCGCGCCCCTACCACTTGGTGGTTCTCTCCGACCACGGCCAGAGCCAGGGCCGCCCATTCCGGCAGCGCTACGAGCTCGAACTGGGCGATCTCGTCCAGGACGCGCTCCGGCGCGGCGAGGTGTTCTCGCCCGCGGCGTCGGACGAGGGATTGAGCACGGTCGGCGGCGCGCTCACCGATGCCCGCGACGAGGACAATGCGGGCGGGAGGATGCTCGCCCGTGCCACCCGCGACAACCTGGTCGACGGCGAGGTGGTGCTCGGGCCGAACCGTGAGGCGGTGGAGCAGGAGAAGTCGGACGCCTCCGAGCACGAGGCGGTTGTGCTGGCATCGGGCGGCCTTGGCCTGATCTACCTGACCGAGCGCTCGCACCGGATGACCATCGGTGAGATCGACCAGCTTCACCCCAGGTTGATCTCCGCCTTGATCGGTCACCCCGGAATCGGCTTCGTCATGGTGCGCGCCGACGACGACGGCGCGATCGTCCTCGGCGCACACGGGTCTCGGCGTCTTCGGGATGACTCGGTCAGCGGCGAGGATCCGCTGCGGCACTTCGGGGCGAACGCCGCCGATCATCTCCGGCGCACGGACGGGTTTCCTCACTGCCCGGATCTGCTGGTCAACTGCATGTACGACCCGGAGGCAAACGAGGTCGCGCCGTTCGAGGAGTTCATGGGCTCCCACGGTGGCATCGGCGGCTGGCAGAGTCATCCCTTCGCCTTGGTACCAGTCTCTTGGAAAGAGGTGAACGGTCCGATCGTCGGCGTAAGGGCGATGCACGATGCGCTCCGGGAGTGGCTCGCCGAGACCGGTCTGGAGCTCAAACCGCACGCCGGCGAGGAGGCGGGCGGCACGCCTGGGGTCACTACGGCGTCATCCGAAATGGATGAAAGAGGGCGACGCGTTGGGTGAATCCGGGGTTGACGCGGGGCTGCTGGTGAGGTTAGGCTGCTGACAAATGGCAGCACGGACGCTGACCGGTCTCGACGGCCGGCAAGCGACTTTGAAGCCGAGCACGAGGGGGGAGCTGGCCGCGGGGCTCGCGAGCGAGTTCGTCGCCGCCAAGGGTCGGCCTCCCTTCGGCCCGGAGCTCGTACGCAGGCCACGGCTGGTAAACCGGCTGCTCCGATCGCCTTCCGCGCGGTTGGTGCTGCTCACCGCTCCGGCCGGCTACTCGAAGACAACCTGTCTGGCTGAGTGGGCGGCCGCCGAGAAGCGTCCCTTCGCCTGGCTCACGGCCCACGCGCGACACGACGACCCCGCCCTCTTGGTCGCCTCGATCGTGGAGCTGCTGGAGGAGATCGAGCCCGTCGCGCCGGACGTAATGGCCTCGCTTGCGGCTCCGGATCCGAGCGTCTCGACCGTCGTGCTTCCGCGTCTGGGCCGGTCGCTCCGGAGCCGCAGCAAGCCATTCGTGCTGGTCATCGACGACGTTCACGCAATCACCTCCCCAAAGGCGCTCGAGGTGCTCGAGACAGTGGTCGAGTATCTCCCCGTTGGAGCGCAACTCGCGCTGGCCTCTCGAACCGAGCCGCCGCTGCCGCTCGGGCGGATGCGCGCTCACCGGCAGCTCGCCGAGCTGAGTCGGGCGAGATCTCTCGATGACGCGGGCAGAGAGCGGCGAGCTTCTCGGCAGGATCGGCCTCGAGCTGAGCTCGGCTCAGCTCGATCGGCTCTTCGAGCGTACGGAAGGATGGCCGGCCGCGCTCTATCTCGCCGGCCTTTCCGTGGCCGACCAGCCGGACACAAGCGCGGCCGTCGCCTCCTTCGCTGGCGATGACCGGATCGTGGTCGACTACCTCCGCGACGAGTTTCTCACGGCCACCAAGCCCACCACGCTCAGCTTCCTGACTCGCAGCTCGGTGCTCGAAGAGCTCTCCGGCCCGCTCTGCGACGCCGTCTTGGAGCGGTCGGGCTCCGCCCGGGTGCTGCGAGACCTGGCGCGATCGAACTCCCTGGTCCTCTCGCTGGATCGAAGCGACGGCAGGTACCGCTATCAGCATCTCTTTGCAGAGATGCTGCGATCGGAGCTCCACCGGCTGGAGCCGGACGCGACCGTCGCGGCGCTCCACGCGCGGGCGAGCCGCTGGTACGCGGCCCACTCCGACACCGACCGCGCGGTCGATCACGCGATCGCCGCCGGAGAGCTAGAGCAGGCCGGTGAATTGATCTGGCTCGCCTATCCCGACGTCAGCGGCCGAGGGCGAATCGCAACACTCGTACGTTGGTTCGAACAGATCGGCGACGAGTCGGTCGCTACCTCCTCCGCGCTCGCCCTTTCAGCCGCTCATACCCACCTCGCCCGTGGGCGGGGTGATCGGGCGGCTCACTGGGCCAGGGTCGCCGAAGGAATCCCAAAAACCACGGACACACCCGAATCGATTCAACCCGACATCCACTTGCTCCATGCCCTGCTGGCGATGAACGGGGTGGTCCAGATGGGCAAGGACGCCGCGCGCGCGTCCGAGCTCCATCCCGCGGATGCTCCCTGGCAGTCCGCCTGTTACCTGAGCCGAGGCGTCGCGAGCCATCTGACGGGGCACCCGGGCCGGGCGTTGCCCATGCTCCAGGAAGGGGTGCGCCGCGGTGCGGTTGTCTCGCCGATCATCGAGGTGATTTCCCTGGCGCAGCTTTGCCTGATCGCAGTCGAGGACGGCGACTGGGACAGGGCATCCCGCCTGATCGCTCAAGCCCGCGAGCAGGTGCGCCGTTGTGGCCTGAGCGACTATGCGAGCATCGTTCTCGTCTTCGCGACGTCCGCCTTGGTCCACTCACACGAGGGTCGGGTCGAGCGAGCGCAGGAAGACAGCAAGGACGCCAAGCGGCTCCTGGAGTTCTCACCGATTTTCCGCCCTGGTACGAGGCGGAGACCAGACTGGTCCTGTTCCGCGCCTGCGCTCGGCTGGACGACCTGGAGAGCGGCCGCGTTCTGCTCGACGAGGCGTCGGCTTTCTTCGAGCGGACACCGGACGCCATCATCTTGAGGCAATGGCTGAAGGAGTCGGTCGCTGCCCTCGGATCGGCCTCGACAGAGCGTCGTGGACGAGAGTGGGCCTTGACGAATGCTGAGTTACGCACCCTTCAGTACCTGCCCAGTCACCTCTCCTTCCGCGAGATCGGTGAACGGATCCACGTCTCGCCAAATACGGTCAAGACGCAGGCGCAGGCGGTCTATCGCAAGCTCGACGCGTCATCGCGCGCCGAAGCCGTGGTTAGGGCTCGCGACGCGGGGCTCCTGGGCGAGGACCCCTGGCAGGGCACCTAGCGCCCAGGACACTCCTCAGGGCTACGATCTCATCCGCCGGACATCATGCGAACCGGGTGATGCATCACCGATGGCGTATCAATAGCCTCGACGCGGCAACTGTTCCCCAGGAAAGGAGCGCCAGTGAGCACCGAAGAGCTTGAAGCGATGGGCCCGATCGACTTCCTGGTGATCGCGTGGCCGGGCCGCCAGCCGACGGGGGAGGCGGCGCCGCTGGTGGTCGACTTGGTCGAGCGCGGGATCATCCGCGTCCTCGATCTGGCGTTCATCGCCAAGGCCGAGGACGGTTCGGTTGCCGGCTTGGAAATCGCGGACCTGGGGCAGGAAGTGGAGGAGCTGAAGGTGTTCGAGGGTGCGTCTTCGGGCCTTCTCTCCGATGAGGACGCCGCCGAAGCGGCAGAGGCGCTCGAACCCGGCACCTCGGCGGCATTGCTCGTGTACGAGAACAGGTGGGCCGCTCCGTTCGCGACCGCGGTTCGCCGCTCGGGCGGTCAACTCGTCGCCTTCGGTCGCATCCCGGTCCAGGCCGTCCTCGCCGCCCTCGACGCTGCTGAGGAAGCCGAGGCCGCCACAACGTCTTGAACCAGGAAAGGAGCAACTGATGCCAGGATTGCTACGAGGTGTCGCACGAACTGCCGTCATAGCCGGAACCGCCACCACCGTCAGCAACCGCGTCTCCCGCCGCCAGGCGTCGCGCTGGGCCGAGCAGGAGCCACAGCAGGGTGGGTACGAAGAGGCCCCCCCTGCGGCGGCCGCGCCCGCCCCCGACCCGATCCAGCAACTGAAGGAGCTTGGGGAGCTGCGCGACAAAGGCGTGCTGACGGAGGAGGAGTTCGCAGCGCAGAAGGCGAAGCTGCTCGGCTCCTGAGGCAAACCGGCTGCATTTGCGGGCGCTCGATCAGCCCACGATGTCGCTGATCACGATCCCGACGAAGAGGAGGAGCACGAGCTCGTTGACGATCCAGGAGTTCGCGTTCATCCAGTCACGCGCCTTTGGAAGGAACGCCTCCCCACGCTTGCCCATGATCAGAACCAGGAGGCTCGGCAGAGCCAGGAACAGCAGGGTGAGTGCGAGGAAGGCGAGGTAATACCACCAGGGGGCGTCCTGCACCGACAGGTGGGATCCGACCGAGATCGAGACGATCAGGTCGCTCGGGAAGACGCCGAGCAGTAGGAAGCCGAGCACGAAGCAGAACCTCGGGCTCGCCGTCTGCAGTTTGCCCATCCACTTCGGTGGCTCCGCCGTGTTCCTGGTGCGGTAGGCATGCACCATGGCGAAGAGGAGCAGCGCCAAGACGACGTAGTAGATGGTGTCATCCGCTATTCCCGCGTTGGAGGCGCCGCTGCTCAGTAAGAACGCGAGCGTGACGACGATGCTGATCGAAAGCGCCGCTCCCAATACGTAGGCGGCGGTATTGAGCCGCCACCGTTCGGTGGTGGCGAAAAAAATGGCGCTCAGGATCTGCGGCCCGGCGATCATCACGAACGCCAGCGGCAGGATTTGCAGAATGGTGCTCATAGGGCCGCCCCGCCCCGCCCGTTGCGGGGCTGGCAGACCTTAGTCGGTCCGAGTGTCGAGGCGGGCGAGTTCCGCGCGGATCGCCTCGAGCTGCGCGGTTATCTCCTCGAGCCTGCCCGCGACCGGGTCCTCCTTGCTCGCTTGCCTCTGAGCCTGCGCCTCCGCCACGAAGGCGCTGGTGATCGCTCCCGTGAGGACCGCGTACAAGGAGAGCCCGCCAAGCATCAGGAAGGCGGCGATCAACTTGCCGGCCGTATCGCCGGGCACAACGTCGCCGTATCCGACCGTGGTGACCGTCTGGAGCGCCCACCACATGGCGAGCCAGACGTTGTCGAAGGTCTCCGGGTTGACGAGGCGCTCGAGAACGCCGAAGACGACGACTCCAACTCCCCAGAGCGAGACAATCAGGGACGCTGCGACGCGCGGCCGGAGCACCTTCCGCTGGAGGCGCTGCTGCATCGCTTCGCGGAATGGAGGCGGCGACGCCTGTTGCTCCATTCACCGTGTTTCTGCACCTAGCTCGGCACTCCTCTGCCTGCTGCGGCTATCCGCCGCGGCGCACAGTTCTGCTTTACGAAGCAGTCGCGGCCGCTGGCTCCACGCCGCTGACCTCCCCGTCCGCGAGCGACTCCGTCGGCAGTCGGCGCGTGAACCAAAGCGACAGTAGTGCGGCGGCGGCGACGGCGCCGAGAGCCAGCCGCAGCGCCTCGAGCTGCGCGTCGCCGTAGTCCGCCGCGACAGCCTGGGCTTGGTCCTGCGTCAGACCGCCCTCGACCGCGGCTTTCTCGACGTCCGCCACGGGCACGATGTCGATCCCTTGTTGGGCGTTGGAAGCGATCTGTTCGCGGGCGGCCGCTGGAACGTCGGGGTTGTTGGCGATCCGCTGGCTGAATCCGGTCGCTAGCGACGCGAGCAGCACCGCCCCGATGATCGCCGTCCCAAGCGAGGAGCCGAGGTTCTGGGCGGTGCCCTGGAGCCCGCCCCCCTCGCTGCTCTTGGCAGGCGGGACGGAGGACATGATGACGTTCCCGAGCTGCGAGGCAAGCAGGCCGCCGCCCGCCCCGACGATGGCGAGTGCGACCTTGAAGCCGGTGTCGTTCAGCGTCACATCGAGCGTAGCCAGCATCACGATCGCACCGATGCTGACCGCGACCAGCCCAAGCTGCGCGACGGTCCGCGGGGAGCGCCGGGCCGCCATCCGCGGCCCCAGCAGCGCGAAGACGAGCATCGCGCCCGAGAGCGGGAGCAGGCGCTTGCCGGTCTCGAACGCGTCGAAGCCCAGCACGACCTGTAGGTACACGGGGATGACGAAGAAGGTGCCCATCAGGACGAGTTGCTGCCCCAGCAGGCTCGAGAGCCCCGCGCGCAGCTGGGCGACCCGCAGCAGCGTCGGGTCGAGCAACTGGTCCCGGCCGAGCCGGGCGCGGCGCTGCTCCCAGACGAAGAACGCCCCGAGCAGCGCTAGGCCGCCGAGCACCAGGAACGGCACCGGCGAGAAGCCAAGCGGGGTGATCTCCGTGCCGTTGATCGTCGGCGGCGTTCGCGGCTGCACGAACCCCCACACGCTGCTGCGCAGGATCGCGAACACGATCAGGCCGAGGCCGCTCGCGGAAAGCGCCACGCCGACGATGTCGAGCCGGGGGCGCCGCTCGGCAGCCGCAGCCCGGGGAATCCGCCCGCGAAGGAGCAGGAGGAGGATCACGACGACGGTCTCGGCTGCGAACACGTAGCGCCACGAGAACTCCGTCGTCACCCAGCCGCCAATCAGCGGGCCGGCAGCGATGGCGACGGCGGAGACGCCGCCGAGCAGCGCATAGGCGAGCGCGCGCTCGCGGCCCTCGTAGCTGGCGGCGGTGAGCGCCGCGATGGCGGGAATCACGAGCACGGCGCCGAACCCCTCGACCCCAGACCAGCCGATCAACAGAACGCCGAGGTTGGGACTCAGCGCCGTAGTGAGCGATCCGGCCCCATAGATCGCCAAGCCGATCGCGAACCCGCGATTGCGACCCAGGATGTCGCCGAGCTTCGCGCCCAGCAGCATGAACGCCGCCATCACGAGGGTGTACATCGTGATCGCCGTCTGCACCCCCTGGATCGTCGTGTCGAGGTCGTCGACGATCTGCGAGATCGCCACGTTCATGACGCTCGTATCGAGCACCATGACGAACTGGGCCGAGGCCAGCATGATGAGGGGGATCCACTTCCGCATGGCTGACAGGCGATCCTAACCAGCCTCACGCGGGCGGGCCCGTCCGCACCGCGAGCGAAGATCCGTCGATGCCCGAGCGCCGCGAATCCCGCCCCGGCGAGGCGGGCTCTGAGCCGCTCCCCGGTCGCGTGCTGGGGACGGGCGCTCGCGGGGTGCGCCGGGTCGCCGAGCTGACCGGGGTCGATCGTGCGGTCGAGGCGGGCGCCGAGGAGGCGATCGTCCGCGCCGCGGAGAGCCCGGCGGTGGAACGCGCCTTCGCCCGCATCCTGGAAGGTCCGATGGTGGAGGAGGCGGTCGCACGGGCAGTTCAGAGCCCCGCCGTCGAACGGGCGATCCTCGAGGTCCTCGACAGCGAGATGCTCGATCACGTCTGGGACCGGCTGCTCGCCAGCGATGAAGCGCAGCGGCTGGTCGAGCGGATCGCCGAGGCGCCCGAGGTGAGGGCGGCGATCACGGCGCAAGGGATGGGTTTGGTCGAGGACCTCGGGCGCCAGGTGGGCCGCGCCGCGCGCGGGTTCGACGACATCGTCGAGCGCGTCGTCCGGGCCGTGCTCAGGCGGCCGGCCCGAACCGAGCGCGCGCAGGCGGCTGGTTTGGCGACGCGGCTCATCGCGCTCGCTGTCGACATCGGCATCCTCAACGCCGGGTTCTTCGTGGTCTCCGCGATCTTCGCATTCCTGATCTCGGCCCTCTCGGGCGGCACCGATCAGGTCTCCGACCACGCGATCGCCGTCGGCGGGGTGGCGTGGCTGCTGGCGGGCTCGGCCTATCTGCTCACGTTCTGGTCGTCGGTGGGGCAGACGCCGGGGATGAGGTTCGTATGACATCTACCTGGAGGCCGACGGGGAGCGGCGGATCGGGACGCGCCGGGCGCTCCGCCGCCTCTACGGCGTGGCGCTGTGCGTCCTCACCCTCGGGCTGGGATTCCTCGGCGTCCTGTTCAGCGAGCGCCGCCGCGGTCTCCACGACAGGATCGCGCGGACCGACGTCCTCTATGACGAGGTGGGCTAGGAGGGCCCGGTCCTGGATGAGACGATCTTCTCGGCTTCCTCCGGAAGGGTCGGTCGCAGCGCGAAGTAGAGGAAGGTGCCGACGATCGGGAGGATCACAATCAGGAGAACCCACGCCAGGCGCTTCGTGCGGGTGAGGTCGTGGCGCCTGAAGATCACGTCTACGAGTCCCAGGACCCACGCGATCGCAATCAGGACGAAGAGGATCCCACCCAGCGTGTTGCTGAGAAAGAGGATGCCTGCGACCGGAATCGCCATCTGACACCGAACCGTAATTGATCTCGTCCACATGCCCTGGCCGGTGTGGTCGGCACCCCGACCGCTGGCGCGCGGCCCTTGGGCGGTGTCCGAGGCGCGGCATACCGTTGGTGATGCCAACCGCGCTGGAAAGGGGAAGGTATGGAAAGCACAGTCAGCCCGGCATCGCGTCAGGCGGTACGTGATCTCTCGAGGCTCTGGTGGCTCTGGCTCGTGATCGGTGTCGCGTGGGTCATCGCCGCGCTGGTGATCCTGCAGTTCGACCAGGCCTCGGTGACCACGGTGGGCGTAATCATCGGGATCATGTTCTGGGGCGCCGCGGGTCAGAACTTCGCCATCGGATCAGTGGCCGAGCGGATGAGGTGGCTGTACTACATCTTCGGCGTGCTCTTTGCCGCGGCTGGCGTGATCGCCTTCATCAGCCCGGAGAACACCTTCGCCGCGATGGCCGACATCCTCGGCTTTCTCTTCTTCCTCGTCGGGGCGTTCTGGCTCATCCAGGCGTTCGCCACGCGGGAAGTCAATGAGCTCTGGTGGTTCGCGATGATCGGCGGGATCCTGATGATCATCCTCGCCTTCTGGACCGGCGGGCAGTTCTTTATCGAGAAGACCTACGTACTGCTCGTCTTCGCCGGCATCTGGGCGCTGATGCAGGGGGTCACCGACATCGTTCGAGCATTCCAAATCCGCAAGCTGAACGAGCTGGTTTGATTCCGGAGGACCGCTGAGCCGGTGACGCGGAGGCGTGCGATCCTCCGGGGCAGGCTGCAGCGACCGGGGCGTGAGGGGGCCCCCAGCGGTGAGGAACTCGTCGAGATCGAGCCGAGCGAGCTGAGCGGCCTCTTCGCCGCTCCCGGGTGGCTGCGTGACCTCGGCTTCTCGTCCTGGCTGCTGGTCGGGGTGGCGGCCGCGCTCTTCGGAGCGGTCTGGTTCCTGTCTCTGACGCATACGATCGTCATGCCGGTTATCACTGCCGCGATCATCGCCTCGGTGACCTCCCCGGTGGTCGATTGGCTCAAGCGGCACCGGGTACCGAGGGGAGCGGGGGCGACGATCGTCTTCCTCGCGATCGTCGCCATAGGGATTGCGGTCGGCGTGGTTGTGCTGACCGGGATCGCCAGTCAGGCGGACAGCCTGAGCGAGAAGCTGCAGGCCGGCGCGAGCGAGATCGAATCGTGGGCCAGGGACCTCGGAGTGGACCCCGCCACCGCCAAGGACGCGCAGGACCACGCAAGCGCGTCCGTCAGTGCGGGCTTCCAAGCCCTGACCCAGGGCCTCGTGGCGGGGATCGACAAGCTCGCGTCTCTGGCGGTGTTCCTTTCCTTCACGGCGCTCAGCCTCTTCTTTCTGCTCAAGGACGCGCCAACCATCGGAGGCTTCGTCGAGCGTCATCTCGGCGTTCCGGTCCCGCTCGCGCGGAAGATCCTTGGGAGAGTGAGCGGTTCCCTCCGTGGCTATTTCGTCGGCGTGACGATCGTTGCGGCTTGGAGTGCGGCGATCGTGGGTGTGGGTGCGCTGCTGCTCGGAGTTCCCCTTCCGGGGACGATCGCCGTCGTCACCTTCGTCGGTGGGTACGTCCCCTACCTTGGCGCGTGGGCTGCTGGGGCATTTGCCGTCCTGATTGCGCTGGGCGCCGAGGGGCCCGAGACCGCCGCAGCGCTGGCCCTCGTCGTCCTGCTCGCCAACGGCGTGCTCCAGCAGATCGTGCAGCCGATCGCATACGGCGCCGCTCTCGGGCTTCATCCGTTGGCCGTCTTGATCGTGACGATCGCCGGCGGCTCTCTGTTCGGCACGATCGGGCTGGTCCTGGCGGCGCCCTTGGTGTCCGCCGCGGTGCGAATTTCGGCTGACGTCTCCGCTTCCCGCAGGGCTGCGGAGCGGGAAGAGGAGGAGCCAGCGCCAGCGCCGCCACCGGAAGAGGCCCCGCCCGGGGCGCCCGAGCTGGGGGTGGGCTGACAGCTAGCGCAGGTGATCACGATGCGAGACGCCAGGATTTATCGGGTCGACTACCTCAGCCTCACGCGCGACCGGTGCGGATTGAGCTGAGCCGTTTCGCGCGGGGAGATATGGGAATCAGGTAGACACCGAAGCCTCCAAAGCGCGAGAGGAGGAGCGATTCACAACGTTCAGGGCAAGTCTCGGTTGGTAGGTCTGGCGGTCGTGCTGGCCGCTATTGCCGCGACCACGGGCTGCGCCGGCTCCGAGGACGCAGGAGGCGCCGGCACGACGCTTCGCTGGTTCGCCCAGATCCAGCCGGGCGGCACGATCGAGGAGGTCGCTGACGCGTTGCAGCGAGGAGTCGAACGGCCGCTACGACATCGAGCTCGAGCTGCTGCCCACCCACGCCGACCAGGCGCGCGAGCAGCTCGTTCGCCGGCTCGGCGCCGAGGACTCGACCGTCGACATCATCGGCATGGACGTGATCTGGACGGCGGAGTTCGCCAACGCCGGCTGGTTGCAGGCCGTGGACCGGGCGAGCTGGAGCGCAGGTGACCCAGAACGTCTTCGACAGCGTGCTCGAGACGGCGTCGTTCGAGGGCAAGGTCTACGGCGCGCCGTTCAACTCCAACACCCAGGTGCTCTGGTACCGCACCGACCTGGTCCAGGAGCCGCCGGCGACCTGGGACGAGATGATCGCCGAGGCCGAGGAGCTCGGCTAGGCGCACGATCCAGGTGCAGGCGAACCGCTACGAGGGCTTCACGGTCTGGGTCAACGACATGATCGAGTCGGCCGGCGGCCAGATCCTCTCCGGGCCCGAGGAGGTCGACCTGCCGCAGGGACCGACCGAGGAGGCGCTGTCGGTGATCGGCAGGCTCGCGAACTCGCCCGCGGCGCCGTCCGACATCGACACCTCCGACGAGGACACCGCCGGCTCGGCTTCGAGGCCGGCGACGTCGGCCTTCATGCTCAACTACACGTTCGCCTACGGGAGCGCCGCAGGACGAACGCCCCCGACGTCGCCAAGAACATGGGCTCCGCGAAGCTCCCCGACGGTCGTCGAGGGGAGGCCGAGCCGGCCGCCGCTCGGCGGCTTCAACCTCGGCGTCAGCGCCTACTCCGAGCACCCCGACCTCGCCTTCGAGGCGGCCGCCTGCCTCAGCGACGCCGCGAGAGCCAGCTCACGGCGACCGAGCTCGACGGGCTGCCGCCGTCGCGCGAGGACCTCTACACCGACAAGGTCGTCCAGGACGCCTTCCCGGGCTTCGCGGACTGTCAGGCGCTCGATCGCCGACGCCGCGCCGCGACCGCAGACGCCCGCCTACACCGACCTCTCGCTGGCGATCCAGCGGGCGCTCCACCCGCCCGACGAAGATCGACCCCGATGACCCGAGCCCGGTGTACGACGAGCTGCGCGAGCAAGGTCGAGGACGCGGTGAAGCGGGAGGGGCTGCTCTGATGGAGGCCGCGACCGCCGACGCGCCAGGCGACCGACGCACGCTCCGAGCGCCGGCTGGGCTGGATGCTGTGCGCGCCGGCGGTGATCGTGATGCTGCTCGTCACCGCCTACCCGATCGGCTACGCGATCGTCCTCTCGGTCCAGGAGCTCGACCTGCGCTTCCCCGAGGAGGGCGGCTTCGTCGGGCTCGACAACTACGGGACGGTGCTCACCTCCGAGCTCTGGTGGCAGGACGTCTTCAACACGCGCGTTCATCACCGTGATCGCCGTCGCGCTCGAGCTCGTGCTCGGGATGGTGATCGCGCTGGTCATGTACCGGGCGATCTTCGGCCGCGGCGTGGTCCGCGCGGCGGTGCTGATCCCTTACGGGATCGTCACCGTGGTCGCCGCGTTCTCGTGGCAGTTCGCGTTCGCCCCCGAGACCGGCTTCGTCAACAACCTGCCGTTCATCGCCGACGACAAGGCCTGGTTCGGCGAGCGCTTCAGCTCCTTCGCCGTGATCATCATGGCCGAGGTCTGGAAGACGACGCCGTTCATGGCGCTGCTGCTGCTCGCCGGGCTGACGACGATCGACGACGGCCTCTACGAGGCGGCGAAGGTCGACGGCGCGAGCGCCTGGCAGCGCTTCTGGCGGATCACGCTGCCGCTGATGAAGCCGGCGATCCTGGTCGCGCTGCTGTTCCGCACCCTCGACGCGTGGCGGATCTTCGACACGATCTTCATCATGACCGGGGGCGCGCAGGACACCGAGTCGGTGTCGATCCTCGGCTTCAACCAGATGATCGAGCGGCTGAACCTCGGCCTCGGCTCGGCGGTCTCGGTGCTGATCTTCTTCTGGGTGCTGATCATCGCGTTCGTCTTCGTCACGGGCTTCGGCGTCCGGATGGCTGAGGGGAGGCCCGGAGGGTAGGAGCCTGATGCAGACGAGGAACGCGCGAATACGCGCTTGGACGATCGGGCTCCTGTTCGTGCTGCTGTTCGCGCTGCTCCCGGTGCTCTGGCTCATCTCGCTGTCGTTCAAGACGCCGGACGACGGTCACCGACCGGCAGCTTCATCGCCCTCCGACGATCTCACGCTCGACAACTACGAGGCGCTGTTCAGCGGCGGGTTCGACGACAGCCCGTTCATCCAGCCGCTGATCAACTCGATCCTGATCGCGCTGATCGCGACCGCGATCGCGATCGTGCTCGCCGCCTTCACCGCCTACGCGATCGCCCGGCTCGACTTCCCCGGCAAGGCGCTGATCCTCGCCGGCGCGCTGGCGATCGCGATGTTCCCGGCGATCTCGACGGTCGGCCCGCTGTTCGACATGTGGCGGGCGCTCGGGCTCTACGACACCTATCTGGGGCTGATCATCCCGTACCTGGCGTTCGCGCTGCCGCTGGCGATCTACATCCTGGTGCCTTCTTCCGGGAGATTCCCTGGGACTCGAGCAGGCGGCCGCGGTGGACGGCGCGACGCCGTTCCAGGCGTTCCGCAAGGTGATCATCCCGCTCGCCGCGCCGGGCGTGTTCACGGCGGCGATCCTCGTCTTCATCTTCTGCCTGGAACGACTTCCTGTTCGCGATCTCGCTGACCTCGTCGGACGCCTCGCGAACCGTCCCGGCGGCGCTCGCCTTCTTCACCGGCGAGTCGCAGTTCACCGCGCCGACCGGGAACATCGCCGCCGCGGCGGTGATCGTCACCATTCCGATCATCATCTTCGTGCTGATCTTCCAGCGCCGGATCGTGGCCGGCCTGACCGCGGGCGCCGTGAAGGGATAAAGGAGGAGATCCAATGGCCGAGATCGTCCTCGACGGAGTCAGCAAGCGGTTCCCGGACGGCTTCGAGGCCGTCAAGGACATGAACCTCGAGATCGGCGACGGCGAGTTCATGATCCTCGTCGGCCCGTCGGGCTGCGGCAAGTCGACCGCGCTGCGGATGATCGCCGGGCTCGAGGACATCACCGAGGGCGAGCTGCGGATCGGCGACGAGGTCGTCAACGAGATCGCGCCGAAGGACCGCGACATCGCGATGGTGTTCCAGAACTACGCGCTCTACCCGCACATGACCGTGCGCGAGAACATGGCCTTCCCGCTGAAGCTCGCCGAACCGCCGAGGAGGAGATCGACCAGCAAGGTCGACCGAGGCGGCGAGGATCCTCGACCTCACGCAGCACCTCGACCGCAGGCCGGCGAACCTCTCCGGCGGCCAGCGCCAGCGGGTGGCGATGGGGCGGGCGATCGTCCGCGACCCGAAGGCGTTCCTGATGGACGAGCCGCTCTCCAACCTCGACGCGAAGCTGCGCGTGCAGATGCGAACCGAGGTGGCGCGCATCCAGTCGCGAGCTCGGGACGACGACCGTGTACGTGACCCACGACCAGACCGAGGCGATGACGCTCGGCGACCGCGTCGCGGTGATGCGCAGCGGGGTGCTGCAGCAGGTCGGGCTCGCCGAGCGAGCTCTACGAGACCCGACCAACCTGTTCGTCGCCGGCTTCATCGGCTCGCCGGCGATGAACTTCATGCCGGCGAGCTGCAGGGCGACAGCGTGCAGCTGCCGATCGGCGAGGTCGACGTCCCGGCGGAGGCGCGAGCGGCTGGGCGGCCGGCGGCGGCGGACCGGTGATCGCCGGGATCCGGCCGGAGAGCTTCGAGGACGCCTCGCTGGTCGCCGCCGACGCGCGCGACCGCGGGGCCACGTTCAGGGCGAGGATCGACCTGGTCGAGTCGATGGGCTCCGAGCAGTACGCCTACTTCGAGGTCGAGGGCGAGGGATCGAGTCCGAGGAGCTCGCGCGAGCTGGCCGAGGACGCCGGCGCCGACGAGGTCGCCGAGCTCCGGCGAGGGCCAGGTGGTGGCGCGGCTCGACGCCGGCGAGCGAGGTCAGGCGCGGCGAGGAGGCCGAGCTGTGGGTCGACACCGCGAAGCTGCACTTCTTCGACCCCGAGAGCGGCGAGAGCCTGACGCTGAGCGCGTCGGTCGGCTAGCGCAGCTGCGCAGCGGTGCTCGCGTGTCCTCGCGCGCGGGCGCTCCGAGCTCCTCGCGCAGGCGCTCGACCCCTCGTCCCACTCGTGGGTGCGCAGCAGCATGTAGCGCAGGCTGACGACCCGCACGTAGGCCTCGGTCTCGGTCCGTCGCCGATCAGCTCGGCCTCGCGCAGCATCGCGACGATCGGCTCGTAGTCCTCGTCGAACCAGTCCTCGGCGACCTCCTCGCGGGTCATGAACTCGCCGCCGCGCCTGCATCACCCGGAAGCCCCAGGCCTCGACGCCCTCGGCCAGCTCGCGTAGTCCCAGCGGATCCGAGAGCTGGATCCGCTCGCGCGCCTCGCGGCGGCAGCGGCACGCGCTCGAAGAAGAGGCGCTCGTGGCTCTTCAGCGGCAGGTCGGCGAGCCGCAGGCTCCCTCCGGCGCCGACCTCGGTGATCGACCTCGGTCACGTCGGCCTCGATCACCTCGCGCCCCAGTGGCGCGGGCGACCGAGACGCGGTGGTGGCCGTCCTTGACGAAGTGCAGGTCGCCGATCCGGTAGACCTCGATCGGCGGCATCGCCTCGCCGCGCCGCATGCGCCTCGGCGATCCGCTGCCAGCGCCGCGCGCACCCGGCGCGAGGTGGGCCGGAAGCTGCGGTCGAACTCGCGCGAGCGGTCGACCGAGCCGACGATCGAGTCGAGCGGGATCGTCTGCAGGCCCAGGCTGCCGCTCGCCGCGGCGGCCGAGCGCCTCGACCACCTCCTCGAAGGGGAGGATCAGGTTGAAGTCGTCGGGCTCGCGGCGCAGCCGCGTCGCGAGCCGCGCGAGAGCGCCTGGCGCCGGCGGGCCCGGCTGAAGTCGGTCTGTGCGTCCTGGGCCGTGAACCCGGTGTCCACCCCGGGCAAGGTTACTGCGGGCACCTGGATGGCTCGGACGGTTGCCGAGCGCGCGTGATCGGAGTCAGCGCGCCTCGGAGGCGACCCCCGCCTCGCTGGCCGCGAACCGGGCTCGCAGGACCTTCTTGTCGAACTTGCCGACCGAGGTCTTGGGCACCTCTTCGATGAACTCGAAGCGGTCCGGGACCCACCACTTGGCCACCCGCTCGCCGAGGTGGTCTCGAGGCCCCCGGCGTCGAGGTCACTGCCCTCGCGGCGGACCACGCACGCGCACGGCCGCTCTCCCCAGCGCTCGTCGGGCACGGCGATCACCGCGGCCTCGACCACGTCGGGGTGAGCCATGATCGCGTTCTCGAGCTCGACCGAGGAGATCCACTCGCCGCCCGACTTCACCAGGTCCTTGGTGCGATCCACGAGCCTGATGAACGCGTCGTCCACCAGCTCGGCCACGTCGCCGGTTCGAAGCCAGCCGTCGTCGGTGAACTTCTCGTCCCCGCCGGGTCCTGGTAGTAGGCGCGCGCGATCCACGGGCCGCGAACCTGCAGTTCGCCGCCCGATTCGTGGTCGATGCGGAACTCGACCAGCGGCAGGACGCGACCCTGGCTGGCTCGCAACGCATAGGCCTCGTCGTCCGAGAGCTCCACCCCTGCCGGCAGGCGGGAGGCGGCGGCCAGCGGGCTTGTCTCGGTCATCCCCCAGCCTTGAACCAGCGGCACCCCGAAGCGCTCCTGGAAGGCGCGGATCATGGGCTCGGGCACGGCTGAGCCACCCGCCTTGAGCTCACGCAGGTTGGACAGGTCAGGCGCGGGATCGAGCTCCAGCAAGCCGTTCCAGATCGTCGGCACGCCGGCGCTCCAGGTGACGCCCTCGGCGCCGATCAGGTTGGCCAGCCCCTGCGGGCTCAGGTCGGGACCGGGCAGGACCTGCCTCGCCCCCATCATCGCGGCGATGTAGGGGATGCCCCAGGCCATGGCGTGGAACATCGGCACCACCGGCATCACCGAGTCGGCCTCGTGAATCCCCATCGAGTCGGGCAGCGCGGCGCCGAGGGTGTGGAGGACGATCGAGCGGTGCGAGTACAGCACCCCCTTGGGCCGTCCGGTGGTGCCGCTCGTGTAGCACATCGCCGCCGCCCTGTTCTCGTCGAGATCGGGGAACTCGAAGCCCGGGTCGCCGCCGGCCACCAGCTCCTCGTAATCGAGGGCTCCCTCCCGCTCGCCGGGACCGTCCGGCATCAGGACCTCACGGTGGGTGCCCTCGAATTGCGGCATCAGTGACGCCAGCGAGGCATCGAGGAAGATCACACGATCGTCCGCGTGCTGCACGATGTAGCGGAGGTCTTCCTCGAACAGCCGGATGTTGAGCGTGTGCAGGACGGCGCCCGTGCTCGGCACGGCCAGGTAGAGCTCTAGGTGGCGGAGCGAGTTCCAGGCGAAGCTCGCGACCCGGTCTCCCGGCCCCACGCCGAGGCCGGCGAGCGAGCTCGCCAGCCTCCGCGCGCGGTCGACGACCCGCCCGTAGCTCGAGCGCTCCACGCCCTCCTGGGTCTGCGCCACCACCTCGCGGTGGCCGAACACCGCCTCTGCTCGCTCCGCGATCTGCTTGACGAGAAGCGGGCGATCCATCATCAGCCCGTCCAACGCATCATCCTCCTCGGCCGAAACCGAACCGACGCGAGGAGTC
This sequence comes from uncultured Actinomycetes bacterium, assembly GCA_963721735.1. GTDB lineage: Bacteria > Actinomycetota > Thermoleophilia > Solirubrobacterales > 70-9 > AC-56. Next base: position 516,018 of record CAVRKX010000015.1, read on the forward strand.
TAGGTGCCCGGTGGCTAGCTGCGTCTCTCTAGCTGCGTCCGCTTGGCTGGACGCGTCCTGAGGTGGGCGTGCGGGCCGCGTCGCGCGTTTCGCCCGTGATCTGGTAGCTCAGGTACCAGATCAGATGCCGGGTTGCCCCGACGCCTACGTTCAGCGGTGCCAGTAGCCGCTTCATCGAACCACCACAACCCTAATACCTGGCGGGGCGGGGGCGATGCGCAACCCGGGCTGCTGGGTAACCCGTTTACTTGGTATGGGTTAGCGGCATGAGGGTTCTGATCGTCGGCGAAGGGAGCCGCCCCCACCCGCTCGCGGGGGCGCTCGAGGCAGCCGGCGCGGCGTCGCGCGGCCCAGGAGAACGACTTCGACGCCGCTCCGGGCGACCAGGTCGGCGAGCTGGCGGCGGCGCTGATCGCGTTCGAACGGCTGCTGGCGAGGCAACCGAACGCGGTGCTGCTCGTGTCCACCACGAACCTGGCGCTGGCGGCGGTCCTGGTGGCCGCCAAGCTCCAGATCCCTGTCGCGGCCCCGGCGGACGGCGGCTGACGACGGGGCCTCAGAGCTGAACGCCCGGCTGATTGAGCGTCTCGCCGACGCCACGGTGGGGGACGACGCCGCACGGATCGATGCCGCGCTGCGCGACCTGATCGCCGCCTGAGGGTCCCCCAAACCTCGTCTGCGAGTCCACCGAGCAACCTACACTTACCCGCCATGAAGGTCGGGATCATCGGCCTCGGCTACGTCGGGCTGCCGCTCGCGGTCGCCTTCGCCGAGGCGGCTGCGACGTCGTCGGCTTCGACGCCGATCCGCGCCGCGTCGAGCGGCTGCGCCGCTCGGAGTCGGACATCGAGGACGTCACCTCGGAGCGGCTGCGCGCGGTCGCCGAGCGGTTCACCGCGACCGGCGAGTACCCGAGCGCTCGCCGCCTGCGACGCGATCGTGATCTGCGTGCCGACGCCGCTCGCCAACCAGCGCGAGCCCGACCTCTCCTACATCGTCGACGCCGCGACCCAGCTCGTCGCGCGTCCTCGCGCGAGGGCCAGCTGGTGGTGCTCGAGTCGACCACCTACCCGGGCACGACCCGCGAGCGGCTGCTGCCGATCCTCGAGGAGTCGGGGCTCGCGCGCGGGCAGCGACTTCAACCTCGCCTTCTCGCCCGAGCGGATCGACCCCGGCCGCACCGACCACACGATGCGGACGACCCCGAAGGTCGTCGGCGGGCTGACGCCGACGAGTGCCGCCGGCGCGCCGTCGAGCTCTACCGCCTGATCTGCGACGAGGTCGTCGACGGTCTCCTCGCCGGAGGCGGCCGAGCTGACGAAGCTGCTCGAGAACATCTTCCGCTCGGTCAACATCGCGCTCGTCAACGAGCTCGCCCAGCTCTGCGACCGGATGGGGATCGACGTCTGGGAGGTGGTCGACGCCGCCTCGACCAAGCCGTTCGGCTTCATGCGCTTCGAGCCCGGCCCGGGGATGGGCGGCCACTGCCTGCCGGTCGACCCCTTCTACCTCGCCTTCAAGGCCCGCGAGCACGACTTCTATACCGAGTTCATCGAGCTGGCCGGCAAGCTCAACCAGGCGCAGCCGCAGTTCTGCGTCGAGCAAGGTCGAGCGCGCGCTCAACGAGCGCCGCAAGCCGGTCAGCGGCTCGCGGATGCTGGTCCTGGGCGTCGCCTACAAGGCCGGCGTCGGCGACATGCGCGAGTCGCCGGCGCTGAAGATCATCCGCGAGCTGCGCGAGCTGGGCGCCGAGGTCGCCTACCACGACCCGCACGTCCCCGAGCTGCCCGAGCTCGGGCTGCGCCTCGGCGGACCTCGAGCGGAGCTCGGCCGCTGCCGACCTCGCCTGATCGTCACCGCCCATGCCGAGGTCGACTACGAGCGGGTCGTCGCGCGAGGCGGCGCTGGTGCTCGACTTGCGCGGCGTCACGCGCGGGATCGAGGCCCCGAACCTCGTCCGGCTCTGAGGCTGCTCCAGCGACGCCCCGGCGCGACGATCGCCGCCGCGCCGACCGGCTGACGCTCGGCCTCGCGCGGCTGGCGGTCGGACGGCGGGGACGCGTGCTCGGCGGCGAGATCCGCGGCTGGCGCGCCGGCGCCTGCAGCGGCGCGACGCGCCGGCGAGCGTGCTCGAGACGGCCGAGCAGGCGCTCGGGGCCGCCGGCCGGGCGACCCAGGACACGGTCACGGTCGCGGTCGAGGGCTACGAGGCGACGCCCGCGCGGCGAGACCGTGCTCTTCAACATGCTCAACGGGTTCGTCGGCGGCTTCGCGCTGATGCGGATCTCGACCGCCGGCATCCGCGGCGGCTGGTGGCCGCTCGGCAACGTCAGCGTCGGCGGCCGCCACATCCACCACTTCGTCCCGGGGATCCTGATCGCGTTCGCCGCCGGCGGGCCTGGCGCTGCTCAGCGACAACCGCGGCTCGAGGAGACGCTGGCGATCCCCTTCGGGGCCGGAATCGGGATGACCTTCGACGAGGCGGCGCTGCTGCTGGACCTGCGCGACGTCTACTGGACCCGGGAGGGGATGCTCAGCGTCCAGGTCAGCTCGGGATCGCCGCGATGCTCGGCGCAACGATCCTGGCCTGCGGATGCTGCGCCGGGGCGAGGAGCGGGTCGAGGGCGCCGGGGAATCCCCGGCCGACGGAGAGCGCGCGCGGGACGCGCGGACGCCGATCGGCGCTGAGGACCGCCTCCTCCTAGGCGACGAGGACCGGTAGAGGGGGAGGAGGAGGTAGCGGAAGGCTCGTAGCCGCGGGTGGTGGCGCTGCGGGTGACCGGGCTCGCGCGGGACCTTGAGGGGGGTAGTGAGGTACGCGCAGGAAGCTGGCGTGGGGCTCGGTGCCCTGGGCAGCTCGCGGGCGAGGGACCGAGGGGCGAGCGCGGGAGCCGCGAGCGGCCGCGCGCCGGGTGGGAGACAGGGAGCAGCACGCGTACGGACGAGTGACGAACCGAACATGAGAGGAGGCACACGAAGACCTGAGACCGCACGCAGGAGATCGACCAGCGGGACACGAGCGCCGCGCGCCCGAGCGGCGATGGGGCCGATCGCCGACTACCGACCTGACGTCGCGCCACGACGGGCGCGGGCCGGGAGGCAGGCGAGGGGGCTAGGGGAGCGCGGTAGCGGGCGAACAGCTCGCCATCGTCCTCGAGCAGCCAGGCGAGCTCGAGCGGGCGCTCGTGCTCGGCCAGGCCCTCACCAGGCGCGGCCCGACGCCGCCGGCGAGCTTCGGGGCGATGGTGACGAAGAGCTCGTCGACGAGCCCCGCCTCGATCAGCTGGGCGTGCAGCTGCGGCCCGCCCTCGCAGAGCAGGGCGCGGATGCCGCGCTCGGCCCGCAGGTGGCGAAACGCCTCCGCCAGGTCGACCTGGTCCTGGTGGCGCACGACGGTGACCGAGGTCGCGGTCTCGGGGGCCTCGGCCTCGGAGGCGGTGAAGATCACGACCTGGCCCGCCCCCCGGTGAACAGCGCCGCATCCCAGGGCAGGTCGAGGCGGTCGCTGACGATGCACCATCAGCGGGTCGGGGGGCAGCCCGCGGCGCTCGCGGCGCGCGCGCTGTCGGGATCGGCGACCGGCCGCCCGTAGCGCTCGGTGCGCATCGTGCCGGCCCCGATCATGATCGCGTCGACGGTGGTTCGCAGCCCGACCAGCATCGCGGTGTCGGTCTCGCTGCCGATCGGGCCGGATCGCCCGTCGATCGTCGCCCGGCCGTCGACGGTGAGGGCGAAGTTGGTGACCATGTAGGGCCGATCGTCGTGGGCGATCGCCGACCAGGTCGAGCTCGTCGAGCTGCTCGCGCGACGGTGGTCGGGCCCGGGTCGGGCAGCAGGCGTCGCATCGGTCGCGTCCCTACTCGCCGACTCGATCTCGGAGAGGTGCGCGACGTTGGCGCGGTCGTCGGCTCGGCGCTCGGGTGCCGACTCGAACCAGGCATCGAGGATCTCGGCGAGCTCGGCCGCGCGAGGTCGAGCGCAGGCTGAGCGCGAGCACGTTGGCGTCGTTCCACTTCCGCGCCCGGCGGCCGTCTGCGGCGTCGCCGCAGAGCGCGGCGCGGACTCCCGGCACCTTGTTGGCCGCGATCGAGGCGCCCGGTGCCGGTCCAGCAGCAGACGATCGCCTGCTCGGCTGCGGCCCTCGGCGACGTCGCGCGCCGCGGCCTCGCTGGCCCAGGCCCAATCGTCGCGCTCCGTGTCGGTGAGCGCCCCGTGCGGGATCGGCTCGTGGCCCCGCTTTCGCAGCTCCTCGAGGATCGCCTCGGCGATCCCGGTCCGCTCGTCGGCTGCGACGGCGATCGCTCATGCCGGACAGATTAGGTAGGCGGGCCTACCCGAGCCAGCCGAAGGGGCGACCGGCGAGCCCTCGAGCCGGGCGACGTCGTCGCGAAAGAGCCTCGAGCAGCTCGCGCAGCTGGCGCCGGGAGCTCGGGCTTCGGCGCCTCGCCGGCGCCGGGTCGTGGACGATCCGCTCGACGAGCCAGCGCAGCGACTCGGGCAGGCGGTCGAAGTTGCGGTCGAGCGCGCGCAGCCCGGGAAGGCGCACCGCGCGGTCCATGAGCCGGAAGCCGGCCGCCTCACTTCGCCGCTGCCGGTCTCCCACTCGCGCTCGAACTGCTGGCGAGGTGAAGCCGGGGTCGACGCCGAGGAAGCTCGAACACGCCGCCGCATCGTCGCCGCGCGGTCGTCGCTTCAGCTCCTCGCGCGTGACGATCTCGATCCGCTCCGGCGCCGAAGGCCTCGAGGTAGGGCTCGAGCTGGAAGGCGTAGCGGCTGCGGGTCGACGTAGGCGCTCTCGGGTCGGCGAGCGCCTCGGCCAGCGGGCGGTCCTCGTAGCCGCCCCCGACGTTGTGGAGGTAGTGGGAGAGCATGCGGTCGATCGGGTCGCGGACCATGTAGACGAGGCGGGCTCGGCGAGCAGCGAGCGCATCCGCTCGGCGACGCCCGTCGAAGCGGGGCCGGTTGGTGTAGTGGGGCGAGCTCTCGCCGCGCACGCGGCGCCGGCGGTCGAAGTGGCTCGCGTACCAGTCCGGGCCCGAGCGGCCAGTTGAGCTCGGCGACGAAGAAGTTGAGCTCCTTCGGCCGCGACATCGCGATCTCCGGGTGGAGGTTGAGGTAGTGGTGCAGGCTGGTCGTCCCGCACTTCAGCCCCCCGATCACGATCAGGTTGGGAAGCGCTCCGCGCCGCTCGCCGGCGCCGGTGCCGGGCGCGCCGGCGCTCGGCGGCGAAGCGCTCGTGCGCGCGCGCCACCATCGCCTCGTCGGCGGGTCGCGTCGGCGCGGGCCACGGCGACGGCGTCAGCCCGGCGCCGAGCCTCTTCGCCGCCTCGCGGAAGGTCTTGACCTCGGCGGTGGCGCTTCTTGCGGCCGTCGAGCTTCTCGCCCTGGCGGTTGACCCAGATCACCGGCACGTTCATCTTCAACACCGGCGCGACGTCGGACTCGTAGCCGCTGCCGATGTGCACCCAGCCCTTCTTGCCGCCCATCCGCCGGGCGCACTCCTTGAAGTGGGCGGGGTCGGGCTTGTAGCTGCGCACCTGCTGGGCGGTCACCACCAGGTCGAGCTCGGTTCGCAGGTGCCGCCGCGAGACGCCGAGCAGCTTGTCGTCGATGTTGGAGACGATGCCGACGTCGTAGCGCTTCGCCAGCCGGTCCATGGCGGCGTTGGCCTCGCGGAAGGGCAGCCAGCGGCCGACGCTGTCGGGCAGGAACTGGGCGCGCGAGGGCTCGAGCTCCCAGCCGATCTCGCCGGCGACCTTGACCGCGGTCGCGGCGCAGCACCTCGGCGTAGAGCTCGTAGGAGCCGCGCATGATCTCGGCCTGGACCTCGAGGAAGCGGCTCGATGAACGGCTCCTCGTCGAAGCTGAAGCCGTCTCGCGTCGGCCTCCGCCGTGAAGGCGTCGATGATCCCCTTCTCCCAGTCGATCAGGGTCCCGTAGCAGTCGGTGGTCACCCACTGTGATGTCTTTGAGCTTCGGTAGTGGCATCAGCGGCGCGCGCGATTATGCCAGGCTCGCGCATGCCGTTGGCGATAGGCTCGCCGCCCGACCCGATGGATCTACTCGAGTACCAGGGCAAGCAGCTCTTCGCCAAGCACGGCGTCCCGGTTCCCGAGGGTCGCCACGCCGACGACCGTCGACGCCGCGGTCGCGGCCGCGGAGCGAGATCGGCTACCCGTGCGTGGTCAAGGCGCAGGTGCGGATCGGCAAGCGCGGCAAGGCCGGCGGGATCAAGATCGCCAACGACGCAGACGAGGCGCTCGAGCACGCCGAGGCGATCCTCGGCATGGACATCCGCGGCTTCACCGTCCACGAGGTCTGGATCGAGCGGGCCTCCGAGATCGACGCCGAGTACTACGCCTCGATCATCCTCGACCGCTCGGAGAAGAAGCTGCTGGCGATGCTCTCGCGCATGGGAGGCATGGACGTCGAGGAGGTGGCGGAGACGGACCCCGACGCCCTGGTCAGGCGCCACATCGAGCCCGGGCGAGGAGCTCACCGACGAGCTTGGGCGCGAGATGCCATGGACGCCCGGATCGACGAGGACGTCACCGATCAGGTGGCGGAGATGCTGGTGAAGCTGCACCAGGTCGCGCTCGCCGAGGACGCGACCCTGATCGAGGTCAACCCGCTGATCGTCACCTCCGACCGCGAGGTGGTCGCGCTCGACTCGAAGGTGACGATCGACAACAGCGCCCTGTTCCGCCACGAGGAGCTGGCCGAGCTGCGCGACCGCTCCGCCGAGGACCCGCAGGAGGCGATGGCGAAGGAGAAGGGCCTCACCTACGTGAAGCTCGGCGGCAACGTCGGCATCCTGGGCAACGGCGCCGGGCTGTGCATGTCGACGCTCGACGTCGTCGCGCAGGCGGGGGGAAAGCCCGCCAACTTCCTCGACGCCGGGGGTGGCTCGAAGGCGGAGGCGATCGTCGACGCGCTCGAGGTGATCACCTCCGACGAGAACGTCACAGCCATCCTCTTCAACATCTTCGGCGGCATCACCCGCTGCGACGAGATCGCCAAGGGGATCATCGAGGCGTTCGCGCGGATGGACATCGGGGTGCCGCTGGTGGTTCGCCTGGACGGCACCAACTCGGAAGAGGGGCTGGGGTTGCTTGCCGACGCGGACCTCCCCAATCTGCACGTGGAGAAGACGATGCTCGGCGCCGCTCAGCGGGTGGTCGAGATGGCCAAGGCGTAGAGCGAGCAGCGTGGCGATCATCGTCGATGAGTCAACGAAGCTCGTCGATCTCGGGCCTCACGGGCCGCGAGGGCAGCTTCCACGGGCTGCGCAATCGCGCCTACGGGACCGACGTCGTCGCGGGCGTCACCCCGGGCAAGGGCGGCCAGGACGTGGAGGGGATCCCCGTCTACGACAAGATCGCCGAGGCCGTCTCGGAGCAGGGCGCCAACACCTCGATGATCTTCGTGCCGGCGCGCTTCGCCGCGGACGCGATCAGCGAGGCGATCGAGGCCGGCGTGAAGACGGTGATCGCGATCACCGAGGGGATCCCGGTCTTCGACATGCTCCGCGCCTACTGGCAGGCAAAGGAGGCCGGGGTGCGCCTGATCGGCCCCAACTGCCCGGGCGTGCTCTCGCCCGGCAAGTCGAACGTCGGGATCATCCCGGCCCAGTTCTTCGACCCGGGCTCGATCGGCGTCGTCTCCAAGTCGGGCACGCTGACCTACCAGATCGGCAACGAGCTGAAGCAGGCGGGCGCGGCAACTCGTCGATCGTCGGCATCGGCGGCGACCCGATCGTCGGCTCGGACTTCATCGACGTGCTGACCCTGTTCGAGGAAGACGACGAGACGGAGCTGATCGTGATGGTGGGCGAGATCGGCGGCGACGCGGAGGAGCGCGCCGCCGACTTCATCGCCGAGCAGGTCTCGAAGCCGGTGGTCGCCTACATCGCCGGCTTCACCGCCCCGCCGGGCAAGCAGATGGGCCACGCCGGGGCGATCATCTCCGGCTCCTCCGGCACCGCCGAGGCGAAGAAGGAGGCGCTGGAGGCCCGCGGCGTTCGGGTCGGCCGCTCGCCGACCGAGACGGCCCAGCTCGCGGTCGAGGCGATCGGCGCCCGGGCGTAGCGCGTCAGTCCGGCGCGCCGGCCGATCCGGCGCGGCCACGTTCCTATACTCGGCGCGATGGCCGCCGAGCTGATCAGCTTCGCCCGCGGCGCGCCCAGCGCCGACATCCTGCCCGTGCGAGGCGGTGCGGGGGGCTGCGGAGCGGGCGCTCGCCGACGACTGGAAGCGGGCGCTCTCCTACGGCACCGGCGAGGGGCACCCCGGGCTCTGCGAGTGGGTCGCCGAGCGCCACGGCATCGACGACCCCTCGCAGGTGATGATCACCAACGGCTCGCTCGAGGCCGGCGCGATGCTGTTCCAGCACCTGCTCGCGCCCGGCGACCGGGTGGTGGTCGAGCAGCCCTCCTACGACCGGACTCTGCTGCTGCTTGGAGCGGTTCGGCGCGGAGCGCGTGGGCGTGGCGCTGGAGGAGGACGGCATCGACGTCGAGGCGCTCGAGCGCGCCCTCGGCGCCGCGCCCGTGAAGCTCGTCCACGTGATCCCCAACTTCCACAACCCCGCCGGCTGCACGCTCTCGGCCGCCAAGCGCGAGCGCCTGGTCGAGCTCGCCGCCGAGCACGGTTTCTGGATCTTCGAGGACGACCCCTATCGCGAGCTGCCGTTCGACGATGAGCCCCCGCCGACGATGCTGTCGCTCGACGGCTCGGGCCGGGTGATCCACTCCTCCTCGTTCTCGAAGACGGTCAGCCCGGGCGTGCGGGTGGGGTACCTCACGGGCCCCGAGGAGGAGATCACGAAGCTCGCCAAGCGGGCCAACGAGGTCTACATCTCGCCGAACATGCTTGCTGAGTCGGTGGTCTGGGAGCTCTGCCGCTCGGGTGCCCTGGACGAGAACATCGCCTTCGTCAAAGGGGCGCTTCGCGAGCGCCGCGACGCTCTGGTGGAGGCGCTCTCCGAGCGCCTCCCCGAGGCCGAGTTCGTGCTGCCGGGCGGCGGCTACTTCCTCTGGCTGACGCTCAGCGACGACGTCGAACTGCGAGGAGCTTCTGGCCGCCGCGCTTCAGGAGCGGGTGGCCTTCATCGCCGGCTGCGACTTCATGCTGGAGGGCGGGCGCTCGAGCCTGCGCCTGTCGTTCGCCAGCGTCCCCGCCGAGCAGATCGGCGAGGGCGTCGGGAGAATCGCAACGGCGCTCGAGGGGCTTCGGGCCGCGAGCCCGGCCTGAGCCCCGATCGCCCCGCGAACTTTTACTCCGGCGTTACATGGCGCTAAGGAAGCGAGGCTACGGTGCCGCCAACCGGTAAGCGACCGGCGTTGGAAGTCCCGCAAGTTCAGGAGGTAGGCCTAGATGACCCCGATCACGATGGTCGAAGGCACCCGGAAGCTCGACGCGGTGAGCGAGCGCAATGTGGCCGAGCGGCGCTTCTCAGCTTTGGCCTCGGCCGTTCGCGAGCACGAGGCCTCGGTGAGGCGCCGCCAGCAGTACGGGATGCGAGCGCAGGACCAGGCGCTGTACCGCCGCCTGCGCCAGATCTGCGGCGAGCTCTGAGTCTGCGTCAGCGGCCGTAGCGGTCGCTCGACAGCACGAGCTGCTCCGGCAACGGCGGGCGCGGCGGCGGCGAGGGATCGGCGCGGACGGAGACGGTCTCCGCGACGCTGCGTGAGACCCGGTGGCGGCCCTCATCCGTGGCCACCACCACCTCGTCGTCGCCGGAGCTTTCGAGCGTGCCGTCGAGCCCGGGGTGCAGCCCCGCCTGCTTGAGGTAGTGCAAGAGCTCCTCGGCCTCGTTCTCGAACCTGAGCACGTGCACGGTGGCGCCGGGCTCGACGTCGGCCAGCAGGACGCCCTGCTCCCGCGCGCCCTCGACCAGGGGATGGCCGTGCGGGCAGGTCTTGGCGTCGCCGATCGCCGCCAGCATCCGCTCCTCGAGCACCGGGGACATCGCGTGCTCGAGCCGCTCGGCCTCCTCGTGGACCTCGTCCCAGGGGACGCCCAGCACGTCGGTCAAGAAGCGCTCGATCAGCCGGTGGCGCCGCACGATCGCCTGCGCGTGCTGGCGACCGTCGGCCGTGAACGCGAGCGACTTGTCGGCGTGCCGCCCCACGTAGCCGTCTCGTTCCAAGCGGCCGATCATCTCGTGCACCGTAGGGGCGGAGAGCTGCATGGCGCGCGCGATGTTGGCGCCGGTCATCGGCAGGCCCGCCTCCTCGAGCCAGAACATGATCTGGAGGTACTCCTCCTCGGCGACGGTGGCCTGCTCTTGCGTCACGCCCCGATAGTAGTGGTCGCCCTCGTGGATCAACCCCCGCCGGCCACGGGCGGCAACGTGAGAGGATGCGGCGGTGCGGATCGAGCCCGGCACGAGGGCGATCGTCACCGGCGCCTCGCGCGGCATCGGCCATGCCCTCTGCCTTTCGCTGGCATCGCGCGGGGCGCGGCTGGGACTGGTGGCCCGCGACAGGGAGCGCCTGGAGGAGGTCGTCGAGCGGCTCCCGGAGAGCCCGGCCGGCCCGCATCTGGCGCTGGCCGCCGACGTCTCGAAGCGCGGCCAGGTGCAGCGAGCCATCGACCGCTTCGCGAAACGAGCCGAGGGGCTCGATCTGGCGGTGGCGAACGCCGGCATCGCGCATTACGGCCCGTTCGTCGACACCGAGATCGAGCGGGCGGAGGAGATGGTTCGGATCAACCTCCTCGGCACCATCTACACGGCCGGCGCCGCGCTCCCCCACATGCTCGACCGGGCCCGGGGCCACCTCGTGATCCTGTCCTCGGGAGCCGGCATTCGCGCCTTCCCCTGGGCCGCGGTGTACGGCGCCACCAAGGCAGCCGACCGCGGGTTCGCCGAGGCCCTGCGGCATGAGCTCTCGGGCACCGGGGTCTCGGTGACCACCGTCTTTCCCGGCGAGGTCGAGACGGACCTCCACGCCCACGAGCGCGCCCTGCTCCCGGACTGGCGTGAGAACGATCACGAGCTGCCGCCGCAGCAGGTCGCCGACGCAATCGTGGACGCCGTGGAGGAGGACCGGCGCGCCGTCTACGCGCCGGGGCTGGTGCGCCTGCTCGGGCTGAACGGGCTCGCCCCGCGGCTGACCGACCGGTTGCTGGCGAGGATTCGCGGGCGAACCGCCGCGCCGCGGCTCGACTGATCTCCGCGGGACCGATGCCCGCGGGGTTCCTGGCTGCGAGCGCCGCCATGGCTCGCGGTGTGGGTCCGCTGCGGGTCGGACTCGCCGGCGGGCGATGATGGAGCGAAGGGGACCGTCAGAGGACCCCGACGCGAAGGCGCCAGACAGCGCTCCGAACGTGATCTGATCTGCGACGACCAGGATGCTGCTTCGCTCGGGCAGGCCATGCGCGCAGGACCAAGCGCCTCGCCAGAACAGGGACGACCTTCACCGACTGCTTCGTGACCGCCCCGACTGCTGTCCCTCCGGGCGCCGCATTCATCACAGGGCAATTCGGGCACAACAATGGGGTGCTGTCGAACGTGCCGCCGCGGTGATTCGGACGCCTCGCGAGAAGGAGAACGTGTTGCCGGTCATGGCTCGGGCAAGCCGGCTATCGGACGCGGAGTACGTTGGCAAGTACATGAACGGCTATGAGAACTTCGCCCCCGGCAACGGTCCGCGCTACGTGCCGCCCGGATGGACCCATTGGGAGGGTCCTGCCGAACCACGCCTAGTTCGGAGTACGGTACACTCTCGAACGAGACGGCGTGCTCCGTCATATGGTGAGAGGTCGCGACCGTGATTACCTGGACCGATGTGCTTGACCCGGAAAGCCCTCCGTTCGTCGCCGGCAACCGGTCCGACCGCCGGCCCTTCTTCGTCTGGCTCAACCTCTATGCGCCGCACGTGGCCGAACGGAGTCGAGGCACGATCCGAGGGCACGCGCGCAATCCACGCCCGGTTCCCGCGCCCGGGGATGGGAACCGCTTCACGGACAAGCCACCGCCCCGCGCCTCGGTCGTTCAACGAGCGAAACGTCTCAGGACAAGCCCGAAGTCGACCGCAAACGGCGCCCGTGATGCGCGGAAGGCGGTCCGCGAGCTGCAAGCGCTCTCTCGGTGCCGGCTGAGCTCGTTGTCATGTCGATCGATCTGGTCAACGGATCCACGCGTCCTGCGACGCACCGGCGTAGCTGGAGCAACACCGTGCTCGTCTTCACCTCCGACAACGGCTGGATCGACTGGGACAGCATCGCCTGCGCGGTAAGGCGGTTCCTACGAGGAGTCGGTGCGCGTGCCCCTGGTCGTCCGGGCGCCGGCGGGTTTTCGGCGGGGCGGCGCCACGCGGGTCAACCAGGCTCGTCGGCAACATCGATCTCGGCGGCCACGCTGCTCCGCGATGGCGGCGGCCAAGCCAGGCCGCAATTCGGACAGTGTGCCGCTTCATCCCGGCGCTCGCCGCTGCCGCACGCTGAAGGGCCGCGAGGAGCCTGGCCTCGCGATCGAGGATCCTCTCGATCGGAAGAGGGCGATTTCGGGATCGGCCGATTCCAGGCCGTCCGAGCCACCCGCCACGTCTACATGGAGTACTCGCGCTTCGCCTCGGGAGACGCCGGCGAGTGCGGGCCGTCGAGCGCCCGCGAGCTATATGACCTCGGACGCGGACCCGGTTGAGCTGCGGAACGTCCCCGGGCAAGCCCGGGTCCGGGGCCCCAGCATCCAGCGCCGCACTGGCGGCGAGGCTGGACCGGCTCCGAGACTGCGAGATCCGTGCGACCGTCTGGTCAGGGCATGCCCTCTGCTAGGTAGAGCCGTAGCCGGCTATCGGCGCTCGGCGAGGGTCGAGATCACGGCCTCGTAGACGCCGTCGCCGTTGCTGCCCTCGGTGACAGTGACGTTGGGGCGCCCGCCGATCGCCTCGCGCAGGCCGGGGTCGCGCTCGGGGCCGTTGGCGACCACGAAGAAGCGCCCCACGGCCTCGGCGGCGTCGAGGTCCTCGAGCGAGTCGCCGATCCCGATGCACTCGTCCGGCGCATAGCCGCGAGCGCGTACGTGGAAGGCGACCGCCTTCGCCTTGCTGGCGCCGCCGGGGACCAGGTGGTAGGCGTGACCAGGGCCCTCGAGTCCCTCCATCGGCCGGGTGATCGCGCCGTTGTCGAGAAACCTCAGGTCGTCGTGGCCGTGCTCGGCGAGCAGCGCGTTTGCCTCGGCGACCTCCACGCGGCCGCGAAACAGATGCGAAAGCACGCGGCCGCGGTGCCAGGGGCCATGCCACTCGAGCCGGCCTTCAAAGCGCTCGAAGAGGAGGTCCGGGATCCCGGCGGCGAGCATCTTCTCGGCCGGAGTCCCGTCGTCGTCCGGCAGCCAGTCCCCGGTCAGGAGCGTCCGCTCCCCGTCGATGAATACGCCGCAGCCGGCCTCGTAGATGTACGAGGTCTGGGCGAGAAGCCGAGCGTCGGCCATCACCTGGGCCTCGCGACGCCCCGACATGAGCACCACCTCCACGCCGGCGCGGTGGCAGGCCTCCAGAGCCCGCGCCTGCTTCAGGGAGAAGTTGCCCTCGGCGTCGCGAAACAGCGAGCCGTGATGCCCGAGCAGGGTGCCGTCGAGGTCGGTGTAGACGCAGCGCAGGGACACCGCCGGGCAACGGTACTAGTGGCCCGCCGCGCTACGTTAGGCCCCGGATGCCCGCCTGGCGCCTCGCTGATCGCCTGCTCGAGTTCCCGCCGCCCCTGGCGGTCGGGATCGTGAACGTCACCAGCGACTCGTTCTTCGAGGGAGCGCGCTCCGAGACGCCGCAGCGCGCCGTCGAGGACGGCTTGGCGCTGGTCGAGGCGGGCTTCGACCTTCTCGACGTGGGCGCGGTGCCGGCCCGCAGCGGCGCGGCGGTGCCGGCGGACGAGGAGGCCGCCCGGCTTGTGCCCGCCGTCGAGGAGCTGACCCGCCGCGCGGGCGTGCCCGTGACCGCCGACACCTTTCAGCCCGAGGTCGCGAGCCTGGCGCTCGACGCCGGCGCTGCGGCGATCAACGACACCTCCGGTGGCGCCGACCCCGGGATGCTCGACCTGGTGGCCGAAAGGGGCTGCGGCTACGTGCTCATGCACATCGAGGGGCCGCCGCGCACAGATCGCGAGCCCGCCGGCCACCGGGATCCCGTCGCTCACCTGAAGCGCTGGTTCGCGGAGCGGATCCAGGCGGCGCTCGAGCACGGCGTCGCCGAGGAGCAGATCGCGCTGGACCCGGGCCTCGACTTCGACCTCTCGGTCGACGACGACCTGGAGATCCTGCGGCGCCTGGGCGAGCTGCGCGAGCTCGGCCGCCCGCTGTTCACGGCCCTGTCGCGAAAGGACTTCCTCGGGGCGGTGCTGGCGGGCTCCTGGGAGGGCCGCGCGCCGCCTGCTGACCGAGAGTGGGCGACCGCGGCGGCGACGGCGCTGGCCGTCGCCGAGGGAGCCGAGCTGGTGCGGCTACACGACCGAAGCGCCCTCGACGCGCTGCGCACGGCCGCGGCGATCAGCGGCCGCCGTGCCGCCGCGCGACCCTCGGCCGCCGCGAATGGCTAACCGCGGCGCCGGCCTCGCCGCCTCCACGGGTTGGGAGCGCGCGATCGAGCCCGGGCGGGCCGACGGCCGCCTGGTTGCCGAGAGCTTCGAGTCGGCGCGAACAGCTGAGGGGGTCGAGATCCCAGCCACCCTGGCCCCCGAGCTGGCGGCCGCGCTGCCCGCGAGCGGGATCGAGGCTCTGTACTCCCACCAGCTCGAGGCGCTCGAGGCGGCCGCCGGTGAGAACGCCATCGTGACCAGCGGCACCGCTTCTGGCAAGTCGCTCTCGTTCAACCTGCCGGTCCTTGACGAGCTGGTCCGGGACGACGGCCACCGGGCGCTCTACCTCTACCCGACCAAGGCCCTGGCCCAGGACCAGGCGCGGAAGCTGTCCGCGCTCGGGCTGCCGCAGCTGCGCCACGCGATCTACGACGGCGACACGCCGCGCGAGGACCGCCCGCAGATCCGGCGTCGCTCGAACCTGATCCTCACCAACCCCGACATGCTCCACGTCGGCATCCTGCCCCACCACAAGGGCTGGGGCGACTTCCTCGCCAGCCTCGGCTGGGTGGTCGTGGACGAGGCCCACACCTACCGCGGCGTGTTCGGCTCGCACGTCGCCAACGTCCTGCGCCGCCTGCGGCGGGTCGCGAGCCTGTACGGGGCCAGCCCCCGGTTCGTCCTCGCCTCGGCCACGATCGCCAACCCGGTGGAGCTCGCCGAGCGGCTGGTCGGCGAGCCCTTTCGCCTGGTGGATTCGGACGGCGCCCCGCGGGCCGGGAGGCGGATTGGGATCTGGAACCCGCCGGTCGTCGACCAGCGGTCGATGACCAGGCGCTCGGTCCTCTCCGAGGCCGCCGAGCTGCTGGCCGACCTGGTGAGCGAGGGGGTGCGAACGATCTGCTTCCTGCGCAGCCGGCGGGGGATCGAGCTGATCCAGCGGTTTGCCAGCTCCCGGCTCGAGGAGCTCGGCCGCCCCCAGCTCGCGGAGCAAATCGCCCCTTACCGCGCCGGCTACACGCCCCAGCAGCGCCGCGAGATCGAGGCCCGGCTGGCGGCCGGCGAGCTGCTCGCGGTGGTCGCCACGGATGCGCTCGAGCTCGGGATCGACATCGGGGAGCTGGACGCGGCGATCTGCGTCACCTTCCCCGGCACGGTCGCGAGCCTGCGGCAGATGTGGGGGCGGGCCGGCAGGCGCACCGAGGGGCTCGCCCTGTACATAGCCGGCGAGGACGCGCTGGACCAGTTCTTCTGCCGCCATCCGGAGGAGTTCCTGGGGCGGCCGGTGGAGGCGGCGATCCTCGATCACGAGAACGAGCGGATTCAACTCGCCCACCTGCTCGCCGCGGCCTACGAGGTGCCGCTCTCGGACGCCGACGCGGGGGTGTTCGGCGAGCGGTGGAGGGAGCGCGCCGACGTTCTGGTCGGGCTCGGCGAGCTGCGGCGCGGTCGCGAGGGGCGCTACCTGCCGCGCGGTCCGCGATTCCCGGCCGGTGACGTCTCGCTGCGTTCCGCCTCGCCGGACTCGGTGGCGATCGTGGAGGCGGGCTCGGGCGAGCTACTGGGCGCGGTCGAGGCCGAGCGGGCTTTCACCACCGTCCATCCCGGCGCCGTTTACCTGCACCTGGGGCGCTCGTACGAGGTGCGCGAGCTCGACATCGAGGGGCGGCGCGCGGTGGTCGATCGCTTCGACGGCGACTGGTACACGCAGCCGAAGAAGGAGACGGAAGTGTTCATAGAGCGGATCGGAGATCGCCGGGAGGCCGCCGGCGTCGAGCTGAGCTTCGGCGAGGTGTCCGTCACCGAGCAGGTGTTGGCCTTCCAGCGCAAGCGGCTCTCCGATCACCAGGTGGTCGACATGGTCGCTCTCGACCTGCCGGAGATGAACTTCCCCACCCAGGGGCTGTGGTACGTGCTCGGCGACGAGCTGGCCGGCCCCGCCGCGCTTCCGCCCGAGGTCCTGCTGGGGGCGCTTCACGCCGCCGAGCACAGCCAGATCGCGGTCCTGCCGCTGCTCGCGATGTGCGACCGCTGGGACATCGGCGGCCTGTCGACCAACGTCCACTTTCAGACCGGCCGGCCGACGATCTTCATCTACGACGGCTATCCGGGAGGGGTGGGGATCGCGCGGCGCGGCTTCGAGCGCTTCGAGCGCCTGGTGGCGGACGCCGCGACGCTGATCGGCGAGTGCCCCTGCGCCGACGGCTGCCCATCGTGCGTGCAGAGCCCCAAGTGCGGGAACCTGAACGAGCCGCTGCACAAGCAGGGCGCGCTGGAGCTGATGACCGCGATGCTGAGCCGGGCTTCGGAGCCTGGGGTCTGATGGAACGCAGGCGGCAGGTCGCCGTGATCGGCAAGGGGGCTCCGGACGAGGAGCTCACGCCGCTGGCCGAAGAGGTCGGCCGCCGGCTCGCCGAGGCCGGGGCCGTGGTCGTTTGCGGTGGGCTGACCGGGGTGATGGAGGGAGTCGCGCGCGGCGCCTCCACCGCGGGTGGCACGGTGATCGGCATCGTCCCGTCGAGCTCGCCGGAGCAGGCGAATCAGCACTGCACCCACGTGGTCGCCACCGGCATCGGCCACGCGCGGAACCTCGCCGTCGTCTCCTCCGGGCGATGCGGTGATCGCGATCGGCGGCGAGTGGGGCACGCTGTCCGAGATCGCCTTCGCGCGCGAGCTCGGCCGCCGGGTGGTTGCGCTGTCGAGCTGGACGGTGACTCCCGGCGGGCCGCTGGAGGGCGGCCCGGGAATCGAGGTTGCCTCCAGCCCCGCCGAGGCGGTGGAGCTGGCCCTCTCGGGCGCGGTCGAAAGCGATTGACTTCGTCGCTAGCCTTAGCCGCGCGGGCGAGGTAGCTCAGTTGGTAGAGCACACGACTGAAAATCGTGGTGTCGGCAGTTCGATTCTGCCCCTCGCCATCCTTGCTCGGGGCGGACCGCCTTCTGTGACGTGGACCTAGGCGTCCACCTGCCCCTGATGGAGTTCGGGGAGGAGGGGCAGTCGCTCGCTCGCCTGCGCTCCGCCGTGGACGCGGCGCGAGCGACGGTTTCGCGGCGGTTTCCGCGAACGATCACTTCGTTTACTCGAGGCCCTGGCTCGACGGGCCGACGGCGCTCGCCGCGGTGGCCGACCGCGTGGGCGAGATGACGGTGGCGACAACGATCTCGCTTGTCGTCCTGCGCGGCCCGGTGGCCGTGGCGAAGATGCTCGCGGCGCTCGACGTGCTCACGGAAGGGCGGCTTGTGGCGGGGCTCGGACCGGGGTCCTCGAAGAAGGACTACGACGCGCTGGGCATTCCCTTCGAGGAGAGGTGGAAGCGCTTCGACGAGGCGGTGGCGATTCTCCGTGGGCTCGTCGGAGGAGACTCGTCTCCACCCACCGCTCGGTATTACCCGCTGCCGAAAGAGGATCTGGCACCGCTTCCGCGCCAGTCCGCCGGGATTCCGCTGTGGATCGGAAGCTGGGGGTCGGAGGCCGGTCTGCGCCGAGTCGCGCGGCTGGCCGATGGGTGGCTTGCCTCCGCGTACAACACGACGCCCGAGCGCTTCGCCGCCGCGCGAGCGCTGCTGGCCGACGAGCTTCAGGCGCGCGGGAAGGACCCGGAGCGCTTCCCCAACGCGCTGTCGACGATGTGGACCTGGGTCACCGAGAGCCAGCCGGACGCGGAGCGAGCTCTGACCAAGGTCCTCGCTCCACTATTGGGTCGAGACCCGGAGGAGCTGCGGGCGCAGGTCTGCATCGGCCCGGCGGCGCACTGCGCCGAGCTGCTGTCGCGCTACGCCGAGGCCGGCTGCCAGCGGGTGTACCTCTGGCCGCTCGGAGACGAGGCCCGCCAGATCGAGCTGGTCGCCGAGGAGGTCGCCCCCGCTATCCGCGCTGGCGGCTAGGGCAGCCCGACCGCCCTGAGCGCCTCGGCGCGGTCGAGATACGTGACGCACTTGACGCACTTTCCGTCCCTGAAGCGCAGAACGTGCGCGACCCGAGGCTGGAGCTCGATGCCGCTGGCGCGCCCGCGGCTGTAGGTGTTGAGGAAGACGACGACCTCGTCGCCGGCGTCGAAGAGCTGCTCGACCTCTTGACGGAAGTCCTCCCACTCCTCCTCGAGCGAGGCGAGGTACTCACGCACTTCGGCGTGGCCCCGAATGGACTGGCCGCCGAGCGCCGACAGGTGCGGACGCCACTCGATATCCGGGTCCAGCTCCGCGAGCAGGGCATCCAAGTCTCCGCGGAGGCGAGCTGCGTAGATTCGCTCGGCTGCTTCGACGTTCGCCTGCGACACCGGCCAAAGAGATACCACCCAGGCGCGCGTTTGACCACCGACCGATGGGGAAGGGATCGTATGAGCCCCATGGAGACGCCGCAAAAGCCGACCGATGTCCGCCTGGGGGCGTGGGGAGGCGTTCTCAAGCGCACCGTGGGCACGTTTCGCGAGAACAACCTCACGGATTGGGCCGCGGCTCTGACCTACTACGCGGTGCTGTCGATCTTCCCCGCGCTGGTCGTGCTGGTCTCGATCCTCGGCCTGGCGGGCGACTCGGCCACGCAGTCCGTGCTCGACAACCTGGATGAGCTCGGCCCCGGCCCGGCGACCGACATCGTCAGCGGGGCGATCAGGGAGATCGGTTCGAGCCAGGGGACGGCCGGGATCGCGCTGGCCGTCGGTCTGGCGGCCGCCCTGTGGGCGGCCTCGGGCTACATCGGCGCCTTCTCGCGCGCCTCCAACGTGATCTACGAGGTCGAGGAGGGCCGGCCGTTCTGGAAGCTTCGGCCGCTGCAACTTGCGATGTCGTTGCTCTTGATCCTGCTCGTCGCCGTGAGCGCGATCGCCGTCGTGGTAACCGGGCCGCTGGCCGAGCGGGTCGGAGAGCTCTTCGCGCTCGAGGGCACGGTGCTGACGGTCTGGGACCTCGCCAAGTGGCCGGTGATCATCCTGATCGTGCTCACGATGCTCGGGGTCCTCTACTACGTGGCTCCGAACGTGCGCCAGCCCGGGTTTCGCTGGATCACCCCCGGCGGCCTCCTGGGGGTCTCGCTCTGGATCGTCGCCTCGGCGGGGTTCGCGCTCTACGTCGCCAACTTCGGCTCCTACAACAAGACCTACGGCAGCCTCGCTGGAGTGATCGTGTTCCTCGTCTGGCTGTGGATCTCGAACCTCGCCGTGCTGCTGGGCGCCGCGTTCAACGCCGAGCTGGAGCGCGCGCGGGAGCTGGAGAGCGGCGTCCCGGAGGAGCGCACGCTCGCGATCGAGCCGCGCAACGCCCCCAAGCAGGCCTGAGAGAAGCGCCCTCGCGTCAGGTCGAGGATCGAGGCGACGACCCTCCAACGGGGGAGAGTTGGCCCGTCCGCGCCCCTGTCTACTGTGATCACAGGCCATGGCTGAACAGGCGTCATTGAGCGAACAACAGATCATCCCGAGCGACGGCTCCACCAACGGCGGAGGCCCCACCGGCGGTGAGGAGCGGCCCTGGGCGCGCGACCTCGTCGACGGGCAGGTCGTCGAAGGCGTGTTCGGGGTTCGCGAGCGCGAGCTTCGCCAGCGGAAGAACGGCGGAGAGTGGCTCAAGCTGGCCGTCTGCGATCGCTCGGGGACCGTGGAGGCGGTGGTCTGGGAAGGCGTGGAGGAGGCGTTCGAGATCGCCGCCCCGGGCACCCCGGTCCACATCGGCGGTCGCTTCGCGGTCCATCCTCAGTACGGCCCCAAGATCACCGTCGAGGCGATCCGCCTGGCCCGGCCCGACGAGTTCGAGGGCTCCGACCTGGCCGCTGGCCCGAGCGTCCCGGTTGAGCGGCTCGAGGCCGACTTGCGGGAGTTGCTGGCGACGATCCAGCACCCGCAGCTTCGAGCGCTGCTCGACCGCTTCTTCGGCGAGGGCTCGCCCGTCTGGGCCAGGTTCCGCGAGGCGCCGGCGGCCAAGTACTACCACCAGGCGTACCGCCACGGGCTACTCGACCACACGGTCTCGGTTGCCCATGCGGTGAGCGCCTGCGCCTCGGCCTTCCCCGGAGTCGACCGGGACATCGCGGTGACCGGGGCGTTGCTGCACGACATCGGCAAGACGATGGCCTACAACGACGACCCGCTGGGAATCGACCTCACGGACGCCGGCCGCCTCCAGGGCGAGATCCCGCTCGGCTACTACCTGGTCCGCCGCGAGATCGAGCGGATCGACGGCTTCGATGTGGAGCTGGCACAGGCGATCTTCCACGTCGTCCTCTCTCACCACGGGACGCTCGAGAATGGCTCGCCCGTCATCCCGGCGACCCGGGAGGCCACGCTCGTGCACGCGATCGACAACCTCGGCGGCAAGCTCGGCAGCTTCGATCGGATCGAGCGCGCCCTGCCCGACGGCGAGGCCTGGTCCCGGTTCGACCGCGGGATCGACTCGGCGGCCTACTTCCGGTACCGGGCCGCCTAGCCGCCACCCGCCGGCGATCGGACTACCGCTTTCGGGATCTGGTACCCCGTTTAGGGAGGGCTGCCGGTTGTGCCTTGATTTGCGGGGATTCCGTTTCTAGACTGCTTGCACAGGCTGCCTAGATGGAGTGCAGTCGCAGGCCGATCGCTGAGGAGGCTTAGCCCGAATCGTGAACCCTGTTGCGCGGGACAAAGAACGCGGGGGCGCCCGGCAAGCAGACCGGGGCGATGCCGGCCGAGCCGTCGCGGACGGGGACCCCCGGCTGGTGGCGAGAAGGCGGGCCTTCCTGCTCCTCGAGGCGCACCGCGAGTCGCTCGGCGCGCAGCTGCAGCGCCGAGTGCGCATCCGAAGGCGCTACGAGGACCTCTGGCTGCTCAAGATGGTGATACGCCTTCAGCGCGAGTACCTCAGTCAGGAGGCTCCCGGCGTGAAGGCCTTTGCGGGAGGCGATGGCGTCGAGCACGGGATCGCCGACTGGGCGAGGCCCTGGGGGCCGACCTTCCTGCTTCAGTTCCAGGCGGATCTCAACGTCTTCGACCTGAAGCTGAAGAGCTCGGGCAGATGGATGTCCGCGGCCACCCAGAGAACAGCGAAGGAACGGGCGGCGGAGCGCTTCGCTTCGCTCATGGCCGGGATGGCGGGCGAGCTGAAGGCGGCCGAGTTCACGTTGCCGCTTTGGGCCTCCGGCCGGCGTCCGTCCGGACGTCCAGCGCCCTGGTGGACGGCGCGGCGCGGGGCAGCCCGCGCCACGCGGGGTCGAGGTGCGGCCCGGCGGGCGAGCTCCGGCCGCGCCGCGCCGAAGCCCCGTGCGCGAGCGCGCCACGACGCCGGGGCGGCAGGCGACGGCCCGCTGAACCTCAACCAGGCGAGCTTCGCCGAGCTGCGCTCGCTGAAGCTCTCCACCACGCAAAGTCACCGCGTGCTGGCGTACCGCAAGCGGATTGGTGGCTACGAGTCGGTCGAGCAGCTCGACGAGATCCCCGGCTTCCCCGAGGTCGTCCGGGAACGGCTCAAGCGCCGGGTCACGGTCAGCTAGCCCCGCAAATTGCGCACAAAGCCCGCGCGTGGCTGGGGTGACTACCTGGAGCGCGCCTCTATTCTCCCCGACGTGGCGAAGGACACCGAGAAGCTGATCCGGCAGCTCTCCCTGATCTCGTTCCTGATGGCCAACGGGCGGCCCGTCTCGGCGCTCGAGATCAAGCGCGAGGTCGAGGGCTACAGCTCCATGAACGACGACGCCTTCGCTCGCCGCTTCTACGCTGACCGCGCGGAGCTCGACAGCCTGGGCATCTCGCTCCAGGTCGAAAAGCCGGCCGAGGGCTTCTTCGAGGCGGAGCTCTACGCGCTGCCGCCGGAGAACTACTACCTGCCGCCGATCGAGTTCACCGACGGCGAGCTGGCGGCGCTTCGCACCGCGCTGGGGCTGCTCGACGGGGAGTTCGCCTACGCCGAGCCGCTTCGCCTTGCGCTCCAGCAGGTCTCCTGGGGGCGTCCCAGCCCCCTCGACGAGAGCGACTCCACCTCGATCGACGTCAAGCTCGCTCCCTCGGGGGGCGGCCGGGAGCTCTCGCAGCGCCTGGCGAAGATCGAGACTGCGATCTCTCGCCGCAAGACGATCGAGTTCAGCTACTACTCGATGCAGCGCGATGAGGTTTCGGACCGCAAGGTGGATCCCTACCACCTCGTCTTCCGGAGTGGCCAGTTCTACCTGATCGCCCATTCGCACGAACGGGATGAGGTGCGCGTCTTCCGCCTCTCGCGGATCCGCGCCAAGGTCTCCTACGCGACCAAGGCGGAGCACGATTTCTCGCCGCCCGAGGACTTCGATCGCCGCGACTACGCATCGCGTGCCGACTGGCAGATGGGCGAGATCGACGGCACGGTGCGGGTGTTCCTTCGCGAGCGGATCGCCTGGCTTGTGGAGCGCGACTTCGGCACCTACGGAGAGCTGCGCAAGGCGACCAAGCAGGACGGCGTCAGCGGCCGCGGGGCGATCTACGAGACGCCGTACGCCTCACCGCGGCAGCTGATCTCCTGGGTACTCGGCTGGCGCGAGAACGCGAAGCTGCTCGAGCCCAAGGACCTGGCCGGTGAAGCGGCCGAGAGGCTGGAGCTGCTTCGCAAGCGCCACAGCGGCAAGTTCGCGATCGCGAAGACGGTCTCGCGCCCGATGGCCCAGGCGAACGGCAGGCCGCGCTCCGCGAACGGGCGCTCGGAGTCGGTGATCCGCCCGGAGCGATTCGCCCGGCTGGTGACGCTCGCCGGCCTGCTGATCGGCGCCGCCCGCGAGCAGGCCCAGCTGTCCGTCGGCACCGTCCTGGAGGAGCTGAACGTAAGCCGGGGGGAGCTGCACGAGGACATCGACGTGCTGAACGTCGTCAACTTCGGCGGCGGCACCTACGTGCTCTACGCCGAGATCAACGGGGACGAGATCGCGGTCGACGCCGACACCTACGGCGACAACTTCGCGCGACCCGCCCGTCTGCTGCCGCTGGAGGCGAAGGCGCTGGTGGCGGCGATCGACCTGTTCGGTGACCACCTGCCGCAAGCGGGCCTGTCGTCGGCTCGGCAGAAGATCGTCGGGGCCCTCGGTCACGACCCGTCGCAGGAGGGCCTCGAGATCGCTCCTGGGCGGGACGACTCCGAGGTCGTTCGCACCGTCAACGACGCGATCGAGCGGCGCCGGATCCTGGAGCTTCACTACTACAAGGAGAACGAGGACGAGTTCGTGACCCGCGAGGTCGAGCCGTATCAACTGGTCAGCGGCCCCGAGGGCTGGTACCTCGGCTGCTACGACCTCGGCAAGTCCGACACCAGGCACTTCCGCCTGGACCGGATGAAGGAGGCCAAGCTCACCAGGCGCTCCTTCGAGCCCCGCGACGGCACGGATGAGCGGCTGGCGGAGCAGGAGTGGCTCGTGCATGGCGAGGTCGGAAGCGCCGGCGTGGCCCGCGTCTGGGTCTCGCCGGAGCGGGCGCGCTGGCTTCGCGAGGAGCGCACCGTGGTCGAGGAGCTCGCCGACAAGGCGGTGGTGGTCGAACTGCCCTACGGCTCCCCCGATTGGCTCGTGCGGGAGATCCTCAAAGGCGTCGGCGACCTGGTGGTGCTCGAGCCGACCGACGCCCGCCGGGCCGTGCTCGACGCGGTGAGCGGCAAGTAGCGGGCACCCACCGCTCAGCCCAGCTCGTCGAGGACGCGGGGCAGCTCGCCCAGATCGGGCAGCTCGGCCGCCCTGGGGAGGTCGCTCGACTCGCCGAGGCGGTTGATCCACACCGCCTTAAGCTCCAGGCGCGCCGCCGGCTCGATGTCGTGGAAGAGGCTCGCGGCGACGTGCACGTGGCGGTCGCGAGCGGCGCCGGTTTCGGCGAAGAAGCGCTCCCAGTGCCCGGGCGCGGGCTTGTACGAACCGGCCTCCTCGGCGGTGATCAGAGCGTCGAAGGGCACGCCGATCGCCGCCACCGAGGCGGCCAGCAGGTCCGGGTCGGTGTTCGAGAGGATCGCCAGCCGCCAATTGTGCGTTCGCAGCTCCGCGAGGGCCGCGGGGACCTCCGCAAACGGGGGCCAGGACGGAAGCGATTCGGCCAGGGCGTCATGGCGGCCGCCGGGGACGCTTAGGCGCTCGATGGCCGACACCGCGGCCAGGCACCGAGCGAGAACCTCGCGGTAGCTCAGCTCGCCGTGCTCCTGCACGCGGGGCTCGACGAGGTGGTGAAGGCCAAGCAGCCGCTCCGGGTCTGCCTCGGGCCACAGCGAGCCGTATGCTCCTCGCAGGCCGCCCTCCCAGTCGATCAGGGTCCCGTAGCAGTCGAATGTCGCCCAGCGGTCCGGCATCGCCCTATATTCGCGCCATCGACTCGCCAGCGGGCCACCCGGAGATAGTCAGGTTCGTCGCCCCCAACCCGGGGCCGATGACGCTCGAGGGCACGAATACCTACCTGGTCGGCTCCGGGCCGGCCTACGTCGTCGACCCCGGGCCCGCCGACGAGGCCCACCTGGAAGCCGTACGCGCGGCGGGTTTGGATCGCGGCGGCATCGCCGGCGTCCTGCTCACCCACTCGCATGCCGATCACTCCGCCGGCGTGCCGATGCTGGGCGCCCCCCTGCTGTTCGGCGAGGTCGGAGCGGGCGACGAGAGCTCGGCTGAGCGTGGCGCAGAGCGCGGCTCGAGTGGCGCCGCGGTGGGTTCGGGGCCGGTGGGCCCGTTCGAGGTCCTGCCCACGCCGGGGCACGCGACCGACCACGTCTGCTTCCTGATCGGCGAGGTCGGCCTGTGCGGCGATCTCGTGTTGGGCCACGGGTCGAGCTTCGTGCCACCGGATGGCGGCTCGCTGGCCGCCTACCTCGATTCCCTGAAGCGCCTGCGCGCGGCCGGCCTCGAGCTGCTCTGCCCCGGGCACGGCCCCTGGATCGAGGACCCGGCGGCGAGGATCGACGAGTATCTCGAGCACCGCCTGATGCGCGAGCGCCGGCTGCTGGCTGAGCTGGAGAAGGGGGAGCGATCGCGGTCGCGCCTGCTGGACCGGGTCTGGGACGACGTGCCGCGGGAGCTGCGGCCCGCGGCAGCGGTGGTCATGCGCGCCCACCTCGAGAAGCTCGAGGGGGAGGGCCGGCTACCGCACGGCCTCGGCGACTGACCTCGGGATCCCGGAGAGCGCTTAGAGTTGGCGACCGTGAACGCTGGGGGACTGGCAAAGCGATTCGGCCTCGCGGGCGCGGCGTTCACGGCGCTCGCCGGGACGACTGCCGCGGGGCTCTGGCACCAGTTCTTTCGCAGGCCGCTTCCAAGGGACAGGGGAAGGCTGCGACTCGACGGGCTGGAGCAGGCGGTGGAGATCGGACGCGACCGCTGGGGCGTCCCCCACATCCGCGCGGGGACGAGGCACGACCTGTGGTTCGCGGAGGGCTTTTGCCACGGTCAGGATCGCCTCTGGCAGCTCGACCTCTACCGCAGGATCGGCTCCGGCCGGCTGGCGGAGATCGCCGGTCGCCCCGGCCTGCAGACCGACCGCTTCATGCGGACGCTGGGCCTGCGGCGCGTCGCCGAGCGCGAGGCCGCGGAGCTCCAGCCGGAGCTCCGATCGGCACTCGACGCGTATTGCGCCGGGGTGAACGCGGCCGCCGCCGACCGCCCGCTCCCAGCCGAGTTCCAGCTTCTGCGGATCGGCTTCGAGGCGTTCGTGCCGGCCGATCCGCTCCTGCTCGCCAAGCTGCTCTCCTTCGGCCTCTCAACCAACTGGGAGCGCGAGCTCCTGCGAGCCGAGATGGCCCGCGAGCTGGGCGCCGATCTGGCGGCGCGGCTGGACCCCGGCTACCCGCGTGGCAACGCCGTCATCCTCACCCCGGGGGAGGCGTGGACGGGAGATGGCCTGGGCCTGGCCGAGCAGATCGGCCAGGTTCGAGACTCGATCGGCCTCGCGGTCGAGGCGACCGGATCGAACAACTGGGCCGTGGCCGGGGCGCGCTCGGCGACCGGCGGGCCGCTCCTGGCCGGCGACCCGCACCTGCCGCCGAGCATGCCGGGAATCACCTACCAGGTGGGGCTCTATCTCGAGGAGCGCTTCTGCCGCGGGGCGTCGCTACCGGGGCTGCCTGGCGTGTTCATGGGCCAGAACAACGACGTCGCGTGGTCGTTCACCAACGTGCTCGCCGACGTCATGGACCTGTTCATCGAGCGGATCGACGGCGACACATATGAGTTCGAGGGAGAGTCCCGCCCCCTGGAGCTGATCGAGGAGGAGATCGCGGTCAAGCGGCGCGCGGAGCCCGACCGCCTCGTCGTCCGCGAGACCCACCACGGCCCGATTGTCAACGAGGCGCTCCGGGCCGACGACGCGGAGCCGCTGGCGCTGCGTTTCATGGCCCTCGACTTCCCCGGCCTCAGCCCGGCCAGCCTCGGGGTCCTCGACTTCACGAGCGGCGCCGACCTGGTGCGGGCGGTCGGCGAGCACGCGCATCCCGTGTCCAACCTGGTCTGGGCCGATCGCCACGGCTCGATCGGCTACAAGACCGTTGGCCGCCTTCCGGTCCGCCGGGGCGGCTGCCCCGACCTCCCGAAGCCCGGCTGGACGGGGGAGCACGAATGGGACGGCTGGGTCCCGTACGAGGAGATGCCCGAGCTGACCGACCCGGATCAGGGCTTCGTGGTCACGGCCAACAACCGGATCGCCCCCGAGGACTACCCCCACCACATCACCAGCGACTACCTGGATGGCTACCGGGCGCGCCGCATCGAGCAGCTGATCACGGCCGAGCCGGAGCACGATCTGGAGAGCTTCGAGGCGATGCAGACCGACATGCTTTCGCTTCCGGGGCTGGATACGGCTCACCGGCTTGCTCGGCTGCACCCGCGTGACCAGCGGGAGCTGGCGGCGATCGAGCGGCTGCGCTCCTGGGACGGGCGGCTGAGCCCGGAGTCGATCGCGGCCACCATCTACCAGGCGTTCACGCTGCGGCTGGCGCGAGAGGTCGCCCGGGCGGCGATCGGCGACCACGACCTGGCGGAGCGCTGGCTCGACCGCGCCGACAACGGGTTCATCGCTCATGTCACCTCGCCCTGGCGCTGGCAGTCCCACCTGCTCGCCCTCTGGGATGAGGGTGACGACGCCCTGGTCGGCCGGCCCTGGGACGACCTCGTCCTCGACGCGCTGCGCGGGGCCCTCGACGACCTGGAGGGCAAGCTGGGCTCAGACCAGGAGGGCCTGGGGCTGGGGCGGAGTCCACCCGCTCGCCTTTCCGCACGCGCTCGGCGAGGCGAATCCCCTCCTGGGTTGGATCCTCAACCGCCGGCTCGAGGTCGGCGGCGGCCAGGAGACCGTCGCCCAGGTGGGCTGGGATCCGAACGATCCGTTCACCGCGATCTGGGCGCCCTGCTGGCGGGTGGTCGCCGATCCGGTGCGCCCGGAGCGCTCCCGCTGGCAGGGCTTCACCGGCCAGTCGGGCCACCCCGCGAGCCCCCACTACGACGACCTTCAGGCGGACTGGCTCCAGGGCCGGACCCAGCCGATGGCGGGCGAAGGGCCATGGCGCGTGTTGAGGCTCGAGCCCGAGCCGGCATAGTGAGCCGCAGGGACCAGATCAAGCTCTCGGACGACGAGCAGCGCGAGCTGCTCGAGTCCGAGCGCGTGGTGGTCGTGTCGTCGATCGGCGCTCGAGGCTGGCCTCACTCGATGCCGCTCTGGTACGTCCTGCGCGGGAATGAGATCTGGATCTACACCTATGCGAAGTCGCAGAAGGCCAAGAACCTGGAGCGCGACCCGCGCGCCACGCTTCTGGTCGAGACCGGCCACGAGTACGGCGAGCTGCGGGGCGTTCAGATCGAGGCGGAGGCCGAGATCCATCGCGACCTCGAGCTGGTCTACGAGGTGGGCAAGGAGCTGACCCTTCGCTACTCGGAGGGGGCCTCGGTCGAGGGGGAGGCGGCCGAGGCGCTGAAGGCCCAGGCTCGCAAGCGGGTCGCGATTCGCTTCGAGCCGAGGCGGATCGCGAGCTGGGACCACCGGAAGCTCGGCGGCACATACTGAATCGCCCCCTCCCTATGCTTGCCGCGACATGGAGAGCCTCAAGGGCCTGATTCTCTCGGGGGGTGCCGGAACGCGCCTGCGCCCGATCACCCACACCTCGGCGAAGCAGCTCGTGCCAGTGGCCAACAAGCCGGTGCTCTTCTACGGCATCGAGGCCCTGGTCCAGGCGGGAATCACCGAGATCGGGATCGTGATCGCCCCCGAGACGGGGGACGAGATCGCCGAGGCGGCGGGCGACGGCGCTGCCTTCGGCGCCTCGATCACCTACATCTCGCAGCCGGAGCCGCTGGGGCTGGCCCACGCGGTGCTCACCGCGGAGGAGTTCCTCCAGGACGGGTCGTTCGTGATGTACCTGGGTGACAACCTGCTGCGCGATGGGATCACCGGGCCCGTCGAGGCCTTTCGGGCCCACGAGCCCGATGCGTTGATTCTGCTCACCAGGGTTCCGGACCCGGGAAACTTCGGGGTCGCGGAACTGGATGGCGAGCGCGTCGTTCGCCTGGTCGAGAAGCCCGAGCGCCCGCCGAGCGACTTCGCCCTCGTGGGCGTCTATTTGTTCGGCCCCCCGATCTTCGAGGCGGCGCGGGCGCTTGAGCCTTCCGGGCGTGGGGAGCTGGAGATCACGGATGCGATCCAGCGGCTGATCGACGGAGGCAAGCAGGTCGAGAGCCGCACGGTTACGGGCTGGTGGAAGGACACCGGGCAGCTCGACGACATGCTGGACGCGAATCGCCTGGTGCTCGAGGACATCGAACGCCGCATCGACGGCGAGCTGGTGGACTCCAAGGTGGAGGGACGGGTCGTGGTCGAAGCCGGCGCCAAGCTCGAGCGGGCCGTGGTCCGCGGACCGGCGATCATCGGCGCGGACGCCCGCATCACCGACGCCTACGTGGGTCCGTACACGTCAATCGACACGGGCGTCAGCGTGTCCCGCTCCGAGGTGGAGCACTCGATCCTGCTCGCGGGCTCAAGCGTTTCGGACCTCGGGTCGCGCATGGAGGCGAGCCTCCTGGGCCGCAACGTGAAGCTCTCGCGAGGCGATGGGCTCCCCAAGACCCTGCGGATGATCGTGGGGGACAACGCGGAGATCAAGATCCCGTGAGCCTCCTTAGGCTCGTCGCCGGTTCGGCGATGCGGTTGGCGCGGTCGTGAGGGTCCTGGTCACCGGCGCGGGCGGGATGCTGGGGCGGGATGTGACCGCCGCCTGCCACGCTCGGGATCACGAGGTGGTGGCGCTTGCCCACGGCGCCCTGGACATCACGAGCCCGCCCGCCGTGGAGGAGGCCCTGACGCGGTACCGGCCGGACGTGGTGGTCAATTGCGCGGCCTTCACCGACGTCGACGGCGCCGAGGACCACGAGGCCGAAGCGATGCGGGTCAACGACGAGGGCGCGGCTCTGCTCGCAGCTGCCGCTGGAAGCGTTGGCGCCAAGGTGCTGTATCCCTCGAGCGACTACGTCTTCGACGGCTCCGCGCGCGAGCCCTACGTGGAGTCCGACCTTCCCTCGGCGCTGTCGGCCTATGGCCGTTCCAAGCTCGCGGGGGAGACCTCGGTTGCGGTCGCCAACCCGCGGCACTTCGTCGCCCGCTCGGCCTGGCTGTTCGGGCTGGCGGGAAAGAACTTCGTCGAGACGATGCTGCGGCTCGCGGGCGAGCAGAGCGAGGTGTTGGTGGTCTCCGACCAGGTGGGCTGCCCAACCTACACGCGGCACCTGGGCGAGGCCATCGCGGGGCTGATCGAGGGCGAGGAGTTCGGGATCCACCACCTCGCCGGGGGAGGGCGCTGTTCGTGGTACGAGTTCGCCCAGGAGATCTTCGATCAGGCCGGCGTGGAGTGCCGCGTGATGTCGGCGACCACCGACATGCTGGCCCGCAAGGCTCCCCGGCCCCCATTCTCGGCGCTCGGCACCGAGCGCCCCGACGCGATCACGCTTCCTCACTGGAAGAAGGGCCTGACCGCCTACCTCTCGGCGCGAGCGCTCGAGGCCGCCGCATGAGGATCCTGGTAGCGGGCGGAGCGGGGTTCATCGGCTCGGCCTACGTGCGTCACCGGCTGGCCGCTCACCCGGGCGCCTCCGTCCGCGTGCTCGACAAGCTCACCTACGCGGGGCGGCGGGAGAACCTGGACGGTCTCGACGCGGACCGCGTCGAGTTGGTCGAGGGCGACATCGCCGACCGCGAGGCCGCTGAAGCCGCGATCGAGGGATGCGAGGCGACGGTCAACTTCGCCGCCGAGTCCCACGTCGACCGCTCGATTCACTCTCCGGGAGAGTTCATCCAGACCGATGTATTCGGCGCCTTCGTGATGCTCGAGGCCGCGCGCCAGGCCGGCATCCGCCATCTCCAGGTGTCGACCGACGAGGTATACGGCTCGATCGAGTCCGGTTCCTTCAGCGAGGCCTCACCCCTTCAGCCCTCCTCGCCGTACTCGGCATCGAAGGCCGGCGGCGACCTGATCGTCGGCGCCTACCGCCACACCTATGGGACCGACGCCCTGATCGTGCGGGGATCGAACAACTACGGCCCCCGCCAGCATCCGGAGAAGCTGATCCCGCTCTGCATCCTCAACGCTCTCGCCGGCGACCCGCTGCCCGTCTACGGCGACGGGATGCAGGTCCGCAACTGGATCTACGTCGAGGACTTCTGCGCCGCGATCGATCTGGTGCTGGAGCGCGGAGAGGCCGGCCAGGCCTACAACGTAGGCGGCCCGGACGAGCTGCCGAACATCGAGGCGGTGAGGATGATCCTCGAGCTGACGGGGCGGGACGAGTCGCTGATCGAGCACGTCTCGGACCGCCCCGGCCACGACCGCCGGTACTCGCTGTCGTCCGACAAGGTTCGCGCCCTCGGCTGGGAGCCGCGCATTGCATTCGGCGAAGGCCTGCGCCAGTCCGTCGACTGGTACCGCGACAACGAATGGTGGTGGGCGCCGGTGCGCTCGGGCGAGTACCGCGACTACTACCAGCGCCACTACGGCCGGGCTCTCGGCTGATGCCCCGCCGGCTCGAGACGCAGCTCGACGGTCTGGTCATGATCGAGCCCGAGGTCCACCGCGACGAACGAGGCTTCCTGCTCGAGACCTTCCGCGAGGCTGACTGGCGCGAGCTTGGGATCGAGGCCGAGTTCGTGCAGGAGACCCACTCGCGCTCCGGGCGGGGCACCCTGCGGGGGCTCCACTTCCAGACCAAGCCCGGCCAGGCGAAGCTCGTCCGCTGCTTGCGGGGCTCCATCTGGGACGTCGCCGTTGACCTCCGGACCGACTCGCCGACCTTCGGGCGCTGGGATGGCTACGAGCTCGACGACGAGCGCCACCGCCAGCTGTTCCTGCCGGTCGGCTTCGCCCACGGATTCTGCGTGCTCAGCGACGGAGCGGACTTCGCCTACAAGCTGTCGAGCTACTACGACCCCGCCACCGAGGCCGGGATCGCTTGGGACGACCCCGAGGTTGGCGTCGAGTGGCCGATCTCCGACCCGATGCTCTCGGACCGCGACCGCGAGGCCCCCAGCCTGACCGAGATCACCGACTCGCTGCCCTGGTAGTCGAGCGGCGCCCAACTTAGGCCGGGACGTATCGCGTCCGATCGGTCCCTAAGATCGGAGGGTTGAGCGCTGTGCAACCCGAGACTGCGAAATCCACCCCGCTGGCCGCCTTCAGCGATCCCGTCAGGCGCTGGTTCGAGTCGTCGTTCGAGACTCCCACGCCTGCCCAGGCGATGGGCTGGCCGTCGATCGTCGCCGGCGCCAACACGCTGATCTGTGCGCCCACCGGGTCGGGAAAGACGCTCGCCGCCTTCCTGTGGGGCATCGACAGTCTGTCTCGTGAACCGGAGCGCCTCGGGCAGGGCGTGCGGATCGTCTACGTGTCGCCGCTCAAGGCCCTCTCGTACGACATCGAGCGCAACCTGCGCGCGCCGCTGAAGGGAATCGAGGCAGACATATCGGTGGGCCTCCGAACCGGCGACACCCCCCAGCGGGACCGCCAGGCGATGCGCCGCAAGCCGCCCGACATCCTGATCACGACCCCGGAGTCGCTCTACCTGATCATGACCTCGGGAGCCCGCGAGATCCTCGCCGGCGCGGAAGCGGTGATCGTCGACGAGATCCACGCCGTCGCGCAGTCGAAGCGGGGGGCGCACCTGGCGCTGACCCTGGAGCGCCTCTCGCACCTCGTAGCCACCTCCAACCCCGCCGCCCCCGGAGTCAACGACGAGGAGGCGGCGGGCAATGGTGTTCGGGACGTTCAGCGGATCGGCCTCTCGGCCACCCAGCGGCCCCTGGAGCGGATCGCTCGCTTCCTGGCCGGCCCGCGGCGCGAATGCGAGATCGCCGACGCCGGCAAGCCCAAGGAGCTCGACCTGGAGATCCGAGTCCCGGTCGAGGACATGACCGAGCCGGATGCCTCGATCGAAAAACGCCGAGACGGCGGCGACGCGAACTTCGACGCCGCCCCGACCGCCCAATCGATCTGGCCGGCGATCTATCCGGAGCTCCTGAAGCTCGTCCGCGAGCACACCTCGACGATCATCTTCGTCAACAACCGCCGCGGCGCGGAGCGCCTGGCCAAGCGCCTCAACGAGCTCGCCAACGAGGAGGAGTGGCAGGAGCTCCCAGCCACGGAGCAGGCGGGCAACGGCGGTTCGGGGCCAACCGCGCCGGTGGAAGTGGCTAGGGCCCACCACGGCTCGCTGGCGCACGAGGAGCGCACCGTGGTCGAGGAGCTGCTCAAGTCCGGGCAGCTCCCCTGCCTGGTGGCAACCTCGTCGCTCGAGCTCGGGATCGACATGGGCGCCGTCGATCTGGTGATCCAGGTCGAGTCGCCGAAGTCCGTGACCCGCGGCCTCCAGCGGATCGGGCGGGCCGGCCACACCCTCGACGCCGTCTCCGTGGGGCGCATCTTCCCGAAGTTCCGGGCTGACCTGCTCGAGTGCGCGGTGGTCGCCAGGCGGATGCGCGAGGGGGAGATCGAGGAGACGGTGATCCCGCGCAACCCGCTGGACGTCCTCGCCCAGCACCTGGTCTCGATGTGCGCCGACGACGAGTGGCCGGTGGACGAGGTCGAGCGCTTGGTCACCGCCGCCGAGCCCTTCTCCGAGCTCTCGCGCGAGCAGCTCGAGAACGTCCTCGACATGCTCGATGGGCGCTACCCGTCCGACCGCTTCGCGGAGCTTCGGCCACGGCTGGTCTGGGACCGCGCCGCCGGGATCATTCGCGGCCGGCCCGGCGCCAGGCAGCTCGCGGTCACCAACGCCGGCACGATTCCCGACCGGGGCCTCTACGGGGTTCACCTGCCTGACGGCCGCCGGGTTGGAGAGCTCGACGAGGAGATGGTGTACGAGGCTCGCCCGGGCCAGACGTTCCTGCTCGGCGCGACCACTTGGCGGATCGAGGAGATCACCCGCGACCGAGTGATCGTCACACCGGCACCAGGGGTCCCGGGAGCGGTGCCGTTCTGGAAGGGCGACGGCATCGGTAGGCCGGCGGAGCTCGGCAAGGCGATCGGCGCCTTCGCTCGCGAGGCGGTGAGCGCGGACCCGAAGGATCTGGCGGCCGAGTACGACCTGGACCGGCGTGCGGCCGAGAACCTGGTCGCCTACCTGCGCGAGCAGCAGGCGGCCACGCGCGTCGTCCCCTCCGACGAGACGGTGGTCGTGGAGCGCTTTCGCGACGAGATCGGCGACTGGCGCCTGTGCGTGCTCTCGCCGTGGGGCGGGCGCGTGCACGCCGCCTGGGGCCTGGCTCTCTCGGCCCGGATCCGCGACGAGCACGAGCTGGAGGCCGACGCCATCTGGTCCGACGACGGCATCGTCATCCACCTTCCCGACGCCGACGAGGTGCCGCCGGCCGACCTCGTCCTGCTGGAGGCCGACGAGGTCGAGGATCTGGTGGTCCGCGAGCTGGGAAGCTCGGCGCTGTTCGGGGCGCGGTTCCGCGAGAACGCCGCCCGGGCGCTGCTGATCCCGCGCGCCTACCCGGGGAAGCGCACGCCGCTGTGGCAGCAGCGGCTGAAGGCGCAGAGCCTGCTCGAGGTGGCGAAGGACTTCCCGCGATTCCCAATCGTGCTCGAGACCTATCGCGAGTGCCTTCGCGACGTCCTCGACCTGCCCAGCCTGGAGTCGCTGCTGAGGGACCTGTCCACCCGGCGGATCTCCCTCGTGGAGGTGGAGACGCCCACCGCCTCTCCGTTCGCCTCCTCGCTCCTGTTCGACTACGTCGCCACCTACATGTACGAGGGCGACACGCCGAACGCCGAGCGGCGGGCCGCGGCGCTGTCGCTGGACCGCGAGCTGCTGCGCGAGCTGCTCGGCCAGGAGGAGCTGCGCGAGCTGATCGACCCGGAGGCGCTGGTCGAGGTCGAGGACTCGCTTCAGCATCGCGCGGAGCTCGCCCGCGCCAAGGATCGCGACGCGCTGCAGCAGATCCTGCGCCGGCTCGGCGACCTGACCGCGGCCGAGTGCCAGCAACGGGTGGCCGAGGGCTTCTCGGCCGATTCGATGCTTGAGAAGCTCGAGCGCGAGCGCCGCGCCGCACGCGTTCGCGTGGCCGGCGAGGAGCGCTGGATCGCCTCCGAGGACGCGGCCCTCTACCGCGACTCGCTCGGCGTGCCGCCGCCGCCCGGGCTCCCGGAGACGTTCCTGGCCGAGCTGCCCGACGCGATGGCGGCCCTGGTTCGCCGCTACGCGCGGACGCACGGCCCCTTCCCCACGGCACAGCTCGGGCGTCGCTACGGCACCGATCCCGCCGCCGCGCTGCGGGAGCTGGAGCGGGCCGGCGAGCTGGTTCGCGGCGAGCTGCTCCCCGGCGGCAGCGAGCGCGAGTGGTGCGATCCGGAGGTCCTGCGTCGCCTGCGGCGGGCGAGCCTGGCTCACCTGCGCGCGGAGGCCGAGGCCGTCGATCCGCGCGAGCTGGCGCGCTTTCTGCCGAGCTGGCAGAACGTCGACGCGCGCCGAGCCGCGGGCGCCGGCCCCGACCGGCTGCGCGAGAGCCTGGTGTCGCTGCAAGGGTTCGCGCTGACGCCCGAGGTCTGGGAGCGCGACGTTCTGCCGCGGCGGCTGGGTGCCTACAGCCCCGCGTGGCTCGACGAGCTCTGCACGGGCGGTGAGCTGGTCTGGATCGGCGCCGGCGCGCTGGGGCGAAGCGGTGGCAAGGTCGCGCTGTACTTCCGCGAGGACGTGCGGCTCGCCGGCCCCCCGCCGGCCAATCTGAAGCTGGAGCCGGCGGCCGGCGACGCGCAGGACGCCATCCGCGAGCTGCTCGGCCGGCGTCCCTGCTTCTGGCCCGACCTGGTGAGCGAGCTCGACCTCCCCGCCGAGGAGCTGCACAGCGCCCTCTGGGATCTTGTCTGGGGCGGCGAGGTGACCAACGACGCGTTCGCGCCCCTGCGGGCGCCGCGCCTTCGCAGCCTGCAGCAGGAGCGGCAGCGCCGCGGCAGGCGCTTCGCGGCCCGTCGCGCCGCTGGCCAGGCCGTGCAGGGCCGCTGGTCGCTGACCGCGCCGCTCTTCGAAAACTCGCCATCCGCGGGCCCGCGGCTGCGGGCTCAGGCGGAGTTGATGCTGGAGCGCTACGGGATCGTGACCCGGGAGACGGTGCTGGCCGAGGGCGTCCCGGGTGGCTTCGCGAGCCTCTACGGCGAGATGTCCAACCTGGAGATGCTGGGCACCGCCCGCCGCGGCTATTTCGTGGAGGGCCTCGGCGGAGCGCAGTTCGCGCTGCCGGGAGCGGTCGAGCGGCTTCGCTCCCTGCCCAGCCCCGACGGGGGCTACCTGGTGCTGGCGGCCACCGACCCGGCGAATCCCTACGGCGCCGGCGTGCCGTGGCCGAAGCGCGATGGCGGCGCGGGAGGCCGGCGGCCCAGCCGGACGCCCGGCGCCTACGTGCTGCTCCGCGACGGCGAGCCACTCGCTGTTCGTCGAGCGCGGCGGCCGAGGGATCCTGCGGCTTCGTGAGCTCGAGGGCGAGGCGCTGGCGGAGGCGGTCGGCGAGCTGGCAACCGCCGCCCAGGGGGGGCTCTTGCCGCGCCTGGCGATAGAGCGCGTCGACGGTGAGCCGGTGATCGGCTCGGGGCTGGAGGAGACGCTGATCGCCGCGGGCTTCTCGCGCCAGCCGAGGCGGTTGGTGGCCTCGGCGTAGAGCGGGGCCGGACTCCCGAGCACGATCGCGCCTAAGGCTCCAGGTATCTACCGATCCTGAACCATCGATCCCGAATCCGGAAGAAATCAACCGTCCCTCCATTGCCGAACTCAACCACGCAGGCCCGGTCTGGCAGCGCAACCAGATCGAGACCTCCATGCGCGCCCAGCGCGTGGTCGATGAAGCGTCGACGCGAGGCGCAACGCGCCCGCTCGACCTGAGGCCGGGCACGAAGCCTGGACTCCGCCGCCGCCGGCTCCGCCGGCAGGTCCGCCGCGTTGCGCATGCGCAGGAATCTGGGGCTCGGCTCGGCGCTCCCGTCCTCGTCCGAACCGCAGGCGATGGCGGTCAACGCCATCACCACGGCGAGAACGGCCACGAGGCGAGCTCCGCGCATTCGCCGACACTACGACTGGGGTTTCAGGTCGTCACGCCCCAACGGGGCTGGAGGAGGCCCCGATCGCCGCGGCTTTTCTAGCGCCAGCCCTACGGCCGGCCGAAATCGCTGCCTTTGGCGGGTTTGTTGCGCACGTCAGCAACAAAGCCGCCAAATCCCTGTCGGGCACCGGAGCCGGCTCAAGGGCGCGCCGGCCCGCCACGGGGAGGGATAATCGCGTCGTGCGGAAGGAAGCATGAGCGCCGGCGATCCTGTCGAGCTTCTGTCGCGCGTATCCCTGTTCTCGGAGCTCTCGCGAGAGGAGCTGGAGCGGATCTCGCGCGTCGCCATCCCTCGTTCCTTTCCGGCCGGGGTGCGGGTCTTCCACGAGGGCGACCGAAGCGACGCCTGCTACCTGGTTCGCTCGGGTGACCTGCGGGTGACCCGCGAGCACTCCGACGGGCGAGCGATCGCGCTCGCGACGCTGGGGCCGGGGGACATCTTCGGGGAGCTGGCGATGCTCGACGGCCAGGCTCGCTCGGCCAGCGTGGACACACTCTCCGACTCCGAGCTGCTGGCGCTCCCCGCGGCGGACTTCCGCCGGCTGCTCGGCCAGCACTCGCAGATCTCGGTCAAGCTGATCGCCGCGCTGACACGACGCCTGCGAGAGACCAACGAGCGCGTGTCGCGCCAGTCGTTCCAGACGGTGCCCAGCCGGGTCGCGGGCGTGCTCACGCAGCTGATCGCCGAGGAGGCGGTGCCCGATGGCCGGAGCGGCGTGACGATCCGGATGACGCAGGCCGACCTTGCCCAGCTGGCGGGCACCTCGCGCGAGAGCGTCAGCCGCTTCCTGGCGACGCTCGAGCGCGCGGGGGTGGTTCGCGTGGGGCGTGGTCGCGTCACCGTGGTCGAGCCACGCCGGCTCCGCGCCTACATCTTTTGACGCGCCGGACGCCAACCGCCGCCGAGTTCGCCGCCCAGCGCGCCGAGATGGTGGAGTGGCAGCTTCGCCGGCGCGGGATTCGCGACGAGCGCGTGCTGGAGGCGATGGCGACGATCCCGCGTGAGCCCTTCGTCCCGGAGCGCCACCGGCGGCGCGCCTATGCGGACTCCGCGTTGGCGATCGGGCAATGCCAGACGATCTCGCAGCCGTGGATCGTGGCCGCGATCTGCGAGGCGCTGGCGCTCAAGGGCGCGGAGCGGGTGCTGGAGATCGGGACGGGATCCGGCTACTCGGCCGCCGTCCTGTCGATGCTCGCCGCCGAGGTGATCACGGTGGAGCGCGTGGAGGAGCTGGCCCTCGCCGCCCGCCGGCTGCTCGCGCAGATCGCCGTCGGCCAGGTCGAGGTCGTCGTGGCGGACGGCAGTGCCGGCCTTCGGGATCGCGCGCCGTACGAGGCGATCGCCGTTCACGCCACCGCACCCTCGCCGCCTCCGACCCTGATCGGGCAGCTCGCGCCCGGCGGTCGCCTCGTGATCCCGATCGCCACGGACGCCTCCGACATGCTCACCGTGTTCCGCCGGATTGAGGAGGACGTGGATCAGGAAGCCCCCGACGGGCTTGAGCGGACGGTCATCGGCCCGTGCCGTTTCGTGCCCTTGATCGGCCGCGAGGGTTATCCCGAATAGCAGGGCCATCTCGAATCGCGTTAGGCTGCGACCCGCCATGACGGGCGGCCCCTTCGTGCTCAACTTCTTCTCGCCCGCGTTCGTCGACCAGCTCAAGCGGGGACGTAAGACGGCCACGATCCGGCTCGGCGACAAGTCGCGCAAGTATCAGCGCGGCCAGATCGTCTGGATCACGGTCGGCTATCAGCACAGCCCGCGCGAGAAGATCTTCACCGCGGTGATCGACGACGTCGAGGTGAAGCGCGTGCGCGACCTCTCCCCCCGCGACATCGAGCACGACAACCCCGAGTTCCGCCGTCTCGACGAGACGGTGGGCTTCCTGCGCCAGATCTACGGAAAGGACGTCACCCACGAGGACACCGTCACCGTGATCCGCTTCTCGCAGGTGGTCGAGTCGGTCGGCCAACAATTCGGCAACGGCGAAACGCCGTCGCCCAACTAGGACCGCATGCCCGAGTACAGCTTTCTCACGACGTGGTGCCTGGAGGCGCCCCGGGAGCGGGTCTGGGACGCGATCTGGGAGGCGGAGCACTGGCCACAGTGGTGGCGCGGCGTGGTCGCCTCCGAGGTCCTGTCGGAGGGCGACGAGATCGGCGTCGGCCAGGTGGGGCGCTACACCTGGCGCTCGAGGCTCCCCTACGCGCTCGACTTCGAGATGACCACCACGCAGGTCGAGAGGCCGCACCTGCTCGAGGGCGAGGCCAAGGGGGAGCTCGCCGGGGTGGGGCGCTGGCGCCTGTTCGAGGAGCAGGCCGTCGGCGACGGCCCCGTGACGGCCGTCGTCTACGAGTGGAACGTGCACACGACCAAGGCGTGGATGAACCTGCTGTCGCCGATCGCCCGCCCGGTCTTCGAGTGGAACCACGACTGGGTGATGCGAAACGGCGCTCAGGGCCTCGCCAGGCTGCTGGGCTGCCGCCTGCTGGCCGCCGACTGACGGCCGGCGATTCTCCAGAGCGGCAACCGGCGCATCGAACCGAGCGCCGCTGTAGATTTTTGGGCAGGCGGTCGCGCCGCCTTCCGTATTAGGGCGGGAAGGGACGGAATGGTGGGGCGGCCGCCCCTCCGGGCCTCCATTCGGCTCGCTCGGCTCTCCTCGTAGGAGCAGCGGGAACGCCTCCCATCGATCTGAGTCGAGCGGACTCAGATCGCTGACAAACTCAAGCGGGCGGCTAAACTGGGTCTGCGCCTTGGCACTCTCATGTGTAGAGTGCCAGCCAAGCACTTTCGATGACTTTTACACCCTGGCAAACGGAGGTAGCAGACGAATGAAGCTCAAGCCCCTTGGCGATCGGTTGATCGTCCAGGCGATCGAGGAGGAGGAGACGACCGCGAGTGGCCTCGTGCTCCCCGACACCGCCAAGGAAAAGCCCCAGAAGGGCAAGGTGGTCGCGGTTGGCGACGGCCCGATCGAGGACGGCAAGCGCCGCCCGCTCGACGTGAGCGAGGGCGACGAGGTCCTGTACAGCAAGTACGGCGGCACCGAGGTGCCGGGAGCGGACGATTTGCTCGTTCTGCGCGAGTCGGACGTCCTGGCCAAGGTCCTTTAGCCCCGGCAACGACTTAGAACAAGGAGGAACGAAGACAGATGGCTCACAAGGAGCTCAAGTACGCCGCCGAGGCGCGGACCGCGCTTCAGGACGGCGTTGACGCCGTCGCCAACGCGGTCAAGGTGACCCTCGGCCCGAAGGGCCGCTACGTGGTACTCGACAAGAAGTTCGGCGCCCCGACGATCACCAACGATGGCGTCACGATCGCGCGCGAGATCGAGATCGAGGACGTGTTCGAGAATCAAGGCGCCCAGCTGGTGCGTGAGGTTGCGACAGCGACCAACGACGTGGCCGGCGACGGCACCACCACGGCCACCCTGCTGGCCCAGACGATGGTTCGTTCGGGTCTCAGGAACGTGGCCGCCGGCGCCAATCCGCTGGCGCTGCGGCGTGGGATCGAGAAGGCCGTCGATCAGGTGGTCGACAACCTGCGCGACAAGCAGTCGCGAGAGATCGCCGGCAAGGACCAGATCGCGCGCGTGGCGGCGATCTCGGCCGCCGACGACGAGATCGGCAACGTGATCGCGGACGCGATCGAGAAGGTCGGCAAGGACGGCGTCGTGAACGTCGAGGAGGGCCAGACCTTCGGCATGGAGCTGGAGTTCACCGAGGGGATGCAGTTCGACAAGGGCTACATCTCCCCGTACATGATCACCGACCAGGACCGCATGGAGGCGGTGCTCGACGAGCCGTACATCCTGATCGCGAACCAGAAGGTCGGCTCCGTGCGCGATCTGCTGCCGCTGCTGGAGCAGGTGATGCAGAGCGGCAAGCCGCTGGTCGTGGTGGCCGAGGACGTGGAGGGCGAGTCGCTCGCGACCCTGGTCGTGAACAAGCTCCGCGGCACGTTCACCGGCGTGGCCGTGAAGGCGCCAGGGTTCGGCGATCGCCGCAAGCGCATGCTCGAGGACATCGCGATCCTCACCGGCGGCGAGGTGATCACCGAGGAGATGGGCCTGAAGCTCGAGAACACGCAGGTCTCGCAGCTCGGAAAGGCCCGCCGCGTGGTCGTCAACAAGGACACGACGACGATCATCGACGGGGCCGGCGAGAAGTCGGGGATCGAGGGCCGGATCAACCAGATCCGCTCCGAGATCGAGACCACCGACTCGGACTTCGACCGCGAGAAGCTCCAGGAGCGGCTGGCGAAGCTCGCCGGCGGCGTGGCCGTGGTCAAGGTCGGTGCCGCCACCGAGACCGAGATGAAGGAGAAGAAGCACCGCGTCGAGGACGCGCTCCAAGCCACCCGGGCGGCGCTCGAGGAGGGCATCGTTCCGGGCGGCGGCGTGGCGCTGCTGAACGCCCAGGACGCGATCGACACCAGCGACGTGGCCGACGGCGACGAGAGCACCGGGGCGGAGATCGTCCGCCGCGCGCTCGAGGAGCCGCTCCGTCAGATCGCCAACAACTCCGGGTTCGAGGGCTCGGTCGTGATCGACAAGGTTCGCGGCATGAAGCCGGGCGAGGGCCTGAACGCGGAGTCGGGCGAGTACGGCGACCTGATCAAGGACGGCGTCATCGATCCGACCATGGTCACCCGGTCGGCGCTCCAGAACGCGGCGTCGATCGCCAAGAACATCCTCACCACCGAGGCGATCGTGGCCGAGCCGCCCGAGAAGGACGGCGCGGGCCCCGGCGGCGGCGGCATGCCGGACATGGGCGGGATGATGTAGGCGGAGCGCCTGCATGGGTAGGCGCACGGAAGCGCCCTGCCAAGCGCTCTGAAGGGCCCGGCATCG
This sequence comes from uncultured Actinomycetes bacterium, assembly GCA_963721735.1. Classification (GTDB taxonomy): domain Bacteria; phylum Actinomycetota; class Thermoleophilia; order Solirubrobacterales; family 70-9; genus AC-56. The sequence continues at coordinate 557,886 of CAVRKX010000015.1, forward strand.
CCGGGCCCTTCGCTTAGCTACGAGCGGGCGCCGCGCAGCACGTCGCGAACCCGCAACGGCTCGACCCCGAGGCTCTGGGCGTCGGCGGTCCCCCGCGGGGTCGTCATCGGGACCTCCATCAGCTCGGCCTCCTCCCAGGTGGCGAAGACCGCGTCGCCGAACAGGCGGCGCAGGAAGACCAGGCTCAGGTGGACGAGGCCGAGCGGCACGTGTGCGAGTGGCCGCTCGCGTCCCGCCGCGCGGGCGATGGTGAGGGCGATCTCGTCGTAGGTGAGGACCTCGGGGCCGCCGAGCTCGTAACGGGCTTGCGGCTCGTCCTGTTCGAGCGCCGAGATCACGCAGCGCGCCACGTCCGCCGCCCAGATCGGCTGGTAGGCGGATCGCCCGGAGCCCGAGATCGGGATCACGGGGAGGAGCGCCAGGCGGTTCAGGAGCCGCACCCAGCGGTCGTCGGGGTCGTAGACGATCGAGGGCGCGAAGATCACCGTCTGGAGCGGCGAGGCGGTCACCGCCTCCTCGGCGAGCGCCTTGGCCCGGAAGAAGCGGGTGCGCTGGAACTCGCTCGCTCCGAGCGCGGAGAAGAACACGAAGCGGTCCACGCCGGCACGCTCGGCGGCCCGCAGGAGGCGGGCGGTGGCCAGCCCGTTCAGCTCCTCCACCCGTGCGTGGGGCTCATCGCGGATCGCCGCCGCCAGGTGGATCACCGTGTGCGCCCCACGCAGCGCCTGGCGCTGAAGGTGGCGGTCACCCAGGCGGGCCAGGTCCCCGAGCGCGATCTGCACGTCGACCCGATGGCGGCCGAGGCCGCGCGGATCGCGCACCAGCGCCCGCACGTCGTGACCGGCCTCCAGCAGGAGCGGGAGCAGCGCCCTGCCCACGGTTCCGCTCGCCCCGGTTAGCAGGATCATCCGCGCTGGACTCTATCCGCGCGCGGGCCCTTGCCTGCGGGGGCCTCTCACTAGAATGCCGTGCCCGTGGCCTACGTGATCGCCGAACCCTGCATCGGGACCAAGGACAACTCGTGCGTCGAGGTCTGTCCGGTCGACTGCATCCATCCAACGCCCGACGAGCCCGACTACGAGGGCGTCGAGCAGCTGTACATCGATCCCGATGAGTGCATCGACTGCGACGCGTGCGTCGAGGCCTGCCCGGTGGACGCCTGCTTCGCCGAGGACCAGCTCCCCGACGAGTGGACCAAGTACATCGAGATCAACTCCGGCTACTTCTCGAAGTAGCTAGCCGCCGCTCGCGTGCGACGGCACTCGCGATCCGCCTCGAAGTGCGCCGCATCGCCGGAAGCTGGCCGGACGCAGGCAACCAGAAGCCGTTGAAATAGAGGCGAGGAGCATCCGGGTGGGTGTTCGGGCCGAGCACCGCCGGCTTACCCGAGGGAAGCAGCACGCCGAGGTGACCCACAAGCGCCTCCAGCCCGTGCCGGTAGCCGGTCGCGGCGATCACCACCTCGGGGCGGATCCGAGCCCCGTCCGCAAGCACCACCTCCGTGCCGTCGAAGCACTCGACGGCCTCGACAAGCGCGATCCGTCGCTCCTTGAGCGCCGCCACGAAGCCGCGGTCCATCACGGGTCCGAGGCCCTTCAGCCGCAGCTCGGTGGCGATGCCGTGCGGCGCCCGTGGCATGCCGTACTGGGCCAGGTCGCCGAACGCCGCGCGCTGCATGAGGAATCCGAACCCGTCACCGAGCCTGTCCGGCAGCAGCTCGCCGAGCCGGGCGAACAAGGTCATCGGCACTCCGGCAGGCTCGCAGGGCACAAAGTTGACCGGGGTGCGCATCGAGACTCGCACGCGCGCGGCAGCGCCGGCCGCGAGTTGCGCGGCAATCTCAGTGCCACTGTTGCCGACCCCGACCACGAGCACGTCCTTGTCGCGAAAGCGCTCGGGATTCCGGTACTCGCAGGCGTGGAGTAGCTCACCTGCGAAGCCCCTCAATCCCGGCCACTCGGGGATCTTGGAAACCCGGTCGTATCCGGTGGCGACCACGACGAATCGGGCACTCAACGCTCCCGTCGACGTCTCGACCAGCCACCAGTCGCCCGCGCGTTCGATCCGCGCTACCTCCGTGCCGAACGAGATCCGGATCCGGTTGAGCTTGGCGAGGCTCTCAAGGTAGGCGACGAAATCGTCGCGCGCCGGCCATCTGCCGGCTGTCCGTTGAATCGGTGCCCCGGGAAGACCCGACAGCCAGCGGACGGTGTTCAGCCGGAGCCCGTCATAGCGACGGCGCCAGCTCGCTGCCACCGCGCCTTCGCGCTCCAGGACGACCACTTCGACGCCACGCCGGCGAAGCTCGGCGGCGGCCCGAGGCCGGCCGAGCCGGCGCCGATCACCACTGCCTCCAGGTGCGGCCGCGGCAACGATGTTCTGCTCGCGGTGGATGGCGTTCCTGGAGGCATTCGCGGTTAGGCCCGTGCAAAATTGGTCCTGCTCGGTCTATTAGCCACCTTATCAAGAAACGACCGCACGGTCTATTACTATGTGAATGTGGCCACGAGCACGGCGAGGAAGCGCGGCCGCCCTCGAGCGTCAGAGCGAACCGCGGTGGAGACCCGCGCCCAGCTTCTCGACGGCGCCGCGGAGGTGTTCGCCGAGCGCGGCTACCGAGGCCGCGACGGTGGACGAGATCGTGGCGAAGGCGGGACTCTCCAAGGGCACCTTCTACTGGCACTTCGAGAGCAAGGAGGAACTGTTCGCCGCGCTGCTCGAGGAGCGGGTCGACCGCCCGGCCCAGGCGCTCATGGAGGTCACCCGGTCCGCGCCGGCGGAGGGAGCGACCGCGCCCGAGGTGAGCCACGGGCTCGCGACCCTGTTCCGCAGCAGCGAGGGCTCGTCCTCTTGCTCCATGAGTACTGGTCCGCTGCCGTCCGCGACGAGCGGCTCCGGGCCCGCTATCTCGAGCGCCAGAGCGCGCTGCGTGATGCCCTTGCCCGCGCCCTCGCCGCGCGCCACGCCCGCACCGGCGTGCCGCTCGTGATCCCGGCGGACGAGCTCGCGACCGCCTTCATCGCCCTCGCCGAGGGTCTCTCGCTCGAGGCGCTCCTCGACCCCGAGTCGGTCGGGGAGGGTCTGTTGGGCGAGATCTTTTCGCTCGTATACGACGGGATGGTCGCGCGGGCCGAAAAGGTTGGTTGACCGATTCGGCGGCGGAGCTACTGAACGACC
>CAVRKX010000016.1:0-16996 GCA_963721735.1 uncultured Actinomycetes bacterium
GAACCCGGCGACGCAGCACGCCGGTGGTCGAATTGCGCTCGCCTATGGAGCGCAATTCGACTACCGATGGGGGAGGCTCAGAGGGGCTCGGGGGACGTGGGGGACGCGGGGGCGGAGCGCGCCCGCATCGCCAGCATCACGCTGACCACACCGATCCAGAGGGCGCCACCGAGGAAGGCGAAGAAGCCCACCGGGGTCACCGAGGCCACGCCGAACAGGATCGCGACCCAGCCCAGCCAGGCGGGAAGGGCGCCGTGGCGGACCACCGAGATCCCCGCGGCCAGCAGGAACACCTGGACTCCCAAGGCGAAGGGCAGGAAGTCGTTGGTCCACAGGATGCTGAGCGCCTGCACGGCCGACGGCTCCAGGTCCTCGACGTTGTCGACCGCCTCCGCGAGCGCGACGTTGATCGTCGCGTCGATGGCGGCCGCGAGCGCCAGGATCACGGTCCCGGCCAGTGCCACCGCGGAGAGCATGTGACCCTCTCCTTCGGCGGCGCGCAGCACCTTTCGGAGGTAGCCGCCGAAGAAGACCAGGAAGGTCCCCGCCCAGACCTGGATGATCGAGCTGATCCAGATCGAGTCGGTGTTGTCGTCGTAGAAGTTGATGATCTCCTGAATGGGTTCATCGGACGGGTCCGGCGGCTCACCACCGCCCACCGCGATGCCGACGATCACCAGCACGAGGAACCCAACCCCCGTCAGAGCGGCGAGCCAGTCCTTGCTGTTCATGTCCTCCTCCTTCGGCCGTAGCCTCGATCACGCCCGGCGGACGCCGCGGGAAGTATTCGCCGCAGCCCGGACGGCACGCGACACACACGGGCTGATGCGGGCAGGCGCGGCGGAAACGCCGGCAGCCGCCTCACATTCGCGCTAGGCTCGCCGCAGTGTCCTCGCCGCCCGACCCCGAGACCGCCGTGTCCCCCGACCAGGCCGTGTCTCCCGACCAGGCGCCGCTCGAGGACCTGCTCGTCACCGAGCGCGAGCTGTGGCCCGACGGTCCGCCATACGGGCTCTTCAAGCGGCTCCGAGCCGAGTGCCCGGTCCACTGGACGGCGCAGATCACGGAGTACCCGGAGGAGGCCGGCTACTGGTCGGTGACGACGGCCGACGACGTTCACGAGGTAAGCCACGACTGGGAGACCTACTCCTCCGAGCGAGGAGGCGTGACGGCGCTGACCAACGCCATCATGCCGCTCGAGTTGACCCAGGCGATGTTCATCGGCATGGACCCGCCGAAGCACGACCGCCTGAAGATGCTCTTCCAACGCGGCTTCACCCCGAGGCGGATCGCCGAGCACGAGGGCGCGATCCGGGCGATCACGGTGGGGGTCCTGGACGGCCTCGCCGACCGCGAAACCTGCGACCTGGTCACCGACGTCGCCCAGCCGGTCGTCTCGCGGGTGATCGGCAGCTTCATGGGGATCCCTCCCGAGGACGACGAGATCTGGGCGCGGCTGATGAACACCACACTCGGCGCCGGCGACCCCGACCTGAACCCGGAGGGCGTCCAATCGGTCATGGAACGCGACGTGCCCGAGATCTTCGATCGCTGCCGGGCGCTGATCGCCGAGCGCCGCGAGCGTCCCACCGACGACCTCACCAGCGTCCTGGTCCATGCCGAGGTGGACGGCCAACGGCTGGAGGAGCACGAGATCGTGATGGGGTTCTTCCTGCTCCTCGCCGCCGGTAACGACAGCACCAAGGCCACATATTGCAGCGCCATGCGCGCCCTGATGGAGCATCCGGAGGAGCGCCAGCTCCTGCTCGACGACCCGTCGCTGGTCCCGAGCGCGGTCGAGGAATCGCTGCGGATGTTCCCGGCCTTCGCCCACTTCCGCCGCACCGCGACCCGCGACACCGAGCTTCATGGGCAGCCAATCCGCGAGGGCGAGAAGGTGGTGATGTGGTACGTGTCGTCGAACCGCGACGAGTCCCGCTACGAGGACCCCGATCGCTTCGACGCCACCCGCAACCCCGACCATCAGGCCTTCGGCGCCGGCGGGCGGCACTTCTGCCTGGGCGCCGCGCTGGCGCGACTCGAGCTGCGAATCCTCCTCGAGGAGACGCTGGCGCGCTACCCCGCGATGGAGCTGGCAGGCGGCCCCGAGTACGCCGAGTCGCCGTTCATCAACCAGCTCAAGGTGCTGCCGGTCCGGCTGCGTCCGTAGCGATCAGGCGGCCGGCCCGCCCTCGGCCCCGTCCCTGAAGAACTCGATCAGCAGCTGCCCGACCCGCTCGGGCTCGTCGTGCTGCACCCAGTGCGAGGCGTCCGGCAGGCGCTCGACGCGCTCCAGATTCGGGACGTCGGCGGGGTCGGGCTCGGCCAGCTCGGGGCCGACGTGACGATCGCGCTCGCCCCAGATGACCAGCGTCGGGGCCTGGACCGCTCCGCTCCGCTCCCTGGTCTGGCGCCGTTGGCGGAAGGATGCGCGGTAGTAGTTGAGCATCGCCGTCATGGCGCCTGGCTGCGACCAGGCCTCGACGTAGTGCGCGATGTCCTGCTGGGTGAAGGCCCCGGGCCGGGCGTCGTCGAAGGCCCCGCGAAGGGCCGCCCAACCGCGTGCGCGCGCGAGCCGCTCCGGCAACCCCGGAAGCTGGAAGAAGAACATGTACCAGGACCTGGCGAGCTGGCGCGGTCGCCGCAGGGCCTGCAGCATCCGGCGCGGATGGGGGCAGTTGAGTATCGCCAGCCGATCCACGACCTCCGGGTGGTTCGCCGCCGTAGCCCAGGCGACGCCCCCGCCCCAGTCGTGGCCGGCCAGAAAGGCGCGGTCGGCCCCGCGCTCGCGGATCAGGTCGCGGACGTCGGCCGCCAGCAGGTCGGTGGCGTAGGCCGCCACACCCGCGGGGCGCGACGAGAGGTTGTAACCGCGCAGGTCCGGCGCGACGACGCGGAAGCCGGCCTCGGCAAGCGCCGGGATCTGCCGGCGCCAGCCGAACCAGAAGTCCGGGAAGCCGTGCAGCAGGACGACGAGCGGGCCGTCTCCCGCCTCGACGTAGTGGAGCCGCACGTCGCCGAGCTGGGCGTACCCGTCCTCCAGGCCGATTTCCTCGAGGGTCGTCATCTGCGGTTAACCCCCAGCCCGACGTCTTCGAGGGCGTCCGCTTTCGATTGGTAGAGCTTGATGTGACGCACCTTGCCTCCGGTGATCGTCCACAGCTGAGCGCCCGTCGCATCGACCTCGACCCCGCTTCCCCGGCCACGACCCTGGACCCGGCTTGCGATGACTACCCGCTCCTCGTCCACCTCAATGATCTCTTGGGGCTCCCAGCGGAATTCCTCCCACGCTTCGAGGAAGGACTCGAACAGCTCCCGCGCCCGCTCGCGCCCTCGGTAGACGCCTCTGTGGGGAGCGATCGAGCTCGACCAATCCGCCTCGAATTCCGGGTGGGCCGCCTCGACCGCTCGATCGAGATCTCTCCGGTTGAGGAACTCGATCGTGGCCGTCACGATCCCGACCTTGTCGCTTTCGTGCGCCATCGCGCCGCTCAGTATCTCGCCCTGGTCCGCGGGGTGCCAGTGCAGCGACCTGGTGAGCCCTTTGGCGCCTTTCAGACCGTATGGGTTCAAAACGCGCCACTCGGTCCTCAGCGCTCCTTGTTGCCGCCCTCCTTGAGGAGGCGCGACCAGAAGCGGACGTACTCGCGCTCGTGTCCGATCCCGGCCTCGAGCGCGAGCCGCATCCCGCCCGCCATCTCGGTCTGGTCGAGGAGCTCCTGATAGGAGTGAAGGCGCCGCTCGTGCCGCTCCACCTGGGTCTGGGCCAGCGACGCAGGGTCGGCGCCGCAGAACAGCTTCAGCAACCCGGGATCCCGGAGTTCGTACAGATCGGTGTTGGGGTCGGCTCGCCACGCTCTCAAAGCCTTGCGCCCCGCCGCCGAGAGGCGGTAGACGCGGCGGCGGCGGCCGCCCTCCTCCCGGCGCTCGTCCAGCAGGCCGGCCTCCGCGAGGCGGGCGCATTCCGTGTAGAGCTGGGTGTGGGGAATCGACCAGAAGTGGAAGATGCTCACCTGCGCGACCTGCTTGAGCTGGTAGGGGGTCGCGGGCTCGAACAGGTCGAGCAGGCCGAGCACCGCGTAGGACGTATCGCTGAGGCGCGGGGTTGACATCGCCATCCATGATACAGTTCGAAACGAACGGTTCGAACCAAACGATTCAGGAGGGCATGATGAGCACCGCCACCGCCGCCCCCACCGCGACCGCGCGCCACGGCTTCGACACGCTCGACCAGGAGACGCATCTCGACGGCCTCCCCGTCCAGGGCAAGCTCCCGCCCTGGCTCCAGGGATCGCTGCTTCGCACCGGCCCGGCCAAGTGGGAGGTCGGCGACCGCGCCGTGAACCACTGGTTCGACGGCTTCGCGATGCTGCACCGCTTCTCGTTCGCCGACGGCGACGTCTCCTACGCGAACCGCTTCCTCGAGAGCCGCGCCTACCGCGCGGCGCGGGACCAGGGCAAGATCGCCTACTCGGAGTTCGCCACGGATCCCTGCCGCTCGCTCTTTCAGCGGGTGAGCGCGATGTTCTCGCCGAAGCTGACCGACAACGCCAACATCAACCTCACGAAGCTCGGGGAGCGCTTCATCTCCATGACCGAGACCCCCATCCCGGTCGAGTTCGACGCCCAGACGCTGGCCGCGGCGGGCGCCCCATACAAGCCGCCCGGACAGCTCTCCACCGCCCACCCGCACATGGACCGCTCTACAAAGGGGATGCTGAACTACGCGGCCAAGCTCGGCCCGCGCAGCAGCTACCGCTTCTTCCTCCTGCGCCCGGGGAGCTCGAAGCCCGAGCTGCTCGCGACCAAGCCGGTCCGTGAGCCGGCCTACATGCACTCATTCGGGCTCACCGAGCGCTGGCTCGTGCTCGCCGAGTTCCCATTCGTGGTCAACCCGCCGCGGCTCGCGTTCAGCGGCCGGCCATACATCGAGAACTACCGCTGGAAGCCTGAGCTGGGGACGCGATTCCACCTCTTCGACCGCGCGACCGGGAAGGCCGCCGGCCCATTCGAGGCCGAAGCGCGCTTCGGCTTCCACCACGTCAACTCCTACGAGGAGGACGGCGAGGTGGTGGTCGACATGTGCACCTACTCGGACCCGGGAATCGTCGAGGACCTCTACCTCGAAAGGCTCCGGGCCGGCAAGCCGATCGCTCCGGCGTATCTGGAGCGCTTCCGCATCTCGCCCGAAGCGGGAACGGTGAGCGGCGAGCGGCTGATCGAGGAGCCGATCGAGCTGCCGCGCATCAACTACGGCAGGTGCAACGAGCGCCCCTACCGCTATGCATGGGGCGTCGGCGCCGGGGGTGGCTGGATCGACCGGATCGTCAAGGCGGACGTGGTCGAGCGCCGCTCAACCACGTGGTCCGAGGAGGGCTGTTTCCCCGGCGAGCCGGTGTTCGTCGCGGCCCCGGACGCGGATGAAGAGGACGAGGGGGTGCTGCTGTCGGTCGTCCTGGACGGCCGCAAGGGCAACTCCTTCCTGCTGGTGCTGGACGCCCGCTCGCTCGACGAGCTGGCCCGGGCGGAGGTCCCGCACCACATCCCGTTCGGCTTCCATGGCCAGTTCGCGCGGGGCTGAGGGTGCGGCATGGAGGCACTGCTGGAAAGGCATCCGCTGCGCGTCGCGATGGAGGCGCGCGACCTCGAGGGAGTGGCCGAGGCCCTGGCTCCCGACGTCGTCCTCCACTCCCCGATCACCTCGTCGTTTCGCTTCGTCGGTAGGGAAGAAGTGACGGCGCTGCTGGGGATCGTCCGCGAGCTCCTCGAGGATCTCGACTACTTCGAGGACTTCGGCGAGGACCGCACCCACCTGCTCGGCTTTCGGGCGCGGGTCAACGGTCAGCGCCTGGAGGGCACCGACATCATGCGGCTGGACGAGCAGGGCCGGGTCCGCGAGCTCAGGGTGTTCATCCGGCCGCTCCCGGGGCTGACCGCGCTGATGGCGGCGCTGGGCCCGCGCCTGGCGAGAAAGACGGGGCGGGCGAGGTCGGCCGCCGTCGCCGGAATGGTCCGCCCTCTCGCCACGATCACCCGCCTCACCGACGTCCCCGGCTCGAAACTGGCCATGGGGAAGGTGTGGGCGACGCGGGAACCGTCGTCACGCTGACGGAGGGGACCCCCCAGCCGGCCCGGGCGCCGGCTGCGGATCCGCCGGCTTCGGCTCCGCCGCGTGCGGCAACCACTCAAGCCACTTGGGCAGGTACCAGTTCCAGTCGCCGAGGACCTTCATCGACGCCGGCAGCAGCACGCCGCGGACGATCGTCGCGTCGATCAGCACCGCCACCGCCAGCCCCACGCCCATCTCCTTGAAGTCGAGGAAGGTCAGGGTGATGAAAACCGAGAACACGAAAACCATCACCATGGCGGCGCTCGTCACCGTCCCGGCCGTGGTCGAGATTCCATGCCGGACGGCGTCGGGGGTGCTCATCCCACTGTCGTATGCCTCGCGGACCCGGGAGAGGATGAAGACGTGGTAGTCCATCGAGAGCCCGAACAGGATCACGAACAGGAACAGCGGCAGCCACGAGGTGACGCCCCCGTTCGAGGTGAAGCCCAGCAGGTCTTCACCGTAGCCCTCCTGAAAGACCAAGACCAGGACGCCGTACGCCGCCCCGATCGACAGCAGGTTGAGCACGATCGCCTTGATCGGGATCACGATCGAGCGGAAGGTGACCAGCATCAGCAGGAAGGCGAGCGCGAACACGAAGGCGAAGATCAGCGGCAGCCGGTCGACGAGCTGGTCCCGGAAGTCCTTCGAGGCGGCGGCATCGCCGGTGACGTTCACGGTGACGCCGGGGTTCCCGCCCACCGTGGCAGGAATTATCTGGTCGCGGATCTCGTTCAGCGCGGCCGTGGACTCGTCGTCGTTTCCGTTGCCAACCGTGGGAATCTCGACCAGGGCGACGGTTCCGTCCTTGCTGTAGGTGACCTCCGTGTCGCCGATCACGGCGGGGGATTCGGCCGCTAGGCGCTCGAGCGAATCGATGTTGAACTTCGTCTGGCCGCCCCGGACGTCATCCGATTCGACCACCACGTCAACCGTCACGCCCTCCTTCGGGAAGGCGTCCTTGAGCCGGTTGTAGGTCTCGATCACGGGCAGGTCCTGCGGCAGGTCGTCCACGCTCGAGACCACGATCTTCATGTTCAGGGCCGGCACCGACAACGCCACCAGAGCTCCGCCGGCGATCAGGATCGACAACCAGGGACGGCGCGTTACGCGGTCCACGGTGGCCGACCAAAAGCGCGACTCCCCGCCGCCTCGCCGTCGGCCCAGGAATGGCAGGCGGCCCTTCTCCACCCGGTCTCCGAGCCAGGCAAGCACGGCCGGCAGCACCGTCAGCGAGGCGAACATCGCGATCGCGACGACGAGGATGGTGCCCTCGGCGAACGAGTAGAAGGTCTTGTCGCCGCTCAGGAACATGCCGGCCATTGCGACGATCACCGTCAGGCCGGAGATCAGCACCGCGCGCCCCGAGGTGGCGGCGGCGACCTCGAGCGCCGTGCGCTCGTCGCGTCCGGCCGCGCGCTCCTCGCGCTCGCGTCGCAGGTAGAAGAGCGAGTAGTCGACGCCGACAGCCAGCCCGATCAGCAGGATCACCGATGAGACGTTGCTGTCCACGGGTGACAGCTGGCTGGGAATGGCGACCAGCGACATCGCCGCGATCACGGCGCTGAACCCCAGCAGCAGCGGCACCAGCGCCGCCACCAGCGTGCCGAAGGCGATCACCAGGATCAGCAGGGTGATCGGCAGGGAAAACGTCTCCGCCTGGAGCAGGTCCTCCGTGAAGGTGTCGTTCAGCTCCTTGTTCGAGCTGACGTTTCCGAACTGCTCCACCAGCAGATCGGGGTGGTCGGCCTGTACCGCCTCGATGGCGTCCTCCGCGGGAGCCAGCCGATCCTGCGCCTCGAGGTCGTCTCCCGTGATCTCGAATTCGACCAGCGCCGACTGCTTGTCGGCCGATATCGCCCCACCCCTGGGCGGCGATTCGACGTTCCGCACGTACTGGGCCTGCGAGAGCCGCGTGGTGGTCTCGTCGATCGCGGCCCGGAACTCGGGATCGGCGATCGTCAGCGTCTCGTCCTGGATCAGGACGTTCTCGTGGTTCGGCCTCAGCCCCGCGTCGTAAAGCGCCCGCTCGGCGCGGCCCGACTCGCCATTGAAGTCGTCGGCGCCGTGGATCTCGTTCTGGCCGACGGCGTTGCCCACCAAGACCGCGACGACGACGAACAAGAGCCATCCCCAGATCGCCGTCTTGCGGTGGGTGGCGCTCCAGTGAGCGGCGCGTGATGCGAGGTTTTTCCTATCCAGGCTGCCCCCTCTGGGGACTGACCCTAAACGATCTGGCGTGCGCGGAATCGATACGGTCGTCATCAAACCTTCGAACACAGGAGGCCAGCGTGGGGACCGAGATCGACCTGGACGCCTATCGGGAGCAGAGCCTGGAGACCTGGGGGGAGATGGCGTCCGGCTGGCAGGACCGGCGCGACTGGCTGATGGACATCACCGGCCGGGTCAACGACTGGCTGGCGCAGAAGGCGGACCCGCAGCCGGGCCAGACCATCCTCGACATCGCGGCGGGAACGGGCGACCTGGGGTTCGCGGTCGCGGAGCGGGTGGGGCAGGAGGGCCGGGTCATCTCCACCGACTTCTCGCCGGAGATGGTCGACGTCGCCCGCCGCTTCGGCGAGGCTCGTGGCCTGGAGAACGTCGAGCACCGGGTGCTGGACGCCGAGAGCATGGACCTGGACGACGACAGCGTGGACGGGGTGGTCTGCCGCTGGGGCTACATGCTGATGGCCGACCCGGCCGCGGCGCTGAAGGAGACCAGACGAGTGCTGCGAGACGGCGGCCCGCTGGCCTTCGCCGTCTGGATGACCCCCGACCGCAACCCGTGGGCGGCCATCCCCGGGATGACGCTCGTCCAGAGGGGGCACATGCCCGCGCCCGAGCCGGGAATGCCTGGGATCTTCGCCCTGGGAGAACAGGACCGGGTCCGCGGGCTGGTCACCGGGGCCGGCTTCGAGGAGCCCGAGCTGGAGGAGATCGCGTTCGAGTTCCGCTACGCGGACTCCGACGACCTGTGGGACGCGCTGGTTCGCCTCGCGGGGCCGCTCGCCCGCGCGGTCAAGGCGCTGCCCGACGACGAGCGGCAGGCGACCCGCGAGGCGATCATGGAGAACGTCGGCGCGTACCGCAACGACGACGGCTCCTACACCGCTCCGGCGGCCACCTGGGGCGTGCTCGCTCGCTGATCAGCGCGCGCGAGGCGGGACGACTACATGACTTGCGGGCGCCTGCGGCGCCCTGACCAGCCTGTTTCGGAGCTAAAGCTCCTCATATCCTGAATAACTTGCGGATGCCTTCGGCATCCTTACATGCTGCTTTCGGGGCTAAAGCCCCTCACTAACTTAACTAGACAATGCAGGAGTTGTAGACGCGGAGCCGGACCCCGGTGGTCTGATCCGGCGCCACCTTGACGTCCTTGGCCTCGCCCTCCCAGCAGTACCCACCGTCGCGTATGAACGCCCTGACGCGATACGCGCCGGGCCGCACCGCGACTCGGAAGCGGCCGTCCTTCGGGTGAAGCTTGGCGACCAGCCGGCGGTCGGGGAGGCTGCGGACCGTGACCACGAGGTTGTCGTGCGTGTAGAGCCGCGGGGGCGGTGGCGGGTACCGGCACGGCCCGTAGCAGGTGGCGTCGTAGACGGCGCCCTGGATCTTCCCGGCGCCGGACCCGTCCGCAGCGGCCTGGACGGGCAGGGCCGCGACGAGAAGGAACGCGATGACGAGCGAGAGAGCTTCCTCACGGTATGCAGGCTACCCGTCAGGCGCATCGCGAAAACAAGCGCTCGCCGCTCAGGGCCGCGGGCTGACGACGACCGGCGTCCCGTGCCGGGGCGAGAACGTGACGTTGCGTCGCGCGATGCCCTCCGGCCGGCGGCGGGCGCCACGGAGCTCGCAGCGGCGAAGCGTCTCCCGGAGGACGACGCGCATCTCGAACTCGGCGAACGAGGCGCCGAGGCAGCGCCGAACCCCGCCGCCGAACGGGATCCAGGCGTAGGTCTCGGGGGCCGCGTCGATGAACCGCTCGGGCCGGAACTCAAGCGGCGCGGGGTACAGGTCCTCCCGGGTGTGCGTCAGCCAGATCGACGGGGTCACGTCGGTGCCCGGCGGCAGCGTGAAACCGTCCACGCGGAGCTCGCCTCGCAGGCGGCGCCCGGCGAGCGGGATCACCGGGCGCAGGCGAAGCGACTCGGCGATCACCGCCCGCAGGTAGGCCTCCTCGCCGGCGTCCACCTCGGTCCGCAGGCGTTCGAGCGCCGCCGGGTGGCGCAGAAGCAGGTCGAAGGTCCAGGCGAGCGCCGTCGCCGTGGTCTCGTGTCCGGCGAGCAGCAGGGTCATGAGCTGGTCCCGCAGCTCGGCGTCGCTCATCGGCTCGCCGTCCTCGAAGCGAGCCTCGACGAGCATCGAGAGGATGTCCTCGCGGCTTGCGAGGTCCGGGTCGGCGCGCCGCTCGGCGACCTCGGCGGCCAGCAACTCGTCCACCTCGGCCATGCGACGCTTCAACTTGACGAGCGGGTCGGGGCCGCCGAAGCGCCGGGCCAGCAGGACCCGAAGCTGCAGGCGCGGCGAGGCGGTCTCCGCAAGCAGGTCGGCGAGCAGGGACTGGAGCCGCGCGACCCGTGCCGGGTCGCTGACGCCGAAGACGGCGCGCAGGATCACCTGGAGAGTCAGGGCCTGCATGCGCGGGTGGATGGCGAAGCTCTCGCCGGTTGGCCAGGCGTCGATTTCGCCGGCGGCCAGCTGCGCGATGATCCGCTCGTAGGCTCGCATTCGCTCGCCGTGAAAGGGCGGAAGCATCAGCCGGCGCCGCGCGAGGTGCTCGGCGCCCTCGAGCAACAGCACCGATCGCGGCCCGAGGACGGGCTCGAGGGTCGCGCTGCGCCCGGGGGGCAGGCCGTTCTCGCGCCCCCGGTACAGCGCCTGGATCGCCTCGGGGTCCGAGACCATCACCATCGGGGTCTCGAAGCCGAGGAAGGTGACGCTGAACGAGTCACCGTGCCGGCGCCGGCACGAGTTCATGAACTCGATCGGGCGAAACAGCCAGTTGAGGGTCTGGACGGCGGCCGGCGTGCCTGGTCCGGGAGGTAGCGTGTCGTTCACACTGTGGCGATCGGCTCGCGCTGTGGCGCGGACAGGGTGACGCGCGACCCCGCCTCGGGGGTGATCGTGATGTTGCGGCGTCTGGCGCGCTCCGGCCGCGCCGCGACCGGCGCCATCACCTGGGCGTCGAACACGCTGCGGATCACGATCTTCATCTCGAGCATGGCGAAGCTCGCCCCGATGCACCGGCGCCGCCCGCCGCCGAACGGGATCCAGGTGTAGGTGCCGGGCGAGTCGTCCAGGAAGCGCTCGGGCCGGAAGACGTAGGGGTCCGAGTAGATCTCGGGATCGTGGTGAAGCAGGTAGGCATTGGGCACCAGGCAGACGTCCACCGGATACCTCCAGCCGCCGACCTCGATCGGCTGCTTGACCAGGCGCGGCGCCGAGTTGGGCAGCACGGGCCTTCGTCGCAGCGCCTCCTGCACCGTTGCGGTGATGTAGGCGTCTCCGTCCGGGCCGGCGATCTCGTCGGTGAGCCGGGCCAGGACCGTCGGGAGGCGCACCAGGCGCTCGAACGTCCAGGCCAGCGTCGACGCCGTGGTCTCGTGGCCGGCGACGAGCAGGGTCATCAACTCGTCGCGCAGCTCCTGTGCCGACATGGGCGAATCGTCCTCGTGGCGTGCGTCGAGCAGAAGGCTGAGGATGTCGTCGCGCTCGGCCCCCTCGCGCCGCCGCTCGTCGATGAGGTCGAACAGAAGCTCGTCGGCCTCCTCCTGGAGCCGCAGGAAGCCGGCGAATGGGCCGTGCCTCTCGAGCACCGCCTGGAGGCGCCCCGGCGGCGGGGGAAGCAGGCTGATCGGCCGGTCCCCGAAGGCGAGCACCGCCGACAGGCGCTGCCGCAGCAGGTCAAGGCGCTCGCCCGGATCGAGGCCGAAGACGGCGCGCAGGATGATCTCCATCGTCAGGCGCTGAAGGCGAGGCCCGAGCTCGAGCGGCTCCGCGCGAGGCCAACTCGCCACCTCCCGGTCGGCCACCTCCGCGATCAGGTCGGCGAGGCGCTCCATCTTCTCGCCGTGGAAGGCGGGGAGCATGAGCTTGCGCTGCTCCAGGTGCGGGCCCTCATCCAGCAGGATCACCGAGTTCGTGCCGACGACGGGCTCGAGCACCTGAGCTCCCTCACCGGGGTGAAGAACGTCGGGCGGCGCCGTGAACACCTGCTTGACCTCATCCGGGTCGGAGATCATCACGAAGGGCGGCGCCAGAGGCAGGCGGATCGTGAACCTCTTGCCGTAGCGGGCGCGGCAGCGCTCCAGGAAGCCAAGCGGCCGCGTCCAGAAACCGACGCTCTGGATCCAGGACGGATATGACGGACCCGGGGGGATCCCCGAAGGCATCGCGTTTCGCCTCCTGTTGACCTCGTCCAGCTTCCCGCAAGCCTTTGCGGCGCTGTGTGAGGATAGACACACAGGCACGCGCGGGCGCGCGTCTCGTCGCGGGCGGCCGCGGGTCTCCGCCCCGCCCTCAGGCGGGCCGGTCGCGCCGGACGCTGTCCTGGGCCCCCAGCTGGAGCCTTTCGCGCTTCTGGGCCATCAGCGCCAGGTCTGCCTGGGTGAGGAGCTCCTCCGCGGTCATCCCCTCGGGCGCCTCGGCCGCGCCCCAGGAAACCGAAAGGGGCCGCCCCTCGGCGTCGGAACAGGTGTTGAGAATCTCGGAAGCGAGGCGAACCGCGGCTTGCTCGGCGCCCTCGTGGTCTGTGTCGGGGAGCAGCAGCGCGAACTCGTCGCCGCCCCAGCGAAAGCCGCGATCCCCTCCGCGCATGGCCCGTCTCACCGCGTCGGCCGCCTGTCTCAGGCAGCGGTCTCCGTCGAGGTGGCCGAACTGGTCATTGATCCGCTTGAAGCCATCGATGTCCACGAGCGCGACGCTGACCGTCGAGTGAGCCCGCTCGCTCCGAGCCATCTCGGTTTCGAGCGCCTCGTCGAAGGCGCGCCTGTTTCCGAGCTCGGTCAGCGCGTCCGCGCGGGCCAGGTGCTGAGCCTGCTCCTCCTCGGCCCGCAAGCGAACTCGCTGCGCCCGCACGTAGACCATCAGCCCAAGCATGATCAGCCCCAGAACGCTCCACAGCAGGACATCCGTGGCGATGCTGCTCGCGGCCTGGGAGCTCCATCCCTCATAGAGGAGGGGCGCCGAAGCC
Organism: uncultured Actinomycetes bacterium; assembly: GCA_963721735.1. Taxonomy (GTDB): domain Bacteria; phylum Actinomycetota; class Thermoleophilia; order Solirubrobacterales; family 70-9; genus AC-56. The sequence continues at coordinate 13,302 of CAVRKX010000016.1, forward strand.
ACCAGCACCGTCGCGCCCAGGAAGGTGAGCGCCCGGCGCGGCGGATGGATGCCCATCGCCGAGCCCACCCAGAGGAGATAGAGGCTCTGGTAGGCGCTTCCCGCGCCGCCGGCGAGCCATTCGAGCGCCGCCACCTGCGCGAGGCCCAGGTAGCTGAGCGCCAGCAGAACGGCGAAGCGTGGTGGCGGCCGGCGGCGCCGCACAGTGCGACCACCGACCAGGCTGCCCGCAACGAGAACCCCGGCAATCGCCCAGCCGGCCGGACCGATGGCCGCGGTGGGAGGATCGAAGGGCAAGAAGGCCAGGGCGAGCAGGCCGCTCAGCACCCAGAGCAGGGCGACGATCCGCGCCGCGTTGCCCTGGTCCGCCCCAGCGTAGGTCTGAGCTCCTCTGGTGAGGAGCCGGCCCAAATCCTGTCCCACTTCACTACCGCGCGCGGTCACTCACCTAACAGGTCGGCAGGGTCGGCGGGATCCTGAAGGCTTCTTAGACCCACATGGTCGCCGGGTCGTACGCCCGTCGCTAGCGTACGAGCCGAAAGGAGGCCACATGCCCGAGCGCGTGGTTGAGGACCCGGTTCTCAGGCAGCGATTCAGCTTTCGGCGGACGACCGACGAGGATGGCGGCGAGGTGCTCCACGTCGAGGCCTGGGTGGACCCCGGCGGGGGCGTCACACCCCACATCCATCCCGCCATGGACGAGCGCTTCGAGGTCCTGGCCGGGAACCCGAGCTTCCTGGCGGGCAGGAAGTGGCAGGCCGCCTCCCCTGGCGAGGTGGTCGTGGTCCCGGCGGGCGTCCGTCACGCCTACCGCAACACCGGCGACGAGGTCGCCCACATGGTCTGCGAGGCGCGCCCGCCCTCATCGCTCCAGGAGTTCCTCGAGGACGCCGCGGCGCTCGGCCGGGCCGGCAAGATCACCCGGCACGGGGTTCCGAAGGGACCCAGCGCGCTGCTCCTGGGCGCGGTCTTGGCGCACCACTACCGCGACATGGCCGTGCTCCTGTTCCCACCGATGCCGCCGCCGTTCCTACAGCGACTCCTCTTCCCCGCCCTCGCGCGGCTCGGCGAGCGCCGCGGCTACCGGGCCGGGCGCTTCTCGGAGATCCTCTAGCGAGTCGCCGGCCTCAGGTGAGCGATTCGACGAAGATCACCGCGGCGATCGCAAAGTAGACGCCGGTGAGGACGGCGATGCTCCGCCGGTCGATCCGCCGCGCGGCGCCGAACACGCTTTTTCCGCAAAGTACGGTGATACTCCGGGCCGGCCCATCGGTGGTGTGGTACTAGTTGGGGGTGCGAAGGCACATTAGCTCCAACCTGAAAGGAGGGAGACAATGGGCCTCGAGCAAGCGCACAGCGAAGTAGCGGGAATGATCAACGCAGGGACCCCGTTTGACGCCATCGAGCAGCAGATCGCCGCCATCCCCGGCCTGATCGACGACGAGCGGTCCGCGTTGTGGCTGTATGCATGGTCGCATCAGGGTCGCGGCTGGCAGCGCCGGGCGTCGACCCAGATTCTCATGTGGGTGCGAGCGGGGTAGCGGGCTCCAATGGCGCACTACGTCGATGGATTCGTGGTACCGGTTCCGAAGCGCAAGCTCGACGCCTACCGGCGTCTGGCCACGCAAGTCCGGCAAGATCTGGCGGGAAACCTCGGCGCGCTTGAGTCAGGGAGATCGTCGCCGACGACGTGCCGATGGGAAAGGTCACATCATTCCCGCGAAGCGTCAAGCGCAAGCCGAGCGAGACCGGGATCTTCTCCTGGATCGTGTTCAAGTCGCGTGCCCATCGCGACCCGTCAACGCCAAGGCGATGAAGGACCCGCGCCTCGCCGGGATGGACATGAAGGACATGCCCTTCGACGCCAAGCGCATGATCTACGGCGGCTTCAACGTCGTGGTCGACGTCTGAGGTCATCGCCTCAGCGAGCGGCGTAGAGGCGCCAGGAGCCCGGGACGCCCTTGGCTCGTGCTCGCCGCGCTCCTCGAACTCGATGTCGGAGCCCACCGTGAGGTCCTTGACCGTGTTCGACACGAGCACCTCACCGGGTTCGGCCTCGGGACATCACGCGGGCGCCGATGTGGACCGCGATGCCGCCGATGTCTCCGTTCGGCGCTCGCATTCCCCGGTGTGGATGCCGGCGCGAATGTCATCCCGAGCGCGCGGATCGCTGAGGTGGCCGCCTCGCGCAGCGATCGGCGCGCCGGCCGTCGAAGGTGGCGAGGACCGTCGCCCGTGGTCTTCACTTCACTCCCGCCCTGGCGCTCGAGCTCACGCCGGAACGCCTGCTCGTGCTCCTCCAGCAGCTCCCGCCAGCGGCGATCGCCGATCTCGGAGGCCCGCTCGGTCGAGCCGACGATGTCGGTGAACAGCACCGTCGCCAGCACGCGGTCGGTCTCGGCTCGTGGCGGCTGCCGGTGACGAACTCCTGGACGTGGCCGCAAACCTCGTCCGGGTCGCCAACCCACGGCCAGTGGTCGTCCCCCTCCATCTCGATCAGCCGGGCGCCCGGGATGCGCTCCGCCATGTACCGGGCGCCCTCGACGGGAAGCATGTCCCCCGTGCGGTGGAGGAGCAGCGTCGGGACGCGGATCGTCGGCAGGATGGCGCGAATGTCGAGCTCCACGTTGGCCGCCATCATGGGGTTCAGGACGCGCGGGCTGATTGCTGGTGCGCTCGTAGCCCCCCCACCACTCGCGCTCCTGATCGTCCTTCAGGAAGCTGGGGCCGAGGACCGTCAGGATGACCCCTTCTCCCCAGGCCTCCTCCGCGCCCTTCGTGAGCACGGACATCATGTAATCGTCAAAGCCCCACGGATAGTCGGGCGAATCGGGTGTCAGCCGAGCGAAGCTGCCATAGAGGACGGCGCTCGATACCCGCTCGGGATAGGTGGCGGCGAAGAAGGCCGCCAGGGTGGCGCCCTCCGAGCAGCCGAAGACCACCGCTCGATCGCTGCCGACCGCGTCCATGACCGCCCGCGTGTCGTCGATCCGCTCCTCCACCGAGGGCATCTCGATGAACGGGTCGGACAGCCCGGTGCCGCGCTTGTCGTAGACGATCACCCGGGCGAACGAGGACAAGTGGCGCATGAAGCGTCGGTACTTCGGATGCGTCCAGGCGTGGTCGAGGTACGAAACGAGGCCGGGTATGTGGACCAGGTCGAGCGGGCCGTCACGACGACCTGGTACGCGATCGAGAAGTCGCCGCTGCGGGCGTATTGCGTCTTTGGAGGCTTCAAAGGCTTCCCCGGCCCCCCGAATCTAACGCGGTTGCGGGCTTTCGTCAGAGGCCGTAGGCCAAACGCAACTAGGGTGGACGGCGCCCTCATCACCCCGGTAGCCCACATTCCGGGACGTTATGGCCCCGGGCGACCCACGGATGAATCGGCCGGCCCCAGTCCCCGCGGACCACCCCGCCCACAACACCCGGAGGCGACGATGAGCGAACGAAGCGAACATGCGCCCGGCGAGTTCTGCTGGGTTGACTTGGCCACCTCCGACCCCGGCGCGGCGGCGAAGCTCTACGGGGAGCTGCTCGGCTGAAAGAGAAAGCCGGCGGGGCCGGCCGAGGAGACCGGGGGCTACGCGTTCTTCCTGCGCGACGGAAAGCAGGTGGCCGGCTACGGGCCTCTCCAGGGACAGGGCCAGCCGCCTGCCTGGGCCAGTTACGTGAAGGACGCCGACGCCGACGAGGCCG
>CAVRKX010000017.1:0-111339 GCA_963721735.1 uncultured Actinomycetes bacterium
GGCGCTGGCGGCCCTCACGCCAGGGCGAGATACTGCGGCGACCGATGTCGCAGGAGAACGATGTCGCCGAGCCGGTCACGAGAAGGGAAGGTGCGGATGGAACAAGGGGCCAATCGAGCGAAGGGGCAAGAGGTGATCGCAACGCGACGCGGTGAGGGCGAGGCGCGCTGGTGGTTCGGCGCGCTTGTAGAGATCAAGCTCACGGCGGAGGACACCGGCGGGGAGCTTGCACTGGTGGAGATAACTGAACCGCCGGGCGCCGAAGCGCCGCTGCACGTTCATCATCGAGAAGACGAGGGGTTTTGGGTTCTTGACGGCGCCGTGACGTTCGAGGCCGGAGGCAAGACGGTCGAAGCGGGCCCGGGCGACTTCGTCTTCGGCCCGCGCGACGTTCCGCACCGCTACGCGGTCGGGGATGAGGGCTGCCGCATGCTGTTCATTCTTACCCCGGCCGGCTTCGAGGGCCTCATCCGAGAACTGAGTGAGCCCGCTGAGAGCCGCTCCCTTCCTCCGCCACTCGAAGAGGAGCCCGACGTGGAACGCATCCAGGGTCTCGGGAAGGCCTACGGCATCGAGATGCTCGGCTAGCGATCGCTCTGCATGCCCGGGCGTGGGATCCAGCACATAGACCTCGCTGTCGCCGACGTCGAGCGATCGCTGGGCTTCTACCGGATGCTGCTTGAACCGCTCGGTCTGACGGAGTACTCGCGCGTACCGAGCTATCGGGGAACCGAAAAGATCGTCTACCTCCGCTTTGGCCGCTCATTCCTTGGCTTGCGGCCCGCCGATGGCGGCACCTATCGGCACTACGACGTGGGCCTTGAGCACCTCGCTTTCCAGGTTGACACCCGCGAGGAGGTTGACGGGGCCTACCAACGGTGCATCTCAGCCGGCGGCGCCATCGAGTCGCCGCCCGAGGAGCACTACGTGGACTTCGAGGACGAGGACTACTACGCCTTCTTCGTCTTCGACCCGGACGGGATCCGAGTCGAGGTCGTTTGTGACCGGATGGACATGGACGACTGAGACTCGCCGCCCCGGCGAGAACTGCGCGGACGATGCGGGAAGACCTCAAGATGGGGGCGCCCTTACCGCGCCGCAAGCGCGTATAGTGGTTCTACTCGAAGCATTGGCTCACTCCCGAGCTCTGTGCTCACGGCCTGAACCGCGGCTTCTGTCGTTACAAGCGAGGGAGCGCGCATGGCAATCTTGGATCGGGAGCTCGAGGGCGGCGGGCTGGGCGTGCAGCTGGAGCAGCAAGGCGAGCGAATCCTGGTTGGAGCCTGGGGAGAGCTCGACATTTCCTCGGCAAGGGAATTCGAGGAGAAGCTCCGCCAGGCGATCAGAGGGAGCGCCTTCGGGGTCATCCTCGACCTGGGCGGCGTGACCTTCATTGACTCCCTTGGCCTGCACGTCCTGATTTCGGCGGCGGCGCTGGCCCATGGGACCGGGCGCGAGCTAATCGTGCTGCGCGGGTCGGAGCAGGTCAGGCATGTGATCGAGACGAGCGGCGTGGAGGACCTGCTGCCGCTGGCCGACTGAGGTATCCGCGATGGGCAAGCGGACCCGAATCCGCGAGGACGGCCAGCTCACCGTCCGCGTGGAGCAAGATGGCGAGGAGCTCCTGGTTCGCGCCTTCGGGGAGCTCGATCTCTCCAATGCCGAGACGCTTGAGGCGGAGTTAGGGCGGGCGATTGACGGTGACGCACCTGGCGTGGTCCTCGACCTCAGCGGGGTGACCTTCATCGACTCAGCAGGGCTCCGAGTCTTGCTATTGATGGCGAGACACTCGCTTCGAAACGGAGGTCGGCTCTGCATGCTCCGCGGATCAGACCCGGTCGACCGGGCGGTCGAGGTGGGGGGCGTCAAGAGCTCGCTGCCGTTGGCCGACTGAGGCATCCGCGCTCGCGGGCTAGAGGTCAGTTTGATCCTCGACGGGGCGGGTAGGCGTATTGCACCGTGTCTCACCACGTGCAGTACCCCGAAGTAGCGTCCTATCTGGCATGCCCCCGATGCGGGCTGATCGTCCTGCAGGGGAGCGACGAGAACGGATCGCCGCTCTGCCCAGACTGCAGGAAAGCGGACGAGGTCGTCGTGAAGATGGATCTCGTGGAGGCGAACGCTCCGCCGACCCGGCCCGCGGATTAGGTCGGCCGCTCGGCTAAAACGCTCCCAAATTCGGCCATTGGGCTCATCGCCACGGGCTGCGATCTGCTACAGGATCGGGGCATCAACATCAAAAGCTGGGCTAGAGAGCTGCCTGGCGTTCTTGCGACGACGGATGGGTTCGATGGCCGATCATCACCAGCAGTCTGTGGAAACGATCGAGGCCCGGATCGCCAATGAGATGTGCGAGATCCAGGCCCACTACTACGGCATCGCGCCGAGGAAGGCTGAGGCGCACTACCTCCCTGGGAAGCTCGTGACGGTGGTCCTACGCGAGACGTTCACAAAGGCCGAGCAGCGCCTGATCGAGTACGGCTCAGGCGAGCCGCTCCGCGAGGGGCGCGAGCGATTCCAGAGACTGTCCGAGGAGCAGTTCGTTTCGGTGATCGAGCAGGAGACCGGTGAGCGGGTGGCGACGTTTGTCTCCACCACGCACCTGGATGACGCGGTTGCGATCGAGGTATTCCTGTTGGGCGAGGGGGAACGCACCGACATGGCGGCGTTTGAGCGCTCGCAAAGCGCTGAAGACAGCCAGCCCTCACGACCCGCCATCCCCGAGCCATACCCCCCATCCCACGAGCCATAGGAGGGCCTCGATGGCAGACCTAATCGCGATTCATCACCAGCACGAGGACCGGATGCTGAACGGCGAGGCGTTGTTTGAGGAGATTGAATCGGACATCGACGCGCGCGCCGACCTGGACCAAGACGAGAAGGCGGCGCTTTGGCTCTGTGCCTGGGCACAGATTCCGGTCGCCAGGCAGGAACAGAAAGCGAGACAGTTCGCCGGCCTGGTGATGGAGGGCCACCGCACGGTGGACGATGGCTCGGCGCAGCGGTTGACCGCCGTGATGGAGATCGTTCGCGACCACCTGGAGGCGACGAAGCGAGCGTACGGGCGACCGCGTTCGCTCGACCTGAGACTGGATCGGCGCATCCGCCATGCGCTAGGGCTAGGGCGAGACCGCTAGCGCTGAGCGCACTCGAAGCCGCCGGGCTGCGGGAGGAGTGTACGCCCGCTCTCCGCGACGCTAGGCTCCCTCCCGAGGGTACGGAACCGGAGGACGAAGATGGCCGAGATCCCGACGCTGTTTGTTTGCCACGGCGATGACGGCGGCCCACGGATCCATCCGTGTCGCCGCGTGCAGGAAGCGCTCCGCGCCGCAGGGATCGAGTACGACAAGGTGATCGCGGGCCACGGCAATCCGATCCCCTTTCTGCGCAAGGGCTCGCGTGACGAGCTGCGCGATGCGACTGGTGCGACGAAGCTGCCTGCGCTCAAGCTGCCCGACGGGACGGTGATCACCCACTCCCGCGCCATCCTCTCCTGGGTCAGCCGGCAGAAGTGATCCCGGCCCGGAGGCCAGGGCGAGATACTGCGAGGTCGTGACCGACGAGAGGATGATCGCTGCCCTGCGGCGAGTCCACGACGCGTTCAATCGCGGCGACTTCGAGGCCGTGGGCCAGCTGGTCCGTCCCGACGTTGAGGTTGAGCTCTACCTCCCCCATCAGGAAGCCGACGCGCTGGAAGCCGCCGGCCTTAAGGAGTAGGCGATGTCCCAGGAGAACGTGGAGATCGTGCGGCGGAACTACGAGGTCGTCAACTCCATTGACAGGACCGGGCCGGAATTCATCGATCCGGAAGAGGTAGCTCCGGACCTGTGGGCAAAGCTGGCTCCCGACTTCGAGTTCCACGAGCGCTCCGAGCTCCCCGACGCGAAGGTGTATCGAGGACGCGAAGAGGCGAAGGAGTTCTGGCGTAAGACCCAGGAGGTGTTCGCGGAGCTTCGCTGGGAGCCGCTTGAGTTCATCGATCTGGGGCACGCTGTTGTCGTGGTGACGAGGGTGGCGGCAACCGGACGCGGCAGCGAGGTGAGCACGGAGATGGACGAGACCGACGTGTTCTGGTTTCGAGAGGGCCAGATCGTGCGACTGCAGGGGTTCGCGACCAAGGAGCAAGCCCTCGAAGCCGCCAGGCCTTCCGAGTAGCGACGTCTGCGGGTCTTAGCTCGACTTGACCTGGCCGACCTCGATCACCCGGCGCTCGTGGGTGCCGACCCCGATCGTGCGCTCGCCCTCGCGAACCTCGACCTCGAATCGCAGCTTGCGCCCGTCCACGATCTCGCGCAGCGTGGAGCGCACCTGACATAGCGAGCCCTCCGCCGCGGCAGCGACGTGCTTGACGCAGACCTCGAAGCCAACCGTCGCCTTCCCCTCGGGAAGGTTCTCGTACGAGAGCACGGCCGAGTTGCGCTCCATGACGGCGATCATGCCCGGCGTCGACAGCACCCGGACGCCGATCGTCCCCCCGACGTCGGTGACCAGGCGATCCTCGACCGCGAACTCGTCAACCCGCTCGATGCCCGCTTTCACGGTCGCCTCGGCGGGCCGCTGCGCCGCCGGAACAGCGTCCTTCAAGGGCTTCGGCCAGCCAGGCCGCTCCGCCATCGCCTACACCATCCCCAGGCCGCCGGAGACCCCCAGCGTCTCGCCGGTCACGTAGGAGGCATCGTCGGAGGCGAGGAAGGCGACCGCTGCCGCGACCTCCTCCGGCTCGCCGAGGCGCCGCAGCTGGGTGGCCCCTTTCATCGTCTCGATCACCCGTTCGCCTAGCTCGCCCAGCTCGGTGGCGCGTCGCAGGAGCGGCGTGTCGATCGGGCCCGGCGCGATCGCGTTCGCCGTGATCCCGAAGCGGGCGTTTTCCCGCGCGATGGTCTTCGTGAACGCGATCACGCCGCCCTTGGCGGCTGAGTAGACGGCGGAGCCCTTCGAGCCGACTCGCCCGGCCTCCGACGCGATGTTGACGATGCGGCCGTAGCCCGCCTCCTGCATCCCCGGGAGCACGGCGTGCGTGCAGACGAGAACGCCCTTGAGGTTGACGTCGATCACCCGCTCCCACAGGCCGGGCTCGGTCTGGGCGAAGAAGCCGAACTCGTCCATGCCGGCGTTGTTGACGAGAACCTCGAAGGGGCCGAGCGCCTCCACCACAGCGGCGGCCGAGGCGACCTCGGTGACGTCGAGCTGGACCGCCTCGCCGCCAACCTCCTCGGCGACCTCACCCGCGCCCGCCTCGTTGACGTCGCCGATCACGACACTGGCCGCCTCGGCCGCGAGCCGGCGCGCGATCGCCGCCCCGATGCCGCTCGCGCCACCCGTGACCAACGCCTTGCGTCCCTCCAGCCTCATGCGCGCGGAGCATATGCGGAGGTGCGCGTCCCATGGGGCGAAATACACTCCGCCGCCATGCCGGAACCCATTCCGATCATCGGCGGCACGGGAGCGCTGGGATGGGGGTTGGCGCTGCGCCTGGCGCTGACCGGCCAGCGGGTCGTGATCGGGTCCCGCAGCGCGGAGCGAGCGACCGAGGCGGCGGGGCGGCTGCTGGAGGCGGCGCCCGACGCCGACGCCGAGGGGCTGGTTAACGAGGAGGCCGCGCGGCGTGGGCCGATCGTCTTCCTCACCGTCCCGTTTCGCGCCCAGTCAGAGAACCTGAACAACCTCCGCGAGGCGCTCGAGCCGGGACAGATCCTGGTCGACTGCACCGTGCCCACCGCCGCCGCCGTGAGCGGCAAGGCCACCCGCTCGCTCGGGGTCTGGCAGGGGTCGGCGGCGCAGCAGGCCCAGGAGATGGTCCCCGAGGGCGTCACGGTGGTCGCGGCCCTCCACACGGTGAGCGCCCCGACCCTGGGCGACCCGGGCGCGGAGCTGGACGAGGACGTCCTGATCTGCGGCGAGCGGCGGGCCGACAAGGCTCGGGTGGCCCAGATCGTGGAGCTCGTCCCCGGCCTGCGGGCAGTCAACGCGGGTGCCCTCGAGATGGCGCGCATCGTCGAGCAGCTGACCCCTCTCCTGATCTCCATCAACGCCCGCTACAAGCGACATGCGGGGGTGCGCATCACCGGGCTCGGAGGGAGCAGTCCCTGGGAGTAATGGCCGGCGCGGTGAACACAGCTTCGGAGGGCCGTTGATGCGAATCGCGTTGCTCGCCGGCGGGACCGGCGGGGCGAAGCTCGCCGCCGGGATGCAGGACCTCCTGGGCAGCGACCTTTCTGTGATCGCCAACACGGCCGACGACACCCGTGTGCACGGCCTCCACGTGTCCCCGGATCCTGACCTGATCACCTACTGGCTCTCCGGTGAGATCGACGAGGAACGCGGCTGGGGGATCAAGGGTGACTCGTTCGCGGCCCACGAGCGCCTGGTCGAGCTCGGCGCCCCGGGGTGGTTGCAGCTCACCGATCGCGATCTCGCCACCTGCCTCTACCGAACCCACTTCTTGGCCGAGGGAGGCACGGTGACCGCCGCCCAAGGACAGATCGCGCGGGCGCTCGGGGTGCGCGCGGCGGTGCTGCCGATGTGCGAGCAGTCCGTGCACACGCGCGTGCGAACACCGGCCGGCTGGCACGGGCTGCAGGAATATCTGATCGTCGAGGGGTCCCGGCCGCCGATCGAGGGAATCGAGGTTCAAGGGCTGGAACGCGCCGTTCCGAGCCCCGAGGTCAGCGAGGCGCTGACGGGCGCCGAGGCGGTCGTCGTCGGCCCCTCCAACCCCGTGATCTCGATCGGGCCGATCATCTCCATGCCGGGCATGCGGGAGGCGATCGCGGCAGCCGACGCGCCGGTGATAGCGGTCAGCCCGCTGGTGGCCGGGCGGGCCGTCAAGGGCCCGACCGAGCAGTTCATCGAGGCGGTCGGCCGACCCACCACGGCGGCCGGCGTGGCCTCGCTTTACGAGGGCTTGATCGACGCGATGGTGGTCGACTCCGGGGACCCCGATCCGGCCCCCGACGAAATCCGGGTCCTGTCCTGCCCCACCCTGATGGAGGGGGAGAGGGGCAGGCGTGAGCTGGCCGAGCGCGTGCTGGAGTTCGCGCGGGTGCTCGCCTGAGCGGTGCGGGCCAGCGCGGTCATCCCGGTAAAGCGCTTCGGGGCCGCCAAGCAACGGCTCCTCGAAACCCTCGACCGCCAGGGGCGCGCGGCGCTCGTCAGAGCGATGCTCGCCGACGTGCTGGCCGCCACGGCCGGCGCCGAGCTCACCGAGCGGGTGATCGTGGTCACCGGCGAGCGACGGGCCGAGCGGATCGCGCTTCGCGGCGCTCGCCGGACCACCCAACCGCTCGAGATTCTCCGCGATCCCCGCGACAACGGCCACTCGGAGGCGGCGACGCTCGGGATCCTTCGCGCGCAGGCACTCGGAGCCTCATGCGTCGCCCTGCTGCCGGGGGACTGTCCGCTGCTCGACCCGGCGGAGCTCGACGCGGCGCTTGACCGCATGCGGAGCGGTCGGGTGGCGATCGTGCCGGACCGCCACGGGACGGGAACCAACGGGCTTCTGCTCTCGCCGCCGAACGCGATCGGCCCCGCCTTTGGGCCCGGCAGCTCCGCCCGTCATGCCGATCGAGCCCGCCACGCCGCGCATGAGGTCGCCATCGAGCAGCTTGACTCGCTTGGCCTCGACGTCGACACCCCGGACGACCTCGCGGCGCTGGCCGAGGTCCTGGAGCAAGCGCCCCACCGAGCACCCGCGACAGCGGCCGAACTGGCGCGACTGGGTCGTCTGAGCGGCGTGGACCCGGCATGAGCGACAGCCTCGAGGTCGTCCCAATACACGGCCTGCCGGAGATCGCCATCGGCGACCCCCTGGGCGAGCTGATCGCCGGGCGGCTCGGGGATGGGGGCGTGGAGCCGGCGAACGGCGACATCGTGGCCGTTGCCCAGAAGGCCGTTTCGAAGGCGGAGGGACGAGTGCGCGAGCTGGACGACGTGGCCCCGGGCCAAAAGGCCCGGGGGCTGGCGGAACGCCTCGGCAAGGATCCCCGCCTGGTGGAGCTGATCCTCGCCGAGAGTCGGGCGATCGTTCGCGCCGAGCGTGAGGTCCTGATCGTGGAGACGCTGAGCGGCTGGATCTGCGCCAACGCCGGCATCGACGCCTCAAACGTGCCCGGCGCCGATCGGGTCACCCTGTTGCCGGAGGACCCCGATGCCTCCGCGCGGCGGATCAGGGCGGAGATCAGCACGGCGGCGGGCGTGCGGCCGGCGGTGGTGATCTGCGACAGCTTCGGGCGGCCGTGGCGCCTTGGCCAGGTCGACGTCGCGATCGGATGCGCGGGCCTGGCGCCGCTCGACGACTGGCGCGGTCGAACGGACCACGACGGTCGGGAGCTCGCCGCCACCATGGTCGCCGTCGCCGATCAGGCAGCGGCGGCAGCCGACCTGGCGCGCAGCAAGGACTCAGGCGTACCGGCCTGTCTGGTGCGGGGCCTCGGACGCTTTGTCAGCCCCGACGACGGCCCCGGGGCGCGCGCGATTCAGCGCCCTGAGGCCGAGGACCTCTTCCGCTAAAGGGGTGCAGAGCCTAGGCGCTCATCGGGTCCGGTTGACCCTCCTCGGTGAACTCGGGGGCCTCGTAGACCTTCCCGGGCGAGGCTCCGATGGCCAGCAGCCGCGCCCCGTCGTCGCCGGTGGTGATCTTCCGCGATTCCTGCGGTCCGACGCGCGCGAAGACCCCGGGCTCGAGCTCGTGCTCCTCCCCCCCGGCGGTCAGCGTGGCCGTGCCGACGAGCACGGTGTAGACCTCCTCCTGCCCGTCGGGGCCGTGATCGTGCTCGGGGTACTGGGTGAAGCCGGGCGGCAGGTCCATCACCGCGAGCCCGAACGAGTTCACGCCGAGCCCGGCGCGCACGCGCCGAAAGCCGCCGCCGAAGATCGCCTCGAACTCGTCCAGCCGCTTCACGGTCACATCCGCCATCAGACTTCCTCTCTCGATGTTCGATCCACGACCAACACGGCCGCACCGCGAACCCTACCGCCGCGCAGATCGTCCAGCGCGGCGTTGGCGCGCTCCAGCGGATACTCGGCGACCTCCGTTCGCACCGGGATCTGGGGCGCCAGCGCCATGAACTCCTCGCCGTCGCGCCGGGTGAGATTGGCGACTGAGCGAAGGGTGCGCTCCCCCCAGAGGATCTCGTAGGGAAACGAGGGGATGTCGCTCATGTGGATGCCGGCGCAGACCACCGTCCCGCCCGGCGCGACGGCGCGGAGGGCAAGCGGGACGAGCTCCCCGGCTGGGGCGAAGATGATCGCCGCGTCGAGCGGCTCGGGCAGCCCCGCCTCGCCGGGCTCCGAAACCTCGGAGCCGCCCTCCGTGTCGCCCGCCCAGGCGGCACCGAGCTCGAGCGCAAAGCGCTGGGCCTCGGCGTCGCCGGGACGGGTCAGGGCGAACACACGCCGGCCCTGGTGCGTTGCCACCTGGCAGACGATGTGTGCGGAGGCGCCGAAGCCGTAAAAGCCGATCCGCTCCGCGTCGCCACAGAGCCGCAGCGACCGGTAGCCGATCAGCCCCGCGCAGAGCAGCGGCGCCGCCTGCAGGTCCGGATAGCCCTCAGGGATCGGGAAGCAAAAGCGCTCGTCGGCGACCGCCTGCTCCGCGTAGCCGCCGTCGAGTTGGTACCCGGTGAAGCGGGCCCGCTCGCAGAGGTTCTCGCGGCCCGAGCGGCAGTAGCGGCACTCCCCGTCGGTCCACCCCAGCCACGGGATCCCGATCCGCTGCCCGTCGGCGAAGCGCTGGGCCCCCTCCCCCGCCCCCTCGACCGTGCCGACTATCTGATGTCCGACCACCAGGGGCAGCTTCGGCTCGCGCAGGTCACCGTCGACCACGTGCAGGTCCGTGCGGCAAACGCCGCAGGCGCGAACGGCGACCAGCACCTGGCCGGGCCCGGGCTTCGGCTCGCGGACCTCAGTCGCCGCCAGCGGCCGACCCTGCTGCTCGAGCACCATGGCACGCACTCGCCAATCATCGCGCGCGGAGCGCGGGAACGGGGGACGCCCGCCGACGCCCGCGCGGTTGACGCGTCCGCCGGCTGCGCAAGGCTTCGCCCCGAACCCGACCGAAGGGAGCGCTGAATGAGGGATTGGGATTGGGAGCGACTCGGAGCGGCAACGGGCGCCCTTTCCGTGCTCCTGTTCATCGCCGGCTTCGCGATCATCCCCACGCCGCCCGACGTGAACGCATCGGCGATCGAGGTCCACGCCTACTACGCCGAAGAGCAGGACGGCATCCGGGCCTCGATGGTGCTCGTGACCGCTGCCCTCTTCCTCTTCATCTGGTTCCTCGGCAGCCTGCGGAGCGCGCTCAGGACCGCCGAGGGCGGCACGGGCCGGGTGTCGTCGATCGCCTTCGCCGGCGGACTGGTGAGCGCCGGGGCGCTGTTCACCCTGATCACGCTGATCGCCGGTGCCGCGTTCCGCCCCGAGGAGGCCACCCCGCAGGTGACCACGGCCATCAACGATCTGGCGATCGTTTCAGGTGCGCCCGCGCTGGCAGGGCTGACGGCGCTGTTCGCCGCGAGCGCCAAGGTGGCGCTTCGCCACGGCGCCTTCTCGAACGCGATCGGCAGGCTGCTGGTGCTCGCCGCGCTGGCGCAGCCGTTCGCGGTGGGCGCGATGCTGACCGACAACGGCGTCTTCGCGGGCGACGGCGTCCTGGGCCTGATCCTGCCGATAACCGCCTTCGGCGTCGCGATCCTGGCTATGAGCGGCGCGCTCGTGCAGCGCGCGGGGAGGGCCGAGGCTGGATCGATCGGGCCCTAGTAGGTCTCGACGATCTCGTACAGGGTGGTGCGTTGCGCCGGCTGGCGGCCGGCGGCGCGGGCCGCGGCGATCAGCTCGGGCGGGTCGAGCCTGACGCCGTGCTGCGAGCCGGCCATGCGGGAGATGTTCTCCTCCATCAGCGTTCCGCCGAGGTCGTTGACCCCCCAGCGAAGGCTCTCGGTGGCGGCCTCCAGCCCCATCTTCACCCAGCTCGCCTGGAGGTTCATGATCGTCCTGCCCAAGGCCAGCCGGAAGGCCGCGGTGTGCTTGAGGTTCTCGTCGCGCGAGATCTCCTCGACCCCGTGGGTGCGCCCCAGCAGCGTGTTGAAGGGGATGAAGCTGAGCGGTACGAACTCGGTAATCCCGCCCGTGCGCTCCTGGAGCTCGCGCACGACCCGCATGTGGCGGGCCAGCTCCCAAGGCTCCTCGATGTGGCCGAACATCACGGTGGAGGTGGAGCGCAGCCCGGAGCGGTGGCAGGCCTCGATGATCTCCACCCAGCGGGCCACCGGCAGCTTGTTCGGCGAGATCCGCGCCCGGACGCCGTCGTGGAGCACCTCCGCCGCGGTTCCGGGCGTCGACCCGAGGCCGCACTCGAGGAGGTAGTCGAAGACCGCCTCGGGGCTTCGCCCCGAGCGCTCGCACATGAAGTGGACCTCCATCGGCGAGTAGGCGTGCAGGTGGACCTGCGGCGCCACCTCCTTGACCAGCCGCAGCCAGCGCCCGTAGTGCTCGAGCGTGTAGTCGGGGTGGATGCCGCCCTGCATGCAGACCTCGGTGGCGCCGTAATCGACCGCCTCCTGAACCCGGGCCTGGAAATCGTCCGGGGCGACGTGGTAGGCGTCGGGCGAGCGGCGCCCCTGGCCGAAGCCGCAGAAGGCGCAGCCGACGATGCAGACGTTGGTGAAGTTGATGTTGCGGTTCACGACGAAGGTCACCTGCTCGCCGGCGAGCTCGGCGCGCAGCTCGTCGGCCGCCGCGCGCATCTCCTCGATCACCTCGGGGCGGGTCTCCGCGAACAGCCCGGTCAGCTCCTCCTCGCTCAATGCCTCCCCCCTGCGGCCCTTCTCGATCGCGCGCGGCGCCACGTCCGGGGAGATCAGCCACTGGGTGCGGCGCCCCGAGCCCTTGCGCGGGATGAAGCTCCAGTACTTGAGCTTGACCAGGTCGAGGACGCCCTGGTCCATCCAACCCGGGTCCAGGTACTGGGGATAGGCGCACAGCCGCTCGGTGAGCGCGTAGCCCTGCGGCTTGAGCCGCTTGCGGACCTGATGTGGGCTCGGGAAGGCCTGCTCGGGGGAGATGTGGTCGCCGTTGGCGGACAGCCCGCCGAGATCGGTGGCGCCCTCCCGCACCAGATCGTCCCACCAGTCGGACAGGTTCGGCGGAACCTGGATGCCGACCTCGGGCATCAGACGCCGGCACTCGCGAATCAGCAGCCTCATGTCGTCGAGCGTGATCGGCGTCGCCCAATCGGGAGGAACCACTCCGGAAGCCTCGCCTTCGGCTACCAGGGAGTCCGAAGGGCGACCGGTCATCCGAGCTTGCTCGGATGCGGCGGGTTCGGGCCCCGGCGGGGCGGCAGGCACCTCCGCATCTACCGCGACTTCGTCGCTAGCCCGAGCCGGCTCAGCGTCGGCCCAGCGAGCGCGGGCCGATTGGTCCGCGATCTCGGCCACCTCGCGGCCGTAGTAGTTCGGATGCGCGACGAAGTTCTGGAGGATCACCTCCTGGATGTGCCCATGGCGCTCGTGGGCCGCCGCCAGCGCCTCGAGCGAGGCGATCCGCTCCTCCTCGGTCTCGCCGATGCCGACCAGGATGCCCGTGGTGAACGGGATCTGGAGCTCGCCGGCTGCCTCGATCGTCCTCAGGCGCTCCGCCGGGTGCTTGCTCGGCGAGCCCGCGTGCACCGTCTCCATCAGGCGCTCCGAGATCGACTCGAGCATCAGCCCCTGCGAGGCAGTCACCTCGCGCAGCCTGGCCAGGTCCTCGCGCTCCAACACGCCCAGGTTCGTGTGCGGCAAGAGCCCGTGCTCGAGCGCGCGCTCGCAGGCCCAGCCCACATAGGAGACGAAGTCGTCGTGGCCCCAGGACCGAAGCCGCGCGGCGACCTCGGGGTGGACCTCGGGCCGCTCGCCCGTGAGCACGAGGAGCTCCTTGGCGTTACGGCGCACCGCCTCGTCTAGCCGGCGCTCGACCTCGTCGGGCTCATACAGGTGCGCCTGATGCGTCGCGAAGGCGCAGTACTTGCAGTAGCAGCGACAGGTGCGTGACAGTGAGAGCGTGTAGTTGCGCGAGAAGGTGACGCGCCGCACGCCCGTGAAGCTAGCGCAGTGCGGGCGCCGGCACTACTTGGGTTGCTGGCGCGCCACGGTCGAGACGTCGGCGGCGACGTTCTCGACGACCTCCGCACCGCTCGTGGGGGGCTCCGGCCCCAGCGCGTACTGCGCCCCGGCGATCACGAACCTGTACAGGGCCGCCGCGGCGAGGGCGCCGACGATCGGGCCGACGATGTACGGCCAGACGCCGCCGAACTCGTTGCCGATCAAGGCGGGGCCGAACCAGCGCGCCGGGTTGACGGCCGAGCCGGTGAGCGGGCCGAAGATCATCGCGTCGAGCGCGAGCGTGAGCCCGATCGCGAGCGGGGCCCACTCCTTCCTCGCCCTGGGGTTGAAGGCCACCGCGCAGACGGCGAGCACCAGGAAGAAGACTCCCAAGCCCTCCACCACGGCGCCCGCGAAGTTGCCGCCCAGGAGCGGGCTGATGGTCGCGGCCCCATAGTCGCCGGCGCGGCCCTCGTCGAGCAAGAGCCCCTTGACCAGCAGCGCCCCGAGCACGCCGCCGGAGAGCTGCGCCAGCATGTAGACGACCGCGTCCACCGGGTCGATCCGCCGGGTGACGGCCGCGGCGAGGGTTACCGCGGGATTGAAGTGGCCGCCACTGACCGCGCCGAGCGTGATGATCAACCCGAACAGCGCGACGCCGTGCACGAGACCGACGACCGCGAAGTCCGAGCCGGTCTGGGCCTCGGGGGCGGTGGCGACGAACAACGTCACCACGGTGCAAATCGAAAAAACGAGTATCAGCGTGCCGACAAGCTCGGCGATGTAAGCGGCAAGTCCTCGATCCTGCACTGCGGGCAACCTCCTAGCGGGGTCGTCGGCGGGCAAACTGGCGCGGGAGTCTATCCGCCTTCGCGGTCGGCGCGCTCCTGCAGGCGCTTTGCGTCCTCGATCACCTCGAGCGCCTCCTCGCGCGAGCGCCACCCGTCGACGGCCACCTTCTTGTCCTCGAGCTGCTTGTAGATCGAGAAGAAGTGGGCGATCTCACGCTGAAGCTGCCTCGGGATGTCCTCGAGCGTCTCCGCGTGATTCCAGCCCGGGTCGTTGAGCGGTACGCAGACGATCTTGTCGTCCTCGCCCTTCTCGTCGTGCATCTTGAACAGCGCGATCGGCTTCACCCGGATCGTGCAGCCGGGAAAGGTCGGCTCCGAGACACAGACCATGGCGTCGAGCGGGTCGCCGTCGCGGCCCAGGTGGCCGACCAGATAGCCGTAGTCGGTGGGATAGACCGTCGAGGAGGAGAGGAACCGGTCGAGAACCAGCTCCCCCAGCTCCTGGTCGTACTCGTACTTGTTGCGGCTCCCCTTCGGGATCTCTACGTAGGCGAGGAGATCGTCGGCCGAATGAGCCATTGCAGCCCAAGGCTATCCTGGGCGCCTCGATGAAACGGGTCGTCGCGCTGCTGGCGGCCGTCCTCGTCTGGTCCGGCGTCGCCGGCTGTGGCGGGGATGGCGCTGAACCGGGCGCTTCCAGGGAAGCGACCCTCGTCCTCGACTTCCAGCCGAACGCCGTGCACGCCGGCATCTATTCGGCCCTCGAGCGCGGCTACTATCGCGATGCGGGGATCGACCTGCGCGTTCAGGAGCCGTCGAGCTCGACCGACGCTCCAAAGCTGCTCGAGGCCGGCCGAGCCGAGTTCGCGATCCTCGACATCCACGACTTGGGCTTGGCGCGCGAGCGCGGCCTGGACGTGGTGGGGATCGCGCCGATCGTGCAACGCCCGCTGGCCGCGGTGCTGTTCGATCTAACTGACGTCCGCCGCCCTCGCGATCTGGAGGGGCGAACGGTGGGAGTGACCGGCCTTCCCTCCGACGATGCGGTCCTCGACTCGGTGCTAGATGCTGATGGGGCCGACCCCGACGCCGTCGATCGGGTCACGATCGGGTTCAACGCGGTGGCCTCCCTGGCCGCCGGGCGCGTCGATGCGGCAACCGCCTTCTGGAACGCGGAGGGCCTCGAGCTGCGGCGTCGCGGCGTCCCAACCGGCGCCTTTCGCGTCGACGAGTACGGGGCCCCGCGTTATCCCGAGCTCGTCCTCGTCACCTCCCGCGAGCTGATCGAAACCGACCCGGACCTGGTGGCGTCGATTGCCCAGGCCACCGGACGCGGCTATCGCTTCGCAGTCTCCAACTACCGTTCCGGGTCGGGTTCGGGCACCAGTCTCTCGGACCTGCTTGGCGCCACCCCCGGTCTCGACCGAGGGGTCCAGCGCAACCAGCTCGACGGCCTGATGGCCGCCCGCGCGTTCGAGCCACCCGCTCGCTTCGACCCCGGGGCGCTTCGCGCCTGGGCTCGCTGGGACGTGGCGCACGGCATCCTCGACTCGAGGCCCGACGTGCGCGCGGCCTTCGAGCTAAGCGTCGCGCAATAGCCGCTCGACCAACTCGGGCAGCTCCCTTGCCAGCCGCGAGCGCGGCACAACCAGGTCCACGCCCGCGGCCTCGGCGCGCCGGCGTTGCTGCGGCTCCGTGTGGCGGTAGAAGCCCAGCACCGGCTTGCCCAGCTTCACCACCGAAGCGGGATCGACCTCGCCCACGTCGGCGACGATCAGGTCAGCGTCGGCGCTCGCCTCGGCTTCGCGACCGGAGCCGAGGGCGACCTCGTGCCCGGCGCCCGCCAGCGTTGCCTCGACGCGGCTGGCGAGCATCAGGTCACCGACCAGGGCGACTACGCGCGCCACCGGATTAGAGGCTTCGGCTGCGGCGAAACTCGCGACGCACCGACTCCGGCCGGCCCCACATCTGGACCACCTCGGCGCGGCCCTCGCGCACCTCCCGCAACACCATCTCGGCCTCGATTCCCTCGTGGTCGAGGTGGGCGAGCGTTCCCTTCACGGTCTCGGCCGCCGCGGCGTGACCGAAGCGGTGGGCGACCAGCAATCGCCAGTGCCAATCCGCCTTCGAGTAGGGCTGCGCGTTGACCTGGGTCAACAACACGGCCGCGTCGATATAGCGCTCCTCGTCGGCCAGACGCAGGTCGATCTCCAAGTCGGTCCAGTCGTCGGGCAGCGAATCGACGATCTCCTGAAAAGCCTCGGCCAGCCCCATCGACGAAGCGTACCGGGGCGCCCCAGCTCAAGGGAACCGCCCGTCGCGCCGATTGCTTACCCGGGAGGGATTCTGTGCTGAACCCGGCGACCTTGATGCGCTTTGTCGGGACCCCGCTGAGGGTCCGGCTGGCTCGCCACGACCTATTGGGTGCCTCAGCGGTGGGGTTGGCCATGCTGTGGCTTTGCGTGGTCGCGCTGGCCGCAACCGGGATCAAGGACGCGCCGCTGCTCGGCCTCAGCGCCCTGGGGTTGCTGGGGACGGTGGCGCTTCTCCCCGGGGCCCACCGGCGACAGGTGAGGAGGCTCCGAGGCCTGGCGGCAACCGACGCCCTCACGGGCCTCACCAACCACCGCGGATTTCAGGAGGCGCTGGCCCGGGAGCTGGAGCGCGCGCGACGCGACGATCGTCCAATGTCCCTGGTGATGCTGGACCTCGACAACTTCAAGGCGGTGAACGACACTCACGGGCACCCGTATGGGGATGAGGCGCTGAGGGCCGTCGGCGCGGCGCTGGCGGGCGTCGTCCGCAGCACCGACACCGCCGCCCGGGTGGGAGGCGAGGAGTTCGCCCTCATCCTCACGGGGATCGACGGCGAGGTGGGGTACCGGATCGCCGAGCGGGCGCGAGAAGCCGTCGGCGACGTCTCGGTCGAGGGCGTGGGGCTGTCCTGTTCGGCCGGCATCGCCAGCTACCCGGCCGACGCGGACGATGCCTCGAGGCTCTGCAAGTTCGCCGATGGCGCGCTGTATTGGGCGAAGCGCCAGGGCAAGCAGCGCACGCGCCGCTTCGACCCCGAGCACGTGGCGTCGGCCTCCGATCAGCAGGCGGTTGAGATCGCCGCCATGATCGCCGAGCCGGATGGGATCAAGCCCGTGTTCCAGCCGGTGGTGGACCTGGCCAGCGGGCACCTGGTCGGATACGAGGCGCTCGCACGCTTCAAGCGGTTGCCGGGACGCTCGCCGGAGGCGTGGTTCGCGGCGGCTCACAGCTGCGGCCTCGGGCCGGAATTCGACGCGGCGGCGATTCGCGCCGCGCTCGGTCCGGTGGGGCGTCCCATCGGCACCCACCTGGCCCTGAACGTGAGTCCCTCGACCCTGACTTCGGACGCGGTGGCCGAGGTGCTCCCCGCCGACCTCAGCGGGATCGTGATCGAGATCACCGAGCACGAGTTCGTGCCGGACGACGAAACCCTGTCGGGGGCCGTCGCGGAGGCGCGAAACCGCGGGGCCCAGATCGCCCTCGACGACGCCGGGGCGGGCTACGCGGGGCTGAAGCAGATGATGCGCGTGAAGCCCGACATCGTGAAGCTCGACCGCGACCTGATCAAGCGCATCCACGCCGATCCGGCCCGGATGGCCCTGGTGGAGTCGTTCGTGCGCTTCGCGCGGCGCATCGGCGCCACTGTGTGCGCCGAGGGCATCGAGAGCCTCGACGACCTCGAGGTCGTCAGCAACCTCGACGTCCAATGGGGACAGGGCTATGCCCTCTGCCGTCCGGAGGCGCCCTGGGCGATGGTCTCCCCGATCGCGGCAGGGGTCTGCCGGACGGCGCTCGCGGAGGCGCTTCGTGCCGGCTCGGCCGGCAGCGGCAGGATCGCCGCCGGCGACCGCAGGCTCGAGCACCTCACCACCCGGCTGGCCAGCGCCCGCTCCCGGAGAGACCTCGAGGGCGTCATGGCCCTGATCGCGGCCGAGCTCAACGCCGACATGGTCGGCCTCTCGCAGTGGCACCCGGAGCGCGGGGTCGTGGAGACGCTGGCCGAGAGCGGCGGGGCCGCGGAGGAGAGCTTCACGCTGGAGGAGTACCCGCTCACTGCCCGCGTGCTGCACGACCAGCAGGCGGTGCAGGTCCTGGTCGGCGACCCGGAGGCCGACCGCCGCGAGGTGGAGCTCCTGCTCTCCCTCGGCCACCGCTCGCTGCTCATGGTGCCGGTCGTCAGCCAGGGCGAGAGCCTCGGCATCGTGGAGGCGTACAGCAGGCTCGAGCGGCCATGGACCCGCACCCAGATCAACCACGCGCGGATCATCTCCAACCAGTTCGGCGCGGTGATCATGGCCCTGTTCCACACCCCGGCCGAGGTGGCTTCTTAGCTCAGGACCCCGCCTCGACCTGCACGCGCATCTTCTCCGCGAGCTCGCCGCCCAGGGCGTGCTCGCGGCCCTCCACCTCCACGAACAGCGGCCCCCCGAAGGGCTGGGCGCCGGTGACCCGCAGCCGGGCCCCCGGGCGGATGCCGCGCTCGGCGAGATAACGGAGCATCCGGGGATCTGAGTCGGAAACCCGGGCGAACGTCGCCGCCCGGCCCTGCTCGAGCTCCACCAGGCCGGTGGTCCGGTCGGCGGCAAGGTCGAGCTCCGGCGTCGGGATCGGATCGCCGTGCGGATCGAGCTCCGGATTGCCGAGCTTCTCCGCGATGCGACGCTCCAGATCCTCGGAGATGTAGTGCTCGAGCACCTCGGCCTCGTCGTGCACCCGGTCCCAGGGCATCTCGAGAGCCTCCGACAGGAAGGCCTCCAGGAGGCGGTGATGTCGCATGACCTCCAGCGCCACCTTCTCACCCCGCGGGGTCAGCGCCACCCCGTGGTAGGGCTCGTAGCGGACCAGGCCCATCTCGTCGAGCCGCTTCAGCATCGCGGTCACCGAGCCTGGCGACACCCCGAGCCTGTCCGCCAGCGCCGTCGTGGTCACGGGCCGCTCGGAGCGGCGCGCGAGCGCGTAGATCGCCTTCGTGTAGTCCTCGACCGCCTCGGAGTTGGCGGCGGCGGGACTGTGCCGAAAGCCCGAGTGCCGGTTCCCCTGAGCGGCCATCAGACCGGCACCAACAGCCCGGTCACGTACAGGGCGAGCATCCCGGCGACGAGCCCGGCGACGGCGCCGGGGTGAAGCGCGCGCCCCTGATCGTCGCGCATGGCCGGGACGAGCTGCCACACCACCCTGGCGATCGCCCCCACGCCGACGCCGAAGAGCAGCGCCGCGACGCTCGGGTTGAAGGCGGCGAAGCCGATCCACGCGCCCGGGATCGCCGGCGCGCCCGCGATCAGGCCGAGCCCAGCCAGGCGACCCAGGCTCGGGGTCCCCCCGGCCAACGGCGCCACGATCGCGAGGCCCTCGGTGGTGTTGTGAAGGGCGAAGCCGATCACCAGGAAGGTCCCCAGGGCAAGCGCTCCGACGGCGTAGGCCGAGCCGATCGCCAGCCCCTCGCCGAGGTTGTGCAGGCCGATCCCGATCGCGACCAGGAGGGCGAGATAGGCCCCGCCCTTGGTGATGCTCCCGGGCGCCGCGGCCCGCGGCCGGTTGGCCGGGCCGGCGGACTCCGATCGCGCCGCGCGCGCGGAGAGGTACGTGTCCACCCCGGCGAGCGCGAGGTAGGCGCCCAGCGCCCCCAGCAACACGAGGGCCTGCCCGCCGAACGCGGACGGCGCCGCGGCCCCGATCTCTAGGCCCTCGAGACCGGCATCCACCCCGAGCACGGTAAGCAGGCCGACGGTGAAGGCGATCAGCAGCCGGATCCAGCTCTCGCTGATCCGCCGCACGAACGGCAGCCAGAGCATCCCGAGGGCCACCGGGATGACGCCGACGTAGAACCCAAGGAGCGCCATCAGCCCGAAGAAGCCCGAGTCCGACTCGGGAGTCTCGGCCGCCACGGGGATCTCGTGCTCGATGGTGCCGCCGGTGGAGGTGAGCAGGGAGATCCCGTAGGCCTCGCCCTCGATCCATGGGTAGGTGATGCCGAGGGTGGTCGCCCCGAGCCTGCCGATGCGCTGGCCGTCGCTGGCCGTGAACGGGACGAATGCGTCGTTGACGATGACCTGAGCCACGTCCACCGCGTCCGGGCCGTCGTTTCGCACGGTGAGCTGGATCTCGCCGGGGCGCAGCACCGTGCGCTCGATCGCCAGCTCCTCGACGGGCGGCCCGGTGCGATCGCCCAGCCCGGGAGCGCCGACCAGCGCCAGCAGCGCCGCCGCGCCGGCGATCAGGGCAAGGGGGATCAGTCCCAGCGCCCACGCGGGAGCCCGCGCGGCGAAGGGCAGGCGTTCGGCGCCGGCCCGCGCCTCCATCAGCCCTCCACCTCGAAGAAGCCCATCCAGCCGAGCTGGGCGAACTCGCTGACGTGGGCGTGGAACATGTAGCGGCCGGGCTTCGGAAAACGCAGCTCGAGGATCCCTCGCTGCCCCTGCCCCTGCACGACCGTGTCCGTGAGCTCCGCGGGCTCGAGCGAGGTGCCGGTCGGGTAGTGGTGGAAGAAGTTGGCGTGGATGTGGAAGGAGTTGATCG
This sequence comes from uncultured Actinomycetes bacterium, assembly GCA_963721735.1. Taxonomy (GTDB): domain Bacteria; phylum Actinomycetota; class Thermoleophilia; order Solirubrobacterales; family 70-9; genus AC-56. Next base: position 20,423 of record CAVRKX010000017.1, read on the forward strand.
GGTCGAACTCCAGCGTGTTGACGAGGTAGATCCGCACCAGCTCGCCGCGTCGCACGCGGACGGGCTCTTCCATGTAGTGGAAGCCGACCGTGTTCACCGCGTACACCTCATTCGAGCCGTCGAAGTTGGTGTCGAAGCCGTTCATCACCATCACCAGCTCGTCGGCCTCGGGTCGCCCGCGTCGCGGATCGATGACGAACGCCCCGTAGAGCCCCTTGGAGATGTGAGCCTCGAGTGGCATCACGTGACAGTGGTAGAGGTGGAGCCCGAACGGATCGGCGTCGAACTCGTAGGCGTAGCTCTTGCCGGGCTCGATCAGGCCTCCGCCGCGCTTCTCGCCAATACCCGGGACCCCGTCCATGGCGGCCGCGTGGATCCCATGGAAGTGGACCGTGTGAGGATGCTCGGAGCCGTTGGCGAACCTGATCCTGAGCTTCTCGCCCTCGCGGCAGCGCAGGGTCGGGCCGGGGACGCGGCCGTTGTAGGTCCAGGCCGCGAACTTGACCCCCGGCGCGACCTCGATCTCCTTGTCCGCCGCGACCAGCTCGAACTCGCGCAGAACGCGGCCGCTGGCCAGCCGCCGCGTCTTGCCGTGTTCGAAGTCGCGCAGGATCTCGGTGGGGTTGAAGCCGTTGGCGCGGTGGTCCACCGTGCCGCCCGCGAAGGTCGCGTGCGCCACGGCGCCGCCCGTGCCGCCGTGCCCGGCATGCCCACCGTTGGGCGTCCCGGCGGCCGTTGCCTGGCCGCCTCCCAGCGCCGCGTGCAGCCCTCGGTGGGGAACGGCCTCGTGCAGGAGGGCCAGCGCCGGCGCGGCCGCCGCCCCGCCCGCCAGCAGCCGGCGGCGGCTGAAGCGACGTTCTTTTCGATCGGCCACAAAGCGGATTTTGACACATCAAAAAGACATCGTTGACCACTTCATACAATCGTGGAGATGGAAGCCGCCTCGCGCATCGAGCTGGACGGGCAATACCGCGCCCTGAGGGAGGAGGCCGGCTTTCTCCCCCGGCAGCGCGGAGTCATCCTCGTCAAGGGCCCCGACGCCGCCGAGCTCCTCCAGGGCCAGCTGACCAACGACCTGGACGCGGTGGGGGCGGAGGAGGGCTGCTACGCGGCCCTGCTCGACCGCAAGGGCCACATGCAGGCCGACATGCGAGTCCTGCGGCTGAGCACCGGCGACATCTGGCTGGACACCGAGCCCGCTGCGATGGAGGCCGTCGTGCGACACCTCCGGATGTACAGCGTTGGCCGCGAGGTGGAGATCGAGGACGGCTCGGACGCCTGGGCGGTCACCTCGCTGATCGGCCCCGCGGCGACCGAGGCGGCCGGCACCGGGCCCCTTCAGAACGAGCACGCCCAGCGCTATTTCGAGCGCCAGGGCATTGAGGTGCTGGCGGTCGCCACCGACCTCGGCCTGGACCTGATCACCCGCGCCGAGCAGGCGAGCGAGCTGCGCGAGCTGCTGGCCGACTCGGGCGCCGTCGAGGTCTCAGAGGCGGCGGCCGAGATCCTGCGAGTGGAGGCGGGGCGCCCGCGATTCGGCCGCGAGATGTCAAGCGCGACGATCCCCCAGGAGGCCGGGATCGAGGGGCGCGCCGTCAGCTTCACCAAGGGCTGCTACATCGGCCAGGAGACGGTCGCGCGCCTGCACTACAGGGGAAAGCCCAATCGTCATCTGCGGGGGCTCCGGCTCGAGGCGCCGGTCGCCAGCGACGAGGCGATCGCGCTCGAGGCTCGCGAGGTGGGGCGGATCGGAACGACCGTCACCTCCCCCGTCCACGGCCCGATCGCGCTCGCGGTGATCCGCCGCGAGGCCGAGCCCGGGGCATTCGTCGCGGTGGGCGAGAACCGGGTGCGCGCCGAGGTGGTGGAGCCGCCGTTCTGAGCACTGCGCCCCGGGGAGCGCGCTTAGGCTAGGGTTGCGTCGATGAGCGCCACGAAGGGTGCGGGGAGAGCACCGCGGCGTGCACGCCGGGCGGCCTTCGCAACGCTCGGCGGCTTGGCCGCGCTCCCGCTCGCGGCGTGCGGCGGCGAGGAGGACTACAAGAACGACCCTCGCGCGGCGGCGTCCATCCAGGTGGCGGCGAGGGTCGACGCAAGGGAGATCGTTGTCTCGCCCAACCGCTTCGGGGCCGGGCTGGTCAACTTCACGGTCCTCAACTTCTCCGACTCACCGATCACCTTCACGCTCAGCGGGCCGAAGGAGGTCGCCACCGACGAGATCCCTCCGGGCGCTCCAGGTGACCTGAAGGTCGAGCTTCCGGAGGGCAGCTACGAGGCGAGCGCCGGCGAGGGGTCGAGCGCCCAGCCGGAAACGGTCCAGGTCGGGCCGGAACGGCCCAGCTCCAAGGACGAGCTCTTGGAGCCGTAGATCGCGTTTGCGGGCCTGCGCGTCGATTATTTGATGTCGACGGCCCCGGACTCGAGCGTCTGGGTCTTGGTCTTCCAGGTGTTGTTCTCGAGGACCCAGCTGTTCGAGTAGAACAGCTTGCTGCTACTCGGCGAGAGGACCGTGAAGCCCACCTCGGAGCTCGCAGGGCCGGTGCTGGGCTCCAGGACGTCAACCCGAAGCGTGACGTTGTCTTTGACGGCCTTCACGGCGCGACCGGCCAATCTGGAGATCGACGCCTTCGCGTAGATGGTCGAGGTCTTGGTCGTGGTTCCCGTCACCTTCATTGAAGAGATGCAGTTGGACTTGACCAGAATGATGCTGCCGTCGGCCTGCGGGACATACAGGGTGATCTTGCCCTTCAGGTCCGTCCCCTTGCGGATGGACTGCATCTTGAAGGTGGCGTCCTCGTCGAGATCACCGGCGTAGGTGCCGCGGGGCACCAGGGGATCGATGGCGCCGCTGCCGACGGTCGAGTTCGTCGTCGGCTTCTTCGCCAGGACGGTGATCGTCTTGTCGGCGTCGTCCTGGTCGTCGTTGGTGTAGTCGCCGGTCGCGACCACCCGGATCAGGTACGACTTTGCGCCGAACTTGCCGGTGCGGAGCGTGACGTTGGTGTTCGCGGTGCCCACGTTCGTCTCGCCGGCGACCGGCTGGACGGGAACCTTGGCCGCAAGGACCTTGCCGGTATTGGCATCGATGAATTTCACCTTCGCGTTGCCGAGCGTGAGGCCCTCCACCGCCTGCAGGCTGGCCGTGAGGGTCACCTTTGCCGTGGTCGATTTGCTCCCAGAGGAGACGAAGACCGTCTCGCCGATGTAGCGGACCAGAGCGTCCGCCCCGGTGTCCACCCCGGTGATCGTCAGCTCGCCGGCCTCGCCGGTTTCGAACCCGTAGTTGTCGGCGGCCAGGGTGCCGGCCGTGCAGGTGATCTCGTAGGGGCTGGCGGCCACGGACTCGCCGGCCTCACGGCTGCAGTCCGCCTCGCCCGTGACACCGGCGCTCTGCTCGTCCTCGCCGTTGACGAAGCCGCTCAGCTCGTAGGTGAAGGGCGGATCTGGCTCGCCGTAGTCCTTGGACTTGTCGTCGGCGTCGATCGAGAGCGTCGCCCGGTTGATCTCGATCGCGACCGAGCCGTCGTCGTTTGAGTAGTTGCCGCTTTGGTCGGTGAAGGACCAGTTGGCGGTCCCGCCGGGGACGTTGGTGAAGCTTTGGCCCAGGTCGAGCCCGGCCAGCGGCCCCTCGTCGTTGACGCCCGCGCAGGAGCCCGAGGCGCCGTGGGGGTCGCCGTCATAGGTGCCCGAGTAGCCCGTGACCGTGCAGTCGGGGTCGGCCTTTGAGATCTCGATCGCGACCGAGCCGTCGTCGTTTGAGTAGTTGCCGCTTTGGTCGGTGAAGGACCAGTTGGCGGTCCCGCCGGGGACGTTGGTGAAGCTTTGGCCCAGGTCGAGCCCGGCCAGCGGCCCCTCGTCGTTGACGCCCGCGCAGGAGCCCGAGGCGCCGTGGGGGTCGCCGTCATAGGCGCCCGCAGTAGCCCGTGACCGTGCAGTCGGGGTCGGCCTTGTTGATCGTCAGCTCGCCGGCCTCGCCGGTCTCGAACCCGTAGTGGTCGGCGGCCAGGGTGCCGGCCGTGCAGGTGATCTCGTAGGGGCTGGCGGCCACGGACTCGCCGGCCTCACGGCTGCAGTCCGCCTCGCCCGTGACACCGGCGCTCTGCTCGTCCTCGCCGTTGACGAAGCCGCTCAGCTTGTAGGTGAAGGGCGGATCTGGCTCGCCGTAGTCCTTGGACTTGTCGTCGGCGTCGATCGAGAGCGTCGCCTTCGTGATCTCGAGCTCGCCGGCCTCGCCGGTTTCGAACCCGTAGTTGTCGGCGGCCAGGGTGCCGGCCGTGCAGGTGATCTCGTAGGGGCTGGCGGCCACGGACTCGCCGGCCTCACGGCTGCAGTCCGCCTCGCCCGTGACACCGGCGCTCTGCTCGTCCTCGCCGTTGACGAAGCCGCTCAGCTTGTAGGTGAAGGGCGGATCTGGCTCGCCGTAGTCCTTGGACTTGTCGTCGGCGTCGATCGAGAGCGTCGCCTTCGTGATCTCGAGCTCGCCGGCCTCGCCGGTCTCGAACCCGTAGTTGTCGGCGGCCAGGGTGCCGGCCGTGCAGGTGATCTCGTAGGGGCTGGCGGCCACGGACTCGCCGGCCTCACGGCTGCAGTCCGCCTCGCCCGTGACACCGGCGCTCTGCTCGTCCTCGCCGTTGACGAAGCCGCTCAGCTCGTAGGTGAAGGGCGGATCTGGCTCGCCGTAGTCCTTGGACTTGTCGTCGGCGTCGATCGAGAGCGTCGCCCGGTTGATCTCGATCTCGACCGAGCCGTCGTCGTTTGAGTAGTTGCCGCTTTGGTCGGTGAAGGACCAGTTGGCGGTCCCGCCGGGGACGTTGGTGAAGCTTTGGCCCAGGTCGAGCCCGGCCAGCGGCCCCTCGTCGTTGACGCCCGCGCAGGAGCCCGAGGCGCCGTGGGGGTCGCCGTCATAGGCGCCCGAGTAGCCCGTGACCGTGCAGTCGGGGTCGGCCTTTGAGATCTCGATCGCGACCGAGCCGTCGTCGTTTGAGTAGTTGCCGCTTTGGTCGGTGAAGGACCAGTTGGCGGTCCCGCCGGGGACGTTGGTGAAGCTTTGGCCCAGGTCGAGCCCGGCCAGCGGCCCCTCGTCGTTGACGCCCGCGCAGGAGCCCGAGGCGCCGTGGGGGTCGCCGTCATAGGTGCCCGAGTAGCCCGTGACCGTGCAGTCGGGGTCGGCCTTTGAGATCTCGATCGCGACCGAGCCGTCGTCGTTTGAGTAGTTGCCGCTTTGGTCGGTGAAGGACCAGTTGGCGGTCCCGCCGGGGACGTTGGTGAAGCTTTGGCCCAGGTCGAGCCCGGCCAGCGGCCCCTCGTCGTTGACGCCCGCGCAGGAGCCCGAGGCGCCGTGGGGGTCGCCGTCATAGGCGCCCGAGTAGCCCGTGACCGTGCAGTCGGGGTCGGCCTTGTTGATCGTCAGCTCGCCGGCCTCGCCGGTCTCGAACCCGTAGTGGTCGGCGGCCAGGGTGCCGGCCGTGCAGGTGATCTCGTAGGGGCTGGCGGCCACGGACTCGCCGGCCTCACGGCTGCAGTCCGCCTCGCCCGTGACACCGGCGCTCTGCTCGTCCTCGCCGTTGACGAAGCCGCTCAGCTCGTAGGTGAAGGGCGGATCTGGCTCGCCGTAGTCCTTGGACTTGTCGTCGGCGTCGATCGAGAGCGTCGCCTTCGTGTCTCGAGCTCGCCGGCCTCGCCGGTTTGAACCCGTAGTTGTCGGCGGCCAGGGTGCCGGCCGTGCAGGTGATCTCGTAGGGGCTGGCGGCCACGGACTCGCCGGCCTCACGGCTGCAGTCCGCCTCGCCCGTGACACCGGCGCTCTGCTCGTCCTCGCCGTTGACGAAGCCGCTCAGCTTGTAGGTGAAGGGCGGATCTGGCTCGCCGTAGTCCTTGGACTTGTCGTCGGCGTCGATCGAGAGCGTCGCCTTCGTGATCTCAGCTCGCCGGCCTCGCCGGTTTGAACCCGTAGTTGTCGGCGGCCAGGGTGCCGGCCGCAGGTGATCTCGTAGGGGCTGGCGGCCACGGACTCGCCGGCCTCACGGCTGCAGTCCGCCTCGCCCGTGACACCGGCGCTCTGCTCGTCCTCGCCGTTGACGAAGCCGCTCAGCTCGTAGGTGAAGGGCGGATCTGGCTCGCCGTAGTCCTTGGACTTGTCGTCGGCGTCGATCGAGAGCGTCGCCCGGTTGATCTCGATCGCGACCGAGCCGTCGTCGTTTGAGTAGTTGCCGCTTTGGTCGGTGAAGGACCAGTTGGCGGTCCCGCCGGGGACGTTGGTGAAGCTTTGGCCGAGGTCGAGCCCGGCCAGCGGCCCCTCGTCGTTGACGCCCGCGCAGGAGCCCGAGGCGCCGTGGGGGTCGCCGTCATAGGTGCCCGATGTAGCCCGTGACCGTGCAGTCGGGGTCGGCCTTTGAGATCTCGATCGCGACCGAGCCGTCGTCGTTTGAGTAGTTGCCGCTTTGGTCGGTGAAGGACCAGTTGGCGGTCCCGCCGGGGACGTTGGTGAAGCTTTGGCCGAGGTCGAGCCCGGCCAGCGGCCCCTCGTCGTTGACGCCCGCGCAGGAGCCCGAGGCGCCGTGGGGGTCGCCGTCATAGGTGCCCGAGTAGCCCGTGACCGTGCAGTCGGGGTCGGCCTTTGAGATCTCGATCGCGACCGAGCCGTCGTCGTTTGAGTAGTTGCCGCTTTGGTCGGTGAAGGACCAGTTGGCGGTCCCGCCGGGGACGTTGGTGAAGCTTTGGCCCAGGTCGAGCCCGGCCAGCGGCCCCTCGTCGTTGACGCCCGCGCAGGAGCCCGAGGCGCCGTGGGGGTCGCCGTCATAGGTGCCCGAGTAGCCCGTGACCGTGCAGTCGGGGTCGGCCTTTGAGATCTCGATCGCGACCGAGCCGTCGTCGTTTGAGTAGTTGCCGCTTTGGTCGGTGAAGGACCAGTTGGCGGTCCCGCCGGGGACGTTGGTGAAGCTTTGGCCCAGGTCGAGCCCGGCCAGCGGCCCCTCGTCGTTGACGCCCGCGCAGGAGCCCGAGGCGCCGTGGGGGTCGCCGTCATAGGCGCCCGAGTAGCCCGTGACCGTGCAGTCGGGGTCGGCCTTGTTGATGTCCGCGAGGTCGGTGTCGCTGTCGTTCGTGAGGTTGTAGCCCCCGGAATCACCGCCGCTCAACGCGAGCCCGGTCGCCGTCACCGTCTTGCCCGGGCCGGCGCTCGCGGTGTCGAAGCTCCCCGGATGGTCCCCGTCGCAGTCGACGTCGTCACCGAGGTCCGCGCCCACCACTTGGCAGGTGTAATCGGCATCCGCTGACCCGTCGTAGACCTTGTTGGCGGCGGTGATCTCCGCTGTCACATCCTTCGGCTCGATCGTCAGCGTCCGATGGGCGCTCCACGGACCAGCGAGGCCGGCATGGTCGAGCGCGCGCACGCGCCAGCAGTGGACGCCGAGGCTCATTTCGGAGCTGGGAGTGAACTGCGCGCTGCTGACGTTGTTGGTGGTTGCGTTGTTCCAGTCGCAGGCGCCCTGAGACGAACGCCGCCCGGCTGATGTCGTAGGTGAACGGCCCCTCCGAGCTGGGGGTGAAGTGGACCACCGCGCGGATGGCTCCGACGCGAACGGTCGTCGCGTTGGCGGCCGTCTTGAGCACGCCGACTTCGAGCGCCGTGCCGCCCGCCTTGACGGTGTCGGCCACGTTGATGGTCTGCGTGACGGGGCCCGAACAGCCATCTCCCGAGCCGCCCACGGCGGCGATGTCCGCCCCCGAGTCGGCATTGGTGCCGTTGAGCCTCGTAAAGGTCTGGAAGGTTCCTCCCGCGGTGCTGTCGCCGCGGTGCCACACCTGGACGTCGACCTTCGTGATGGTCGCGCCGTCGGGAACGCTGGCGAGGCTGATCAGGACCGACTCGCGATCGTTGCCCGTCGCCTCGATCACCGATTCGCTGTTACCGCAGTCGGGAGTCCCGGACTCGTCGATCGCGTTCTCGTCACCGGTCCATGCCGTATAGAACCCCTGTCCGTTGGGAAACAGGGTGGCCGTCGCGCCCGGGTCGTCGGGGTCGACGCTGTCCTCGTTCCAGTCGAACGTTGGCGTTCGATCGTCGGTCGAGGCTGCGTCGGCGGGCGAGACGAGCGTCGGCGCCGACGGGCCGCGGTTGTAGGTCACGGTCGCTCGGATGGCTCCAACGCGAACGGTCGCCCCGTTGGCGGCCGTTTTGAGGACGCCGACTTCGAGCGCTGTGCCGCCCGCCTTGACGGTGTCGGCGACGTTGATGTTCTGCGTGGCGGGGGGCGCGCAGCCTCCCGAGTTGCCGACCGCGGCAATATTGGTGCCCGAGTCGGTGTCGGTGCCGTTGAGCCTCGCGAAGGTCTGGAAGGTTCCTCCGGCGGCGCTGTCGCCGCGGTGCCACACCTGGACGTCGACGGACGTGATCGTCGCCCCGTCGGGGACGGTTGCGAGGCTGATCAGGACCGACTCGCGATCGTTGCCCGTGGACTCGATCACCGATTCGCCGGTACCGCAGTCGGGAGTCCCAGTTTCGTCGATCTGGTCCTCGCCGTTGGTCCATGCCGTATAGGTCCCCTGTCCGTTGGGAAAGAGGGTGGCCGTGGTCGTGTGCGCCTGTGCCGAGGAGAGGCCGAGCATCACCGCCGCGAGCGCGGCGGTGATGTTGATTACGGCAACCGCCGAAAAAGCCTGGCGCGACCACCCACGGCGACTGCTACTGGTCGCCCTCTCCCCTGCCTTGCCCATCGACCCCCCCAATTTCGCGGTTTGTCTCCCTCGCAGGCACCTGAACGATCTGCCACAGAGCTCGTCCGTGATTCCTGCTAGCCAGAGCAGGCTACGTCGGGGCCCTAGCCAGGACGACCGGGTTTTTTAAGAAACAGCCAGCTATTCGCAGGTTTCCCAGGTACCCGAATACCGCATTCTGCGGGCCGAAATACCTCTCCTGCTACCCGGCCGCCGCCACGAGGCCCTCGATCCGCGTCAGCTCGATCTCGACGTCGGCGACGATGCCCTCGATGCCCTCGCGCGCCTTGGCGGAGCTCTTGTCGACGTTGGTCAGCGCCAGGCGCACGGCCTGCGCTCGCTTCAGCGCGGAGCGGGCCGCCTCGGCCGCGTTGCGGACGCCCGCCGCGTCGACCTCCAGCGCCCGGTCCTGCGCCGTCAGCACCCGCAACCGCGCGTAGCGGTAGGCGAGGTCGAGCCCCAGCTCGTCGGGCAACTCGGCGTCGACGGCGACGATCATCTTGTTGCCCTCGTACTCGATCAGCTGCTCCCGCTTGGCGGGGATGTTCTCCTCGCCCGCGACGACCAGCACGGCGAAGTCCGCGTCGCGCTCGGCCATCGCCGCGTTCAGCTCCTCCCAGGCCCGGTTCCGCGACAGTTGGTCGTCCTTGTCCTCGAACACGATCCGGCCCAGCGGCTTGCCATCCGCGGCGCCGATCTCGACCACCGTGTCGCCCTTCTTCGAGCCGCCCTCGCCGCGCTCGTCGCCGACGTGGTGCGCGCAGTCGCCACGAGCCTCGGCGATCCGCTGGAGCGGCGCCGTGCACGCGCTCCTCGAAGCTGCGCCCCTTGCGGGTGCCCGCGCCCTCTGCCTCGCCGATCGCCCGCTTGGCCTCGGCCTCGGCGGTGAGCTGCACGACGCTCGTCTCCACGCGCTGTAGCGCCTCGGCGACCGCCTGCACGCGAGCCTCCTGGCGGCGCGTGGACTCGGTGACGGCCTGGGAGATTGCCCGCTTGGCGTCGGCGAATGGGTTGGCGGCGTCGTCGGAGGCGAAGTGCCTGACCAGCGACTGCAGTCGCTCCTCGACGAGCTTGGAGACCTGCTCCTTGATCTGATGCTGCACCGCCGTGGAGCGGTCGGCGCCGAAGTGGGCCGCGATCTGCTCCGCGAGCCCGTCCTCGAACTCGCCGAAGGCGCGCGCCAGCGAGCCGCCTTCAGCCGAGAAGGCGCGCTCGAACTGCCGCTGGATCTCCTCGACGACGCCGCGCGACTGCTCGATCAGATGCGTCCGGGCCTCGCCCGAGGCGCGCTGGAACTCCGCGCGCACGTAGTCGACCTCCGCGCTCGCGTCCTCGCGATCGAGCACGCGAGCGCCGATCTCGATCGCGTCGGCCACCGTGCGTGGCGCCTCCTGCCCCGACCTCCGCCCGCTCGCGCACCACCCGCGCGGCGCGCTCGTCGCTGACCGTGAGGCGCTCGATCACCAGCCGGTCGTCGAGCGCCCGCACGATGCCGTCGTGACCGGGGGTCTCCTCCAGGGGTAGTTGTGGCTTTTCCGACGCTTCCACGAGGACTCACGAATGTAGTCGCGCCCCCGGACGGGAAGCTGACGGTAGGATCTCGCGCCGTGGCAGTAGACGTGTCAGAGGTTTCGAAGCTCGACGTCGGGCCGGGCGAGCTGCCCCAGGAGATGGCCGCCTGGGTGATCCGGGCCGAGCGCGAGGGCGAGCCCAAGGACGCCTTCAAGCTGGAGCAGGTCGAGCTGCCGGAGCCCGGGGCCTTCGAGGTGATCGTCCGGGTGATGGCCGCCGGGGTCAACTTCAACAACGTCTGGGCGTCGCTCGGCAAGCCCGTCTCCGTCTTCAACTACGGCGACCACCCCGAATGGGGGCATCACATCGGCGGCTCCGACGCCTCCGGGATCGTCTGGAAGGTCGGCGAGGGCGTCACCAAGTGGGAGCCCGGTGACGAGGTGGTGATCCACTGCAACCAGGCCTCCTACGAGGACGTCGAGGTGCATGGCCTCGATCCGCTCGCCGCCCCGAGCCAGCAGATCTGGGGATACGAGACGACCTGGGGATCGTTCGCCCAGTTCACCAAGGTGCAGGCGCAGCAGCTCCTGCCGAAGCCCGAAAACCTGTCCTGGGTCGACTCCTCGGCCTACGGCCTCACCTACTTCACCGCCTACCGGATGCTGATCGACCGCTGCCGGCTCCAGGCGGGCCACAACGTGCTGATCTGGGGCGCCGCCGGCGGCCTCGGCGTGTTCGCCACCCAGCTCTGCGCCGCGTCGGGGGCGAACGCCGTCGGCGTCGTCTCCTCGGACGAGAAGGGCGAGCTGGTCAAGAAGCTCGGCGCCGTGGACTACATCAACCGCGGCGAGTTCGCCGGCATGATGCGAAAGGGAGGCGAGTCGCCCGACGAGGAGAAGGAGCGCTTCAAGATCTCGCGCGGGTTCACGAAGCGCGTCAAGGAGATCCTCGGCGACGCCCCGGACATCGTCTTCGAGCACGTCGGCCAGGCGACCTTCCCGACCTCGGTGCTGGCCGTGAAGCCGTTCGGCAAGGTGGTCATCTGCGGCGCGACCTCCGGGTACAACCTGGACTTCGACGTCCGCTACCTGTGGATGCGCCAAAAGGAGATCCTGGGCTCCCACTTCGCCAACGCCTACGAGTGCATGCGCGCCAACCAGCTGATGGCCGAGGGCAAGATCCGGCCGGTGCTCTGGCAGGCGATGGGCTTCGAGGGCGTGCCGGATGCGCACCAGCTACTGCACGAGAACAAGCACCTCGGCAAGATCTCGATCATGGTCGGCGCCACGGACGAGGAGGAGGGCAAGCGCACCGACGGCCCGGGGGCGATCCGCGCCGAGGTCGGGACCTGAGCCGGGTGGCGGACCTCAACTACATCGAGTGGCACGTCCATCCCTTTCGGGCCGATCGGTGGCTGGAGATCTGGCGGCCGGCCCTCGACCGTGCCCTCGCCTTCGGCGCCAGGTCGTGTTACCTGACCCGCGACGTCGACGACCCGCTCCACTTTCGCCAGATCACCGTCTGGGACGACCACGCCGACTTCGAGCGCTACTGGTACTCGGACGAGATCGCCGCCCTTCGCGAGGCCGCCCTCAACTACTTCAACAAGCCGCTGGCTCAGAGCTGGCACACCCTGGTCGCCGACGCATCGAGCGTCGAGGCAGGCCCACGCGCGTAACCCGCGCTTCGCGCTAGGCCCAGGCCCACCTACGCCGCGATGGCCGTGGCGCTCTGGTCGGCGAAGCGCTGGCCGACACTCGCGCAGGATCTCCACCATCGCCTCGGTCGCCGGCGAGCGGGCGCCCTCGGCCCGGGTCGCGGCCCAGACCCGCCGCTTGGGAGCCTCGGGCGTGGTCGGGCGGACGACCAGGTCGGGCCGCAGGGTGGGCAGCGCCAGGTCCGGCAGCAGCGTGAAGCCGAGCCCGGCGGCGACGTAGGCCTGCAGCACCTGGTACTCGTCGCTCTCGAACCCGATCCGCGGCTCGAAGCCCGCCTGGCGGCACGCCTGCTTGACCACGTCGCCGCAGGAGCTCGGGCACACCCCGCACAGCCACGCCTCGTGGGCAAGGTCCGCGAGGCGCACGACCTCGGCGTCGGCCAGCGCATGGTCGCGCGGGAGCGCCAGGTACATCGACTCGGTCAGAAGCAGCGTGCGCTCGACGTCGCGCTCTTCAGCTTGGGAAGGGAGCATCGGGTAGTCAAAGACGATCGCCAGGTCAACCTCCGCCGCGCGCAGCCTCGGCACCGACTGCTCGGGCTCGGCCTCAGTCACGCCCAGTCGCACGCTGGGATGACGGGCCCCGAACTGCGCCAGGGCCTCCGTTAGCAGGGTGGCGCTGGCGCTCGGGAAGCTGGCCAGCCGAAGCTCGCCGCCCTCGAGGCCGGCGATCGCCTTCAGCTCGTGCTCGGCCTCCTCGAGCCGCGCCAGGGCCGCCTCCGCGTGGCGAACCAGCGTCCGCCCGGCGTCGTTCAGCTTCGGCCCCTGGCGGGTGCGCTCGAGCAGCGGCATCCCGACCTCCTTCTCGAGCGTCGACACCTGCTGGCTCACCGCCGACTGCGAGAGGTAGAGCTCCTCCGCCGCGCCCGAGAACGACCCTTGGCGGGCGACCTCGGCGAGCACCCGCAGCCGCTTCAGATCCAACATAAGCGCACCTTATCAAGTTGAGAAGCACTTCCTGTTGCGCTTATCCGATGGGCACGGCAAGCTGGCTGAGATCACACGAAAGCGGCTTCCCACGAGGTGAGAGATGAGCGGTAATCACGTCCCCACGAACACCGGAACCGACGGGATCGTCATCCGCCGTCTCGACGGCGACGACCGCGCGGACGTGGAGCGCCTGGCGCAGCTCGACTCCCGCCCCGCGCCGGAGGGGGCATTGCTGGGGCTCACGGTGGAGGGGCGCCTGGTGGCGGCGATCTCCCTGGCCACCGGCGAGTCGATCGCGGACCCGTTCAGCCGCACGGGGGAGCTGCGCGCGCTGCTCGAGCTTCGAGTGGCCCAGCTGCGACGCCGCGAGAACGGTCGCCGGCGGCACCTCCGCCTGCCCCGGCCCAAGGCCCGGGCGGCGCTCGCCGGGTCGCCGCCGGGCGCCGCCAGGTGGTGGCTCGATCACCGGCCGGCCCGTAGGCCGCGCTCAGTGCTGCTCGAGGGGGGCCATCGTCAGCCCGGCGTCCTGGAGCTGCTCCCAGTAGTGCTCGGCGGGCTCCTTCGGCCCCGTCCACACGACCGCCCGGCCGCTGGAGTGGATTCGGTCGGCGAACCGGTAGCCCTCGTCCACCGTCACCCCGGGGATCACCCGGGCGAGCGTCTTGGCGACGTGGTCGAACGTGTTGTGATCGTCGTTGAGGACGATCACCAGCCAGTTGCCGCCGAGGCCCGAGCCGGGACCGCCGGTGCGAGGCCGCTCCAGCGTCTCAGTGCTCATGCAGCAGTTGCTCTACGGGTTGGGGACCAGAAGCTTGAGGTTGTCGAAGGTCGCGACGACCTCCTTCTTGGAGCGCCTGGTGCTCCCGACCCCCACCTCCAGCTTGCGCCCGTCCACCTGGGCAGCGTTCGAGTCGGTCACCCTGGCCAGCCGCGTGCCGTTCACCCTCGCCGTGACCCTGTTGCCCACCACCTTCAGGCGCACCCGGTTCGGCTTGTTGACGCCCTTGATCGCCCCGTTTCGGCCCTCGGCCGGGAACCCGGCTCCGCCGCCGGAGGGAGAGCGAACGAGCTCGAACCTGTGCCGCTTGGGGAAGATGCGAAGCTCATAGCCTGAGCCCGTGCCCGAGCGCACGGCGATGGTCACGTACGCGCTTCCTCGAAGGCCCTTCGGCGTTGCCTTCAGCAGCTTCTGCTTCGCTCGAAAGTCGTGGTCCGGGCCGGCGGCGTCACCCTCGATCGGCGGGCGGTAGCCGCAGATGCCGGATCCCCTGTTGCGCTGAGCGCGCACGCTCTTGGCCTTGGCCCTCCATCGCTTCACGCAGTGCTCGCCGCGCGAGTGGCGGAGCTCCTTCCCCTCGGCGTTGCTGGAGAAGTTGTTCTTGTAGACCGTTACCCCGGCCAGCGCGACGGCGGCCGTCAGGCCGAGCGCGACGGCGGCCGCGAGCAGGGCAACGATGGATCTTGTGCGCCGGAGAGGGCCCATTCGACGTCCGTGCAGGGTAGCCAAGTGCCCCGGAGGCGGCTATGAGCGCTTTCTCCAGTAACGCTCGAGCCCCAGCCACAGTTGCTCGGGCGGGGCGGCCTGGCGCAGGCGCTCTGCCACCTCCTGGTCCGCCGTCGGCGTCAATCTCAGCTTCGAAATCCGCCAGGAATCGCTCGCGATCGCCGCCACGGGCGCGCTCGGCGTTCGCGCTCAGCGCTTGCCGCAGGCGCTCGAGCTGGCGCTCCACGTCGTCGACGAGGCCGAAGTGAGTCAGGCAGAGTCGCCGCGGGCTCCAGCCGGCGACCGCCTCCAGGGAGCCCTCCCACGCCTCCAGGTCGATGTCCGGCGGCGGCGTCGGCGCGACCGTGAGCCCGGAGCGGCGGGATGCGCACCCCGGCGACGTCGCCGACGAAGGCGTCGCCGCTCGATTCGTGGAGGTAGGCGACGTGGTGGCTCGCGTGACCCGGGGTGTAGGCGACCCGAAAGCCCTCGATCCGCTCGCCGCCGCTGAGGGCGACGACGTTGGAGGCCGGCACGGGAAGCACCTCGCCCCAGAGGCGCTCCAGGTCGTCCCCATATAGCCGACCTGCGCTCCGGAGCAGCTTCGCCGGGTCGACCAGATGCGGCGCCCCGACCTCGTGCACGTAGACACGCAGCTTCGGGAACCGGCGGACGAGCGAGCCCGTGGCGCCGGCGTGGTCCAGGTGGATGTGGGTGAGCAGGAGCGCCCGCGGCTCGCCCTCGAGACCCTCCAGCAGAGCCTCCAGGCACGAGGCGGGGCCCGGATCGACGATCAGGCCGTCCAGCTCGTAGGCGCCGATCACGCGGTCGCGCCCCAGGTGCATGAGATCGATCAGGTTGGACATGCGCTCAGGCCGCGAGGGTTGCCGAGAAGTATGCGAAGCAGCCCGATTCCTCTAACCGATCCTGTCTCAGCCCGGCCCGATCCAGCCACCGGGACAGGTCGGCGACCGTGCCGCCCGGCCCGAAGCCGCCCACGCCCGGCCGGACGAGGATCCTCTGGCGCATCCTTGGGCCGCGCACGATCATGCCGCCCTCGAGACGCCCGCCTATCCGAAGGCAACGCGCAGCCTCCCGCACCGCAGCCTGGGGGTCACAAAAGCAGTGGAGGCCGAAGTGCGACAGAAAGAGGTCCGCTGCCCCGGACTCGAGGGGGATCGCCGTTGCGTCTGCCCGTACGAGCTCGATCCTTTCGAGCCCGCGCCTCTTCGCCACGGCTCGCGCCCGGTCCAGCATGCGCTGCGACAGATCCACGGCCACGTAGCGCACGGCTTGCTCGGGCGCCAGCCCGCGAAAGGCGACGCCTGCTCCACAGGGGGCGTCCACGATCAAGCCCCCTGGGGACACCGCGGCTATTCGCCGCATGCTCGCGTAGTACGCGCGCACGTCGGCTGCCCAAACGGCCCGGCCGATCACCCGGCTGGCCGCCTCGTGCTCCATGTACAGGGCATAGAGGCCGCCAAACCAGCCGTCGAAGAGGTCCAGGTTGCGCTCGGCGAACGCTCATGTCCCAGGCGGGATGGCGGCTGATATTCGAGGCCATCGCTTCTCCGAACTTACAATGGCGTGCATGAGCGAACACCGCCTCCCGGAGCCGGACCGGCCCTGGGTGATGCGCACGTACGCGGGGCACTCCAACGCCCGGCGCTCCAACGAGCTCTACCGCCGAAACCTGGCCAAGGGCCAGACCGGCCTCTCGGTCGCCTTCGATCTCCCCACCCAGACCGGGTACGACCCCGACCATCCGCTCGCCCGCGGAGAGGTGGGCAAGGTCGGCGTCTCGATCGTGCACAAGGGCGACATGCACACGCTGCTCGACGGCATCCCGCTCGACGAGATGAACACCTCGATGACCATCAACGCCACCGCCGCCTGGCTGCTCGCCCTCTACGCCACGGTCGCCGAGGAGAACGGGATCGAGCGCTCAGAGCTCACGGGCACGACCCAGAACGACATCATCAAGGAGTACCTCTCGCGCGGCACCTACGCCTTTCCGCCGGAGCCCTCCATGCGGCTGATCGCCGACACGGTGGCGTTCACGGTCAACGAGGCCCCGAGCTGGAACCCCATCAACGTCTGCAGCTACCACCTCCAGGAGGCGGGGGCAACGCCGGTGCAGGAGATCGCCTACGCGCTGTCGACGGCGATCGCCGTGCTGGACGAGACCAAGCGGCGCGGCCAGGTGTCCGATGCCGATTTCCCGCGCGTCTTCGGCCGGATCTCGTTCTTCGTCAACGCCGGGGTCCGCTTCGTCGAGGAGCACGCGAAGCTGCGCGCCATGGGGCGCCTGTGGGAGGAGATCGGGCGGCAGCGCTACGGCGTCACCGAGCCGAAGTACCTGCGGATGCGCTACGGGGTGCAGGTCAACTCGCTGGGCCTCACCGAGTCCCAGCCCGAGAACAACGTGCCGCGGATCGTGCTCGAGGCGCTCGCCGTGACCATGGGCCGCAACGCGCGGGCCCGGGCGATCCAGCTCCCGGCCTGGAACGAGGCGCTCGGCCTGCCGCGGCCGTGGGACCAGCAGTGGAGCCTGCGGATCCAGCAGATCCTGGCCAACGAGACCGACCTGCTCGACTACCCGGACATCTTCGAGGGCTCGCACGTGATGGACGGGCTGGTCTCCGAGCTGGCCGAGGGCGCGCGCGAGGAGATGGCGATCGTGGAGGGGCACGGCGGCGCGGTCGAGGCGGTGCCGTACATGAAGGCGCGGCTGGTCGAGTCACACCGCGAGCGCGTGGCCCGGATCGAGCGCGGCGAGATCAAGGTCGTGGGACAGAACTGCTTCACCGAGACGGAGGACTCGCCGCTGACCGCCGGGGCCGACGGCGGCATCCTGAAGCCCGACCCCGAGGTCGAGCGCGAGTGCATGGAGGCGCTGGAGCGCTGGAGGGCCGAGCGCGACCAGGGCGCCGTCGACCGGGCCCTGGAGCGGCTGGCCCAGGCGGCGCGCGACGAGTCCGCGAACATCATGCCGGCCACCATCGAGGCCGCCAAGGCGGGCGCCACCACGGGGGAATGGGCGGGCGTCCTGCGTGATGTGTTCGGCGATTACCGCGCCCCGACCGGCGTTGCGGCCGCGGCAGAGTCGGGCGATGGCGACCTGCTTGCCGCCGCTCGGGCGCGGGTCGGCGAGCTCTCGGAGCGGCTCGGCCACCGGGTACGCATCCTGGTCGGCAAGCCGGGCCTCGACGGGCATTCCAACGGCGCCGAGCAGATCGCCGTCCGCGCCCGCGACGTGGGCATGGAGGTGATCTACCAGGGGATTCGCCTGACGCCCGAGCAGATCGCGGCCTCGGCGCGCGACGAGGACGTGGACGTGGTCGGCCTCTCGATCCTCTCCGGCTCCCACCGCGAGCTGGTCCCCGAGATCGTCCATCTTCTGCGCGAGCAGGGGCTCGACGTCCCGGTGGTGGTCGGCGGGATCATCCCCGCGGCCGACGCCCAAGCGCTGCTGGAGGCGGGCGTGGCCCGCGTTTACACCCCCAAGGACTTCGACCTCAACCGGATCATGGGCGAAATCGCCGAGCTCGTGAGCGAGCGGGCCGAGGCGACGACGTCACAGCCTGCCTGATCCCGGATGCCGGAGGCGCCAAGAACCCGGTACGCGCTGAGCGGGGACGCTCACATCGCGTACCAGGTCTTCGGCCAGGGCGATCTGGATCTGATCTTTGTCCCGGGCTTTGTCTCGAACATCGAGCACTACTGGGAGATGCCGCGCGTGCCACACCTGCTTGAGCGCCTCGGCTCCTTCGCCCGGGTCGTGATCTTCGACAAGCGGGGAACCGGCCTCTCCGATCCGGTGGCCGGGCCGCCGCCGCTTGAGCAGCGGATGGACGACATGCAGGCGGTGATGGACGCTGTCGGCGTGGAGCGCGCGGCACTCTTCGGGGTCTCGGAGGGAGGCCCGGCGAGCCTCCTGTTCGCCGCCACCTACCCGGACCGCACCTCGGCGCTGGTGCTCTACGGATCGACACCGCGCTTCCGCACCGACACCGACATCCAGTGGGGAGCGACCGACGAGCAGGTCGAGTTGATGCTCGCCGAAACCTCACGGACGTGGGGTGACGGCGCGCTTCTGAATCTGTTCGCACCGGCTGCCGCCAAGGAGCCGGGGATGCAGGAGGCCTGGGGCAGGTTCCAGCGGGCCAGCGCCAGCCCGGCAATGGCGCGGGCGGTGGTCTCGGCGCTGTTCGACATCGACGTGAGGCACATCCTGCCCACGATCGGGGTTCCGACCCTGCTCCTGCACCGCAAGGGGGACCTGGTCGCTCCGGTCGAGGGCGCGCGGCTGATGGCCGAGAGCATTCCAAGCGCGCGACTGGTCGAGTTCGAGGGCACCGATCACGTCCCGTTCACCGGCGACTTCGACCCGGTCCTGGACGAGATGGAGGAGTTCTTGACCGGCACGCGGCAGGCCCGGCCGCTGGATCGGGTCTTAGCCACCGTGATGTTCACCGACATCGTCGACTCGACCCGGCGCGCCGCTGACGCAGGCGACCGGCGCTGGCGTGAGCTGATCGAGCGCCACGACGAGCTCACCCGCCGCCAGCTCGGCCGCTTCCGCGGCCAGGAGGTCAAGACGCTGGGGGACGGATTCCTGGCCACCTTCGACGGGCCCGCGCGCGCGATCGAGTGCGCCTGCGCGATCCGCGACGGCGTCGGAGCCCACGGGCTGGAGGTGCGCGCCGGGCTGCACACCGGCGAATGCGAGCTCTTCGGCGACGACGTGCGCGGGATGGCGGTGAACATCGGCGCCCGGGTCGGAGCGCTTGCGAATGCCAACGAGGTGCTGGTCTCCAGCACCGTGAAGGACCTCGTCGTCGGCGCGGAGCTCCAGTTCACTGAGCGCGGCGAGCACGAGCTGAAGGGCGTCCCTGGCAAATGGCGCCTGTACGCGGCTGCCCCCGCGTAGTCGGGCGATGCCCGGCGAGCTACGCTGAATGAGCATGAACGACGGGTTCGGCGACCAGAGTGCTTGGCTTCGCTGCTACCGCTGCTGGTCACAGCGGTTGGAGGCCCAGGTCCACTACGACGCCATCCTCAAGGTGGATCCCGAGAGCGGCGAGGCGGCCGACCGCGTCGAGGAGATCCAGGAGGCCGTGGTCCAGTGCCTCGACTGCATGCACGACCAACCCCACCTGACGGTCGAGGACGGGCGGGTCGTCCCGGTCGAGGACCGCTGGGAGCGGATGGTGGCCGGCAAGCCATTCGTCGCCTCGTGCACGGTGAGCATGGATCAGGACCAGATCGAGACCTGCTCCGGCCCAGAGGCCGCGGAGAGCCTCACCTTCGGCTCGCTGGGCGACGTCGGGCACGCGGGAGTTCTTCACCCACGTTCGCTTCCACAAGCACGACCAGGATCGGATCGTGGTTCACCTGCTGGTCGAGCTCTACGCGCGCTCGGAGCAGGAGGCCATCGACGTGCTCGAGGCGTCAGCCCGGGGGACGCTCGAGATCACCTCGCTCGCCGAGGAGTCGCGCCCACCCGCGCACGCCGCCGACGAGGCGCACTAGGGCACTAAGCGGGCGCTTCCGCTTTGGACCAGCGCTTCGCCAGCCGGCGGTGGCGGTGGGCGAACAGGCGGGCGACGATTGCCCGCGCCAGCCCGGCGGAGCCGGGAACCGCGGCCAGGGGACGGCGGAGCTGGAAGGTGAGCCTGTCGGTGACCTCGCAGCCCTCCCCCACCGGCCTCACCGTTCGCTCGTGCTCCCAGGAGCCCATGGTCAGCATCGTCGAACGCTCCAGGAAGCGAAAGCCGGGGCCTCGCTCGGCCAGCCCGAGGTCGTCGTAGTCGACCGGAACCAGCCCGAAGAGCAGGATCCAGCTTCGCCCCAGGGGCTCGCCCAGCGGCACCTCGGAGATCGTCCTGCTCCGCAGCGAGCGAGGCATCGTCATCCGTAACAGCGGCCGGAGCTCGTCGTTGATGCCCTCGGGTGTGATCGCCCGGGCCCAGACATCCTCCGCGGCGGCCGGGAGGGTCGAGGCCTGAACGACGGTCTGGGGCCCGGGAGCGATCGAGCGACGATATAAGTCCGCCCGCATGCCGGGCATCGGTGCCTTCATCTCCGCCGGGAGGTCCCTCTCCTCAGCGCTCGACCGAGTGCGGCGGGCCGACGGGCTCGGCTTCGACGCCGTCTACACGACGCAGATCGCGGGGCGCGACGCGCTCAGCGTGCTGTCGGCGTACGCCTCGGTCAGCGAGCGGATCCGGCTGGGCACGGGCGTGGTGCCGATCTTCGCGCGCACGCCGGTGGCGATGGCGCAGGCGGCGGCGACCATCGACGAGTTCTCGGGGGGCCGCATGGTCCTGGGCCTTGGCGTCTCGCACCAGGTCACGGTCGAGCACTGGTACGACGGGAAGATCGAAAAGCCGGTGACCCAGATGCGCGAGTACCTGTCGATCGTGCGGGCGATCCTGCGCGGCGAGGCCCCGCCCCAGGGCGAGTTCTTCAACACCAGCTTCCAGTTCATGGGCTATGAGCCGCGGCCGGAGCTGCCGATCTACGTTGCGGCGCTCTCCCCCAGCATGCTCCGCCTGGCCGGAGAGATCGCGGACGGGGTGATGCTCTGGCTCTGCAATCCCGCCTACATCCGCGACGTGGTCGTCCCCGAGGTGACGGCGGGCCGCGAGCGGGCCGGCAAGCCGCTCGAGGGCTTCGACGTCGTGGCGGCGGTGCCGGTGGCGCTCACCGACGACGCGGACGCCGCCCGCGCCACCATGCGCCAGGACCTGGTCGCCTACGCCTCCCTGCCCTTCTACCGCGCGATGCTGGAGCGCTCCGGCTTCGCCGAGGAGATCGCGGCCTTCGACGAGGGGATGCAGGCGGGTGACCTGGAGCGCGCCAAGGCCGGGCTATCGGACCGGATGCTGGCGGCCCTGGCCGGCATCGGGCCGGCCGAGGAGGTCCGGGCGGCCGTGGAGCGCTACCTGGAGGCCGGCGCGATCTCCCCCTGCGTGGGCGGGGTGCCCGGCACCGACTTCGACGGGGCGCTCGAGGCCGCCGCCGAGCTGATCCACCGCTAGCGAACTGCGTCCACGATCGCGCCGTCGAGACCCTCCACGCGCCTCGAGCCGCGCGACCCGCTCGCGCCGGAGCTCTGGAACCAGCGCGGCGTACTCGTACGCCCGACCGGTGTGTGCGTAGAGGAAGCGGGGAATGAGCAGGAACCGGTCGCGGCCGTCGATGCCGGGTACCTCGGCGGCCACCCGGTAGCCGAAGTCGGGATCCCGCTCCCACTCGACGGTGCCGGCGAGCATCCCATTGAGGATCGCGGCCGTGTGCTCCTCCTTGACCTCGAGCGAGGCCGCCGGGTCGGTGCCGCCGACCCGACCCGCCTTGAGCAGGTACGGATCGACCTGGCTCGCCTGGAGTCGCTGGAGGAAGCGGTTGGCCTCGGCGGCGCGCGTGACCACCGGCCCCGTATCGGCCAGGGTCAGGTGGGCGACGGCCTGTGCCGGCTCGAATGCCGCGACCGCCGGCAGGACGCCCTCATCGCGGCTCAAAAGCGCGACGAAGCGAGCGCCGGCCAGCTGTGCCTGGCCGGCCTCGGCCAGCGAGCTGATCGGCGTCCCGCCACGGTCGCGGATCAGCTCTTCCCACATCGGCGATCGGCGCTTGGGGGCGGCCCCGGCCTATTCGACCGGGCCCTCTGCCCCGGAGGCGCCGCCCTCGATCGCCTCGGGGCTTCGCGGCACCAAGACCGCGCGCTTGAACTCGGCGACCAGCGTTCCGTCCTGCTTGAAGGCCCGGGTATGGACTCGGACCACGCCTCGATCCGGTTTGGATGCCGAGGGCCGCACCTCGAGCACCTCGGACTCGGCGAACAGCGTGTCGCCGTGGAACACCGGAGCCGGGTGGCCGAGCTCATCCGTGGCCAGGTTGGCGATCGCCTTGCCGGAAACGTCGGCGACCGTCATGCCGAAGACCAGCGAGTAGACAAACGGCCCGGCGACGACGTTTCGGCCCTGCTGCGAGCTTGACGCATAGACGTCGTTCAGGTGCAGGGGATGATGGTTCATGGTCAGCAGGCAGAACAGGTGGTCCTCCGACTCGGTGACGGTCTTGGCCGGCCAGTGCTTGTACACGGAGCCGACCTCGAACTCCTCCAGATAGCGCCCGTAGCGGTGGGCCCCCGACGCCTCGCGGCCGGCTTGGTCGGTGATCAGCTCGTGGGTCTCGGTGTCGCTCATCCGCGGATCCTAGTAGTCGGGCGTGACCGTTAGTGCGCCTTCTTCAGCCTCGTGCGCGCCATGTGCCGCTCAATCACGGTGCCGATCAGCTTCTGGATCTCGGGGTCTCCCGCGACCTTGATGTGGCCGCTTTCGTAGGCCTCGCGCCAGTGCCGAAGCTTCCCTTTCTCAACGAGCTGGTTGAAGTGGGACCGCGGTAGGGCCACCTCCACGCGGGCGTCATTTGGCTCGCCCTTGGTCACCTCCGGGCCCGGCAGGCGAACCCGGAACACCTGCACGTCGCCGCGGCCTCGGAGCTCGAGCCGGACGACCAGCTTCAGCGGGCCGAGGGCCGGAACCTCGCGCTCGAGGTTCCGGACGGCGACCGCGATCAGCTCAGCGGGCCGCGCCATGGTGAAGCCTGCCGGGCGCAGGCGAAGCCGGGGGCGCCGCAGGCATCAGATCTTGTTTCGCTCCAGGAGCTTCTTCCCGATGACCATCTTTTGGATCTCCGACGTGCCCTCGCCGATCAAGAGCAATGGCGCGTCGCGGTAGATCCGCTCGATCTCGTACTCCTTCGAGTATCCGTACCCGCCGTGGATCCGCAGGCACTCCTCGGCGTTCTCCTTCGCGGCCTCGGACGCGAAGAGCTTCGCCATCCCGGCCTCCAGGTCGGATCGCTCGCCGGCGTCCTTCAGCCGGGCCGCCTTCATCGTCAGCAGTCGCGCGGCCTCCAGCCGAGTTCCCATCTCGGCGAGCTTGAAGCTGATCGCCTGATGCTGCGCGATCGGCTTCCCGAAGGTCTTTCGCTCCTGGCTGTAGCGAAGCGCGAGCTCGAGGGCGCGCTGGGCCACCCCCACCCCCCGGGCCGCGACGTTGACCCGGCCGACCTCCAAGGCGTCCATCATCTGGACGAACCCCTGGCCGAGCCCGTCCGGCCCGCCCAGGACCCGATCCTCGGAGACCTTGAATCCGTCGAAGACGAGCTCGGTGGACTCGACCCCCTTGTACCCCATCTTCTTGATCTTCGGCGGGATGGTCAGCCCGGGGACCTCGTCCGCGCCAGGCTCCTTCTCGCAGATGAAGCAGGTCATGCCCTTGTACGGGGGGTCGGCCTTCGGATCGCTCTTGACGAGCACGAAGACGACGCCCGACAGCAGGCCGTTGGTAACCCACATCTTCTGGCCGCTCAACTCCCAGTGGCCATCCTCGGCCCTCTTGGCAGTCGCCTTGATTCCCTGCACGTCGGAGCCGACCTCCGGCTCCGAGAGCGAGAAGGCGGCGCGGATCTCACCGGTCGCCATCTTCGGCAGGAAGCTGTCCTTCTGCTCCTCGGTGCCGAACTTCATCAGCAGGTAGGAGCCGATGAAGTGGGTGTTGACGACCCCGGAGATCGAGATCCAGCCCCGCGACAGCTCCTCGACGATCATCGCGTAGGTGGTCAGGTCGAGGCCCATGCCCCCGTACTCCTCGGGGATCGTCACCCCGAACAGGCCGAGCTCCTTCATCTGCTCCACGATGGGCCCGGGGAACTTGTCCTCGTGGTCGTACTCCTCAGCCACGGGGATGATCTCGTTGTCGACGAACTGGCGCACCATCTCGGTGATCGCCCTTTGCTCGTCGGTCTTCTGCGTGTAGGTGTCGGCGGCTACGGCCATTGCTCCCTGCTTGTCGTGAGGCGGCCGGGGAAGGATAATCGGACCCCGTGTCCGCCGAAGCCGTGCGCGTAGTTGAGCAGATTCAGGACGCCCTGACGATGGGCGACGTCGTCGCGGGACTGGATGACGACGAGGCCACTCTAAGGGTCGGGGAAGTGTTCGCCGAGCTGGCCGAGCCGGGCTTCGAGGTGGTGATGATGGGGCCGGCGTACATGAGCAGGGTCATCGAGGGCTCCGGGCTCGAGGGATTCCGCGAAGCGTGGCTCGAGTGGACGAGCGCGTTCGAGAGCTACCGGATCGATCTCGAGCGCATGATCGACGCAGGAGATCGGGTCGTGAGCCTGGTGACCATGGTCGGCAGGACGAAGACCGGGGGCGTCGAGGTCGAGGCGCCAGGCGCGGCCGTCTGGACGGTGGTGGAGGGCCGCGTCCAGAGGGCTGAGTTCCACCTCGACCGCGAGGCGGCGCTGCGCTCGGCGGGGCTCGACCCTCAGAGCTCGTAGTCGTAGCTGTAGGAGCGGCCGCTCGGCCCTTCCCGTTCGTAGAAGCGGTGCGCTTCGGTGCGGGCGAGCGCGCTGTCCAGCTTCAGATGCGAGGCGCCGCGCTCGCGCGCCCAGTCCTTGGCGGCGCCCAAGAGGCGCGAGCCGATCCCCCGCGAGCGCAGCTTGGGGTCAACGGCCAGCTCCTCGACCCAGGCACGGGGGCCGAAGCGGATCGCGTGGATCGTGTGGTAGGCGGTGCACACTCCGACCACCCTGTCGTCGTCGGCAACCGCCACCAGCACGAGGGCGTCGCGCGAGTCGATCGCCTCCCGCAGCGCCTCCGTGGCGCGCCGCTCCTCCCAAGCGTCCGGGCGCCAACCCGGCGGCTCGAACAGCCACTCCCAGGCCCCCAGGAGCGACTCCTCCTCGCCCGCCCGGGCGGCGCGTAGCTCGATCTCCACGACGAGGGAGGCTAGCGTCCGGTCCAATAGGCTTGACCCAGGAGTCAGTCGTGAGAAACCCACGCCAATTCGGACATCCGCTCGCCATCGGCGCCCCGGAGCCGCCGGCCGAGATCCCGGTCAAGCCCTCGCGGATGATCCATTTCTTCGACCCCTCGAACGAGAAGATGGCGGCCAAGGTGCCGGAGATGGCCGCGCAGACGGACATCCTGCTGGGCAACCTCGAGGACGCGATCGCGGCCGACCGCAAGGAGGCGGCTCGCGAGGGGCTGATCGAGGTCGCGAAGGCGACCGACTTCGGCGACACGGCGCTCTGGACACGGGTCAACTCGCTCGAGAGCCCGTGGGTGCTCGACGACCTGCTCCGGCTGGTGACCGAGATCGGCGACAAGCTCGAGGTGATCATGGTCCCCAAGGTCGAGGGGCCCTGGGACATCCACTACGTGGACCGCTTGCTCGCCCAGCTCGAGGCCAAGGTGGGGCTTCAGCGCCCGCTTCTGGTCCACGCCATCCTCGAGACCTCGCTCGGCGTCGTCAACCTGGAGGAGATCGCCACGGCCAGCCCGCGGATGCAGGGGATGAGCTTCGGGCCGGCGGACCTGGCCGCCTTCCGCCGCATGAAGACCACCCGGGTCGGCGGCGGCCATCCCGCCTACCAGGTGATCGAGGATCCCGACCCCGACGACCCCGACGCTCCCCGGAAGACCGCGCAGCAGGACCCCTGGCATTACTCGATCGCCCGCATGGTCGACGCCTGCACCTCGGCGGGCATCCTGCCCTTCTACGGGCCCTACGGCGACATCAAGGACACCGAGGGCTGCGAGACCCAGTTCCGCGCCGCCTTTCTGCTCGGCTGCGTCGGCGCCT
This sequence comes from uncultured Actinomycetes bacterium, assembly GCA_963721735.1. Lineage (GTDB taxonomy): Bacteria > Actinomycetota > Thermoleophilia > Solirubrobacterales > 70-9 > AC-56. The sequence goes on from CAVRKX010000017.1 coordinate 46,440, forward strand.
GGTCGCTGCACCCCGCCCAGATCCAGATCGCCAAGCACGTCTTCAGCCCCCCCGCCGAGGAGGTCAAGTTCGCCAAGAAGGTCCTGGAGGCGATCCCGGACGGCCGTGGCGTTCACATGATCGACGGCAAGATGCAGGACGACGCGACCTGGAAGCAGTGCAAGGTGATGGTCACCCTGGCCGAGATGCTGGCGCGCAAGGACCCGGAGCTGGCCGAGGCGTACGAGCTCCAGGCGAGCTCGAACTGAGCGCTTAGCGGCCCAGCCGTCGCCTGAGCGCGTCCAGCTGCTCGCTGAGCGCCTGGGGGAGGCGATCGCCGAAGCGGGCCAGGTGCTCCTCGACCTGCGGCAGCTGCTGGAGCAGATCGCCCGCGTCCACGGCGAGCAGCCGCTCCAGGTCCTCGGCCGACAGCTCGAGGCCCTCGATGTTGATCTCACCGGGGGCCGGAACCCGCCCGATCGGGGCCTCGACCGCCTCGGCCTCGCCGTCGCAGCGGCGGGCGATCCACTCGAGCACGCGGCTGTTCTCACCGTAGCCGGGCCAGATGTAGCTCCCGTCCTCGTCCTTCCGGAACCAGTTGACGAGGTACACCCTCGGCAGCCGGACCCCGCTTCGGCGCCCGAGCGCCAGCCAGTGGCCGAAGTAGTCCGCCATGTTGTAGCCGCAGAACGGGAGCATTGCGAACGGGTCGAAGCGGAGCTTGCCGATCTCGCCCGCGGCCGCCGCGGTGGTCTCCACCGACATAGTGGCGCCGAGGAACACCGCGTGCTCCCAGTCGAATGCCTCGGTGACCAGCGGCACCACCGTTGCCCGCCGGCCACCGAACAGAAAGGCGTCGATCGGCACGCCGTCGGGGTCCTCCCATTCCGGAGCGATGCAGGGGCACTGGGCCGCCGGCGTCGTGAAACGCGCGTTCGGATGCGCGGCCGCGCTGTCGGACTCGGGCGTCCAGTCGTCGCCGCGCCAGTCGATCGCATGCTGGGGAGGCTCGTCGCTCATCCCCTCCCACCAGACGTCGTCCTCGTCAGTCCTCGCGCAGTTGGTGAAGACGGAATTGCGCGCGACGGTCGCGATTGCGTTCGGATTCGTCTTCGGGCTCGTGTTGGGCGCGACGCCGAAGAAGCCGGCCTCGGGGTTGACCGCGTAGAGGCGTCCATCCTCCCCGAACTTCATCCAGGCGATGTCGTCGCCGATCGTCTCGGCCTTCCAGCCCTCCAGGGAGGGGACCAGCATCGCGAGGTTGGTCTTCCCGGATGCCGACGGGAAGGCCCCGGCCAGGTACTTCACCGCCCCCTCAGGTGAAGTGAGCTTGAGGATCAGCATGTGCTCGGCCAGCCATCCCTCGTCGCGCGCCATCGCCGAGGCGATCCGAAGCGCGAAGCACTTCTTGCCCAGCAGCGCGTTGCCTCCGTACCCCGAGCCGTAGGACCAGATCTCGCGGGTCTCCGGGAAGTGGACGATGTACTTGTTGTCGGCGTTGCAGGGCCAGGGGACATCCTCCGCTCCCTCCTCCAGCGGCGCCCCGAGCGAGTGCAGGCAGGGAACGAAGTCGCCGTCCTCGCCGAGCACCTCGAGCGCGCCTCGGCCCATCCGGGTCATGACCCGCATCGACACGGCGACGTAGGCCGAATCGGTGAGCTGGACGCCGATGTGGGCGATGTGCGAGCCGAGCGGGCCCATCGAGAACGGCACCACGTACAGGGTCCGCCCGCGCATGGAGCCGCGGAAGAGCTCGTCGAGGACATCGCGCATCTCGGCGGGTTCGCGCCAGTTGTTGGTGGGGCCGGCGTCGTCCTCCCTCTCGGAGCAGATGAAGGTGCGGTCCTCGACCCGGGCGACGTCCCCGGGGTCGGAGCGGGCCAGGTAGGAGTTGGGCCGCTTGGCCTCGGAAAGCCTCTCGAACGTGCCCCGGTCGACCAGCTCCTGACAGAGCCGGTCGTACTCCTCCGCCGAGCCGTCGCACCAGTGGACCTCGTCGGGCTCGGTCAGCCGGGCGAACTCCTCCACCCAGGCGATCAGCTTCTGGTTCTTGGTCGGTGCTTCGGCGGCGGCTGCCGTCGTCTCGCTCAAGGGCTGGATCAACTCCTCTCTCGTGTCCGCAACTGCGAACGCCCAGGGCAACGACCTGGACGTACTTGGCCATTCTGCCGCACCCGGAGGGCTGGCGGCGTCAGGTAGGTTCCCCCACCACCCATGCGCTTCTACGAGTACGAGTCGCGGAAGATCGTCGAGCGGGCAGGGATCCCGGTGACCAAATACGGCATCTGCAACACGCCCGCGGAGGCTCGCGCGGCTGCCGAGGAGATCGGTGGCTCGGTGGTGATCAAGTCCCAGGTGCTGACCGGCGGGCGGATGAAGGCCGGCGGCGTCAAGTTCGCCGACGGCCCCGAGGAAGCGGAGGCGCACGCGGCGGAGATCCTGGAGCTGGAGATCAACGGACAGAGGCCGCGCGGGGTGCTGGTCGACCCGAAGGCGCAGGTGGCCCAGGAGTACTACGCGGGCGTCGTCTGGGACGGGACCCGGAAGCGGCCGATGATGCTGTTCAGCGACATGGGCGGGATCGACATCGAGGAGGTCGCCGAGCGCCATCCCGAGCACGTCGGGCGCGGCCACCTCTCGAACCTGCTGCCGATCCCCGACTTCCAGGCCAAGCAGGTGATCGCCCAGACCGGCGTGACCGGGTCGGAGCTCAACCGCGCCACGCCGATCCTCGCCCGGCTGGCCCAGCTGATGCGCGACTGCGACATGACCCTCGCCGAGATCAACCCCCTGGCGCGCCTGGAGGACGGCAGCTTCGTCGCCCTGGACGCCCACATGGAGATGGAGGACGAGGCCAGGCCGCGCCAGCGGAAGCTGCTCGCAGAGCTCGGGATCGGCGAGGAGGAGCTGCGCGAGCCCTACGAGCCGAGCGAGTTCGAGCGCAACGTCAAGGCCATCGACTCCGCCGACCACCGCGGCGTGATCCAGGGCAAGGACCACGGATTCCACGGAAACCTGGGGCTCGTGATCGGCGCCGGCGGGGGCTCGCTGACGCTCACCGACGCGGTCCGCAGCCAGGGCGGGGATCCCGCCAACTACACGGAGATCGGCGGCAACCCCTCGGTGGCGAAGGCCCGTGGCTTGGCGAGGGAGGTGCTGCGCAAGGACGGCGTCGAGAAGATCGCGGTGATGATGTCGATCGTCTCCAACACCCGCGTCGACATCGTCGCCCGGGGCGTGATCAAGGCGTGCCTCGAGCTGGGCAAGGACCCCGGCGAGACGATCGCGATCTTCCGCATCCCGGGCGCCTGGGAGGAGGAGGGGTTCAAGATCCTGGAGCGCTACGGCGTCGAGTACTGCGATCGGAGCGTCTCGATGTGGGAGGCGGCGGGCCGGGCGGTGGCGAAGATTCAAGATCCGTCCGACGGGCGATGAGCATCCTCCTCGACCCAGGCTTCACCTTCATCGTGCAGGGCATCACCGGCCGCGAGGCCGTCAACCTGACCCGGGAGTGCCTCGACTACGGATCCAAGGTGGTCGGCGGCGTGACCCCGGGGCGCAAGGGGCGCGAGGTTCACGGCGTGCCCGTGTACGACACCGTCCAGCAGGTCGTCGACGCGGTGGGGTACGTGCCCAACGGCTCCGTGGTCACCGTCCCCCCCGCGTTCACCAAGGACGCGGTGTTCGAGGCCTTGGAGGCCGGTATCGAGCTGATCGTGATCGTCACCGAGCGGATTCCGCGTCGCGACGTGGCGCAGATGGTCGAGCTGGCGGGGATGCGCGGGGCGCGGATCATCGGCCCCAACTGCCTCGGCGTGATCGTCCCCGAGGTCTGCAAGATGGGCGGCATCGGCGGCCCGGCGAAGGACGCGGCCAAGGCGTACACGCCCGGGCCGGTGGGCGTGATGTCGCGAAGCGGCGGCATGACCACCGAGATCTCCTCGACGCTGACCGCCGCGGGGCTGGGCCAGTCAACGGCGATCTCGATCGGCGGCGACGCGATCATCGGCTCCGCCTACGCCGAGCTGATGCCGCTGTTCGAGGCCGACGAGCAGACGGAGGCGATCGTCATCTACACGGAGCCCGGCGGCCGGATGGAGGCGCAGCTATCCGAGTGGATCACGGAGAACGAGTCGCGACTCCCGATCGTGGCCTTCATGGCGGGGCGCTTCATGGACTCCGAGGAGATGAAGGGGATGAGCTTCGGTCACGCCGGCACCATCGTCGAGGGCGTCGAGGACACCGCGACGGAGAAGATCGCAAGGCTCGAGGCGGCCGGGATCCCCGTGGTGGAGCGGATCGACGAGATCCCCAGCCGGGTCAAGGAGAAGCTGGGGGCACGGGTCTGATGGCGGAGACGCAAGAGCTTGCCGGCGTGTTCATCGACGTGGAGGTCGACGACGCGGTCGCCGCCGACGGCGAGCTGGCGGCCAAGCTGGAGGAGGTCTGCCCCGTAGACATCTTCAAGGCCAGCGATTCAGGGCTCGAGATCGTCAAGGAGAACCTCGACGAGTGCGTCCTCTGCGAGCTCTGCCTCGACGCGGCCCCGGACGGCTCGGTCGTGGTCAAGAAGCTCTACGACGGCACGGAGCTCAGGCGAGGCTAGGCCCGCGCACCGTCACCACGGGATCGGCTCGCGGTTGCGGAAGAAGCCGCCGGTGGGGCCGTCGTCGGGCAGGGTCGCGAGCCAGACCGCCGTGTCGGCGCCCTCCTCCACGGAGCGCGGCGCGGCCGAGCCGCCCATGTCGGTGCGGACCCACCCTGGGCACATGGAGTTCACGAGGATGCCGCCACCGGCCTCCTCCTGGGAGAGAACCCGGGTGAGCGCGTTGAGCGCCGTCTTCGAGACCCGGTAGCCGGGGTAGCCGCCGTTCATCTCGGAGAGCTGGCCGGCGCCGCTCGACACGTTGACGATCCGGCCGTGCTCGCTGCTGCGCAGGAGCGGCAGCACCGCCTGGGCGAGCCGCCAGGCCCCGAACAGGTTCGTCTCCATCGTGTGGTGGGCGTCGTCGAGCGGTGCGCTCGAGACGTTGGTGGCGATCTCCCCCATCACGCCGGCGTTGTTGACGAGCGCGTCGAGGCGCCCGGGCTCGGCCTGGAGCCGCTCGCGGAGGCGTTCCACGCTGTCCGGGTCGGCCACGTCGAGCTGCTCCGCTTGGAGGGAGTGCCGCCCGCCGCCGGAGAGCTCCTCGGCGACGCGCTCGGCGGCGGCCGGGTCGCGCGCGGTGACGATCACGTGATGCCCAAGCTCAGCGAGCTGCCTTGCGATCTCGCGCCCGATGCCCCGATTCGAGCCGCTGACGAGGGCGACGCGTTGCGGGGTCTCCATGGTCGGCAGACTACGCGCCCGTGAACTTCATCGAGGACGTGCTGGAGCGGTTCCCGGCGTCGAAGCCCGCCCTGGTGGCGATCTCGCAGCAGGGCGAGCGGCGCGTCTGGGCGTTCGGGGAGCTGATCGCGCGCAGCGCGGGCCTGTCTGGAGCGTTCGCCGCCCGCGGGGTGGACCGCGGCGACGCGGTGATGGTCCTGGCCGGCAACCGGATCGGAGTGGGTGCTCGCCATGCTGGCCTGCTGGCGGATGGGAGCGATCGCCCTGCCCTGCAACACGCAGCTTCGCCGCCACGAGCTTGAGCTGCGGGTGCGGGCGGCGAACGTCGTGCTGTGCGTCGCCGAGGAGGAACTGGTCGGCGAGCTTCCGGATGGCGTGCCCGTGATGACGATGTCCGAGATTGCCGAGGTGATGGACGAGGAGCGCCCCCAGGAGCCGCCGGTGGGGCCGGCCGACCTCGATCCCCACGAGGGCGCCCTGATCGTGTTCACCTCTGGGACTACCGGCGAGCCACGCGGAGCCCTGCACCCCCAGCGCTACCTGGCGGGGCAGCGGGCCCAGGCAGAGCACTGGCTCGGGGCGCGGGAGGGAGAGCTCGTCTGGTGCACCACCGCGCCCGGCTGGGCGAAGTCAGCGCGCAACGCCTTCGTGGCTCCCTGGCTGTGCGGGGCCGCGGCGCTGATTCACGACGCCCGCTTCGACCCAGCCGAGCGCCTGGAGCTGATCGAGCGCGAGAGCGTCAACGTGCTCTGCCAGGCACCGACCGAGTACAGGATGCTCGCCGGGCGCGCTCAGCTTCAGCCCCTTCCCTCCCTGCGGCGCACGGTCTCGGCCGGCGAGCCCCTCAACCCGGAGGTGATCGAGGTCTTCCGGCAGGGGACTCGGCCTCGACATCTGCGACGGCTACGGCCAGACCGAGACCGGTCACCTAACCGGGAACCTGGTCGGCGACCCAGTCCGGGACGGCTCGATGGGCAAGCCGCTGCCGGGCATCCAGGTTCGGATCGCCGACGGCGAGCTTCAGGTCCAGGCCTCCAGCTGTCCGACCTTCTTCAACGGCTACCTGGACGGCGAGCCGTTCGCGGGCGAATGGTGGCCGACCGGCGACCTCGTCAGGGAGGACGGCGATGGCTACCTTTGGTTCGAGGGGCGCCGCGACGACCTGATCCTCTCCGCCGGCTATCGCATCGGCCCCTTCGAGGTGGAGTCCGCGCTGCTGTCTCATCCCGCCGTGGCCGAGGCGGCCGCGGTCTCCGCCCCCGACCCCGAGCGGGGCGCCGTGGTGCGGGCAATCGTCGTTCTGCATGGGGCCGAGCCGAGCGATGACCTGGTACGGGAGCTTCAGGAACACTGCAAGCGGGTGGCCGCGCCGTACAAGTTCCCGCGCATCGTCGAGTTCGCCGACCGGCTGCCGAAGACGACCAGCGGGAAGATCAAGCGGGCGGAGCTGCGGGCCGCCGGGTCCGCCGCGAGCCGGTAGCCGGTGCGACGCTCTCCGCTGGCCGCGTTCGCGGGCATCTTCGTCGTCACGCTGCTCTCGCTGACCGCCGTCGGCGCGGTGCTGCCGGTGATCCCGCGCTACGTCCGCGGGCCGTTGGACTCCGGCAACATCGCAGTCGGCATCGCGGTCGGGGCGTTCGCCCTCACGGCCCTGGCGAGCCGGCCGCTGGCCGGATACGTCACCGACCTGCGCGGTCGCCGGCCGGTGGTGGTGGTCGGAGCCCTGCTCGCCGCCGCGGCCGGGCTCCTCTACCTCGTGCCGGCCGGGCTGGCGGGCCTGATCGGCGCGCGGCTGGTGCTCGGCGCCGGAGAGGGGATGGTGTTCACGGCCGGCGCCACCTGGGTGGTCGACCTGGCCCCGCCCGATAGGCGGGGGCGAGTGATCGGCCTCTACGGCCTGGCGGTGTGGGGCGGCCTCAGTCTCGGGCCGCCGATCGGCGACGCCTTGCTGCGCGCCTCGAGCTACGAGGCGGTTTGGGCCTTCTCCGCCATCTGCCCTTTCCTGGGGGCGCTGGTCGCGCTGCGGATCCCCGATCGGCATCGGCCGTCTTCCGAGCCCCAGGAGCGGCCCTTGCTCGCGCGCGAGTCGGTGCGCCCCGGGATCGGGATCTCGCTCGCCAGCGTCGGGTTTGCGGCCATGGCGTCCTTCATCGTCCTTCACCTCGAGGCACAGGGCTCGGGGAACGGCGCCACTGTGTTCACCGCCTTCGCGGCCACCGTGGTGTTGACGCGCCTGATCGGCGGTGACCTGCCCGATCGGATCGGGCCGCTCCGGTGCGCCGCCGCAGCGGCGGCGCTCGAGGCGGCGGCGCTGGCGCTGATCGCGCTGGCCGAGGGCCTCCCGCTGGCGCTCGCTGGGGCGATTGGGATGGGCATGGCCTTCGCCCTCCTTTATCCCTCCCTGTCGCTGGTGGCGATCAACAACGTCTCCGAGTCCCGCCGTGGCTCGGCGCTGGGGACCTTCACCGCCTTCTTCGACATCGGGATCGGGCTCGGCGCCGTGCTCACCGGCCTCGCCGCCTCGCTTGGCGGTTACCCGGCGGCCTTCTGGCTCGGCTCGGTCTGCGCGGCGGGAACCGGATTCGTGGCGACGCGGGCGCTCGGCCGCGCGAGGGCGTCGCCCGAGGTCACGGCGCCCTGATCTCGTTCGCCCATGGTCGACTTGCGTTCCTCTATCGAGCGCAAATCGACCACCGGCGCTAAAAGAGACTGGCTTGCCGCCGACGCGGCCCCGCGGGGCCGCGCTCGGGGCCTTCGCGGGTGGACTCGCGAGCCTCGTCCCGGATCGCGCGGGCGCGGCCCCGATCCCGCCCGCCGCGGGCCATGCGTGAGAGGCGCTCGTGCTCGGGCCGCGGCAGGTAGGCGCCGCGGGCGTACAGCGCCTCGTAGCGCGGCAGGAGGTCGGGCCGGTACTGCCGCAGCCAGTCGAACCAGATTTCGCGCACCTCGCCACGCAGGTGCAGCCCGACGCCGCCGATCGTCCGGGCGCCGGCCTCGCCCGCCAGCTCGAGGATCGCCTCCACCTGCTCCGGCGCGTCGTTGACGCCCGGCATGAGCGGCGCGATCAGGACGCCGGTCGGGATCCCTGCCCGGCTCAGCTCGCCGGCCGCCTCCAGCCGCTTTCGCGGGTGGGGAGTGTGGGGCTCGGTCTCGCGCCAGGCCTTCTCGTCCAGGGTCGGCACCGAGAGGTTGGCGGCGAAGTCGGTCACCTCGACGAGCTGCTTCATCAGCTCGATGTCGCGCAGAAGCAGCGGCGACTTGGTCAGCACGGAGCAGGGATTGGCGAAGTCCCGCATCGCCTCCCAGATCCCCTCCATCAGCCGGTAGCGCCCCTCGACCCACTGGTAGGGGTCGGTGTTGGTCCCCAGGGCCACGTGGTCGCCCCGCCATGAGGGGCGCGCCAGCTCGGCGCGCACCACCTCGGGCGCGTTCACCTTGACGACGATCTCGCGCTCGAAGTCCTCGCGGGCGTTGAAGTCGAGGTAGGTGTGCGTGGGGCGGGCGAAGCAGTAGGCACAGGCATGGCTGCACCCCCGATACGGATTGATCGTGTATCGAAACGGCATCCGTGAGCGTTCGGGCACTTCGTTGATCGCTGACCGGGCGCGGATCTCGTAGAAGCGGGTCCCAATCGCCTCCGGCGCGTCGAAGGTGCGAATCCGAGCTGGCTCCTTGAAGCCCGGCAGGGTCGCGTCGCGCTCATGCTCGACGGTCAGGTTCTCCCAACGCACGAACACATGTTCGCACACGGCTCGGACGGCGAAGCGGCCGGCGATGCGGCGACTATGTGCCGGTCAGGAACCGTCCTCGCCCAGCTCGGCCGGCACCAGCTCCAGGCGGAGCTCATCGCCGGAGCGCCAGATCCAGGTTTCGACGGGATGGTCGATCAGCTCCACGGTCATCATCTGCTGGAGGTCCGCGGCGCTGGCGACCGCTTGGCCGTCGAGCTCCAGGATCAGGTCGCCGACCCGGAGTCCGCCGCGATCGGCGGGGCTGTCCGGCACCACCTCGACCACCTCGACGCCGGTGCGATCGCCCCAGCGCTCCCGGGCGCGGGGCGGAAGCGGGCGCGGGCCGCCGGCGACCCCCAGAAAGCCGCGGCGAACCCGGCCCTCGGTCATCAGGGCGCCGATGATCTTGCGGGTCGTCGCGTTGATCGGCACGGCCAGGCCGAGCCCGATGCCGGCGACCGCAGTGTTGATGCCGATCACCTCGCCTCGGCCGCTGGCGAGCGCACCGCCCGAGCTCCCGGGGTTGAGGGCGGCGTCGGTTTGGATCACGTTCTCGATGATTCGCGCCGGGCGGCGGCCCGCGGGGGCCGGCAGGGCGCGCCCCAGAGCCGACACCACGCCGGCCGTGACCGAGCCCTCGAGGCCATGGGGGTTGCCGATCGCCACCACCAGCTGGCCGACCCGCAGCCCGTCCGCGTCGCCAAGCTCCGCGGGCGGCAGCCCGCCGTCCTCGGCGCGCAGGATCGCCAGGTCGGACAGGGGGTCGCGGCCGAGAACCGAGAAGCTGAGCTCGCGTCCGTCGGTGAACGCCGCCCGCCCGCCGCTCGCCGGTGCGGCGACGACGTGCGCCGAGGTGAGGATGAAGCCGTCGTGCGTGAGAGCCACGCCGCTGCCGGCGCCGGCCGGCATCCTGCCTCGCCGCGTACGACGCTGGACGCGCAGGCTGGCGACAGCCGGCGCGAGGCTCTCGGCCACCCCGACCACCGCCTGCGAGTAGGCGTCGAGGGCCGCGGCGTCCGCGTTCAGCTCCCCGTTCGGGTGCGCCGGCTGGGGAGAATCGGCCGGGGCCGAAGCGCCGCTCGCGTGCGCCTGGTGCGGGCCCGCCATCAGGCGCTGCCCCCTCCCAGCCCCACCTCGACCTGGCGCTCCTCGGCGCCGCGGACCACGGTCAAGCTCAGCCCGCCGTTCGGGGCCGCCGCGTCCAGCGCTCGGTGCAGGGCATCGATCCCGTCCACCGGCCCTCCGCCGGCGGCGACGATCAGGTCACCCGTCTCGATCCCGGCCTGAGCCGCCGGGCTCGAGTCCTCGACCCCGCGGACGAGCAGGCCGTCTCGCTCCGGCAGGCCGACCGCCCGACGCATCCGCCGCGACACGTCCGCCGGCGCCACGGCGACTCCGAGGAACGGCCGCGCGGGCTCCTCGCCGCGCCCAAGGCGCTCGGCCGCCTCGCGCAGCCCCGACCCGGGGCCGAGCGCGACGATCAGCCCGCCCTCCAGCCGCAGCGCGTTGATGCCCACAAGGCCACCGTCGGCGGCGAGCAAAGGCCCGCCTGCCGAGCCGCGCGGCAGCGTGGCGGTGTGCTCGATCGCCCCCGAGACCCGCCGTCCGCGCGGGCCGCGGAAGCCGCGGTCCGCCGCCGCCACGAAGCCAAGGCTGGCCCGTAGGCCGCGCCCACCGGGATTGGCGAGAGCCACCACGGCGGTGCCGATCCCGACCTTCGCGTCGGCCGGCGCCCAGGCCAGGGGCTCGATCTCGCCGGTGTCCACCTCCAGGAGCGCCAGGCCGAGGTCGCGGTCGATGCCGACCAGCTCCCCGGTCGCGCTCTGCTCCTCGCCCAGGCTCACCGTGACGCCGTCGGGGCGCACGTGGTGGGCCGCGGTCAGCACCCGGTTCCGCCCGATCACCGTTCCCGACCCGAACCGCCAGCCACGCCCGATACCCGACTACCGCAGCGCCATGCTTGGCGGCGAGCTCGGCGATCCCCGACTCGATCTCGCTGATCACGCCCAAAGACATTGTCCTCCTAGTTACTTGCAACTTGCTAGTGACGTTCACAGACAGCGTATCATCCTGCCCATGCCCACCGGAGGGGAAAGCGAGCCTTCGGCTACGGCCGGAGCCACCAGAGGGGACACCGAGCCTTCGGTCGACCGACGGTGGTGCCTCCCCGGCGCTGGCCGAAGCCCTGGCGAGCGTCGGCGATCGCTGGACGCTTCTGATCGTCGCCGCCCTGCTCTCGGGCGCCAAGCGATTCGGGGAGCTCGAGCGCGACCTCGGCGGGATCGCCCCCAACGTCCTCTCCAGCCGGCTGCGCCAGCTGACGGAGCAGCGCCTGGTGCTCGCCGTGCCCTACTCGCGGCGGCCCGAGCGCTTCGTGTACGAGCTCACCGAGGCGGGGCGCGGGCTGGCCGGGGCGCTTCGGTTGCTCACCCAGTGGGGAGCACGCCAGACCGGCGCAGCCGCCGCCGTTCACGCCGCCTGCGGCAACCCCCTGGAGGCCGTGTGGTACTGCCCGACCTGCCAGGAGCCCGTCGCCGACGACCAGGCCGACGAGCTCGACTACGCCTGAGCGGAGAGCCCGGCGCGCGGGTTGGTGATCGGACGCACCTTGGCCTCGATCTCGTCGCGCATGTGCTCGATGAACGGCGGCAGCGAGAGCTTCTCGCCGAGGCTCTCTAGCGGCTCGTCCACGGTGAAGCCGGGGCCCAGGGTGGCGAGCTCGAACAGGACGCCGCTCGGCTCGCGGAAGTAGACCGAGCGGAAGTAGAAGCGGTCGATCACCGGGGTCGGCCTCATCTCGGCCTTGACCACCCGATCCCGCCAGGCCTCGAGCTCCTCGACGGACGACGCCCAGGCGACGTGATGGACGGTGCCCGCGCCCTGCAAGCCGGTCTCGGCCGGCGGCTCGTCGTAGGCGTAGATCGAGCCACGCCTGGACCCCCGCGCCTCCCAGGCGACGCCGTCCCCGTCCCCGTCGCGAGGCGCGAACCCCAGAGTCTCAGCGAGCAAATCAGCGCTCCGATCGGGGTCGGACGCGTAGGCGCGGACGCCGTCGAAGCCCTGGAGCGCGAGCTCGGCCGGGATCTCCGGATGCTCGGCGGTCAGCGGCTCGTCGTCGACCTCCGCGACCGCGAGCTCGTGCTCGAGGCCCTCCGGATCGGCGAACCGGAGGCCGCCGTCGACGCGGTCGGCCTGCACCTGCGCGCTCGCCTAGCCGCCCCGCCCAGAAGTCGAGGGCGTCGGCCGAACCGACCCTCCATACGATCCGGTGGACCATCCCGTCACCCGCGCGGCCGACCGGGACGCCCGGGTACTCGAAGAAGGTCAGGTCCGAGCCCGGGTCGCCGTTCTCGTCCGCGTAGAAGAGGTGGTAGACGGTCGGGTTGTCCTGGTTGACCGTCTTCTTGACCATCCGGAGGCCGAGCACGCCGACGTAGAAGTCGACGTTTCCCTGCGCGTCCGCGGTGATCGCCGTCACGTGGTGAATGCCCTCCAGCTTCATCACCCTGACCATAGCGAGACTCCAGTGCGGCGAATATCTGGGCCCCGGCTTGTACTCAGTCCCCCGCTCGCGGTCGCTAATCTCGCCGTCTACCCCAATGCGCTAAGCAGGGAGAAAGCATGACCGTCGAAACCACCACAACAGGAGCCTCCGCGATCGACCGGTCGCGGATTGCGGCACTGACCGAGCGCCAGATGGCGAAGCTGGCGGAGCGCACTCCCGCCTCCAAGGAGCGCTACGAGCGCGCCGTCAAGGTCATGCCGAAGGGAGTTCCCTCCTCGTTCCAGGAGAACGACCCCTGGCCCGTCTACGTCGAGCGCGGCGCGGGCACCAGCGTCTGGGACGTCGACGGAAACGAGTACATCGACTTCCACAACGGCTTCGGGGTCATGTGCATCGGCCACGCCAACCCAACCGTGGGCGCGGCGGTCAAGGCGCGGGTGGACCTGGGCACCCACTTCGCGGCCCCCACCGACGGCTCGATCGTCGTCGCCGAGGAGCTCACCCGCCGCTTCGGGCTTCCGCAGTGGCGGTTCACCAACTCGGGCACCGAGTCGACCATGGCGGCGGTCCATCTGGCTCGCGGCGCCACGGGTCGCGACGTGATGCTCAAGATCGAGGGGTCCTACCACGGCCACCACGACGCGGTGATGGTCTCGGTCTACCCGTCGCTGGAGGAGATCGGGGACCGCGACAACCCGCACTCGGTCCCGTACGGCGACGGCTACCCGGGCGCGCTCAGCGAGCTGACCCATGTCGTGCCCTTCAACGACGCCAAGGCGCTCGAGTCGGCCCTGACGAGGCTGGAGGGCCGCGTGGCGGGGCTGATCATGGAGCCCGCGATGATGAACATCAACGTCATCCCTCCCGTCGCCGGCTATCTGGAGCGGGTTCGCGAGCTCACAGCCGAGCACGGCGTGAAGCTGATCTTCGACGAGGTGAAGACGGGCGCCACTATCTCCTACGGCGGCGCCACGCAGCGCTTCGGGGTCACCCCCGACATGGTGACCCTTGCCAAGGCGATCTGCGGCGGCTACCCCGGCGGCGCCATTGGGATGACGAAGGAGATCGCCGAGCTGGTGGCCACCGGCAAGGTCCATCAGTACGGCACCTTCAACGGCAACCCGCTGGTGATGGCCGCATCGGTGGCCACCCTGACCGAGGTGCTCACCGAGGACGCCTATCCGCAGCTCGAGGCCAGCAACGAGAAGCTCAAGGCGGGCTGCCAGGAGATCATCGACCGCTACGGCCTCCCCGCCTACACGGAGGGTATGGGCGCCAAGGGCTGCGTGATCTTCGCGCCCGAGCCGCTGCGCGAGTACCGCGACTACCTGACCAAGGTCGACGACGAGCTCGCCACCCTGGCCTGGCTCTACCACATGAACCACGGCATCTTCATGACGCCGGGCGTCGAGGAGGAGTGGACGCTGTCGCTCGCCCACTCCGACCAGGACCTGGAGCGCTACGTCGGGGCCTTCGAGGCCTTCGCCAAAGACGTCAGTGCGAGCTAGCCGGCCGGGGCTAGGGACGAAGTCCCGATAGCTACGGAGGTGCCTGCCGGGTCAGATCCGGTCCCAAGCCCGGCGGCGGCGCAGCCGAAGGCGAGCCGCCGGCGGAGTGGTTCCTCAGTCCAGCGCGGCGCGGGCGCTCTCGACGTCGTCGGTGGCGATCACGAGCTTGACGCCGCCGAAGGTCGTGTAGGCGAGCTCGATGTTGACGCTGGCCTCGCCCAGCGAGCGGGCCAGCCCACCGAGGGTGCCCGGCCGATCCTCGACGTCTATGACCAGCACCTCACGCTGGTCGGCGACCCCCATTCCCGCGTCCTCCAGAGCCTGCCTGGCGACGGCCGCCTGCGCGTCGTCGACCAGGACGTGAATGATCCCCCGCCCCTCGCCGGTGAAGGCGCACATGCCCTGGATGTTGACCCCCGCCTCGCCGGTGGCCTGACCCAGCCGGGCGAGCTCGCCGGGCCGGTCCTGGAGCACCACTGTCAGGTCGGTCGACATCTTCCCTCGTCTCCGTGGCGGGGTATATCAGCAGCGCCTGGGCGCCGTCGGCGGCCTGCGCGAGGGCCGCTGACGACGTGCCAGCGAGTAGCCTGAAATCGATGGCCAATCGCCTTGCAGAGGAGACCAGTCCCTACCTCCTTCAGCACAAGGACAACCCGGTCGAGTGGTATGCGTGGGGGCCGGAGGCGCTGGAGCGCGCCGAGCGCGAGGAGAAGCCGATCCTGCTTTCGATCGGCTACGCGGCCTGTCACTGGTGCCATGTGATGGAGCGCGAGTCGTTCGAGGACGCAAAGGCCGCGGCCTACATGAACGAGCACTTCGTCTGCATCAAGGTCGACCGCGAGGAACGCCCCGACCTGGATGCGATTTACATGGAGGCGGTGCAGGGGATGACCGGCCACGGCGGCTGGCCGATGACCGTCTTCCTCGACCCCGAGGGCGTGCCCTTCTACGGCGGCACGTACTTCCCGCCCGAGCCTCGCCATGGGATGCCCAGCTTCCGCATGGTGATGGAGGCGGTTGTGGAGTCCTGGGCCACGCAGCGGGAGCGGATCCGCGCCTCGGCGGCCCGAATCCGCGACCAGCTCGGGGCGATCGGCCGCCTCGAGCCCTCCACCGAGCTGCTCAGCCCCGACCTCGTCCGCTCCGCCGTCGGCCGCCTGCGCATGATGGCCGACCCGCGCCACGGCGGGTTCGGCGGAGCGCCCAAGTTCCCCCCCGCGGCGGCGCTCGAGCTGCTGCTGGCGCACGGCGCGGAGGACGTGGTGGAGGTGACGCTCGACGCGATGGCCCACGGCGGCATCTACGACCAGGTCGGCGGGGGCTTCGCCCGTTACTCGGTCGACGAGACCTGGCTCGTCCCCCACTTCGAGAAGATGCTCTACGACAACGCCTTGCTCGCCCGCGCCTACCTGCACGGCTGGCAGGCGCTCGGCCACGAGCGCTGGCGGCGGGTCGCGACCGACACGCTCGACTGGGCGCTGCGCGAGATGCGCGGGCCGGAGGGCGGCTTTTACTCGTCGCTCGACGCCGACTCCGAGGGCGAGGAGGGCCGCTTCTACGTGTGGAGCCCGGAGCAGATCCGCGAGGCCCTCGGCGCCGCGGGCCTGGGCCATGCAGCCGATGGGGTGATCGCGTACTTCGGGGTGACCGAGCAGGGGAACTTCGAGGGACACAACATCCTGCATCTGCCCGGCGGGCCGGCCGCCGAGGGCCCGGAGGGCTTGGACGAGGCGCGACGAGCGCTCCGCGAGAGCCGCGCCGAACGCGTCTGGCCGAGCCTTGACGACAAGCGCCTTGCCTCCTGGAACGCCCTGATGATCGCGGCGCTGGCCGAATCCGGCGCGGTTCTGGGCCGCGAGGATCACCTGGAGGCCGCCCGGCGCTGCGCGGAGTTCGTCTGGACCCAGATGCGGTCCCCGGACGGGCGCCTGCGCCGTTCCTGGAAGGACGGCGAGGCCCGCCTGGGCGCCTACCTGGAGGACTACGCATACCTGCTGGAGGCGCTGCTGACGCTGTACGAGGCCAGCTTCGAGGTGCGATGGTTCGACGCCGCGCGCCAGACCGCCGACCTGATGATCGAGTTGTTCGCCGATTCCGCGCATGGCGGCTTCTTCACCACCGCCCACGACCACGAGCGGCTGATCGCACGCCGAAAGGACGTCGACGACCACCCGATCCCCTCCGGCAACTCCTCGGCCGCCTACGGCCTGCTGCGCCTCGCCGCGCTGACCGGTGAGCACGAGTACGAGCGGCATGCGGTCGGCGTCTTCCGCCTTCTGCACGGGGCAGCGGCCCGACATCCACACGGCCTCGCCCATCTCCTCCGCGCGATGGACTTCCACTTCGCGGCGGTCAAGGAGGTGGCGCTCGTGGCCCCAGCCTCCGGCGGCGGCCAGGCGACCGATGAGGCCGCCGACGGCCGGGCGGCCGCTGGGGCCGCCGAGGCCGTCGCCCCCCTGGCGGCAGTTGTCCGCTCGGGCTTTCGCCCCTATCTGGTGCTCGCCGGCGGGCCCGAGGGCACCGAACGGCCCGAGCTGATGCGCGAGCGCTCGGCCGTGCAGGGCAGGCCGGCCGCCTACGTGTGCGAGAACTTCGCCTGCCGGCAACCCGTCACCGAGCCCGACGAGCTCGCGGCGGCCCTGGGCTGAGGGCCGCCCCGGGGGCGCCGCGCAGCCCCGCGGGGTTGACGCGGTCGATTCCCACGAGGAGGACGATCGATGGCTCAGGAGTTCAGGCGAGGCGACCGGGTGGAGTGGAGCTTTCGCGGCCGCCGCGTGGTTGGCAAGGTCCGCAGGAAGCTCACCGCCCGCACGGTCGTCAACGGCCGCGCCGTCGCCGCGTCGAAGGACGACCCCCGCTATCTGGTCAGAAGCGAGAAGAGCGGCAAGGAAACGACCCGTAGGGCTGAGGCCCTACGGCACGCCGGTTAGAGCACCGGCAGGAACTTGTCGATCTCCCAGGGGGTGACCTGGACCCGGTACTCGTCCCACTCCTGGCGCTTGATCTCGACGAAGCGCTTGAAGGTGTGCTCGCCGAGGACCCGCAGGACAAGCTCCGAGTGGGCGGCGATCTCGACCGCCTCCCCGAGGGTCTCCGGCAGCTCCTCGATGCCGCGCTTCTCGCGCTCCTCCGGGGTCAGGTGGTAGAGGTTCTGCTCCATCGGCTCGGGGAGCTCGTAGCCGTGCTCGACCCCCTCGAGGCCCGCGTGCAGCATCGCCGCGAAGCACAGGTAGGGGTTGCAGGCGGGATCGGGGCAGCGCAGCTCGGCGCGAGTTGCCTGCTCCTTGCCGGGGTGGTACAGCGGCACACGAATCAGCGCCGAGCGGTTGCGCCGTGACCAGGCCAGGTAGGTCGGGGCCTCATACCCCGGGACCAGCCGCTTGTAGGAGTTCACCCACTGGGCGAACAGCGGCGAGATCTCCCGCGCGTGCTTCAGCTGCCCGGCGATGAAGGCCTTGGCCGTCGGCGACAGGTAGTACTGGTCGTCGGCGTCGTAGAAGGCGTTCCTGCCATCCCTGGTCAGCGATTGGTGGACGTGCATGCCGGACCCGTTCTCGCCGAACAGCGGCTTCGGCATGAAGGTCGCGTGCCAGCCGTACTTCATCGCGTATTCCTTGACCACGATGCGGTAGGTCATGCAGTCGTCCGACATCGAGAGCGCGTCCTTGTAGCGCATGTCGACCTCGTGCTGGGAGGGGCCCACCTCGTGGTGCGCGTACTCGACGTGGATGCCGAGCTGCTCCAGCGCCAGGATCGTCTCGCGCCGCACGTCGGAGCCGGCGTCGAGAGTGGTGAGGTCGAAGTAGCCGCCCTCGTCGAGGACCTCCGGCGGACCGTCCTCGGGCTTGGCGGAGCGGAAGTAGAAGTACTCGAGCTCGGGGCCGATGTTGTAGGCGTCGAAGCCCATCTCCTGGGCGCGCTTCAGGGCCCGCCGCAGGATCCACCGCGGATCGCCCTCGTAGGGCTCGCCCCCCGGCACCTTGATGTCGCAGAACATCCGCCCGGTCGCCTTCTCGGCAGGGCGCCAGGGAAGGACCGCGAAGGTGGCCGGGTCGGGCTGGGCGATCATGTCCGACTCCTCGATCGGGTTGAAGCCAGTGATCGAGGAGCCGTCGAAGCCCATGCCCCCTTCGAACGCGTCGTCGAGCTCCTCGGCGTTGATCGAGAAGCTCTTCAGCTGGCCGAGCACGTCGGTGAACCAGAGCCGGATGAAGCGGACGTCACGATCCTTGACGACCTTCATGACGTCGT
Source organism: uncultured Actinomycetes bacterium (assembly GCA_963721735.1). Classification (GTDB taxonomy): domain Bacteria; phylum Actinomycetota; class Thermoleophilia; order Solirubrobacterales; family 70-9; genus AC-56. Next base: position 64,743 of record CAVRKX010000017.1, read on the forward strand.
CCGGCGTCTCGGTTCGCACGGTGGCGGGGCTGTCGGCCATCTGATCCTCCTGTCGGTCTGGTCAGCGAGCGCGGAACCATATCGGCGCCGAGCGGGTGAACCGGACCGGCCTCGGCGCACGTATTCAAGGCCGAGCACCCAGCCTTGCGTGACGCCCCTCTGTGCGGTATAACTTACGGAACGTAAGTAATAGGCTAAAGGTAAAGTAAAGGAAAACTCAAGAGCGCCTAAACGCGCGATCCGTGCCAGGCGATCGATCGCCGAGGCCGACCCCGATGACAGTGAAGACCGACATCAGCCGCTTTCAGATCCACGACGAGCTAACCGCCCCCGAAGACAGCGCCAGGCTGCTGCAGGGCATGGCCAGCGCGGGTGGCTCGGTGTCGAAGTTCGTCGGCGTGCTTGCCGGCGCGCCCGCCGCGCTGCGGGCCTTCGCCCGCATGCGCCACGAGCTTCGCGGCGGCGCCTTGCCGCGGGCGACGCGCGAGCGGATCGCTCTGGCGGTCGCCGAGGAACGGGGCGACACGTACTCGGTCGCCCAGCACGCGAAGACCGCGCGCGCCGCGGGACTGGGGCTCGACGAGATCTCTCGCGCCCGAAGCTGGAGCTCCGCCGACCCGCGGGAGGCGGCCCTTCTTGTCTTCCTGAAGGCGCTGTTCCAAGCCGAGGGGCGCCCGGCTCACCATCTGCTCGAGGAGGCCCGCGAGGTCGATTGGAGCGACGAGGAGCTGCTCGAGGCCGTGGCCCACGTGGCGCTCAGCGAGTTCCAGAGCCTGATGGCCAACGCCGCCGCCCTGCCGCAGGATCAGTCCGACCCGTCGGTGCTGCCCGCCGCCGCCTGAGCCGGCGCAGGCGGTCACGGGCGACGGGGGGAGTCGCCCGCGACCGCTTTCACCGCCGTCGCCCCTCTGTAGGGGGAGCTACTTGATCGGGGCGGCGCGGATCGTTTCCGTCGTGGTGAGGTGAAGCTGTCGAGCGGTCTTTTGGGTCAGATCCCAGCGAACCCCGCCCACGTACGGGCCGCGGTCGATCACGCGGGTCCTGACGAAGCGGCCGCCGTACTTCAGCGTCACCTTGGTCCCGCAAGGCAGGTTTCGATGCGCGACACCGGTGGTCTTTCGGCGCAGCGTCTTGCCGCAGGCGGTGCGCTCGCCGAAGAACCCGGGCCCGTACCACGTGGCGACGCTCCTCGGCATCGCCTGGGCGACCTTCTTTCGCGTCCCTTGGCCCACAACGCCGTCGGCCCGCAGGTCGTGGCGTCGCTGGAAGCGCCGCACCGAGCGGGCGGTGAGGCCGCCGAAATCCTTGTCCAGCGGCACGCCGTAGGACTCCGCCTTCAGAATCCAGTGAAGCGTCTTGACGTCGGCTCCGCAATCCCCGCGGTCGAGTGCTCGGGCGCCGAAGCGCATCTCCACGCAACGACCCGAATCCCCGTCGCCCCCGGACCCCGTGCCGCCGGAGCCGGCGTTGGCGCTGGTGGCGGCCGCGACCATGGCGATGAGCGCCATCGCAACCGCCCCAAAGGCGATCAGGTCGGGGCGGCGCAGCGGCCGTTCTCTGGCCCGCCGGCTCGCTCGCGGCGCCGCTTGGCGTCTCCGGTATTCGATTTCAGCCCGCGGACGGGCAGCGCCTTCGTACATCTGCTCTTTCGATCGCTTACGGGGTTAGCTGACGGGCTCGCGCCGAAAGAGATGGCGCTACGCGGCAGTCGCCTGCGATTCGCCCCAGAGACTGGGTCCCCCGATCCCCGCGGCTATGTGGCGGGGATTCAGCCGGAAGCTCGCGGCATCCTAACAGAGGATGAAACGGATGTTTGTGTTTTGTAAGCGACCGCTAATGCGGAGCCGCACATATGCTCCCCGCCCATGGGCGCGGCGCTGGTCACAGGCGCGGGACGGGGCTTGGGCTTGGAGATCGCCCGAGCGCTGGCGGGGCGCGGGCTCACCGTCCACCTGACCGACGTCGATCTCGACGCTGCCCAGGCCGCGGCGGGCGAGCTTGGCCCGCCGGCGTTCGCCGCCGGGCTCGACGTGCGCGACGCCGAGGCCTGCCGGGCGGCGGCGGCGCTGACGGTCGAGCGCGCGGGCTCGCTCGACGTCTGGGTCAACAACGCCGGCATCCTGGTCACGGGACACGTCTGGGACCACGACCCCGAGACCCGCCGGGCGCTGTTCGAGGTCAACACGCTCGGCACCATCAACGGCACCCTCGCCGCGCTCGAGCTGATGCGGGCCGCGGGCCGTGGCCACGTCGTCAACGTGGTCTCGCTCGCGGGCCTCGGCGCGCCGCCCGGCGAGGCCCTCTACTCGGCCACCAAGCACGGCGCGATCGCCTTCAGCCTCGGGACGCTCTCCGACCTGCGACGCGCCGGGTTCAAGCAGATCCACGTCTCCGCCGTCTGCCCGGACGGGATCTGGACGCCGATGATCTCGGACAAGCTCGACGACCCCGACGCGGCGCCATCGTTCTCGGGGCGGCTGCTGCGCGCGGAGGAGGTGGCGCCGAAGGTGGCCGCCCTGCTCGACCGCCCGCGGCCGGTGCTCGCCATCCCGCGCTGGCGCGGCCTCTTCGTTCGCCTCCTCGACGCCTTCCCGCGCCTGGCGACGCGCCTGATGCCCCTGTTCATGGCCGACGCCCGCCGCCGCCAGCGGCGCTGGAAGAGACGGATCGAGGGCGGGAAGGGGCCGTAAGGCGCCCAGTCCCCCTTCGCCCAACCCCCTCTATAGAGAAACCCCGCTTTTGGCGGGGCTTCTCCTTAGCAGGCCTGTAAGCCGGATTCTGTCGTGTGCGGCCATCTGTCTCGCCGGGGACTGGGTCCCCGGGGGGCCCCGTTCGCCGGGGCCCTGCGGCCTACCTGGACCTCGCCGGGCCGGGTCGTCGGTCCTGTTTGGCCTTGCACCGGACGGGGTTTGCCCTGACGCGCCGCGTCACCGTGGCGCCGGTGCGCTCTTACCGCACCATTTCAACTTTGCCTGTGCGCGACTCACGTGAGGCCGCGCCATCGGCCGTGTCGTTTCTGTGGCACTTTCCCGCGGGTTTCCCCGGGTCGGCGTTACCGACCGTCCTTGCCCTCTGGTGTCCGGACTTTCCTCGAGAGCATCACCCCCCGTGACTGCATGGCCTGCGAGATCAAGTGTACGCCGCCTGCCCCGCCGTGTCCACTACCCCATATGGGTGAGTTTTCGCGGCCCCGCGGGGCCGCGCTCGCTCAGCGCAGCTCGGAGCCGCAGCCGGCGCAGCCGCCATGTGCCGAGATCGAGCCACCGCAGACGGGGCAGTCGGCGCGACCCTCGGCCACCAGGTCGGCCCAGACGGCGAGGATCGAGTCCTCGAGGCTGACGCTGCCCGGCTCGAACAGCCTCGACGCGCCCTGGTCCGCCCGCGGCCGCTCGGCGACGGCTCGCTCTCGGGTCGCCAGCGCGGCCATCGTCAAACCGTCCTGTAGACGCCGATCACCCGGCCGAGGACCTTGGCGTCGCGGGTGCGGATCGGCTTGTAGGCCTTGTTCGCCGGCTGGAGACGGACCCGGTCCTTCTCGCGGTAGAAGCGCTTCACGGTCGCCTCGTCCTCGATCAGGGCCACCACGATCTGGCCGTTGTCGGCGTCGTCGGCCTCGCTCACCACCACGTAGTCGCCCTCGAGGATGCCGGCGTCCCGCATCGAGTCGCCCTTCACCTCGAGGATGTAGTCGCCCTGCTCGCCGCCGATCGCCGCCGGCAGCTGCACGTACTCCTCGATGTTCTCCTCGGCCAGGATCGGCTCGCCGGCGGCGACGTGTCCGACCAGCGGCAGCCCGGGCCCGCGCATGGCGCGCTTCGCTTTGTCGACCAGCAGCTCGATCGCCCGCGGCTTGGTGGGGTCGCGCCGGAGCAGCCCCACCTTCTCCAGGTTGGCGAGGTGGGCGTGGACGGTGGAGGACGAGTGCAGCCCGACCGCCTTGCCGATCTCGCGCACGGTGGGCGGGTAGCCGTACCTGGAGGCGTAGCGGCGGATGAAGTCGAAGATCTCCTTCTGGCGCTTGGTCAGATCCACCGTCTATCGCCCCTCGGACCGCAGAGGCTCTCGATCCTCCGCGCCTCAACCGGCTCACTCACGGGAACACATGTTCGTAAGACTAGCTCTTCTGGCGGACGGAAGCAAGTGGGCCAGAGCGGCGTCTAGAATCGACCCCCCACGCGCCTGTGGCGGAACTGGTAGACGCGCAAGGTTGAGGGCCTTGTGGGCCGTAAGGCCCGTGGAGGTTCGACTCCTCTCAGGCGCACTCGCACCGGTAGCGGTGAAGCTCCCGCGCGCGTACACCCACCGGTCGCTGGTCGACTTTCGACGCCGTGGCGACGTTAATTCGGCCAGAGCGCATCCCGCCGCTGGGCCCCGCTCATGGCCGCCGCCGGGCCCCGCTAGATCTTCAGCAGGACGAGCGTGTTGACCGCGAACATGATCGCGAAGAAGACGGTCCACCGGTCCAGGTTGCGCTCCACCAGGGACCCGCCGCCGAAGGCGCTTCCGGACTGCCCGATCCCGAACGCGCCGGAGAGCCCCGCGTCCTTCCCGGAGTGCAGGAGCACGAGGAAGATCAGGACCACGGAGATGATCACCTGGACAACGCCGAGCACGGTTTCCATCGCCACGGCAGTTTAGGGAACGGGCGAACGGCGGTTTCATCGGGGCGAACGGCGTTTCATCGCCTGCCGTGCAGGCGGTCCAGGTCCTTGAGGATCTCGATCGCCTCGCGGCGAAGCTCGGCGTCCTGGCGCCGCCAATCGGCCTCCGACAGCTTGCCCTGCCGCCGATCGAGCTCGGCGTCGCGGATCTCGCGGTACTTGGCCTCCTTGCGAGCCTCGACCTCGGCGATCGCGGGGTCCTCCAGCTCGGACTCGACCGCCTCCGCTTGGCGTTCCGAGCGGCGCAGCGGACGGGTCACGAACAAGGCGACTATCGCGACGATCACCAGGGCGAGAACGACCTCCACGGCGCTACAGGCTAGGAGCACCTTGGCGCGGTGGCGCGTTTCGGACGCATGCGGTCTGAAAAGCGCCAGCGCGGCGGAGCCCCGCTAAGCGCGTCCCAGCTCTCGCGCGAGCCGTGCCGCATAGACGTCCGAGACGCGGCGGCGGCGCGCCTCCGGCGCGGGCCAGATCGCGACCAGGCCGCCGAGCACGGCGAGGGCGCCCCCGATCCAGATCCAGCTGACGAGCGGGTTGACGTTGACCCGGAAGTTCGCCGGGGGCGGATCCCGCAGGTACCGCTCCTGGATCGAGCGGATCGCGAGCCCCTGGAGAAAGCCGAGCTGGCGCCCCACCTGCGCGTCGCCCGCGGGCACGCGGCGGGCGATCCGGCTCAGGCGCCTGTCGGCCCCGTTGATGATCGGGTCGAGCGGCCCCAGGTCCGGCTGCATCGCGGTCCAGAAGTCCCCGCCGACGGTCGTCCTGCGGCCCACCTCGCTGGTCGCCTCCCCCTCGAAGAAGCCCCTGATCGGCCCCGCGCCGCTCTGGCTCCCCACCCCGGCGTAGTAGTTCCGGGACGGGCGGAGGACCGCGTACGGCTCTCCGTCCTTTTGCACCGCGAGCACCGAGCCGAAGGTGAGGCGTTGCTCGGCCGGCTCGACCACCGCGGTGGCCCGCTCGTAGGTGACGCTGTAGTCGTCCACCGTGGCCGACTGGCCCGGGCGCAGGCGAAGGTCCCGGCTGGTCTGAAAGCTCGACGACGCCGCCACGGCGATCAGCAGGACGGCGAGCCCCGCGTGGACGACGTAGCCGCCGTAGCGGCGGCGGTTGCGCGAGAACAGCGCCAGCAGCGCCCGCGGGTAGGATCCGCCGACCAGCGCCCGGTAGCCCGCCGCGCCGCGCCCGAACTCCTGCACCAGGGCCGTCAGCGAGAAGGCGGCGAGCGAGAACAGGATCAGCGCCAGGGGCTCGGAGCGCGCGCCGGTGAGCGCGAACAGCGCCACCGCGGCGCCAGCCCGACCAGCGCGGGGACGCCCAGCAGGCGCTTCAGGGCGCCGATGCTGACGCGGCGCCAGGCCAGGAGCGGGCCGATCCCGGTGAACAGCACCAGCAGGATCGCGAGCGGCGTCGTGTAGCGGTTGAACCAGGGTGCGGCGAGCGATGCCTTGTCGCCCGTGAACAGCTCGGAGATCAGCGGGAAGAACGTGCCCCAGAAGATCACCGCCGCCAGCCCGACGAGCAGCAGGTTGTTGACCAGGAACACCGCCTCCCGAGAGGCGAGCGACTCGATCCGCTTGGGGGAGCGAAGGTCGTCGAGGCGCGAGACGATCAGAGCCGCCGAGCCGATGACCACGATCGCGATCAGCGCCAGCAGCGGGCCGCCGACGGTGGAGGCGCCGAAGGCGTGGATCGACTGGAGGATCCCCGAGCGGACCAGGAAGGTGCCGAGCAGAGCCAGCGCGAAGGCGCCGCAGATGAGCGACACGTTCCACACCCGCAGCATGCCGCGCCGCTCCTGGACCATGACCGAGTGCAGGAAGGCCGTGCCGACGAGCCACGGCATCAGCGAGGCGTTCTCCACCGGGTCCCACCCCCAGTAGCCGCCCCAGCCGAGCTCCGAGTACGACCATCGGGCGCCGAGCAGGATGCCGATCCCCAAGAACAGCCAGGCGATCAGGGCGAAGCGACGAGTGGCGCGGATCCAGCTCGCGTCGAGCCGCCGGGTGATCAGGGCGCCGATCGCGAACGCGAACGGGATCGAGAGGAAGACGTAGCCCGAGTAGAGCATCGGCGGGTGGATCGCCATCGCCGGGTGCCGCAGCAGCGGGGTGAGCCCGACGCCCTCCGCGGGCGCCGGGTCCAGGCGGGCGAAGGGGTTGGCCTCGAACAGCATCAGGCCGACGAAGAAGGCGCCGAGCCCCATCAGCACCGCGGTCGCCCAGGGGGCGATCTCGCGGTGCTTGTGCCTGGTCGCGAACAGGACCGCCGAGGAGGTCAGCGACAGCACCCAGGCCCACAGCAAGAGCGAGCCCTCCTGGCTCGACCACATCGCGGTCAGCTTGTAGAAGCCGGGGGTGGTGGTCGACGAGTGCTCGGCGACCACCTGAAGCGAGAGGTCGGTGCGCGCGAAGGCCGCCTCGATCACGACCACGCAGATCGTCAACAGGGCGGCGAACGCGTACACGGCGCGCCGAGCCGAGTCGGTGAAGCGGCGGTCGCCCCTGGTCCCCGCCAGCGCGGCGACCCCGCCGTAGACGGCGACCAGGAGGGCGAGGATGAGGCATGCGGCGCCGAGCGTGATCATCGCCCGGCCCTCACTCGGTGATGATCACGCCGTCGGGATCCTGCTCGGCCTCTTCCTGGAACTTCGAGGGGCATTTGGTGACCAGGCTGTCCCGCTCGAGCGATGAAGACGCCGTCCTCGACCTTGCCGGTGACGATCACCTCGCGACCGTCCCTGAACGGGTCCGGCACCTCGCCCGTGTAGCGGACCGGGATCGAGGCCTTGCGGTCGTCGCGGTCGGCAACCCGGAAGTCGAGCTCCGAGCCGCGGTGGCGGATCGAGCCGGGGACGACCACCCCGGTGAGGTCGTAGGAGTTGTCGGGCGAGGCGTTGAGGATCTCCGAAGGCTGCTTCGCCTCCGTCGAGGCGCTGAACGACGTGTAGACGAGCGCCACCGCGAGCAACACCGCGGCGCTCAGGGCGACGATCAGCCGGATCTTCCGTTTGCGCGCTGGATCCATGGGGCGCTGTGCGATTATCGCAAGCGCCCGCCGACTGATCTCGCGGCTACGTGGATAGGCTCGGTGGGTGGCCGATGAGCCAGTCCTGCTGATCACCGGCGCCTCGAGCGGGATCGGGGCAGCCACGGCGCGGCGCGCGGCCGAGGCCGGCTACCGGGTGGTCCTCGGGGCGCGGCGCGAGGATCGGCTGCGCGAGCTGGCCGAGGAGCTGGGCGGGGACGAGCGCGCGATCGCCGTCCGCTGCGACGTCACGGAATGGGAGGACAACCAGGCGCTGGTGGGCGCCGCACTCGATTCCTTCGGCCGCATCGACGCGGTGTTCGCCAACGCCGGCTTCGGCGCTCAGCGCGGCTTCCTGGAGGAGTCGGTGGAGCACTGGCGCTCGATGGTGCTGACCAACGTCCTGGGCGTCGCGCTGACGATCCGCGCCACCCTCCCCCACCTGCTGGAGCGAGGCAGCGGCCACTACCTGATCACGAGCTCGGTGGCGGGCCGCCGCGTGCTCCCGGGCTCGCTCTACTCCGCCACCAAGTGGGCGGTGACGGCGATCGGCGAGGCGCTGCGCTCCGAGCTTCGCCAGATGCACGACAACACGGGCATTCGGGTGACGCTGATCGAGCCGGGGATGACCGACACCGAGTTCTTCGACCAGCGCCCCAAGAACGCGCTGGCCGACGACGACCTGGCGCGAGCCGCCATCTACGCGCTCAGCCAGCCCGAGCACGTGGACGTGAACGAGATCCTGATTCGTCCCGCGACCCAGCCGACCTGAGCCGGGTCACCGCACCAGGGCCCCGATCACCTCTTGCCACCAGGCGCGCTCCGTCTCGTCCTCGGCCTGCTGGAGACATTTGCGCGCCTGCCGTTGCACCTGCATTGCGCTGCCGACGATCAGCAGCGAGCCCGTGACCGCGTAGCGCCCGTCCTCCAGGGCGACGACCGATCCCGGCTGGTCGTGGCGGCCGCGCAGGTGTTCGACGACCGCCTTCCCAGCCACGGCATCGGGGCGAGCCGGGTCGCCATCGGTCGGAAGCCAGGGACGAACGCTGAAGATCGGCGGGTGGCCTTGGAAGCCCGTCCTCGGCCTCTCCCCCGGCCCGATGGGCCCGCTGCGCCAGCGCTCGATCAGCTTGGGAAAGTCCCTCGCAACCTCCTTGCGGACCACCAGGTGAAGCCTGTCGCCGGCCTCGATCCGGGTTGATCCCCGGGGCAGGATCGCCTCGCCTCCTCGCACGATCACGCTGACCAGCGCCTCGCGCGGAAGCCCCAGCTCGCGGACCCGGCGCCCGGCGATCGCGTCTTCGTCGCCGACCACGAACTCGACCACCTCGGCGCCGAGCCCGCGGATCGTCCCGGTCTCGGTCAGCGGCCGCGGCAGCGCGGGCTGGGCGCTCGTGGCCCCGAGCGCCCGGCCCAGCGACTCGAACGTCGTCCCCTGGAGGATGGTCGAGATGACGACGGCGAAGAAGACGATGTTGAAGACCTCGATGCTGTCGGAAACCCCGTCGATCACCGGGAAGGTCGCCAGCACCACGGGGACGGCGCCGCGCAGCCCCGCCCAGCCGAGGACAAGCCGCTCGCGGGCGTCGTAGCGGCCGAAGGCGGTGGCGAGCGCCGTGGCGAGCGGCCGAGCCACGAAGGCGACCACCAAGCCGATCAGGGTTCCCTCCACCAGCACGTCGTCGAGCTGGCTCGGGAAGACGAGCAGCCCGAGGGTGAGGAAGAGGGTGATCTGGGCCACCCAGGCGAGGCCCTCGTGGAAGGCGGTGACGGTGCGCTTGGCGGGTATGTGGGCGCCGCCGAGCGCCAGCCCCGCCAGGTACACGGCCAGGAAGCCGGAGCCGTCGATGCTCGCGGCGCCGCCGTAGGCGAGGCCCGCGGTGGCGATCGAGGCCACCGGATAGAGGCCGGCGGTCTCCAGATTCAGGCGCCGGAAGGTCCAGACGGCGCCCGCGCCCACGGCCAGCCCCACCACCAGGCCGATGCCCAGCTCGCGCGCGAAGAGCCAGGCCATGTCCGCGATGCCGTACCCGGGGCTCTGGATCCACTCGATGAACCCGAGCACCAGCAGGATGGCCACCGGGTCGTTGAAGCCGGACTCCGCCTCCAGGGTGTGGGCGAGCCTGCGCCTCAAAGTCGAGCCGCGCAGCAGGGCGAAGATCGCCGCTCCGTCGGTGGCGGCGAGGATCGAGCCGAGCAGCAGCCCCTCCAGCAGCGAGAAGTCCAGGAGCCAGCTGGCGACCAGCCCGGTGACGGCGGCCGTGACGATCGTCCCCACGAGCGCCAGCGAGAGCGCCGGTCGCAGCACCGGACGGATCTCGAGGTAGCCGGAGGTCAGGCCACCCTCGAACAGGATCAGGGCGAGGGCGATGATGCCGATCGTTCGCGCCAGCTCGTAGTCGTCGAACTCGATCCAGCCGGTGCCGTCGGAGCCGATCGCCATCCCGAGGGCGAGGAAGAGCACCAGTCCGGGCAGCCTCAGGCGGGCCGCGAGCAGCGAGGCGCCGATTCCGGCGGCGAGCATGGCGCCGGCGACCAGGATCAGCTCGGCGTCGCTCACGGCCACAGCCTTTCATTCGGCGCTTTCGCCAGGGCGATCACCGGCCGGCCGTACCCCTCGGCCCACTGCCGCGAGTAAGGTTCCTGACCATGGCGGAGACGGACCTCGCCTTCGCGGGCCTCGCGCGCCAGGCGGAGGCGGTGCGGGCCGGTGAGGTATCGCCGCGGGAGCTGGTCCGGCTCTATCTGGAGCGGATCGGACGCCTGGACCCGCAGCTCAACGCCTACCGCGTCGTCCGCGCCGAGCCGGCGCTCGCCGCCGCGGTCGAGGCCGAGAAGCGCCGCCACTCGGACGGCCAAGCGCCGCTGCTCGGGGTCCCGATCGCGATCAAGGACTCACACGACGTGGCCGGCGAGCTGACCACCCACGGCACCGGCTGCGTCGACGAGCCGGCGACCGAGGACTGCGAGCTGGTCAGGCGCCTGCGGGCCGCCGGTGCGATCGTGATCGGCAAGACCAACCTCCCGGAGCTCGCCTTCGCGATGTTCACCGAGTCGCCCACCTGGGGCGCGACGCGAAATCCCTGGGACCTGGAGCGCACGCCTGGGCGGCTCCTCCGGGGGAAGCGGCGCCGCCGTGGCGGCCGGCCTCGCGGCCGCCGCCACCGCCTCGGACGGGGCGGGCTCGATCCGCTATCCCGCCGCCTACTGCTCCCTGTTCGGGCTGAAGCCGCAGCGCGGCCGGATCCCGGTCGACCCTGATATCGAGCACTGGCACGGGATGTCCGTCAACGGGTGCCTGACCCGAAGCGTCATCGACACGGCGCTCTACCTGGACGTCACGGCGGGCGGCGGCAAGGCGCCCGACCAGCCGCCGCCTCCGTCGCGGCCCTTCGCCGAGGCGGCGCGGACCCCGCCCGGACGGTTGCGGGTGGCCGTGTCTGTCAAGGGCACTCGCGCGCTGGCGCCCCCGATCCTGGATGAGCGCTGCCGGCACGCGGTGGAGGAGACAGCGGAGCTGCTCGGCTCACTCGGCCACCATGTCGCCTGGCGCGATCCGGACTGGGGAACCGTGGGCAACGGCGTCGCGATCATGTACGCGCGAGGGGTCGCCGACGACGCCCGGCGGCTGCCCAACCGCGAGCGGCTGGGACGGCTGGTGCGGGGTGTCGCGCGCCTGGGGTCGCTGATCCCAGACTGGGCGCTGCGGCGAGCCCGGGCGGCGAGCCCCAAGCACGCGGCGCGGATCAACCGCATCTTCGACCAGCACGACGTGCTGCTCCTGCCGGTGGTCGGCGAGCCGCCCGTGCCGGTTGGGAAATGGAACTCGCAGGGCGGGCAGCGAATGCTTGTCGGGATGAGCAGGAGGACCGGCTTCGGTCCTCCCTGGAACTACCTCGGCAACCCGGCCGCCGCCGTGCCGGCCGGCTTCACCGACGACGGCCTGCCGCTCTCGGTGCAGCTCGTGGGCCGCCCCAACGACGAGGCGACCCTGCTCTCGCTCGCCGCCCAGCTGGAGGCGGAGCGGCCCTGGGCCGACCGCCGGCCCCCGATCGGCTAGAACCACCCCCGCATGGCGCAGGTGTTGGGCCGGACAAACGGATCTCGGGGCCGGCGGATGGGGTCGGCGGCGCTGGCGGCGCTTGCCGCCGTCCTGCTCCTCCTCTCCGTCGTGGCCCTGTACGCCAACCGCGTCCTATTCGACTCGGACCAGTTCGCGAACCACGTGGGTGCGGCGGTCGAGGAGCCCGCCGTCAAGGACGAGATCGGGCGCCGGATCACCGACGGGATCGTCGACCAGCAACCGGACCTGATTGCCGTCCGTCCGGTGATCGAGGGCGTCGCCGGCGGGGTGGTCGGCAGCGGCGCCTTCAACGACCTGCTGCGCGCCGCCGTCCGCGACGTCCACCGCGCGATCTTCAAGCGCGACCAGAACACCGTCACCCTGACCGTCGCCGACATCGGGGTGGTGGTCGGCTCGGCGCTGGAGCAGTTCGCCCCCAAGGTCGCGAACCGGATTCGCAGCAGGAGCACCGCCCCGATCCTCGACGGCGAGCCGCCGAGCTGGCTGCTCGAAATGGCCCGAGTGGCAAAGGACGTGGAGGTGCTGGCGATCGTCCTCCTGGTGCTTGCGATCGTGGCCGCGGCGGGCGGGCTCGTGCTGGCGCCCGACTGGCGGCGCCAGCTCACGCTGCTCGGGGTCTCGGTGGCCGTGGGGGCCGTGGTGGCGCTGATCGGCTACCAGCTCGCCCGCTCGGCGGTGGTCGGCCAGGTCACGGACCCGGACACCCGGGCCGCCGTGGAGGCGACCTGGGACACCTTTCTCGACGGCCTTCAGACCGCCATGCTGATCGCCGCCGCCGCGGGGGTGATCCTCGCCGCGGCCACCCGTGCGGTGGTCCGACCCGTGCCGCGCATCGAGCGCCCGCTTCGAGGAGGCGTGGCGGCGGCTGACCACGGTCCCAGAGCGGCCGGCCGCCCGCGCGGTCCGCGGCGCGATCCTGGTGGCTGTCGGCCTTCTGATCGTCCTCAACCGCGACGCGGCGATCGAGCTGGCCGTGCTCGCGGTCGGCCTCTACGTCCTCTACAAGGGCGTCGAGGAGCTCTTGCGCCTGATCGCCCCGCCACCCGAGGCGGCTGCGGCTCCGGCTGCGGCGGCCGAGGGCGCCGGCGGCTCCCACCGGCGCCGGCGTCGCGTGGCGCTCGCTGCGGCCGGCCTCGTCTTGGCGGGGCTGGTCGTGGTCGGGGCGGTCTCGACCTTCAACACCAGCAGCCGGGCCTCGCCCTCCCTGGACGACTGCAACGGCAGCGCCCGGCTCTGCGACAAGCCGCTTGCCGGGGTCGTCCTCCCCGCCACCCACAACGCGATGTCGGGGGCCGACATCCCCGAGTACCTGTTCGCGAGCCAGGACCATCGGATCTCACGACAGCTCGACGACGGCGTCCGCGGCCTCCTGATCGACACTCACTACGGAATCCCCGCCGAGGGCGGCGCGGTCAAGACCGACCTGGGCAGGCTCACCAGCGCCGAGCGCCGCGAGTACGTCGAGGAGATCGGCCAGGAGGCCTTCGACGCCGCGCTGCGGATCCGCGACCGGCTGGTCACCGGCGGCGACGGCGATCACCAGATCTACATGTGCCACCGCTTCTGCGAGCTGGGCGCGGTGCCGCTCGACGAGGCGCTCGGCCAGATCCGCGACTTCGTGGTCTCGCACCCCGACCAGGTGCTGGTGATCGTCAACGAGGACTACGTGAGCGCCAAGGACTTCGTCGACGCTGTCAAGAAGAGCGGGCTCGACGAGTACGTCTACAAAGGCCGGATCGACCAATCCTCGCCCACCCTCGGCGAGATGGTCTCGAGCGGCCAGCCGTGTGGTCCTGATGGCGGAGAACCAGGCGGGCGCGGCGCCCTGGTACCGCGACGGCTACGGCGACGTCCTCCAGGAGACGCCGTACAGCTTCAAGCAGGTGTCCGAGCTGACCGACCCCAAGAAGCTCGCCAAGACCTGCGAGCCGAACCGGGGATCGAGCGACAACCCGCTCTTCCTGTTCAACCACTGGATCGACACGAGCCCGGCGCCGAAGCCCAGCAACGCCGCCAAGGTCAACGCCTACAAGGCGCTCCTGGCCCGCGCCCGGGAGTGCGAGAGGGTGCGCGGCCGGCTCCCGAACCTGATCGCGGTCGACTTCTACGCCACCGGCGACCTGTTCCAGGTGGTCGAGAAGCTGAACGGGCTCAGTGAACGAGGCCCTTGAGGCCGACGACCACGAGGCCGAAGCCGGCGCTGATCGCCGCCCCGAACAGCGCCGCCGCCCACGATGAACGCGAGGCGCGCCCGATCGCCAGCCCCCAGGCGAACAGCGCCACGACCCCGACCGCGATCGCGAGGTTGACGGCGGTCTCGGTCGAGAACGCCCCGATCGCGCCGAGCGCCAGCACGATCGCCGTTGGGAAGGTCGCCTGCACAAGCGGCCACTCGTTCACCGCCAAGCCCCGAATCTCAGCCCAGCTCAGCGTGCCGCCCCGCCTCGAGGCCCCGCGACATCGCCTCGGCGTAGACGTGCGCGAGCCAGAAGACCAGCATCGTCGCCCCGACGGAGAGCAGGATGTACTCGGCGTCGATGTCGCTGTCCTCGGACAGGGCGCCGACCAGCGAGGTGACCAGGATCTGCCCGTAGATCGCCCGGGCGGCGTTGGCCGGCAGCCACCCGGATCTCGCCTCGCCGCTCACGGGCGGAGCCTATCCTCGGCTATCCCTGTCGCGGCTCGATCAGGAGCGCTTGCGCGACCGCGAGGGTCTCCCCCTCCGGCGACATCACGGCGGACCCCGCGTGACGCTTCCGGCCGTCGCTTGAGAGCGGCCAGCCGATCACCACCTGCTCCGTGCCGGCGACGACCGGCGCCTCGATCCGCACGGCGAGCTGGGCCAGCACGCTCATGGGCAACTCCCCGTCCATGTACAGCGCGAAGTAGGTGGGGCAATCGAGCACCGCCCAGACGAACTCCGGGAGCACATGTCCGTCGGCGTCGGCCGTCCACGAGGGCGGCGTCCACGGGGAGGCGACGAGCCGACGGCCATCGACGGCGCCCGCGAACACCCCGAAGGCGTCCTCGCGCGCTCGCCCGCAGACGAAGCAGCGACTGAAGAGGCCGTCCGCGGGCGCCCTGTAGCGCTTGGCGGCCAGGCGTGCCTCATCCGGGCTGACGGGCGCGGGCACCTGGACCTCGAGCTCAGGCGCTGAGCGCCCCTCGGCCACGAGCGCCTCGCCGTCGAGCACACGCACCGAACCGTCGTCCTCGCGCACGACCTCCAGCGGAGTGTCGAGCGGCACCGGACGCCTCAGGGATACCTCCGCCGGCCCCTCGAGGAAGCCGGCGACGAGGCCCGAGGAGTACCCGCCGTTACCGCTCTCGAGCGGCCCGTTGAAGCGACTAGGTACAGAGAGCGAGGGGCCCACGGTGCTCCGGCGACTGAGTCCCGCCGGCCGCCGACGGCTCGCTAGTGCGAGGACCCGCCGGGCGGGTCGCCCGCGCCTCCGGCGTCGCCCCCGCCCTCACCGAGCCCTTCGACCGCCTGCTGGGCCTTCTCGAGCACGCTGCCCTCTCCCTGGGCGATGTCGGACAGCTCCCCGGCGTTCTCGGTCACGGCGTCGATGCCGCCCCCACCGATCAACTCTCGCGCCTTGTCGATCAAGTCCATGATGCTCATGCGCTCACCTTAGCGAGCCTCCATCGCGGGCGAGACGCGACTCCTCTCCCGAAAGTAGAGGAACAGGGGGAAGGCGAAGCACAGTCCTCCCGAGGCGGCGAGGGCGAACGGCCACCAGCGGCGGATGCCCGCCCTTGCCGCCTCACGCGGGAGCCAGGCAAGGAAGACCACGAAGCACATCGCGAGGTCGGCGAACGTCAGGGCGGCGATGGTCGAGGAGAAGATCTGGTCCCCGAACTCGCCAAGGTCAAAGCCCTGGTCGGCGAGGAAGACGCCGAAGAGGACGAGCTGACCGAGAAGGCCGACGATCGCCAGGGCGAGAAAGGCGAGCGCTCTTGGGCTCGAACGCGCCTCGTCCGCCTGGCCGGCCGCGTGGGTCCGCAAGCTTGGGGCTGCTGATGCGCTGGAGGTCATCTCCTGATCACTCACCTTTCCGTGTGCTCAGCGTTTTGCATGGGTGGATCGGCCAGATCGTCCCACCGGCAGGTGGGGATGTCGATTACCTCCGAGGTAATCGAACTGCGATCGCCCTGCGGCTAGAGTCGCCGCCACGAGATGGCGACGGTGAGCTCCCAGCCCGGGGTCGGGCCGCTGCTGCGGGAATGGCGCAAGCGCCGGCGCCTGAGCCAGCTCGAGCTGGCGCTCGATGCGGGGATCTCGGCCCGGCACCTGAGCTTTGTGGAGACCGGCCGCTCGAGGCCGAGCCCCGAGATGGTGCTGCTGCTGGCCGAGCAGCTCGAAATCCCTCGTCGGGAGCGCAACCACCTGCTGCTCGCCGCCGGCCATGCCCCGGCCTTCCCGGAGCGCTCTCTCGAGGACCCCGAGCTCGCTCCGGTCCGGGAGGCGCTCGATCTGATCCTGACCAGGCACGAGCCTTACCCGGCGATCGTCGTCGACGGCCGCTGGAACATCGTCGCCGCGAATGCCTCAATGCTTGCGCTGGCCGAATGGCTGGACCCGGAGTTGCTCGAGCCGCCGAACACCGTGCAGCGGGTCGTCATCCGGCTGGCGCCCTTGATCGTCAACCTGGGCGAGGTGCGGGCGTACTTCCTCGAGCGCATCCGGCGGCAGGTCGCGGTAACCGGGGACACGGACCTGGCCGGTCTCGTGGAGGAGCTGGCCGCCTACCCGGCGGAGGAGGACGAGCCGGATCCGGTCTCCGAGGCGGCCGCACGAGGGATCTTGATGCCGTTCAGGCTGCGCGCCCCTGATGGCGGCGAGCTGTCGTTCTTCGCCACGGTCGCCACCTTCGGGACGGCGGTCGACGTGACGACCTCCGAGCTTTCGATCGAGTTGGCGTTTCCCGCCGACGCTTCCACCGCCAGCGCGCTACAGACACTGGCCCGGAAGTAGCAGGCAATAGTCCGCGGCCACGGGGGCTCGAACGTCCGTCTAGCGGTGATTCAGATTCCTCAGGCTGGGTAAGGAATCTTTAGGTCTTATCCAGTTCTACCGATATACCGGTAATCGAAGCAGCGTCCCTGACAACGAGCCCCAGGATCAGCCGGGTCCCGTCCCGGCCGGCGCGGCCGCGCCGCTCGCAGGCGGACGAGCGGCTGGTCGCGCTCATGCGCGAGGGCCACGACTGGGCATTCGAGGTCCTCTTCAACCGCTACCAGCCGCGCCTACTGGCCTTTTGCCGGCGGATGGTCGGCTCGCAGCAGGACGCCGAGGACGTCCTTCAGGAGGTGTTCGCCGCAGCGCACGCCGCGATCCTCGCCGACGACCGGCCGATCAACGTAAGTCCCTGGCTGTACCGAATCGCGCGCAATCGCGCCGTGAATCACCTGCGCCGGCGCCTGCCCGCCGCTGACGGCATCGACTCGATGGACGTCCACGCGCACGAGAACGGCACCTCCACCCTTGAGCGGGTGCAGCAGCGCGAGGAGCTGCGGGCGATCATCGCCGATGTCCACGAGCTTCCCAAGACCCAGCGGACGGCGCTTGTCCTGCGCGAGATCGACGATCTCGCCTATGGGGACATCGCGCAGACGATGGGCAAGTCGCTTCCCTCCGTGAAGTCCCTGCTGATCCGGGCCCGGACGTCGCTGGCCGAGTCGAGCGCCGGGCGCGCGGCGCTGGCGCCGCTCGGGCTGCTGGCGTTGCTGCGAAAGCTGATCCCCGCCAAGCTGGGCGGCGGCTCAGCGCCGGCGGTGCCGCCGGCACGGCTGCCTCGGCCGGCTCGGCCGGCGGCGTCGCCGGCACGGCCGCCACGGGCCTCGGAGGCGCGCTCGGAGCGAAGGCCGCCGTGGGCGTGGCGACCGCCGCCCTGATCACGGCCGGCGCCGTGAGCGTCGACGAGGCGAACCTTCATCGCCACGATGCGACGGCGAGGGCAGGCGGGACCGCGATCTCAGCGATCACGGGAGCAAAGGATGGATTCGGGTTCCCGGCCGCGAGCCCGTCGGCCGGGCAGAAGGTGGCGGCGGACACCGCCGGGAACGCGGGCGCGACGCCCGGCGCCGGCGCCGGGCCCAGCCCGGGCTCTGCAACCGGCCAGCGGCCTGTCAAGCCGACGCAGCCCGCCGCGCCCCCCGGCCTCCTCGGCGGCCACCAACAGCACAGCCCGATCGTCGGCGGCCGCCACCTGGGGCAGGTGTCGAGCGCCGCCGGAGGATTGGCGCCTCCGCTTGTGGCCCCGAACAAACCCGCTGCGGCCTCCGAGGGGCACGGCGTCTTGCCGAAGCCCCCGAAGATCAGGGTGTTGCCCCCCTCGGCTTCGCCTCGAGCGGTAATCCCCCGAGCGCTCCGCGAACGCACCCAGGGCGGGCCGCTCCCCTCGCCGCTCGGTTAGCTCGCCGGCTCTCGACCCCGGACTCGCGCATCATGCTCATTGGCCATGGGCGGGCGGTAGCTTGCCGAGCCGATGCCGAGGAGAGAGATCGACCGCCGCGGCCGCCAGCGCGAGGTAAGAGCCCGCGGCGTAGTCGTAGCCAAGCCGGAACCCGAGGACGGTGCTGTCTCCGATCGCCACATGGGGCGCCGCGGAGACCACGATCGCCGCGGCGAGCCAGCCGCCGAGCGCAAGCGCCAAGAAGGCGGAGCGCCAGCACAGCGCCGCGGCGACCGCCGTCGAGGCGAGCAGCGCCACTCCTGCTACGGCGATCAGCGCGTCCGCCACCCTGAAGGCCTCCCAGCCGCTCAGAGACGCTCCTCGGGCCGCGACCTCGGTCGCCGGCTCATACCAGGGGAGCCAGAGCGACACGACAATTACGGCCGCGGCGATCGCGATCGCACCCAGACGAAGACGCGCTCGCGGGACGCCCTCGAAGAGGCGATCTCCCGCGACCGCGAGCAGCGCCCCGCCGGCGATCCCAAGCGATCCGGCCAAGGCGAGGAACGGGCCCGCGAGACGTGGCGCATCGAGCAGCTGCTCGGGTGGCTCGGATATCCGG
This sequence comes from uncultured Actinomycetes bacterium, assembly GCA_963721735.1. Lineage (GTDB taxonomy): Bacteria > Actinomycetota > Thermoleophilia > Solirubrobacterales > 70-9 > AC-56. The sequence goes on from CAVRKX010000017.1 coordinate 83,535, forward strand.
AACACCACGAGCAGCGCCGCCCCGAGGGCGACTAGTCCCGCCATGGCGGCCATCCATCGGGCCGCGCCCATACGTCGCAGCGCCGCCACCCATCCCGGATCCGGCTCGACTCCTTGCGCGCCGACCGGGCCGCCGAGCGTCACCTGGACAAGCAGCGGCAGAGGTCCAAACGCCACCGCCGCGCACAGCAGCACGATCTCGATGTCCCCGAGCGCGTCCCAGCCCGAGATCCACGCACCGTCGGGTCCCTGGACAACGGCAATGACGGTGGTCAGCTCGTACCAGTCCACGAACAGCGACGCGAGGAGAGCCGGAGCCGCAACCGCGGCGATCCAAGCCCCGATGCGCGGCAGGGACTCCATGTCGCCATAACTACAACGGGCGCCACCAGGTGTCACGGCCTCTTGACCTCTCACGGCAGCAGGGGTGCGTCGCGATCTGTCGCGAACTGGCGGGGACGCTGAACCTAAGTGGACGATAGCTTGAGGAACCGCGCCAGCAGGGTTCGAGCGATCGACGAGACGGAAGTCGATCTCACGGTGCACGAGATCTGCAAGCAATCCGGTTTCGCCGCCGGTCGGGCCGCGGTAGCAATCCGAACGCCGGGCGAACGACGGCGCAGCCAGAACCGAGATACTCAGCTCATGGCATCGGCGAACATCGACCTGGTTAAGTCAATCTACGTCGACTGGGAGCGCGGCGACTTCAGCTCCGCCGGCTGGGCCCACCCTGAGATCGAGTACGTGATCACCGATGGCCCCGCACCAGGGAGCTGGACGGGGCTGGACGGCATGGCCGAGGCCTGGCGCGACTTCCTGCGCGCATGGGAGGAGTATCGCGTCAAGGCGGACGAATTCCGCGAGCTCGACGGGGAGCGCGTTCTCGCGTTTGACCAACGTCGCATCGGACGTGGCAAAACGAGCCGGGTAGATCTCAAGGAGATGGGGCCGAAGGGAGCGAACTTGTTCCACATCCGCGGTGGCGAGGTCACGAGGCTCGTTCTTTACTTCGACCGCGAACGCGCCTTCGCCGATCTCGGCCTTTCTTAGGAGGCGACCATCCCCGCCGATTCGACGCGCCCAACAGAGGGATTCGCGCCAGTCGCGATCTGACGGAGCCGCTGAGTAAAGCGGACGACGGGTCTCGAACCCGCTACCTCGAGCTTGGGAAGCTCGCGCTCTACCAGGTGAGCTACGTCCGCGGCTAGGCAGTAATTCTACGGGGACTCCATGGCGCCTCTCTACTCTTTTCTGCGGTGAGCGCTCGCACCTTCGCGGTCTTCCTGGCCGTCCTGGCGGTGATCGGCCTGCTCGGCTACGGCCTGCTGAACAAGACCGCCGAGACGCTTGAGCCCGGGGAGACGGTGCCCGCCACCTCGCTTCCCAGGCTGGACGGCGAGGGCAGCGGCTCGATCGCCGACTACCGCGGCCGCTGGGTCCTGATCAACGTCTGGGCCTCCTGGTGTACGCCCTGCCGCGATGAGTCGCCGGCCCTGGAGCGCTTCTACCGCGCGCACCGCGACCGGCGCTTCACGATCCTGGGGATCGACTCCAACGACCTCTCGGACGACGCCTTGAGCTTCGTCGGCGAGTACGGGATCACCTATCCGCAGCTGCGAGACGGAGGCGGCGACTTCTCGCAGGAGGAGCTGGGGACGACGGGCGTTCCCGAGTCGTTCCTGGTGGGACCGGACGGCAGGCTGGTGCTCCATCGCCTCGGCCCCGTGACCGGGGACTACCTCGACTCGAACGTGGTCCCGTACCTGACCGGCGAGGCGAAGCAGTGAGGCGGGCGATTCGCACGACCCTGCTGGTTGCGGCGGCCGCGGCCATGCTCGGGGCGGCGGCGCCTGAGCCCAAGACGACGCTGCCGGACGTGGAGGACGAGGTGATGTGCCCGATCTGCGGCACCGCGCTCAACCTGTCGGGCGCCCCGCAGGCCGACCGCGAGCGCGCCTTCATCCGCCGCCAGATCGCCGCGGGCAAGACCAAGGAGGAGATCAAGGACGCCCTCGTCGTCGAGTACGGCACCGAGGTCCTGGCCGAGCCGCGGAAGTCGGGCTTCGACCTCACCGCCTGGCTCGTTCCCATCGCGGCGATCCTGATGGCCGCCGGGGGAATCGCGATCGCCCTGCGGCGCTGGCGCCGTGGCGCAGGCGACGGCGGGGGTCCGCCAGCCCACGGCGGAGGGTCGCCGCTCGAGCCCGCGGATGAGGAGCGCCTCGAGGCCGATCTGGCCCGCTACGACCTCTGACGCGCCATGGGACCTCTTTACCCACGGCAGGCTCGGCCCGGACGAGAGCGCGGACTACGACGTCGCCGTGATGGACGACTTCACCTACGGTGAGCCGCAGTCGGGCCAGCCGCAGTCTGGGAATTGATCGGGGCCGCTTCCTCGAGGCTCGGGTCGACGGCGTTCGGCGGGCGCAGCTGCGTTAGCGTGCGGGTCGCGGCCGCCTGGCGGAAACTACGCTGCAGATGCAGGCGGTTGTAGAAGGAACGGGCGCCCGCCGCGGCCAGGATCAGCACCGCCGAGATCGCGGCCGCGACCACCGCGAGCAGGGCGACGGGGTCGGTCTCACCGCCGCCGGCGAACTGGTTGGTTTCGCCGAAGGGCAACGCGACGGGGACCAGGAGCAAGGCGACGACAACGCCCCAACCGCTCCCCGTGCCCCAGCCCAATGCGAGCGCTGCCGCGGCCATGATGGCGGCGCCCACCGCCCAGTCACTCTGGTCGGCATTGACGATCACCAGCGCCGCGACTGTCGCAGCGGCATAGAAACCCACCAGGACGCGCCAAACCACCACGTAAGTTCCAACACGCCAGAAGGGACGCAGTTGCGGGGTCAGCCCCACGAAAACCCCGCCGATGCGTTGCGGCCATGCGGGAGATCATCGCCGGGCCCCCGCTGGGAGCGCGCCGCCAGCGGCCCGAGATCGAACGGTTGGCCCGTTGCCTCCCCGTCCATTGTCAGGAAAGTGGCCCCCGTGCCGTGGCCACCGTGTTAAGGTCGCCGGGAATGTGGGGGCGAACGAGGCGGAGGCAGGGACGCATGTTTGCGTTTCGTAGGCGCCCCGTGATCGTGGTCCTGGCGGCATTGGCGGTGACCGGCGCGCTGGCGGTCGGCGGCTCCGGGTCGCCGCCGGCGACGCTCGGTCAGGCGCCCCAGGCAAGGCCCAATGTGCTGGTGATCCAGACGGACGACCAGGCGCTCGAGTCGATCCGGGTGATGGACAACGTCAATACGCTGATCGGGGAGCAGGGGGCGACGTTTCGGAACAGCTTCGTCAACTTCTCGCTCTGCTGCCCCTCGCGCGCCACCTTCCTCACCGGCCAGTACATGCACAACCACCGCGTGTTCGGCAACAAGGGGGCGAGCGGCGGCGCCCACCGCTTTCAGGAGCTGCACGGGAGCAACCACCTCGCCGTCTGGCTGCGCAACTCCGGCTACTACACCGCCATGATCGGCAAGTACCTGAACGGCTACTCGAACCAGCCCCGCGTACCGCCGGGCTGGTCGGAGTGGCAGGCGACTGCTCCGGACGACCAGCGGGTCTACGACTACACCCTCAACACCAACGGCACCCTGGTGAAGTACGGCCAGGATCCCGAGGACTACAAGCAGGACGTGCTCTCCGGGAGGGCCGTGGACTTCGTCCACCGCCGGGCGCCGAGGGCGCAGCCGTTCTTCCTGTGGCTCACCTACACGGCCCCGCACACCACGTACGGGGAAAGCCCGAACCCGCCGAGCGACTGCGCGGGGTCCGCGGTTCCGGCGCCCCGCCACGCGAACGCGATGAACTCTCAGCTGCTGCCCAAGCCGCCGAACTTCAACGAGGCCGACGTCTCCGACAAGCCCGCCCAGGTCCGGAACCTCCCGCGCCTGAGCGCGGGTGACATCGCGTACTTCCAGCGCAGGTACCGCTGCGAGCTGGAATCGCTCCTCTCGGTGGACGAGGGCGTCAGGGACGTCGTCCAGGCGCTGATCCAGAGGGGCGAGCTCAACAACACGCTGATCGTCTTCACCTCCGACAACGGGTTCTTCCACGGCGAGCATCGGATCCCCGGGCACAAGCTGCGCGTCTACGAGGAGTCGATCCGGGTGCCGCTCCTGATGCGGGGGCCGGGAATCCCGCGGGGGGTGAACGTTGACGACCTTGCGATCAACGCCGACCTCGCCCCGACGATCGTCGACGCGGCGAACGCGAGCCCGGGTTTGGTCATGGACGGGCGCTCGCTGATCCCGATCGCGCGGAACCCCGGGATCGCGCAGGGACGCCGGCTGCTGCTGGAGCAGCCGCCGCACTATCAGACCTGGCCAAACGTGCCGGACTTCACGGCGATCCGGACCGCGCGCTACCTGTACGCGGAGCACGGCAACGGCGAGAAGGAGCTCTACGACCTGGTGAACGACCCGTTCGAGCTCCACAGCCGCCACAACGACCCGGCCTACTCATCGATCCGGGGCCAGCTCACCACCCGCCTGCACGCGCTGGAAGACTGCGCCGGGTCCAGCTGCCGCACGCCCTGACCCTTCGGGCAGCGGCGACGGGCTTAGGAACTAAGACCTAGGACCCCCCCACCGCCATCTCCCCGATCAGGAGTGCCGGGACGCTGACCGAGCCGCCGAAGGGGACCCAGCGCGGCTCCGAGGAGGCGGCGGTGATGGCCGTGAGCATCGACTGGAGGTCGGAGGCGATCGTGAACTCGTCGGCGGGGGCGGCGAGCCGGCCGCCTTCGATCAGGCGGCCGGTGGCGCCGACCGAGAAGGTGCCGGAGACCGGGTTGACGCCGGAGTGCAGGCCGGCGACGTCGGTGACGTAGACGCCCTCGCCCGCCTCGGCCAGGAGCTCCTCGAAGCTCTTGGCGCCGGGGGCGACGACGAGGTTCGAGGTGGAGACCGAGGGCGGGGAGCGGTAGCCGGCGCGGGAGGCGTTGGCGGTGGTGCGGGCGCCGGCCGCGCCGGCCGACTGCTCGCGGCGCGCGGTATAGGAGTCGTGGAGGTAGGCGGCCAGCTCGCCGTCCGCGATCAGGGAGGTTTGGCCGCGGGGGGCGCCCTCCGCGTCGAAGGGGGAGGAGTTGAGGCCGGCGGGGTCGGTGGCGTGGTCGGTGACGGTGAGCGCCGCGGAGGCGACGGCCTCGCCCAGGCGGCCCGCGAATGGGGAGCGGCCGCGCTGCACCGCGTCGGCGCACAGGGTGCCGCCGATGAAGCCGATGAAGCTGGCGGCGACGGTCGGGTCGAGGACCACGGGGCAGGTGCGCGAACCGGGCTTTCGGGCGCCGAGCAGGGAGGTGGCGCGCTCGGCGGCCTCGCGGCCGATCTCGTCGGGGTCGAGGCTCTCGGGCGAGCGGCCCATGCCGAAGCCGAGGCCCGTCTGCTTGTCGCCGCCGTCCTCGGCGATCGCCTGAAGGTAGGCGTAGGCGGTCGTCGCCTCGAAGGCGCCGGCGAGCCCGGTCGAGGAGGCGATCGCGACGCGCTGCTCCTCGTCTGCGTAGACCGCCGTCTCCACCCCGACCACGCGCTCGTCGAACTGGCGCGCCGCCCGCTCGATTCCCTTGGCGAGCTCGACCTTGCGCTCCGTGCTCCACCCCGCGAGGGCCGGGTCGTGAAGGCCCGGGATCTCGGGCGGGGCAGCGTCGCCGTCGGCGGACGGCGGCGCCGCGAACTCGTCGGCGTCGGCGATCCGCGCCGTCTCCACCGCGTCTCGGGCGATCCCGCCGAGCCCCTCGTCGCTCAGCTCGGTGCCGTAGGCGTAGCCGGCCCGGTGGTCGATCCAGCAGCGCAGCCCCACGCCGCGCTCCCCCGCCTCGGTCAGGCTCTCCACCTCGCCGTCGAAGATGCGGATCTCGCGGCCCAGCGAGTCCTGAACATAGGCCTCGGCGTCGCCGGCGCCGGCGGCCAGCGCCGCCTCCACGGCGCGCTTCGCGATCGCCGCGAGGTCGTCGCCCATCAGACGGCCGTCCCCCCCACCGTCAGCTCGCCGATCCGCACGTGGCCCTGCCCTGTGCCCACCGGCACCCGCTGGCCGCCCTTGCCGCAAAAGCCGGTCTTCATCTCGAAGTCGGAGGCGACGGCGTCGATCCGCGCCAGCGCCTCGAGGCAGTTGCCGATCAGGGTCGCGCCGCGACAGGGCCTGGTGACCTTGCCCCCCTCGATCAGGTAGCCCTCCGAGACGCCGAACACGAAGTCGCCGGTGGTCGGGTCGACCTGGCCCCCGGCGAAGGAGACGGCGTAGAAGCCGCGCTCGACGCCGGAGATCAGCTCGTCCGGCGAGGCCTCGCCGGGGGCGATGAAGGTGTTCGTCATCCGCGGGATGGGCAGGTGGCGGAAGCTCTCGCGCCGCCCGTTGCCGGTCGAGCTGACAGCGTCCTTTCGGGCTCGGACCAGGTCGTAGAGGTAGGAGCTGATCCGGCCCTCCTGGATCACGGGGGTCCGCTGGGTGGGCGTCCCCTCGTCGTCGATCCCGTCGGTCCCCCACTCGCCGGGCAGGCGGCCATCGTCGAACGCGTCCAGGTCGGGGGCGGCGACCGGCTCGCCCATCTTGCCGGCGTAGACCGAGGCGCCCTTCTGGATGTGGTCGGCCTCGAGGCCGTGGCCGGTCATCTCGTGGAACAGCACCCCGCCGAAGCCCCCGCCGACCACCACGGGCATCGCGCCGGCAGGCGCCGGGTCGGCGTCGAGCAGGGTGAGCGCGACCCGCGCCGCCCGCTCGGCGGTGCGCTCGGCGGCCCCCTCGGCGACAAGCTCGAAGCCGCGATGCCCGCCGAGCGTCTCGAATCCGGTCTCCACCGCGCCGTTTCGGCGCGCGACAACCTGGACCCCGAGCCGCACTCGGGTTCGGTCGTCGACGGCGAACCGCCCCTCGGAGTTGGCCACCGTGACCCGCCGGTTGCCCTCCGCGTAGCTGGCCTGCACCTGGGCGACCTCGTCGCCCGCCGAACGGGCCGTTTCGTCGCAGGCGCGAAGCAGCTCCGCCTTGCGCTCGGCCGGCACCCCGGAGGGGGCGACGGCGATCTCCTGGAGGGGTGGCGACTCGGCCGCTTCCAGGGCCTGGGCCTGGCGACGGTCCCCGCGCGCCGCGTCCGCCACCGCGGCCGCGGCGCGCTCCAACTCGCCCTGCCCCAGGCCGTCCACATGGGCGAAGTAGGTCGTCTCGCCGCGAATCACCCGCACCCCGGCGCCGCGCTCGCTGCCGCGCTGCACCCGTTCCACGCGCGATTCGTCGATCGCCAGGCCCAGGCCGGAACGCTCCTCGCAGAAGACCTCGGCGAAGTCGCCGCCGCGCTGAAGCGCGCGCTCCAGCACCCGGCCAGCCAGCTCGGCCTCGATCAACGGCTCCACTGGCCGCTTCGCCGTCAACCGCGGGCCCCGGTGGTCATCGGGCCAGGTCGATCAGGGTCGAGGCGGCAAGGAACAGCCGGCGGCCCGCCTCCGTGTCCGACCGGTAGGCGGCGCTGCGGCCGCCCGGGTAGTGGACCCGCGCGAACGGCTGTCGCGTGGTCCGCCGGCGGCGCAGGTAGGCGGCGGCCTCCTCCGCGTAGGCGGAGACGCGCTCCAGGATCGTTCGCTGCGGCTTCTGCACCGATCCCCCTCCCTCTCAGCCGGCCGGGCGTCGCATCAGCCGCCGTCCTTGGCGAGGTCGCGCAGCACCGCCCGCATGTCGAAGATCATCAGCGATGCCAGCGTGAAACGCTCGGCGACGGCCACCATCGCCAGCTCTTCGTGGCGCACCGCGAACGCCTCCCCATCCTCGGTCGCGACGTGGACGTGGCTCGCCGGCTCGCCGGCCGCGTCGTCGGCGGCGGCGATCAGGTCCGCGCCCGCGCCCGCCCAGCCCTCCGGATCGCCGCTGGCGGCCAGCGCGCGCCCCTCGCGATCGAGCACCGCACAGCCCCGGAGGTCCGGCGACATCTCGGTCAAACGGGCGACGGCGGCCTCCGCCGCCTCCCCGCTGGGGGCGCGCTGAGCGTTGACGCTGGTCACTCGGCAAACATATAGGCGTGTCGCTTGCGCGAGCCTCCTGGCTCACCGTGGTCGTGATCTGCGGGATCGCGGCCCTGATCCTGGGTCTGAACGGATACACCGGCTACTCGATCGTCCTCGCCGCGGTCGGCGCCTCGGCGGCCGTCAACATCCGCTGATTGGCGCGAAAAGGCTCTAGGGGGCCCGATTGAAGCGCGCCACGGCGTCGCTGCCCGAGGCGGTGTACACGCTCTTCCCGTCCGGGCTCACCGCCACCGATTGGGGGTAAAGCAGCGCATGGCCGTCGGCGCAGGGCCCCGCCCCGGTCTGGCTGACGCAGCCGGCGGCCCCGGCGGGCTGTGCGATCGCCCCGGTGGTCGGGTTGCGGTTGAGGCGCGCCACCGCGTGGCTGGAGTGCGAGGCGACGTACACGCTCTTCCCGTCTGGGGCGACCACAACCGAGCCCGGGCCAACGAGCCCATGGCCGTCGGCGCAGGGCCCCGCCCCGGTCTGGCTGACGCAGCCGGCGGCCCCGGCGGGCTGTGCGATCGCCCCGGTGGTCGTGTTGCGGTTGAAACGCGCCACGGCGTCTTCGTAGACGAGGCGACGTAGACGCTCTTTCCGTCCGGGCGCAACCGCGACCGAGAACGCGCCCTTAAGCCCATGGCCGTCGGCGCAAGGCCCCGCCCCGGTCTGGCTGACGCAGCCGGCGGGCCCAGCGGGCTGGGTGAGGGCCCCGGTGGTCGGGTTGCGGTTGAAACGCGCCACGGCCTTGAACGAGGTGACGTAGACGCTCTTCCCGTCCGGGCTCACCGCCACCGAGACCGGGGAGTCGAGCCCATGGCCGTTGGCGCAGGGTGCCGACCAGGTCTCGCTGACGCAGCCGGCGGCCCCGGCGGGCTGGGTGATCGCCCCCGTGGTCGTGTTGCGGTTGAGGCGCGCCACGGCTGCCCAGCTATCGCAGCTGGGGTCTCCGCTGCACCTGCTGCCAGTCGAGGCTACGTAGACGCTCTTCCCGTCCGGGCTGACCGCCACCGAGACCGGGCCGGCGAGCCCGTGGCCGGCGGCGCAGGGCGCCGACCACCCGGTCTCGCCGACGCAGCCGGCGGCCCCGGCGGGCTGTGCGATCGCCCCGGTGGTCGGGTTGCGGTTGAGGCGCGCCACGGCGTTGCTTCCGTACGAGGCTGCGTAGACGCTCTTCCCGTCCGGGCTCACCGCCACCGAGTAGGGCGTGTCCAGCCCATGGCCGGCGGCGCAGGACCCGATGCCCTGGCTGACGCAGCCGGCGGTGCCGGCAGGCTGTGCGATCGCCCCCGTGGTCGGGTTGCGGTTGAGGCGCGCCACGGCGTTGCTGGCGAACGAAGCGACGTAGACGCTCTTGCCGTCCGGGCTCACCGCGACCGAGAGAGGGGTGTCGAGCTCATGGCCGTCGGCGCAGGGCCCCGGGGGTCCCTCCTCGCTGACGCAACCGGCGGCCCCGGCGGGCTGGGTGAGGGCACCGGTTACCGCGAGCGCGCCGGCGGTCGCCACGAGCATCACCAGGCCGGCCAGCAAGAGGACGCTCACCTCCTTGCGCACCAGTCGCCCAAAGGACCTGCGCGAACCTCTCCTCTCGACGCTTCGCTCTCCCATGGCCGCCCCTTTCAGCTTACCGGCGTTCTTCGACGATCAGGCACGCCGACTAGCCCGCGCGGTAGGGCGCGGCGGCCCGCGAGGCAGGGTCGCGAACCGCCCCCTCGGGCTCGACGTGGATCAGCACGTCCGAGCGGGGAATCTCGGCCTCGATCGAGTCCCGGAGGCGATGCGCCACGGCGTGGGCGTGCTCGAGCGTGGTCCCCGAGCGAAACTGCACGTGGAGATCGATGTAGTCGCGGGCCCCGGCCCGGCGGGCGCGCAGCTTGTGGTAGCCGACCATCTCGGGCGGCCGAGCGGCCGCGATCGCGGCCTCGATCCGGTCGAGCTCCTCGGGTGGCGGCGCCTCGTCCAGCAGCACCCGCGAGGAGCCGGTGAGGATGCGAAGCCCGGCGACGACGATCGCCGCCGCGACCACCAGGGCGGCGATCGAGTCGAAGGCGTCGACGCCGGTGATCTCGACCAGGCCCAGCCCGGCCAGCACGCCGACCGAGGTGAGGACGTCGGCGCGCAGGTGGGCCGCGTCGCCCGCCAACGCAGCCGAGCGGTGCTCGCGGGCGCGACGCCCGAGGTACCCGGAGACGACCAGGTTGACGAGCGCCGAGGCGGCGATCACCCCGATTCCCACGCCGAGGTTCTCGATCTCGGCGCCCGCCGACAGGCGGCGGGTGGCCTCGAAGACGATGATCCCGGCGCCGATCAGGATCAGCATCCCCTCGATCGCGGCAGCCAGGTTCTCGGCCTTCTCGTGACCGTAGGGATGCTCGGGGTCGGGGGGCTCGTCCGCCTTTTGCACCGAGACCCGCGCGACCACCGAGGCGACCAGGTCGATCGACGAATGCACCGCCTCGGTGATGATCGCGATCGAGCCGGTGATCGCCCCTGCGGCGATCTTGAGCGCGATCAGCAGCGAGTTGGAGACGATCGAGAGGGTGGCGGCGCCCGACTTGGTGCGGATCACGACCCCGCCTCCAGCCAGCTCGCGAGCGCCCGCGCGGCCCGCCCCCGATGGCTGATCGCGTGCTTCTCGGCGTCGCTCAGCTCGGCCATCGTCCGCCCGTCGTCCGGCCCCGTGTCGTCGGGGACGAAGGCCGGGTCGTAGCCGAAGCCGCCGGAGCCGCGCGGCTTCAGCGCCAGCCGGCCCTCGCAGCGTCCCTCGAACAGCTGCTCGTCGCCGCCCTCGTCGACGTAGGCAAGGGCGCAGACGTAGGCGGCCGAGCGGTCGGCCGCGCCGGCCAGCTCGCCCAGCAGCAGGTCCAGGTTCTCCTGGTCGCTCGCCTGCGGGCCCGCGTAGCGGGCCGATCGCACCCCCGGCCGGCCGCCGAGCGCTCGCGCCTCGATCCCCGAGTCGTCGGCGATCGCCGCGAGCCCGGTGGCGGCGTGGGCGGTGCGCGCCTTGACCAGCGCGTTGGCGGCGAAGGTCTCGCCCTCCTCGGGCGGCAGCTCGACCGTGTCGGGAAGCGGGACCAGCTCCAGCGAGGCCAGGATCTCGCGCAGCTCGCGCAGCTTGTGCTCGTTGCGGGTGGCGACCACGGCTTGCGACAGCGGCATCAGCCGTCGACGCCGGCGACCGCGGCCTGCTGCGCGTCGCGAAGCAGGATGATCGCCGGCTCGGCGAGGGCGAGGAGGTCGTCGAGGGAGGCACGCGAGACGGGAGTGCGCTCGGCGGTGGCCTGGACCTCCACCAGTCCGCCGTCGCCGCTCATGACCACGTTGGCGTCGACCTCGGCGCGCGAGTCCTCCGAGTAGTCGAGATCGAGCAGCGGATCGCCGTCGACCACCCCGCAGCTGACCGCGGCGATCGAGCCGGTCAGTGGGTCGCGCTCGAGCTCATCAGCCTCGATCAGCCCGGCGAGCGCCAGGCGCAGCGCCACGTAGCCGCCCGTGATCGCAGCGCAGCGGGTGCCTCCGTCGGCTTGGAGTACGTCGCAGTCCACGTAGACGCTGCGCTCGCCGAGCGCCTCCAGGTCGACCACCGCCCGCAGCGAGCGGCCGATCAGCCGCTGGATCTCCACCCCGCGCCCGTCGGGACGGCCGCGCTTTATGTCCCGCTCCTTGCGCTCCCCGGTCGAGGCAGGGAGCATCGCGTATTCGGCCGTCACCCATCCACGGCCCGATCCCACCATCCAACGCGGCACCGAGGAGGTCACCGAGGCCGTGCAGATGACCCGCGTCTCCCCCTGCGTGTAGAGCGCCGAGCCGTCGGCGGTGCGCACGAATCCCGGCTCGATCTCGACCGGGCGCAGGTCGCCGGCGGAGCGGTCGTAGCTGCGGCTCGACGCCATGCGGCGGAGTCTGTCACTCGGTAGCGTCAACGTGCAGCGCGTGTCTCGGGACGCTTCACGCACGCCGGTCCTGGTCTTGGTCGCCTTGCTGGCGTCGCTCGCGACGCTGCTGGGCCCGCCGCCGGCGAGCGCCCACCCGCTGGGACAGAACTCGATCAACCACCTCACGCTCGTGCGCGTCTCGAGCGACCGAATCGCGCTCCTATACATCCTCGACCAAGCCGAGTTTCTGACCCTCCGCCAGCGCGACCTGACCGAGGAGCAGATCATCGCCTTCAAGCTGGAGGAGGTCCAACGACGACTCAGGGTGATCGTCGACGGGGAGCGGCGCACTCCGCAGACCGCGGGTGATCCCGAGATCGAGTACACGCCGGGCGTCGGCGGACTGCCGATCATGCGCCTCGAGCTGCCGCTGGAGGTGCCGGTCAGCGACCCGCGGCGGGTGGAGATCCGCGATCTGACCTACACCGACTTCCCCGGCCTGATCGCGATCAAGGTGGGACCGGGAACCGGGACCGCCGTGCGCGTCACCGAGGACACCAGTGACCCGACCGACAACCTGCGTACCTACGAGGGCATCAGCCGCGCCGACATCCCGGCGAACCGCGGCCTGAAGCTGAACGTGAAGCCAGGGCCCGGAGTCGCCCGCGGGCCCAATGGTGAGGTGCTGGAGCTCGAGGCGCCCCCGCCACCCGAGAGCTCGTCGGGCGACCGGTTCACGCGGCTGTTCGAGGACGCGGCTCAGGGCGAGGGGGTCTTCATCGCCTTTCTGCTCGCCGCGTTCGCGTGGGGCGCCCTGCACGCGCTCTCACCGGGTCACGGCAAGGCGATGGTGGCGGCGTATCTCGTCGGAACCAGGGGAACCCCCCGCCACGCGCTGGCCTTGGGAGGGATCGTGACGGCGACTCACACGATCGGCGTCTTCGCGCTCGGCCTCGTCACCTTGCTGCTCGCACAGTTCATCCTTCCCGAGGACCTCTACCCATGGCTCAACCTCGCGGCTGGGCTCTTGATCGTCGGCGTTGGCGTCGGAGTGCTGCGCTCGCGGATTCGCTGGGCGCGTCGAGGGGTCGGGCGCGGCAGACGAGCCGCCGCCGGGGCCAGACCAGGGCCACACGCACTCACACGCAGATCATGGCCACGGCCACGACCATCACCATTCCCACCGTCACGGCGAACAGGACCCCGAGGACGTCACCTGGCCGGGCCTGCTCGGGATGGGGATCTCTGCCGGCCTGATCCCCTGTCCCTCGGCGCTCGTCGTTCTGCTGGCGGCGATCTCACAGCACCAGATCGGCCTTGGGCTCGTCCTGATCGTCGCCTTCAGCCTCGGCCTCGCCGCCACCCTGACCGCGCTCGGCCTGTCGGTCGTCTACGCGAAGCGGATCGGCACGCGAATCTCGTCTCCCACGCTCCGCTCGAGCGCGATCGTGCGCGCGCTGCCCCTTGTGTCGAACCTCGTGATCCTGGTCTTGGGCTTGGTACTGACGGTCAAGGCCGTGCCCGACCTCTAGGATCTTGGACGGGAGACGGGTATGAGCTTCGAGTTCCTGTTCGAACCGGTCGAGGGGATCGACGCCTGGCTCACTGGGCTGTTCGACGGCGCCCCGCTGCTGGTCGCGCTGGGAATCGCCTTCGTGCTCGGGCTTCGCCACGCCTCGGACCCCGACCACCTCGTCGCCGTCACCTCGCTCGTCGCCTCCGAGCAGGGAGATACGCGCGCCGCCACCCGGCTCGGCGTCTGGTGGGGGCTTGGGCACGCCCTGACCTTGGTGGTGATCGGCCTGCCGCTGATCGCCTTCAAGTCCGAGCTGCCCGCCTGGCTCGAGAGCGGTGCGGAGAAGGGCGTCGGGATCGTGATCCTGTTGCTCGCGCTGCGAGTGCTGGTCAAGTGGGCGCGAGGTGATTTCAAGGCCGGACGCCATGCGCACGGCCCGACCGGCTCGTCCCGAGGGCACCGGCATCTGCGGCGTGGAAGCGGAGAGCATGGGCACGCTCCTCAACGCTCTCCGCAACAGGCCTTCGGGATCGGCCTCCTGCACGGCCTCGCCGGCACAGGCGCAGTCGTGCTCCTCCTGATCGCCGCCCTCCCGACGCGGCTGGAGGCGGCCGCGGCGCTCGCTGTTTTCGCGCCGATGTCGATCCTCTCGATGGCCGTGCTCACGACCGGTTTTGCGTGGGTGTTGACCCGGCCAATCGTCGAGCCGGTCTACCGAAGCGTTCTCATCCCCGCTCTCGGCGCCTTCGGGCTCATCTTCGGGCTCTGGTACGCCGGGATCACCTAGAGGCGTAGCTCGCCCGGGATAATTCCCCTTGGTGCTGCGGCTCATCACGATCCCGATCAGCCACTACTGCGAGAAGGCCCGCTGGGCTCTGGAGCGGGCGGGAATGCCCTATCGGGAGGAGCGCCACGTCCAGGGCATCCACCGGCTCGCCGCGCGGCGCGCTGGCGGCGGGACGACGGTTCCCGTGCTGGTGACGCCCGAGGGCGTGATCGGCGAGTCGGAGGAGATCCTGGCCTGGGTCGACGCGCGCACGCCGCCGGAGCACCGGCTGTTTCCGGCAGAGCCGGATGCCCGCCACGAGGTCGAGCGGCTCTGCCGGCGCCTGGACGAGGAGCTCGGGCCGAAGGGGCGGCGGCTCATGTACATCCACACGCTTCCCCAGCGCAAGCTGATGCTGGGCTTCAACAACGAGGGCGTGCCGCGCTGGGAGGACCGCGCGCTCCGTTATGGATGGCCGCTCGCCGTGCGGTTCGTCCACCGCGCGCTCGCCATCCGCCCGGGGATCGAGGTCCAGGACGAGGCGGCGGTCTGGCGGGAGTTCGACTTCGTGGCGGAGCTGCTCGCCGACGGCCGTCCACACCTGTGCGGCGAGCGCTTCAGCGCGGCCGACCTGACCTTCGCGTCGCTGTCCGCCGCGGTCGTCGTCCCACCGGTGTACGGCACCCCGCTCCCACAGCCCGAGCTCATGCCGCCCGACACGGCGGCGCTCGTCGAGCGCGCACGCGAGCACCCCGCAGGGCGCTACGCGTTGGCGCTCTTCGCGGAGCGCCGGCGGGAGCGCGTCGCCTGAGCGAGCCGCTGACGGGCAGCGCTGTGGCGTTGCACTTAGTCTTCTGCGCAGGGTGGAGAGTCGTATGAGCGTCCCCGGGTCAGAGCCAGCAACGTGCGGTAGCTGCGGCGCGCAGAATCCGGCCGAGTCCCGATTCTGCGGGTCCTGCGGCGCGAGCCTGGAGCGCGTCCAGCTGTGTGCGAGCTGCGACGCCGAGAATCCCGCCGGCCAGCGGTTTTGCAACTCGTGCGGGCGGCAACTCGTGGCGGCGCCGGCGACCGAGGCGGAAGCCCCCGCCGAAGCGGAAGCGGCGCCGCTCGACGGCGAGCGCAAGCAGGTGACCGTCCTGTTCGCCGACGTCATGGGCTCGATGGACATGGCCGAGCAGACCGACCCGGAGGAGTGGCGGCAGATCATGCAGCGCTTCTTCTCGCTTCTCTCCGATGGCGTGCGGCGATTCGAGGGCACCGTGGACAAGTTCACCGGCGACGGGATCATGGCCCTCTTCGGAGCCCCGATCGCCCACGAGGACCACGCTCCCCGGGCCTGCTTCGCGGCCCTTCACATCGGCGAGCTCGTGTCCGAGTACGCGGGCGAGCTTCGCCGCGCCAAGGGGCTCAGCTTCTCCGTCCGGATCGGGATCAACTCAGGCGAGGTGGTCGCCGGCGCGATCGGTGAGGACCATCAGCCCGAGTACACGGCCGTCGGCCACACCGTCGGCCTGGCGCAGCGCATGGAGGCTCTGGCGGAGCCCGGCAAGGCCTATCTGACCGAACACGCCGCAAGCCTCGCGGCCGGCTACCTGGAGCTGAAGGACCTCGGCGAGTTCGAGGTCAAGGGGGCGAGCCGCCCGATCAAGGTCTTCGAGCTGGTCGGGGCGGGCTCGGCGCGATCGCGGCTGGACCTCTCGCGCGAACGGGGGCTTAGCCAATTCGTCGGCAGGGCCGAGGAGATGGAGGTCCTCGAGGAGGCGCTCGAGCGCACCAAGGAGGGGCGTGGCGGTGTGATCGGCGTGGTCGCCGAGCCCGGCGTCGGCAAGAGCCGCCTCTGCCACGAGTTCACCGAGCGATGCAGGGCGCGCGGCATCGAGGTCTACGAGGCCCAGGCCCAGGCTCACGGCCAGGCGATCCCGTTCCTGCCGGTGCTGCAGATGATGCGCGGGTACTTCGGGATCGAGGACCGCGACTCCGAACGGGCCGCCCGCGAGAAGATCGCCGGCCGGCTGCTGCTCCTGGATCCGGACTTCGCGGACGACCTGCCGCTCGTCTTCGACTTCCTCGCCGTGCCCGACCCGGAGCGCCCGGCGCCGCAGGTGAGCGCCGAGGCGCGCGAACGGCTCCTGCGCGGCGTGATCAGGCGCCTCTACCGGGTCCCCGGGCGCACCGACGTGGTCGTCAACGTGATCGAGGACCTGCACTGGATGGACGAGGGCAGCGAGGCGTTCCTGGCCGAGATGATCGGCGCGGTGGAGGGAACCGCAACCCTGGCGGTGGTCAACTTCCGGCCCGAGTACGAGCCCGTCTGGGCGGACTCGCCGGTGTACCGGCGGATTTCACTGACGCCGCTCGGGCCGGAGTCCACCAGGGAGCTGCTGGCCGACCTGGCCGGCGGAGATCCCTCGATCGACGGGCTCGCAGACCTGATCCACGAGCGGACCGGCGGCAACCCGTTCTTCATCGAGGAGGTCGTCCGTGAGCTCGCGGAAGCCGGCAACCTGGAGGGCGAGCGCGGCGCCTACCGGCTGACCAAGCCGGTGGAGGGCGCCGGGGTGCCCGCCACCGTGCAGGCGATCCTCGCGGCCCGAATCGACCGGCTGGAGGCGGCCAAGACGTTGCTGCAAGCGGCGGCGGTGATCGGCAAGGAGGTCTCGGAGCCGGCGCTTCGCATCGTCTCCGGACTCGACGACGAGGCGCTCGCGCCGGGCCTGAAGGAGCTGATCGGCGCCGGCTTCCTGTACGAGGCCGAGATCTACCCCGAGCGGGTGCTGGCCTTCAGCCATCCCCTGACCCGCGAGGTCGCCTACGGCTCGCAGCTCGGGGAGCAGCGCGCCAGGGCCCACGCAGCGACGGCACGGGCGATGATCGAGCTCGACGCCGACCGCCACGACGAGCTCGCGGGGCTAATCGCCCAGCACCTGGAGCAGGGCGGCGAGACGCTGGAGGCGGCGCGCTGGAACGCTCGCGCCGCCCACTGGGCGGGCTACAGCCACCCCCAGGACGCGATCCGGCTCTGGCGGAAGGTCACCGAGCTCGCGTCGGAGCTGCCGGAGTCGGAGGAGACGGCGGCGCTCGGCGTCTTCTCGCGGCTGCTCCAGATCGACTATGCGTGGAGGCTGGGGATGGAGAGGGAACGCGTGGACGCCCTGGTCGAGGAGGCCCGCGAGATCGCCGCCAGGACCGGCGACCTGCGCTCGCTGACGCTGCTTCGCTTCCTCGAGGCGGCGCGCCCGGGACTGGACCAGCACACGAGCGTGTGGACCGGGGCGGTAGACGAGGCCATCGCTATCGCGGACGAGTCCGGGGACGACGCCCTTCGTGCGGCGATCCGGACCGCGGGCTCGTACGCGTACGTGGTCGCCGGTGATCTCGACCACTGCGAGCAACTGCTCGACGAGGCGCTCGAGATCATGGGAGGCGACCACAGCATGGGAAACGGAATCGTGCTCGGCTGCCCGTACGCGTGGGCGATCATGGGCAAGGGGATCATCCGCCGCGACCGCTCCGAGTACGACGCCGGCGAAAAGCTGTTCGAGGAGGCCCTGCGGATCGCGGCCGAGCAGGGCGACCCCGAGACCGAGGGCTGGACCCGCGGCAACCTCGCCGTGCTATTGGCGGTGCGGGGCGACCTCGACCCCGCCCTGGGGCTCGCCCTGCGGAACTATGAGCTCACCGAGCGTCTGGGGGACGTCTTCTCGAGGGTGTGGGCGCTGGTCAACCTCGGGCTGGTGCGGCTGGAGCGCGGAGAGGCGGAGGATGCCCTCGAGGCCCTCGAGCGCGGCGACCGCCTCTACCGCGAGGCGATGGGAAAGGGGGGCGAGGCCGAGGCCTGGCGGGAGACCCTCATCGCCGAGGCACTGGTCGGCGTTGACAGGGTGCCCGAGGCTGTCGAGAGAGCGGAGCAGGGGGCCGCGATCGCTCGGGAGCGAGGCATCCTGTGGACGCTGCCGCGCGCGCTCCGGACGCTCGCCCAGGCGCGGGTGGCCGCCGGTGCGCCGGATTGGGCTGAGCCGCTGGACGAGGCCGAGAGGCTGGCCAGGGCCGACAGCCGGTTGATGGAGCTGAACGGGATCGAGAAAGTACGTAACTCGGTCTCCGCGGCGCAGGCCTAGCTGCGCTTCTAGGCGCCGGTGAAGCGGATCTCGTCGCTGAACTCGGCCAGGAAATCGCCGGGGGAGGGCGCGGCGCCGGCGCTGTCCGGACCGTCGCCGTAGAGGCGCTCGAAGAACTCCGCGGTGCGCAGCGCAGGGCGAACCTCCCAGCGCATGCGCGCCGGGCCTTCCCCAGCCATCTGATGCGGCGTGCCGGCCGGCACCTCGAACGTCTCACCCGCCGTGTAGCTGCGCTCGGCGCCGTCGATGATCGTCCGCACGGTGCCCTCCAGCACCTCGAACCGCTCGACCTGCCGCGGATGAAGGTGCTCGGGCGGCAGCCCGCCGGTTCCGCCGTAGCTCACCTCCATCTCCAAGAGCTCGCCGTCGGTCTCGGCGGCGGTCTGGACGAGGCGCAGCCGAAAGCCGGCATGCCCCTCGATCTCCTGGCCCGCGTGCGCCATCGCGGCAGCCTAACGCGGCGCTGCGCGTGCCACCAACCCTGCGTAGATCAGCGCGAGGGCCTCGCCGAGGAGCTCCGGGCGGACGGAGCCCGGCTCGATCAGCTCATCGACCGCGAGGCCGCCGATGATGCTCATCACTATGCGAGCGACGTCCTCCGCCGGCATCGTGAGGTCGGGCGTCCCGAGGTGGCGCGCCCGGGCCTCCATCGCGGCGGCCAGAGCGCCCCGAAGCTCCGTCTGGCGCTCGGCGTAGCGGGCGCGGAGCTCGGGATCGCGGATCGCGAGGCTCCAGTACTCGCGCTCCAGGAGCATCGCCTCGCGCTGCTCGTCGAGTTGTTGAGCGAACGCCCGGGTCGCCTCCACCGACATGTCGCGCTCGGGCGGCGCCGATTCGAGCAGCGCGACCCTGTCGCGCATCGGTGCGTCGATGCGCTCATCGAGGAGCGCCATGAGGAGTTCCTCCTTGCCGGAGAAGTGCCAGTACAGAGCCCCCTTGGAGTAGCCCGCCTCGGCTGCGATCTCGTCGACGCCGGCCTCGCGGTAGCCGCGGCGTGCGAAGACGCGAAGCGCCGCGGTCAGAAGCTCGTCGCGAGCCTCGCGGCCCTCTGCGCGAGCGGCGCGGGTGCGCCGATCGAGACGCGCCCCGACCCCCCCGCCCGACCTCGGAGCTCCGCTGGGCGTGCGTGTTTCGCTTGCGGCCATCGGGGTATAGTACCGACTGACCAGTCAGTATGTACACGCTCTACGTCATCCCCGGTTCACACGCCTGCCGCTCGGCGATGCTCATGCTCGAGCACAAGCGGGCGCCCTACCGGCGCGTCGACATCGTCACGCTCCTGCACCCGCTGGTGGTCCGGCTGCACGGATTCGACGCGGGAGGACAGACGCGCGCAGCGGGCGGACGGCGCACGTTCGGACTGCGCCTGGGCGATCGCGTCGGCACCGTGCCGGCGCTCGCCGCCAACGGCCACCGGATCTCGACCAACCACGGGATCGCGCGCTTCCTGGACGAGCACCACCCTGAGCCCCCGTTCTTCCCGGCCGACCCCGAGCGACGGGCGGCGGTCGAGGAAGCGGAGCGCTGGGCGAACGAAACGCTCCAGATGGCCGCTCGCCGAATCCCGGGGGCGGCGGCGATCCGCGACCCGGCGCAGTTCGGCCAGTCCGCGGGAGAGGGCCGCCTGGGGTACCTCCTCTACAAGCGGGCGCTAACGCGGCGCCTGATCGTCCCGAGGATCCTCCGCGGGATCTTTGCCACCAGCCCAAGCCCAGAGCGTGATCCCGTGGCCGAGCTCCCCGCGATGCTCGATCGCATCGACGCCTGGATAGCCGACGGGGTCCTCGGCGGAGCGGAGTTGAACGCGGCGGACTTCATGGTCGCGCCGAGCCTTGCATTGATCCTCTACCGGCCCGACGTCATGCCCCTGTTCGAGGGCCGCACCGCCCTAGAGCTCGTGGACCGGCTCCTGCCCGAGCCGGCGTAGCGCGAAACGAGACCGCGCGCCGGACCCAGGGCGTCCGGCGCGGCGGTACTCCTCGTCGCGGTGGCCATCGCGGCCCCGCGGAGCCGCCCGCTCTCCCCCCGCTTCCTTGCCGGGAGCGGGGCCGGGGCGGGCGAGGTTTCAACGGAACGTGATCGCGTTCACGGCCTGCTTGATCTTGTTGACGATCACGTCGGCGAGCTCGGTTCCCTGCTTGCCATTGAACCCCTTCATGGCCGCCACCATGCCGACCATTAGGAGGGAGACCAGCAGGATCAGACCGACGTATTCGACCGTGCCCTGTCCGCGCTCACCCTCGAGCGCGGCGCGGATGCCTTGAGCGCGGCGAAAGAAGAACGTGTGGACGTATGCAGCGAGCTTGTAGAGCATCGGCCCTCCTCATTCGATTTCGGGTCGATCCTTCCTGGCCCCGCGCTACCGCTCCAGACCTGATCGCGCCAGCTTCGTCGGGGCTCTGTGAAGGGAGTCGCGCACCGGAGGGCCGTCTGCGCTCTCGCTTTCATGCGCGAAGGGAGAAGCGCTTGCTTGGCCTGAGCGAACGCCTCCTCCTGGTCCGGCCGTTGCCGAGCCCTCGTCGACTGGCAGCGCGTGCAGCGCCGCGCCGACGTTCTCGCGCAGGTGCTCGAGCGAGCCGGTGCCCGGGATCGGCAGCACGACCGGCGAGCGGCGCAACAGCCAGGCGAGCGCGAGCTGAGCGGGCGTCGCCCCATCGCCCACTGGAGCGCCGGGCTCGGCGGCGGATACGTCGGTCGTTTCGCTAGAGCCTCCTAGGGCCCGTCGTCTGGGCTGTATCGCGGGTACGTCCCCCGATAGCCGAGCAGGCGCCCGAGCGGGGCGAGGGCCGCGATCAGGATCGCGATGACGCGAGCCGGGAGCCGGCTGAGCAGGATCTCCTTCTGCGGTGCGACGCGGACCTCATCCTGGAACTCCTGAGCGAGCACAGCCGCGAACAGCGGATTCGGCAAGGCTCTCTTGTTCAGCTTGCCGTCGCGCGCCAGCCCGTAGTGCGTCTCGAAGATGAGTTCGGTCCGCAGGGCGGGGCGCACCTCGACGATGACGCGGGTCTGGTCCTCTCCTGCGTTCCACCAAGTGTGGGGGACCCCCGCAGGAACGACGAGCGTTTCCCCCGGTTCGGCGGCCCGCTCTTCTTCACCGATCCGAAAGCGGGGCGAGCCCGAGAGCACCTCGAAGCGTTCCTCCTGTCGAGGGTGAAGGTGCGCGGCGGGCACGAAGCCGCCTGGAGCGAAGATGTGCTCGAACCGCAAGAGCTCACCATTCGTCTCACGCCTGGTCGCGAGGAAGGTGAGCCGCTCTCGGGTGACCGGGTTCTCGATCGTGACGCCGGAGCGGGCCATGGTCCGAAGGGACCCTTATCAGAAGCGGGGACGCTCACCCACCGGCGGTCGCCGTCTCGGCGTCCGCCTCTGCCGTCGACTTCTCGCGCAGCGCCCCGCCTCGATCCGCCGTCGACGGCCACCAGATCTTGTCGCCGATCAGCTCCACGGCAGCCGGGACCATGATCGTCCGAACGATGAAGGTGTCGAGGAGGATCCCCAGGGCGACCATGAATCCGAGGTCGAACGTGTAGGTGACCGGCAGCGTCATCAGCACCGAGAAGGTGCCGGCGAGGATGATGCCGGCGCTGGTGATCACCGGCCCGGTGGCGGAGAGGGCGCGCAGCATGCCCTCGCGGGTGCCGTGGGTACGCGCCTCCTCGCGCACCCGCGCCATCAGGAAGATCGTGTAGTCGATCCCCAGCGCGACCAGGAAGATGAACGCGAAGGTCGGCAGTGAGGCGTCGAAGCCGGGGTCGCCGACCACGAAGCGGATGAACAGGATCGAGAGCCCGAGGGTGCAGAAGAAGGAGATAATCACGCTCGCGATCAGCACCAGCGGGGCGACCAGCGACCACAGCAGCAGGGCGAGGATCGCCGCGATCACCAGCAGCGCGATCGGCACGATCAGCTTCAGATCGTCCTGGATCGCGGTGTCGTAGTCGTACTGGATCGCGGTCCCGGCGCCGACAAGGGCCGCAACGCCGGGCCCGAGATCGGCGACGCTCTCGCGGATCTGCGGCACCACGACGAGGGTCGACTCCTTGAACGGATCCTCCTCGAGGATCACGTCGATCGATGCATAGCGGCCATCGTCGGAGGTGAGGCCGGTCGGAGTCGCCCGCGCCACCCCGTCGACGCCCTCGAGCCGTTGAACGGAACCGGCGACGTCTGCCTCGTCAACCTGCCCGTCGCTACGCTCGACCAGGACCGTGATCGGGGAAAGGGTCCCGGCCGGGAAGGACTCGCTGAGGACCTCGAAGCCCTCGACGCTTTGGACCGACTCCTTGAAGAAGTTGGTGGTGCTGTAGTCGACCTTGTAGGCGGCGATGCCAACCGCGCCGGCGGCGAAGAAGGCAACGGTCACGATCAGCGCCGAGAGCGGCCGCTCCAGGACCTTGTCGCCGAAGCGCCGCCAGCGTCCCTGGCGGATGGTTTCGGAGTGCTCGGGGTCGTAGGCGACCGTGGCCTTGCGGGGCCAGAAGCCGGTCCGGCCGAACATCGTCAGCAGCGCCGGCAACAGGGTCAGCCCGGCGACCATCGCGCAGGCGACGCCGATCGCGGCCACGGGACCGAGCGAGCTGGTCAGCCGCGTGTCGGCGAGGGCGAGGACCAGCATCGCCAGGGCGACCGTGAGGCCGCTGGCGAGGATCGTCGGCCCGGTGCGGCTCAGCGCGTGGGCCATCGCCTCGTGCTTGTCCTCGATTCGCCGCAGCTCCTCGCGGTAGCGGGAGACCAATAAGAGGCTGTAGTCGGTCCCGACCCCGAACATCAGTACGACCAGGATCGTCGTCCCGTTGGACGAGACCGAGGCTCCCGACTGGGCGTAGAGATAGACGAACGCGGTAGCGACCGTGTAGGAGAAGAAGACGACCAGCAACGGCGTCAGCGCCACCAGCGCGGCCCGATAGATCAGCCCCAGCAGCAAGAGGACCAGGAGCACGGTCGCCCCCAGCAGCTTGGCGTCGAGGTCGGCGAAGACCTCCTCGGCGTCGGTCGCGAAGCCGAGGTCGCCGGTGAGCAGGATCTGCATCCCGCCGGCCTGCTCGCCGGTGATCCCGCGCACCTCCTTGCCCCAGTCTGCGCCCTCCTGGAAGTCGGTCGGAACGGTCAACACCGTGTAGGCGACCTCGCCGTTGGGCGCGACTAGCTCCTCGGGCGCTCCCTCGGTGAACGGGACCGACGGCGGTCGGGTCAGGGGGACCGCATCGCCGGCCGCCTCGATCTCGGCGGCGTCGGCGGCGATCTTCTGCCGGTCGGCGGCAACGAGGCCCCCGTCGCGCTGGTAGACGACGAGGCCGATCGTCGTCTCGCCGGCGGAGAACTCGCGGTCGAGGATCTCGACCACCTCGGTCGACTCGGTGCTCTCCGGCAGATAGGAGGCGGTGTCGTCCTCGGTCTCGTCGGAGAGCTGGCTGCCGACCGGCGTCAACGCCGCGAACAGCACGATCCAGACCGCGAGGACCAGCCATTTACCGCGGCGTCCGGTGACCAAAGATGCGAGTGCTCTCAACGGGGACTCCTTCTCGAGCGCCTCCAAGCGGGGGTCTCCACGCTAGCGATCGGCGCGTTTAGAAGTCAGACTGCGCCGGCGGCCACGAATCATCGCCTCCCCAGGTACTGTGGGCTGACCAGCTGATTGGATTGAGCTGAGTTGCTTGCCCTTCGCTAGCTTCTCCGACCCCCCGAAGATCGCTGCCTGGGAGCTCCGCGACGCGACCCGCGGCTTCGAGGTCGTCTTCATAGACCCAAGCGGGGACGGCTACCGGATCGAGGGACACAGCACCGGGGTCGAGGACGGGGAGCCCTGGGGGTTGGAATACGCGATCGACCTCGATCGAGGCTGGCGGACGCGATCCGCCGAGGTGCGATCCCGCACCTCGGTTGGCAGAAGGGAGCTGACGCTGAAACGGGACGGGGGGTGCTGGCTCGCGAACGGTGATCGGGTCCCGGAGGTGGAAGGACTCCTCGACGTCGATCTCGAGGCGTCCTCGTTCACCAACGCGTTCCCGGTGCACCGCCTCGGCCTCGAGGTCGGCGAGCAGGCGGAAGCCCCGGCAGCGTACGTGCGCACGCTCGACCTCAGGATCGAGCGTCTCGACCAGAGCTACGCGCGGCTTCCCGACGAAGGCGATCGCGTGCGTTATCGCTACCTGGCCCCTGCCTTCAACACAGACGTCGAGCTCGTCTACGACCAGTCCGGCCTGGCGATCGACTATCCCGGGATCGCGGTCCGGGTGTTCTAGGGGCGGCGCTTCTTTGCGTTTCCTCGTCTCTGAGCGGCCGAGAGGCTACGAGGCGGCGGGCCTCACAAGGCCTGTCTCGTAGGCGAACACGACCGCCTGGACACGGTCTCGCAGTTCCAGCTTCATGAGAATCCGCCCGACGTGCGTCTTTGCCGTCGCCGGCGTTATTACGAGCTCTTCGGCGATCTCCGCGTTCGAGAGCCCACGAGCGATCAGCCGCAGCACCTCAAGCTCACGCTCGGTCAGCTCTGCGAGCGCCTCCGGTGGCGGCGACTTGCTGGGCGAGCGGCGGGCGAACTCCTCGATCACGCGGCGCGTCACCGCGGCCGAGAGCAGGCCCTCGCCCGCCGCGACCGTGCGCACGGCCTCGACGAGCTGCTCCGGCGGCGCGTTCTTGAGCAGGAAGCCGCCTGCGCCGGCGCGGAGCGCCTCGTAGAGGCTGTCGTCATCGTCGAACGTCGTGACGATCACGACGTGCGGCTGAGGACCGACATCGGCGAGCAGTCGGCGCGTCGCCGCCACGCCGTCGAGGCGCGGCATGCGGATGTCCATCACGACGACGTCTGGTCGCATGCGCCGGGCGGCAACGAGCGCCTCCTCGCCGTCCTGGGCCTCGCCGACCACCTCCATGTCGGGTTCCGCCTCGAGGATCATGCGAAAGCCGGCGCGGACCATCGCCTGGTCGTCGGCGATCAGGACCCGAAGCGCCATCAGTTGTCCGCCGTCGGGAGTCGTGCCACGACCGCGAAGCCCCGGTTGGGGCGGGGTCCGGCCTCGAGCGTGCCTCCGTAGAGCGCCACGCGCTCTCGAATCCCGACGAGTCCGTATCCGCCGCCGTCGGGTGAGGCGGGTGACCGCGCGTTGCCGTCGTCCACCACCTCGATCTGGAGCTCGCCGGGCGTGCGCCGCAGGGCCGCGCGCACGTGCGCGCCAGGCGCGTGCCTGAGCGCGTTGGTGAACGCTTCCTGCAGGATGCGAAAGGCAGCCAGCGTCCGGCCAGCCGAGAGGTCGTCCAGCTCACCCTCGACGTTCAGGTCGACGTCGAGACCCGCGAGGCGCATCTCGGCGACGAGGTCGTCGAGACGCTTGAGGGTGGGCGGCGGCTCGGTGGGGGACGCCTTCTCCTCGTCCGAGCGCAGGAAGCCGAGCAGGCGCCTCATCTCGGTCACAGCGTCGCGGCCAGTGCGCTCCACGGCCAGTAGCGCCTCGCGCTCGCGCTCGAGCTCCGGGGCAAGCACGCGACGCACCGCGCCCGCTTGCACCCCCATGACGCTGATGCTGTGCCCGATCACGTCGTGGAGCTCCCGGGCGATGCGGGCGCGCTCCGCTGCGACTGCGGTGCGCGCCTTCTCGTCACGCTCGCGCTCGAGCTCGGCTGCGCGCGCCTCGAGCGTGTCCGTCTCGAAGCCCATCGCGCGCACCGCGCGGCC
Source organism: uncultured Actinomycetes bacterium (assembly GCA_963721735.1). Taxonomy (GTDB): domain Bacteria; phylum Actinomycetota; class Thermoleophilia; order Solirubrobacterales; family 70-9; genus AC-56. The sequence continues at coordinate 109,472 of CAVRKX010000017.1, forward strand.
GACGGCGAGCGCCGCGAGCATCGCCGCCGCACTGAGGAGGAGGTCGGAGAACTGCCCGCCGGGGTCCGCTGCGACCGCCACAGAGAAGGCGGCGAGGCCGATTAGGGCGGCCGCGATCAGCCCGCGAGCCTCCGAGTGCACCCCCACCGAGTAGACCGCGACGAGCGGCGCGAACGCCGGCACCAGCGACTCGTCAACCGGAAGGCCAAGAACCACGGCAAGGGCAAAGCCTCCCGTCGTCAGCCCCACCGTCGCCACCGGAGCGGCGGTACGCCAGGCGAGCGGCAACGTCGTGAGCGTGACGGCCGTGAGCTTGGCCAACACGGGTCCTGGGAGGTCGTCAAGCGAGACCTCGAGCAGAGCGCCTGCGAAGAGCAGCAGCGCGAGCGCCGCATCGACGAGCCCGGGCTGCGACCAGGTCACGGAGGAACTGTCGGAGACACGCGCCATCGCGGCCTAAGATAGTCGCGCGGCGGTGGCCCGGCGACCTCCTCCAGGGCGATCTTGGAAGGCGCCGTACGCCTCGCGGGGTACGCAGAAGACCAGCCTCCAGGCCGATGCGCGGACGCCTTGCTCAGGGTAGCTTCGGTTGCGAACTGCGATCCACCGGAAGGAGACTCGAATGATCAACCGAACCACGCTCGCCGGGCTAGCCGCTGCTGACGTTCGCCCTTTTCATCGCCAGCGCTGCGATGGGGCAGGACTTCGGAGAGGGCAACGCATTCCTCTGGACACTTGGCGACATCGTCTGGGGTGGCTTCCTGCTCTGTGTGCTTGCGCTCGTCGTGTTGACGGTCGGCGTCCTGGTCCGCTCGCTGGCGCGCTCCCGGCACTCGCGAGGCGTTTCTGCTTAGCGCGCGAGCCTTCGACCCAGCCATGCCGCCGGGGGAAGCAGGGCTCTCTGGAGTCTCCACGGGGGCGACGCAAGGCGCACCTCGCGTTGGAACTCGTGCATGAGCACGGCGCCTCGGAGCAGGCCGGGTCGACCCTTGCGGTCGACCCGGCCTGCCGCAACGAGCGCGAACAGCGTTCTCAGGAACTCCTCCGTCCTCAGCGCGGGACGAAAGGTGATCCGCGCATGCACCTCCGACGCTCCGCAGTTCCACCAGATGTGCCTCACCCCCGGTCGCACGACCACCACGTCGCCGGGAGCGGCGACGAGCTCTTGCCCGTCGAGCTTGAAGGCGGACGCACCTGCGATCAGCTCGAAGCGCTCCTCCTGCTCGGGGTGAACGTGCTCGCCAGGTACACCGCCGCCCGGCGCCAGGAAGCCGTCGAGCTCTAGCTGCGGCCCGCCGGTTCCGCGGGCAGCCGCTCGAAAGACATAGCGCTCACCCGTCGCCGAATTGAATATCTCATCTACCGCCGCCATCGTCCCACCTCACGTCTCCGCAACCTACAACGGGGGTACGGCCGCGCCTACTCGAGGTTCCAGCCGAAGTAGACCTCCGTACGGATGATCTTGTCCTCGTCGTCGAAAGTGATGATTTCGGTGTTCCGTCCTCGGCCGCCGCCGGAGATGTCGGCCTCGTAGGTGACGATCACCTCGTCGCCCGACTCGATCAGTCGTACGAAATCGAAGTCACCACCCCGCCCCGCCCCCGGCCAACACCGCTCGAAGTACCCGGCACGGTCGAGTTTGGGGTCTGGCGGTGCGGAGAAGACGAAACCGTCGCTCAGGCGCCGTTCAAAGAACCCTCGGTCGCCGGCCGCAAAGGCGGTATAGGAGTCACGGGCGATCTGCTTGCGATCGGCGGCGATTCGCCGATTCTAGATCCCCCCTGCGGCGCGTCGTTGGATCTGGAGGGCGTCTTTCGCTGTCGCTTCGCGCGAGGATGGTGTCGCGTTGCGATGACTGCGCGGCGCGG
>CAVRKX010000018.1:0-47160 GCA_963721735.1 uncultured Actinomycetes bacterium
ATCAGAGGTTCACGGCCACGTACTTCGTCTCCAGGAACTCGTCGATGCCCTCCTTGCCGCCCTCGCGGCCGATACCCGACTGCTTGACGCCGCCGAACGGGGCGCCGGCGTTCGAGACCATGCCCTGGTTGAGGCCGATCATCCCGGTCTCCAGGCCCTCGCAGACGCGCAGCGCCCGCTTGATGTCGCGGGTGAAGACGTAGGCGACGAGCCCGTACTCGGTGTCGTTGGCGGCCGCGATCGCCTCCTCCTCGGAGGAGAACGAGGCGATCGGCGCGACCGGCCCGAAGATCTCCTCCCTGAGCACCCGGGCGTCGGCGCTCACCCCGCCGAGCACCGTGGGCTCGAAGAAGTAACCCGCGCCGTCGAGCGCGGACCCGCCGACGAGGGCCCTGGCGCCCTTGCCGAGCGCGTCCTCGACCAGCTCGGCCACCTTCGAGCGCTGGTCGCCGTCGATCAGCGGGCCGACGTCGATGCCCTCCTCGGTGCCGCGGCCGACCTTCAGCGAGCCCATGCGGTCGGCGAGCCTGGACGCGAAGTCGTCGGCCAGCGACTCGGCGACGTGGAAGCGGTTCGCCGAGGTGCAGGCCTCGCCGATGTTCCGCATCTTGGCGACCATCGCTCCCTCGAGCGCCGCGTCCAGGTCGGCGTCGTCGAAGATCAGGAACGGCGCGTTCCCGCCCAGCTCCATGGAGACGTTGAGCACGCTGTCGGCCGCCTGGGCGATCAGCGTGCGGCCGACCTCTGTCGACCCGGTGAAGCTGAGCTTCCGCAGCCGGGGGTCGGCGATCACGGGCTCGGCGACTGAGCTCGACGAGGAGCTCGTGATCACGTTCAGCACCCCGCCCGGGAGGCCGCACTCCTCCAGCACCTGGGCGAGGGCGAACGCCGACAGCGGGGTCTGCTTGGCCGGCTTCCAGACCATCGTGCAGCCGGCGGCGATCGCCGGGCCGATCTTGCGCGTTCCCATCGCGGTGGGGAAGTTCCAGGGGGTGATGAAGAAGCACGGGCCGACCGGCTGGCGCATGACCAGCACCCGGCTGGCCGCGTTGCCCGCCACCTTGTAGTCGCCGTCGATCCGCAGGGCCTCGCCCGAGAACCAGCGGAAGAACTCGGCCGCATATGCGATCTCCGCCTTCGACTCCGCAACCGCCTTGCCCATCTCGAGGGTCATCAGCAGGGCGAGGTCGTCGGCTCGCCGGTTGAGGGCCTCGAAGGCGCGCCAGAGGATCTCCCCCCGCTGGTTGGGCGGCGTGGCCGCCCACTCGGCCTGGCTCGCGACGGCGGCGTCGAGCGCCGCCGTCGCGTCGTCCGCGGTGGCGTCGGCGATCTCGCACAGCGCCTCCCCGGTCGCCGGGTCCTCCACCGTGAGCGTCGCGCCGCCGCTCGCATCGCGCCACTCGCCGCCGATGTAGAGGCGCTTCTCGACCCCGTCGACGACCGCCTGCTCCTGCGTCGCGATGCTCATCTCAAACCTCCAATCACGCTTCCTGCCCGGAGCCACCTGGTGATGCACGGGCACACCCGCAGCGTACGAAACGGAAGGGAATGGGCGCCGACGGTCGAACCGCGCCATGGGACCCGTTGGGTCATGCGACCCGTAGGGTGTTACGGGCCCCAAAGGCGGATGGAGGCAAAGGCAAGAACAAGGATGGTAGTCGGGCTGGCGGCGTGCGTCGTGGCGCTGGCCGCGCTGTGCTGGCCTGGGTCCGCGAGCGCCGCCAAGTGGGTGGTCAAGGGGCGCGGCTGGGGCCACGGGGTCGGCATGAGCCAGTACGGCGCCTACGGCCTCGCCCAACACGGGCGCGGATACCGGAAGATCCTTCATCACTACTACAGGCACACGCGGATCGGGCACGCCGGCAGCAACTCCATCAAGGTGCTGCTGGGCTCGGGATCGGACTCGGTGAGCTTCAGGAAGGCGAAGAAGGCCTGCGGCAAGCGCCTGCGCCGCCGCCAGGGCTATCGCTTCAAGCGCTCAGGCTCCAACGTGATCCTGCGGCGCGCCGGGCAGGGCAGGATCGCGAACTGCGGCCAAAGCGGCATCGCCGCCGGCGGCGGGAAGATCCGGATCGGCGACAAGGGCGTCTACCGAGGCAAGCTGAAGGCGAAGGTCTCGGACGGCGGACTGCTGGTGATCAACCCCGTCGGGCTCCAGGCATACGTCAAGGGGGTGGTCCCGAACGAGGTCCCGTCGTCGTGGCCCAAGGCGGCGCTTCGGGCGCAGGCGGTCGCCGCGCGCTCCTACGCGCTGGCGACGAGCGGGGAAGGCGACTTCGACGTCTATGACGACATGCGCAGCCAGGTCTACGGAGGCAAGGACTCCGAGACCGAGCGCACGAACAAGGCCGCCACGCGCACCAGCGGCGAGGTGGTGCGCCACGGCAGGAAGGTGGCGACGACGTACTTCTTCTCCACCTCGGGGGGCCAGACGGAGAGCGTCGAGCACGGCTTCCCCGGCGCCGCGCCCGGCCGGCTACCTGAAGAGCGTCCGGGACCCCTACGACGGAGCGTCGCCCTACCACAAGTGGAAGGCGCGCTTCTCGCAGAACGAGATCGAGTCGAAGCTCTCGGCGTACTTCTCCGGCCGGCTGCGCAAGATCAGGGTGCTGAAGCGCGGGGACTCCCCCCGGATCGTCACCGCGCGCGTCGTCGGCTCGAACGGGAGCTCCAGGGTCTCCGGCGCCGGGCTCCAAGCGCGCCTTGGACCTGCGGAGCACCTGGGCGCGCTTCCTGAAGCGATAGCTCTGGGTCCCGGCGGGGCTAGCCGTCCGGATACGGCTGGACCGGGATGCCGTGATCGGTCTGGCGCATCCCGATCTCGTAGGTCGCGCCGCCCGCGAGCTCGAGGCGCTCCGGTTGAGCGCCGCGGCGCTCGACCTCGAGCTCGAGGTCGGCGATCGAGCAGTTGAGCGTGTTGTGCTCGGGCCCCTTGGGGTCGGCGTAGATCCAGGCGACGAAGTTGCCGGGATCCGACGACACCCTGCCGCGCAGCTTCAGGTCCTTGCCCGAGAGCTGGAACTGGCACGACGTCGGCCGCTCGGCGAGCTTCGTCGACAGGATGCGGTCGAAGCCACCGAGCCTGTGCTCGGCGCCGTCGATACGCAGCATCCCGTTGGCGACCCACGGCGTGGTCAGGGGACCGACCTTGATCCGACCCGCGGCGAGGTCCAGGTAGTTGCCCCGCTCGCCGCCCAGGTCACCGCCCTGGATCCACACCCAGCGCTCGGCGTGCTCAGCCCCCCAGTTGTGGCCGATCATCCCGGCCAGTCGGCGAGCTCGATCCGCTCGTCGCCCACGGTCACCGTGCCGCTGAACCGCGCGCTCGGGTAGGGGCTGAGGAACTTCGTGCGGGGCAGCGGCGCGTCGTAGAGCCGCTCGTAGGGCAGGTGGTGAAACGCCTGGCCGGGATCGTCGAAGCTGAGATCCCAGCTCGCCTCGAGCTCGGGCGTCTTCAGCTCGCCGGCGGCGCGGCCGGGCTCGAGCACCGCCCCGTCGACGCGGATGTAGGCGCCCTCGGGCGCCGCGAGCTCCCCGGCGGGAAAGTTGGCCTTGATCGCCCGAGGCCCCGGCGCGTCAGCGTCGAAGACGGTCAGCCAAAGGGCGGCCGTCGGCTCCTCGGCGGGCCGCTTGTGGACGGTGTGGCGGATCCAAACGCCCTGCCCGCCCGTCGGCCGCGAGGCCTTCAGATAGAAGCTCTCGTAGTGGCCCGCCTGGCGCTCCAGGCGGGGAAAGCGGGCCTCGGTTCGCACGAGCGCAATCTACCCGCAGCGGCCTACCGGGACGCGCTTGCCGCCCCCGCATCAGCTCCAGGCGTCCCAGTCCTTCAGGCGCCTGCTGACCGACCGCATCGCACGCCCGCCCTCGTACCAGCCGGGTCGCGACCAGATCTCGAAGTGCAGGTGGCAGTCGCTCGAGTTGCCGGACATGCCGATGCGGCCGATTCGCTGGCCGGTGCGCACCCGCTCCCCGTCCTGCGGGCGGTCCTTTCGCCTCAGGTGCATGTAGACGTAGTCGTAGCTGGTGGCCTTGCCGTCGATCACCAGGTAGTAGCCCGCGCCGCTGGCCTGGTAGCCCCGCCACTGCACCTTGCCGCCGCGGGCCGCGACGACCCTCGAGCCGCACCTGGCGCCGAGGTCCTGCCCCATGTGGTTTCGGCCCGCGCCGAAGCCGTCCCAGTACTGATGCGCCCCTCGAACCGGGAACTTGTGCGGGAAGAGGCGGAACCGGGCAGCTCCCTTGCTGCGGCTGCGCTCCGCCGCGCGACCATCCGGCTCGCGGACCCGAAACACGTACATGCCCTTGTGGGCCTCGCCGCCGCCCCGGTTCGTGCCCGCCCAGCGGATCGTGTGCTTGGTGCCCGGCTCCACGTTGTCGCGCCTCCAGGTCCTGACGACCTGCCCGTTGCTGCGACGCACCGCCTGGATCTTGAGGTCGCGCGGCCGGCGTCCGGCGATCGAGTACTGGTAGGTGGCCTTCCTGACGCCCTTGAAGAACACCCTGCCCGGGCTGGTGCTCTCCGCCTTCAACCGCAGCCTGCTCGAGCCGGCCGCGCTCGATCCGGAGCTTCCGCCGGAGCTGGATTCGGACGCGGTCGCTGCGCCGCTCCCGCCGCTGGACGCGCTCGTCACGTCGCCGCCGGAGCTCGGCTCGCTCGGCTCCTGCGCCGACGCGGCGCCGGCCGTCGCACACACGATCGCCGCGATCGCGACGACGACGACCAGCGTCGCCGGGCGCCCGCCCGAGGCGCCCGGCTCAACGCGCGCGTCGCATCCCTTCTTAGCCCTGGCTCTCAAATCCGGCCTCCTCTTTCGTCGGCCTACGGGGTTAGCTGTCGGGCTCGCGCTGAAAGAGCTGCGCTACGGACGGCGGTCCGATTCGCCCCTGGGGGCTGTGCCCCCTTGGGTCCCCCGCTCCCCGGTGCCTGGGGCACCGGGGACTCGGCGAATTTCATTAAGGCTTCCTTACAAACGAAGCGCGGAAAGGTAACAGACCGTCCGGCTACACGTTGGGTGCGAGACCCCGTCGGCTACAGCTGGGGCGCGACGGCTCCGCTCAGTGGCGAATCGTGATCACGTCGCCGTCGCGGACCACGTAGTCGCGCCCCTCGGTCCGGACCAGCCCACGCTCGCGCGCCTCGCCGTAGCCGCCCGCCTCCACCAGCTCGCGCCAGTCGATCACCTCGGCCCGCACGAAGCCGGCCTGGATCTCGGTGTGCACCTTGCCGGCTGCGTCCCAGGCGCTCAGCCCGCGGCCCAGCGCCCTCGCTCGGGCCTCGCTGCCGCGGTGCGCGGTGAAGAAGGTGACCAGGTCGAGCAGCTCGTAGGCCGCGCGCACCAGCCGCTCAAGCCCCGACTCCCCCAACCCCAGCTCGGCGCGCATCTCGACGGCCCCCTCGGCGGGGAGCTCCGCCAATTCCGCCTCGATCCGGGCGCTGATCCCGATGCAGCCCGCGTCCTGGCGCCGCGCGTGCTCCACCAGCGCCGCCGGGGGCTCGCCTTCCCCCTCGTCCAGGTTGGCGACGTAGAGCACCGGTTTGGAGCTCAGCGCCTGGAGCTCCGCGGGGGCGCTCGGCGCCAGGGCCGGGGCCGGCACCGTCCGCGCCGGCTCGCCACGGCGGAGGCCCTCGACCACGAGCTCGAGCCAGTCGCGTTCCGCCGCCGCCTCCTTGGCGCCGGAGTGCGCCAGCTTTCGGACCCGCTCCAGCCGGCCCTGCGCCTGATCGAGATCGGCGAGCAGCAGCTCGGCGTCCACCACCTCGGCGTCGGCGACAGGGTCGATTCGCCCCTCGGGATGAGGAACCCCCTCGTCGCCGTGGGCGCGGACCACGTGGCAGATCGCGTCGGTCTCGCGGATCTCGGCCAGGAAGCGATTGCCCAGCCCCTCGCCGGCCGAGGCGCCCTGCACCAGCCCGGCGATGTCTCGGAACTCGATCGTCTCCGGGACCTGCGGGCTCGCGCCGGCGGCCTTGGCAACGGCCGCCAGGCGATGGTCGGGGACCTCGACGACGGCGACGTTCGGCTCCACCGTCGTGAACGGGTAGATGGCGGTCTCCGCCGCGGCCCGCGTAAGGGCGTTGAAGAGCGTCGTCTTGCCCGCGTTGGGCAGGCCGACGATGCCGACCTTCACGAGCGCCCGGGATCGCCTTCGGCGCTCGCCACCAGGTCGATCAGGCGGTCCTCGGTGCCCTTGCCGCGCAATCCGGGCCAAAGCCGGCCGATCGCCACGCCGAGCGCGGCGCCGCCGAGCACGTCGGACGGGTAATGCATGCCGAGGTAGGGGCGTGTGAGGCAGATGGCGCCGGCGAGCCCGTAGAGCGGCAGGCGCGAGGCCGGGGCGACGCGCCCCATCGCGGTCGCCGCCGCCAGCGACGAGGTGGCATGGGCCGACGGGAAGGACAGCTCGCTTGGCGCCGAGGCCAGGGGCGGCAGCCGGCGCAGGCGCGGGCGGCGCCTGCCCACGGCGAGCTTGACCAGGTAGTTGGCCCCGACCGCGGCGGGGGCGACCGCGGCGGCGCGCAGCCAGCGCTCGCGGCGGGTCGGGTCGACGGCGGCCGCGGCGACCCCGATCGCCACCCAGGCCGCGCCCCACTCTCCAGCCGTGCCGAGCGCCTTCCCCGTGGCTTCGATCTGAGGCCCATGGCAGCGCGTCCGCATCGTGCGAAGCAGACGCCGGTCGAGCGCTTGGAGCCGCGCGAGCACGGCGCGGAGCATAGGGCGCGAACGTCCGAACTCGCCGCTGAAATGCGCCCGTGAGCTCCGAGGACCGCCTCGCCGATTACGAGCGTGGTTTCAGGCGGGCCGGACTGCCGCTCCTGATCGAGGGGTTCTCGGCTTCGACCGACGTCTTCAACCGTGCGGCTCCGCTGCTGGCGCTCGTCTTCCTCGGCGAGATGCTCGGGGCGATTCAGCTCGATTGGTCGCTGGTGGGGAACATCGCGGCGGCGCTCGGCGGCTTGGCGATCCTGCTGGTTGCGGCCATCGCCCTGAACCGTGCCCGCGGGCGACCGCCGCTCGCGTTGCCGGAGGACGTCGGCCGAGGGGAGCTCGCGGCCTTCGTCGCCCTGCCGGCACTCCTGCCGCTGATCTTCGGCGGGCAGTGGCGAAGCGCCGCGGTCACCGCCGCCGCCAACCTCGCCCTGCTGGCCCTGATCTACGGCGTGGTCGGCTACGGCCTGCTGTCGATCGTGCGCTGGGCGTTCGCGCGGCTTTTGAGCCAGCTCGCCTCGTCGCTGGCGCTGCTCATGCGCGCGATCCCGCTGCTGATGATCTTCTCGGTGGTCCTCTTCCTGACCGTCGAGATGTGGGAGGTGTTCTCCGACCTGCCGCTGGCGTCTTTGGCGGTCCTCGCGGGGCTCTTCGTCGCCCTGGGCACCTCCTTTCTGGTGGCCCGGGTGCCACGCGAGGTGCGCTCCTTGGAGCGCGAGGCCGGCGGTGCGGGGCCGGAGCTGGATCATCGACAGCGGCTCAACGTGGGGCTGGTCCTGTTCGTGAGCCAGGCCCTTCAGGTGCTCCTGGTCAGCGTCGCGGTGGGCGCCTTCTTCGTCGCCCTCGGCGTCTTGGTGATCGACGCCGACGTGCTGCGCTCCTGGATCGGCTCCGGCGGGAACGTCCTGCTCACGATCGACCTCTTCGGCCACCGGGGCATCCTCACCGAGGAGCTCTTGCGCGTCTCGGGGGCGATCGCCGCCTTCACGGGCCTCTACTTCGCGATCTCGATGCTCACCGACGAGGTCTATCGCCGCGAGTTCCTGGACGAGCTGATCGGCGAGATGCGCGCCACCTTCCGGGCCCGAACCGAGTACCTGGGCCTGCGGGCGCAAATCGCCGAGGCCTGACCCACGCCCGCTCCCGGGTAGGGCAGAATCCCGGTGCATGGAGGCGACTACCGCCCCGACGATGGTCCCCGACTACCGGCACGTTCCCGGTAACCACTGCGGCTCGACCGCGCTTCGCAACCTGCTGGCCTTTCATGGCGCCGAGATCTCCGAGGAGATGGCGCTCGGGCTCGGCGCGGGGGTCAGCTTCTATTACGTGACGCTCGAGGGCTCCTCGCCGTCGCGATTCACGAACGGGCGCGTCGGCCGGCTCGAGCAGCAGTTCGTCGAGCTGACCGCGGCGCCGATCCAGTTCGACACCTTCGCCGATCCGGAGGCCTCCTGGGAGGCGGCCCGGGCCGCCGTGGACGGCGGACGGCCGGCGATCCTGCTGACCGACCTCTACTACCTGGACCACTACGGAAGCTCGGCGCACTTCCCCGGCCACGCCGTGGTCCTGGCCGGCTACGACGCTGAGGTCGCCTACCTCTCCGACACCTCGTTCGAGGACCTTCAGACGACGCGCCTCGACAGCCTCGCCCGTGCCCGCCACGGCAACCATCCGCTCTTCCAGCTCGAGGGGCACATGTTCGCGATCCCGGAGGGGGCCGAGCTGGGCGACGTCCGCGAGGCCTCGGCGAACGCGATCGCGCGCAACGCCAAGCAGATGCTCGACCCTCCGCTGGGCGAGTACGAGGGCTTGCCGGCGCTGCGCCGGTTCGCCGCCGAGATCGCCGACTGGCCCGAACAGGCCGAGGACTGGCAGTGGTGCGCGCGCTTCTGCTACCAGGTGATCGAGCGCCGGGGAACCGGCGGCGGCAACTTCCGGCTCATGTACTCCCGCTTCCTGGAAGAGGTCGGCCACCAACAGGCGCCGCTGGCCGCCGAGGCGGCGGGTCTGTGGACGACGCTCGCCGAGCACCTGCTGGCCGCAAGCGAGGCGGACGAGCCCCGACCGGAGATCTGGTCAGGGGTCGGCGCGGCGGCCGCCGAGGTGCTCGACGCGGAGGAGCGCCTGTGGCCGGCGCTCGCCCGCTAGCGCGATCCAGAGGGTCCCGCTAGGCCTGGCTCTACGCCAGGGTTCCTCTAGGCCTGGCTCTGCGCCAGGGGGTCGGGGGAGCCGAGCTCGGAGATCTCCGGCGCCTCGTACGCCTTGCCTGGGCAACCTCCGATCGCGAGTAGGCGGACGCCTTCCTCGCCGGGCCAGATCTTGCGCTTGGTGCCCGCGCTCACCCGCACCATCGTCTCTGGATCCAGGGGGTACCGCGTTCCCTCGATCTCCACTTCCCCGGCGCCGCGCAGCGCGAGGTAGACCTCCTCCTGACCGTCGCCTGCGTGGTCGTGCTCCGGATACTGATCGGCGTTCGCGGGCATGTCGATCACCTGCAAGCCGAACGACTCGACCCCGAGCTCGGCCCGCGCGCGCTTGAACGCCCCCGCGTAGATCGCCTCCATCTCGTCGATCCTCTTCACCGCGTAGTCAGCCATGGTCGCCTCCTTGTTCGGGGTTGGACGAGTGGGGGATTCTCCATCACTCGATCGAAAGTCCTCTCGATCGCCTCAGGCGCTGAAGCGGGCGAAGTAGCCGACCTTCGGCCCCACGCGGCGCTCGAAGCGCAGGCCGGCGGCCTCCGCTCGCCGCTGGAGCGAGCCGAGCGTGACCATGTGGGGATCGCCGAACAGCTCGCCGACGACCAGGCGCCCGCCCGGCTTCAGCACGCGGGCGATCTCGCGCAGCGCCGCGTCCTGGTCGGGGATCTCGCCCAGCACGGTGATCAGGATCGCGGCGTCGAAGCCGTCGTCGTCCCAGCTCAGGTCCTGGGCGTCGCCGAGGGTGGGATTGACGTTCCAGAGGCCGCGCTCGCGGGCGGCGCGAATGGTGTGGTCGAGCATCTCCTGCTGGATGTCGAAGATCTCGACCATCCCCTGGTCGCCGACCCAGGCCGCCAGGTCGCGTGTGTAGTAGCCGGTGCCGGGACCGATCTCGAGCAGGCGCTCCCCGGGCTGAGGCTCGAGGATCTCGCGCAGGCGAGCGCGTGTAATGAACGGATGCGGCGCCTCGACCCAGAACCGCTGCCCGTACGGACAGGCGGAGGGGTTCTTCCGCCACCACAGGGCGGCGGCGCCCACAGCTCCCGCGCCCAGCGCGACGGCCTTCCTCATGTGTCCGAGAAGCCGATTGTGTGCGGGGCGGCGGCGACGCGCACGAACACCACCTGCCGCAGGTCGAGCGAGATCGCGCCGTCCTCGGATTCGAGGTCGTACCAGCTCGCCGCCTCGCTCGCCAGCTTGTCGGTGGACGTGAGCGCCTGGCGCAGCGCCTCGAGGTGCCTGGCCGCCAGGCGGGCGCTCATCACCTGGCCGCCCCCGAACCCGATCTCGATGCGCTTCATCTCCTCGGCCATCGACCGCCTCTCGAAATCGCTAGTGGGTTGCCGCCGGCTCGACCAGCTCGGTGAGCGCGCCGCCGGTCGCCTTCGGATGCAGGAACGCTACCCGGCTCCCCCGGATGCCGACCCGAGCCTCTGAGTCGATCAGCTCGATGCCCGCCCCCTTCAGCGTTGCCAGCGTCGAGTCGATGTCGGTGACCCGGTAGGCGACGTGGTGAAGGCCCTCGCCGCGCTTGGCGATGAACCGCCCGACCACGGTCTCGGGCCCGAGGGGGTGAAGCAGCTCCACGTGCCCCTCGCCGACGTCCAGCAGCACCGCCTCGACGCCCTGCGATTCCACGGTCTCCCGGTGGACGACCGGCATCCCGAAGGTCCCCTCGTAGAGAGCCGTCGCCCGCTCCAGGTCGGATACCGCGAGGCCCACGTGATCGACCAGCTCGAACACGCCGGCCAGTCTATTGAGGCGGGTTCGCGCTCTATCAGCGCGTTGACGCGGGTCGCGCTCTGTCAGCGCGGCTCGGGCCCTGGCCGGCTCGTCCGCGGCTGGGAGGCGAGTGCCTCCGCGCGATCCCCCAGCCGCTCGGGGGCCTCCTGATGCTCTTCGAGCTCTCCCGGACGACGGTCGCTCAGGCGTTGCCGGTCGATGATCTCGCGGATCTCGTCGTGCTCGATCACCTCGTTGGTGAGCAGGCTCTCGGCGATCTCGTCGAGAAGGTCGCGGTGGTCGGCCAGCAAGCGGTAGGCCCCTCGGTAGGCCTCCTCGGAGATCGCCTGCACCTCCTCGTCACGCGTGCGGCGCAACGCCTCGGAGACGGTGAAGTCATCGGCCGGGACCTGATGGGAGCGGATCGAGGTGCCCATCGCGTACTCGTAGACCATCGAGCGCGCGATTTCGGTGACCCTCTTCAGGTCGTCGGCTGCGCCGGTGGTGACGCGACCGAATGTCATCTGCTCCGATACCCGCCCCGCGAGCAGCACCTTCATGTAGTCGATCAGCTCCTCGCGCGACTTCAGGTAGCGATCCTCCTGCGGGAGGTTCAGGGTGTAGCCGAGCGCCTTGCCCCGGGGCACGATCGAGACCTTCTGGACCTTGTCGACCGTGGGCAAGAGCTCCGAGACCAGCGCGTGCCCGGCCTCGTGCCAGGCGACCACGCGCTTCTCGTGGGCTGTGATCACCTTCCGGGATTGCAGGCCGGCGACCACGCGTTCGAAGGCGTTGTCGAAGTCGGCTTGGGCGATTCGGTCGCGGTCGCTGCGACCGGCCAGGATCGCCGCCTCGTTGGCGAGGTTGGCCAGGTCCGCGCCCGTCAGCCCGGCGGTGTGACGCGCCATCCGCTCCAGGTCCACGTCGTCGCCCAGCGGCTTGTTATGCGTGTGCACGCCGAGGATCCGCTCGCGCCCGCGCATGTCGGGCGGGGGCACGAAGACCTGGCGGTCGAAGCGCCCGGGGCGCAGCAGCGCGCGGTCGAGCTTCTCGAGCATGTTCGACGCGGCCATCACGATCACGTTGTCGCGGGAGTCGAAGCCGTCCATCTCGACCAGGAGCTGGTTCAGCGTCTGGTCGCGCTCCCCCGAGATGTCCGAGCCGCGATGGGCGCCGACCGCGTCGAGCTCGTCGATGAAGATGATCGCCGGGGCATTCTCGCGGGCCTGCTTGAACAGTCGCCGGATCCGCGCCGCCCCCAAGCCGGCGAACATCTCCACGAACGAGGAGGCCGACTGGCCGAAGAAGTTGGCGCCCGACTCGTGAGCGACGGCCTTGGCGAGCAGGGTCTTGCCGGTGCCGGGCGGGCCGTGCAGCAGGATGCCCTTCGGCACCGTTGCGCCCAGCCGCTTGAACTGCTTCGGCCGCCTCAGGAACTCGACCACCTCGCGCAGCTCGTCCTTGGTCTCCTCGACTCCCTCGATGTCGGCCCATGTGACGGAGCTCGCAGATCTGGGGGTGATCTGCTGCGGCTTGGTGCGCGGCATCAGCTTCAGCGTCCGCCAGATCAGGTAGACGAGCACGCCCATCAGCAGGATCGGCACCCAGAGGCCGACGTAGTTCTGGAACTCGTACCAGTCGAGGCCTAGTATCGAGAGGGTCGTCATCTGCGGTTGGGTCCTCCCCAGGGGCTGCCTGCCTACAAGGTATCGGCAGCCCCGCCGCTCGGCTGAACGTTTGCTGCCAGCTCCGCCTCGGCTCGCAGGATCTCGCGCAGCGCGACAGAGCCGACCTCGAGCTGCTCGGGGGTCGGCTCGCGGGTGGAGAAGAGGCGCTGGATCTGGTGCCCGACGCCATGGATCCCGCGGCCGAGCCCCGATTCGGGGTGGCGCTCCGCGTAGGCGAACAGCTCAACCGCGCCCGAGACGCTGGCGAGCCCGGCGGTCGCTCGTGCCAGCGGCCCCGGGTCTTTGAACAGCCTTTCCGTGGCGAGCTGGCCGGCCACCGAGAGGACGAGCAGCGGCGCGATCAGGTTGGAGCCGCAGCGCTCGTGCTCCTTGGGGGCGTCGGCCGGGTCCAGGCTGTGGCGCTCGTAGGCGCCGATCGCCTTGTGCTCGACGCCGTGGTACGCGGCCAGATCTCGATCGCGAAGCGCAGCCGCCGCCGGCAGCACTCCCAGGAGGCCGATCACGCCCTCCCTCAAGGTGCTGCGACCGCCCGACGCGTGCGCCCGTCCGAGGCGGCGGATCGCTCCGCTGGCCGCGGCGGTGGCGAGCGCGACCACGAGGACCCGCGGGTCCTCGATCGGGAGCCGAGCCGCCGGCAGGCGACGGCGGGCCAGCGGTATGACCGCGAACGCCTCCGCGAGCCGCAACGGACCGCGAAGCAGCGGGATCGAGCCCAGCCGCCCGCGCCAGAACACCGGCTTGGCGCCGGACGACACCTCGATGTGGCCGTCACGGGTCCGAGCTGCCGCCGCCCAGGCTCTGGGGCCGTGAATCAACAGCCCGTTGCGAAGCGCCATCCCACCGAGCCGAAGCGGCTCGGCCCCGGCGCCGTTGCCGTGGGTACCCAGCGCGCGGTCGGCGGAGGCGCCGTTCTCGCTCATCCGAGGACCGCCTGAGCGATGTCTCGATAGAAGCGAGCGGCCAGGTCCACGTCGGCGACCGCGGCCCGCTCGTCGGCGCCGTGGACCAGCGGCATCGCCTCGGGCAGGGCCATCTCGCGCTGCGGGCAGAAGCCGTAGACGACGGCGGAGTCGAACGCACGCCGAAACCAGTGGCTGTCGCTGAAGCCCGCCATCACGGTGGGCACCAGGGTGGCTCCCGGGTCCTCCTCGGCAAGCCATTCCTCGATCGACGTTGCAAGCGGCGAGTCGGCGGAGGAGCGGTTCCCCACCACGGTGTCCCTGAACTCGAGCTCCAGCCCGTCGGCCGCCTCGCCGAGCATGGCCTTCGCGCGCTCGAGCGCCTCGTCGGGGCCCATCCCCGGTGGCACCCGGCAGTCGACCAGGACCTCGGCGCGCGAGGGGATCACGTTCTCCTTCTGTGAGGCGCTGGCCTCGGTCGGCACCATAGTCACCCTCAGCATCGGCTCCGCCAGGTACGCGGCGACCTCGGGGGCCGCCTCGCGAAGCCGCTCGACCGCGGCTTCGAGCGCCGCATGGTCGTGCGGGTCGATCTCCCGGCCGTCCAGCGCCGCTACGAAGGCCACCCCCTCGGGCGTCGGCTCCAGGGGCGGCTGCTCGCGCAGTCGCTCGAGCGCGGGGGCAAGCTTCAGGAGCGCGTTGTCCCCCAGGCCCGGGACCGAGGCGTGGCCGGCGACGCCCCGCGCTCGGATCCAGAACCGGCACGGTCCCTTCTCGCCCACGCAAAGCGGGTAGAACCGCCGCCCATCGAGCTCGAACGAGATGCCCCCGCCCTCGTTGAGCACGTAGTCGGACCGCACCTTGTCGGGATGCTCTCTGCAAAGCCACTGCGCCCCGGCCGCGGCTCCCGCCTCCTCGTCGGCGGTGACGACGACCAGGAGCTCTCCCTCGCGGGGACGCCAGCCGTCGCGGCCGAGCGCGGCGGCGGCGGCGACCTCGGCGGCCACCTGGTCCTTCATGTCCAGAGCGCCCCTGCCTCTGTATCTCCCCGTTTACGACGTCGCCCGCCCAGGGATCGAAGCTCCACTCGGAGGGATCGGCCGGGACCGTGTCGACGTGGCTCAGCAGGCAAAGCGTCGGCCCGGCGCTCTCCCCGGCGAGCCGCGCGACCAGGTTCGGACGGCCGGGCTCGGCGGCCAGCAGCTCGCAGTCGAAGCCGGCCGCCGTCAGGGTCTCGGCCAGCAGCAGCTGGGCCTGCTCCTCGTTGCCGGGAGGGTTGGCGGTGTCGATCCTGATCAGCTCCTGGAGCAGCGCCACCGCCTGGCCTCCGACCTCACGTCCGGTGTCGGTCGCCACCGTCTCCTCGCCCATCGCCCCAGGTTACTCGCCGCCTCCCGAACCGACGACCGCCTGAGGCTCGAAGTGCGTCCACGGCGCGGTCATACTGGATCTCCGATCGCGAATGGAGCGGCTGTTCGACACCGGCCACGGGTCAGCCCACAGGACGAGCGTGCCGCCGGAAGAGGCGCCTCTGCCGGTGCGGATGCGCCCGCGCTCCCTGGAGGAGCTCCTCGGGCAGGAGCATCTGCTCGGCGAGGGGTCCGCGCTGCGCGCGGCGGTGGAGACCGGGGAACCGCATTCGGCCATCTTCCACGGGCCGCCGGGCTCCGGAAAGACGACCCTGGCGCGCATCATCGCTGCCGCCTGCCGCGGGGCATTCGAGGAGTTCTCGGCGGTCAGCGCCGGCCGGGCGGAGGTTCGCGCCGTGATCGAGCGAGCGGAGGAGCGCCGCCGGGCCACGGACGAGCCGACGATCTTCTTCCTCGACGAGATCCATCGCTTCAACAAGGCCCAGCAGGACGCGCTCCTGCCGGCGGTGGAGGAGGGGCTGGTGACGCTGATCGGGGCCACCACCGAGAACCCGTACTTCGAAGTGAACTCGGCGCTTCTGAGCCGCACGCAGCTGTATGAGCTGCGGCCGCTGACCGCGGAGCACACACGCCGGCTGCTGCAACGCGCCCTCTCCGATCCCGAACGCGGGATCGCGGACCCGCCGCAGGTGTCGGACGAGGCGCTGGAGCTGCTCGCGACTCGCAGCGGCGGCGACGCCCGGGTGGCGCTGTCGGCGCTCGAGCGGGCTGTCGGCACCGCGCGGCCGGGAGGAGGTCCCGTGGACCTCGACACCGCCGAGGACGCGCTTCAACGCAAGGCGCTCACCTACGATCGCGAGGGCGACCGCCACTACGACTACGTCTCGGCGTGGATCAAGGCCACCCGCGCCTCCGACCCGGACGCGTCGCTCTACTACCTGGCGGTGATGCTCGAGGGCGGCGAGGACCCGCGCTTCATCGCGCGCCGGATGGTGATCCTGGCCTCCGAGGACGTCGGCAACGCCGATCCGCGGGCGCTGCTCGTCGCCAACGCCGCCGCCGAGGCGGTGGACCGGGTCGGCCTGCCCGAGTGCCGGCTGAACCTGGCTCAGGCGGCCGTCTACCTGGCCATGGCCCCCAAGTCGAACGCCTCCTACCGCGGCCTCCAGCGGGCCACGGCGCATGTTCGCGAGCACGGCGCGAAGCCTCCGCCCTCCTACCTACAGGACGCCCACTATCCGGGAGCTCGCAAGCTCGGGCGCGGGATCGGCTACGTCTACCCTCACGACGAGCCCGGGGGCGTCGCCGATCAGCCGGTGCTGCCGGATGGCCTCGAAGCCGAGCGCTTCTACGAGCCCACCGAGCGGGGGTTCGAGGGCGAGCTTCGGCGCCGCCTGGACGAGATTCGTCGCCGGCTCCGCGGCCTCGGCCAGGGCACGGACTAGAGAGGCCGCACCCTCGACTGAAATCGCCCAGCCCCAGCTTGCCGGGGCGGCCACGCAACTCTCGCGCCACAAAGGTGTTTTGAGCCTTGACCCGAGCCGCAAGGCTTTCGCGCCATCCCGACAAACCAGGCCGAGTCAAACGCCGCGGTGGACCACCCGCCGGCGGCGAGCAGAACACGGCGGCCCCGCGATTGGGCGCGCGGGGCCGCCGGGCTCGGTTCCCGAGGCCTCCGCATAGAATCCGCCCGGATGGGGCAGCTGGAGTCGTTCAATCCCGCCACCGGCGAGCTCATCGGCTCGGTCGAGACGGTGAAGCCCGCGGAGGTGCAGGCAGTCGTCGACGACGTCGCCGAGGTGCAGCCCTTCTGGGCCCAGCTGGCGCTCGCCGACCGAGCGCGCTACCTGCGCCGCGCGGCCGACGTCCTGGTCGAGGAGCTCGACGAGGTCACGGAGCTCCTCACGCGCGAGCAGGGCAAGCCGATCACGGAGAGCTACACGATGGAGGTCGTTCCCACGATCGACGTCCTTCACTGGTGCGCGGACGCCGGCCCGAAGATCCTCGACGACGAGCCGATCCGCATGAGCCAGGCACTGTTCCTGTCGAAGAAGGCCAAGTTCAGCTACGAGCCGCTCGGGGTCGTGGGCGTGATCGCGCCCTGGAACTACCCATGGGCGATCCCCTTCGACGAGGTCGCGATGGCGCTGCTGGCCGGCAACGGGGTCGTGCTCAAGCCGGCCAGCCTGACGCCGCTGCTCGGCGAGCGGATCAGGGAGACGTTCGAGAAGGCGGGCCTGCCGGAGGGGCTGGTGCGGGTCGTCCACGGCGGCGGGGCGGTCGGCCAGGCGCTCTGCGAGTCCTCGGTGCGGAAGATCTTCTTCACCGGCTCGGTGGAGGTGGGTCGCGGGGTGGGCGAGATCTGCGCCCGGCAGCTCAAGGGCTCGGTCCTGGAGCTGGGCGGCAAGGACCCCCAGATCGTCTGCGGCGATGCCGAGCTTCCGAACGCGATCTCGGGCTGCGTGTGGGGCGGCTTCGCGAACGCGGGGCAGACCTGCTCGGGGATCGAGCGCACCTACGTGGTGCGCGAGGTCGCGGACCGCTTCATCGAGGGGGTGGTTCGGCGAGCGAGCGAGCTCACCGTGGGCGATCCCATGGAGTGGGAGACCGAGATCGGGCCGATGGTCTCGGAGGACCAGTTCCAGGTCGTCTCGGGTTTGGTCGACGACGCCCTCGAGGGGGGCGCCGAGCGGGTGGCGGGCGGCCCGCGCGAGGTGGCGGGATTCGGCGGCAAGTTCATCGCCCCCACGGTTCTCGCGGGGGTCGAGGACGAGATGCGGATCATGAGGGAGGAGATCTTCGGCCCGGTGGTGCCGATCATCGTCGTCGACTCCGAGGACGAGGCGCTACGGAGGGCCAACGACTCGAACTTCGGCCTCGGCGCCTCGGTCTGGACCAAGGACCGGGCCAAAGGGGAGCGGATGGCGAGGCGGATCGAGTCGGGGATGGTGTGGATCAACGATCACTCCTACACCCATGCCGCCTGCCAGTGCTCGTGGGGCGGCGTCAAGGAATCGGGCCTGGGCCGCTCGCACTCGAAGTTCGGCTTCTACGAGTGCGTGGACATCAAGCTCGTCTCCTGGGAGCCGGGCCTCACCCGCGACTTCTGGTGGCAGCCCTACGACCGAACCCTGGGCCAGGCGGTGCGCGCCTCGGCCCGCCTGCTCTACGGCCGAAACGGCGCGCGGCTGAAGGCGCTGCGGGAGGGTGGCCTGCCGCTGCTGCGGGTCGGCGCCCGCACGCTTCGCAAGGACCGCTGAGGCTCGATCAGCCGGGCAGCGCTGAGGCTCGATCAGCCGGGCAGCCGCGCGTGGAGGTGGTTGTCGTGCAGGGGGATCGCCTCGACCACCCCGGGCGGCCCGGTGAGCCCGGTGCTCGGGCCCACGTAGACCTTCACCGCGCCGGCGCGGACGAAGCGGTCCACCAGGTCCTGGGCCAGGGCCAGGTCGACCTCGTCCACCGACAGCGGCGCCCGCTCGGCCCCGCTTCGAAGCGGGTAGTAGACGTCCACGTCGAGGCCGCTCTGGTGGGTGGCGTGCCCGATCGCCCCGAACTGGGGGCCGAAGTCGCCGCCGTGCGGCCGGCTCAGATCGCCGATGCCCACCCGCGGGGCGCCCGGATGGGCGGCCGCGTGGGCGTGGATCACGCGCAGCGTGGCGCGCACGAGGTCGTCGGTTCCCCAGCGCCGCCAGGCTCGGTTGGGGGAGCGCCTGTGGATCGGGTCCCAGGTGAAGAAATGGGCGCCCTCGGCGGGCAGCCGCACTCCCCGCAGCAGGCGGCCGGCGTGTGGGAGCCCGATCGCCTGCGAGCGGCGCCAGCGAATCCGGGCGCCGGAAGCGATGGTCCGAGCTGGCGTTCGTCTGATCGAGCGTGATTCGACCATCGATGCGATGCCGGCTGTCGTCTACCCCCCTTGGTGCTCTGCGCCGGCTCGCCCTCTTCCTCTGAGCGCCCCCGCCCGCCGGGGCGAGCGGCTGGACGAGCCAGAGGGCCGCCATCGCGACCAGGACGGGCACGGCGATGGCGAGGGCAAGGGATGTCTGGCGGAGGCGCACGACGACCTCACTGAGTACGGGCGGGGGACCGCTCAGGTCCTCCGGCGGAACGATCGAAGGGTTGCCTCCGCCGGCTAGGAGGGGGTAAAACCGCTAGTCGTCGCGAAAGCCTCAGAGAGACAGGGCCGGCGACCAGTCGCTGCGCTTGCTGACCTGGCGACGCTCCGAGCGCACCTTGATCTTGTAGTTGTGGCGGTTCGGCCTGTAGTTGACCGGGTTGTCGTTGCGGCCGAAGAACCCACTGAAACCGGACGTGTCGTTCTTCCAGGTCTTCCACCTCCGCTGGTCCACCCGGTAGCGGACGTCGAACCGCGAGCCCGTGTTGGTGCTGGAGTTCGCCCAGCGGACCGCGATCTCGCCCGACCAGCGAATCGGGCACGGCGATCGGGCGAACCTTGACCCGGCCGGACATCCCCTGCGCCTGATGGAGCGTGCAGTAGTAGTGGAAGGAGCCGGCGGAGGCGCGGATCGCGAAGTTGATCGGCCCATCGGTGAGGCCGCCGGAGGAGAACAGCCTGTCGTCCTGGCGGACGTTGTGCTCGTTACTCGTCCCGCCGCCGTTCGACCACCGGAAGCTGGGGCCGGGCTCGAAGTTCCGGGTCGGGGGATTCCTCGGGGCGAAGAAGTCATCGTCTACGTCGATCTGACGCGGGACCGCGCCGGCGGCCGCCGGAAACGTCATCGCCAGCGCCACCGCGGCAGCCGAAATGATCAGGGACCGTCGCACCGCCTCACCTCCAAGCTCGTTGATCGGCGCGATCGTACCGTTGGGATACGGCCCTCGCGACTGGAGGGTTCAACTGGGAGAATCGCGGGGTGGCGGAAACCGCCGCTATCCAGCGAGAATCCGGGGCCACGGCGGCGGCCGCGCCGCCCTCCGCCGTCGCGCTCGCACGCCTGTGGCGAGACTACGGCGAGCGGACGGCTCTGCGCGACCTGACCCTCGAGCTGCCCGAGGGCCAGACCCTCGCCGTGCTGGGGCCGAACGGCGCCGGCAAGACGACCCTGCTGCGGGTCCTGGCGACCCTGCTTCGCCCCACCGCCGGCGAGGTCACGGTGCTGGGCTGCGCGCTGCCCGGCGAGGCGTGGAAGGCGCGGGGGCGGATCGGCTACCTGGGCCACGAGCCGCTTTGCTACCGCGAGCTCACCTGCGCCGAGAACCTGCGCTTCCAGGCGCGACTGCACGGGCTCGAGAGCGAGGCCGAAGAGCGGATCGCCGAGCTCCTCGACCGGGTCAGGATGTCGCGGTGGGCCGGGGAGCTGGTTCGCAACCTCTCCGCCGGCATGGTGCAGCGGCTCGCCGTCTGCCGCGCGGTGCTCCACGACCCTGAGCTTTTGCTGCTCGACGAGCCGCGCTCCCACCTCGACCCCGAGGCGGCGGCGCTGGTGGAGCCGCTGATCGGCCCCGCCCCGGGGCGAACCCGCGTCGTCGTCACGCACGAGATCCAGGCGGGGCTCGCCGAGGGCGACCGCGTCCTGGCGCTGCGGGCCGGTGGCGCCGTCGCCTATGAGGGCGCGGCCAGCGGGCTGTCGGCCGGCGACGCTCGGGCGATCTACGGGGGCGCGCCATGAGCGCGCGAGCCGGCTCGCTTCGCGCCTTCGAGGCGATCCTGGCCAAGGACCTGAGGGTCGAGCTGCGCACCCTCCAGTCGGTGCCGGCGATGGTGCTGTTCGCGGTCACCACCTTCGTCCTCTTCCGCTTCGGGCTCAACCGCAGCGAGCTGAGCGGCAGCCTCGCCGCCGGGGTGCTGCTGGCGACGGTCCTGTTCGCGGCCATCCTCGCCATCAACCGGCTGTTCGTCGCCGAGCGCGACGAGGGCGGCTTCGACGCGATCCGCCTGGCGCCCGTGGACGGCACGGCGCTCGGAGCGGCCAAGGCGACGGCGCTGGTCGTCTACCTGCTGGTGCTGGAGGCGGTCGCCCTGCCCGTGTTCGGGGTCTTCTTCCTCGACTCGTGGGCGGGGCTGGCGCCGCTCGCGGGCATCCTGCTGCTCGCCGACGTCGGCCTGGCGGCCACCGGTGTGGTGGTGTCGGCGATCGCCGCGAACTCGCGCGCGCGCGATTTGCTGGTGCCGCTGGTGCTCCTGCCCCTGCTGGTGCCGGTGATGATCGCCGCCGCCGGCGCGGCGGAGCCGCTGCTCGCTGCAGGGGGGCCTTCGTACGACGGGATCGCCAAATGGCTGGCGATCCTGGCCCTCTACGATGTGGTTTTCCTCCTGGTCGGATACGCCGTCTATGACTTCCTGCTGGAGGACTGATCGGTGAACGTCACGAGCCTGCGAGCCCAAGCAGCGGCAACGGTCGCGGTCCTCGCGGCCGGCTTCACGCTGGTCTTCTTCTACGCGCCGCTCGACACCGAGGGCTTCATCCAGAAGATCTTCTACCTGCACGTGCCGCTGGCGATCTGCTCGCTGGTCGGCTTCGTGGTCGCCGGAGTCCACGCCATCCGCCACCTGCGAAGCGGCGACCCGGTCCACGACGCACGCTCCTACGTTTCCATCCACCTCTCGGTCATCTTCGGAATCGCGGTCCTCGTCACGGGCTCGATCTGGGCGAAGGCCCAGTGGGGCAAGTGGTGGGTCTGGGACGAGCCGACCCTGGTCAGCTTCCTGATCGTCTTCCTGCTCTACGCGACGTATTACCCGCTGCGCTACGCGATCGAGGACCGCGAGCGCCAGGCGCGCTACGCGTCGGTGTTCGCGATCACCGCGGGCGCCTTCGTGCCGCTCAACTTCCTCGCCGTGCGCCTCGCGGACCCGCTCATCCACCCGCGGACCTTTTCCTCGACCGGAGGCCTGCCCGGCTCGATGCTGCTCACGTTCCTGATCTGCCTCGCCGGGATGGCGCTCCTGTGGCTGACGCTGGTTCGCTTCGAGCTGGCCGCGAAGTCGGCCTCGGCGAGGCTCTCCCGCCTGCGCCGGGCGCTCGAGGGCGAGGCATTCGCTCCGGCGCCCACCGGCTCGCGAATCGCGCCCGGGCTTCCCTCGCGAACCGCCTCGGCCAGCTGGATGAACGACCCCACGACCCCGCGCGCCTGATGCCCGCGCTGCCTCTCGACGAAGCGGGCAAGTACGTGGCGGCCGCGTACGTCGTCTTCGTCGCCCTGATCCTGGTCTACGTGGCGATCATGGCCGCCAAGCTGGAGCGGATCGAGCGCGAGCTGGGCGAGCTCGCCGACCTGGCCGAGGAGCGGGCCGGCGGCGGAGGTGTGTCCGATGTCTGAGTTGCTGGCGCTCGGCATCTCGCACAAGACGGCGCCGCTGGAGCTGCGCGAGCGGGTGGCCTTCACCGAGGGCCGGGCGGCCGGGATGGTCAGGGAGCTGGTCGAGGCGCCGGAGGTGTACGAGGCGGTCGCGATCTCGACCTGCAACCGCACGGAGCTGTACATCGTCGCTCCCGACGGCGTCGGGGCGGAGTCCCTGGCCCTCGGGGTGCTCGCCCGCGAGGCGGACATCCGGCCCACGGAGCTGGTCGGCCACCTCTACTCGCTGCGCGCCGCTGAGGGCGCCGCCCACCTGTTCCGGGTGACCGCCGGGCTCGACTCGATGATCATCGGCGAGGCCGAGGTCCAGGGCCAGGTGAAGCGGGCCTACGAGCTGGCGCTGGTCGAGGGGGCAACCGGGCCGATCCTCAACCGGCTGTTCCGCGGCGCCCTGGCCGCGGGCAAGCGAGCCCGATCGGAGACCGGCATCTCCCAGACGGGCGTCTCGGTGCCCTCGGTGGCGGTGGAGCTGGCGCAGCGGGCGCTCGGCGATCTTTCGAGCCGGCTCGTCCTGGTGATCGGCGCCGGCGAGACGGCGGAGCTGACCGCTCGCGCGCTCGCCGCGCGCGGAGTCGAGCCCGCGTTCATCGCCAACCGCCGCTACGACCGGGCGATCGGGCTGGCCCAGCGCTTCGGCGGCCGCGCCGTCCGCTTCGAGGAGCTGCCGGCTCAGATGGAGAGCGCCGACATCGTCGTCGCCTCCACGAGCTCGCCGCACCACGTGGTGGAGCCGGAGGCGCTGGCCGAGGTGATGACGGCGCGCGAGGGTCGGCCCCTGCTGGTGATCGACCTGGCGGTGCCGCGCGACGTCCACCCGGACTGCCGCCAGCTGGACGGGGTGAGCCTGCACGACATGGACGACCTCCAGGCGCTCGTGGAGCGGAACGCCTCCGGCCGCGAGGCAGAGGCGCGCCGAGCCGAGAGCGTGCTGCGCTCCGAGCTCGCCCGCTTCGAGCGCTGGCTCGCCTCGCAGGACGTCACCCCGACGGTGGCCTCGCTGCGCGAGCGGGCCACGGAGATCGTCGACCGCGTGCTGGCCGAGAACGAGGCCCGGTGGGAGTCCCTCACCGAGGGCGATCGCGAGCGCATGCAGGCGATGGCGCGAGCGATCGCCAGCCGGCTGCTGCACGAGCCCACCCTGCGGCTGAAGCGCTCCTCGGGCGAGGATGACGCCTACGTGTACGTAAACGCCCTCCGCGAGCTGTTCGGCCTCGACGCGCCCACCGCCCCGCCCCAGGCGCGCGACGCCGAGGTGCGCCCGCTGCGCGAGGCGCGGCGCAAGCGCCCGGCCAGCTGAGCGGTTGAGTGAGCGAACGGCTGAAGCTCGCGACGCGGGGTAGCCGGCTGGCGCTGGCGCAGGCGCGGCTCGTCGCGGAGGCGCTGGGCGGGGCCGAGATCATCGAGGTGCGCTCGAGCGACGGTGAGCCCGGCGACAAGGAGCGCTTCGTGCGGGGCGTGGGACAGGCGGTTCTGGACGGCGAGGCGGACCTGGCGGTCCACTCGGCCAAGGACCTGCCCGGCGAGCGTCCCGAAGAGTTGAGGCTGGTCGGCGTGCACGGCCGCCCCGATCCAGCCGACGCCTACGTGGGCGAGGCGTCGTCGCTCGACCAGGTGCCCGCGGGGGCGCGCATCGGCACGGCCAGCCTGCGCCGTCGTTCCCAGCTTCTGGCCCTGCGGCCGGATCTCGAGCTGGTGGAGCTCCACGGCAACGTCGACACCCGCCTGCGGAAGCTGTCCGAGGGCGAGTTCGACGGGATCGTGCTCGCCGCCGCGGGCCTGCGCCGTCTGGGACGCGAGGCGGAGATCGCCTTCAGCTTCGGGCTCGAGGAGCTGACGCCGGCCGCCGGCCAGGGATCGCTGGCGCTGGAGGCCCGCCGCGGCGACTCCGCCGCGGCACCGCGGGCTGCGGCGATCTCTGATCACGATGCGCTGGTGGAGCTGACCGCGGAGCGGGCCGTGGTCGCGGCGCTTGGCGCCACCTGCCACACGCCGGTCGGAATCTGCGCCCGGCTCGGCTCCCAGGAGCTGGTGATGCTCGGCTTCGCCGGCCTTCCCGACGGCTCCGAGTGGGTTCGCGATCGCGTCGCCGGCGATCCCGAGCAGCCCGCGGAGCTCGGCCGGGCACTGGCCGAGCGAATGCTCGCGGCCGGAGCCGGCGAGCTGCTGGAGCGTTCCGAGGCGCTCGCCTGATGGCGGCACGGCCAGGGGTCGTCTACCTGGTTGGAGCGGGCCCGGGCGACCCGGGCCTGATGACCGCCCGGTCGCTGGAGCTCCTGGCGACCGCGGAGGTGATCCTTCACGACCGCCTGATCCCGCCCGGCGCGCTCGATGGCACGCGCCCCGACGCCGAGCTGATCGACGTGGGCAAGCGTCCCGGCGGCGCCGCAACCCCGCAGGGCGAGATCGAGGAGCTGATGGCCGAGCGCGCCCGGGCTGGTCGCAGCGTGGTTCGCCTGAAGGGGGGCGACCCGTTCGTCTTCGGGCGCGGGGGTGAGGAGGCCGAGGCCCTGGCCGCCGCCGGAATCCCGTTCGAGGTCGTCCCGGGCGTCACCGCCGGAGTCGCCGCGCCGGCCTACGCCGGGATTCCCCTCACCCACCGCGAGGACTCCTCGGCGGTCGCCTTCGTCACCGCGCACGAGGACCCCACCAAGGACGACTCGGCGCTCGACTGGGACGCGCTCGCCAGGTTCCCGGGGACGCTCGTCCTCTACATGGGAGTCAAGCGACTGCCCGAGGTGGTCGAGCGCCTGGTCGCGGCCGGGCGCGAGCCCGGCGAGCCGGCGGCCTGTGTCGAGTGGGGGACGATGCCGGGCCAGCGAACCGTGACCGCCACGCTGGCCGAGCTGCCCGCGGCCGTCGCCGCCGCGCGGATCGGGCCCCCGGCGATCACGCTCACCGGCGCGGTGGCGGCGCGGCGGGAGGCGATCGCCTGGCTCGAGCGGCGCCCCCTGCACGCCCGGCGCGTCGTCGTCACCCGGGCGCGCGCCCAGGCGAGCGGCCTGGCGGCGGCGCTGCGCGCGCTGGGGGCGGAGGTGGTCGAGCTGCCGGCGATCCGAATCGTCCCCCGGCTCGACTCCCAGGAGGTTCGCGACGCGGTGCAGTCCATCCACGCCTACGCGCTCGTCTGCCTGACCAGCCCGAACGGCGTGCGGCTCCTCTTCGACGCTCTGGCGGCCGCGGGCCGCGATGCCCGCGCGCTCGCCAACGCGACGGTGGCCGCGATCGGTCCGGGAACGGCGGCGGCGCTGGCCGAACGCGGGATTCGGGCCGACATCGTCCCGGAGCGCTCGATCGCCGAGGGGCTGGTGGAGTCGCTGCGCGATTTCGAGGTCGCCGACCGGCCGGTGCTGGTCGCCCGCGCGTCCCAGGCGCGCGACGTCCTGCCCGAAGCGCTGCGGGAGCGCGGCGCCAAGGTTGACGTCGTGGCCCTCTACGAGACGGTCGCCGAGCAACCCGACCCGGCCGCGGTCGAGGCGGCGCGGGAGGCCGACTACGTCACCTTCACGTCGGCGTCGACCGTGAGGAACTTCATCGACGCGGTCGGGGGTCGCCGCCCGGAGCGGGCCAGGATCGTCTCGATCGGCCCGGTCACCAGCGAGGCGGCTCGCGAGGCGGGGCTGACGGTGGACGTCGAGGCAGATCGCCACGACCCCGACGGGCTGGTCGAGGCGCTCTTGGCGGACGCCGCCCGGGGCTAGGTGCCTGACGTGGCGCGCCCGATCACCTTTCTCTCCGACTACGGCTACGACGACGAGTTCGCCGGTGTCTGCAGGGCGGTGATCGCCCGGATAGCGCCCGAGGCAAGGGTGGTCGACCTGACCCACGGGATCGCCCGCCACGACATCCGCCAGGGCGCGGCGGTGCTCGCCAACGCGTTGCCGTTCGCGCCCCCGGGAGTCCATCTCGCGGTGGTCGACCCCGAGGTCGGAACCGAGAGGCGCGCGGTGGCGGTCCGCGTGGCCGACGAGGACCGCGTCCTGGTGGGCCCCGACAACGGGCTCCTGTGGCCGGCGATCGAGCGCCTTGGCGGCCCACATGAGGCGGCCGACGTCTCCCTGTCGTCCTTCCGGCTCGAGCCGCTGTCGGCGACCTTCCACGGACGCGATGTCTTCGCCCCGGTGGCGGCGACGCTCGCCCAGGGAGCGACCCTGCGCGAGGTCGGCACGCCGCTGGCTCCGGATGCGCTCACCAGGCTCGAGTCGAGCCAGGCGCGGATCGAGGATGGCCGGACGCTCGCCCGCGTCGCATATCTCGACGGCTACGGAAACGCGGTGCTCGACCTCGGCGAGGAGCGGCTGCCCGAGACCGGGCTCAGGCTCGGCCACCCGCTGGTCGTCGAGAGCGCCTCCGGGAGCGCCGAGGCGGTCTTCGCCCGCACCTTCGCCGACGTCGGCGAGGGGCGGTTGCTGCTCTACGTCGATTCCTACGGGAGCCTCGCTCTGGCGATCAATCGCGGCAGCGCGGCAGCCGAGCTGCGCCTGGTCCCGGCCGGCGAGGTCGTCCTGCGCCCCGATTAGTAATGACCGGCTTCGGCTGGCCGCGCCGTCACTTTCGGGTCACCGGCTCTACCAACGAGCGCGCCCGCGAGCTGGCGATCCAGGGCGCGCCCGCCGGCACTGTCGTCACGGCCGAGGAGCAGACGTCAGGCCGCGGCCGCCGGGGGCGCTCCTGGGTGACGCCGCCCGGCAAGGCGCTCTTGTACTCGGCGATCCTGCGCCCGCTGGGCAGCGAGCACGCCCTGCTGCCACTCGCTGTGCCGCTGGCCGTGTGCGAGGCCGTTGAGGCGATGGCCTCGCTGGAGTGTCTCGTGAAGTGGCCGAACGACGTCTGGATCGAGGAGCGGAAGGTCGCCGGGGTGCTGCTCGAGGCTCGTCCCCCCGATTGGGCGGTGATCGGGATCGGCCTCAACCTGGCCGTGGAGCCGGCCGAGTTCCCGTCCGACCTGCGTTGGCCGGCGACCTCGGTTGGTCACGGAGTGACCGCCGCCGCCGCGCTGGCCGCGCTCAACGAGAGCCTCGGGCTCTGGGTGGACGCCTCGCCGGAGCGGGTGCTGAAGGAGTTCGAGGATCGAGACGCGCTTCGCGGGCGGGAGATCCGCTGGGATGGCGCCGGCGCCGACTCGCCCTCTGGAGCGGGTCGCGCCGAGGGCATCGACGATCGCGGCTACCTGCTCGTGGTCACCGACGACGGCCGGCGGCTCAGCCTGGGCGCGGGCGAGGTCCGGCTAACCCTTCAGACGGAGTGAGCGGGGCGCGCTAGCGGCGGCGGCCGCGAGCGCGAACCACGGCGATCGCGAGCGTCAGGGCCATCAACAGCACCCGGGTCAGGTCGATCGCCGGGCGCCAGGTGACCCGCCCCTCCCTGATCTCGAACGCCCCCGCCGGCCACATCACGCCGCCGAAGCCCACGCCGACGCCGCTTTGCGCCTGCGGCTCGGCCTCGCCGTCACCGTTCGACGGCTGTCCGGCTCCCTCGCCGGCGCCCCCACCTCCACCGCCGATCACGGTCGCCGCGGGGATCACCGTGACACCGTCTCGCTCCACCGGCTCGCCGAAGACCTGGCGCACGCTCAAGGCGTCGCGAGCACTCTTGATCAGCTCGCGCGGGTCCATGGGAACCGTGTTTCGCGCGCCGGCGCCGGCTTCCTGCGCGCGTGGGGGCGACGGGCCGTTGCGGGTCTGGCGCCGCCACGGAGACGGTGCAGCCTCCGGTCCCGGGTCTCGTCGCCGCGCTGATCCTCAGAGCGTCGCTTGGCGCGGAAAAGGGGAGCCGGCCCCGCGCTACCGGTACGCGCGTGAGGGCGATGAAGTGCGCGACGGCTTGGGCGGCTGCTTGCCCCTCTTGCTCGAAATCGACCCGGTCGAGATCGCGTTGGGGGCGATCGAGCGGATCCACTCCCGCAGGGTCGCGTCGGCGAGCCGGCCGTAGACGCCCGGGAACCCGGGCTCGGCGCAGCCCGCGCCGTAGCTCGTGTCGCCCACCAGGCGCATGCGGGAGCCGGCCGGCACGAGGAGCGGCCCGCCGGAGTCGCCCTGGCAGGTGTCCACCCCGCCCTGCGGGTACCCGGCCGCGACCTGCGTCTTGCTCTCAAACCCGCCAAACAGGGGGTCGACGCCCTTGACCAGGTACGGGTACGCCTCGGCGGCGTCCGCGTCGGCGACGATCGGGACGCGCGCCTCCTGGAGGACGTCGGGCTGCTCGCCGCCCGACTCGGTCACCCCGAAGCCCGCGATCGTGGCCAGCGTCCCCGCCGTCCACAGCGAGCGCTCGGCGGCCGACGCGATCCTCACGGGCGCCTTGGACGAAGGCGTGTCGAGCTTGATGATCGCGGCGTCGTGGCTGACGCTGCCAAGGCCGGCCCAGCCCAAGTTGACGAACACCCTCTTGGCCACATGCCTCTCGCCGTCGGCCTGGTAGCCGCCGGGCAGGTTCGTAGAGGGCGTCTTGTGGGCCCCGATGCTGAGCTCGATCAGCTGCCCCGGCTGGCCGATCGGCACATTGGCGATGCCGCCCGGCGCCAGGGACGAGCAGTGCGCCGCGGTGACCACGTGCCGTGCCGTCACCAGGGTCCCGGTGCACTGGAAGGATCGGTCGATGAGGATGTGCGCGACGTAGGGGTACTCCCCCGGCGCGGCGTCGTTGCCGCCGACGACCGCGTGGGCGGGCGAGCTGACGCCGAGCCCGAGCGCCACCGTCGAGAGAAAGGCCGCGAGTCGCGACATGGCGCGGCAACCTACACGAGGCCGCGCGGGCTCGCGCCGGTTCCGTCAGCCCTGCGCGGCGTCGGCCTTGGGCTCTGTCGTCGGCTCCAGCTTCTCGCGGTTGGCGGCCTTGGCGCCGTCCTTGCGGCCGTTCTCGGCGCCGTTGCCGCCGCCGTTTTGGGCCCGGCCGCCGTTCTTGCCCCGCCGCCGCCGGCGCCTACCGCCGGACCGCGGGAAGTTGCGAAGCAGCTCGCGGGCGACGGCTGAGGGCTTCCGGGCCATCCTCATGCGAGCCCCCCGCAACACCTCCTCGGCCTCCGGGGTATGCGCGACCGAGGCGGCCAGCAGCGCGATCGCCAGGCGGCGGTCCTGCTGGCGAGCCGCGTGGACGATGCGGCGCGCGTTTCGCCCGTGGGCTCGCCCGGACGAGTTGACGAACAGCCCCAAGAGCCGCTTGGTCTCCGGCCAGCGCTGCACGGCGTACTCCTCGTGCACATCGCGAGTGACGGCGGCGAGGCGCCAGACCCACGCCTGGGCCTGATCGCGACGCCCGATCCGCCGCTCCACCAGCGCCTGGAGCAGCACCTTGGCGCCGGCGCGCCGCTCGTCGCGCGGCCACGTTGCCACCACCTCGAGCGAGTCGTCGAAGGCGTCGGCATCGCGGAGCGCCGCCACCTCCGCAAGCGCCTTCAGCCGCAGCTGGTGGTTGCGGTTGCGCTGCACGCAGGTGAGCAGGAAGCGACGGCGCAGCTCCTTGGCCTGGTCGTGCTGGATCATCGCCTTCGCCCGGCGCCAGTTGTTGGTCGTCACCCGCGCTCCGGCCAGCGCAGCCCAGGCGTGCTGCTCGGAGTAGTTCAGATTCTCCACGGCGATCCGCCAGAGCTCGCGCTCCAGCACCGCCAGGCGCCGCTCGGGATCGCCCGAGACGGGGACCACGCGGCGCTCCACGCGCACTCGCCTGCCGCGACCGCGCCGCACGGGCCCGACCACGATCGCGCCGCCCCTGTACACGTCGCGGTCGAGCAGGCTGTGCAGGGTGATGATCGTCTCGTCGTGCGTCGTGGCGGGATGGACCAAGTCGATCACCAGCCCGGCCTCCTTCTCCGGGTTGCGGCGGGTGACCCGCCCGACGCGCTGCTGGTAGACGCGTCGCGAGGCCGTGGGGGCGAGATGCATGCAGATCGTCGCCCGCGGTGAGTTCCAGCCCTCGGCGAGCAGCATCGCGTTGCAGAGCACGTCCACCTCGCCGCGCTCGAACGCGGCGAGGATCTCCGCCAGCTCTCGCTTCGGGGTCTCGCCGGACACCGCGCGTGCGTTGATCCCGGCCGCCCTGAACGAGGCGGCGACGTTGTTGGCGTGACGGACGCCGGCCGTGTAGACCACGCCGGGAACCCTGCGGAACCGCGACCGGTACAGATCGGCCACGGCGACGTTGAACGGCTCCTGGTCCAGGAGCTTGGCCAGCTCCTCTTGGTCGAAGTCCTGGTCCACCTCGCCTCGCCGCAGCGGCACCTTGGCGATCGTGCGCACCCCGGGGCCGGGCGGGATGCGGATGCAGCGCAGCGGCGCGATCACCCCGCGCCGCGCGGCCTGGGCCAGGTCGAAGCGCGAGGTCTGGGTGGGGAAGAGGTCGGCGACGTGGCGGGCGATCAGCGCGCCGGTCGCGGTCATGCCGATGAACACCGGCTCGGGCCAGCGGCGGATGCAGGCGCTTGTCTTCTCGCCCAGGGCCGTGTGCGCCTCGTCGCAGATCACGATCGCGTAGGCGTCGGAGATGCGGTCGGCGTTGCGCACGAACCACTGGTAGGTCTCGACGGTGACCGGGCCGTAGGGGTGGTCCGAGCCGTCCATCAAGGGCGGCGAGAGGCGGTCCTTGTAGCCCCGGTCGGAGATCTCGCCGATGAACTGGTCGACGAGGTTGCGCCGGTGGGTGAGGATCAGGACGCCGCCGGTTCGCGATCCGTCGACGAAGCCGAGCGCGGCGACCGTCTTGCCGGAGCCGGTCGCATGCTCGAACCAAAAGCGCCGGCTCGCCCCCGGGTCCTCCGGCGCCTCGGCCACCAAGTCGGCGCTCGGCTCCTCCCAGTCCTGGGGCTCCTCGTCCGGCGCCAGCGTCTCGTCCTCCTCGGCGACCTCCTCGGCCGGCCCGTTCTGACCGTCGGCGACCAGCTCGGCGACGGGCGCTACCGCGCCATCGCCATCGCCGTCGGCCCAGGAGCGGCCCGCGCCGTTCGAGCTCTCGACGGCGATCGAGTCCTCCAGCTCGGCGGTCAGCGCCGCCAGGGTCCCGGACAGCACGTCGACCTGGTGCTCGGTGAGGTCGGCCCCGTCCGCCAGCTGCACCGGCTCGGCGGTCAGCAGCCGCTCGAGCCCGAGCAGCAGCGAGTAGCGGCGTCGCCACTCGGGCGAAGGGGCCTCGCGGCCGGCGTCGAGCTCCTCCAGCGCGGCATCGACGGCGCGGCGGCGGGCGGTCCCGGGAGCGATGTCCTGGATCGTCTCGCCCTCGAGCAGGATCGGCTCGCGGGTGAACTCGCGCACTCGCTCGAGCTGATCCGCTGTGATCGGGCTGGTCGCGCTCTCCGCGACGTCGACGCTTTTAGCCATGAGAGAAGTTCTCCGGCGCTCCGTGGCGAAATGGATGGCGACGGGGCGCAGTAAGCTCGCTGGAGGCTCGCCGGCCCGCTCGTGGTTCCCTTCTTGACGAGTCGGCGATTGCCCCCGCGGTCCAGATTAGGTGTGGACCTAGTACGTAATTAAACCATCGCGCTGAACCGAATGCGGTAGAAGCCGGTTTTCATCGGCAGGATGCAACGGATCACACGCCTGAGCAGGCGACTCTTGCTGCCCACCCTGGCGGCCCTCGCGCTGGCGCTCGCCGGCTGCGGCAGCGACTCCGGCGGGGGCGCCGACGCCGCGCCCGACTACGAAAGCGCCCTGGCCGGCGCGCCGCGGCCCCTCGCGGAGCTCTACGAGCAGGCAGATCAGCTGCTGCCCGGCGGCCCGGACGCGTTCGAGCGGCAGCTCGCCGAGCTGCGGGGCTACCCGGTCGTGGTCAACAAGTGGGCCTCATGGTGCGGCCCCTGCCACGTGGAGACGCCCTGGTTTCAGCGGCTGTCGGCGCGACTCGGCAAGCGGATTGCGTTCCTGGGTGTCGACACCAACGACTCGAACGCGGCCGCGGAGGACTTCCTGCGGGAGTACCCGCTCCCCTATCCCAGCTTCAGCGACCCCGACGAGGAGATCGCCGAGGCGATGGAGGCCACGATCGGCTTCCCGGCGACGGCGTTCTACGACTCGAGCGGCGAGCTCTCCCACGTTCAGCAGGGCCAGTACGCGAGCATCGACGCCCTCGCCGACGACATCGAGCGCTACGCGCGGTAAGGCGCTCTTGACGGGCGGATAATGAGGGCATGAAGGGCCGGCGGCTTCGCCTGCTTGCGTTCGGCGCGCTCGCGCTGGTGGGCGTCGCGCTCGCGATCTCACCGGCCCTCGCTCAGCAGGCGCCGGGGGGCATCGCCTACTCGATCGAGCTTCAGGCGACGATCGACCCGGCCACCGAGAGGTGGATCGAGAGCGCGCTCGACGACGCCGCCTCGGAGGATGCGGAGATCGCGATCATCCGGCTCGACACGCCGGGCGGCCTGTCCGACTCGATGCGCTCGATCATCCAGGACATGGCCGCGGCGCCGCTGCCGGTGGTGGTCTACGTCTCCCCCAACGGCGCCAGGGCGGCCTCGGCCGGCGCCTACATCACGCAGGCCGCCGACGTCGCCGCGATGGCCCCGGAGACCAACATCGGCTCGGCGACCCCGATCGCGGTCGGGCCCGATGGCGGGAGCAGCGACCTCGACCGGAAGATCAAGAACGACGCGGCCGCCTCCATGCGGGCGCTCGCTTCGAACCACGGGCGAAACCCGCGGCTGGCCAATCAGCTCGTCACCCAGGCGAAGAACCTGACGGCCGAGGAGGCCGAGAGGGCGGGCCTGATCGACCTGGTCTCGTCCGACCAAGAGGCGCTGGTCGCACAGCTGGACGGCTTCAAGGTCAAGGGGCCGAAGGCCCAGACCCTCCACACCGCCGGGCTGCGGATCGAGAACCACGACATGCCGCTCCAGTACGAGCTGCTCGAGATCCTCGTCAACCCGAACGTTGCCTACCTGCTGATCCTGATCGGGCTCATGGGGCTGGCGATCGAGCTCTTCAGCCCCGGTCTGATCGCCCCCGGCGCGATCGGGGTGATCTCGTTCCTGCTCGGGCTCTACGGGACCGCCCAGCTGCCGGTGACCGCGGCCGGGGTGCTGCTGCTGGTCTTCGGGGTGGCGATGATCATCGCGGAGGCCCACCTCCCCACTCACGGCATCCTGGGCGCGTGCGGGGTGGCCGCCCTGATCGCCGCGGGACTGGTCCTCTACGACACCAATACGAGCGCCTTCGAGGTCTCGGCCCCCGTCGTGATCCTCACCGGGCTTTTGATCGGCGGCTTTTTGGCCGTCGCAGTCGAGCGGGCGATCCGCGCCCGCGGCCAGCCGGCGCGCACCGGCTGGGAGGAGATGATCGGCGCCGTCGGAGAGGTGCGCGAGCCGCTCGACCCGATCGGCCAGATCTTCGTGGAGGGGGCGCTCTGGAGGGCGGAGCTTGCCCCGCCCGCGACCGGGCCGGAGCAGTCCGCGGCCGGATCGGCGAGCGATGGGCGGCCCCTCGATCGCGGCAGTAGAGTGCGGGTCGAGTCGGTCGAGGGGCTGACGCTCCGGGTCCGGCCCCTCTAAACGAGCAAGGAGCCCCGAATGGGTGTTGCCATCGCGATAGTCGCCCTGCTTCTGATCTTCGTGCTGATCGTGCTCGCCTCGTCGATCAGGATCCTGCGCGAGTACGAGCGCGGCGTGATCTTCCGGTTGGGGCGGCTGATCGCCCAGAAGGGCCCGGGCCTGATCCTGCTGATCCCGATCATCGACCGGATGGTCAGGGTGGACTTGAGAACCGTGACCCTGACGGTGCCGCCGCAGGAGGTGATCTCGAAGGACAACGTCACCATGCGCGTCAACGCGGTCGCCTACTTCCGGGTCATCGACCCGAATCGGGCGATCACCGAGGTCGAGAACTTCCTCGTCGCCACCTCGCAGATCTCGCAGACGACCCTGCGCTCGGTTCTGGGCAAGGCGGAGCTCGACGCCCTGCTGTCGGAGCGGGAGCGCCTCAACATCGAGCTACAGCAGATCATCGACGAGCAGACCGAGCCCTGGGGCGTGAAGGTGAGCACGGTCGAGGTCAAGGACGTCGAGCTGCCGCAGGAGATGCAGCGGGCGATCGCACGCCAGGCCGAGGCCGAGCGCGAGCGGCGGGCGAAGATCATCGCCGCCGACGGCGAGTTCCAGGCGGCGGAGAAGCTGTCCCAGGCGGCCGAGATCTTCAGCCGCAACCCGGCGACGCTCCAGCTCCGCTACCTCCAGACGCTGATCGACATCGGCGTGAACCAAAACTCGACGATCGTCTTCCCGCTCCCGATCGACCTGCTGGAAGCCTTTGTCGAGCGGCGGAGCGGGGGCGACGGCTCGGGCACGAGCCAGAGCTGACGACCCACTGCCCCCGCCAGGCTCCTGAGCGACCCCGAGATCCGCATAGACCAGCTCACCGGCCTGCGGGCGATCCTCGCCCCCGGGCGGGCGGAGCGCCCGGACGCCTTCGTCCCGGTTCCCCCCGCGAGGAGGGATGACGCGGCCGAGGCCTGCCCGTTCTGCGAGGGCCGCGAGGATCGCACCCCGCCCGAGGTCTGGGCGAATCGGCCCGGCGGCGGGGCGGCCGACACGCCGGGATGGGCCCAGCGCGCGGTGCCGAATCTTTACCCCGTGCTCGCCCCCGGGGGTGCCGAGACGGTGGCGGGCCAAGGAGCCGCTGAGGGGGCCGAGGTCGGGCTGGCGAGCTCCGTCGACCCGCTGCGGGCCTCGAGCCGGGGGACGCAGCCGGACCTGTTCGCGCGCATGCCGGCCGCCGGGGCGCACGAGGTGATCGTCCATTCCCCCGAGCACGCGACCTCGCTCGCCGAGCTCTCCCAGGAGCGCTTCGCCGGGGCGGTGGCGGCCTGGCGGGAGAGGATGCGCGCCGGCGCCGAGGACGCCTCGTACGTCCACCTGATCGTCAACGAGGGCCCGGACGCCGGCGCATCGCTGGAGCACTCACATGCCCAGCTGTATGCGATGCGCTTCGTCCCCGCCGCGATCGCCCGCGAGCGCGAACGGGCGTCGGCTTACCACGAGCGGACCATGGGCGGCCATCTGCTGCCCGAGATAGCGACCGAGGAGGTGCGCCGCGGGGAGCGACTTGTGGCGGTCGACGACGAGGCGCTCTTGATCTGTCCCTGGGCGTCGCGCTCACCGTTCGAGCTGCGGGTCGTTCCGCGCCGCCCGGCCCCCTCGTTCGAGCTCGACGGCGAGACCGGCACGGGAATGATCGAGACGGCGCTTCGCGCCCTGGCGGGTCTGTTCGACTCGCCGCCACAGCTCAATCTCTGGGTGCGCACCGCCCCGCGGGGGGCTGACGAGTTCTGCTGGTACGTCGACCTGGTGCCTCGCCTCACGGTTCGGGCCGGATTCGAGCTCGGCGCCGGCGTCGAGGTCAACATCTACCCGCCGGAGCGCGCGGCGGCGGACTTCCGCGACGCCCTGGGCGACGATCGCCAGTGACGGCCCACTAGGCTGACCTGCGGATGTCGCCCCCGGTCAACCGGCCCTTTCCCTGCTTCATCGCCGACTCTCCGCAGGAGGGAAGGCCCTACGGCCAGTGGGCAAAGCGCCTCGAGGAGGAGTTCGCGAAGGCCTGCGAGCCTCATGTCGCCGAGGCGGGAGCGCCGCTTGACCCCGACACCGTCAGGTGGTTTCCGGAGCGCGCCTGGGGCGGTCGGGTGTACGTCCCGTGCACCGGCCGAGCGACCGAGCCCACCGGGGGCGGCGAGGCGGAGGAGGGAGGGGAGGCCGCGGGGCCGGTGCTGGTCGAGTACTTCGGCCACGTCTCCGTGGTGCGCGACGAGGATGGCGAGCCGGGTGATCTGCGGGCGAGCGCGGACTTCACGGACGTCACCGCCGAGGACAATCCCGGCTGGAAGATCGACCTCTCCGACGAGGTGATCGGCGCCTGGCGGGCCGAGGGGGATCGCGGTGGCGAGATCACCCTGGTGTGGGGTCTGCCGCTGGTGCGAGGCGCCGTCGCGGCCACGGCGGAGCTCGACGGGGAGGTGCTGGACCAGGCGGCGGTGCAGGATGGGCGGTTCACGCTGATCGCCGTCGACGCCGTGCGCGGGTTCGGCGACGAGCTCTACCTGGAGGTCCGCCTCTGGGACCGCACCCTGCGCGAGATCGCCGCCGAGAGCCTCTACGCCGAGGGCGATTGACGTACCGCGGGGCGCCTAGGTCCAGCGGCTCGTGACGACCTTCTTCTCGGTGAAGAACTCCACCCCGTCGCGACCGGTGGCGTGGAGATCGCCGTAGAAGGAGCCGCGCCAGCCCGCGAACGGAAAGTAGGCGACCGGGGCGGGAACCGAGACGTTGACCCCGATCATCCCCGCCTGCGCCTCGCGCACGAACTTGCGGGCCGCGCCGCCGTCGCGGGTGAAGATCGCCGCGGCGTTTCCGTATTCGGAAGCGTTGATGGCGGCGATCGCGCCATCCAGGTCCTCCATCCGCTCCACGGCGAGCAACGGGCCGAAGATCTCCTCCCGGGCGAGCGTCATCTCGGGATCGACCATGTCGAACACGGTCGGCCCGAGGAAGAAGCCACCGTCTTCGGCACGCTCGCGCCCGTCCACGCGGAGCGTTGCCCCCTCCCGCTCGCCGAGCTCGATGTAGCCCGTGATGCGCTCGAGCGCCTCTGGGGTCGTGACCGGTGTGATCGTGCTGTCCGCGTCAGTGCCGGGTTCGCCTCCGGGCGCCACGCGCGCCTCATTGGCCATGCGCTCAAGACCGGCAACGAACTCGTCGCCGATCCCGCCCACTCCCACCGCCACGGAGCCAGCCAGGCACCGCTGCCCGGCGTTGGAGAAGGCGGAGGCGAACACGGCCGGCACGGTCAGGCCCAGGTCGGCGTCGGGCATCACCACCAGATGGTTCTTGGCGCCGGCGAGCGCTTGGACCCGTTTGCCCCGCAAGCCCGAGCGCTCGTAGACCTTGCGGGCGACGGGGGCCGAGCCCACGAACGACACCGCTCGCACCTCTGGGTGGTCGATCAGCGCCTCGACGGCGTGTTCCGCGCCATGGACGACGTTGAAGACGCCATCGGGGAAGCCTGCCTCGGTGAACAGCTCCGCCAGGCGGTTCGCCGTCAGCGGCGTCCGCTGAGAGGGCTTGAGCACGAACGCGTTGCCGGCGGCGATCGCGAGCGGGGCGAACCAGAGCGGGATCATCGCCGGGAAGTTGAACGGGGTGATCCCGCAGCACACCCCGAGCGGGAAGCGGTGCATCGAGACGTCCACACCGCCCGCCACCTGGTCGAGCGTCTCGCCCTTCATCAGCGTGGTCATCCCGGCCGCCAGCTCCACCACCTCGATCCCCCGCCGCACCTCGCCGCGGGCCTCGTCCAGATGCTTGCCGTTCTCCCGCGTGACCAGCTCGGCGAGCTCGTCCAGCGCGCCCTCGAACAGCGCCTGGAGACCGAACATGCGGCGGGCGCGCCTGGTCACCGGCTCGTCCTGCCACGCCTGGAACGCCTCGGCGGCGACCCGCACGGCGTGGTCGACCTCGGACGGCCCCGACAGCGGCACGCGGCCGAGCACCTCGCCGGTCGCGGGATCCGCCACGTCGAGCCGCTCGCCGGCCTGGACAGCGACATGCCGCCCGCCCACGAAGTTCTGGATCTCGCTGACGGACGTGGCCACTATTCCTCCCAGAAGAACTCCTCGAAGCTGCGGAGGAGGAAGCCGTATTTCCAGACTTGCTGGAAGTCCTCGATGGTCGCGCCCTCGATCGGGCCATCGGCGCTCGTCAGGCCCGCACCATCCGGCTGGAGCACCATCTGGAGCGTCTTGTCGCGGAGGAGGGCGCGGACCTGCCCCCCCGTGCCGGGGATCGTCCACATCAGCACGAACCCCTCAGCGGCGTCGTAGGGAACGTCCAGCGGCTCGCGAGCAGCGAAGAAGGCCGTGACGTCGCCGAGCACGTCGTAGAAGGACTGCGGGGGATCCTCGGATTCCTCCAACTCGTCCGCGACATCCGACACGACCGCCCCCCGCAGGCTGGCGATCATCGATCCCCGATGGGTTCTCGCCGGGGCCAGCCTCTCCCATTCGGCCATCCGTGCCATGTAGCCGAACCGAGCCACCGACTCAGCCGCGACCCGCGTCCCCTCGGTCGCCGGCTCTCGCTCGGTGACCAGGAAGAAGCCCTTCGAGAGAGCGCTGGCCGCACCTTCCTGGATCTCCGCCTTGTCCACGTACTCGCGAGCGTCCATCGCGAGGACATTGACCATCTCCGCAGCCTCATCCTCGGGGACGCGGACCAGGTCGTCGCGACCCTCCACGGGTAGCCACCCCGGCCTCGTGCCGCGAAGCAGGTCCATCGCCGAGAGGCGGAGATCACGAATCGAGATCGCCATGTCACCCATCATCTCCCAAAAGCCGCCTGCCGCGATGCAGTCCCTGGCCCGCGAGGATCGCGGATACGCCGGGATACAACCTTAGACTCACGTCGAGCCCCGATAGCTCAGCTGGATAGAGCGACTCCCTCCTAAGGAGTAGGCCCCAGGTTCGAATCCTGGTCGGGGCATCGTGCCCCTCCGACATGCACAGCGAGGCACCGGGGACTCGATCTGCAAGCGGCGTGACAAGGATCGCGGCGCGCGCGGTCGAAGATGAGAAGCTTGGCGGGAACTGAGGGGGTGACCCTCTTTCGGGATGGCGCCCCCTCCGGGAGCGTCGCTTGCATCCCAGGCGGCGCTCCCACCTGAATGCCCGCGTTACCCAGCCCGCCGATCAGGGCGCGCGATACTCCGACAGGATTAGCCTGTCGCAAATTCAATTGCACCCACGTTTAACCCCAGCCTGGCTGGGTATTTGGGAGGTACCCACCTCCCCCCGGTGGGCCGATTCACCGCGGAACGCGGGCCGCATGAGGCACCCGGCCCGCGTTTTGCATTTCGGGCACGTCCTCGCAGCTCAAACCCGCCCGGTCCGCTCGCGCGTTCTTGCCCGGTACGCGGTTCCAAGTAAGGGCCGATTTGCAGACGAGATCAGGGGTAGTCGCCAGATGCTCGACTTGCCGGAGGCATGCAGATGACTCCGGTGGGGCGGATGACGCGTTTCGCAGGACGTGAGGGGACGGTCTTGTTTCGGGATGTCCCCTCGCCGGGAGCGCCGCTTTCCCGAGTGGCGGCGCTTCCACCTGAGCGGTCACGCTCGACGTCCACACCGCCACCGAGATAATGCGCAGGCATGTCGCAGGCAGACATCGAGACGCTGCGCCACGCGTACGCCGCCGTCAGCCGGGGCGACTGGGACGCCGCAACCCGTTTCGCGGATCCCGAGCTCGAGCTTCAGACGGCGGACCGGGTGGTCCACCCCGGGACCTATCGCGGCCCGGCCGAGGTGAGGCGCTTCTTCGAGGACCTGTTCGAGCCCTTCGAGGAGGTGATCGTCGAGGCCGAGGAGTTCTTCGAGCGCGGCGATCAGATCGCGGTCTTCGTTTTCACGCGATTGAGGCCCGCCGGCAGCAGCGCCATGCTCGAGAACCGGATCGGGCACCTGTGGACGATGCGCGACGGAAGGGCGATTCGTCTGGAGGTGTTCCCCAAGCGTGAGGACGCTCTCGAGGCTGCTGAATTGCCGAGCTAGCGCTCGGGGCGTCAACGCCGTGCGAGACTTTCACCGTGAGCAGGGTCTGGACAACGCTGCCCTTGGGACTGGCGGTGGGCTGGTCCTCGCCGCCGGAGGCTGTGGCGGGGACGAGGACACCACGCCCTCGCCGCCGCCCGAAACGGCGCAGCCTCTGCCCAAGCAGCCGAAGCGGTGGGAGGCGCACAGGGACCGGTCGATTGGCTACGCGCTCAGGATCCCGCCTGGCTGGCAGGTGAGCCTGAGCCGGCATCGCGGCATCAAGGCCGCCCTGATCCGCTCGCCGGACCATCTGGTGGCCGTCACCCTGGTGGCCGCTCGCGACCCTGATTCGCTGGAGGTGCCGCTCGACGAGTTCGCCACCAGCGCGCTGGCGGCTCTGCCGGGGTTCAAGACGCAGCTCGAGCCGAGCACCCCGCGGCCGTTCCGGCGGACGCCCTTCGCCGCGGTCCAGACGACGGCGACCGGGACCACCAAGGCGAGGGAGATCAAGGAGCGCACGACGCTGCTGGTCCTGCGCCGGGAGGGAATCGTCAACTACACGGTGGCGATCGTCGAGAACGCCCGGCGCAACAGGTCGGCGAAGGACCGGGCGATGGCTTTGAAGATGATGCACACGCTCCGCGACGAGCCCGTCGGTCCTCAAGAGCCCGCCGAATCGGGCTAGACGGGCCTGCCCGGGCGGCGTGGGGGGTTAGCCGTCCCGGTCAGGCCGCTCGGGGTAGAGCTCGTCGATCGTGACCAGCGCCCGGTACGGAGCGCCGGCCGCTTCGGCGATCGCATCGCCACCGCCGGCCAGCCGATCGACCACGCAGACGGCGCCGGCCACCTCGAGGCCCTCCTCGCGCATCCGCCCGATCGCCGACACCGTGGAGCGCCCGGTGGTCACCGTGTCCTCGACCACGAGGCAACGCGCCCCGGCTTCCACCGGTCCCTCGATCCAGCGCTGGAGCCCGTGCTGCTTGCGATCGCTGCGGACGAAGAAGCCCACCAATCCCTCGCCGCCCGGCACCGCTATCGCCGCGCAGGCAAGCGGGATCGCGGCCATCACCGGTCCCCCGACCGCGGTTGCGCCCAGCTCGCGCGCCGCCGAGGCGAGCAGCTCGCCGGCGGCCCGGAAGCCCGCCGGGCGCAGGAGCGCACGGCGGGCGTCGACGTAGTAGGAGGCGCGCTGGCCGCTTGAAAGCGTCACCTCGCCGATCACCAGAGCATGCTCCCGAAGCTCGTCCAGGAGCGTGGAGCGCGCCTTATCGAGGTTGCTCATCGCTGGAGCTAGGGGGGAACCCCCGGAGTGGTTTCTAGCCGTAGACGTAGATCGACATCCCGAGCCGGACCCAGTCGTAGATGAAGACCGACAGCGGGATCGGGTTCCGGACGCAGCCGTGGCTGGCCGGATAGGTCGGCACCGAGTGGTAGCCGTGGGTGGCGTATCCCCCTCGGAAGTAGACGGAGTAGTACATCCCCGACGAGTTGAAGCCGGCCTGGCGGCTGTAGAAGCGGAAGTGGCCGCGGATCGTCGGCGTCGCCGGCGCTCCGGTGGAGACCGGGATCGTGTGCTGGGGCTTGCGGTTGTTGGCGAGCACCATCACCTGTCGCGAGATGTCGACCTCCACGTGCTTGCCGGCGCCCGGGTACTTGAGGTGGAAGCCCCCCCGGCGGTTGGCGAGCTTCTTGAAGATCCCGGGGTTGGCGTTGAAGGTGCGATTCATCCCGTTGGCCTTGCGGAAGGCCATCACCCCGAACTCGGTCCTGTTGCTGTAGCCCTTGCCGTGGGTCGCGATGTAGCCCTCGCGAGCGAGCAGGCGGTTGAAGATCCGGACGGTGCTGTTGCGGTCTCCCGGATCGAGGTCGGGGAATTTGATGTGAAAGTTGGGAGCGCGGGCGGTGGCGCCGCGCTGCTGCGGGCTGCCCAAGTGCCTGGCCACGATCCGGTAGGCGGCGGGCTTGGTCAGGGTCGGCGAGCGGAACCGGTAGCGCCCCTTGTTCTTGCGGCCAACGCGCCTGGTCTTGGGGTTCAGCTTCTGGATCACGTGGCCCTTGCGAAGCAGCTTCACCTGCACGTGCTGGCCGGGCACGAACGGGCGCAGAAAGCCGACCGCGCGGGCCCGCTTGCCCACCCTGACCTTGCCGTCATGGACCCCCTTCAGGTCGATGCTGAGATGGGCGGGCTTCGCCGCCTTGGAGGGGTGGGCGGGGCCCTCGCTTGCGGCGATCGCCGGAGTCGATCCGATCGCGGCCGCCGCCGGCACCGCGACGAGGAGAGCGAGGGAGCGCCGGCACGTCACGGCGGGCATTGTGCCATGGCGCCAGGCTGGTGAAAAGGCCTGGTGGCCGGATCTACCAGTCGCTCTCCCTCGTGGCCGTCGGCGAGGACCGCGGCGTGTACGCCGGCGCCGGCCATCACTGAGGTCAGGATCGCGAAGGCGAGGGCGTTGTTGACGGCATGCACCGCGATGGGCGGGTAGATCGAGCCTGTCTCCTCGTAGAGCCAGGCGAGGGCGAAGCCGAGCAGGGCGAGCTGGGGAA
The DNA here is from genome assembly GCA_963721735.1 of uncultured Actinomycetes bacterium. Lineage (GTDB taxonomy): Bacteria > Actinomycetota > Thermoleophilia > Solirubrobacterales > 70-9 > AC-56. Next base: position 41,942 of record CAVRKX010000018.1, read on the forward strand.
CCACGGCGATGCTGTCCGGGTCGGTGTAGTGGAAGAGCCCGAAGATGGCCCCCGAGAAGACCGCCGCGACGGGAAACGAGAGGCGGCGCCGAAGGCCGCCGAAGATGAAGCCTCGAAAGAAGATCTCCTCCGAAAGCGGCGCGGCGATCACGATCAGCATCCCCGCCGCAATCGTCCCGAAGGCGCTGTCGCCGAAGCCGAGGTCGCGCGTGATGTCGTCCTGCTGGGGGTGGACGAGGGACGAGTAGACCAGGGCGATCACGATGTAGCCGAGATAGGCGGCGGCCGCCAAGCCGAGCCAAGACCGCAGCGGGCGCCTCAGGCCGAGCGCCCGAGGGGATGTGACCCCGCCCGCCCTGCCGGCCGCGACGGCGAAGGCAATCCCGACCAGCGTCACCGCGAGCAACGCCTGGAGGACCAGCCGCGCCGCGAGCGAGTCGAGCTCGGGGTCGAACGCAGAGATGACGGCGACCTCGAACACTGTGGTCAAAAGCAGCGCCCCGATCCCGCCGGCGACCCGCTTCGGTCCCCAGGTCCGGGGCCGATCGCCGGCGGGGCCGCTCCAGGCGGCGCCCGCGTGTCCGGGCTCGCCGGTCGAGAGTCCCGAGTCGCTCACAGGCCGAGATAGTGCCGAATGGCCTGGAGGGAGTCGATGTCCGCGCCGCCCGCGCGGTCGATCAGGACGGCGGGGATGCCCGCGGCGCGCGCCGCCGCCAGGTCTTCCGCCGGCGTGTCGCCCACGTAGAGCGCCTCGGCCGGCGCGCAACCGGCCAGCTCCAGGGCGGGCGTGAAGATGGCGGGGTCCGGCTTGCGAACCCCGGCCTCCGCCGAACTGACGACCCCGTCCAGCGCGCCGTCGAGCCCGCAGCGCTCGAGCACCTCCGGCAGGGAGACGTCCCAGTTCGACACGCAGACGAGCTTCAGTCCGAGCCCCCGCAGCTCGGCCAGCGCCGGCGCCGCGTCGGGAAAGGCCCGGAAGCGGATCGCGGACATCATCGTCCCGACCGAGATCTCCTGGCCCAGCGCCTCGGAGAGCACCGCGGCGCAGCGGGCGCGCAACTCGGCCAGCGAGGCGCGGTCCCGTCCCTCGTGGCTGTGGCGCTTGTAGTAGTCCATCTCGGCCCGTACCGCCCCGACCAGGCGCTCGTCCGGCTGGACCCCGAGCCCCTCGGCCAGGTGCAACCAGGGAGGCTCGAGCTCGACCAGGGTGCCGAGCGCGTCGAGCAGGACGGCGCGCGGTGCTCTCATGCAGCCATTCTCACGAAGGAACCAGCCCGAGCGAGGGCGAAGGGAACTCTGGTGCGGTACTTGCGGCGACGAGCACTAAGTTCTGGAAGAGTCACGGGCTGTGATTCTGCCGGCGAGCTTCTGGAGCGAGAACAGCGACCTGATCTCCGCCGTGGTCACGATGGCGGTTGCGATCGCGGTCGGCGTTCGCCGTCGACCGCCTGGCGATCGCCCGAGCGGGGCACGTGGCCGCGAAGGTGGGCGAGGGGCCGCTGTCGCGCGCGGCGGAGACCAGGCTGCGGCTCGTCCGTCGCCTGCTGTTCGTGGTCATCCTGGTGATCGGCGCCGCCCTGGCGCTGAGCCGCTTCGCGCAGTTCGAGCGGCTCGCCACCGGGATCCTCGCCTCCAGCGCCGTGCTCGGCCTGGTGATCGGCTTCGCAGCCCGCCAGACGCTGGCCAACCTCGTCGCCGGGATCCTGATCGCCATCACCCAGCCGATCCGGATCGGCGACACGGTGGCGATCGGGGAGGACAGCGGCCGGGTCGACGACCTGACGCTGTCCTACACCTACATCGACCCCGGCGACGGGCGGCTGATGGTGGTCCCGAACGAGAAGGTCGTGACCAGCATCCTCTTCAACCACTCCACCGGCGATCGCACGGCGCCCGCGACGGTCTCTGTCTGGGTGCCGCCGGCCGCCGACCTGGAGCGAGCCCGCGAGGTGCTGAAGGCCGCCGGCGCCGCCGAGGTGTTGGTCGCCGAGATGACCCCGCAGGGCGTCCGGATAGATCTCAAGGGGCCACGCGACCGCGAGCGCACCCAGGTGGGCGGCGAGGAGGCGGAGCTTCGCGAGAGGGCCCACGAGGCGCTGCGCGAGGCGGGCCTGCTCGATCAGCCGTTCGGCGAGTAGCCGATCCGACCCAGTTACCCTTTTCGTGAACAGGCGAATGACTCATCGAGCGCGCAAGAGGTACCGTCGATCGGCGGGGTCGGTGCCCAGAAAGCTCCTACTGGCGTTCGGCGTCCTGGTCGGCGTGAGCGCCATCCCCGTGGTGGGGGTCGGGATCTGGGTGCTGAGCGTCCGAGCCGACACGCCACCGCTGGACCAGCTGAAGCCGGTCAAGGAGGGGGCCAACTCGGTCGTGTTCGCAGCCGACGGCGGCCGCCTGGGCTACATCCAGTCGGACACGATCCGGCACCCGGTGTCGGCCGGCAAGATCCCGCAGGTGCTCAGCCACGCCACGGTGGCGATCGAGGACGAGCACTTCTACGAGCATGGCGGGATCGACTACGGGGCGATCGTGCGCGCCGGCTGGGAGGACCTGAAGGCGGGCGCCGCGGTCCAGGGCGGCTCGACGATCACCCAGCAGCTCGTGCGCAACCTCTACATCGCGGATCCGGAGGAGACGATCGAGCGGAAGATCCGCGAGGCGACCTGGGCGGAGGAGTACGAGCGGGAGTATTCGAAGACGCAGATCCTCACCAAGTACCTGAACACGGCCTCCTACGGGACCACCGACGGCCGCACCGCGGTGGGCGTTCAGGCCGCCGCCGAGACCTACTACTCAAAGCCGGTCCAGGAGCTGGACCTGCCCGAGGCGGCGCTGATCGCCGGGCTGCCGCAGGCGCCCTCCGAGTACAACCCGTTCCTGAACCCGAAGGGGGCGGTGCAGCGGCGCAACGACGTGCTCCAGGCGATGGCGAGGCAGGGATACATCACCCAAGAGGACTACGAGGAGGCGCTCCAGGCGGGGCTGGGGCTCGACCGCGGCCGCAAGTACGAGACCATCCGCGAGCCCTACTTCTTCGACTACGTCACCCAGGAGCTGATCGACAAGTACGGGGTGAACACGGTGCGAAACGGCGGCCTCAAGGTCCATACGACGATCGACCCCAAGCTCCAGGCCGCCGCCCACCAGGCGATCGCCAACCACGACTACGGCGGGCCGTCGAGGGCGCTGGTCTCGATCGACCCCTCCAACGGCCACATCGTCGCCATGGCCTCGTCGCAGGCCTACTCCCCGACCGCCCAGTTCAACCTCGCCGCCAATGCCCACCGTCAGGCGGGGTCGTCGTTCAAGCCCTTCGTGCTCACCGCCGCCATTCGCCAGGGGATGGACCCCGATTCGACCTACTACTCGGGCAAGGCCCCGGTCACCCTGACGCTGGATGACGGGATCACCAACTGGACCGTCAACAACGCTGAGGGGAGCGGCGGGACGATGAGCGTCCGCGACGCCACCGTGGGTTCCGTGAACGCCGTCTACGCCCAGCTCGATCTGGACGTGGGGCCCGAGGAGGTCCGCGACACGGCCTACGACATGGGCATCACCACCCACCTCGACGGGTTCCCGGCCGAAGGCATCGGCGGCCTGCGGATCGGGGTCACGCCGCTGGAGATGGCGAACGCCTACGCGACGCTTCGCCAACGGCGGCATCCGCAACACGGCTACCGCGATCAGCAAGGTCGAGTTCCCCAACGGCGATACGGACGTTCCCGAGGAGGAGGAGCGCACCCGCGCTTTCTCCGACGGGGTTGCCTACGAGGTGACCGACGTGCTCAAGGGCGTGATCACCTCCGGCACCGGGACGGCGGCGAGCATCGGTTGCGCGGGCCAGGCCGGCAAGACGGGAACCACCGACGACTACACGGACGCCTGGTTCGCGGGCTACACGCCGCGGTTCTCGACCGCGGTCTGGGTCGGTTACGCGGACGCCAGGACCTCGATGGGATCGGGTGCGTTCGGGGGAACGTATGCCGCCCCGATCTGGCACGACTACATGCTGGCCGCGCAGGGCAGCGACTGCCCCGACTTCCCGGCGCCCGAGAACCCGGTCGAGTTCTCGACCTGGACCGGCTCCCATACCGTCAGCGAGCCGACCGCCACGCCACCCTACGACCCCACCCCCGGGGGCCGGCCCCCCTCCGGCGCCAACGGCCGCGACGGGCCCGGCTCCACGAACGGCCAGTACCCCTCCGACCTGTACGCGCCCGGCGCCGGCGCGGGCCCCGCGCAATCCCCGGGCGGGGGCGGCAACGGCGGCGGCGGAGGCGGCGGCGGAGGCGGCGGGACCGGAGGCGAGGGCCCGCCCTGAGGTCCAGCCGGCGTAGGGCGGCGGGCGCGCTGGCGCTCGGGACGCTCGCCGCCGCCGCGATCCCGCTGGCCGCTCCGGGCGCCGACCTGGTGCCGGGCACGAACGCCGGCTCCCCCCGCTGGCTGCTCGGCGTCTTCGGCGGCGGTCTCGAGGTTGGCGGAGGCACCTACCTGGCCGCGCTCTGGGTCGCCTTCGCCGCCTATCTCGGCGTGGTCGTGTGCGCGAGCGCGCTGGGTCGGCGTACCGTGGGGTGGGCGATCGTCTGCGGCGCGCTGGCGTTCGCGCTGGCGCCCCCGCTTCTGTCGCTGGACGTGTTCAGCTACATCTCCTACGCTCGCCTGGGGACCCTCCACGGGCTGAACCCGTACGACTTCGCGCCGGCCGCGATCCCCCACGATCTCGCCGCCTCTCGGGTGGAGGACTATCGGGAGGCGACGAGCGTCTACGGCCCGCTGTTCACGCTCGCCACCTACCCCCTGGGCCTGATCGGAGTGCCGGGAGCCCTGTGGGTGCTGAAGGCGGTCTCGGCCCTCGCGGTGCTGGGGACCGCGGCCCTGGTCGCGCGCCTGGCCGCGGTGCGCGGGATCGCCCCCGCCCCCGCGGCTGCCCTTGTGGCGCTCAACCCGCTGGTGCTCGTGCACGTGATCGGCGGACCCCACAACGACGGCCTGATGGCCCTCGCGATGCTCGGGGGCGTCGCCCTGGTGCTCGGCGCGAGCCAGGCGAGCGGCGGAGCTTCCATCGTGGCCGGCGTTGCGGTCAAAGCCCCGGCGGCGCTGGTGGCGCCGTTCGCCCTGCTCGGCGCCGGCACGGCGCGGCGACGGGCGCGACTCCTCGTCGGGGCTGGGGTCGCCGCCGCGGTGGTCGCCTGCGTGGGGCTGGCGGTGTTCGGCTC
>CAVRKX010000019.1:0-70062 GCA_963721735.1 uncultured Actinomycetes bacterium
ACCTACAGCCCGCGTGCCGACGTGACGATCCAGCGCGACAGGTTCGGCGTTCCCCACATCTACGGCACGGGCCGCAGGGGAACGATGTTCGGCGACCGGCTACGTCGCCGCCGAGGACCGCCTGTTCATGATCGACGCGCTCCGTCATGCCGCCCGCGCCCAGCTCTCCTCGCTTCGCCGGCGGCTCCAACGCCGCCATGGACGAGGAGATCTGGGCCGACACGCCCTACAACGAGTCGGAGCTCCAGCTCCAGTACGACCGCGCCGACGAGCTCTACGGGCGCCGGGCGTGATGATCCAGAACGACGTCAACGCCTACGTGGCCGGCGTCAACAAGTTCATCAACGAGGCCTGCGGCCCGAACCCGGCGAAGCTGCCGGGCGAGTACGGGGTGATCGACCCCTCCCAGAGCATCTGCCTGCCCGGCCACGAGTGGAAGGTCGCCGACGTGATCGCGATCGCCTCGCTGGTCGCCGGGATCTTCGGCAAGGGCGGGGGCGGGGAGCTCGGCGCCGCGCTGGCCCTCGAGGCGGCGCGGCAGCGGTTCGGCGCCGCCAGGGAAAGAGCGTCTGGGCCGACTTCCAGGCGTTCAACGACCCCGAGGCGCCGACCACGGTCCAGCGGAACGAGCTCCCGTACGGGCAGCCGCCGGCCCAGCCGGTGGGGGTCGCCATGCCCGACCCGGGCACCGTCCAGTTCGCCGACGTCGCCGAGTCCGCGAGCGGCGGCGCGGAGGCCTCCGGGGCCACTCCGGGGGCGAGCTCCCGCCGGGATACTCGAGCCCGGTCCTGGCGCGCGACGGCGCTTCCAACGCGCTGCTCGTCTCGGCTCGCGAGTCGAAGAGCGGCCATCCCGTCGCGGTGATGGGCCCGCAGGCGGGCTACTGGTCACCCCAGATCCTGATGGAGGAGGACATCCACGCGCCGGCGACCGCGCAGGGGCCGCCGATCGACGCGCGGGGCGCGGCCTTCCCGGGCACCAACCTCTACGTGCAGCTTGGACGGGGGCGCGATTACTCCTGGAGCGCCACCTCGGCCGGCCAGGACATCATCGACACCTACGCGGTCAAGCTCTGCGAGCCGGGTGGCGGCACGCCGACGATCGACTCCGACCACTACCTGTTCCGCGGCCAATGCCTGCCGTTCGACGTCCTGACGCGCACCAACTCCTGGGTTCCCACCCCGGCCGACGACACCGAGGCGGGCTCCCACACGCTGACGACCCTGCGCACCAAGCTGGGGGTGGTGATCGCCCGCGCGATGATCAACGGCGAGCCGCACGCCTACACGAAGCTCCGCTTCACCTACTTCCACGAGGTCGACCCGTCCGCGCTCGGCTTCGCCGACTTCAACAACCCCAACAAGATGCAGTCGCCCCAGGAGTTCATGCAGGCGGCGAACCGCATCGCCTACACGTTCAACTGGTTCTACGTCGACGACAAGAACATCGCCTACTTCAACTCCGGCGCCAACCCCATGCGGCCCGACAACGTCGACCCCAACCTTCCGACGTTCGGCCGGGATCCCTTCCTGTGGCAGGGCTTCAACCCGAACACCGCCACGGCGGACTCCGCGCCGCTGGCGGAGCACCCGCGCACCGTCAACCAGAGCTTCCTGACGAGCTGGAACAACCGCCAGGCGCCGGACTTCAACACCGGCTACTCGTCGCTCTATCGATCACAGCCGCTCGACGCGCGCATCAGGCCGACATCGCGGGCGCCAAGAAGATCAGCCTCGAGCAGCTGATCAGCGACATGGAGGACGCCGGGACGGTCGACATGCGCGGCGCCCGCGTGCTGCCCTGGATCCTGAGGGTGATCGACACGCAGCCGGTCACGGATCCCGCGCGGAGGCAGGCGCTCCAGAGCCTCAGGGCCTGGATCGCCGCCGGCGCCCACCGCATCGACCGCAACAAGGACGGGATCTACGAGCACACCCAGGCGGTCCGGATCATGGACGCCTGGTGGCCGCGGCTGATCGATGCCCAGTTCAAGCCAACGCTGGGCCAGGCGCTGTTCAACCGGATCCCGTTCGGCCACGACGCCCCGGGGCGCACGGGGTCCGCCTTCAACAGCAGCTCTTACGGCTACGTGCAGAAGGACCTGCGCAGCCTGCTCGGCGCCCCCGTCCAGGGCCCGTATTCGCGCGTCTACTGCGGCCGGGGCAGCGTCAGCGCCTGCCGCAGCGCCCTGCTCGTCTCGCTCAGCAACGCGCTCAGCCAACATGTCGAATGACCAGCTCTACGGCGGCCAGACCCAGGCCGAGCACGACAAGATCGGCTTCAGCGCGGTCGGCGCGATCACCCAGCCGCTGATCCCCTGGGTCAACCGCCCGACCTTCCAGCAGGCGGTCGAGATCCACGGCCACAGATAGGCCCCGGCGCCGGCTGCCCGGGCAGGCTGACGGTTCCGGCGCTGGGTGAGAGACTCCGGGGATCGTCCGATGTCGATTTCCCGCAGTCAAGCGCTGATCAACGCCTCGCCGAGCAGGGTCTGGGATCTGGTCGGAGACCCGCGCCGTCACCCTGAGTGGTGGCCCCGGGTGATCGAGGTTCGCGGCGAGCAGTTCGACGAGGGAAGCAACTACGCCCAGGTCACCGCGAGCCCACCGGGCGGATCGAAACCTCCATGCGGGTGGAGCACCTGGAGGACCTGCGCGAGATCCACATGCGCTGCACTCAGACCGGAACGTACGCGCGCTGGCTGTTGACGGAGGCACAGGGCAACACCTTCGTCGACGTCGAGTTCGGCATGGACCCGACGGCCTCGGGAATCGGATCTTCGACGCGACCCTCGGAAGCTCTACTTTCGCCGCTGGCTGGAGCAATCGCTCGCGGCGCTGGAGGAGGCCGCCGCCCGGCCCGATGGCGCGGCATGACCCGCGCGCCCGGCTGGTCGGCATCAACCACGTCGCGCTGGAGGTCGGCGACCTGGAGGAGGCCCTCTCCTTCTATGGCCGGGTCTTCGCCATCGAGCTGCGGGGCCGCGTGCCCGGAATGGCCTTCATCGAGATGGGCGATCAATTCATCGCCCTCTCCGAGGGCCGCACCCAGCCGCCCGACGGGGCGCGCCACTTCGGGCTCGTGGTCGACGACAAGGAGGCGGTCCGCGCGGCGCTCCAGGAAGCGGAGGTCGAGATCCTTCCCGGGCGGGGGCTCGACTTTCGCGATCCGTGGGGCAACCACGTGCAGATCGTCGCCTACGAGGACATCCAGTTCACAAAGGCGCCCGGCGTGCTTCGAGGCATGGGCCTGGAGGGCCTGGAAAAGCGCCCCGAGGCGCTTCGCGAGCTACGCGAGAAGGGCCTCGCGTAGCCCTCGACACCGATCGTGGCCAGCGGTCGCCTGGCTCGCGGCATACGAGAGGAAAGCGCCACGTGGTGCCCCGGCCTCAAGGTCGGGGCCATCGGCCGATATGTTGAGCGTATGGAGACCAGGATCGAACGCGTGGTGCTGGAGACGGATCGCCACCGGATCGTCGGCGACCTGACGCTGCCGCGGGAGGGCTATCGGAGCCGGCTCTCCGACTACCTGAACGGCGGCGACCTCGACTTCATCCCCTTGGTCAAGGCCGAGCTGACCCCCCTGGACGGCGGCTCGCCGGAATCGCGCTCGTTCATCGCCGTCGCCCGCACGCACGTCCAGCTCGCCTTCCCGTTCGAAGGGCCGGCAGCTAGCCGGCGCGCTACGGCCGCAGCACGATCTTCAGCGCCTCGCGACGATCGTAGATCGCGTACGCCTCCGGGGCCTCGTCGAGGCTCATCCGGTGGGTGACGAGCGAGCTGGGGTCGATCACTCCGGCCGACAGCATCGCCAGGACCCGATCGAGGTGGCCGATCACGTTGGCCTGGCCGGTGCGCCAGGCAAGCCCCTTGATCCAGACCACGCCCATGTGAACCTCGGCGGGCTCGGCGTAGACCCCGGTCGCCGACACGGTGCCGGCCTTCCGAGCCAGGCGGCAGGCGAGGTCGAGCGCCTCGGGATGGCCGACCGCGTCGACGGCGAGGTCGACGCCCCGCCCGCCGGTGAGCTCCTTCACCCGGGCCCGTGGGTCCTCCTCGGTCAGGTGGACCGCGACGGCGCCGAGCGCCTCGGCCGTCCGCAGCCGCTCCTCCACCGAGTCGACGGCGACCACCAGCGACGCGCCGCTCGCCCTCGCCACCTGCACCGCGCACAGGCCCACCGGGCCCAGGCCGAGCACCGCCACGGCCGCGCCCGGCTCGAGCGGGTCGGGCTTCGCCGCGTCGCCGCAGATCGCGTGGTACGCGGTTCCCGCCACGTCGCCGGCGAACAGCGCCACCTCGTCCTGGAGCCCCTCGGGGACGCGGCGAAGGGTCAGGTTGGCGTTCGGGACGAGCAGGAGCTCCGCCTGCGCTCCCTGTAGCGAGCCGAGCGTGGCGCCGTGGCCGAAGACCCGGCCCGAGTCGCACTGGTGGTACTCGGCGCGCCGGCAGTGAAAGCAGCCCCCGCAAGCGGTGGCGTACGTGCCCAGCACCCGGTCGGAGACCGCGACCTCGCTGACCGCGTCGCCGGCGGCGACCACCGTCCCCACGTACTCGTGGCCGATCACGAAGCCGGGCTCGATCGCCACGCGGCCGTGGTAGATGTGGAGGTCGGAGCCGCAGATCCCCGTCGCCTCGACTCGAACCACCACGTCGTCGGGGGCGGCGAGCTCGGGCTCCGGTCGCTCGTCGACCCGGACCTCCCCGGGCGCCTGGAAGGTGACCGCTCGCATTTGGACGAGCGAGGATAGAGTCCACCCGTGGCCGAGGCCTCCAAGGCCGTGCTGATCACCGGATGCTCGTCCGGGATCGGGCACGCCACCGCGGAGCACCTGGCGGCACGTGGCTGGACCGTCTACGCGAGCGCTCGGCGCACGGAATCGATCGCCGACCTGGCCGAGCGGGGCTGCAAGACGCTGGCCCTGGACGTCACCGACGAAGGCTCGATGCGAGCGGCGGTGGCCGAGGTCGAGGAGGCCGAGGGAGCGGTGGGCGCGCTCGTCAACAACGCCGGCTACAGCCAGTCGGGCGCCATCGAGACGCTGCCGCTGGAGCGCCTGAGGGCCCAGTTCGAGACCAACGTCTTCGGGCTGGTTCGCATGTGCCAGCTCGTCCTGCCCGGCATGCGCCGCCAGAGTCGGGGACGGATCGTGAACATCAGCTCGATGGGCGGCCGGCTCACCTTCCCCGGCGGCGGCGCCTATCACGGGACCAAGCACGCGGTCGAGGCGCTCTCGGACGCTCTGCGCTTCGAGGTGCGTGGCTTCGGCGTCCACGTGGCCGTGATCGAGCCGGGGCTGATCACGACCCGCTTCGGCGAGACCGCCGCGGCCTCGGTCGACGCCGCGGCGACGGAGGGCGAGGACCCGTACGAGGAGTTCAACGCCGCCGTGAGCACCGCGACCGCGGAGGTCTACGAGGGACCGCTGGCGCGGCTCGGTGGAGGCCCGGAGACCGTCGCCCGGGCGATCGAGCGGGCGATCACCTCGCGGCGGCCGAAGACCCGCTACAAGGTGACGCCCTCGGCACGCCTGGCCCTCGCGCAGCGGCGGTTGCTCTCCGACCGCGCCTGGGACGCCTTCATGCGCACCCAGTTCCCCACCCCGCGGTAGGCACGCCTCCCGCCCCCGATCGCCTGTAGGCATGTGCCGTGTGTCACTTGGCTGCCACACGGTTTATCCTGCATTTCAGGTATACCGGGATCCCGGTAGTGGCACAGGGGCAAACCGGCTGGAGGCTCAGGCCCCCAGCGCATGAGAGCGCACAGGCGAGTGGAAATTGGAAGCGAGTGAGCTTCGCGAGCAGCCCGCAGCCGTCGGCGCCTCGGCTGAGCTCGTCGAGATCGACCCGACCGCGATCGCCGCCCGCTCGCCGTGGGAGCTCTTCTCGCGGCGCTTCCGCGAGGACAAGCTGGCGATGGCGGCGCTGATCTTCCTCGTCGTGCTGATCCTGGTCGCCGCACTCGCGCCGCTGGTCGTCAAGCTCTTCGGCGCGCCCGGGCCAGACGAGCGCGACACCGGCGCCCTCGACCCGTTCTTCGCGACCCCCACGGGGCCGAGCAGCCGAGCACATCTTCGGCGTCGACCAGATCGGGCGCGACGTCTTCAGCCGCACGATCTACGGGGCGCGCGTCTCCCTGATCGTCGCCTTCTCGGCAACCGCGCTGGCGACGCTCGCCGGGATCGTCGCCGGCCTGCTGGCCGGCTACCTCCGCGGCTGGGTGGACACTGCGATCTCCCGCAGCGTCGACGTCCTGCTCGCCATCCCCTACCTGCTCCTGGCGACCGGCCTCGCCGCCGCCTGCACGCTGGGTGAGACCGGCGGTGGAGGCGGGGGCTGCCTCGGCGGGCTGATCAAGCCCGGCCTGGGCGTGGTGATCTTCGTGATCTCGTTCACGAGCTGGACCTACATGGCGCGGATCGTGCGCGGCCAGACGCTGTCACTGCGAGAGAAGGAGTTCGTCGAGGCCGCCAGGTCGGTTGGCGCCTCCAACACCAGGATCATCTTCAAGGAGATCCTCCCCAACCTGACCGCCCCGATCATCGTCTACGCCTCGATCCTGATCCCGCAGGTGATCCTGTACGAGGCGGCGCTCTCGTTCCTGGGCGTCGGCGTCACCGATCAGCCGAGCTGGGGCCAGATGATCTCCGACGCGACCCCTATCTTCAGCGACGCTTGGTGGTACATGCTGTTCCCCGGGCTGGCGCTCCTGTTCACGGTGCTCGCCTTCAACCTGGTGGGCGACGCGATGCAGGATGCGCTCAACCCGAGGGCGAAGAAGACTTGACCGAGAAGACGACACACCTCAAGCCAGTGGAAAGGATTCACGAATGCGGTTGAAGTGGCTCAGGCTCCTGGTCCCGGTGGGCGCGTTGCTCGCCCTCGCCGTTGGTGCTGCCCTCGTGCGGCGACGACGACGGTGGCGATGGTGCCGACACGGCCGCAGCCGTCCCGGAGGAGTTCGCCGCCGGTGACGCGCGCCCCCAGACAGCGCCAAGGAGGGCGGAGAGCTGAAGATGATCGGGGCGGGCGACATCGACTACATGGATCCCGGCGCCGCGTATTACCAGCCCACCTACACGGTCACGAAGGCCGTTTACCGGGGGCTCTTAACTGGGCAGCCCGACGACGTCAAGGAGCCGACGCCGGACCTCGCCGAGGGCGAGCCGAGATCTCCGAGGACGGCCTGACGATCGAGTTCACGATCCGCGACGGGGTGCGATTATGCCCCGCCCGTCGATCGCGAGGTGACCGCCGCGGACGTCGAGTACGCGATCGAGCGCTCGACCTTCCCGGCGTGGCCAACCAGTACTTCGCGAACTACGCCTCGGCACATCGTCGGCTACGACGAGGCCGCGAAGGAGGCCGCCGACAACCCGACCGGAGGCGCGCCGGACATCGAGGGAGTGAGCGCCCCCGACGACAGGACGCTTCGGATCGAGCTCAACTAGCCGCCGAAGGTCGCGATCGCGAGGGTGGTCGCCCAGACGCTGTCGCTGCCGGTGAGGCACCCGTGCCGGAGGAGTACGCGAGGGAGTTCGACGCGAAGAACCCCTCGACCTACGGTCAGTACGCGGCGTTCACGGGCCCCTACATGGTCGAGAACGATCCCGAGACTGGGGAGCTGACCGGGTACACGCCGGGCAAGGAGATCAAGCTCGTCCGCAACCCGAACTGGGACGGCGAAGCCACGGCGACTTCCGCCCCGCCTACCTGGACTAGATCACATCCAGGAGGGGTTCACGGACCTGGGCTCGGCGTCGCGGAAGATCCTCAGCGGCGAAGGTCAGGTGGCATGGCGACTTCCCGCCGACGAAGAGCGTGACAGAAGGAGGCGGCGCAGGAAAGCCGAGCCGGGGCAGTTCCAGCTCCCGGAATTGCCGGGATACCGCCACATCGCTCTGAACACGCAGGCGCCGCCGTTCGACGACATCAACGTCCGCAAGGCGGTGATCGCGAACTCCGATCGCGAGGCGCTGCGCAACACGCGCGGCGGTCCGCTGCTCGGCCCGGTCGCGACCCACTACATCTCGCCGGGCTTCCCCGGGTTCGAGGAGGGCGGCGGGCTGGAGGGGTCCGGCCTCGACTTCCTCGCCAACCCGAACGGGGATCCCGAGCTGGCCGCCGAGTACATGCGCAAGGCCGGCTTCGAGAGCGGCAAGTGCGAGGGATCGGAGTGCGAGGTCTCGATGGTCGGCGACAACATCCCGCCCGGCAAGGACGACGTCCGAGGTGTTCAAGGGCCAGCTCGAGGAGCTCGGCTTCAAGGTCAATTTCCGGCCAGTGGACCACACGATCATGTTCACGCGGTTCTGCAGCGTCCCCGAGCAGCAGCCCGAGGTCTGCCCGAACGTCGGCTGGGTCCCGGACTTCAGGGACCCGCAGGTGATGCTCGACGTGCCGTTCTACGGGCCCGACGATCGACCCGGAGAACAACTCGAACTGGCCGCGGCTCGACGTGCCGGAGGTCAACAAGGCAATCGAGGAGGCGCGTCTGGTGGAGGACGCGGCCGAGCGCGCGGAGGCGTGGGCCGGGGTGGACAGAGCTCGTCAGCGAGCAGGCGCCGGCCGTGCCATGGATATGGGAGCACTACCCCTCATCCAATCCACGGACGTGGCCGGGGTGGTGAACCTCCAGAACGCCTCGTGGGACACTCAATTACACGTCGCTGAAGTAGAGGCCGCAAACGCACACCTAAGGAGCTGGAGGAAGAGGGACCCGTCGCCGCGGCGACGGGTCCCCTTCCGCTTGAGACAGATGCTTCGCTACATCATCCGGCGCATTCTCTGGTCGATCGCGCTGTTGGTGATCTGTAGCGCGGTCGTCTTCGCGATCTTCTACATCTTCCCGACGGCCGATCCCGCGAAGCTGCGTGCCGGTCGCGCCGCATCCGCGGAGCAGATCGAGCTGATCCGGGAGTCCCTGGGCCTCGACGACCCCAAGCATGAGCAGTTCCTTCGCTACATGGCCGGGGTCTTCACGCCCTACAAGAACGAGGAAAAGGGCGTGGACGGCCCCTTCGACCTCGGCACGAGCGTCTTCCAGAACAACACCCCGGTGCGGGAGATCATCTTCGACCGCCTTCCGGCGACCGTCTTCCTGGTCACCGGCGCGGTGGTGATCTGGCTGGCGATCGCGATCCCCGTGGGAATCATCTCGGCCGTGAGGCGCAGGTCGCTGCTCGACCGCGCCACGATGATCACCACGTCTGGCGTTCATCTCGGCCCCGGTCTTCTGGCTCGGGCTCGTCGCCCTCTACCTGTTCGCCAAGGACGTGGGGCAGTTCCCGATCTTCCCCGGGATCGGCAGCTACAACGACGCTGAGACGTTCACCGGCAAGGTCGGGCTCGCTGATCCTGCCCTGGCTGGTGCTCGCCGCGGCCACCGCGGCGATCTACGCGCGGTACCTGCGCTCGCAGCTGATCGACGTGATGTCCGAGGACTACATACGCACGGCGCGAGCCAAGGGGCTCTCGGAGCGGCGCGTGATCTGGCGCCACGGGGTACGCAGCGCGATCACCCCGATCGTCACCCTGCTGGGGCTCGACGTCGCAGTGCTCCTGGCCGGCAACGCGATCCTCACCGAGTCGGTGTTCAACATCCCCGGGGTCGGCAAGGAGACGGTCACGGCGATCGGTCAGTCGGACCTGCCCCTGATCCAGGGAATCGTCCTCTTCGGCGCCTTCTTCATCGTCATCTTCAACCTGATCGTCGACATCCTCTACGCCTACCTCGACCCCCGGGTGCGCTACCAGTGAGCCTGCTGGAGGTACAGGACCTCAAGGTCCACTTCGAGACCGACGACGGCGTGGTCAAGGCCGTGGACGGCGTCTCGTTCGCGGTCGAGCAGGGCCAGACGCTCGGCATCGTCGGCGAATCGGGCTGCGGCAAGAGCGTCGCCAACATGACCATCCTCGGCCTGACCAGGGCGCCGAACGCCGAGATCTCCGGCCGCATCGTGTTCGAGGGCACAGGACCTGAACGAGCTCGACGGCCGAGCAGTTGCGCAGCGTGCGCGGCAACGAGATCGCGATGATCTTCCAGGACCCCCTGACCTCGCTGCACCCGTTCCACAAGGTCGGCAAGCAGCTCCTCGAGGCGATCCTCACTCACCAGGACGTCTCCAAGCAGGCGCCCGGCGGCGGGCGGTCGAGCTGCTGGGGCTGGTGGGGATCCCCGATCCGGAGCGCCGCATGGACGAGTACCCGCACGAGTTCTCCGGCGGGATGCGCCAGCGGGCGATGATCGCGATGGCGCTCGTCAACGACCCGAAGCTCCTGATCGCCGACGAGCCGACCACGGCGCTCGACGTCACGATCCAGGCCCAGATCCTGGCCCTGATCGAGCGGCTCCAGGACCAGCTCGGGATGGCGGTGATCCTGATCACCCACGACCTCGGGGTGATCGCGGAGGTCGCGGACCAGGTCGAACGTGATGTACGCGGGGCGCATCGTCGAGGCGGGGACGCTGGACCAGATCTTCTACGACCCTCAGCACCCCTACACCTGGGGGCTCCTCGGGTCGCTCGCCAGGCCGGACCGGCCCGCGCGTCGAAAGGCTCTCTCAGATCTCCGGACAGCCTCCGTCGCTGCTGGCCCCGCCGCAGGGCTGCCATTTCCGCCCCCGCTGCCCCCACGCCTTCGATCGCTGCACGGAGGTGCCGGCGCTCGAGGTGCGCGGAGGCGAGGCCGGGACACGCCGATCGGTGCTGGCTCTCGAAGGAGCAGAAGAAGGCCCTCCGCGTCGTGGAGGGCGGCCGCATCGGCCTGGAGGTGCCGGCCGCGTGAACGAGGCCCGTGCCGAGGCCACGGCAGCGCCGGCCACGGCGCCGGCCAACGGAGCGCTGCTCGAGGTGCGCGACCTCGTCAAGCACTTCCCGATCAAGGTCGGGCATCGTCTTCGACCGCGAGATCGGCCGCGTGCGCGCGGTGGACGGGGTCAGCCTGGACGTCGCCCAGGGCGAGACGCTCGGCCTCGTCGGCGAATCCGGCTGCGGCAAGTCCACCCTGTGCCGCACCATCCTCCAGCTGCTCGAGCCGACCTCGGGCTCGGTGCGCTTCGACGGGCGCGAGATCGTCGGGCTGCGGGGGCGCCGGCTCCAACCGCTTCGGCGCCAGATGCAGATGATCTTCCAGGACCCCTATGCGTCGCTCAACCCCCGCAAGCGGGTGGGAGACATCGTCGGCGATCCGCTTCGCCTCCACGGGCTCGCCTCGGGCCAGGAGCTGAAGCGCCAGGTCCAGGAGCTGCTCGAGCGCGTCGGGCTTGGCCCCGAGCATTACGGCCGCTTCCCGCACGAGTTCTCCGGAGGCCAGCGGCAGCGCATCGGGATCGCGCGGGCGCTGGCGCTGCGACCGAAGCTGATCATCGCCGACGAGCCCGTCTCGGCGCTCGACGTCTCGATCCAGGCGCAGATCATCAACCTGCTCGACGAGCTTCAGGACGAGTTCAAGCTCACCTACATCTTCGTCGCCCACGATCTCGGGGTGATCCGCCACGTCTCCGATCGGATCGCGGTCATGTACCTCGGGAAGGTGGTCGAGATCGGGCCCGCCGAGGAGGTGTACTCGAACCCGATCCACCCCTACACCCTCTCCCTGCTTGCCTCGCTGCCGATCCCCGACCCGAAGGCGAACGCGGCGCGGGAGCCGCTGGTGCTGGCAGGCGACGTGCCGAGCCCCGCCGACCCCCCGGCGGCCTGCCGCTTTCACACCCGCTGTCCATACGCAACGGAGATCTGCTCGGAGGTGGAGCCGCAGCTCGTGCACTACGGCAACGGCCACTGGGCAGCCTGCCACCACCCGCTCGACCGCGAGCATCCCGAAGCCGTCGAGCGCGGCGATGCCCCGAGCTTGACCCTCGACGCTCGCGATCATCCTCGTCTTCACCGAGGCGGTGCTGCTCGCCCGGGGCAGGTTCGTCGCCGCGGTCGCCCTCGCAGTCATCGCATTGCCGGTGCTCGCCTTCGCCGCCCGCCGGCGGAGGGGCCCATGAGGATCAGTCGACCGCGAGGGCTCGGAGCGGCGTGCCTGGCAGCCATCGGCGCGTTGCTCGTTGGGATCACCGGTTGCGGCGACGAGGGCGGTGGCGGCACGGTCATCCGCGGCACCACCGCCCAGCCCGTCTCCTACGACCCCGCGGGCGCCTACGACCTTCCGTCCTACAACGCGATCTACAACATCTACCAGGGCCTCCTGACCATCCCTCCGGGCGGCACCGAGGCCGAGCCCGAGGCCGCCCGGTCGTGCGAGTTCACGAACGACACGACCTACGAGTGCACGCTCGAGGACGGGCTCCGGTTCTCCGACGGCTCGCCGCTGACCGCCGAGGACGTCAAGTTCTCGTTCGACCGCAACATCGAGATGGCCCATCCCAAGGGCGCCTCGTTTCTGCTCGCGAACCTGGAGCGCACCGAGGCTCCCGACCCGAAGACCGTGATCTTCCACCTGAAGGCGCCGGACGTGACCTTCCCCCTGCTGATCACGGCAGCCTCCTTCGCGATCGTGCCGTCGGATGTCTTCCCGAGGGACAAGCTCCAGCCCAGCGGCAGAGGTGATCGGCTCTGGCCGCTACACCCTGGCCTCGTACGAGCCGGGGCAACGGACCGTGTTGAAGGCGAATCCCGAGTACACGGGCGACCACCCGCCCGAGAACGATCGGGCCGTGGTCAAGTACTACCGCAGGTCGTCCGCGCTCAAGCTCGCCTTGGAGCGGGGTGACGTGGATGTCGCCTACCGCAGCCTGAGCCCAAGCCGAGATCGACGCCCTGCGCGCCACGGACGGCGTCGACGTCGTGCAGGGGAAGGGGATCGAAATCCGCTACCTGGTCTTCAACCAGGATCTGCAGCCGGGCGCCGGCGACGCGCAGAAGCTGGCGATCCGCCGGGCCACCGCGTACACGATCGACCGCGAGTCGATCGTCGACAACGTCTACAACGGCACCGTGGAGCCGCTCTTCTCGATGATCCCGCGCGGCGTCCCCTTCGCCACGCAGTCGTTCAAGGCAGAGTACGGCGCCACGCCGGACCTAAAGGCGGCCAAGGCGGAGCTGCAGAGGGCCGGAGTCAAGACCCCGGTCCCGCTGGAGGTCTGGTGGACTCCCACCCATTACGGAGCCGCCTCGGCCGACGAGTACGCCGAAATCAAGCGACAGCTCGACGGCTCCGGGCTCTTCGAGGTGACCCTGAAGTCAGCCGAGTGGAACCGGTACGCGAAGGCGGCGCTCACCAACGGGTACCCGCAGTTCCAGCTCGGGTTCTTCCCGCACTACCCCGATGCCGACGACTACGCCAGCAACCTCTGGGGCAAGGAGGCCTTCCTCAACGACCACTACTCGAATCCGCAGGTGGAGAGGCTGCTCGCCAGGGAGCGGGCTTCCACCGACGACGCCGTCCGCCGGCGGGCGTTCGAGCAGATTCAGGCCCTGGCGGCGCGCGATGCTCCGACGATCCCGTACTGGCAGGGCGGCCAGATCGCAGCGGTCCGCGACAACGTGAACGGAGTCGAGGACACCCTGGACTCAACCTACATCTTCAGGTTCTGGCTGATCAGCAAGGACTGATGCGCGCCGCCCGGCGAGACCGACGAACCTGATCAAGCAGCGCCGTGCCAGCGGCGCATGTGGTCCCTGTGGGTGTCCAGGTACGCCCCCGGCTTGAAGAAGCGGTCGTAGAAGTCGAGATCGAGGTGGTGCGCCTGCACGTAGTTGAGCAGGAAGACGCTCGGCACCGTCCCCGGGACCTTCCCGAAGGTGTCGAACACGTACTGGGCCTGGAGGGCCACGCACTCCTTGAACTCGTCGCTGAACCGCTCCGCCGAGCCCCTGACCGCGGCGCTCTCGTTCCAGGCGCCCGGCGTGGCCTCGTTGTGGGGGCCGCCGGAGCCGAACTTCCGCTCCGCCAGGGCCTCGACGGCGGCGGCCATGTCCTCGTAATGGGGAGGACAGAACGCCTCGAATACCCCCTCGAGGCCGGTGGGGTTCGGGGTCGACCAGCGCTCGTCCTCGTCGTAGCGGAAGCCCAGCCCGGGCACCTCGGGGTTGCCGGAGGCGCCCAGCATCGTGAACCGGTCGATGCCGTCGAACATCCAGCCGCCCAGCCCCATCGCCTGAAGGGTGAGGACGCCCGCGTAGCAGCTCGTCGCCAGCTCGGCGGTCGCCTCGGTCAGCCCGTACTGCTCCGTGAAGGTGAGCGGAAAGGGCTCGTCCGTGTCGACGATCCCGGAGAACCGATCGATGCCCGGAATGCGCCGGTCGTTGACGTCGTCGTAGACGCAGTAGCCGTTCTGCGCGAAGAAACAGAGGATGGCGAGGAACATCTGGGCGATGTCCGCAACCGGGACCACCAGCAACGACCCCGGTACGTTCACGCACCAGGTGTTGTGGCCCTCCACGTACGGCTCCTCGGCGGGCAGGTGAATGCGCTGGTCGGAGAGCCGGCGGATCTGCGCCAGGTGGCGCTCCACCATCAGCTCCGGAGTGATCGTCTCGGTGGCCGGGTCGACCAGCGCCCCGGCGTCTCGAGTCGGAAAGAAGTACGTGCCCGAGTCGTCCGTGAAGAAGAGCTCGGCGGTGTGGAAGCCGGCGGCCGACGGGAAGGTGCGCCCCGCCGCCCCGCTCGGGTAGTTGGAGACGTGAGGCGCGTAGCGAGCGTGCCGGGTGATCCCGTAGTGCCAGCCCGTCGTCCCCCCCATCGACGCCAGCACCAGCGCCCGCTCGAGCTCGGTCAGCGGCAGCGGCTCGTGCTTCGACTTGTAGGCGAGGGGCCCGTCCGGGAGCTCGTCTCCGAGCGCGAACCGGCGCGAGCGCCGGCCAAACAGGGCCTCTACAAGCGGAAACCCGGCCAGGTGCTCCAGCGCCTCCCCGGCCTGGGCGACCTCCTCAGTTGCGGCCATGCGGCCCTCCTTGCTCGCGGTGAAGTTGGCCCGACCTTACCCGCGTTCAGTCGCGGGCGCTGACGTGCGGACCGCTAGTTGACCGGGCGTCGCTCGGACGCGGAGTCCGCGCTGGCGACCACGCGGTCGCGCCCGCGGGCCTTGGCCATGTAGAGCGCCGCGTCGGCGCGCCCGAAGAGAGCCTGAGCGGACTCCTCGCCGTCCCACCAGGCAAGGCCCACGGAGCACGTCTCACCATGGGGCATCGCCTCGCGCAGACGCTCGACGAGGGCCTCGGCCTCGACCGCCAGGCAGCCCGGAAGCGCCAGCGCGAACTCCTCGCCTCCGTAGCGGGCAAGCACGTCGGTGGCTCGCAGCCTCTGCTGCCAGCTCGCCGCTATCTCCTTCAGCAGCAGGTCACCGGCCTGGTGCCCGTGGCGATCGTTGTAGTCCTTGAAGTGATCCAGGTCGAGAATCGCGACGCAGAGCGGGCCGCCCTCCCGACCTGCCCTGGTCACCTCGCGGGGGAGCTCCTCTTCCCAGGCACGGTGGTTGGGGAGCCCGGTGAGGTCGTCCGTCCGGGCCACTCGCTGGAGCCGCGACAGGAACTCGGCCCGCTCGATCGCGATCGAGGCCTCCGCGGCGAGCAGCTCCACCGTTTCCGCAAGCTCATCGGGTGAGCCTCTCCATGGGCTGGTCCCAGACGATCGCCAGGACCGCGACCGGCGAGCCGTCGCGCGACACAGGCTGGAACAGGCACGATGCCGCCCCGGTGCGTTTGACGAGCTTCTGATCGAGGACTGGGTGGTCCGGCGCGTCGGCGACGAAGAACTGCTCGCCCGAGACCAGTGCGCGAACCACCCCGGACGGCTCGCCCACCAGGGAAAGGGCGAGATCGGTGAACTCGGCGCCGGACGATGCCGTGGACACCAGAGCCGCCCCGCTGGCATCGGGCTCCCACAGGGACGCCGAGGATGCGCCGGCCACGTCGACAGCCGCCTCGCAGATGGCTGGCCGCGCGGCATCGGCCTCGGTGCTTCGAGCCAGCTCGTGGGCCACCCCGCCGATCGCCGCCAGGGTCCGCGCTCGGCTTTCGGACTCGATCGCGCCGCGCTGCACTCGCCGCACGAGGACGTCGATCACGATTCCCCCCACCGCAACGGTGGCGACGGTCATCACCCAGCGGGCCAGGGGCGCGCTGTGCCCTGACTCGATCAGCACCCAGGCGTACAGGATCCCCACCAAGACCATGTGGAGGATGCCCCACTCCCGCCCGAAGAAGAGAAACGCGAAGAGGCCAACCCAGACGTAGAAGAAGCTGTAGAAGCTCGGATCGTGGCTGTAGTAGACGGCTCGAGTGATCACGAGGGTCCCCGCCACGGCCACCAGCTGCGCCGTCCAGGCGGGAAGCCTGCGGGAGCCGAGAACGCAAGCCAGCGACCCCACGCCGGCGATGGCGATGTTCGTCCAGATCAAGCCGTCCTCGAATTGCGACGGGTGGGGTAGAACCAGCGAGAGGGCGCCGATGCTCGCCCCGGCGAAGAACAGAGCGCCAAGCGTGAGCCACATGGCCCTGGGATCCTCGCCCGCCGTCCCGCCCTGCGCGTTCGCGATCAGATCCCCAACGCGTGCAACCGAGGAGGTCCCCATCCATAGTCCGGATCGGCGCGGCCAAACGCTCGCTTTAGCCCTGGTGCCTTACGACCCGGGGGTGTCGAGATCGGCTGGCCGAGGACCTGCCGCCCGCTCAACGGTTGTTCGAGCCGTGGCGCCGTCGCCACGGCTGTATCGTCCGCCGCGTGGCCGAGCGAGACCTCGACGTGGTCGTCTTCGGGGCGACCGGCGTCACCGGTCGCCGGGTCGCTGCGTATCTAGCCGAGCGGGCGCCGGAGACCGGCGCGCGGTGGGCGGCGGCGGCGCGCGATGTCGCAAAGCTCGATCGAGTCCTCGGCGAGGAGGGCGTCAGCGCGCCGGAGACGGTCGTCGCCGACCTCGACGACCCGGAGTCCCTGGCGGCGATGGCCTCCCGCGCGCGGGTGGTGCTCAACCTGGTTGGCCCGTACACGCTGTACGGGCGGCCGGTGATCGAAGCCTGCGTGGCCGGTGGCGCGCACTACGCCGACCTGACCGGGGAGATCCCCTTCGTACGCCAGATGATCGACGCCTTCGACGGCCGCGCCGCGCAGGCCGGGGTCAAGCTGGTTCAGGTCTGCGGCTTCGAGTCGCTACCCGCAGACCTGGCGGTGCTGCTCGCCGCCGAGGCCGCCCGCGATCGCTGGGGGGAGGACCTCGCCGAGGCCGATCTGGAGGCGAGCGTGGCGACGCCGCCGGGCCTGCCCCGTCCCTCGGACATGATCTCGGGCGGGACGGCGCAGAGCCTCGCCGCCGCGGCGAGCACGGAGGACGCGTCGGCGGTCACCGACCCCGCGGCCTTGATCACCGACCCCGCCACCGCCGAGGAGGTCCGCCGCCGCAGCCCGATCGCGGTCAGGCCACGGCGCTCCGGCGACGCGGTGATCGCGCCGATGGCGCCCGCCGCGTTCATCAACCCCGCGGTCATCCAGCGCACCGCGGCGCTGCTCGCGGCCGAGAGCGGCGCACGGATCGAGCCGTTCCGGTATCGCGAGGGCGTGGCGCTGCGAGGAGCGGCCGCGTCGCTTCCGTTGCGCTACGCGATGGCGGGGGCGCTCTCCGGAACGCAGGCCGTCCTGGGACGCGTAACCCATGCCCGTCCGTCGGTGAGGCGCCGGGTATCCAGCGCCCTCAGCGCGATCCTCCCCTCGTCTGGGTTCGGGCCTGCCGCGGACCGCATCGAGCAGTGGAAGTGGCGCATGTCGCTCACCGCGCGCACGGCCGGGGGGCGGGAGGTCCGGGTCGAGGTCGACGCCGACGGCCATCCCGGCTACCTCGCGACCGCGAGGATGCTGGGCGAGGCCGGGTTGCTGCTCGCCGAGCCGGGGGCGACACCGGAGAGGGCGGGGTGCTTGACGCCCGCCACCGCTCTCGGCACGGCCTGCGTCGAGCGCTTCGACCGCGCGCGGGTCCGGTTCTCGGTCAGCCCGTGAGCAGTCCCGGAGCGCGCTTTGGCGCGGTGCTCGCCGCCGTCGTCTTGCTGGCCGGGCTCACCGCCGTCATCCTGACGAGCTCGGGGTCGTCCTCTGAGGAGGGCACGGCGGCGCCCGCTCCGCTCGGTTGCCTGAAGGCCTGGAACTCCGACTCACAGGCGATCGCCTTCGGCCGGCACAACTCCGTCAGCCACGGCTACAGCGATGTTCAGGTCGGACGCATGCCCCAGGAGGGCAGCACCAGCCTCTCGAGCGAGCCCGACGCCGGCGAGTGCGCGGCCGTGTTCGCCGCCGAGCAGCTCGATCCCGAGCCTGTGGCCGCCGGCCAGATTCACGGCCAGGGGCAATGGGTGCCCTTGAGCACCCTGCTCGAGCCGACGGCGCTTGGGGAGCTCCAGAGCGCCGCCGTCGACGGGGCGAACGCGACCCTCACCGCGGAAGGGGAGCTGATCGAGCAAGCGCCCTGACCGCCAGGTCAGGCAATGAATGCCCCCGCTCCGGCGGAGCGTAGTCGGCTACGGCTCGGCGAGCGGGGCGAACGCGGCTTTGCGAGCGTAGAGCTTGTAAAGCTCGAAGCCCTGGGCCCAGTCCTCGACACAGGAGCTCTCGAAGAGCTCGTAGGCGCTCTCGTCGGAGAGCGAGGTGCCCGACTCCTCCTGGCTCTGCGGCGTCAACGAGCTGCGGATGTCGTCGATGGTGGCCTGCTTCTCCTCTTCGGTGCCCGCGTTCCAGTCGCGGCACTGCGCCAGGGCGGCGACCGATCCTCCCACGGCGTCGCCGACCCCTTGCGGCTCGGGGTCCTGCCCGGTGGCGTCGCCGCCGCAGCCGGCGAGCGCTCCGGCGACCAGCGCCAGTGCCACGGCGAGGGCGGTCGCCGACGCCCTAGGGTCGGCCTTCAAAGCCGGCGAAGCTCTCCATCCGCTCGAGCAGCTCCCGAGCCTGCTCGGTCCGCGCGAACTTGCGGAAGGCTCGCTTGCGCTGGGCGGCCTGGGCTGCGGCGGCGGAGCTCTCCGGCTGCGGCGCCGAATCCCACCAATCGCACGGCCCGGTCTCGTCCGGGCCTTCCGAGCAGTCGATCAGATACGCCGTCTTGGCGGGGTCGCCGCCACCCGCGCTGGTGTCGCAGTTCGAGGGCAGCACGTCCGGCGGAGTGCCCGCTCCGGGGCCGGTGATGCTGCCCGCCGTCCCGTCGGAACCGAGGTTGTTGAACCAGCAGTTGCCGGGGTTGCCGGAGAACTCGTCCCACCAGAAGTCGTTTCCGTTCGGATGGGGCCCGGGGCCGCCGGAATGGTCGTTGCCGAACAGGCTCACCGCCGCCGGGAAGTTGAAGCCGGGGGGCGGCTGGCCCATGCGGTTGGCGAAGTACTGGTTGTGGCACGAGGTGGAGACGCCGTTGTCGGGCGCGCCCGGGCACGAGATCCCGGGATTGACGTTGCCCTCGGCGCCGCCGCCTGAGGTGAGGGCGTCGGGGACGGCGATCAGCATCGTCCCGTTGCGCCAGTTGTCGAAGATGTAGTTGCTGTTCACGCTGGCGTCGTTCATGCCCGCGTAGAGGATTCCGGTGCCGACCGGCACCGGTACCAGGATCTCGACCGGCGGATCGTCGACGTAGAGGTTGAGGTTGTTGGAGTAGATGCGGTTGTGATCGATCCTGGAGTAGTCGGCGGGGAAGCCGGGGTGGCCGGCCGAGGAGAGCGTGTCGCTGGCGATCCCCGTGGTGTTGCCGTAGATGTGGTTCTCGGTGATCCGAACGGCGTTGCCCATCGACCCCGAGTAGCCCAGCGCCGAGCCGTGCAGGTCGCACCACTTGACGACGGTGTTGTACCGGGGGGCGTCGGGATAGAACGAGGTGTCGGCCTGCGAGCCCGTCTCCGGGGCGGCGCCCGGGTACACGACCGAGTCGCCGGAGCCGTATCCGTCGCAGTTGCGCATCACGCCGTGGTCGGAGGTGAACGAGAGCTGCCCGTAGTCGGCGTTCCAGAAGAACTTCGTGCGGGCCAGCAGGTAGCCGTCGATCTCCTCCGTGTAGATCCCGAACTCGCGGCCGCCGCGGGTCAGCAGGTTCATGGCGACGAAGCCGTCGGCGCGGTCAGCGCGCAGGACGACGTGCTTCGTGTAGCAGGTGTCCGGGTTGTCGCAGCCGGCGTTCCCACCCGGCTTCGCGCCCGGCAGGCTCGGGTTCACGTAGCCCTTGCCGGCGTCGAGGATCACGTCCTCGGGCCTGGGGCCCGTGCCCTCGATCTGGAGGTTGCAGCGCACGCACGCGCCCAGCTCACCCGCAGGGATCCCCTGGCGGTTGTCGAGGGGTGGGTCCGTCGGATCACCCTTGATCCTGCGGCCCTGGACGTAGATCAGGTTCTGGTCGTTGGGACAGGTCGCCTGATACTCGAAGCTCGGTGCCGTAGTCGCCATTGGCCTGGTCTTGGTACAGGCTGGGCGCGCAGCGCGGATCGTCGGTTGGCGCTGCCCGGGACGCCGGCTCCGTGTAGCGGCCGGGCAGGATCACGACCCGATCGTTGTTGCCGCGAGGCGTTGACGGCCGGCTGCACGGAGTGATACTGGCACCGCTCGGCGAGCGCCTGGTTGATGCCACGCAGCTCGGCGGCCCGCTCGGCGGTGTAGACGATCTTCGGCTGGCTGGGGCGCAGGCGGAAGCCCTGGGTCCGGGCCACTTCCAGCGAGTCTTCGAGCAGGGCCAGGGAAACGCTGCCGCCGGTGCCCTTGCAGACGACCCTCACGTTGCCCGGGCCCGCGCCGGTCACCGCCGAGGCGAGCGAGCGGGCCTGCGGCACCTTGCCGCCGGCCGGGGGGCTGACGGCGGTGTCGGGCCGGGGGTCCGGCCAGTAGGAGGGCCGCTCCGGATGGGCCAACGAGAGTGCAGGCACCGCCAGCAGTGCCAGTCCCGCGAGCAACGTCGCGCGTCGCGCGCGCTTCGCCAAGGTCGTCTTCGCGCCGGCCACACCCGTCTTCATCAACACTCCCCTCACTTGAACACTCCCCTCCTCACCTGAAGCCCAGCGTCGCCGCACAGACTATCTCTTTCCGAGCCAGGGCTGGGCCGATGGGGCACGAACCCTGGGCCGATGGGGTGCGCCGCATGACCCAGGGTGGGTTGCGCGCCGCCGTCCGGCCCGTAGAGTCGATTCCATGAGGCAACGAAACACCAGCGTTCGCCACGCTCTGGGCGCCCTCGCCGTGGCGGCGCTCACCCTCATGTTGGGGGGGCGGCGCTCGCTCCGGACGGCGCCAGCGCGGAGCAGGCCGGCTCGAAGATCAATTCCCGGGCGTCCGGCTTCCTGGCGGCGGGCGCACGGTTCAGCTGCGCCCGCCTGGACACCGGCCAGGTGCGGTGCTGGGGCGTCGCCTCCGACGGCCAGCTCGGCTATGGCAACGCGAATGACATCGGCGACAACGAGACGCCGGGCTCGGTCGGCCGATCGATCTGGGAGCCGGACGAACGGCGCGCGCAATCGCCGCGGGCTTCTATCACGCCTGCGCGATCCTCGACACCGGCCAGGTGCGTTGCTGGGGCTACGGGAGCGATGGAGCGCTTGGCTACGGCAACACAAACTCGGTCGGCGAGCCCGCCTCGGTGGGGCCGGTCGACCTCGGCGCTGGACGAACGGCGGTCGCGATCACGGGCGGCGGCCGTCACACCTGCGCGATCCTCGACAACGGCAGGGTGCGCTGCTGGGGCCGGGGGTCGAACGGACAGCTCGGCTACGGCGACACGCGGAGGATCGGCGACAACGAGACGCCCGGCTCGGCGGGACCGGTCGACCTCGGCGCGGGACGAACGGCGGTGGCCATCACAGGCGGCGGGTACCACACCTGCGCGATCCTCGACAACGGCACGGTGCGCTGCTGGGGTGAGGGCAGGCAGAGGCCAGCTCGGCTACGGAAACAAGAGGGACATCGGCGACAACGTGGATCCCGCCTCGGTCCGACCCGTGAAGCTTGGCGCAGGGCGAAAGGCGATCGCGATCTCGGCCGGCTACAGGCACACCTGCACGATCCTCGACAACGGCAAGGTGCGCTGCTGGGGCCTGGGTCCAACGGACAGCTCGGCTACGGCAACACGAGGACGATCGGCGACAACGAAAAGCCCACCTCAGTCCGACCCGTGAAGCTCGGCGCACGGCGAAAGGCGATCGCGATCTCCGCCTATGGCGCAGCACAGCTGCGCGATCCTGAACAACGGCACGCTGCGCTGCTGGGGCACCGGCCGCTACGGGCAGCTTGGCTACGGCAACACGCGCGAACGTCGGCGACAACGAGAACCCCGGCTCCGTGGGCCCGGTGAAGCTCGGCAGGGGCGAACGGCCGTCGCGATTCAGGCCGGCGGCCGCCACACCTTCGCCCTGCTCGACAACGGCCGGGTGCGCTCCTGGGGCCTCGCCTCCGACGGCCAGCTTGGCTACGCCAACACGCGCAACATCGGCGACGACGAACGGCCAGGCTCGGCCGGCCCGGTCAACCTGGGCGCCCAGGTCGCAACGAGATGACGGCTATTAGCCGAAGGGCGCGCTGGATTGGCTGGAGCCATTGGCGCCCCAGCAGGCGAGGGTAGCGTCGGCCTTCACCGCGCAGGCGTGCGAAGCGCCTGCTGAAACGGAGCTGAAGGTGCCCCCCGGCGCACTTGCCTGACCGAACGAGTTGTCGCCCCAGCAGGCGAGGGCGCCGCTCGTGCGAACTCCGCAGCTATGGGAGCCACCGGCGGAGACGGAGTTGAAGGTGCCGGCCGGCGCATTCGCCTGACCGAACGAGTTTGCGCCCCAGCAGGCGAGGGTGTCGTCCGTCTTCACCCCGCAGCTGTGGGAGCCGCCGGCGGAGACGGAGTCGAAGGTGCCGGCGGCAGGGGTTGACTGGCCGGAATCGTCGTTGCCCCAGCAGGCGAGGGTGTCATCCGTCTTCACCCCGCAGCTGTGGGAGCCGCCGGCGGAGACGGAGTTGAAGGTGCCGGCCGGCGCACTCGCCTGACCGAACGAGTTTGCGCCCCAGCAGGCGAGGGTGTCGTTCGTCCTCACCCCGCAGCCGTGGGAGTCGCCGGCGGAGACGGAGCTGAACGCACCTGCCGGCGGGCTTGCCTGGCCGGAGTCGTCGTTGCCCCAGCAGGCCAGCGCGCCGCCCGACTGAACCCCGCAGGTGTGGGAGCCGCCGGCTGAGGCGGAGCTGAAGGTGCCCGCCGGCGGGCTTGCCTCACCGGAGGTGTTCCCGCCCCAGCAGGCGAGCGCGCCGCTCGTCCTCACCGCGCAGCCATGGGCGCCGCCGGAGGCGACGGAGCTGAAGGTGCCCGTCGGCGGAGGGCTGGCCTGGCCGGAGAAGTTCCTGCCCCAGCAGGCGCCGCCGCCGGCCGTCCGCACCCCGCAGCCGTGGGCCCCGCCGGTGGACATTGCGCTGAAGGTACCCCCCAACGGCGTGGCCTGCCCAAAGAAGTTGTCGCCCCAGCAGGCGGCCACGCCGTTCGCCCTCAACCCGCAGCTGTGGGAGTCGCCGGCGGCGATCGCGATGAAGGCGCCCCCCGCCGGCGCGGACTGGCCGTAGAAGTTTGCGCCCCAGCAGATGAGCGTGCCGTCCACCCTCAGGCCGCAGCTGTGCGAGTCGCCGGCGGAGACGGCGCTGAAGCTGGTCGCGGGCGGGGTGGCCTGGCCGGAGAAGTTCTTGCCCCAACACGCGACCGACCCGTCCGTCCTTCGCGCACAGTTGTGCGAGTCGCCGGCCGAGACGGAGCTGAAGGTGCCCCCCGGCGGGCTGGCCTGGCCGGAGGAGTTCTTGCCCCAGCAGGCGAGGGTGCCGTCAGCCTTCACCCCGCAGCTGTGGGAGCCGCCGGCGCTCAGACGGCGTGAAGGTGCCCGCCGGGGGGCTGGACTGGCCATGGAAGTTGGCGCCCCAGCAGGCGAGCGTGCCGTTGGCCCTCACCGCGCAGCTGTGGGAGTCGCCGGCGGAGGCGGAGTTGAAGGCGCCGGTGGGCGGGCTGGCCTGGCCCACGCTGTTGAAGCCCCAGCAGGAGAGGGTGCCGCTCGCCCGGACGCCGCAGGTATGAGACCCACCTCCATCCAGCGCCGCACCGGCAAACGCACCCGCGGGCGCGCTGCCCTGGCCCGCCGCGTTGGAGCCCCAGCAGGCGATGGTGCCATCCGCCTTGGCCCCACAGCTGTGGGAGCCGCCGGCGCTCACCGCGGTGAAGGCGCCCGCCGGCGGGTTGGACTGGCCGGCGGGGTTGGCGCCCCAGCAGGCGACGTTGCCGCTCGCCCGGACGCCGCAGGTGTGGGAACCGCCGGCGCTGAGCGCCCTGAAGGCGCCCACCGGCGGGGTCGACTGGCCGCTGCCGTTGACTCCCCAGCAGGCGACGGTGCTGCTCGTCCGAACGCCGCATGTGTAGGAGCCTGCGGCGCTCACCGCCCTGAACGTGCCCGCGGGCAGGGTTGACTCGCCGTTGGTGTTGGTGCCCCAGCAGTTGACCGAGCCGTTAGTCCGAACGCCGCAGGTGTGGGTGCTGCCTGCGCTCAGCGACGTGAAGGCGCCCGCCGGCGGGGTCGACCGGCCGCTGCCGTTGTGGCCCCAGCAGGCGGCGACCCCGCTGGTCCTGAGGGCGCAGGTGTGTGCGCCACCGGCGCTCACCGCCTTGAAGGTGCCGCCCTGAGGGGTGGACTGGCCGCTGGTGTTGGCGCCCCAGCAGGAAATGGAGCCGCTGGTCCTGATGCCGCAGCTATGGGAGCCGCCGGCGCTCACCGCCATGAAGGTGCCCGCCGGCTCGGTGGACTGACCGCTGGTGTTGGCGCCCCAGCAGGCGAGGTTGCCGCTCGTCCTGATGCCGCACGTGTGGGACGTGCCAGCGTCCACGCTCCCCACCACAGCGCCGGCGGGGGCGACGGCCAGCGAGGCGCCGGCATCCCCGGTCGGCGGCGCGGCGGCGCGGGCCAAGCCGGCGAAGCCCAGGGGAATCAGGGAGGCCGCCACGGCGATAGCGCCACACAGACGTAGCCGGTGAGCGGGGGGACGGCGACGAGCGCGCCCCACGGCAAGGTGTCGCATCCGCGTTCGCCCGCGTTGTGCCGTCTCCACACTCCCTCCTCTGCCCTGCGTCTTGCGGGGCCCGCGCGAACCTACCACCCGAACCGCGGGCGGTCAACTCTCCCCCCGAAAGCAGGTATGACGCGCTCGAGTCGAGCTTCGCGCCTATTTCCTCACGATCTTGAAACTCTTGCGCTTCGTGCCCACGTTACCGACCTGGTCCGTGGCCTTGACCTCGAGGGTGTGGGCGCCACGCCCCAGCTTCGGGGTCCTGTAGCGCCAGGAGCAGGGCTTAAAGCGCCTCGAGTCGATCCGGCACCGACGGCCGACCTCCTCGGAGGCCCTCAGGGTGAAGGCCGCCGACGTCTTTCTCCTCTTGGTCATCACCCTTCGACGGCCCTTGATCGTCACCGCCGGGGCGGTGGCGTCCACCCTGAAGACGCGCCAGTCGACGTCGACAGTCTGGGCCGCATCGGTTGCCTCCACCAAGAAGGTGTGAGAGCCGTCTGAGAGCGTCGAGGTCGCGACCGGCGACGTGCAGGAGGTGAAGGCGGCGCCGTCGATCCGGCAGCGGAAGTCGGGGTTCGAGTCCAGGGAGGAGAAGGCGAAGCTCGGGGCTGCGTTCCTGCTGACCGACCCGGACGCGGGGCCGGCGGTGATCGAGACATCGGCGGGCCCGTCGAGGGTCCAGGTGCGCGAGGCGACGTGGGTGTTCTGGGCCGCATCGGTTGCCCTCACTTCGAAGGTGTACGCGCGGTCCGCCAGGCCGGGGGCGGTGTACGGCGAGTCGCATGCCCGAAACGCCCCGGCGCCTCCCAGTCTGCAGCTGAAGCTGACGTCGGGCTCGTCCGACGTCGAAGCCGAACGTGGGGCTCCGATCGGACGACGTAGAGCCCTCCGCGGGACCGGAGGAGATCGATGCCGTCGGAGGGGTGGTGTCGACGGTCCAGGTGCGCGAGACAATGCGGGTGTTCTGGGCGATATCCGTTGCCCTCACCCGGAAGGTGTGCGAGCCGTCCGCCAAGTCCGAGGCCGTGAACGGCGAGCTGCAGTCCGCAAAGACGCCGCCGTCGAGCTGGCAACTGACGCTGGCGCCGGGGTCGCTGGAGGTGAAGTCGAACGAGGGGTCCGGATCGGACTGGATCGAGCCCTCCGCGGGGCCGGCGGAGATCGTCAACCGTCGGGGCGGTTGTGTCGACGGTGAAGGACCGCGTCCGAACCGCGCTCTCGTTTCCGGGGGCGTCGATCGCCTTGACGCTGAAGGTTTGCGAGCCGTCTTGGAGCGGCGTGGCGGGGGCGAACTGCGGGCCGCACGGAGACCAGCTCTGGGCGAAGCGGCATTCGAAGGTCGAGCCGGGTTCGCTCGAGGCTAGCTGGAAGGCCGGGGTCGGGTCGTTGATGAAGCTTCCGTGGATTGGGCCCGAAGCGATGCGCGCCACCGGCGGGGTGGTCTCGGCCGTGAAGCCCGTGAACGCGTTGTGGGCGGGCTTCGGGGTCCGGTTGTAGCGGACGAGCCCCGCCGTGCCACAGATGCTGCACAACCTCGCGTAATCCGACCCCGGTGGCGGATCGTGCCAGAGGAACCAGAAGAGGCGCTGCACGTTCCATCGATCGCGGTTTTGCAAGATCAGCCTGAAGGAGTTGAGGAGCATCTGCTGTTGACCCGCGGGGCCCTTGTTGTAGCCGAACTCGTCGGGAGGCCCCGACCCCCAGGCGAGCTCGGTGAACCACATGGGCGTCGTCCCGTCCCCGTGGCTGGTCATCGCCGCGCGGAATTGGTCGATCGTCCAGCGGAGCCCACCCAAGTCGCGCGCATAGGGATGCAGGGCGGCGGCGTCGAAATCGTCCTTTGCCCCGGGTATCCCGTAGAGGTTGTTGAGGAATTGCCAAGCCGTGACGTCCCCGTAGGCAGGCATTCCGGCGAGCACGATCTGGGCCTGCGGGTCCCGGCCCTTGATCGCGTCGCGGGAGAGCGAGAGCAGCCGCGCGTACTTTTGGGCCGACTGGTAGGCGGTTGCCCCCGGGGCGAAGAACTTCTTCAGGTTCGGCTCGTTCCAGATCTGCCAGGACTGGATCGGCAGCGGCGTCGCGTCCGCTCCGAACCGTTGGCGATAGCCGTTGGCCCAGTAGCTGCCGCCGGGCCCATAGCGTGCCGCCGCCGCCCTGAGGAAGTTCTGCCATGCCTGTACGTCGGCCGCCGTGCCAAGCGGGGGACGCGCGGCGGCCCCATTGCCCACCCACTGCGGCGACCCCCACACGAACGGGGCCGGGCGGATTCCGCGCGAGGCAAGCGCTCCGATCAACCAGTCCCTCGGGCCCCAGTCGTACGAGCCCCGGGTTCGCTCCACCGACCTCCATCTGAGCATGAAGCGCTCCGTCCGCACCCCGACATCGGCCATCTGCTGAGCGTCCTGTGCTTCGAGCGGGCCCTGGGCGATGCCGAAGAACTCCGTCCGGGCCGCTTGGGCCGCGGTCGCGACGCACAGCCACAGGCCGAGCACGCTGAGAAGGATTGCGAGGCGAGTCACTCCTGGTCCCGGTATTCCACCCTTGCCGTCCGGGTCTGCGCGGCCAAGGGTAGTCGCGCACGCCATGAGCGCGTCATCCCTGGACGTTTGTTCCAAATCAAGGCGTGCAGACACGATGCTTCGTCCCGGCCCGAGGAAGCACCCGAGCCCCTACCACCCGACCACTACCCTATCCAGCCCAAGGCAATCCCTACAAGGCCGCCGCGACAACTGGGGTCAAGCATCTGGGTAACTTCGTCCGCAGCGGCCGAGCGGGGAGGATGGCTATGGGTCGACCTCCCCAGCGAAGAGCCCGAACAGTGCCCCCTGCGGATCGAGCGCCAACGCGATGCTCCCGTCGGGGATCTCCAGCGGCGCGAGGAGCTCCTTCCCGCCGAGCTCGCGCACTCGCCCCATGGCCGTCTCGGTCGAGTCGACGGTGAAGTATGGGCGCCAGTGCGGAGGCTCGCCCTCCTCCGCGGCGGAGAAGCTCGCGTTGAGCGTCTCGCCGTTGTGCGCGAACACCATCGGGGGGCCGTCCGGGCCGGTGTCGACCGTCTCCGTCGTCCAGCCGAAGAGGCCCTCGTAGAACGAGCGCGCCGCGTCGATGTCGGTCGTCGCGAGCTCGTTCATGCAGAGGCAACCGACGTCGTTGACGCGCTCGCCCCGATCCGCGTGCGCGGCTGCCAGACCGCGAAGGCGGCGCCCTGCGGATCTTTCAGCATGGCCATACGGCCGAGGTCCAGCACGTCGTAGGCATCGTTGATCGCGCCGCCGCCGAGCTCCTCCGCGCGCGCCGCGGCGGCGTCGGCATCGGCGACGGTGACGTAGCTCGTCCAGTTCGGCGTCACGCCCGTGGCCCGCATGTCCTCCGAGATCTCGAACAGCCCGCAGATCGCGTCGCCCTCGATGCGGCACATCGTGTAGACGGCGCGCCGCCGGCATCGTTGTCCTCCGTTTCCCATCCGAAGAGGCCGGCGTAGAACGACTTCGCTGCGGCGACGTCCGTGGTGGCCAGGTCGACCCACGAGAAGGCCCCAACCGCGTAGCTCGTTCGCTTGCCCATGCGGCAGGAAAGCCTAGGCCGTCGCCGGTCGACGTGTCGAGGCCAGCGGAGACCTTCTTGAAGGCCTTGACGCGGGACGCTGAATTCGGTTAGGGTCGACTCCAGGGGAGTTGGAAGCCTTGGCTCGAGCGACACCGATGGATTGCACTCACGCAGTCGCCGGCTGCCGCTCGCCGCGGCCTTGGCCGCGCTCGCCGCGGCAGTTTACTCGGCGCGGTGCTGGCGACGCCCGCAAACGCGGCCTTCCCGGGCGAGAACGGCAGGGTCGTCTTCGAGAGCGATCGCGACGGCGACAGCGAGATCTACCTCATGACCCCGGGCGGGGGCGACGTCAGGCAACTCACCTTCACGGGGGCTGGGATCGAGGACGAGGATCCGGTCTTCTCACCCAATGGGCGCCAGATCATCTTCGAGAGCAACCGCGGGGGCACCGACGACGAGATCTTCATCATGAATGCGAATGGGGGCATCAGCGGCCGCTGACGACCAACGACGACGGCGACTTCGATCCCGCCTTCACTCCGGACGGCAAGCAGATCGTGTTCGAGAGCGACCGCGATGGCGATGTAGAGATCTGGATCATGAACGCGAACGGGGGCAATCAGCGCCAGCTCACTGCGAACACGGTCGAAAATGCCGACCCGGTGGTCTCCCCGGACGGGCGCAGGATCCTCTATGAGGTCCATAACGGAACGGACTTCGACCTCTTCCGGATGAGCATCGACGGCGGCAACCAAACGCCCTTCGTCACAGGGCCGGCCGACGACGAGGACGGCGACTACTCGCCGAACGGGCGCCGGATCGTGTTCACCAGCGATCGAGATACGGATGGTGATGCCGAGGTCTTCGTGATGAACGCAAATGGTGCCAACCAGACCCAGCGCACCTTCAACGCCGTCCTCGACGACCGGCCGGTCTTCTCTCCGAGCAACACGCGGATCGCCTACAGCCAGGACCCCCGGCACCGTTCGAGGACGTCTTCGTGATGACCGCGGGTGGGGCAAACCAGACCAACATCACCAACCTGGGTGGCTTCGATGACGAGTCACCCGACTGGGAGCCGCGGACACGCTGCGGCGGCGAGCGGGCGACCATCGTCGGCGACCAGGCGGGCGACCGGATCCGCGGCACTCAGCAGGCCGATGTGATCGTCGCCAACGACGGCGCCGACCGGGTCAACGGCCGGGGTGGCCGCGACCGGATCTGCGGCGGCAAGGGCCCCGACCGCCTCAAGGGCGGCAAAGGCCGCGACCTGCTGATCGGCGGCAAGGGCCGCGACCTGCTGATCGGCGGCAAGGGCCGCGACGGAGAGCGCAGTAGCGCTGGATCGAGGGGGGCCAGCGAGCGGCCTGGCGGACGCTCTCGGGGGCGCCGGTGGCCGCGACCTCCTCGGCCACCACAGCGACCGGCTTAGGGACCGCTTTCGGCCGGCTCACGTGTCCCGGTCCGGCGACGACGACGCGTCCAGCCCTGCGCCGGCGCCGCTTGCTCATCAGCTCGGCGAGGAGATAGCTGCCGACCACGAAGGCGAAGGCGGCGACCTGGGCCCCCAACGTCTCAACGGTGGGGAAGACGCCGAGCCACGTTCCCGCCCACAGGGGAGGCTCGACGTCCAGCGGTGTGATCGGCATCCAGCCGACGCCCTGGAGCGTGCGAACGGTGTTGCCGACCAGGACCATCAGGACGAGCGCGATCAGGACGCCCGTGACGACCAGCATGCGCTTATAGGGCAATCGCCGCTCGAGCGCGAAGGTGAGGACGCCCACCGCCGCCGTGAGCGCCACGCCCAGCGTCACGCCGGCGAGCATCACCCCGGTCGACGCGTTGAGGGACAGCGCCTGAAGGAAGAGCACGATCTCGAAACCCTCGCGGAAGACGCTCGAGAACCCGAGCAGATAGAGGCCGAGCAGGGTGGCGTTGGCCGCCCCGGCCATCTGCATGCCCCGCCGGCGATGACCGGCGATCCACTCGGTCCAATAGACACGGTGGAAGAACCAGTTGAGGACGAGTAACAGGACCCCGATCGCGACCAGGCCGACGATCGCCTCCAGCTTCTCGCCGTAGCGCGACAGGGAGTCGAGCAGCGTCTGGGCGACCACGAAGAGGATCGCGGTGGCCGGGATCGCGAGCAGCGTTCCCCGGTAGATCGGGCGCCGCAAGCGGCGGTTGCCTCCGACCATGCTCGCGGTGATCGCGGCCACGATCAGGATCGCCTCCAGGCCCTCCCTGAACACGATCAGAGCGGCGTTGGTGATGATCGTGCCGTCGCTGGCCCCCTCACCGGTTACGACCCGGGCCTCGTCGAGCGCCTCGTCGAGCGACAAGCGCGTCTCGCGAAGCTCCTGCACTGAGCCGCCCTCGGCGATCAGCTTCGCGAGCCCCTCCTGGTCGCGGGCGCCGTACCAGACCAGCCCCTCCACATCGGCGACCAGAGCCGGGTCGAGGGCCCGCAGCTGGAGCTCAGGGCCGAACTCGAAGAACGCGTAAGCGCTCAGCCGCGCCTGCTCGGCCTGCTTCAACTCGCCGGCGCTCGCCGCCGCCTGCATCTGGTCGAGCGCGATCGCCATCAGGTCGAAGTCGGCGTCCGTACCGCTCTCCTTCCATTCCTCAGGGAGCATCGAGTCGAGCGCCGAGCTGGCGCGGTCGTGGGCGGCCTCCACCTCCTCGAGCGGGACGACGGTGCCGCCGCCGTGGGCGTCACGGGCGTAGCCCTCGAGCTCGGCGAACGCGCGCTCCACCGTGGCGACGCCCTCTGGGTCACGCTCCTGGAGCGTCGCTTCCAGGTCGTTGAACGCCGATTCCGCGCCTTCGGTGAAGGCGACGGCCTCCTGGAGCTCAAACGGAATCGTCACCCTCCCGTCCTCGGTGCCGTCGTCGTATTCGATCGGGACCAGGTCCAGAAAGCGCGTCAGCTGATTGGCCCGGCGCGCCTGCTCCTCAGCGGTGAACGGGGCCGCGGTGAATCCGTCGAGCACCCGAGCGACCTGGTCTCGCGCGCGCACGAACGCCGCCGCATTGCCACCGGCGGCCGCGCGGTCGAGTGCCGCGAAGTCTCGGTCGGCGGCGCGGCGCTCGGCGAAGCCTCGCTGCCGCTCGTACTCCGCGACGAGAATCGGCCAGTAGCCCGCGGCGAGGGCGGCGTTCTCCGCCAGGGCGGCGGCGAAACCGCGCTGTCGAGCCTGCTCCGCCTCGTCGAGGTAGGTGACCAGCCGGGCCTGGTAGGCGTCCAGCAGGTCCTTCTTGACGGCGCTCGCCGCCTGGTTGGCATCGATCCGGCCCCCCTCCAGATCCTGGAGAGCCGCGGTCGCATCGACCCCGGGCCGGGTGAAGCGGGTCGCCTGGCGGAAGTCTCGGATCAGCAACCAGGCCCGCGCCTCGGCGACTGCCGCGTCGCGCGTCGCGCTCAGGGTCACCGCGTATGCGCCCCGCCGCAGCGCCGCGAGGATGCGGCCGCGCGCGGCCGCGAGCGCGACCTCGTCGCCGCTCGTGGCGGCCTCGCGCGCAGCAGCCAGCTGTGCCTCGATCATCCGCAGCTCCAGCGGGGAGCGGACTCGCAACCCGCGCTCCAGCTCTCCGGCAAGGGCGCTCCGCGCCTGATCGACCGACCGCGTCGCGCCCGCGCCGCCGTCGAGGAGCAGCGATGTCTGCGCCTTGAACAGATCGGCGCGGATCCGCTCCGCCTGCTGCCATTGCGCATCAGCGTGAGCCGGCGGCGCGAACGCGAGGGCGAGCGCCGCGAGCGCCGCGACACCCGCCCCCAGGCCTCTGCCCCGCGTTCGCATCACCGAGCCGATGACACTTCTAGGCCTCCTGAAGCTCGATCCCGAGCCGCTTGGCGGCCTGTGTCACCTGGCCCGCGATCGCCTCCGCTTGGCGCTGCGCCTCGACACCGAGAGTCTCGGCCTCCTCCGCCGTGTACTGGCGCCCGGAGGCCTCCGCGTCGCGGAGCTCCTCCACGTACGCGAGCAGCTGGCCCAGTGCGCGATCGGTCTGCTCGGCCTGCTGTCGCGACTCCTCCGCGACCAGCGGCTCAACCTCGTCGTAGGTGAACACGAGCCCCTCGAGGATGTCGGCGATGTCCGAGAGGCGCGAGGTGGCGACGAACGCGGTCTCGGTTGCCTTCTCGCCGGCCACGAAGCGCGTGTTCTTCCAGGTCTCGAAGTACTCGCTCATCGTCGGGGTCATGATCACCAGCGCCGTAAACGCGTCGGAGGGGGTCGGAATGAAGCTCCGCGCGTCGGCGTCGAGGGAGTTCGCCTGATCGTCGAACTCGCGCACGGCGGCGACGAAGATGCCTGCGTCGGGAAGCCCCTCGCCGAACTCCTCTTTGCCATCGCGGTCGACGTCCTGCTTCACGCCCTTGGCGAGGAAGTCGGGGTTGGTGCCATACAGCGCCGTCTCCGTGACGAAGAACAGGTTCCCGGGCTGCTTCAGGGTCTCGCCGTTGGGCAGCTCCAGGCTGAAGGAGACCGCGCTCTCGGGGTTGGAGGCGTCCGAGCCGGCGTCGATGTCAACGTCGTACTGGGCCAGGCGCGGCACGCCCGCGACGATCCCCTCCATCTCCTCGTAGGCGGGGTTTGCCTTCACGTAGGCGCGCTTGGAGTCGCCGAGCAGGCGCTCGACCTGGGCGCCGTGGTCCTCCATCAGCCGCCGATAGTCGAACTCGACCGAGTCGGCCAGCCGGTAATAAGCCTCGGCGTTTCTGCGCAGATCCGCCACCTGAGCGCTGAGATCGGCCGTGTGCTCGGTGAGGTATTGCTTGACCGCGCCCAGGTCCACGCCGGCGGTCGCGCCGGTGGCGTTCTTCTCGCTGTCCTCGTCTCCGCCGCAGGCGACGGCAAGAAGGGCCGCGCTCGATGCCGCCACCAACGCTGCGACGGCGGTCAGCCTTCTCATCGGTCTCCTTTGCCTCGGGGTGGCCGGTCCTCGTCCTGGTTTCGGACCAAGATGCTTTAGGTATCCCTAACTCGGGGGTCTTAGGTATACCTAATCCCGACTCCCGGTGTCGGCTTGCCCAGCCGCTCCCACGGCTTATCGAGCGACGCGGGTACCCTGGCGCCGTGGACACCACGGACCGAGCCTGACCCCAGCGGCTGGCCGTGCACGAGACCGAGCTCCTGATCCTGGGCCTGTGCGTCGCGATCCCGGCGTTGAGCGTGATCGCCCGGCTGCTCGACGTCCCGTACCCGATCGTGCTCGTGATCGGGGCGATCCCCATCGGCTACCTGCCCGGCGTCCCGGACGTCGAGCTCCACCCCGACCTGGTCCTGGTGATCTTCCTGCCGCCGCTGCTCTACGTGGCGGCCTTCTTCGCCGATCTGCGCGCGATGCGCGCCGACGCCCGCGCGCTGTCGCTGACCTCGATCGGCCTGGTGCTGCTTACGACCTGTGCGGTCGCGGTCGTCGGCCACGAGCTCATAGACCTGCCCTGGGCGGTCGCCTTCGCGCTCGGCGCCATCGTCTCGCCGACCGACCCGGTGGCGGCGACGGCGATCGCGCGCCAGCTCGGCGCCCCGCGCCGGCTGGTCTCCCTGATCGAGGGGGAGAGCCTGGTCAACGACTCGTCGGCGCTGATCGCCTACCGGGTCGCCGTCGCGGCGGCGATCGGCGGCAGCTTCTCGCTCTTCGACGCTTCGCTCGACTTCGTCGTCGCGGTTGCCGGCGGGATCGCGATCGGGCTGCTTGTCGGCGCCGCGATCGCCGAGGTCAGGCGACGGCTCGACGACATTCCCGTCGAGATCACGATCTCGATCTTCAGCGGCTTCGTCGCCTACCTTCCAGCCGAGGCGCTCGGCGTCTCGGGCGTGCTCGCGGCAGTCACCACCGGGATCTACCTGGGCTGGCTCGCGCCTCAGATCTCGACCGCGCAGATGCGAATACAGGGATTCGCGGTCTGGGAGCTGATCGTCTTCCTGCTCAACGCGGTTCTCTTCATGCTCATCGGCCTGCAGCTGCCGAGCATCCTCGACGAGGTCTCGGGCATCGAGGTCGGCACGCTCGCCGGCTACGCGCTGGCGGTCATCGCCGTGGTGGTCGGGACGCGATTCGCTGTGGCTGTTCACGACCCCGTACGTGATCCGGGCGCTCGACCGCCGCCCGAGCCAGGTCGAGCGCCGGGTCGGCGCGGCGCCGCGGGTGGTAGTCGGATGGGCCGGCATGCGAGGCGCGGTCTCGCTCGCGGCGGCGCTCGCGCTGCCGCTGGAGACGGACGCGGGCGCGCCGTTCCCGGATCGCGAGCTGGTGATCTTCCTCGCCTACTGCGTCGTCCTGTTCACGGTCGTCGTTCAGGGCCTGACGCTGCCGGCATTGATCCGGCGGCTGGGGGTCGTCGACGACGGCGCGGAGGAGGAGGCCGAGGAGCACGCCGCCCGAATCGCGGCCGCCGAGGCGGCGCTCGCGGCGCTCGACGGGCTCGCCGAGCCGAGGAGTGGACGCGCGAGGACACGATCGAGCGGACTGCGGGGGCATGTACGCGTTCCGTCGCCGACGCTTCGCCACCCTGAGCGGCGAGCTCGAGGACGAGGACGGGATCGTTGACCGCTCGCTCGCCTACCAGCGCTTGATGCATCGAGGTGATCGAGGCCCAGCGGGCGGCGATCGTGCGGATGCGAAACGAGCGCCTGATCTCGGCCGAGGTCATGCGCCGCGTCGAGCGCGACCTCGACCTCGAAGAGACGCGGCTGGAGATCTGAGCGCCGTGGCGCTGCTTCGGGACCGCGTCTACGGGCCCTTCTTCTTCGGCAACCTCGTCTCCAACTGCGGCAACTGGATCCACAACGTCGCCGCGGCGGTGGTCGTGTTCGAGCTCACCGACTCGGCGGTGGCGGTGGGGGCGGTGAGCGGCTGCATGTGGGCGGGCTCGCTGCTGCTCCAGCCCTGGGCGGGGGCGCTCACCGATCGCTACGACCGCCGCCGGATGCTGATCGGGGGGCAGTCGCTGGCCCTGGTCGGCGCCCTGGCGATCGCGATCCCCACCGCGATCGTGGGCGCCGACAACCTGCCGGGCCCGTGGCCGATCTATCTCGGCACGCTCGTGATCGGGGTCGGGGTCGCCTTCTCGATCCCCGCGATGCAGGCGCTGATCCCGGCGCTGGTCGAGGAGCGCGATCTCGACCGCGCGATCGCGCTCAACGGGGTCACCTTCAACCTCGCCCGCGGGATCGGGCCCGCCATCGCCGGGATTGTCCTGCTCGAGGCCGACGCCTCGATCGCGTTCTCGATCAACGCCGTCAGCTTCACGGCGCTGCTCGCGGCGATGGCATGGGTCAGACCGCGCTTCGACCGCGAGCCGGGAGGCGGCGACCGTTCGGTCCGCGCCGGGCTTCGATGGGTGCTCGCCGACCGTCGCGCGGTGGTGCTGCTGGGAACGATGGTGGCGATCGGCTTTGCCACCGACCCGATCAACACCCTGACGCCGCCGATGGCCCACGAGCTCGGCGGCGGCGACGGCCTCGTCGGCCTCATGGTCAGCGCGTTCGGCGCCGGAGCTGTCGTCGCCGCGCTCTTCGTCGAGCGCATCCGCGAGCTCATCGGCCGCGAGCGCGCGGCGGCGGCCGGAATGGGCACGCTCGCGGCCGCGATCGCCGCGTTCGCGCTCAGCCAGGCTCCCGCCTACGCCATCGCCACCCTGGCGATCGCGGGCGCGGGCTTCATCGTCGCGATCACCTCGGTGACCACGCAGCTCCAGGATCGCGTTCCCGATCAGGTGCGCGGCCGGGTGATGGCCCTGTGGGGCGTCGCGTTCCTCGGCACCAGGCCGTTCTCGGCGACGATCGACGGCGGGATCGCCGACCTCACCTCACCCCGTGCGGCGGCCGTGGCGATGGCCGCCGCCGCGTTCGCCGCGGCCCTGCTCCAGGGCCGCGAGGCCGAGCGCCCGCCGGCGAGGCGCCCGGCCGAGCTGGCGGGGACGGAGTACTGATTCATTCTGCTCCGTCGCGCCACGTCCGCCAGTAGGTCTCAATTCGCCGCGAGAACGCCTTCGACTTCTCGGCGTAGAGAGGATCGCCGATCTCGAAGGCGTCGGCCACCAGCTCGCTCTGGCGCCACCGGATGGCGGAGAGCAGCGCGGCGCGCTGCTTGCCTTTGTCGAACACGTCCGCTCTGGATCTCACCTCATCCGCAAGCACTGCGAGGTCGTGGTGGTCGCCGAGGAGGTCGCTCAACTCGTGAGCCCGATCCGCGGCCTCGCCAAGGAACCAGGCGCTGCACCCCCCACGATCCGGAGGTGATACCAGAGGTCCTTCACCCGCTTTCGCCACTCGTGGAGGTTCTCATCGCTCGGGTCATCTCGCGCGCGACCCATCCTCGTTCGCCCCCTGCGATAGCTGCGGCGAAGCCCCGGCCCGATCAGGTCCCAGCCCCCTCGTTTGATCGCCCATTCGCGGATCTCCTTGCGGCCCGCGGCGATCTCCGCTGAGACCCTTAGGAGTTGGTCGAGGTGCGCTTCATCAGCCTCCTCGGGCCGTTCCCGTTCGAGCGCCTCGCGCAGGTTGGCGACGGCGCCTTTGGGGAGCACCTTGCCAAACCGCTTTTCCAGCGAGGAGAGGGTCTGTAGCTTTACTTCGGCGTCGCGGGC
This sequence comes from uncultured Actinomycetes bacterium, assembly GCA_963721735.1. Lineage (GTDB taxonomy): Bacteria > Actinomycetota > Thermoleophilia > Solirubrobacterales > 70-9 > AC-56. The sequence goes on from CAVRKX010000019.1 coordinate 37,102, forward strand.
TCCCGAGAGTCGCCGCGCCGCGTCCCGGTAGCGCTCGTTCTCCCGCCGGTAGGTCTTCTCTCCGAGGCCATCGCGCGACAGACGCAGTAGCGCGCGCAGCTTCTTCAGATCCTTCCGCGCTTCGTGGACGCCTGTTGCAAAGTTGCGGTGTCGGGCCGAGTCGAGTTGCTCGAGCGGCGTGCTCCGCCCGGCCGGCTGCGATTCGGCGCACGCCCTTCCTCGTTCCCTCGCCGCGCTTGAGGCGGTAGGTTCGCGACGGTCCACCGCCACCGTTCGAGAGCCGGTCGATCCCTGCCTTCGCAGCCAGTGCTGCCGCTCCGGCGGCCGCGGCGCCCATGAGTACGTGGACGCGTCGGTCCTTCGCTGCGCGGGCGAGCGCCCTCTCGGCTCGAGTGGTCACGCCAATCGGCTCCTGTTCCGCCCACGATTACTCATCTCCCGGAAGACCGACCTGCGCTAGCGATGCGGTCGAGTAGCGCTCGTCGCCGGTCAGCTCCCGACCGAACCAGGCCGGTGGCTCGAAAGCGGCGCTGTGACCTTCGGCGCCAAACTCGACCTCGGCGACTACGAGCCCCTCGAGCTCGCCCTGAAAGACGTCGACCTCAGCTGTCAACTCAGTGTTTTCGAGTGGCACCAGGTAGCGGCGCTTCGCGACCCGCGCGGACTCGGTCAGCGACCACAGCGCCTCGAACTGGCCCGCTGCCAGCTCAATCTCAGTCTCGCGACGAACTTTGCCTCGTCCGCGCTTGACCGTGAGCACCTGCTCGCCGTCCGTCTTGCGCACCCGCACCTCGGCGTCGCCGGTGATCGCGAGATAGCCCTGCGTCAGCTCCCTTGCCGGATGGTCATCTAGCCAGTCCGGCGGTTCCTCGATCAGGAACTTCCGCTCAATCTCATGTGGCATCTCGGAGATTCGATCTCGAAGTCTGATCATCCAGGCTTGCCCACGGGAACGGCCCGCGGCCTTGACCATCTCCGCCCGAGCGGCCTCCCGCCGCGGATCTCGCGTCTTACCTGCAAATGGGCACAGCGGTGCGAGTGCTGCTTTGCGACATGATGGGGATGCGGTGTCGCAGGAGAACGTCGAGATCGTCAGAGCGCATTACGCCTCGTTCAGTCGACTCGCCGAGAGGGACGAGATCCACTCCCACGTCCTGGGCTACTCGACCCGAACTGCGAGTACCGGCCGGTTGAGGAGGTCGGCGCGATCGCGGCCACGAGGCGTTGATCGAGTGGACCGATCGTTACCGACGGTGGCGATCTCGTCGTCGCTGCGGTCAGCACGAGCGGTCGTGGTCGCAAGAGCGGCGTCGAGATACGCCAGCGGTTCTTTCACGTCTTCGATATGCGCGAGGGCAGGATCCTTCGCCAGCGCGAGTACCTGGACCGGGACTCGGCCCTCGAAGCCGCCGGGCTCACGTTGTCTTGACGACGAGCACCGAGCAGTCGGCCTTGTGAGTGACGCTGTTCGGCACGCTGCCGAGCACCCGCCGCTGCATCCCCTTGCTGCCGATCACCAGCAGGTCGGCGCCACAGTCGGCGGCGAGTCGCACTAGTACCTCGGACGGTTCGCCCCCGCCGATCCGCGTCTCGCACTCGATTCCGCCCGAGCGCAAATCGGTTTCGGTCTGCGCGAGTATCGACTTCACCCGAGCCGACGGGTTCGACGCCCACTGGAGCTCGATGTCGTCACCGGCGGGCGCGGCGTCGGCATCCTTAAACGCGCTCAGGAGCACCAGCCTGGCGTCGAAGCGCCGCGCGATCTCGGCCGCCTCCTTGACCGCCTGGTCCGCCGTCGTTGAGCCATCTGTCCCGACCGCCACCGTGGAGATCATCGAGCCCACCCTATCCCCTGGGCGGCGGCCGGCGCAATCGCCACACGGCTGGTTCAAAGGAGGAGGAGCGCAGAGCTCGCTAGCTCACGGCGTCTCCGCCAGCAGCCGGCGGATCGCCCCGACGGAGCGGTCGACGTCGGCTTCCGTCGTCGACCAATTGGAGACCGAGATCCGCATCAACCGCCGTCCACGCCAGCTGGTCCCGCCCATCCAGCACGTGCCGTCGCGCTGGACGGCCGCAACGACCCGGTCGGTGCGCTCGTCGGAGCCGAAGCTCACCAGGACCTGGTTGAGGACGACGTCATTCGCGATCTCGACCCGTTCGATCGAGCCCAGCTGCTCACCGAAACGGCATGCCAGTGCGCAGCAGCGATCGACGAGCTCGGCGAGGCCCTCCCGGCCCAGTTCGCGAAGCGCCGCCCAAGTCGGGAATCCGCGAGCTCGGCGTGATGATTCGGGGACATAGTCCGAGGGCGCACGGACTGCCCCTTCTCCCTGGCCCACCAGATAGGCGGCTGTATATGACATCGATGCGGCGTGGGCCTCGGTGTCGGCGCAGAACACGTAGCCGGTGTCGTAAGGAACGTTCAGCCACTTGTGACCGTCCAGAGCCCAGGAATCGGCCCGCTCGATGCCGCTTACGAGCTCCTTCTTCTTGGGACTGACCGCGGCCCAAAGCCCGAAGGCACCGTCGACGTGGACCCAGGCCTCCTGCTCGTGCGCGAGATCGCACGCGGAAACCAGATCGTCGCACGCACCGGTGTTCACGTTGCCAGCCTGGACGCACACGATGGTGGGCGACCCGGAATCGGCAGCGAGGGCCCGGCCCAGCGCCTGACGATCGATCGCGCCGTTCGCGTCGGCAGCGATTGGCTGCACGGCATCGGCCCCGATACCGAGCAGCCGCAGCGAACGATCAATGGTGGCGTGGCGCTCCTTACTCGCCACGACCCGGATCCTCGGCGCCCCGATCAGGCCCCGCGCTTCCACGTCCCAGCCGGCTTTGGCGAGCACCCGATGGCGCGCGGCGGCGATCCCGACCGTGTTCGCGCCCTGCCCGCCCGTGACGAGGCCGAACGACGCGTGCGCGGGCAGCTCCAAGGCCTCCTTGAGCCAGTCGCCGACTACCTCCTCGACGACGGCAGCGACCGGAGAGGTCGTGTCGTTGAACGCTACTTGGTCCCATCCGGTCGTCAGGAGGTCCGCGCATGTCGCAGCATGGAGGGCACCGCCGACGACGAAGCCGAAGTACCTCGGCCCGACGGTCGCCGTGAGCGAGGGCTCCACCGCATCAGTCAGCTGGTCGAGAACCGCCTGGGGGTGGGCCCCCCGGACCGGCAGCGGCCCGCCGAGGGCGGCCCGCAACGGCGCCGAGTCAACGGATGGCGCGACCGGTCGAGCGTCCGCTCCCTTTCGGTAGTCAGCGATTCGCTCTGCCGTCCGGCGCAGAAGGTCTGGGAACTCTGACACCCGCTCATCGTATGACCAAGAGACACCCCCCGAGAACGGAAACGATGCCTCCAGCCCGTCCCCCCGCTCCCGCTTCGCGCGAAAAGCGAAAGCAGCTGTTGGGGAAAGCTACTGGCGCTTTGCGTAGTCCCCGAACTCACCGAAGTCGAGCGACACACACGGCTCTGGCCCGGGGACCTCAGCGTCATGGCCAGGCGGGATCGCGAACACGTCGCCTGGGCCGACCTCAAGTTCGGTCCCGTCGTCCATGTGGATCGTCATGCCGCCTGAGATGCAATAGCCCAGGTGCGAGACCTGACAGGAGTCGGTCCCCGCGATCGGCTTGACGTTCTCCGACCACTTCCAGCCGGGCTCAAAGACGGCCTTGCCGACATTCCTGCCTCCGATGTTGAGGACGTCGGCCTTTCCCTTGCCCTCGAAGGGTCGAGTCTCGTCCGGCGAGTCGAAGTTTTTGACCTCACCTGCCATCTGCGCTCCTTTCGTGAGCTGGTTGCCGGGGTGAACCTATCCGAACCGGCCAGGACAAGCCGTCCGGTGCTCTCCTCCCCCGGTCAAGCGTGCGATCGGCGCGCGATCCGCTGGTTGGGCGACAACCGCAGGATCGGCTCCTTGTTTGGAGCGTTTGCGGCTCGATGACGGGCCTTCAGGACGGGAGCTGATCCGGGGGAAACGGGCCGTGCGCAGGGACTTCCCGGCTCGAAGCGGAGGGGGAGGGATTCGAACCCTCGATGGACCAAAACGGCCCATAACGGTTTTCGAGACCGCCGCATTCAACCACTCTGCCACCCCTCCGGATGGCAGAGCCTAGGCTAGCGAGCGGGCGTCGATCAGACGCGTGTACGGGAGGCTGTGATTCGCGGCCAGATCAGCAGGACCAGGCCGATCAGGATGCAGGCGATGCCAAGCCCGTAGTGAACGAGGATCGCCAGCGCGATCCCGATGACGATCAGCAGTAGCGATAGTTGCATGCTTCGCCTCTTACCCTTGGCGCTTACTGTGAAACATGCGAATCACACCTAAAAGCGCATGCTCACGTCGAGGAGCACCAGCGGCCACAGCACCACGGCCAGGGCCGCCTCGGCGACCTCCTCGATCTTGTTCACGCCCTTGAAGTAGTCGTAGTCCGAGGCGACGAAGGCGCCGACTACGAGGTAGATGATCGTGAACAGACCTGGGCCTCGGCCGTATCCCATACCGCCGTCATACCCGTCACCCGTGACGGATCAAACCCTGGGCACAGCCCGGGCCGCGGCCGGCGGAGCTAGTCGGACTGCTCCACGGCGCGGGCAATCGGGAGCACGTACCAGAGGCCGCCGAAGACGAGGACGGCGACGATGCCCGAAATCACGGTCAGCGCGTCGCTGAAGGCGTAGTTCGCGATCAGCATCACGGCGCCGACCATCGCCAGTGCGAGGAAGCCCAAGCCGGCGATCGCCATCCGGTTCGAGGCCAACAGGATCAGCTCCTTGTCCCTCTGGCGGAAGCGGAGGCGATGCCAGGCGGAGGGAGCGATAAGGAGCGCAGCCGAGATCGCGGTGGCCGAGAGCACGCCGAACAGCAGATCTCGCTGGAAGGACGTCGTCTCCACGAACCCCTGGCTGAACGGCACCGTGAGCAGGAACGCGAACAGGACCTGGACGCCCGGAAGGGCGACCCGAAGCTCGTTCAGAAGCTCGATCAGCTCGCGGTTGATCCGCTCCGATTTCTCCTCGCCCGAAAGGCTGCCGGGGTCTCCGTTGGACATGCCCGTGAGTTCCGTGCCTCCAGCCGATCTCCTGCACCTGAGCTCCTCCCCGACGGGATCAACTAGGCGCGCACGCCGGGCCCGGCGATCGCGTAGCGGAGGATCTCGACCACCTGCTCAGGGGTCTCGGCGGTGGCCATCGCGGCGCGATCGACCTCCTTCAGCGCGTGGGTGAGCTCGGGGTCGTGCAGGGTGACGAGCGGCTTGCCGAGCGCGGCCGCGTAGCCGGCCTCGAAGGCCGCGTTCCACTGCCTGTACTTGTCGCCGAAACGAACCACGACCACGTCGGCGCGGCGGAGCAGCGTCTGGGTCCGGACCGCGTTCACGCCGGCGCCCTTGTGGTCCTTCCAGAAGCCCTCCTGCTCAGGGCCCAGGATGTCGACGCCGACGTCGTCGGAGGCGCCATGGTCGGTCACCGGCGCCAGCAGCTCGACCGGCAGGCCCGCTGCGCGAACCCCCTCGGCGATCCGCTCGCGCCAGTCCGAGTGGATCTCGCCGGAGAGGTAGATCTGCCAGGCCGCCACGCCGGGCATGCTACGCATCGGCATAGAATCGCCGCCCGGGAGGCGAGGAGAGGAGAAGCGTGAGCGAGCCGACCAAGTACCCGCTGCCGGAGTCCGCGATCCCGACCCACTGGGTCAACCTGCTCGCCGACCTGGGGCCGCCCCCGAACCCCCCGCGTCACCCGGGCACGCTGGAGCCCCTGGGGCCGGACGACCTCGCCCCGCTCTTCCCCATGGGGCTGATCGAGCAGGAGGTTTCGCCAGACCCCGAGATCGAGATCCCCGACCAGGTCCGCGAGATCTACAAGCTCTGGCGCCCGACGCCGCTCCACCGCGCACGGCGGCTGGAGCGGGCCCTCGACACGCCAGCGCACATCTACTACAAGTACGAGGGGGTCTCGCCCGCCGGCTCGCACAAACCGAACACCGCGGTCGCCCAGGCCTACTACAACCAGCGGGAGGGAGTCGGCAAGCTCGCCACCGAGACCGGGGCTGGCCAGTGGGGCTCGGCGCTGGCGCTGGCCTGCAGGCTGTTCGACCTCGAGTGCGAGGTGTTCATGGTCGGCATCAGCTACGACCAAAAGCCCTACCGCCGAGCGATGATGGAGACCTGGGGCGCCACCGTGCACCGCAGCCCCTCCGAGCTTACGGAGGCCGGGCGCTCACAGGCAGAGCACTCCACGGGCAGCCTCGGGATGGCGATCTCGGAGGCAGTCGAGGTGGCGACGTCCAGAGAGGACACCAACTACTCGCTCGGCTCGGTGCTGAACCACGTCTGCCTGCACCAGACGGTGATCGGCCAGGAATCGCTGGCGCAGATGGAGATGGCCGGCGAATACCCCGACGTCGTGGTCGGCTGCGTCGGCGGCGGCTCGAACTTCGCCGGGCTCTCATACCCGCTGATCCGCCGGCGCCTGCGCGACGGTCTCGAGACCCGCTTCGTCGCCGCCGAGCCCGCCGCATGCCCCACCCTGACCCGCGGCGCCTACCGCTACGACTTCGGAGACACGGTCGGCCTGACGCCGCTGATGCCCATGTACACGCTCGGCCACGACTTCGTGCCGCCCCCCGTGCACGCGGGCGGGCTCCGCTACCACGGCGACGCGCCAAGCCTCTGCGGCCTGGTCAAGGAGGGGATCGTCGAGGCCACCGCGATCCACCAGACCGCCGCCTTCGAGGCCGCCGTGCGGTTCGCACGCGTCGAGGGGATCATCCCGGGCCCGGAGCCGGCCCACGCGCTGCGCGCCGCCTTCGACGAGGCCGAGGCCGCCAAGCAGGCCGGCGAGGAGCGGGTGATCCTGGTCGGCCTCTCCGGGCACGGCCACTTCGACATGTCGGCCTACGACGCCTACCACGCCGGCGCTCTTGAGGACCTCGAGTTCTCCGAGGCCGACATGCAGGCGGCGCTGGAGCGCCTGCCCGAGGCGCCGGCGCTCGCCTGACGGGCGATATCGTCAGGGCGCCCGGAGAGGTGACCGAGCGGCTTAAGGTGCGCGACTGGAAATCGCGTGGGCGGGTTATTCCGCCTCGTGGGTTCGAATCCCACCCTCTCCGCTGCTGAGGCCATTTGCGTCGATCGAATGGGCTTGCCGCGCTTGTGCCTCTCGAGGCTCTCTATGCGAGGATTGCCCGGTGTCCGACTACCGCGCGCAGGCCCACCTTGATGCCCCGCTGGATGAGGTTTGGGCGCTCGTCGGGAACCCCGCCACCTACCCTCAGTGGTGGCCGGTCGCAGTGGAGATTCGAGGCGAGAGGTTCGAGGTTGGGGACCGCTATACCCAGGTCTTGCCTCGTTTCGCCGGACGGCGGTTTGAGTACACGCGAATCATCGACCGACGCGATGAGTTCAAGGAGCTGAAGTGGAGTTGCCCTACGACCGGCGGCTTCCAGCACTGGACGCTGACCGCCGCGGATGGCGGCACGTTCGTCGACATGGAGATGGGACTGAACCCGCCCGCGCTCCGGTACACGCTCTTCGATAAGTCGGTCGGACGCTGGTTCATCAAGCGCTGGGCAGAGCAGGCCGTGGACGGGCTGCGTGAGACGCTGGCCTCGGCCGGATCTTCGGGGGTTCAGAGCGCGGCGCAGTCGCCGGACGCCGAGACTCCTCCGTCAGGAGCCTGACCCCGAGCGCTGCGCGGAGGGTGGGCGAGGGCCCTCCCTGTCCTGAGCAGCTTCCGGGGGGCAACTTCGGCGCCCTCCTGCTTGTACCTCGGAATGCGGGGTCAAAGCAGGACAGCGGCGACGCTCAGGCGTTTCGCCGATGCACAGCACGGAGTGGTGACGAGGGCGCAGTTGCTGGGCACAGGCGTTTCGTCGAGCGCGATCGAGCGGCGCCTGCGAAGCGGCACGCTGTTGCCACAGTACCCCGGGATCTATCGCGTTGGCCACAAGGCGCCGAGCATCGAGTCGTGGTACCTGGCGGCGGTACTCGCATGCGGGCAGGGGTCCCTGTTGAGCGGCCCAGCGGCGGGTCACGTCCTTGCACTGCTGAAAGGCCCCGCGCCGGCGCCGGAGGTGACGACGGCAACCGAGCGGCGCATTGAGGGCATCCGGACACGACGTTCGCGGCCAGCGATCGACCACCGCGACGCGATGCTCTTCCGTGCTATTCCCGTCACCACAGTTCCGCGCACACTCGTTGACCTCGCCGCGGTTTTGCCGCTGGACAACCTCGCGCGTGCATGTCACGAGGCAGGGGTGCGATACGGCACGACCCCGGAGCAGGTCGAGCTCGTTCTCGCGCGACGGCCAAACAGCCGCGGAGCGACAAAACTGCGACGCATCCTGCGAGGCGATGTCCACGTCACATTGAGCAAGCTCGAGCGGCGCTTCCTGGAGCTTCTCCGAGAGACCGACCTACCTCTGCCGCAAACCAATCGTCCCGTCGGCGGGCGTCGAGTCGACTGCCGCTGGCCAAGGCAGCGACTGACGGTGGAACTCGACAGCTATCGGTACCACCACTCACGCCACGCCTGGGAGCAGGACCGCCGTCGCGAACGCGAAGCCCGCGCCCGCGGGGACGAGTTCCGCCGTTTTACCTACGGCGACGTCGTGGAGCATCCGCGCCTGATGCTCCGGGAGTTGGGCGAGCTTCTTACGCACCGGCTCTCCTGCTTAGGCATCGCAATCCGGGGTCAAGGCAGGACGGCGCCTGCGATCACGAGGGCGCAGCGCAACGTCAAGCCGCGCGATAGGAATAGGGGCCTTGACCGGCCCCGATCCCAACGATCCCGGGCTCCTCAGCCCGCCCGAGGCCTCGCTGCTGATCGACCACTACGAGCTGACGATGTCCGCCAGCTACCTCAGGCGGGGCCTGAACGAGCCGGCGATCTTCGAGCTGTTCGTTCGGCGCCTTCCTCCCAACCGTGACTGGCTGCTCGCCGCCGGGCTCGGGCCCACCCTCGAGCTGATCCGGGAGCTTCGCTTCGGCGAGCGCGAGGTCGAGTACCTGCGCTCGCTCGATCTGTTCGCCGACGACTTCCTCGCCTACCTGGGCGCCTTCCGCTTCCGAGGCGATCTGGAGGCGATGCCCGAGGGGACTGTCTGCTTCGCCAACGAGCCCCTGATCCGCGTCACGGCACCGCGAATCGATGCGCAGCTGCTCGAGACCGTGCTGCTCAACCAGATCAACTTCCAGACCATGGCGGCCACCAAGGCCGCGCGCGTCGTGCTGGCGGCAGGCGGCGGCGAGCCGGGGGCCGGCGAGCGGGTGGTCGATTTCTCGCCCCGGCGCGATCACGGCATCGACGCGGCGATGAAGGTCGCGCGCTCGGCGGCGGTGGCTGGGTGCGGCGGCACCTCGAACGTCGCCGCCGCGATGCGTTACGGGCTGCGGCCGGTGGGGACGATGGCCCACTCCTACGTGCTCTCCTTCGACAGCGAGGAGGCGGCGTTCCGTTCGTTCATGGAGGACTTCCCCGAGGCCGCGGTGATTCTCGTCGACACCTACGACACGCTCGACGGGGTGCGCCACGCGATAGCCGCCTCCCGCGATGCGGGCGTCCGGCTGGCCGGAGTACGGCTCGACTCAGGCGATCTGCTGGAGCTGTCGCGGGCGGCTCGCCGGCTGCTCGACGAGGCGGGGATGAGCGAGACACGGATTGCCGCCAGCGGCGATTTGGAGGAGGTGCGGATCGCCGAGCTGGTCGCCGCGGGCGCGCCGGTGGACCTCTGGGGCGTCGGCACCGACCTCGGCACCAGCCGCGACTCACCGGTCGTCAACGGCGTCTACAAGCTGGTCGCCGACCGGCGCGCCGATCGCTGGCGGGGGGTCTGGAAGCTCTCGCCGGACAAGCAGACGTTGCCGGGGCCGAAGCAGGTGTTCCGCCGCTACGCCGAGGGCGCCATGAGCGCCGACGTGATCGCCGCGGCCGACGAGGAGCTCGAGGGCGAGGCGCTGCTGGTCCCGGCAATGCGCGAGGGCGAGGTGGTGCTGCGCGAGTCGCTCGAGGAGATCCGCGAGCGCTCGGCCACCCAGATCGCGGCCCTGCCACAGCGGCTGCGGCGTCCCGTCGCCGGCGAGGCGACGGAGCCCCACCCGGTGAGCTACTCGGAGCGACTGCGCGCGGCGGCGGAGCGGCGCTAGGCCTAACGGCGCGCGGCGAAGAACGACTCCAGTAGGGCGGCGGCCTCGTCGGCGAGCAGGCCCCCGTCCACCTGAGGTCGGTGGTTGAAGCGCGGCTCGCCGAGGATGTCGAGCACGCTGCCCGCGGCGCCCGCCTTCGGATCGGGGGCTCCGTAGACCACGCGCGGTACGCGAGCGAGCACGATCGCGCCCGCGCACATCGCGCACGGCTCCAGGGTCACGTAGAGGACCGAGTCGGGAATTCGCCAGCCGCCGACCCGCGCCGCGGCCTCCCGCATCGCCAGCACCTCCGCGTGGGCCGTGGGGTCGGCTCGCAGCTCGCGCTCGTTTCCCGCCGCTGCGAGCACCTCGCCCTCGCGGACGACGACCGCCCCGATCGGCACGTCGTCGTGGTCGGCGGCCCGCTCCGCCTCGCGGAGCGCCAGGCGCATGAAGTGCTCATCGCGCCCGAAGAAGCGTCCATCCGAGACCATCGCCGGACAAGTATCCGGCAACGCCAAGGGTGCTGTGCGCGCAGTAGCTCAGGTGGTGCGAATGATGAGGACGCCGCAGGGGGCGTGGTGGGAGACCTTGTTCGGCACGCTGCCGAGCAGGAAGCGCTTTGTGCCGGTCATCCCCTTGTTGCCGACCACGATCAGGTCGGCGTCGATCTCCTCGGCGACGTCCAGGATCGCGTCCGCGGGATCGCCCTCGCGCGGGTAGGGCTCGGCCTCGACGCCCTCCTGCTTGGCCTTGCCGACCGCGCCGTCGAGCGTCACGTTCACGTCCTCCCGCGGGCCGGCCCCGTACTGGACGTCTCCCGGTAGCTCGCCCTTTTCCTCACGCAGACGACTCGGGGCGACCGGCTCGAAGGCGGCCACCAGGCCGAGCCTTGCCCCCGACATCTTGGCGAGCTCGATCGCCTGGCGAACCGCCTCGCTCGCCGTGTCGGAGCCGTCTGTGCCGACCACTATGCGCTTGAACAACCCGTCTCCCTTCGTCATCGCCATCGGCGACCAACAAACGTCAGGTTGCGCGCATCCTATCCTCAGAGCAGCCTCACGAGCGCGATCGCCATCGACGCAAGCAAGCAGGCGACGAGGATCGTCATCGTGATGATCCAGCTGCGGGGCACGGCCATAGACTAGGCCGCCCTTCATGGCCACGGTTCAGACGGTCACCGGCACGATCGACGCCGAAGAGCTCGGCACCACGCTCGTCCACGAGCACCTGATCTACCGCGACGAGGCGGTCGCGAACTGGTGGCCGCACGTGGGATCGGTGGTTCCGGTCGATCCGCCACGCGCCTGCGGGCCGGAGGAGCTCCACGGTGTGGCGGTGGAGAGCGCGCGAGCCGTCGTTGAGCGGGGCGCGAAGACGATCTGCGAGCCCACCGGGATGTTCGGCGGGCGCGACGTCGGCTTCTCGCGCCGGGTCTCGGAGGAGACGGGCCTCCAGGTGGTGCCCTGCACGGGCATCTACACCTACGACTACCTCCCGGTGTTCTTCGTGGCGCGCGACGCGGACGTGATGGCGGAGCTGTTCGTGCACGACATCGAGCAGAGCATCCAGGACACGGGGATCAAGGCGGCGTTCCTGAAGTGCGCCGCCGACGAGCCGGGCTTGACCGAGAACGTCGAGAAGGTGCACCGCGCGGTCGCGCGCGCCAGCGTCCGCACGGGGGCCCCGATCATGGCCCACTCCCGTCCGGCGAGCGGCACGGGTCCTCGACAGATCGAGATCTTCGAGGAGGAGGGCGTCGATCTCTCAAGGGTTCAGATCGCCCACACCGGCGACACCGACGACCTGGACTACATCGAACGCCTGCTGGAGAAGGGCGTCTACATCGGCATGGACCGCTACGGGCTGGAGCTCTTCCTGCCGATCGAAAGGCGAAACGCCACCGTCATCGCCCTGCTCGAGCGCGGCTATGCCGACCGCATGTTCCTCTCCCAGGACTACTGCGCCACCTTCGACTGGTACCCGGTCGAAGTCGAGCAACAGCTCCTGGACGCCGGAGCGGCCAAGGGCTGGAGCATGACGCTCGTCTTCGACGAGGTGATCCCCGCCCTGCGCGAGGCGGGGATGAGCGACGACCAGCTCGAGACGATGATGGTTGAGAACCCCAAGCGCTGGCTGGGGCGCTGAGCGGAGCCACACGTAGGCGAAGCGGACCCCAACGCGCTCTGCCGCTACGACGCGGTGCGGGCGACCTCGATCTCGCCGCTGCGCTCGACGTGCTGCCACCGCAGGCGGACCCCGCGCACGGCGCTGATCACCGCCTGGGCAACCACCAGGTACATGAGCTGGCGGTAGACGAACTGCTGGAGCGGCAGCGCCCAGAGCGGTCGCAGGGATTCACCGTCGAGGCGAAAGGCGTAGGCGCCGAGGAGAAGCTGAAGCATGTTGAAGCCCAGCCAGTAGGCGAGCACCGGCAGCGGATCGAGGAAGATCCAGCCGTACAGGGCGGCGGCGTCGATCAGCGGCGCCAGGAAGGGCAGGAGGATCTGGAACAGCAGCAGGTACGGAAGGCCGCGACGGCCGACCTTGCCGGGCTCGCGCCGCCACAGGGCGGAGCGGTGCTTCCAGACCGCCTGAAGCGTTCCATAGGACCATCGATAGCGCTGGCGCCAAAGCCCGGAGAGCGTCGCCGGGGTCTCGGTCCAACCACGCGCATCCTCGACGTAGACCACCCGCCAACCGGCGCGGCCGATCGCGATCGTCAGGTCCGTGTCCTCCGCCAGGGTGGCGCTCGAGAAGCCGCCCGCAAGGTCGATCGCCCGACGCCGGAACGCCCCGACGGCGCCCGGAACCGTCGGCATGCAACGGAGCGTGTCGTACAGGCGCCGGTCGAGGTTGAACCCGATCACGTAGTCGATGTGCTGCCAGCTCCCGAGCAGGCCGCGGCGGTTCCCCACCTTGGTGTTCCCGGCTGCCGCCCCCACCTCGGGGTCGGCGAAGGGCTCCACCAGCCGGCGCAGGGTGTCTTCCTCGAACACGGTGTCTGCGTCGACCGTGACGATCACCTCCGCCGACGCCGCTGCCAGCCCGGTGCTCAGCGCCGCGGCCTTCCCCGCGTTGGCCTGCCGGATCACCCGCACCCCCTCCAGACCGAGGCCCTCGACGATCTCGCCCGTGCCGTCGACCGATCCGTCGTCAACGACCACCACCTCGTGCGCCGGGTAATCGCCGCCCGCCAGCGACCTCACCGCGCGCTCGATCCCCACCCCTTCGTTGAAGGCAGGCACGATCACCGTCACCGGCGGCGTGAACGGCTCGGTCGTGCGGCGGCGCCAGCCGCGGGCGTGGTGCCTGGCGAAGGCGGCGACCGCCAGCGCCCGCAGAAGCGCCAGGACCGCGATCGGGATCAGCAGCACGAGCATGACGTCCGTGGTCCAGCGTGCGACGGCGAGGGCGCTGATCAGGAGCTCTCCCTGAAGCCGCTCAGAGCCTGACGCAGAAGGCTGGCCCTCGCTTCGCGGCGCCCCGGCGAGCTCGGAGAGCGAGGTGAAGCGAAAGCCCCGCCGCTCCAGGCGCGGAACCAGGCGTCGCAGCGCGGCGACGGTCTGCGAGCGATCGCCGCCGCCATCGTGAAAGAGGATCACGCCGCCCCGGCGGCCAGGCGGGGTCGCATTGCGCACGATCTGGGATGCCCCGGGCTCGCGCCAATCCTCCGAGTCGTAGTTGGAAAGCGCGATCAAGTGCCCCGGGTCGAGGAGGGAGGCCAACTCCGCTGCGTATGTGCGGTCGATCGACTCGGGGCCGCCCGAGTATGGGGGACGGAAGAAGCGTGGGCGAACATCGGCCGCTCCGGCGATCGCGACGTCGCTCATCGACATCTCCAGGTGCTGCTCCCAGCCCGGTGTTGTCGTCAAGTCGGCGTGGTTGAAGGTGTGGTCGCCGAGCTCGAAGCCTTGATCCTTGAGGCTCGCCACCAGGTCGGGATGCTCGACCACTCGCTCGCCGACCACGAAGAAGGTGGCCGGCACGCCCAGCCGCCGAAGCAGGGCCGCGATCCTCGGCGTCCAGCGCGGGTCAGGGCCGTCGTCGAAGGTGAGGACGACGCGGCGCCCCGCAGGGCGCTGGCTGGGAACGAGCCGGTTGCCGTCGACTCGCCAGATCGCCGCGTGGCCCCTGAGCGCGGGGTCTTCAGACTCCGTCGTTCCGGTCGCGCTCCGCCCCGTGGCCACGGTGGACAGGCCCTGTGCTGCCAGCAGCAGGAGCAATCCACCGAGCAGAAGCGCGAGCAGGGACCAATGCGCGGGCGGGCGCTCGATGCGGCGGCCCACTCGGCGGGCGGATTCGCTTCTGGCGCGGCCCAGGGAGGCCATGATCTCGATCCGAACCGGCTTTCGGCGGGAGCTTCAGCCCGAATGCGGGCGCGCTGCCCTGCCGGGCGGATCGGCGGAGACCGCCCTTCCCGGGGCGTCGGCGGAGTTGCCCCGCGGCGGGCTGGCGCTCTTCTCCCCGCTGGCGGGCGGCGTGAACGACGGCGGGCGCCCGGAGCTCGACGGGCTCGCGGCGCCGCCGGACGGCGCCGGCGGCGCGTCGCCCCCGGACGGCGCCGGCGGCGCGTCGCCCCCGCTGCCCGGCGAGGTCGTCCCGCTATTGCCGCCCGCGGTCTGGCCCGAAGCGACTCCCGTGCGCCCGCCCGAGGCGCGGGGCGAACCGCTCGCGCCTGCACTCGCGTGGGCATTCACCTGGCCGACGCCGCGCTCCGGTCGGGAAGCGACCGGCGAGGCGTGGGTGCCGGCGTCGCGCTCCACCGCCGGCCTGGATCCCTGTTCCGGCGCAGTCGCGGGGGCCCGGGCGGCGCCGGTGCCGGGAAACGTCAGCTTGGGAAGCGGTGAGAACCCGACCAAACCAGCGACCAGCGCGGCCAGCCAGACAGCGAGCAGCAGGCCGAGGGTGGCCGCAGCCAGCCGCACCGCATGACTGCGGTGGCGTCCGCCGGCCACGAACACCGGCGACGCGTCCCCAGACGATTGTTCGAGGGTCGATGCCTCCATGGGCTAATGGCCTCCTGCCGGAACGCTCGAAGCCCTGCCTACTCCCGTTCCTTATAGCAAGCTAGAGTCATACATGCGCAATGTCGAGCGCCATCCTCCAGACCACCGCCGGGCCGGTCACGCTCGAGCTGCACGACGAGGCGGCGCCGAAGACGGTCGCCAACTTCCGCAAGCTGGCGTCGGACGGCTTCTACGACGGCCTCACCTTCCATCGCGTCATCACTGACTTCATGATCCAAGGAGGCTGTCCCGAGGGAACCGGCACCGGCGGGCCCGGCTACACGTTCGAGGACGAGATCAACGACAACAAGGTGGTGCGCGGCGCGCTCGCGATGGCCAACGCGGGACCGGACACGAACGGCTCGCAGTTCTTCATCGTCACCACGGAGGCGGCGCCCTGGCTGGACGACAAGCACACCGTGTTCGGCCGCGTCACCGAGGGCATGGACGCCGTCGACGCGATCGAGGCGGCCCCCACCGGCTCCGGCGACCGTCCGGTCGAGCCGCAGGTGATCGAGCGCATCGAGCTGGCCGAGTAGCCGCCGGCTCGCCGATGGCTCGCAGATCGAGGCTGGCCGGGATCGCGCGCCTGCTCGGGGGCAAGCCGCACGCCGACGGCGAGTCCGAGCTCCACGTCGGTGACCCCCGCTTCGACGACTGGGAGGTCGTCCGCGACTTCGGCGAGCTGGAGGCAGCCCGCGCCTGGCGTCAGCACCTGGGCGAGCGGGGGGTCGACTCGGTGCTGACGGCCGACTGGCCGCTGGACGAGTTCGGCCGCGGTGACATCGCGCTTCGCGTGCCGCGTGGGCGCTGGAGCGAGGCCGAGGAGCTGCTCGACGAGCCCTAACCGCGCTCGCCAGGATCCGAGCGGCGGTTGCCGTCCAGCGGCAGGCACAGCTCGCAGAAGTCCTCGCCGAATGGCGTCAGATGGATGCTGCGACGCACCGTGGTCCCGCGGCCGGCCCGGCGGATCGCCCCGACCACCTCCGGCTGCGCCTCGAGCACCTGGTAGCGGAGGGGATCCTCCAGGCGCTCCCGCGAGAACCAGATCAGCCCCAGCCGGTAGAGGTTGTTGAGGTACGCGTGCGTGCGGTCGCGCCGCCGGCATCCCGCATGCTCGGCGATCATCGAAAGGCCGGCCGCCACCAGCTTGGAGCCGATGTTCAGCGGTCGCGCGGTGCGGACGTCGACTGCCGGCTGCGGCCCCTCGGTGGCCAGCAGGCGGAGGATGCGGCCCTCGTCGGGCGCCAGGTCGGCGAGGATCCGCTCGTAGGCGGGATGGGTGTCGTCGGCGACCCGGACGTCCGCGGATCGTCGCAGGAGCTCGGCGCCGCGCTCCTTGAGCGAGGAGCCTGAGCCGGCGCGATCGCCCGGCCCCGCCTCGCCGCCAGCGTTCCGCTGAGAGGTCGCCGAGCGGGCCCGCGGGTCCGCGACACCCAGCACCTGCCGGGCCACGCCGAATGACCACCCCGCGGCGCGCCACCAGGCGGTCGCGCTCAGCCTCGCCAGCCCGACACCCAGCCGAACGGGGCTCCCGTCCGACCCCTTGGCGGCGCCGGGGCGCGGCGGGATCGCTTCTTCGTCTCGGCCCTCGGTCATCGACTCACCCGAAGATCAGCAGATGTAGCAGGCCGGCGCCGAACCCGAGCACCGCCCCGTGGAGGAGCAGCAGCCATTCGTCCTCGCGCATTGCGGATCGCAAGAGCTCCGCGAAGTCCGACGCCGCCATGTCGCGCATCCGCCGCTCGACCAGCTCGCGCACCGCCTCGCTCTGACGAAGGTTGAACTGCGGGTCGGCGAGGGGGGTCATCGTGTAGTCGACGGCCTCGGCCGCGAGGGACTCGCGGATGGCGTCGTACTCGCGCGCCCCGACCGCCGCCCGGACGGCCGTACGAGCGACGGCCGGCCCGGCGGCGCGGTCGACGGCGGGCTCCAGCGCCGTCTCGATCAACTGCCGGGTGCGGTCCGAGCTCGGGCCGTGCAGGAGCTCGGAGCCGATGTTGCCCAGGGTGACGATGTCCTCCGCGATGATCCGCGAGTAGACGCGCGAGACCTCCGGCTGGCGACGGATGAACAGCCCGTGGAGGGTGAACGGCCCCAGCTTGCGAGGCTCCAAGGGCTCGAAGATCATCCACAGCCCGACCCAGTTCGTGACGTACCCGATCACCACTCCGCCGATCGGGAGCACCCACCAGTGATGCACAGCCTCGGTCAGGAAGACCAGCGGGACGCCCAGCAGGAGGCCGAAGAAGAACCCGAAGTTGATCATGAAGCGCAGCTCCCTGCGCCCCACATCCAGGAAGATCCGGTTGGCGAGCTCGGGCCTCTCCTCGATCCTCGAGATGACCATCAGCTTGACGTCGAGAAGCTGGTCGATGTGCGCGCCGATCTCGGCCGTGACCGCGCGGACGATATCCGGGAGTTGCTCCTGTACCCGGGCGTGGACGGCCTCGCGAACGCGCGGCGGTGTCTCGCGCCAAAGCTGCGGGTGCTCGCGCTCCAGGATTCGCTCGACCAGCTCGCGGATCTCGCCGCGCGACGACGCCAGGATGTGCTCGGCGATGGTGTCGGGCTCGAGCTGCTGGTAGAAGTCCGCCGGGCTGCCCAGCTTCGCGATCCCCTTGTCGACCGCGATCGAGCCCATCTTCGCGGCCCGCGAGGGAATGATCCCCTGCCAGCCGACGCCTCCCTGCATCACCCCGGGGATCTGCTGAATCCGTCGCGGCAGCAGGCTGACGAGCGCCACCAGGCCGGGAACCCTGAAGCCGGCGAACCGGACCGGGTTGAACAGCATCCAAACCCCGCTCCAGTTGGTCAGGTAGCCGATCGCCCCGGTGAACAGCGGGATGGTGATCGCCTGCACCGTGTCGCTGCCCGTGAACAGCGGGATGGTGATGCCGAGCGCGTCGCTGCCCAGTGCCTGCACGCGTGCCCAAACTATCCCGCCCGGCCCGTGGGCAGCGCCACACCCGGCGGCTCCAGCCGGGACGGGCGTGGCTACCATGGCCCCGCTAATGAAGCTGGTGATCCAGATTCCGTGCCTGAACGAGGAGGACACCCTGCCCCGGGTCCTGCTCGACCTCCCCCGGGAGGTGGACGGCTTCGACGAGGTCGAATGGCTCCTCGTCGACGACGGGTCGAGCGATCGGACGGTCGAGGTCGGGCGGGCGCACGGGGTCGACCACGTGGTCAGGCTGACCAACAACAAGGGCCTGGCCGCCGCCTTCCAGGCCGGGATCGATGCCGCCCTGAAGCTGGGGGCGGACGTGATCGTCAACACCGACGCCGACCACCAGTACCGGGCGGCCGACATTCCGAGGCTGGTTTGGCCGATCCTCGCAGGCCGCGCCGACATGGTGGTCGGCGACAGGCAGGTCAAGGACGTCGATCACTTCTCTGCCTCGAAGAAGTGGCTTCAGCGGCTCGGAAGCTGGGTGGTGCGGCGCGCCTCGGGAACCGCCGTCCCCGACACGACGTCGGGCTTTCGCGCCTACAACCGGGAGGCGGCGCTCCAACTCCAGGTCGTCTCCAACTACACCTACACGCTCGAGAGCCTGATCCAGGCGGGCAAGATGCTGGTCGCGGTCGAGCACGTCCCGATTCGGAGCAACCCGGAGATCCGCGAGTCCAGGCTCGTCGACTCCACCCCCGCCTACGTGCGCCGCAACGCGCTTGCCGTCTTTCGCGCCTACGTCCTCTATGAGCCCCTGCGGGTGTTCACGCTCGTCGCGTGTGCGTTCGGGGTCGCCGCACTGGTCGCTTGGACGCCGTTCGTGCTCGACTGGGTCCTCAACGGCGACCGAGGCGGCCACGTCCAATCGCTGATCCTGGGCGCCGTCCTGGCGCTGACGGCGGTCCAGATGTTCGGGCTGGGGGTGGTGGGCGACGCGATAGCCGGCCAGCGCGTGATCGCGCAGCGAACCTTCGAGCGCGTCCGCCGGCTCGAGCTGCATGCCGGCATCGAGCCATCCCACTATGAGGCAGGCCAACCAGCCGTCGGCGCCCCCGGCGTCGGGCCCCCCGCCGAGCACGGACCGAGCGGGCTGACCCGGGCGCGGGCCCACCACCCAAGCGAGGTCGGAGGCTGATCCGGGCGGCGACCTCGCCGCCGATCGACGGCGGCAACGTCTACGACAAGTATGGGTCGAGCAATCCGGTGGAGCGCCGGCTCGTGCGCGGGTTCTGCGACGAGCTCGAGCGCCTGGCGATCGGCACGGGCGCGCGGGACGTGCACGAGGTGGGCTGCGGCGAGGGTGAGCTCTTGCTGCGACTCGCGAGACGGGGACTGCGCGCCCGAGGGACCGATGTCTCCGAGTCGGTGATCGACGAGGCGCGCGGGCGGGCGGCCGAGGCGCAGCTCGAGGTCTCCTTCAGGGCGGCGCCCATCGAGGCGCTTGACCCCAGCCAGGACTCCGCCGAGCTGGTGCTCTGCTGCGAGGTGCTCGAGCACCTGCATGATCCAGATGCCGCGCTGGAGATCGTCGCCGGGCTGGCGAGGCCCTGGGCGATCGTCAGCGTGCCGCGGGAGCCGCTTTGGCGCGTTTTGAACCTGGGGCGGCTGAAGTACGTGCGGGACCTCGGAAACACCCCCGGCCATCTTCAGCACTGGTCGCGGCGCTCGTTCCTCGGCCTCCTCGAACGGCGCCTGGAGGTGGTCGCGGTCCGTACCCCTCTTCCCTGGACGATGGCTCTGTGCAAGAGCGGTGGGTCGTCCCAGACGGCCCACCAGTGAGCATGCGGGCGCGCGCCGGACTGCTGGCCATCGCCTCGCTGGGCATCGCCTGGGGGCTCGCGATGCACTCGATGGGATGGGCGCAGCAAGCGAACCACGCTCAGGTCCGGGCTCTCGCCGCCGGACAGGCGGAGATCGACCGCTGGCACTGGGAGACCAGGGACAAGGCCTGGTTCCAGGGTCACTTCTACTCGGTCAAGGCGCCGGGGCTGGCGGCGTTCACGCTGCCCGCCTATCTGGCCCTGGACGCCGCCGGCGCCAAGCCGGTCGCCCGTGATGCGGCCGCCAACGCCAGGGAGGCGGACCACCCTCGGTGGGCGCCGCCCGACAATCCCGACCTGAGCCAGTATGCGTACAGCGCTGAACGGGCCCACCGGGTCGAGGTCCGCGTGGAAAATGGCGCGCCGATCGTCTGGGCGCTGACCCTGTTGGGGGCGGTGATCCCGGCGGTCGCGCTCCTGCTGCTCGTCCGCTGGGTCGCCGACCGGATCGAACCGGGCTACGGCACCGCTGCGGCGATCACGCTCGGGCTGGGGACGATCCTGATGACCTTCGCGGCTGAGTACTTCCCTCACGTGATCGCCGCGACGCTCGGCTTCGCGGCCTTCGCGCTCTTGTTCCGCGAGCGCGAGGGCCCGGCGAGGCTCAGCCTGGTCGGCGCCGCCGGACTGCTCGCGGGCCTGGCCGTCAGCTTCGAGTATCCGCTCGGGATCCTGGGCGCGATCCTGCTCGCCTATGCGGCGGCGCGCCCTGATCGCCTGCGCCGAGTCGCCGCCTACGGCGGCGGGGCCTTGATCGGGGCCGCGCCCGCGCTCGCCTTCAACCTCTGGGCGCTCTCCTCGCCTCTTCGCTTCGCCTACTCGTACGCGGTCTCCGTCCAGGGGTTCACGGGGCACGCGGAGCTCGGCCTGAACTCGGGCGGCTTCTTCGGCATCGACATGCCGCGCCCGGACGCGGCGATCGACCTGTTGCTCGCCGGCCGCGGCCTTTTGACCCTGACGCCGGTGCTGGCGATGGGCGTCGTCGGCGCGATCATGATGCGCGGGCGAGGCCGTCAGGCCGAGGCGGCGGTGATCGGCGCGGTCGGGATCTCGTACTTCCTCTACAACGCCGGCTACTGGCTCCCGTTCGGCGGGGGGTCGCCGGGGCCGCGCTTCCTGATCCCCGCGCTGCCCTTCCTCGCGATCGGCCTGGCGCCCGCCTACAGGCGGCTGCCGACGCTGACCCTCGCCCTGGCCATCCCCTCGGTCACCTTCATGCTCGCCGGGGCGCTGACCTTCCCGCTGATCGGGGAAAACGGCACGGGCACCTGGGCCAATCAGCTCGGCTCCGGAGCCCTGGAGCACACCGTGCTCACCGTGCTCGGGGTCCACAACGGCTGGCTCGCCGTGGCCCCGCTCCTCGCCGCCGTGATCGCCGCGATCGCCTTCTGCTCGTTGGCCACGCCACGATTCCAAACGGAGGACATGCGGCCGGCCGTCGCCGCGCTGCTCGCCTGGGCCGTGGTCGCGGTTGTCGGGCCCAGCGTGGCCGGGGACCCGATCGTTCCCCTCGACGAGGACCGGGCTGCGCTGACCCTGGTGGCGCTGGCCCTGGCCGCGTCGGCCACCGCGCTGCTCCTGCTCCGCTACCGGGAGCGTCGCGCGAGCCGCGCAACCGAGCCACTGGTCCCGCCCGGCTCCCCGCTCGGCGAGCGGATCTCGTAGACGATCAGGTCACCTCGATTCCGGCGCGTGACCCCGAGGCCGGCGACCGGGCGATGCGCGGCAGCTTCCCAGGGCGTGCCGTTGACGCGGTTGGCGTGCAGGATCACGCTGTTCACTCCGAGCCGTGAAAGGAATGCGACCGTGCGCCGGTCGGGGAACGGCTCCACCCGCTCGATCAGGCGCTCCGTGAAGGCGGGATTCAGGCTCGAGCGCCCGTTGACGATCGCCGGGAAGCCGTCGGTCGACCACAGCAGGTAGCGGCGGTTGTCGGTGGCTCGCTGGGCCGGCAGGTGGAGCTGGGGCGCGGCAACCGATGCCACGGAGGGCGGCACCGGCAGGGACCCTGGGCTGGGCCTGGATGTCGGACGGGTCGAAGGGGAGCCCCCGACCCTCGATCACGACCGCCGCAACCAGCAGGGTGGCGATCGCGCCGGCCCCTCCCAGCCCGGACAGCCTGCGCGCCGCGCCGCCGAGCATCGCCCGCTGCGCTCCCGCCCCGGCAAGCAGCGCAAGCCCCAGCGAAGCGAAGGTCACGAGCCTGCCCGGAACCCTGATCGCCTGCCAACCGGGGACCAGCTCGTACACGACCCGATAAGGCCACGCGAGCCCGCCGCCCTCTCTGAAACCGAGGGCGAGGATCAAGGCCACCACCACGCCCACCCCGAGACCCCGGCGCAACCAGCGCGGATAGACGGGCGAGGAGAGCCCGGCGACCGCCAGGGCGAGGATGGCGAGGCCCGGGAACAGGGTTTTCTCCGGGACGTTCTCGAGCCCGTCCCGAAGCGGCGACGTAGCGCCGCCCCAGACCAGGTTCTCGTCGGGCGCGACCAAGAGGATCCACGGCGGGCCGGAGAACGCGGCCACGTCCGCAGGCGTTCGATGCGCCCCCGGATGCGCGTCCGCCACTCGGACGTACGGGCGGCTGAGCAGGAGCCCGGCGGCGGCGAAGATCGCGGCGCCGACGACGGTGGCGATCGCCAGCCCCCGGCCGAGGCGTGGTCGCTCCATGCGGAGCCAAACGACCGCTGCGATCACCCAGATGGTGGCCAGCAGGTAGGCGAGCGGCAGGCCGAGCGTGAAGCCCACCGAGAGCTGCCAGGCGGCAACCGCCCATCCCGCGACCACCCACCCCGGCCGGCGAAGGCGATAGCCGCGCAGGCCGAGGGCGAAGGCGAGCGGGATCCCGCCGCTGGAGATGACCTGCATGTGGCCGTCCTGCTCCAGTCGGAAGGGCGCGAACGCGAACGCCGCCCCGGCGACCGCTGCTCCCCCCCGCCCCAGCCCGAGCTCCCGCGCCAGCAGATAGGCGCCGGCGAACGCCAGCGCGTAGGCGAACAGGAAGAGCAGGTCGTAGCGAAACACCGCTGCCTCGGCGCCCGAGCCGAGCAGCCCCGCCGGCGCGTAGCCGACCAAGGCGTCGGAGAAGGCGAGCGTGTCTTCGAGGGGCCAGAACTGGTTCGACTGAAAGAAGTCCAGCGGCTGGTGCGCGAGGGCGTGGCCGTCCCAGGCGACCTGCCACGACTGTGGGAGCGGATCCCCGAGGTCCTTGGGGATGTTGTCTCCCAGGTGCAGAACGAGCGGCCAATGCATGACGACCGCGAGCAGACACGCTCCCGCGACGAGCACCACCAGCTCGCGCGCCGTGACCCGCTCACCGGCCTCGGGCATCCGCGGCATGCTTGCAGGGTGGCGCCGCTAGACGCAGCGGGCGATGGCCTCCCACCGCGGCGTCGGTGGCCCGACGCCGCGGCGGGACCAGTGGTCTATCTGCTCTTGTAGCCGAAGTCCGCCGTGTAGGTGGCGGCCTTGGCGCCCGGGTTCGAGGGGCTTCCCCAAACCAGCCCGACTCCGACGTTTCTGAGCTGCCGGTCGAGCAGCACGTGGCGATGCGGGGGGCTGTGCATCCACGCCTTGACGATGGCCCGCGGCGTCCCCTGTCCCCTCGTTCCCCAGGCGAGGGTCTCACCCACGCGCCAGGTGCAGTTGCAGGGCAGGTAGCTCGTGGCGTGGATCCGGGACACGAGGTCCTTCTCTCCGGGGCACTGATGCGCGAAGCAGTTGCGCCGCTGCATGTACCTCGAGTGCCGCTTACCCGCCTTGCGGAGGGCGTACTTCGTGTTGACGCCGTTCAGCCCGTGCTTGTGCCGCTTCTTGTTGATCTGGCAGACGACGGCGTGACGGGCGTGACTGGTAGAGACCTCACGTGGACCTCGGTTAGACCACTTGCAGCCCGCGGCCTTGGCGCTCGTCACGCCGACGCCGGCGACCGACGCCGTCACCAGCATCAGCGTCGCAAGCACGAGCGCCGCGCTGACGATCGCAACCGCCGTGCCAAAGAACATCCGGATGGTGTTTTCCCTGCCGCCGCGCCCGACGATCAAACGGGCCTGCGGGTCCGCCTGACGGCGGTGAAGCCGTCCTTCCATTACATCCTCTCTGTCGCTTACGGGGTTAGCTGTCGGGCTCGCGCCGAAAGGGCTAGCGCTACGCGGCTTGCACCGCGATTCGCCCCATTTGATGGGACTTGGGTCCCCCGATCCCCGCGGATATGTGGCGGGGATTCAGCAGGAAGGTTCCGGCATCCTAACAGGACACTAGGACGATGTTCGCCGGTTCAACACACGACGCTAACAATGCCTTCCCTGATTGGACGGAAAAAGATTTCGGCGGAGCACGACGGCCTCCTGCCAGGAATTGAGCCCGCGAAACCCCTGCAGAGACCGCGGATCAGCGCCGTGGTGCGGGTCGGATGCCCGTGAAAGCGGCGCGCGAAATCCACGTTTTCAGGTATCGACTCACGGCCATAACCTGTGTAGAGTCGCCGAAAGTTCGACGGATGTGGACGGACGGCCCAGACGGGCCGGCGACCCGGCTGATGTGGTGATCACGGCGGGCAACGTGGCCAGGTGACAGGCCTCCGCGCAGGCTTCCCCGGGAGTTGTTATGTGGGCCAACGGGCTCAGGCGCTTTGCGCCGCGAATGGACACGGGAACCGAGCCCAAGCGGGCGTCGGCTGCGGCGGTGGCGCCGGAGCTGATCCCGCCCGAGCTCGAGGCGAAGATGGTCGCCGCGTTCGAGCGCGCTCGCGCCGAGGGGTTTGCGGTCCAGCTCCCGGAGGATGGGGCTGACTCGGCCAGCGATCCCTGGACGCGGTCGAACACCGCTGCCTTCTTGGTCCTAGAGCGCGAACGCCGGGTGGTCGCGGCGCGCCTCTCCCGGCACTACCGGCGCCGCCGAGACCGCTACCGAGACCTGATCTTGGTCACGAAGCTGATTCACGTGGAGTACGAGCACCTTGCCGGACGGGCCGTCGAGAGCGCCGACTCACCATCGCCGTCCAACGGGGACACCCCTGGGGGCGGCGACAGGCCCGCGGACTGGGCTCGGCCCTGGGGCTCCGGACCGCTGATCGAGATGGGCACCGCGCTCAGCTTCTACCAGGATCAGCGCGACCAACTCGGCAAGCGCCTGCCGACCCTGAGCCGGGGTAGCGCCGCGGCGGCGGCGGCGGGGCACCGAGACCGCGTCCTGAGCCGGTTCGAGACGGTCAAGGGTGGGCGGCTCGGGCAGGAGCCGCTCTCGGCCCCGCCGTCCGAGAGGCGGGTCTGGCCGTGGAAGAGCCCTCGGGTCACTCGCAGCGCCGCGGCAGTCGCGTGCGCCTGCGTCGCGATCGGGGCTGGGGCGATCCTGGGCGAGAGCGGCGGGCCCACCAGCCTCGGCAGCAACCCGACGCCCGTCGTCGCGAGCGTGCCCGACGCCCTGCTGGCCGAGCCGTCGGGGAGCCAGCCGCCGCCCGGGAGCCGAGGCGACGGGTCAAAGGCTGACCCGCCCGGCCAGGGCAACGGAGCCGACCAGGTCCCGGTGAGCGCACCGGTGCCCGCTCCGGCGCCCGAGCCCGTTCCCGAACCCGCTCCCGCCCCGGTCGCCCCCGCGCCGGTCGGCCGCCCCTCCGCCCCCTCCGGCACCAGAGCCCCAGCCCCAGCCCAACCCGAAGCCGGGACCCGTCTCCTCCCTGCCTCCCCCGGTCGACACCCTGCCCCCTCCGGGCCGCTCCGGAGGCTGACCCGAACCGCTCGTGAGAGCCCGCCTGGCCATCATCGCTGCCGTCGGGGGCCTGGCGCTCGCGGGGGCGCCGGGGGCGCTCGCCGACCCCATCCCGGTCGGCCCGGCCGAGGACGCCGAGTTCACCGCCCGGGTCGGCCAGATCACCTTCCAGGCGACGGTCGACGCGATCGTGCCCCCCGCGTTTCCCGGCCAGATGGACTTCCGAGTCTCCTCGGTCGACGACCCAGGCGGGCAGCTCCCGGGCCCCGACGACTTCTCCGCCGGTCCCGATACCGGCGCCCCCCCCTTGTATCAGGGCGAGCCGGACCCCGACGCGAACTGGCCCAACAGGCCGGACACTTACTACTGGCAGGCGCGCTACGACGACTGTGCCCTGGCCGACCCGATTTGCTTCAGCCCGATCCGATCCCTGATCATCGAGCCACTGCCGCCTCCCACCCAGAACGCACCCGCCGACGCCGCGACCATTCCCTACGGCACCGAGGCGACCTTCTCCGTCCAGGACGTCGTTTCCTACAGGCGGGGCAGCACGCAAATAAACATCGAGTTCTCCAAGAACGCCGACCTGAGCTCCGACGGGACCTTTGCCGATCCTGAGCGGGTAGTCCGACCCGGGCCGGCCGGCGGGGGCGTCTACCGATACCAGTTGGCCGAGTCGATCAACGAGAGGCCGGGGACCTACTACTGGATCGTCGAGCGCTTCGACTGCTCCGCGGAGGAGGACTGCTACGTGACGGACGGCGAGATCCGCTCCTTCACCGTGAACCCTCCGGTCGGCACACCGGCGCCGAACACCAGGCTCACCCGTCACCCGAGACGCCGAACGCGCAAGCGAACTGCCAGGTTCGCCTTCGTGTCCGGCCGCCCCGACGCCTCCTTCCAGTGCCACTACACCGGGGGGTGGTCGCGATGCGTATCGCCGCAAAGGTTCCGGCGCCTACAGCCCGGCCGCTACCGGTTCAAGGTGCGGGCGGTCGCCAACGGCAAACGGGATGCGACCCCTGCCTCGTGGCTGTTCCGGGTCCTCCGCAAACGCTAAGGCGGGGAACCCGGCGACGCAGCACGCCGGTGGTCGAATTGCGCTCGCCTATGGAGCGCAATTCGACCACCGATGCGGGGAGGCTCAGAGGGGCTCGGGGGACGTGGGGGACGCGGGGGCGGAGCGCGCCCGCATCGCCAGCATCACGCTGACCACACCGATCCAGAGGGCGCCACCGAGGAAGGCGAAGAAGCCCACCGGGGTCACCGAGGCCACGCCGAACAGGATCGCGACCCAGCCCAGCCAGGCGGGAAGGGCGCCGTGGCGGACCACCGAGATCCCCGCGGCCAGCAGGAACACCTGGACTCCCAAGGCGAAGGGCAGGAAGTCGTTGGTCCACAGGATGCTGAGCGCCTGCACGGCCGACGGCTCCAGGTCCTCGACGTTGTCGACCGCCTCCGCGAGCGCGACGTTGATCGTCGCGTCGATGGCGGCCGCGAGCGCCAGGATCACGGTCCCGGCCAGTGCCACCGCGGAGAGCATGTGACCCTCTCCTTCGGCGGCGCGCAGCACCTTTCGGAGGTAGCCGCCGAAGAAGACCAGGAAGGTCCCCGCCCAGACCTGGATGATCGAGCTGATCCAGATCGAGTCGGTGTTGTCGTCGTAGAAGTTGATGATCTCCTGAATGGGTTCATCGGACGGGTCCGGCGGCTCACCACCGCCCACCGCGATGCCGACGATCACCAGCACGAGGAACCCAACCCCCGTCAGAGCGGCGAGCCAGTCCTTGCTGTTCATGTCCTCCTCCTTCGGCCGTAGCCTCGATCACGCCCGGCGGACGCCGCGGGAAGTATTCGCCGCAGCCCGGACGGCACGCGACACACACGGGCTGATGCGGGCAGGCGCGGCGGAAACGCCGGCAGCCGCCTCACATTCGCGCTAGGCTCGCCGCAGTGTCCTCGCCGCCCGACCCCGAGACCGCCGTGTCCCCCGACCAGGCCGTGTCTCCCGACCAGGCGCCGCTCGAGGACCTGCTCGTCACCGAGCGCGAGCTGTGGCCCGACGGTCCGCCATACGGGCTCTTCAAGCGGCTCCGAGCCGAGTGCCCGGTCCACTGGACGGCGCAGATCACGGAGTACCCGGAGGAGGCCGGCTACTGGTCGGTGACGACGGCCGACGACGTTCACGAGGTAAGCCACGACTGGGAGACCTACTCCTCCGAGCGAGGAGGCGTGACGGCGCTGACCAACGCCATCATGCCGCTCGAGTTGACCCAGGCGATGTTCATCGGCATGGACCCGCCGAAGCACGACCGCCTGAAGATGCTCTTCCAACGCGGCTTCACCCCGAGGCGGATCGCCGAGCACGAGGGCGCGATCCGGGCGATCACGGTGGGGGTCCTGGACGGCCTCGCCGACCGCGAAACCTGCGACCTGGTCACCGACGTCGCCCAGCCGGTCGTCTCGCGGGTGATCGGCAGCTTCATGGGGATCCCTCCCGAGGACGACGAGATCTGGGCGCGGCTGATGAACACCACACTCGGCGCCGGCGACCCCGACCTGAACCCGGAGGGCGTCCAATCGGTCATGGAACGCGACGTGCCCGAGATCTTCGATCGCTGCCGGGCGCTGATCGCCGAGCGCCGCGAGCGTCCCACCGACGACCTCACCAGCGTCCTGGTCCATGCCGAGGTGGACGGCCAACGGCTGGAGGAGCACGAGATCGTGATGGGGTTCTTCCTGCTCCTCGCCGCCGGTAACGACAGCACCAAGGCCACATATTGCAGCGCCATGCGCGCCCTGATGGAGCATCCGGAGGAGCGCCAGCTCCTGCTTGACGACCCGTCGCTGGTCCCGAGCGCGGTCGAGGAATCGCTGCGGATGTTCCCGGCCTTCGCCCACTTCCGCCGTACCGCGACCCGCGACACCGAGCTTCATGGGCAGCCAATCCGCGAGGGCGAGAAGGTGGTGATGTGGTACGTGTCGTCGAACCGCGACGAGTCCCGCTACGAGGACCCCGATCGCTTCGACGCCACCCGCAACCCCGACCATCAGGCCTTCGGCGCCGGCGGGCGGCACTTCTGCCTGGGCGCCGCGCTGGCGCGACTCGAGCTGCGAATCCTCCTCGAGGAGACGCTGGCGCGCTACCCCGCGATGGAGCTGGCAGGCGGCCCCGAGTACGCCGAGTCGCCGTTCATCAACCAGCTCAAGGCGCTGCCGGTCCGGCTGCGTCCGTAGCGATCAGGCGGCCGGCCCGCCCTCGGCCCCGTCCCTGAAGAACTCGATCAGCAGCTGCCCGACCCGCTCGGGCTCGTCGTGCTGCACCCAGTGCGAGGCGTCCGGCAGGCGCTCGACGCGCTCCAGATTCGGGACGTCGGCGGGGTCGGGCTCGGCCAGCTCGGGGCCGACGTGACGATCGCGCTCGCCCCAGATGACCAGCGTCGGGGCCTGGACCGCTCCGCTCCGCTCCCTGGTCTGGCGCCGTTGGCGAAAGGATGCGCGGTAGTAGTTGAGCATCGCCGTCATGGCGCCCGGCTGCGACCAGGCCTCGACGTAGTGCGCGATGTCCTGCTGGGTGAAGGCCCCGGGCCGGGCGTCGTCGAAGGCCCCGCGAAGGGCCGCCCAACCGCGTGCGCGCGCGAGCCGCTCCGGCAACCCCGGAAGCTGGAAGAAGAACATGTACCAGGACCTGGCGAGCTGGCGCGGTCGCCGCAGGGCCTGCAGCATCCGGCGCGGATGGGGGCAGTTGAGTATCGCCAGCCGCTCCACGACCTCCGGGTGGTTCGCCGCCGTAGCCCAGGCGACGCCCCCGCCCCAGTCGTGGCCGACCAGAAAGGCGCGGTCGGCCCCGCGCTCGCGGATCAGGTCGCGGACGTCGGCCGCCAGCAGGTCGGTGGCGTAGGCCGCCACACCCGCGGGGCGCGACGAGAGGTTGTAACCGCGCAGGTCCGGCGCGACGACGCGGAAGCCGGCCTCGGCAAGCGCCGGGATCTGCCGGCGCCAGCCGAACCAGAAGTCCGGGAAGCCGTGCAGCAGGACGACGAGCGGGCCGTCTCCCGCCTCGACGTAGTGGAGCCGCACGTCGCCGAGCTGGGCGTATCCGTCCTCCAGGCCGATTTCCTCGAGGGTCGTCATGGATAGAACGGTCAACCCCCAGCCCGACGTCTTCGAGGGCGTCCGCCTTCGATTGGTAGAGCTTGACGTACGCACCTTGCCGCCGGTGATCGTCCATAGCTGAGCGCCCGTCGCATCGACCTCGACCCCGCTTCCCCGGCCACGACCCCGGACCCGGCTTGCGATGACTACCCGCTCCTCGTCCACCTCAATGATCTCTTGGGGCTCCCAGCGGAACTCCTCCCACGCTTCGAGGAAGGACTCGAACAGCTCCCGCGCCCGCTCGCGCCCTCGGTAGACGCCTCTGTGGGGAGCGATCGAGCTCGACCAATCCGCCTCGAATTCCGGGTGGGCCGCCTCGACCGCTCGATCGAGATCTCTCCGGTTGAGGAACTCGATCGTGGCCGTCACGATCCCGACCTTGTCGCTTTCCTGCGCCATCGCGCCGCTCAGTATCTCGCCCTGGTCCGCGGGGTGCCAGTGCAGCGACCTGGTGAGCCCTTTGGCGCCTTTCAGACCGTATGGGTTCAAAACGCGCCACTCGGTCCTCAGCGCTCCTTGTTGCCGCCCTCCTTGAGGCGCGACCAGAAGCGGACGTACTCGCGCTCGTGTCCGATCCCGGCCTCGAGCGCGAGCCGCATCCCGCCCGCCATCTCGGTCTGGTCGAGGAGCTCCTGATAGGAGTGAAGGCGCCGCTCGTGCCGCTCCAGCTGGCCCTCGGCCAGCGACGCAGGGTCGGCGCCGCAGAACAGCTTCAGCAACCCGGGATCCCGGAGTTCGTACAGATCGGTGTCGGGGTCGGCTCGCCACGCTCTCAAAGCCTTGCGCCCCGCCGCCGAGAGGC
This sequence comes from uncultured Actinomycetes bacterium, assembly GCA_963721735.1. GTDB lineage: Bacteria > Actinomycetota > Thermoleophilia > Solirubrobacterales > 70-9 > AC-56. The sequence continues at coordinate 67,669 of CAVRKX010000019.1, forward strand.
GGTAGACGCGGCGGCGGCGGCCGCCCTCCTCCCGGCGCTCGTCCAGCAGGCCGGCCTCCGCGAGGCGGGCGCATTCCGTGTAGAGCTGGGTGTGGGGAATCGACCAGAAGTGGAAGATGCTCACCTGCGCGACCTGCTTGAGCTGGTAGGGGGTCGCGGGCTCGAACAGGTCGAGCAGGCCGAGCACCGCGTAGGACGTATCGCTGAGGCGCGGGGTTGACATCGCCATCATGATACAGTTCGAAACGAACGGTTCGAACCAAACGATTCAGGAGGGCATGATGAGCACCGCCACCGCCGCCCCCACCGCGACCGCGCGCCACGGCTTCGACACGCTCGACCAGGAGACGCATCTCGACGGCCTCCCCGTCCAGGGCAAGCTCCCGCCCTGGCTCCAGGGATCGCTGCTTCGCACCGGCCCGGCCAAGTGGGAGGTCGGCGACCGCGCCGTGAACCACTGGTTCGACGGCTTCGCGATGCTGCACCGCTTCTCGTTCGCCGACGGCGACGTCTCCTACGCGAACCGCTTCCTCGAGAGCCGCGCCTACCGCGCGGCGCGGGACCAGGGCAAGATCGCCTACTCGGAGTTCGCCACGGATCCCTGCCGCTCGCTCTTTCAGCGGGTGAGCGCGATGTTCTCGCCGAAGCTGACCGACAACGCCAACATCAACCTCACGAAGCTCGGGGAGCGCTTCATCTCCATGACCGAGACCCCCATCCCGGTCGAGTTCGACGCCCAGACGCTGGCCGCGGCGGGCGCCCCATACAAGCCGCCCGGACAGCTCTCCACCGCCGACCCGCACATGGACCGCTCTACAAAGGGGATGCTGAACTACGCGGCCAAGCTCGGCCCGCGCAGCAGCTACCGCTTCTTCCTCCTGCGCCCGGGGAGCTCGAAGCCCGAGCTGCTCGCGACCAAGCCGGTCCGTGAGCCGGCCTACATGCACTCATTCGGGCTCACCCAGCGCTGGCTCGTGCTCGCCGAGTTCCCATTCGTGGTCAACCCGCGGCGGCTCGCGTTCAGCGGCGGCCATGCATCGAGAACTACCGCTGGAAGCCTGAGCGGGGACGCAATTCCACCTCTTCGACCGCGCGACCGGAAGGCTGCCGGCCCATTCGAGGCCGAAGCCGCTCGGCTTCCACCACGTCGACTCCTACGAGGAGGACGGCGAGGTGGTGGTCGACATGTGCACCTACTTGGACCCGGAATCGTCGAGGACCTCTACCTCGACAGGCTCCGGGCCGGCAAGCCGATCGCTCCGGCGTATCTGGAGCGCTTCCGCATCTCGCCGAAGCGGAACGGTGAGCGGCGAGCGGCTGATCGAGGAGCCGATCGAGCTACCGCGCATCAACTACGGCAGGTGCAACGAGCGCCCCTACCGTTATGCATGGGGCTCGCGCCGGGGGCGGCTGGATCGACCGGATCGTCAAGGCGGACGTGGTCGAGCGCCGCTGACCACGTGGTCTGAGGAGGGCTGCTTCCCCTGTGAGCCGGTGTTTCGCGGCCCCTGACGCGGATTAAGAAGGACGAGGGGGCGCTGCTGTCGTGTCCTGGACGGCCGCAAGGGCAACTCCTTCCTGCTGGTGCTGGACGCCCGCTCGCTCGACGAGCTGGCCGGCCGGAGGCCGCATCACTCCCGCTTCGGCTTCCATGGCGAGTTCGCGCGGGGCTGAGGGTGCGCATGGAGGCACTGCTGGAAGGCATCGCTGCGCGCTGCGATGGAGGCGCGCGACCTCGAGGGAGCGGCCGAGGCCCTGGCCCCCGACGTCGTCGTCCATCCTTTATCACCTCGTCGTTTCGTTCGTCGGAGGGAAGAAGTGACGGCGCTACTAGGGATCTCGTCGAGCTGCTCGAGGATCTCGACCACTTCGAGGACTTCGGCGAGGACTGACCCACCTGCTCGGCTTTCGGGCGCGGTCAACGGTCAGCGCCTGGAGGGCACCCAGATCATGCGGCTGGACGAGCAGGGCCGGGTCCGTGAGCTCAGGGCGTTCATCGGTCCGCTCCCGGGGCTGACGCGCCGACGGCGGCGCGGGCCGACGCCTGGCGAGAAGATGGGGCGGGCGAGGTCGGTGCCCTCGCCGGAACGGTCCGCCTCTCGCCACGACATCACTGTCACCGACGTCCCCGGTCGAAACTCGCCATGGGGAAGGTGTGGCCACGCGGGAACCGTTGTCACGCTGACGGAGGGGACCCCCCAGCCGGCCCGGGCGCCGGCTGCGGATCCGCCGGCTTCGGCTCCGCCGCGTGCGGCAACCACTCAAGCCACTTGGGCAGGTACCAGTTCCAGTCGCCGAGGACCTTCATCGACGCCGGCAGCAGCACGCCGCGGACGATCGTCGCGTCGATCAGCACCGCCACCGCCAGCCCCACGCCCATCTCCTTGAAGTCGA
>CAVRKX010000020.1:0-178926 GCA_963721735.1 uncultured Actinomycetes bacterium
GGGCTCACCGCCACGCCGGTCGCGTAGTTGAGCGCGTGGCCGTCAGCGCAGGGCTCCCCCCGTACGGGGGTTCGCTTATGCAGCCGGCGGTCCCGGCAGGCTGGAAGATCGCCCCGGTGGTGGTGTTGCGGTTGAGGCGTGCCACCGCGTGGCCGTAGTAGGAGACGACGTAGACGCTCTTTCGGTCCGGGCTGACCGCCACCGAGTTCGCGCCGTCGAGCCCATGGCCGTCGGCGCACGGGGTTTCTCGTAGTTGCTGATGCAGCCGGCAGCCCCGGCCGGCTGGGCCGATCGCCCCGGCGGTCGTGTTGCGGTTGAGGCGCACCACGGCGGCACTGGCGGACGAGGCGACGTAGACGCTCTTTCCGTCGGGGCTCGCCGCGGGCACCCCGGCTCGTCGAGCGCGTGGCCGTCGATGCACGGCCCCGCGCCCGTCTCGCTGATGCAGCCGGCGGGTCAGAGGGGCTGGGTGAGGTCGCCGGTCACCGCGAGCGCGGTGGCGGTGACGACAGAGCAACACCAGGCCGGCGAGCGAGAGGGCGACCGCTTGTCGGCGCGCTAGTCGCCTCAAAGGGGGCCGGCCCGAGCCACTCCTCTGGACGTTCCGCTCTCCCATGGGGCTCCCTTATCGGCGTGTGTGCGAAGCATTGCGCTCAGCGCCGCTCCTGCTGTCAGCCCGACCCTAATGCGTGCGTTGGCGCCGTGTCAAGCGGGGCGACATCGGCCGCATGCAGGGAACCTGCCGATCCGGTCGGGCGGTAGGCGTGGACGGGATACTCATCACGCCTGAGGCCAGACGCCTTCGCCGTTCCTGTACGCGGGCGCGGCCCTCCCACCCCTTCGCCGCGCGAGGGGACCCGCGGACAAAAAGGATTCCGTGCCTCAATGCACCTAGGCTCGCGCGAGTCGCCTCGCGCGAGTCGCTCCGGATAGATCCTTCTCCCAGGGGTGGCAACGGGGTGGCAACCTACGCCCCATGAACAGCCGTGAAAGCGGGGAGCAGAGACACGGCTTTTCCTATCGATTTGCAGGCTAATCACGGCCAGCCGTGAGCTACGCGGCAGAATCATAATCCGCGTGTCGCAGGTTCGAGTCCTGCCTCCGGCATCGGAAAGCCTCGCTCAGACCGTCTTTCTCTGTCGGGGGGCGGACCGGCCCGGGCGGTATCGACCAGTGTGGTAACGCACATCGCCCGTGGGACGAACGTCGTCCAGCTCTCGCGGCTGCTTGGGCACCACTCGCCCGAGTTCACCTTACCGGCGATACGCCCAGCTGCTTCCAGGCGATGAGCCGGTGGCGCTCGACCTCGAGGTCGAGCTCGCGCTAGGGCAGCTGTCTGGGCCGAGGGTCCGCTCAGTGCCTGTGCAGCACCCTCGGAACCCGATCCGAGCCACTTGCCGTCCTGCGAGTGCTGGGGCTGATCTTCGCCCGGGTTATACGGGCGGAGGCTCGGAGTTCGGCCTCGACCGCCGGCGCCGCTTCAGGTAAGGGCCAGGGCACACCGCGCCAACCGGGACAGGTCGCTGTGGCATGATCGCGCCGTGACGCCCTCCGCGGTCGAGCCGAGTTGAACGGGGCGACTGACCGACGCGGCGACCGAGGCACCGGGCTGGCTGTCTTCCTAGTTGGGCTCGGCGCGGCTTGGACCGTCGGCAACGTCGGCGCGGTGGTCAGCGAGCTGGGCCCGGAGTTCGAGATCTCCTTGGCGACGGTCGGCCTCCTGTCGGGCACGCTGCTGCTCGGCTTCTCGGTGCCGGGGACCTTGCTGGCGCCGTTGATCGCCGAGCGCCTCACGATCGTGCGCACGATGACCGTCGCGGCCCTTCTATGCGCGGTCGGCAACGTCGTCTTCGCCGTGACGCCCGTCTTCGCAGGCCTGGTGGTTGGACGCGCGATCGCGGGGTTCGGGCTGGGCCTAGCGGTCGTGGCCGGCCCGGTCTTCGCCCGGGCAACGGGCGGGGTCGGGCGGGTGGCCCTGTTCGGCGCCGCGATTCAACTCGGAATCGCGGGCGCGCTCGGGGTGGGCGCGATCCTCAGCGACCTCGATGTCGATTGGCGCCTCACGTTCCTGCTCTCCGCCGGCGTCGCCGTGTCGCCTCTTCCGCTCCTGATCGGGCGCACGGGCCCCAGCTACGTGCGTCAAGCCGGCGGCGGGTTCGTCAAGCTCGCCCTGCGCAGCTCGCGGGTTTGGCGACTCGGTGCGCTCTTCATAGCCGTCTTCTCGGTGCCGTTGATCCTCGGCTCCTGGCTCGTTCACTACCTGAGCGTCGACAACGGGCTCGCCGCGGCGAGCGCGGGTGCGCTCAGCTTCGTCATGTTCGGCGTCTCAGCCGCTGCTCGCGAGGAGGGCGGCCGGCTCGCGCAACGCGGCGTGAGCCCCGCGCTGCTGGTTGGCGGCGCGCCCTTCCTCGCCGCCGCGGGGCTCGCGATCCTGGCGCTCGACGACTCGCTCGGATTCGCGGTTGTCGCTGTGTTCGCTGCTGGAATCGGCTTCGCGTTCCCCTACGGGCTCGGGATCGTGCAGGCGCAGCGCCTCTATCCCAGCGAGCCGACCGAGCCCGTCGCGCTCGTTACGCTGGTGGGCACAACGATCCCGGTCCCCCTGGTCCCAGTGATCGGGTCGTTGCTCGACGACGGAAACGGCGCGGAGGTCTTCCTCGCCCTGGCGGCACTGGTGGCCCTCGCGGGGATTCTCAACCTGCGGCCGGTCGAGGGCTCGCTCGAGTCAGAGGGCCAAGTGGCTTGAGCGCCGTCAGCAAGAAGACCTACAGAGAACCTCCGCCCTGAGGGGTGGCAACAGCGTGGCAACGGGCCCTGCCGGAGAGGACGGGACTCAGACTGACCCGCGGGTCGGGCGGGGCGCTCCTAGCCGTCAGAAGCCCGCAGCATCTCCCAACCCGCTTGGAGCCGAGACAACCTACCGTGGCCCCACCGTTGCCGGGGTGAACCGAGGTGCCGCGAAGCCGCGCAAGACGGCAGTCCTACCTCCCTTGCACCTGACAGTTGCGGTTCCGAACAAGCCGTCGGCGACCGTCGTGCTCTGCCGGGCGCGCTGCAGGAATGCGGGTCGGTTACGCGAATCGGCACCCGAGGCAAAGCGAGCGAGCAAGGAGTCGGCATGAGGAAAAGGGTGGCACTGATCTTGGTGGCGGGGACAGCCGCAGCATCATTGGGCTGGGTGAACGCAAGCGCTTCCCCCAACGATGGCGATCGCCAGAAGAAGAACATGCGGCTTGTCGTGACGGAGGGCTGGTTTGTCGACAACGACCCGAGCGGCCAGTCCGGAGGGGATCTGTTCGGATCTTCAGGAGAGCTGCGTCGTCATCGACACCGGACGGGCAAGTTCTCGAGCGCCTGCACCCTTTCGCCTCCGGTCGGCGGCCAATGCCAAGCCACCCTGATCCTGCGGCCTCGCGATCGGATACAGCTCGCCGGAAACATTCGGATTCAGGGGGATTTCAACCGGCTTTCGATCGTCGGCGGTACCGGCAAGTTCCGCGATGTGGGAGGCGACGCCACCCTTCGACCGCTCGACGACCAGGGGCAGGCTCAGCGACTAGAGCTGACGATCCTGCGCTAGGGCGCAGGGCTCAGGACGTTCTCCTGCGGCATCGCCTACTTCCTCAGCCCGACGGCGTCGAGGGCCTCGGTCCGGTCCCTAAACGGATCACCTTGGCCGCGCGTCCCCCTGAGCGTAGCCTCGTAGATCACTTCAACAGTCGCCACGTTCTCCTCAGGCATCGCCCCGCAGTATCTCGCGGAGCCAAATAAGGCATGCCCGCAGGAAAGCGGGTCGGTGACACGAATCGGCTCCGAGGAAGTGCTGGCCACGAGCTTTAAAAGGAGTGTCGGCTGGCCGGATCGCCTAAAGCGACCTATGACCAGCGTGGCGAAGCTTGAGCCGGCGTGCGTTGAAATCCGTTTCCCCGGCTTGATTCCCGGCGGCGGGGCGCCGATAAGGTGGAAGTGAGCGACGGAACGGCCGCCCGTCGGGCGATCGAAGAGATAGCCGGAATCACTCCACCGACCACCAACGGGCGGCGGCGGCTCGGTGACGTCATGGTGGACCTCGGCTTCGCGGATCGCGAAGCGGTCGAGGCCGTAGTGGTCAAGTCGCGCGAGAGCGGCCGCCCGGTCGGCGAGATGTTGCTGGAGAGCGGCGCCGTAAGCTCCGACCAGCTCGCCCGTGCTCTAGCCGAGCGCAACGGACTCGACCACGTGGACCTGACCATCTTCGAGGTCGACACCGGAGCAGCCAATCTCGTCAGTGGCGCCGACGCGCGGCGCTTCCGGGCGGTTCCAGTCGCCTTCCTCGATCCCGAGACGATCCTCGTTGCCACGTCGAATCCAGCGAACGTGCTCGGCATCGACGACATCGCGATGACGACCGGCTACAAGGCCCGGCTTGCGGTCGCGTCCCCTGAGGACATCGAGGCGGTGATCAGCCAGCTCTCCCAGCTCGAGGAGTCGGTACAGGAGGTGGAGGAGGAAACCGACGAGGGAAATGACGCAGCGGTGATCGAGCTGAGGGCATCCGCCGACGAGGCGCCGGTCGTGAAGCTCGTTCACTCTGTGATCGCAGATGCGGTGGCTCGCGGCGCATCGGACATACACTTCGATCCTCGCGACGGTGACATGCGGGTCCGCTTCCGCATCGACGGAGTCGTCGTCGACTCGGCTACCGTGCCAAGGCGCTTGGCGCTCGGTCTCGTCTCCCGAATCAAGATCATGGCGGAACTCGATATCGCCGAGCGCCGCGCTCCTCAAGACGGGCGTGTCGGCCTCAGAGTCGACGACCACCACATCGACATCCGCGTCGCGACTCTGCCCCTGGTCCGGGGGGAGTCGGTGGTGCTACGAATCCTCGACAAGCAGCGAGTGGTTACAGACCTCGACCTGCTCGGAATGGAACCGGCGGACCGCAAACTACTGGAGGGCTCGATCAACCACCTCCGCGGCGCGGTGCTCGCCACAGGTCCGACCGGCGCCGGCAAGACGACAACGCTATATGCAGCGCTGAGCGAGATCAATACGCCCGACCGGACGCTGATCACGATTGAAGACCCTGTCGAGTACGAGCTCGAGGGCGTGAAGCAGGTGCAGGTGAACTCAGCTGCCGGGGTCACGTTCGTTCGCGGCCTACGTTCCATGCTCCGCAACGACCCGGACGTGATGATGGTTGGCGAGATCCGCGATCGCGAGACGGCGCAGACGGCAATCGAGGCGGCGCTTACCGGGCATCTCGTGCTCTCCACTCTTCACACCAACGACGCGCCCATGGCTCCCGTTCGGCTAATCGACATGGGGATCGAACCCTTCCTGGTCGCCACCGGGCTCGAGTGTGTGATCGCGCAGCGGCTTGCGCGGCGGCTGTGCGAGGACTGCCGACGACCGGTCAAGATCACCACGGAGGCCTTGAAGAGCAACGGCTTCGAGAAAGCGCTAGGTCCGATCAGCGCCTACGAGCCAGAGGGATGCGTGCGCTGTGGCGGAATGGGGTTCCGCGGCCGGGTTGGGCTCTACGAGGTGATGGTGCTGTCGAGCCAGCTCCGCTCCCTGATCCTGCGAAAGGCGTCCGGGGACGAGATCGCGGCGGCCGCGGTCGCCGCGGGTATGCGCCGACTGCGGGAGGACGGCCTCGAAAAGGTGCGCCAGGGGACCACATCCATGCCCGAGATGCTGCGCGTCGTAGGCACGTAGCTATCGGGACCTTCGTTAGAGAAAGAAGGGAGATCGGGGCCCTCGTCCCCGATCATTTGATCCGCGTGTCGCAGGTTGGAGCTTCCGGCTTCATTCGCGGCCGACAATCGATGTCGGCGGGGCGGCGCTCACCGCCGGTGGAGGTCCGCGGGTAAGCCGACGCGATGTATGCCTCAGCGGCCCGAAGGCGTGGCTGAACTGATTGAAAAGCTGGACTTCCGAAGTGAGCTCGCCCGCGCGCTAGGGCCCGGCACCTTTCACAGTTGGCCGGCAGCCAGCCTCTCGTGAACCAGCCTCACCGCCATCGAGCCCTCGCCGACTGCCGAGGCCACGCGTTTGACGGAGCCCGAGTGGACGTCGCCGACCGCGAAGATCCCGGGACGACTGGTCTCCAGGAACAGGGGGCGGTCCCCATCGAACTCAGCCAGATCATCGCCCTGAAGATCTCGGCCGGTGAACAGGAACCCGGCCTCGTCCGTGGCCAACTGCTCTTGCAACCACTCGGTGTGTGGCAAGGCACCGATGAAGACGAACAGCGCCCGTGCCGCCAATCGAGTGCGCTCCCCTGAGCGGTTGTCGGCGACCGTCACCGTCTCCAGCTCGCGATCGCCGCCGAGCTCCACGACCTCCGAGTGCTTCAAGACCTCGATCGAGTGGTTGCGTTCGATCTGATTGACCAGATAGCGCGACATCGACTTCGCGAGATCGCCGCCGCGGATCAAAAGCCGGCAGCGAGCGGCGCTCCGGGAGAGAAACATCGCCGCCTGGCCGGCCGAGTTTCCCCCGCCAACGATCATCACCGGATCGCCGCTGCACAGCTGCGCCTCAGCCTGGGTGGCCGCGTAGTAGACCCCGCCACCCTCGAACTCGGTCAGCCGCGGCACGTCGAGGCGGCGGTAGCGCGCGCCGGTGGCGATCACCACCGTGCGGCCCGTGGCGACGTCGTCGTTCGAGAGCTTGATCTCGTGCCGCCCGGGCGTGCTGGCCAGCGCGACGGCGGCGGCGGGCACGGCTAGCCGGGAGCCGAACTTGAGCGCCTGGACTCCGGCCCTCTGAGTCAGCTCACTGCCCGATATCCCGGCCGGAAAGCCGAGGTAGTTCTCGATCCGGGCCGACGTGCCGGCCTGGCCGCCGGAGGCGACCGACTCGACGCACTGGACGTCGAGTCCCTCGGATGCCGCATAGAGAGAAGCGGCGAGACCGGCCGGGCCGGCTCCGACCACGACCACGTCACACAGGGGCGGGGACGCCCCGGGCGAGCCGAGGCCGATCGCCCTCCCAAGCTCGGCATTGCTCGGATTGCGAAGGATTCCCCCATCGCTGGCAACGACCACCGGCGTCTCCTCTGGCTCGACTCCAAGGCCACCGAGCAGGGCCTCGGCTTCCTCGTCCCGTTCGAGATCGATCCACTGATGGGGCATCCGATTTCTAGCCAGGAACTCGCGAAGGCGCCGGGAGTCGGGGGAAAACCGCGAGCCGATCAGCTTGATACCGGTGCCGACGTCGATCAGGATCGAGCGCCGGGCCATGAATGCGCCGAGGATCACGTCGCTTAGCGTCTTGTCCTCAGTGACGATCTCGCGCAGCTTGTCCAGGGGAACCTGGATCACCTCTCCGGGGTCCCGCACGATCCCGGAGAGGTAGAGCCGTTGCCCGGTGATGAGGCTCAGCTCGCCCAGGAAGCGATGTTGCCCATGGACGGCGATGACGCGGTTCTCGGCGCCCAGGCCCTGAACGATGGTTACCGCCCCGGACTCGATGACGAAGAAGTCGCTGCTCTCATCGCCGGCGGCGAAGAGCACCTCGCCAGGCTCGACGGCGCGAACGCGACCGAGCTCGCGCAACTTGGCCCGCTGGCTCTCGTCGAGCCGGGGAAACGCGCCGTCGCGATCGATGGCCTCCGCGACCCCTGCTCCGATGGGCTGGGTGCGATCGTTCAATGGGTCGTCTTCCCGAGTCTCGCGGGCACGATCTGGGCGAGCTGGCGCCAGTGTCCTTCGAGCCGTTCTCCATCTACGAAGAAGGTCGGTGTGCCTTGTGCCCCGGCCCGCCTGCCCCCGGCGGTATCTGCCAGGACCCGCGCGCGAAACGGTCGCTCTGCGAGCGCCGCTTCGACCTCGTCCGCATCCAGATCGAGCCGCTGCGCCACGGAGAGAAGATCCTCGTGCGAGAACCGGTCGCGCCCGGCGAGCAGCAGGGAATGCGCCTCCCAGAACTTTCCGTGGACAGCGGCAAGCTCGGAGAGCTCGGCCGCGAGGTCCGCTCCGGGATGCAGCTCGGGGTCGGGGAAATGTCGCCAGACAAGTCGAAGGGAAGCGAAGCGGTCCAACAGAGACTTCACCGGTAGGTCGGCCGCGAAGCAGAACGGACACCCGAAGTCCGCGTACTCGACCAAGGTCAGTTCGGGCGCATCCGAGCCAGCGACGTGGTCCTCGTCGCCGACTGGAGTCAGCGTGCTGGAGGGCGGGGCGGTCACCCGCTCTACGTTACCGGCGGCCTCTGGCGCTCAACCACCGGCGTAAGTAGTCCCCGCCCGCGCGACCGCCCGCGCACACTCTCGCGCTGGGAGAAGTGCAGGTTGGTGTCGCGGCCGACCGTGGAGGTCGGAAGAGCTCTTCGAGAAGGACGACCAGGTGGTGGCTTTCGTGAAGTTCCGTTTGCGTCCGAAGGGCAGCACCGCCGAGTTCGAGATTCGGATTGGAACCCTCTGGACCTTTCGCGACGGAAAGGTCATCGCCGCTGAGGGCTTCCCCGAGCGTGAAAAGGCCCTCGAAGCCGCAGGCCTTTCGGAGTAGGGCAGCCAGTGGGTGACGCGCGCTGATCAGATCGTGGCGCGGAATGACGCGCCTAAAACTTCGCTGTTTGGGGGATCACCTCGGGCGCGCGCCCAAAGACGACGCTAGCTTTCCTGCGTCCTGCAAGGGACGTTCAATCCGCGAGGCTCGGATCCCTGCCCGAGCCCCCAGGCGAAGCGCCCGGCCGGTGCCGGGCGCTCGCCGCGTTTGGAGGCATCGCACAACACCTCGCGGCGCGCAGGGTCTAGCAGGGCCTCAGTCCGTCAGTACGTAAGGACCGCAGGGGGTGGAGCCGTCGGAGTCGAGAAGGATGTTGCCGTCTTCGTCCTTGTAGGTGATCCTGAGGGTGCTAGCCGTGACGCTCACCTGGGCGTAGCTGTTCTCGCCCCCCTGGGCGCACGCCATTCCCATGCCGCCCGGAGGCGACGATCCCGTCGCCGGCGGCTTGAAGAACGCATTCGAGATCGCCTGTCCGCTGCCGTTGGAGCCCGTCACTTGGTCGATCTCCTCCCAAAACGGCGTCGTCCCGACCGGGCCGATGACGAAGTCCCGGTAGGGGGTGTTGGACGGGGCGGCCAACGGAGCGTTGGGCGGCGCGACGTCGTTCTGCAGGGTCCGGTAGCGGATCACATTCGCGAGCGCCGCGTGGGTATCCGTGGTCAGGAAGACCAGGTTGTCGACGTCGCGGTTCTGCAGTTGACGAAGCAGCCTCACGCGCTCGACCGCGTAGCCCTCCCAGCGGTCGTAGGGCAGGGCATAGAACTGCTGAATCGGGGTCTCGTTCATGACCACCTTCCAGTTGGCGGTCGAGCTCGAGACGGCGTCGAGGAACCTGTTCAACTGCGCCCCACCGAGGAAGGGGTGGCTCAGGCTGTTGATCGCGTCCTTGCAGGCCTGCGAGACTGGCTGGTCGAGGGACGGAGCGATCGCGGAAAAGAAGTTGCGCGTGCTCTGTGGGGCCGTCGGCGCCAGATCCGGCTCGCCCGTCTCCGGGTTGTCACAGGTGCCGTTCGCCGATGCCTTCGCGCTTCGGAACGAGCGCTCGTCGAGGAAGAACACCTCCAGGTTCTTGCCCCAGCGGAAGCTCCGGTAGATGCCGCGCTCGTTGCTGTACGTGACGGGCATGTAGTTGCGGAACGCCCGCACGCCGCGGTCGTAGAGCCCGCGCCCGTTCTCGGGGATCGAGAAGTCGTTGATGAACTCGTGGTCGTCCCAGTGGTTGTACATGCCGGTCGCCGCGCGGATGCGCCTCATGTTGTGGATGGCAAGCTTCTTCCGGTACATGCCCCACTTCTCCCGCACCGTAAGAGCGGGCGGGCCGAAGTTCGGGACCTCCGGGTCGGAGTAGATCGTGTCGCCGAAGTCGATGTTGAAGTGGTTGTTCTCGGCCACCATCGAGCTGAAGGCCTGGAACGTGCCCAAGAATGGCTCTTGCTCGCCTGGTGCGGACACGCCCGTCTCGTCACCGGAGAAGGCGAACCTGATCGGCGCGACAACGTTGGGGAGCGGAGCGGTCCGGAACTTGCCCACGGGGGTGCAGGAGCCCTGACGGCAGAACCGGTAGTGATAGATGGCGTTGGGGTTCAGGCCGGCGAACTTGGTCTGGACCGTGTTGTCGTTGCTGTCGTCGGCCTGAAGAACCCGCTCCCTGACCACGTTCTGGAAGGACGCGTTCGTGGCGACCTGGGCCCTCACAGGACCTTGGCCGGAAGCGCGAGCCCAGACAATTGCCGAGTCGGAGTTGACCTCGCCCGCGGTGACCCCGCTGGTGAACCCCGTGGCGGCGGCGGAGGCCGGGACCAGGAGCGCCACGGCCGTTACCGCCGCGGCGATTCCCCCAAACTGATGCCGACTCACCCCCACTAACGCCGAGTCTAGTCGAAACGCGCCGGCCGATGTGGGAGCCCTACCTGGTTTTGGTGCCGGCGGTCGGTGCCGGCGGCCGAGGCCGCTGCCTACCCGTTGACCACCCGGAAGCTGCCGCGCATGAAGGGATGGACCCGGCAGAAATAGGCGTAGGTGCCGGGGTTGAGGTTCCTGGGCGTGCTCCAGGTGTCGCGGTCGGCCGCCGGTGCGTTGAACGAGCTGTTGAAGCCGAGCTGGCCTGAGTCGAAGGTGACGGGGCCGTCGGCGATCGGATAGGCGATTCCAGGCGAGCGGTTGCACGGCGCCTTACAGCCCGTGATCGTGTGGAAGACATTCGGGGAAGGCCCGGAGGGGGGATCGTCCAGGTTGCGGAATATCAAGCTCTGCCCGGTGGGCACCGTGGGCGGGTTCCTAAAGCTCCCCGCCGCGTACATGTCTCCCTGCTCATACGCATACTGGTCGATCCCGATTGGGTTGGGCGGCGTGGAATCGCCCGGCAGCGTCCTCGGATCCGGCAGGCCCATGGGGTCGCCGCCGTGGTTCCTGTTCTCGTCGAGATGGCCGTGCGTCAGCACCCCCTGCTGCGGGATCTCGTTGCTCAACGCATCCTTGCCGCCGACGCCGACCCCGTCGTAGACGGCGACCGGCATGATCCCCATCACCTCGTACCAGTCCGCCCGTCCCACGTCGTAGGTCGCGGCGACGCTCAACCTGTCGCCCGCCTGGAGCTTGACGCGCCAGCCCGGGGGCGTGGCCCCCATCGAGACATCCCACGACACCGCGCCGGCCGGCTCGAAGTAGCGGGCCCCGGAGCGGAACAGCCTCTTCACCGTGTTCCCGCGGCGGACTCGAAGGTCGGTGCTGAGGCCGCCGGGGTGGAGGTGGCCGGCGGTGGTGATCAGGGTCACCGGGTGGTTGGGCGTCCACGACTGCGAGGGACCGATGAGGTCGCGCTGGGCGCCGGTGGCCTGGTCGGGGAAGGTGTAGCGGCCGTTCTGGCCCATCCTCCGCAGGGCGTTGAACACCGGGTAGATCGAGCTCGAGGTCCCCACCCGCGGACTGGGCCCGGAGACGTCCATCCACCTGGTCCGCACCCTGCGGATGCAATCGGTACCGGGAGCGATGGGAGGGGTGCAATCCACAGCCGTGTCGGGCACGAAGTCGACCCTCCAAACGATGTTCAGGTTCGCCGGCGTTCCGACGAGGTCGTGAAGCATGTCGTTGAGGAGCCAGTTGTCCGAGGGGACCGACCGCCAGCCGAATCCCCTCGGCGCCTGGATGATGGTCTTCTCCTCCCCGGCCGCGAACTGCGGATTCCCGTTCGACGACCCACACCGCGTGGTGGAGGTGAACCACATCCACGCGCGGCACCCCCGTGCCGTCGCTGTAGACGAGCTCGGGATCGAACCTGGTGATGTACCCGGGCTGACGCGGGAAGAGGTCCGACCCGTTCAGCCGGATGATGTTCTGCCCCGGCTGCACGGTCACGGGCTGGCAGAAGGTCAGATGCCGCACGCCCTCGTACTGCACGTGCGGAGTCGCGCCGGGCTTGTTCTCGATCGGCGGGCACGCCGCGTCAGCGGTCCCCGGCGACGCGATCCACAGCGCCCCCAGCGCGCAGAGGAGGCCCGCCACCAGGCTCCGAGCCAACGGAACCGGAAACGTGCTACCTCGAGAAAGCGCGAGACGAGCCGAAACGAAACAACTCCCCCGACCGCGCGTCCATGCGACACCGGCCATACCGCCACCGTACCAGGCCCGGCCCCCTTAACGGTGATTCCGCGGCCGGGGATCGCATGTTGCCCGTTGCCGGAACGCGATACATTTGAGGGCGCAGGGCTGTGCTGTGTGCACAGGGTGGGGCCCCGGCACGGGCCGTAGTCATGGAAGGTGCGGTGGCAGTCTCAGAACCCCCAGCGGTTGACGTAGCTCAGGCGGCGGAACTGACCGGCCTCTCGAGCGACGCTATTCAGGCGCGCATCCGGCGCGGTGAGCTGGCAGCGGACGAGAACGACGGTCACCCGACGATTCCCATCGCCGAGCTGCGCCGGCACGACCTGCTGGTCGAGGGCGGTCGCTACAAGTCCGCGCGCGAGCGAGCCGAGTCCCTGGAGGCCCAGCTGCGCACCGCGGTCGAGTCCCGCGAACGCATCGAGCGGGAGCTCGAGGACGCGCAGGAAAAGGTCCGAATGATGTGGGGCATGGCGCAGCAGAGGGACTGGAAGCTGCGGGTCGCCCGCAAGCGGCGGTCGCGCCTTCGGTGGCGCCTCCGGCGCAACTCGGGCGGGGACACGGAAACCTAGGAGCCCGTCCGCAGAGCGCCTGATGCGCTCTTAGCGCTCCGCGCGGTCTGCCCGCGGCTCGTGGCCACGGCAGCTGGCGACCGGCAGGCGGGGGTAGCGCGGGTAGGCGGGGTCGGTGCGCGAGCGCTCGCAAAGCGAGAAGCTCGAGCCGCGCGTCGTGCGAACGATTCGCTGGTGGACACAGGAGTCGCAGAGGCCGGCGGGCGGGCGCGGCATGGCCCAAGTATCGCGAGGCCGGCCGCCCACGAGGCGGCAGACGGTGAATCAGCAGTAGTCGTCCGGGTGGGTTCCGGCGCCGCTGGGCATCGCACCACCTGTGCACTCGACGTACCGGTCGCGGCGGTAGACGATGCTGATCGGAAGCTGCGCCTGGCCTGCGCGATCGTCATTGACGAAGGTCGCGTTCCCGCCGACCGTGAGCGTCTTGCCGGCGACCGCGCCGTGATAGGTGGTGCTCCCCCAAAGTTCGATGTCAGTCTCGGGCGCATAGATCGTCATCTCGCTCCCCGAGTTGCCGGTGAAGTGGGCCTTGGTGGGGATGGACGTCCGAGCCCGTCATCACGACGCGGAGGTCGTAGGGGTTGCCGCTCGTGGTGACGAATTGGGTGTTGCCGGTCATGTTCAGCTGCGTGACGGGGTTGCCGGTCTGCCCGCAGGTCTCGGGCGAATGGAAGATGATCGTGACCACGCTTCCTTGGGCGATGATCAGCTGGCTGTTGCCCGACATGTTGAGTTGGCAGAAGCTGTACGGCTTGTCGCTGGCACCGAGCGTGACCCTGCCGCCTCCGGTCATCGTCAACGTCCGCGTAGTCGCATCCCAGCTCACGTTGCCCTGCTTCGGATCCTGGGTGAAGAAGCGTGCGTTGGAGTTGTCGGTCCAGGCGGTCCCCGGATCCACGGGCGGCAGCGAGAGCTCCTCCTCGAAGACCTGGTAACCCGAGCACTGATCCCCGCTGAACCCCTGGCCCACCCCATGCTGGGCATCGCCACAGAGGTAACCGCTGCCCTGCGTCGTGATGTCCCCGTTGCTGGCCGCGTTGGTGGGTGTGGTCGCGTCGCCGATGTTGCTGCTGCTGTTGATCGTCACGCCGTCGATGCCCACCGCGCTGTAGTCGCCGAAGACGCCGCTGCCGTCCTTTGCGTTGGCGACCACATCGATCCTCCGGATACGTCGTCGGCGCTGCACGGACACGACCGAGAGCTGTCGCTTGACGCCCGTCTGAGTGGTCCCGACGAGGGTCCAGGGCTTGACGCGATAGGTGTAGGACCGACCGCCGACCGTACCCGTCCATGCAGGACACCAGCCATCGGCCGCCGCGCCACTCGGCTGCAGGCTGCCGCCCCCCCGACCACGACGCACGGCTGAGTGCTGGAGGTCGCGATCTTGTTCTGGCGGTAGAGGGCGAGCTGGACGCCGGCGTCGGCGGCGGCGAGTGCGTCCTTGGAATCCTCGTCGCGGACGCTGCCACTCTGTGCCTGGATAGAGGCGGCCACCGCTGCGCCCCCGAGACCGAGGCCCGCGACGATGATCATCAGCACAGTGGGCAGGGCGAAGCCGCGTTCGGAACGCCACAAGCGGCCTGAGCGCCGCGCGCTTGATCGACTGCCGGCGCATCGCGTCTGCATTCCAATCGACTCGCTGGCGGCAGCGCTTGAGGCGCGATCGCGCTCGGCCTCGTCCGTTCGTTGGCCCGGCGCCTCGCGACCCTACTTCACTTTGTATAGTCACTGGCCGTGACCACGTTTTGGCGGCTGCTCGGTTTCCTTCGCCCCTACCGCCGCGCGGTGGTCGGATCGCTCGTCTTCGCCTGGCTGGCGATGGGGGCGACGGTGCTGATTCCGTGGCTGGTCGGGAACGCCATCGACGCGATCGACGACCAGCGGCGCCCGGACCTGCTGCCGCTGGCTGTGGCGATCGTCGGCGCCGGGGTCCTGCGGCTGGGGCTGACGGTGGTCCGGCGGCTGATCGCCGGCAAGGTCTCGGTGGCGGTCGAGTTCGACCTGCGGGAGCGGATCTACTCCCACCTGCAGGCGCTGGAGCTCGGGTTCTTCGACTCGCAGCAGACGGGGCAGCTGATGTCGAGGGCGACGGTCGACCTTCAATCGATCCGGTTCTTCCTCGGGTACGGGTTGATCTTCCTGACCCAGAACGCGCTCACGCTCCTGCTGGCGAGCGCCGTCATGTTCGCGATCAAGCCCTGGCTGGCGGCGCTGGCGCTTCTGCCCGTGCCGTTCGTGGTCCTCGCAGCCGCCCGCTTCAATCGCCTCTCCCGCCCAGCCGTACAGGAGGTGCAGCAGCGGATCGCCGAGCTCACCGCCGAGGCGGAGGAGAGCGTCTCGGGAATCCGGATCGTGAAGGCGTTCGCACGCGAGCAGCACATGCTGGGGCGCTTCCGCCGCTCGGTGGCCCGGGTGTTCGACCAGAACGTCTACTCCACCCGCCTGCGCGCCTTCTACTCCCCCATGCTCGGCTTCATCCCCAGCCTCGGGCTCGCGGTGGTGCTGCTGATCGGCGGGCGCCAGGTGATCGCCGGCTCGATGACGCTGGGTGAGTTCACGGCCTTCTACACCTACCTGGTCATGCTGGTGGGGCCGATGCGGATGCTGGGGATGGCGCTGGGGATGGCGCAGCGGGCGGTCGCCTCCGGCAATCGGATGTTCGAGATTCTGGATCGCGAGCCGCGGATCGCCAGTCCGCCGGATGCCGTCCCCCTTCCGGCGGGGCCGGGGCGGGTGGAGCTCCGCGGCGTCACCCTGGGCTACAACGGCGCTGAGCCCGTGCTTACGGATGTGAGCCTCGAGATCGAGGCGGGCCGGACCGTCGCCCTGGTGGGCCCGACGGGGTCTGGGAAGACGAGCCTGGTGGCGCTGATCGCGCGGCTCTACGACCCGAGTGAGGGGAAGGTGTTGGTGGACGGCGCGGACGTGCGCTCGGTCGACGTGCGCTCGCTGCGCCGGGCGATCGCCTTCGTCGCCGACGACAGCTTCCTGTTCTCGGCGTCGGTACGCGAGAACATCGCCTACGCCCGTTCCGATGCGAGCCGGCGGGAGATCGAGCAGGCGGCTCGGCGCGCCCAGGCGCACGGATTCATCGAGGGGCTGCCGGAGGGCTACGAGACGCGCGTCGGCGAGCGCGGGCTGACGCTCTCGGGGGGGCAGCGACAGCGGATCGCGATCGCCCGGGCCCTGCTCGCGGACCCGCGGATTCTGATCCTCGACGATGCGACCTCGTCGGTCGACGCGACCACCGAGGCCGAGATCAAGCGCGGCCTCGCGGAGGCGATGGAGGGCAGGACGACGCTCGTGGTCGCTCACCGGCTGTCGACGATCTCGCTGGCCGACGAGATCGTGGTCATGGACGGTGGCCGGATCGTGGACCGCGGCACGCACGACGAGCTGCTCGACCGCTCACCGCTATACGGCGAGATCGCCGAGTTCGGCTGCGAGGACGTGCTCTTCCTGCAGCGCGACCTGGAGGAGCGCGAGGAGGTGGCACGGCTTTGAGCCGGCGACTAGACGGATCGGACCTCGCCGAGGACACCGAGGACCAGGCGAACCAGCCCGGGCGGTTCGCGGGCACGCTGCTCCTGCTGCGCGACCTCTGGCGCGTGATCAAGGGCGAGGACCAGCGCGGGCGCAAGCTGCGCTGGCTGCTCAGCCTGCTTCGCCCCTACCGGATCCAGGTTGCGCTGATGATGGTCGCATTGGTGGTCGCCACCGCGGCGGCGCTGGCCCCTCCCTACCTGGCGGGGAGGGCGATCGACGATGGCATCCGGGCCGACGACGCGGGGGCGCTGACCCTGATCGTCGTCATCTTCCTGGCCTCGGTCGTGGTGCTGTGGGCGGCCACCTACGTGCAGACCTACTTGGTCGGCTGGGTCGGGCAGCGGGCCTTGCAGGACCTGCGCGAACGGATCTACTCGCACCTCCAGGTGATGTCGATCGGGTTCTTCACCCGCAACAGGCCCGGGGTGCTGATCTCGCGGTTGACCAACGACGTGCAGGCCCTCGACAGCCTGGTGACCGACGGCATCGTGACGCTGTTCTCGAGCACGCTCACGCTGCTGGGCGTGATCGCGATCCTGCTGGCGCTGGACGTACCGCTGGCGCTCGTCACCTTCCTCACCTTCCCGTTGCTGGCGATCGGCAGCGTGATCTTCCGGATCGTCTCCGCCGGCGCCTACCGGCTGACGCGGGAGAAGATCGCCAACATCACGGCCTACCTGCAGGAGACGCTTTCCGGAGTGCGGGTCGTGCGGAGCTTCGGCCGCGAGGACCGGCACTTGGAACGGATGGGGGAGCTGAACGAGGAGAACCGGGTCGCGAACATGCGCACGGTCTACCTCAACGCCTCCTACTTCCCGGCGGTCGAGCTGCTGTCGGCGATCGGAACCGCGGCGATCATCCTCTACGGCGGCTACCAGGCGGTGAACGGGGAGATCGAGATCGGGATAGTGGTCGCCTTCATCGGCTACCTGCAGCTGTTCTTCGACCCGATCCAGCAGATCTCGCAGCTCTATACGACCTACCAGCAGGGAATGGCGGCGCTGGACAAGATCTTCGAACTGCTCGACACCAGGCCCGACATGGTCGACAAGCCGGACGCGGTCGACCCGGCGAGGCTGCGCGGCGAGATCCAGCTCGACGACGTCTGGTTCTCCTATGCGGGCGGCGGCGACGCGTCGGATGCCGACGGCGATTGGGCGCTTGCGGGGATCGACCTCCGCATCATGGCCGGGCAGACGGTGGCGCTGGTCGGCGAGACGGGGGCGGGGAAGTCAACACTGGCGAAGCTCGTCGCGCGGTTCTACGACCCGCAGCGCGGGCGCGTGCTCGTCGATGGCCGCGACCTGCGTGATCTGCGAGCCGGGGCGCTCCGCAGCCAGCTCGGGATCGTGCCTCAGGAGGGCTTCCTGTTCTCGGGCACGATTCGCGACAACATCGCCTTCGGGCGTCCAGGCGCCCCCGAGGAGGAGATCCGCTCCGCGGCGGCGGCGGTCGGCGCCGACGTGTTCATAGGCCGGCTCGCGGACGGGCTCGATACCGAGGTCGGCGAGCGCGGTGTCCACCTCTCGGCCGGCCAGCGACAGTTGGTGGCGTTCGCGCGGGCGCTGCTGGCGGAACCGCGCATCCTGATCCTCGACGAGGCGACCTCGAACGTGGACGTGCGCACGGAGCGGATCATCGAGCGGGGGCTGGAACGGCTGCTGCTGGGCCGGACGGCGATCGTGATCGCCCACAGGCTGTCGACTATCAGGCGGGCGGGGCTGATCGTGGTTCTGGAGCACGGCCGGATCGTGGAGACCGGGACGCACGAGGAGCTGATCGAGGCGGGCGGGGCGTACTCGCGCCTCTACGGGAGCTGGGCCGAGCAGGCGGCGTAGGGCCTAGGGCTGGGGCGCGGGCTTCGGGCGTAGCGCTTAGGGGGAGACGCCGCCGCCGGTGCCCCCGGTGCCGCCGCCCGCGCCGCCGCCGCCCCCGCCCGTGCCGCCTCCGCTGCCCGTGCCGCCGCCCGTGCCGCCGCCGGTGCCGCCGGTTGGCGCCGGGGCGGGTGTGGTTGGGACGGGCGGGGTCGTCGTGGTCGGGGTCGTCGTGGTGGTCACCGCCGGGGCGGTTGGGGCCGCGGTGGTCGGGGGCGCGCTGGCGTTCGCGCAGTCCTGGAAGCCGTAGTCCTGAGCGGCGGCTTGGGCGCTGGACGCTGCGGTGCTCACCTCCGCGTCGGCGGCGGCGGGATCGTCGCCCTGGTCGACCGCCGCCTTCTTGCTGCTCAGCGCGTTGACCTGCTCCTCGAGCGCGGAAAGAAAGTCGTCGAGGGCGGAGCGGTTCTCGCTGGGCGGGGGCAGGGATTCCAGGGACTGGAGCTCGCTGCGCGTGATCTGGAGCTCCTGCGCGGCCTGGAACTCCGGGTTGCTTGCCGCGGTGCCGGTGTCGAGGGCCGAGAGGGCCGCGTTGGCCTCGCCGCAGATCGCGTCGCCCTGCGCGATGAAGTCGCTCCTGCTGAGCGCGGCTGAGCCCTGATCGCTGCCCGCGTCCGGCACGGGCTCGATCGGCGCCGGGTCATCGCCGCCGCAACCGGCAGCCAGGAGCGCGGCCGCCGCCACCGCGACGACGCCCGCGAGCGGGAGGTATGCGCGCCCAGCCCACACCGGGCGCAAGGTAGCAATTGGGGGCAGCGCACTCGGCTTCGGCGTGGGCTAGGAACGGCGGTCAGGCGACCTTGGCTGCCTGACGCTTGCGCCGATGCCCATTGCGCCCCCCATAGTTGGGCGTCTGCGCATGACAGTTCGGGCACAGAAACCTGAGGTTCTCCAGCCGGTTGTCCATTCCGTCGCCGTTCACGTGATGTAACGCCATGTTGAGCGGCTTCCCAATCCACTCCGTCAGCCCGCACTCCTCGCAGCGATTCTCCTTCAACCCCTCCCGAAGGAGTCGCCACTTCAGATGGTTCCGGCTCCGACGCCGCCCGGCCACAAACAGCTCCTCGACCGGGGTTGCCGTTGGGCGCGCAACGATGTCACCCCGCTTCATTGCAGCGTGCCAGCTCGCCGGATTGAAGCCGAAGCGTGCTGCGCACTGACGAGCCGACAGACCACTGTCATATGCGCGCTGAATCACAGCCCATTCGTACCGTCGAGCGAAGCGATCGTCAGCTGGGATCCCCAACCGCCGCGCGTGATAGGCGACGGTTGCTTTGGACAAGCCGAGCTTCCTCGCGATGCCCATGTAGCTCATTCCTGCTTCGCGCAGTCGGCCGATCTCCGCACGTTTCTTGGACGCCCTCACTCCAGGCCAATTGCCCTCAGGCCCCGCGTTCATCGAACACATGTTCGCGCGACGACCGGACGGATCCCCTCAGGCCCAAGCTATGCTGACAAGCCGATCCGGGGTCGGATAATCGGCTAATCCGCGCGGCTCTGGACCGCGAAATCGAGGTTCGAGTCCTCGCCCCGGAGTCCGAGTCAGCGCCCGCTGCGGCGACTACGCAACATCTTCTAGGTCCGAATCCGCGTCCGCCAACGCCTCCTTCTGCCCGGACACGTCGGCGCCCGACTCCAGCAGCCGGCGCGCGTGCGCCAGATCCTCCGAGCGCCCCACGCTGAGCGCCGCGACAACCCTGCCCCCCTCCAGGTACCAGGCGCTGAACTCGCCCGCGTCCCGGTCGCCCCGCCAGACCACCTCGTCCCAGCGCTCCGCCGGCCCCACGTACTCGAGGCTCGTCCAATCCGCCAGATCGCTGAAGAAGTACGGCACCACCCTGTAGGGCTCGGCGTCGCCCAGCAGGCCCTTCGCCGCGTGCTGCCCCTGCTGGAGCGCCACGTCCCAGTGCTCGATCCGCAGCCGCCGGCCGTGCACCGCGCTCTCGTACGAGCACACGTCACCGGCCGCAAAGATCCCGTCCACCGAGGTCTCGAGCTTCGAGTCGCAGACGATCCCGTTCTCCACCGGGAGGCCGGCGCGCTCCGCCAGCATCGTGTCCGGGTGCACGCCCGCCCCGACCACCACCACGTCGCCCTCGATCTCGCGCCCGCTCTTGGTGCGAATCGCGCGCACCCGCCCCTCTCCCAGAAACGCCTCCAGCTCATCGCCCGGCACCAGGTCGATCCCATTCGACTCCAGGATCTCGTGGAAGTAGCGCCCCACCTCCTCGCCGAAGGCCCGCGACATCGCCACGTCCTCGAGCATCACCATCGTGCACTTGGTCCCCTTCGCCGTCAGCGACGACGCCACCTCGCTGGCGATGTAGCTGCCGCCGATCAACACCACGTGCTCGGCGCCCTCCGCCTCCTCGCGGATCGCCTCCGAATTCCCCAGCACCCGCAGATAGTGGATCCCCTCCAGCCGCGCCCCCTCGAGGTGATGCAGGATGTTGACCCGCGCCCCCGTGGCGATCACCGCCTTGCCGAACCCCACCTCCTCCTTCGTCTGCAGCCTCACCGTCCGCGCCCCCACGTCCAGCGACATGACGCTCGTGCCGGTGAGCAGCTCGACGTCGTTGGCCTCATACCAGTCCGCCCCGTTCACGTAGGCGTCCTCCCTCTTGCTCTCCCCTCGCATGTACTCCTTGGAGAGCGGCGGACGCTCGTACGGAGGATCCGGCTCACGCCCCACCAGCAAGATCGACCCCTCGGACCCACGCCTTCGCAGCTCCGCGGCGCAGTGCGCCGACGCCATGCCGCCGCCGATCAGCAGGTAATCGGCCCTGCGGTCCGTCATCCGCCCGCCGCGATCACTCCGCCGAGCCGTCCGGCCCGAAGTACTCCTTCAGCTCCTCCTCCAAGCCCGGATCGAGCACCGCCAGCACCTCGTCTCCCGGCTCGAGCACCGTTTCGGGCCCCGGCACGAAGCCGTTCCCCCCGCGCAGCACGGAGATCAGCAGGCTCCCCTCCGGCATCTCCAAATCGCCAACCCGCTGACCGAGCAACCGGCGAGCCCTCGCCGAGCAGCAACTCGATGATCTCGAGGCGCTCCTTCTCGAGATCGAGCAGGTGGACCAGCCCGTACTTAGGCACCTCGTGCTCGATCAGGCGCAGGATCAGGTCGGTCGCGGAAACCACGGGCCTGATCCCGAGCAGCTCGAACCACTGCTTGTTCCGGGGGTTGTTCACCCGGGCGATGATCTGGTCGACCATGTACTTCTCCTTGGCGACCTGGCAGATCAGCACGTTGTCCTCGTCGTCCCCGGTAACCGCGATCACCATGTCCGCCCGCGAGATCCCCGCCCTTTCGAGCACCCATAGCTCGGTCCCGTCGCCGTACTGGATGGAGTGCTCGAGCTCCTGCTCGACCGTCTGATAGCGGTTGCGGTCGTTCTCGAGCAGGGTCACCTCATGCCCCTTCTCCAGCAGCTCACGGCCCAGGTTCCATCCGACCTTCCCCGCTCCGACGATGATCACGTACATCCGTCGCCCTCCTGATGGCCTCTACGCGCCGCCCGCCTTCGCGGCGGCTTCCTTGACCTCGGCTTCCAGCATCTCGATCGCAACCCGCGTCGGGCAGATCGTGTGCAGCCCCTGCTGCTCATACCACTCGGCCCGGTAGGGATCGAGGATCCGCGCGATCACCGTCGGCACGTTGAAGCGCCGCTTGGCGATCTGGGCGATGACGATGTTCGTGTTGTCGCCATCGGTGGCCGCCACGAAGGCATCCGCGCTCTCGATTCCCGCCTCCTCCAGCGCCTGGATCTCGAGGCCCGTGCCAACCGTGAATTGGCCACCCGTGTCCTCCCACGGCTTTTCCAGCCCGATCTCCAGCCGCGCGTGCGCCTCCGCGTCCTCGTCCAGGCAGGAAACCTGATGCCCGTCGCGGAGCATCGCGCGAGCCAGCGAGGAGCCCACGCGGCCCGCACCGACGATCAGGATGAACATCGGCTGGATGCTACCCGTCCCCCGTGGTCGGCCCACTGCCGGCCGTCACTAGGATGGCCCCGTGAGCGACTACGAGATCAAGAACCTCCGCGAGGTCGAGGACATGGCCGTCAAGCACGGCTTCTCCGAGATGCAGGAGGCCCGTTTTCCGCGCTCCGACCTCGGCGCCGAGACCACCGGCTTGGCCTACCACGTCGTTCGCCCGGGAAGGCACGCCGGCGACTCGGAGATGGTGCAGGGCTTCTGGGCCGATTGAGCGGCCCGGCGCCTAGTGCCGTGTCCGGTAACTTCGCGCCTGTAGTCCGGCCTAGTCCGAGGGCGGAGCGGTCAGCAGCACCCTGCAGGGCGCCTTCTTCAGCACGTACTCCGTCACCTCGCCCACCTCCGGCGGGCGCGACCCCCCGATGCCGCCGAGGATCGCCCCCCCGCGTATGCGGCTGGGCGGCTCGCCGCCCATCACGATCACCTCGACGTTCCGCCGCCGGGCCTCGTCGACGATCCCGGCGCCCACGCTGCGCGCCGGAACGAGATCCGTTTCGACCTTGACCGTCTCGTACTCCTCGCCCACCTCCCGGGCGCGCTGTAGGGCGGCCTGCGCCGCCTCCTGCCGCTCCTTCGGCGGCGGGGCGTCCAGCGGCACCGTCAGCGGGAGATCCATCACGTAGATCACCTTGAGGCTGGGGGCCTGCTCGCCCGGGCGCTCGGCGGCGTCGGCCAAACGGCCGGCGGTGCTCACGATGTCGTCGTCGAGCTCGGTGCCGAAGACCGGCACCAGGATGTCGCCGTACTCGGCCTCGCGCACCTCCTTGCGCAAGGCCTCCTCCGGCACGGAAACGCGCTTGGTCAGCGACGTCTGCTCGACGAATCGCCGGTAGACGACATAGGCGCCCAGGCCGAACAGCATCCAGCCGCCGCCCACCCAGCGCGCGTTGTCCTGGAAGGCGAGCACCGCGATCCAGAGCAGCAGCATCAGCGCGGCGCCCGCGATCGCCGGCGCGGGAAGCTTGCGCCCCCGGACCGTGACGTCGAACGGCATCCGGAACGGCCGGTCGCGCTCGGGGTCCGTCCAGCGCAACCGCACCACCGACAGGTGGGCGATGGCGATCGCCAGCGTGGCGCCAAAGGCGTAGATCCCCGCCAGCAGGCGGATGTCGCCGGGGACGGCGATCGCAAACGCGATCACCGCGGCAGCCAAGATCGCCACGTACGGAGTCGAGCGCTGGCCCAGCTTGCCCAGCCAGCTCGGGACCTGGCGGTTGGTGGCCAGCACGTACACGTGCCGAGACAGCCCCAGCATCGAGGTGCTCGCCGCCCAGGCCAGCACCACCGGCGCGATCGCCACCACGGCCACCTCGAGCAGGTTCGAGAGCCAGGAGGGCTCGTAGCTCATCACCACCCCCAGGACCGGCTCCTCGATGAAGCGGTCGCCGAGCGCGGTCTGCGCCCCATCGGGACCGGGAACGACCGGCACCGCCATCAGCGCGACCGCCGCCATCGCGGCGTAGGTAAGGGGCAGCAAGATCGCGGTCGAGCTCACGACCCGGCGGAGGTCCCGTGGCTCCCACTTCAGGTCGGGAGCCAGGTCGGAGGCCGCCTCGATGCCCGCGAAGGCGAGCGTCGCGATCGCCAGCGCCTCGAAGATGTCCCCTCCCGACGGGCTCGTGAAGAGGTCCAGGTTCGAGGTCAAGAGATCGGGGTGAAAGACGACGATCGCCCCGACCACGATCACGGCGAGCTGGAGGAAGATGTCGGCCAGCGCCAGCACGATCAG
Organism: uncultured Actinomycetes bacterium; assembly: GCA_963721735.1. Lineage (GTDB taxonomy): Bacteria > Actinomycetota > Thermoleophilia > Solirubrobacterales > 70-9 > AC-56. The sequence goes on from CAVRKX010000020.1 coordinate 23,801, forward strand.
CCCGCGTTGGCGGACCTGCCCGGTGAAGCCGGCGATGTTGACCACCGCCGCCACCACGATCACCAGGGCGGCCATCGCGATCTCCGCCCACCCGTGCGTGAAGCCGTCCCAGATCGGGCTCATGTAGTGAGGCACCGAGATGGCCGCCAGCGCGATGACGATGACGTAGTCGATGAGGATCGCCCAGCCGGCGATGAAGCTGACCAGCTCGTTGAACGCGTGGCGCGCGAGCGTCGAGGACCCGCCCCGCTCGAGGAACATCGCGCCGCCCTCGAGGTAGCTGAGCGTGGCGAGCACGAACAGGAGGCCCGCGGCCAGGAAGATGAGCGGCGTCAACCCGAGCCCGTGCTCGGCGACCACGCCGATCGAGAAGTAGAGCGAGAAGCCGACCGCTGCGTAGGCGACGGCGAACAGCCACGGCACGCCGAGGACGCGCCTCGTCAGCGGGCCCTCGCCGAGCTGCACGCGGGGCAACCGCCACCGGGGCGAGGCCCTGGCCTCCGGGTCCGCTTGACCGTCGCCCGCCTGAGGCGGTTGCTCGCTTGGAGGGCCCTCGCTCAACCGCCCGACCGCAGAGCCAGGTAGAGGCGGGCGACGCCCAGGGCCGTGAACAGAAGGCCGATCAAGAAGCCGGTGGCGCCACCGCCGTTGGCCACCGTGACGGCCAGGATCGTCACGCCAATGCCGATGATCACCACCGAGAAGATCCGGGTGACGCCGCGGTAGAGCTGGTCGGGTTGCGGCATTTGCGGCCGGATTCTAGGCCCGACAGGGGCCGGCTCAGCCGGCCATGTCGGAGGGCCGGCTCAGCGCTGGCTACGCGCCTGTTGGAAGCTTCTCCCCCGGCTGGGCGGCGACGATCACGCGGCAGGGTCGCTCGGCGAGCACCGTCTGAAGCGTCTTTCCGTACAGGGGCGTCCCGTTGCGGTAGCGGAGCTGCATCACGATCGCGGCCGCCTTGATCGCGCGAGCCTCCTCCACGATCGCCTGGCCCGCCTGGCCGGGGCGGACCCTCTGCACGCTCCCCGTCACCCTCATGCCGCCGATCAGCTTCGCCTGCTCGATCTTGCTCTGCGCCTCTGACTCCTGCTGCTCCAGCGGCGCGTCCAGCGGCAGGTTGGTGGGCACGTTGACGATCGCCAGCACGTGGATCCCTCGTCGCCGTCGCGCCGCCAGCCGGGCCGCCGTCGCCACCGGCTCCTTCGAGAATGGCTCTTCCTCGAAGGCCACCAGCACGCTCTGGTACTCGACCTCCTGTACCCCAAGCGGCTCGGGCGTCACCACCTTGACGGTCTCGACCAGGGGAAGCTCGCAGTGTCGCCGGTAGGAGTAGTAGACGGCGATCCCGAGCAGCATCCAGGCGCCGCCAACAACCAGCGTGCGCAGGTTGAGCGCCATCACCACGATCCAGGCGGAGAACGTGCCGAGGCCGCCGAGGATCGCCGTCATGGGCAGCTCGACGCCGCGAAACCGGATGTTCCAGGCCGGCTTCCAGCCTCGCTTCCTGTCGGGGTAGCGCTGCCGTAATCGCAGCACCGAGATGTGCGCGATCGTGAACGAGAGCATGGCGCCGAACGAGTACATGGTCGCCAGGAAGTCGGTCTGGCCGGGCACCATGGTCAGCGCGGCGACGCCCGAGAAGATGAGGATTGCGATGTAGGGCGTGTTGAAGCGCGGGTGAACCTGGCGCAGCCTCTCGGGGAGCTGGCGATAGTGGCCCATCGAGAAGGTCAGCCGCGAGACGCCGATCAGGGCCGCATTGGTGGCGATCAGCAGGATCACCGCCGCCAGGACCCCGACGTAGATCCGCATCGCCTCGGTGAGGCCCGCGCCGAGCTTCAAGTTCTCGACGATCCCCAACACCGGGTCGTCGGCGAACGTCGTCCCCAGCTCGGTCGAGAACTCGCCGGCGGCGTTCTGTTCCACCGGCATCGCCGAGAGGGCGATCACCGGCAGCAGCACGTAGAGGCCGAGCACCGCGAGCACCACCAGCTGGGTGCCACGGGGCACCGTGCGCTCCGCGTCCCGCGCCTCCTCCGCCATGTTCGAGATCGTCTCGATCCCGGTGTAGGCGATCATCCCCACCGCGATCCCCAGCGCGGCATCGCCCCAGGTCGGCGCGACGCCGAGGTGGACGTTGTCGACCAGGATGGAGGGGTTCAGCACCAACGCGATCCCGATCACGACCAGCAGGATCTGCGTCGCCAGGTCGCCGATCGCCAGAACCAGGTTGAGCCGCGACGACTCCTGTGTCCCCTTGACGTTGAGCGCCGCGAGCAGCGCGACCACGACGATGCCCGCGATCACGTCGCCGGGGCCGTGGCCCAGCGCCGGCCAGAAGACCGCCAGGTAGTGCGGCACGAAGAAGGCCGAGATGGCGGCCGTGATGATGTAGTTGAGCATCTGGCCCCAGCCGGCCACGAAGCTGACCACCTCGTTGAAGGCATGGCGCGCGAAGCTCGCCGATCCTCCGGCCTCCGGGTACATGACCGTCGCCTCGATGTAGGTCGCGGCGGTGAAGGCGAAGATCAGGCCGGCGATCAGGAAGGTCACCGGGGTGAGGCCGAGCGCGAAGCTCGCCACCACCCCGAGCGCGTAGTAGATCGAGGAGCCGACGTTCCCGTAGGCGGCCGAGAACAGCGCCCCCACCCCGTGCACGCGGCGAAGCGACTCTTCCCTGGGAATACGCTCGGCCATTTGAGGCGACGACTATAGGCCGCGCCGCAGCGGCCGCAACGCCCTGCTCAAGCGCGCTGCACGTGGGCCCGGGAGACCGCCTCCGGCGCCGGGCAGCCGCAGAGCGCCAGCGCCAGCTCGACCTCGTCGCGCAAAAGCTCGAGCACCCGTCCGGCGCCCTCCTCCCCCGCCACCGCCAGCCCCCAGACCGCCGGCCTGCCGATCAGCACCGCCCGGGCGCCGAGAGCCAGCGCCGTCACGACGTCCGTTCCCCGCCTCACCCCGCCGTCCATCAGCACCTCGACCCTGTCTCCGACCGCCTCGGCCACCTCGCCCACCGCGTCGACGGTGGCCGCGACTCCGTCGAGCTGGCGCCCGCCGTGGTTGGAGACGATCACCCCAGCGGCGCCCCGATCCGCGGCCAGCACCGCGTCCTCGGCCGTCATCACGCCCTTGACGAGCACGGGCAGGCTCGAGTCCGATGCCAGCGCCTCGAGGTCTTCCCAGCCCAGCGCCGGATCCACCAGGGTGAGGACGTCGGCGACGCTGATCGGCCCCTCGGCCCCCGTCGCCTGGGCAACGCTCGGCACGCTGAGCTCGGCCGGCAGCCGAAAGCCGCTCCGCAGGTCCCGCTCGCGCTTGCCCGGGCGCGGGGCGTCCACGGTCACCGCCACGGCCCGCACCCCGGCCTCCTCCGCCTCGGAGAGCAGCGCCCTCGTCACCCCCCGATCGCGGAAGCAGTAGAGCTGAAACCAAAGCCGCGCGTCGGGCGCCGCGCTCGCCACCTCGCCCGGCCGGGCCGTGGCGAGGGTTGAAAGGCACATCACCGTCCCCGCGCTCGCCGCCGCCCGAGCCATCCCGGCCTCCCCGTCCGGGTGGGCGAGCCGCTGGAAGGCGACCGGGGCCACCAGAATCGGCATCGCGACCGGCTCGCCGAGCACCGTCGTGCTCGTGGTCACCTCAGAGACGTCGACGAGCACCCGCGGCCGCAGCCGCCAGCGCCCGAACGCCGCCACGTTCTCGCGCAGCGTCCGCTCGTCCCCGGCCCCGCCGGCGAAGTACCCGTGCGCCCCGGGGTCGAGCACCTCCGCGGCAAGGCGCTCGTAGTCGGCAACGTTGATCGGCTCCCCCGGCGCGGCCACGACGCGACTATAGGCCGCGCGCTACATTCGACCGCGATGAGCGAGCTGATCCACACCTGCTACCGGGTCCTCGACCTCGAGCGCTCGGTCGCCTTCTACGAGAAGCTCGGTTTCGAGGAGCTGCGGCGGATGCCGATCGGCGACGAGGCGACCAACTGCTTCATGGGCCTTCCCGGGGACGGTGCCCGCCTCGAGCTCACCCACAACCACGGCGTCACCGAGTCGTACGAGATCGGCACCGGATACGGGCACATCGCGATCACCACCCACGACCTCGACGCCACCCTCGAGCGCCTGGCCGCCGACGGCATCGAGCCCGAGAAGCCGCCCTACCGCCCCGGCGGGCGCACCGAGGGGCCGCGGATCTGCTTCGTCCGCGACCCCGACGGATATCGCGTCGAAATCCTCGAGAGGTAGGGGCACCAGGCGCCGGCGGCCCTCTAGCCGGCGGCAGCTGCCGCGGCGGCCTCGTCGAGGCGGTCATCGCCCCAAAAGAGCTGCCGGCCTATAGCTACCGTGGGCACTCCGATGACGCCGCGGTTTGCGGCCTCATCGGTCGCCGCTCGCAACGCGTCCTTGATCGCCGGAGTCGTGGGAGCCGCGATCAGCTCCTCCCGGTCGAGCCCGCAATCGACGCCTATCTCCACGATCGCTCCCTCGCTCGCCGAGAGCTCATGGCCCTCCGCGAACACGAGCGCGAAAACCCCAAGGGAAAACGCCGGGCCGACACCCTTCTGAACCGCGAGCGTGGCCATCCGCATCACGCGGAGGCTGTTGGGAGGGGTCCACGCTTCATGCTCGGCCTCGCTCGCGGGTTCGTAGACGGTCGGCCATCGCCATTCCGGCATCCCGTACCTCTTCGCGCGCCGGACGATGTCTGCTCTGCGGGCTCGCCCCTCGGCAAACGACGGGCGCCATTTTCGCCCAGAGCCAAGAATCACCGGCGCGGACCAGATCGGCCGCCAGACTGGCGCGACCGGCATGACTTCCTCGATGCGGAAAGCCGCCAGGCCCGAGAACGGCGAGACCAGGTCGTAGTAGAAGACCGGCGGATCACTGCCCACGATCGTCTCGGCCCCGGACATGGCCTGAGGTCCGCCTAGCCGGCTGAGCTCTCGAGCGGCGCGCCGCCGAAGCCGATCTCGTTCCCGTCGGAGTCGCGGTAGGTCGCCTTGCGGACTCCGTTGCCGTACGTCTCCCGCTTTGCGGGCTCGATACCGCGAGCCGCGATGTCCTTCACCAGGGCCTCCAGGTCGTCCACGAAGATCGTGTGTACGGCGTATCCGGCCCGCTCCGCGTCCTCCTCAATGAAGACGAAGCGATGCTCGCCGAGCTCCCACACGCACTCGGTCTCGTGGGCGACGAAGGCCGGCTCCGAGCCCAAGAGGCGCTCGTACCAAGGCTTGGCCGCCTGGTAGTCGCGAACGCAGATCCCCGCGAAGAGGTCCATGGCGTCATCGTAGTTTGGTCGATCGCTGGCGTGCGACCCACGATCGAGGCTAGAGCCAGGTGATCCCGTACTTCTCGGAGACGCGGGCGTAGACGTCAGGGCCGATCGTTCCTGCGCTCTCTGCCGCTGAGAGCTCGCGAAAAAACCCCTCGAAGCCGGGCGGGGACAAGAGCACAAGGAGCCGTCCCTGTCGCGGGACCGCGCGCCGCTGAGCATGGGGCACCCCCCTTGGTCCGAAGGCCAGGCCACCCGGGCCGAGCTCGAACTCCTCCTCGCCAACAGTGATCACGTGTTCTCCCTCGAGGATGTAGAAGATCTCGTCCTCGTTCGCGTGCACGTGCAGCGGCGTGTCGAGTGGATCGACCTCCTCGACGATGCTGAAGGCGCCTCCCGTCGATTCGGCGGATGCCCGGATCACCATCTCGGCGTCGCTGAAATGCAGCCGCTCGCCGCCATCCGCATCAACCATGTGAGGCGCCGCAGGTTGTTGCACCGCCGCCGACTGTAGCGCCGGTGACCGCCTACAGGTGAACGATCGGGATGATCAGGATGGCGACGATGTTGGCGACCTTGATCATCGGGTTGATCGCCGGGCCGGCGGTGTCCTTGTAGGGGTCGCCGACGGTGTCGCCGGTGACCGCGGCCGCGTGGGCCTCCGAGCCCTTGCCACCGTGGGCGCCATCCTCGATCAGCTTCTTGGCGTTGTCCCAGGCGCCGCCGCCCGCGGTCATCGACAGCGCCACGAAGAGGCCGACCACGATCACGCCGATCAGCAGGCCGCCCAGCGCCTTGGCGCTGATCAGGCCGACGATCAGCGGTACCCCGATCGGGATCAGGGACGGCAAGATCATCTCCCGCTGGGCGGCGGCCGTGACGATCCCGACCGTGCGCCCGTACTCGGGGCGGGAGGTGCCCTCCATGATCCCGGGGTCGTCGCGGAACTGACGCCGCACCTCCTCCACCACCTGGCCGCCGGCCCGCCCGACCGCCTCGATCGCGAAGGCGGCGAACAGGTAGACCATGATGCCGCCGATCAGCAGGCCGATCAGAACCGCGGGGTCGGCGATCGAGAACACCAGGCCCGCGCCACCCTCCTCGTCGGCGAGCTCGATCTGGAAGGCGTTGAAGAGCACCAGCGCCGCCAGCGCCGCCGAGCCGATCGCATAGCCCTTGGTCACCGCCTTGGTCGTGTTGCCGACCGCGTCAAGCGGATCGGTGACGTTGCGGACCTCCTCGGGAAGGTCGGCCATCTCGGCGATCCCGCCGGCGTTGTCGGTGATCGGCCCGAAGGCGTCGAGCGCGACGATCAGGCCGGTGAGCGAGAGCTGAGCCATCACCGCGACGGCGATCCCGTAGATCCCGGCGAGCTCGTTGGCGCCGAGGATCGCGAGCGCGATCAGCAGGGCCGGCGCCGCCGTCGACTGGAACCCCTGGGCGAGCCCCTGGATGATGTTCGTCGCGTGGCCCGTGACCGAGGCCCGGCTGATCGTCCGAACCGGCCGGAAGCGTGTTGAGGTGTAGAAGTCGGTGATGATGAAGAGGCCGGCGGTGACGGCCACACCGATCAGGGAGCAGAACCAGAGGTCCGAGACGGAGGGCGCGAACTCGAGCCCCTCGGAGCTGATCAGGGTCACGTCCCCCATCAGCCACTCGGTGATCGGGTAGAAGGCCGCCGCCGAGAGCAGGCCAGAGACGATCAGTCCCCGGTAGAGCGCCCCCTCGACGCGGTCGCCCCGGGTGCGGACGGCGAGCGCGCCGACAATCGAGGCGACGATCGCGACGGCGCCGATCACCAGCGGGTAGATCGCCACCTCGCGCGCCTCGTTGAAGGTGAGGACGCCGAGCAGCATGACCGCCACCGCGGTGACGGCGTAGGTCTCGAACAGGTCGGCGGCCATCCCGGCGCAGTCGCCGACGTTGTCGCCGACGTTGTCGGCGATCACGGCCGGATTGCGCGGGTCGTCCTCGGGGATCCCGGCCTCGACCTTCCCCACCAGGTCGGCGCCGACGTCGGCGGCCTTGGTGAAGATGCCGCCGCCCAAGCGGGCGAACACCGAGATCAGCGAGCCCCCGAAGCCCAGCCCAATCAGCGCGTCGACCGCCTCCTTGTCCGTCTTGTCGGCAAGGATCAGCACGCCGAAATAGCCGGCGACGCCCAGCAGCGCCAGCCCCACGACCAGCATCCCGGTGACAGAGCCGCCCTTGAAGGCGACGTCGAGCGCCGGCGGCACCCCGCCCCGGGCGGCCTCCGCAACTCGGGCGTTCGCGCGGACCGAGAGGTTCATGCCGATGAAGCCGGCGGCGCCGGACAATACGCCGCCAATCAAGAACCCGATCGCGGGCAGGACGTCGGACTGGACGATCCCCAGGAGCACGGCCATGGGCAGGGCGACGATGGCGATGATCGTGTACTGGCGGCGCAGGTAAGCCTGCGCGCCCTCCTGCACCGCGCCCGAGATCTCGCGCATGCGATCGTTGCCGGCCGGCTGCCTGAGCAGGCGCCGGGTGATGATCGCCCCGTAGACCACCGCCGCGCCCGCGCAGACGAGCGCGATGACGACGCCATAGTCGATCAGGAAGTCGGTCAAGGCTGGGTTCTCGGTGAGCTTGCGAGTAGCGGGCGGCCGCAGAAAATCCGGCCGCGAAGCGCGCGCAGTCTAGCGGGGCGGCCCGCTGCCGGGCGGCGTCCAGAGCCTCGAGGGCCCGCGCTGCGCACCCTCGCCCGGCGACTCCTCGGCGCGGGGCGGCGGCGCTTCGCCGCCTCCCTCGGGCTCCCCGGGGCCGCCGCCCGCGTGCCGCGCGTAGAGCATCTGGACCTCCGAGAGGGCGCCACGCACCTGCTGCGCCGGCTCGTCGTCAAGCAGGCCGATGAGGGCGCGCACCGCCTCGATCCCCACCCGGGCCTGCTCCAGGTCACGCTCGTCGTCCTTGGCGATCCTGCGAGCGGAGAGGTTGATCACGCTGACCACGCTCTCGAGCAGCAGATCCTGGACCCGGACCTTGCGCAGCTGCTCCTCGATCTGCTCCCGAAGCTCCTCCTGGCTCGGCTGAGGCCCGCCCTCGGCCGCGCCGGGGGCCTCGCGCGTCTCACCCTCGCCCGGCGTCTCCGCGTCGTTCATTGCGTCGAGACCTCCTCAGGTTGGGGTATGTAGGTGCGCTTGGTCTCGGCGAGCGCGTCGCCGTAGATCTCCTCGATCGACGCGCCCGCCTCGAGCGCTCGCCGAGCCCTCCCCGCACCGTTCAGCTCCGGCAGCGCCAGATCGAGCCCCAGCGCCTGGCGGGCGGGCGCGGTCCACTCGAGCAGCCGCTCGACGGCGGCGAGGGTCGGCAGCTCCTCCTCGCGGTCGAAGTCGATCATGTTGCCGTCCATCCCGTGGCGGATCGCGCGCCACAGGTTCTCCTCGATCTCGCGCTGACCCAGGGGCTCCGGAAGCCGGCCCTCGTCGTAGTCGAGCGCGCTCTGCGCGACGCAGGCCGGCCATCAGGGCCGCGAGCGCGAATGACTCCTCCCCGCCGGTCTGCGCGTCGCAGATCCGCACTTCCACCGTGCCGAACGTGTGGTGGGGGCGAACGCTCCACCAGAGCTGAGTCGCCTCCGCGATCGAGTTCGTGCGGACCAGGAGCTCGATGAAGCCCCGGTAGGCCTCCCAGCTCCCGAACGGCTCGTGGATCCCGCAGCGAGGAAACGTGCGCGTGAAGATCTCGGTGCGCACCGAGCTGAGGCCGGTGTCGCGACCGTCGAGAAAGGGCGAGTTGGCGGACAGCGCCAGCAGCGCCGGCAGGACGCCTCGCAGGTGGTCGCAGACGGCGACGGCGCGATCGGCGCCCTGCACGCCCACATGGACGTGCAGGCTCCAGGTGCTGTTTCGCTGGGCGACCCAGCGGAGCTCCTCGCGAAGCCGCGCGTAATGGGGCGTGTCGATGATGCGCTGATCCAGGTAGTTGGCCCATGGATGCGTGCCCGTGGCGGCGAGGGCGAGCCCCATCCCCTCGGCGAGGGCGAACAGCCGCCCGCGATGCTCGCGTTGCAGCTCCGTCGCCCGCGCGAAGGTCTCCGCCCGCCCCGAGCGGATCTCGATCTCCGACGCGATCAGCTCCCCGGCCGCCGACTCAGCCAGCAGCTCGTCCTCGAGGCAGGCGGCATAGAGGTCCTCGAAGCCCTGCCGCAGGTCAAGGCTCTCGGGATCGACGATGGCGAACTCCTCCTCGATCCCGATCGTGAAGTCGGTCGAGGCGTCGAACCGCTGGCGGACCCTCTCGAGGTCGAGGTGGCCGGCGTCGTCGGCGTCCGAGCGACCCCTGCTGTCCGTCACGATGCTCGCACCTCGCCCAGCGTCAGATCCCTTCTCGGAGCTCGGTGCTCCATCCACCTTTTGCGTCAGGTCAGGTAGAAGTACAGGGCATACAGTAGGTCGACGGCGGGGCTCGACGTGTGCACGGTGACGTCCGGCGGCACCTGGAGCAGCTGCTCGGAATAGTTGAAGACGATCTTGACGCCGGCGTCGACCAGCCGATCGGCCACCCCCTGCGCCGCCGAGGATGGGACCGCGAGCACGCCGACGACCACGTCCTGCTCCTCGACCACGCGCTCGAGCTCCTCGACGCCGCGCACCTCGACGTCACCGAACCGCCGGCCCACCAGCTCCGGCTCGACGTCGAAGATGGCGACGATCTGGAAACCGTGGTCGGCGAAGATGTCGGAGCTGGCGATCGCCTGGCCCAGATGCCCCGCCCCGAAGAGGACGATGTTGTGCTGTCCGGAGCTGCGGAGGATCCTGCGGATCTGGTCGACCAGCGAGTCGACGCGATAGCCCACGCCCCGCTTGCCGAACTTGCCGAACCCCGACAGGTCGCGGCGGATCTGGGTTGAGTTGATGTGGGTGTACTCGGCGAGCTCCTGGGAGGAGATCGTCTCCTTGCCCATCTTCCGAGCCTGGATCAGGACCTGGAGATAGCGCGACAGCCGCGCCGCCACCCCGAGCGAGAGGCGGTCGCCGTCCGCAAGGGCCAGGTCGGCTGCGGTGTCCTCGGCCACGGTTACCTCACTCATCGGATCTCGATGCGGGGCCCGAAGCGCCCCCAGTTGATCATCGCGAGACAGTATCGAGGACGGCCCGTAGCGAGTCGAGCTCCAGCTCCAGCTCGCAGACGACCTCGCCGTCCACGAGCACCACGGGAATCCGCTCGAGGTATCGGGCCAGCAAGCCGTCGTCCCGCTCGATGTTCACCTCGCCCAGCTCGAACGGCGGCACCACCTCACGCAGGCCCAGGATCGCCTCGCGCGCCTCGTCGCAGAGGTGGCACCCCGGCCTGGTGTAGAGCGTCACGGCCCTCATGCCAGGGCATCCCAGCCCAGGTACTCGGGATAGGGCGCCGGCTCCAGGAAGCGGGCGGCCGAGGCGATCATCGCCGCGTTGTCAGTGCAGAGCTCGGCCGGCACGAGCTTCAGCGGCAGGCCGCGCTCCGCACAGAGCTGGGCGGCCTGCTCTCGAAGCGGCGTATTGGCGGCGACCCCGCCGCCCAAAGCCACCGCCCGCCACTCGCGGGCCTCCAGCGCCCGCTCGAGCTTCGCGATCAGCTGGGCGACCACGGCCGCCTGGTAGCCGGCCGCGAGGTCGGCGCGGCGCTCTGCGAGCTCGCTCTCGCCCAGCTTTCGGATCGCTGTAGAGCAGGGCCGTCTTCAGGCCGCTGAAGCTGAAATCCAGGCCGGGATCGCGCGCCATCGCCACCGGGAACTCGAAGGAATCGGGGTCGCCGTCCTTCGCCAGCAACTCGATCGCGGGCCCGCCCGGGTAGCCAAGCCCAAGCAGCCGCGCGCCCTTGTCGAGCGCCTCTCCCGCCGCATCGTCCAGCGTCTGACCGAGCACCTCGAAGCCGGCGCCGTCCGCCACCCCCGCGAGCAGCGTGTGGCCGCCGCTCGCGATCAGGCACAGGAACGGGGGCTCGAGCGCCTGCGGCTCGAGGAAGTTGGCCGCCACGTGGCCGTGCAGATGGTCCACGCCGATCAGCGGCTTGCGGGTCGCGGCGGCGAGGGTCTTGGCGGTGGTCACGCCCACCAGCAGGGCACCGATCAGGCCCGGGCCGCGGGTGACCGCCAGCGCGTCCAGATCCCCGAGCCCCACGCCGGCCTCGGACAGCGCCGCGCCGACCACGGGGTTGACCAGCTGGAGGTGGTGCCGCGAGGCAACCTCCGGAACGACCCCGCCGTAGCGGTCGTGCACGCCGGCCTGCGAGGAGATGACGTTGGAGCGAATCCGGCCGCCGTCGACGACCGCCGCGCACGTGTCGTCGCAGGAGGTCTCGACGGCGAGAATCAAGCGTTCGACGCCGCGGCGCTCGGCGATTCCAGCCACATGATCAGGGCGTCCTCCCCGTTGTCGTGGTAGTAGCGGCGGCGATGCCCAGCGGGCTGGAAGCCGAAGCGCTCGTACATCGCGATCGCGCCGCTGTTGGAGGTCCGCACCTCCAGCGTGTAGCGAGCGTCGGCGCCGGCGTCCTCGAACAGGCGCTCCAGGAGCCGGCTGGCGATCCCCTGGCGGCGCCTATCGGGCGGCACGGCGACGTTCATCAGGTGCCAGACGTCCGCGTAGCGCGAACAGACCAGATAACCGTCCAGGCCCTCATCCCCGGCGGCGGCGAGACAGATCCCCGAGGGTTTGGAGAGCTCGAGCACGAACATCGCCAGCGACCACGGCGTATCGAACGAGCGGCGCTCGATCGCCAGCGCCGCCGGCAGGTCGCTGTAGACGAGGCGTCTAACGCGTATCTCGCTCAAGCCAAAGCTCCGCGTCCGGTGGTCTCAGATAGATCGGTTCGATCGACTCAGGCCGCGCCGGCCTCCCCGCCTCGGCCAGCAGGCAGATCTGGCGTGCCGAAACCCGGTGCTCTGGCTCGGCGTCAGGCAGCACCTCGGCGCCCGCGGCCTCCAACTCATCACGAAATCCTATCGCCCCCGAACCGGCGGCCAGCGGCGCCTGCGGCAGCGCGCCAACCCGCTCGGCGAGCTCGCCGGGCAGCGCCACAAGCGGCGGCCAAAGCTCCTCGTCCGCGGGCCCGTACAGGGCGGCGAACGCCTGGCCGCGGCGTGCGTCCAGGACCCCGAGCCGCGCTCTGCCGCGAGCCTCGCTGCGCTCGCCGATCCCGCGCGCCAGCGCCGCCAGCGTGCCCACCGGCGCCACTGGAGTCGCCAGCGCCTGGGCCAGGGCCCGTGCGGTGGCAACGCCGATCCGCAGCCCCGTGAAGGAGCCGGGCCCGACGCCCACGCCAAGCAGGTCGACTTCCGGCCAGCCGCCCACCGGTTCCACGACCGCCTCGAGCTCCGCCAGCAGCTCCGCGGCGTGCCGGGGGCGCCCGCCGCCGGCAAGGCCCCTCGAGCGCTCGTCCACGAGCTCCGCGCCCGACCCCGAGGTGCCGAAGCGGACCAGCGCCACCGCAACGTCGTCCGTCGCGGTGTCGAATCCGACGACGAGCGTCACACCTGGCCTCCCGAGGCATCACCGCGAAGGATCACCTCGCGCCGATCGCCGCCGGCGTGGCGCAGCTCGACCCGCAGGGAGATTCGCCGCTGCCCGAGCAATGGCTCAGCCGCCGCCGGCCACTCGACGAAGGCGACGGCATCCGGCGTCAGGTAGTCGTCCAGCAAGCCCGGGTCCTCGCCGGCGAGGCTGTCGAGGCGGTACAGGTCCAGGTGCGAGACCGGCACCCGCCCGCGGTAGCGGCGACCGATCGTGAAGGTGGGCGAGGTCACCTGCTGGGCCACGCCCAGCTCCCGGCAGGCGCCGCGGATCAGGGTGGTCTTTCCGGTGCCCAACTCCCCGCTGACCAGCACCAGGTCCCCCGGGCGAAGGCCGGCGGCCAGCCGGCCCCCGAGCGCCTCCGTCTCCGCGGGGCTGGCGCTGAATCGTGTCGTCAACCGAACAGGTCGAGCTGGTCGTCGCGAGCCTCGGCGCTTCCAGCGAGCTCCACGGCCGGCGATGAGCCCGGGGCCTCGGGAACGGGCCGCTCGAGGAGCTCGGGCAGCTTGGCGAAGTCCTCGCGCATCACCTCGACGAGCGAAGCCGTCCGCAGCGCAGCAGCCGGATGGAAGAGCGGCATCAGGAAGACTGGGCGGGCGGCGATCTCGTGGAGCTGCGGCGTGCCGCGCACCCGGCTGATCCCCACCCTGCTTCCGCTCAAGAGCTTGGTGGCGAAGTTGCCCAGCGTGGCGATCACGCGCGGCTCGATCAGCTCCACCTGGCGATGCGTGTACGGCTGGCAGGACTCGATCTCGATCGGCTGCGGATCGCGGTTGCCCGGCGGCCTGCACCTCAGCACGTTGGTTATCCAGACCTGCTTCCGGGATAGGCCGATCCCCTCGAGGAGCTCCGTCAACAGCGCCCCCGCGCGCCCGACGAACGGCAGCCCCTGGCGATCCTCCTCGGCGCCCGGCGCCTCGCCGACGAACATCAGCTCCGCGTCGGCGTTGCCACTTCCGAAGACGACGTTGGTGCGGGTCTCGGCGAGCGGGCACTTCGTGCACACCACGGCCTCCTGGTAGACCTCCACCAGCCGTTCGCGGCGTTGCTCGCGCAACTCTGTCACGCCCCTCCAGCCGGCTCGGAGATCGGCATGGGCCGATGGTAGCCGCGCCGGCCGCTGGAGCTAGCTGACCCGTTCGAGCCGCGCCCGCTCCTTGGCCGGCAGCCCCGCGACCACCAGGTCGTAGCTGTCCTCGAGCAGCTCGAACAGCGTCTCGTCCGGGACCGACCCGTCCAGGGTGATCGTGACCCAATGGCGCTTGTTCAGGTGGTAGCCGGGCTGGATCGCGGGGTAGGTCGCGCGCAGCCCCTCGCCGAGCTCCGGTTCGCACTTGAGGCTGACGCGCAAAGGGCGCGACTCGAGCGCGCTGAGCGCGAACATCTTGCCGCCGACCTTGAAGACAGACGGCTGCTCTCCGAACGGGAACTCCTCCGTGGCGCCCGCGCATGCCAGACACCACCGTCGCAGCGCGTCCGCGGTCATCGGCCCAACCTATACTTGTTGTGGCCGCGACCCGCTGGGCGCGGACCACGGCCACCCGGCCATCACCCGACAAGAGCCGACTTCAATCCGTCTGGTATCTCCGATGCGAGAACTGGAACGAAACCTCCGCCACGCCGCGCCAGACGGAGCGCACGGGCTGCCGCCGCTCGCCGTGGTCGGCGCCGGACGGGCGGGCCGGTCAATCGCGGCCGCGGCCGACCTCGCGGGAGTGGCCGCCCAGCTCGCCGGCCGCGAGCACGCCCTCGAAGCATGCCGGCAAGCCGAGGTTGCCCTGCTGTGCGTTCCCGATACCGCGATCGCCGACGCCTGCGGGACAATCGCGGCCGCCGTGCCGCCGCTTCGCTTCGTCGGCCACCTGAGCGGCGCCACTGGACTCGACGCGCTGGCGCCGGCACGCGAGCGAGGCGCCGAGGCCTTCTCCCTCCACCCTCTCCAGACCCTCCCCGACGGCGGCGCCGACCTGACCGGCGCCCCGTGCGCCGTCGCGGGCTCGAGCCCGGCCGCCCTCCGCCTCGCCTAGGGGCTCGCCGAGCGCCTGGGGATGCGTCCCTTCGTGCTGCCCGAGGAGCGGCGCGCCGCCTACCACGCCGCCGCCTCCATCGCCTCCAACCTGCTGGTCGCCCTCGAGGAGTCGTCCGCCGAGCTGCTCAGCCGGATCGGGATCGAGGACGCGCGCGAGCTGCTCGCGCCGCTGGTCCTCCGGACGGCGGCGAACTGGGCCGAGCGTGGCCCCGAGGCGCTGACCGGCCCGATCGCGCGCGGCGACGCGGCGACTGTGCAGCGACACCTGGCGGCGCTCCGCGAGAGCGCCCCCGAGCTGCTGCCGCTCTATGAGGCGCTCGCCGATCGGGCCGCCGAGCTGGCGAGGAGCCAGCGAAGGCGCGCCCATGAGGGTGATTCGCACCAAGGCCGAGTTGCGCGCGGCCCTCGAGCCCGCCCGTCGCGAGGGGCGCACGATCGGCCTGGTGCCCACGATGGGCTCCCTCCACGAGGGCCACCTGTCGCTACTTCGCGCCGCCCGCGAGCGTTGCGACGTGGTCGTGATGAGCCTGTTCGTCAACCCGGCCCAGTTCGGGCACGGCGAGGACCTCGAGAGCTATCCGCGCGACGAGGGCCGCGACGGCGAGCTCGCCGAGCGCGAGGGCGTGGACCTGCTCTACGCGCCGCCGGTCGAGGAGGTCTATCCGGAGGGCTTCGCCACCACCGTCGAGGTGGGCGGTGACCTGACCGAGGTGCTGTGCGGCGCCCCCGGCCTGCGAGGCGCCGGCCACTTCCGCGGCGTCGCCACGGTGGTCGCGAAGCTGCTCAACTCGGTGGCGCCAGACGTCGCCTACTTCGGCCAAAAGGACGCCCAGCAGGCGATCGTGATCCGGCGCATGGTCCGCGACCTCGACTTCCCGGTCCAGATCGAGGTGCTGCCGACGGTGCGCGAGCCGGACGGGCTCGCGATGAGCTCCCGCAACTCCTACCTGAGCCCCGAGGAGCGGCGGCGCGCGGCGGCGCTGATCCGGGCGCTGCGGGCGGCGGAGGCGGTCGCGGCGTCGGGCGAGACGCGCCCCGAGGTCGCCCTCGAGGCGGCCAGGGCGGAGCTCGAGCGGGCCGGAATCGAGCCGGAGTACCTGGAGGCCCGGCACGCGGAGGGCCTCGCTCCAGCGCAGAGCTTGAACGGGCGGCCCGTGTTGGTCGCGGTCGCGGCACGGGTGGGGCAGGCTCGCCTGATCGACAACGTCGTAATTGGAGGCTGAATGCAGAGGCAGATGTTGAAATCGAAGGTCCACCGCGCCACGGTCACCGGCTGTGACCCGGACTACGTCGGCAGCTTGACGCTGGACCCCGAGCTGATGCGGTGCGCCGACCTGCTCGCCAACGAGCAGGTGCACGTTTGGGACATCGACAACGGCGCCCGATTCGTCACCTACGTCATCGAGGGCGCGCCCGGCTCCGGAACGGTGCAGGTGAACGGCGCAGCCGCGCGCCTGGTGAGCGAGGGCGACAAGGTGATCGTCGGCTCGTTCGGCGCCTACGACGAGCGCGAGCTCGAGGCATACGCTCCCGTGGTCGTTCACGTCGACGACCGCAACGCGATCGTCGAGGTGGACTCCCACCCCGAGGTCCTGCTGGGCTCGCCGCTCGCCTCCGAGGCAGGGGCATGATGAGCTCGCAGCCCGATTCCCCGACTGGCCGCCCGCCCGTGACCCTGCCTCGGCTGGCGGAGATGAAGCAAAAGGGCGAGCCGATCGTCATGGTCACCGCCTACGACTTCCCCTCCGCCAAGGTCGCCGAGGAGGCCGGGGTCGACATCGTGCTCGTCGGCGACACCGCGGCCATGGTCGTGCTCGGGTACGACGCCACCACCCCGGTGGGCATGGACGAGATGGTGACCATGGCGGCCGCGGTTCGCCGCGGGCTGCGCACGCCGGTCTTGATCGGCGACCTGCCGTTCGGCTCATACGAGCGCTCCAACGAGCATGCGATCGAGAACGCGCAGCGGTTCGTCAGGGAGGCGGGCTGCGACGCCGTCAAGCTCGAGCGAGGCGGCGCCTCCGTGGAGCGGGCACGGGCAATCGCGGGCTCGGGGATTCCCGTGATGGGCCACGTGGGGCTGACACCGCAATCCGCCAGCGCGCTGGGCGGCTTCAAGACTCAGGGGCGGACCGCCGAATCGGCGGCGCAGATCGCGCGAGACGCGGCGGCGCTCCAGGCGGCGGGCTGCTTCGCGATCGTCTTCGAAGCGGTGCCCGCCGGGGTCGCGGACGCCCTGATGCCGTACATCGAGGTGCCGGTGATCGGCATCGGCGCGGGACTTGCAACGGACGGGCAGGTGCTTGTGTTCCACGACCTCCTGGGCATCAACACCGGGCCGCACAGCCCGCGGTTCGTGAAGCGCTATGCCGAGATCCACGACCGGATGGTCGAGGGGGTGCGTGCCTACGCGGAGGAGGTTCGAGCGCGCCGCTTCCCGGACGCCGAGCACGTGTACCCGGTCGACCCGGCCGAGGTCGAGGAGCTGAAGCGCTACCTCGACGACGCCGAAAGCCTCGCCAGGGCGCCCTGGGACTGGTAGGCACGAGGGCACCCTGGGACTGGTAGGGGCCCGGGCGGCGTCGGCGCCCGGAAAGCCCCTGCTCAGCGGCAGATCCCGGGGTAACCGCGTGGTGTCCCCGGTGTACCTTTCGTGACGATTCGCACGAAGGAGTGCGAGATCCTTTCTCAGGAGGTACAAGCAAGTTGGAGACCTTGAAGCGACTGGAGCCGCTGGCGCTCGTCATCGTGTTCCTGGGCGCCCTCAACTGGGGCATCCTCGGAGTCACCGATGGCGAGACCAACGTGCTCTTCGAGATCTTCGGGAGCGGCACGCTGCTGAACGTGATGTACGTGATCGTCGGCGTCGCCGGTTTGGTGTTCGTCCCGAAGTTGATGGAGACGCTTCACATCGGGCGTCCCCATCCGAGAGGCGCGTAGCGCGCCCTCTCCCAGCGGCGTCCCCTCGGGGGAGGCCGAGGGGCCAGTGCCGAGCGAGCCGGGCATCCCGCCCGGCTCGCTCTTTTCGTTACGTTTGCCGGCATGCCGGTGCACACCGCCGAATTCCGGCTCTCGACCGACGGCAACGCCGAGATGGTCGACATCACCGACCGCGTGCAGGCCGCCGTCGCCGAGACCGGGGTCGGCGAGGGCCAGGCGACCGCGTTCGTGCGCGGCTCCACGGTGGCGATCACGACCATGGAGTACGAGCCGGGCGGGATCCACGACCTCCAAGCCCTGCTCGACCGCCTGATCCCGGCCCAGGGCGACTACGAGCACAACCGGCTCAACCACGACACCAACTCCCATGCTCATCAGCGCGCCTCGATCATCGGCGCGTCCGAGGTGGTTCCGGTCCAGGGCGGCCGCCTGGCGCTCGGTACCTGGCAGCAGCTGGTGATGATCGACTTCGACGATCACCCGCGGGAGCGAACGGTCCTAGTCCAGGTCACGAGCTGACGATGTCCGCCAACTTGACGCGTTTTGAACCGTATGGGTCTGAAACGCGCCAATCGACGGCGGGTTACGGGCCGACGGGGACGTTCGCGTCGAGCTGGTCGACTGCCCAGCGACGATCCCGCCTGACAAGGGAAACGATCAGTTGCTCCCCCTTGTACGTGCCATCTGATGGAACGACCACGGCTGTTGCCCGATCACTGTCGACACGGAGATCCTTGAACTCGAGCTTGTGGGCGATCCGCCGCGCGTCGATGCACCCCTGACGTCCACCGTATGCGGCTTCGAGGTAGCGCCCGGTGACGAACGGTGGCTTGCAGAACGTCGGAGTCGTCGTCGACGCGAGCACCAGCTTGACCGTGCCCTGGACCCTTTCGGCCGGGGTATCGGGCGCCTTGAGTCGGCGGTTGAGGCGGTTCAATTCCCGCTGGGTTGCGGGACTGAGCCCTCCGGTAGGGATGGGCTCGCCGTCCTTCGTCGACCGGTCAGACGGACTCGACGTGGTCGTGTCTCCGATCGCCGCCGCATCCGGCGAAGGCGGCGACCGCCATCGCGACAGCGAGCCTCAACCGCAACCTACTCCCCCTCCTCCCGCCGAAACTCGATCTCCTTGATCACCTTGGCCGGGACGCCGGCGGCGATCACCCGGGGCGGCAGATCCTGGGTGACCACCGAGTTGGCCCCGATCACGCAACGTTCGCCAATCTGGACCCCGCTGGTGACGACGCAGTTGGCCCCGAACCAGCAGTTGGACCCGATCCGGACGGGGCCCTTGGTGGTGAATCCCTGCCAGGTGATCGGCTTCTCGGGGTCGTCGAAGCGATGGGCGGCATCGCCGACGAAGCAGCCGTTGGCGAACATCACGTGGTCGCCGATCTCGATCCGGTCCAGCGCGGCCAGCATCACGTTGCGGTTCAAGAAGCACCCTTCGCCGATCTCGACCCGGCCCTGGGGTGAGAGCGTCAGCCAGCAGCCGGGCTCCAGGAGCGTGCCCGCGCCGATCGCCAGGCGGCCCTCGTCGAGAGCCTCCAGGACCTCCCCCTCGACCGGGAAGCGGATGTAGGCGCCGGCCCTGGCCATGTGCCTGTTGATCCGCCAGCGCCGGGCGAGGCGCCGGTTGCGCTCGTACCAGCGCCGCTTCGCCCACCAGAGCCGCCAGCCGCCGAGCTCCGCCACGCCGGCTACCCGGCGGACGGCTCGAGCGCCAGCGCCTGCGCCTGCTCGCCGCGACCCACCAGGACGTCGCTGACCAGCTCCGGCCCAAACAGGCCATGCTCGACCACCCCCGGCGTCGCGGCGAGCCGCGCGGCAAGCGCCTGTGGGTCGTCGACCGGTCCCAGGTAGTCGGCGATCAACCCGCCATCGGGGCTCGCGGGCACATCGCGCAGCTCGGCCGCCCCGAGCCTGCGAAGCGTCGCCTCGAGCCCGAAGGACGAGAGCTCCAGCGGCACCGGCGGGGAGAGCTCCTCAACCGGCTTTTCCGAGTCGACGATGACGACGAACCGCTCCGCCGCCGGCGGCGACGATCTTCTCGCGCAGGTGCGCGCCGCCGCCTCCCTTCACCAGCCAGCCGTCGGGCGCCACCTGATCGGCGCCGTCGATCGCGATGTCGAGCCGATCGAGGCCGTCGAACGGCTCGACCTGGAGCCCGAGCTCCCGCGCGCTGTGCTCGGTCGCGGGCGAGGTGGCCACGCAACGGATGCCCAGCCCTCGCGCGGCCAGCGCGGGCAGCAGGTGCGCCACCGTGGAGCCCGTCCCCAGCCCCACGGCCATGCCGTCCTCGACCAGCTCCGCCGCCGCCTCGGCGCGGCTCGCTTCTCCCGTTCGGCCTCGGGGCCCGGTGACACGGCGGGGAATCTACGCGCTCGCTTCCCCGGACGGCCCACGCCGTCCGTCCGCTGGCGTACGGACGGGTGCACTAGCATCGGCCGCTGATGGCGACGATCGCTCAGTCCAAGGCGACCGACCTGGACACGCTCTGCATCAACACGATCCGGACCCTGTCGATCGACGCGATTCAGAAGGCCAACTCAGGGCACCCGGGAACGCCGATGGCCATGGCCCCGGTCGCCTACATCCTCTGGCAGCGCTTCCTGCGCTTCGACCCGGCGGATCCGATCTGGCCCAACCGCGACCGCTTCGTGCTCTCCGCCGGGCACGCCTCGATGCTGCTCTACTCGCTGCTGCACCTGACCAGGGCGCAGGCGGTCGACCCCGACTACGAGACGCTCGGGGAGCCGTCGGTCAGCCTGGACGACATCAAGTCGTTCCGCCAGCTCGGCTCCAAGGCGGCCGGCCATCCCGAGTACCACCTCACCTCGGGGGTGGAGACGACCACGGGCCCGCTCGGCCAGGGCATCGCGACGACCGTGGGGATGGCGATCGGCGGCAAGTGGCTCGGCGCGCACTTCGGCGCGGAGCTGTTCGACTTCGACGTCTACGCGATCTGCGGCGACGGCGACCTGATGGAGGGGGTCTCCGGAGAGGCCGGCTCGATCGCCGGCCATCAGCGCCTGGACAACCTCTGCTGGATCTACGACAACAACCACATCTCGATCGACGGCCGCACCGAGCTCGCCTACAGCGACGACGTGGCGGCCCGCTTCATCGGCTATGGCTGGAACGTCACCAGGGTGGGCGACGCCAACGACCTGGAGCTGCTCACCCGGGCCTTTGAGGTCTTCAAGCGCGAGGAGGGGCGGCCGACGCTGATCATCGTGGACAGCCACATCGGCTACGGCTCACCGCACAAGCAGGACACCCCCGAGGTCCACGGCGAGCCGCTCGGCGAGGACGAGGTGCGCGAGACGAAGCGCGCCTACGACTGGCCGGAGGACGCCGAGTTCCTGATCCCCGACGGCGTCTACGAGCATTTCGCCGACGGGATCGGCGCTCGCGGCGGCAAGCTGCGAGGCGAGTGGGAGCAGCGCGTCGCGGCGGGCGACTCGGGGCTCGCCGCGCAGATCGACCAGATGCAGCGCCGGGAGCTGCCGGAGGGCTGGGACGCCGAGATACCGAGCTTCGACGCCGATCCGGGCGGGATCGCGACCCGCAAGGCGTCGAACAAGGTGCTGAACGCGATCGCCCCACGGGTGCCGTGGCTGGTCAGCGGCTCGGCGGACCTGACGGGCTCGGCCGCCAGCGGGCTGACGTTCGACGGGGCCGGCACCTTCTCGCCCGAGGACCGCTCCGGCCGCGTCCTGCACTATGGGATTCGAGAGCACGAGTCGGCCGCGATCTCAAACGGGCTGGCGCTCTGCAAGCTCCGCCCGGTCTGGTCGACCTACCTGATCTTCTCCGACTACGCCCGCCCGGCGATCCGCCTCTCGGCGCTCATGGAGCTGCCGGTGATCCACTGGTTCAGCCACGATTCGATCGGCCTCGGCGAGGACGGCCCGACCCACCAGCCGGTCGAGCAGCTCGCCTCCTTGCGCGCGATGCCGGGGCTGAACGTGATCCGCCCCTGCGACGCGAACGAGGTGGCCGAGGCATGGCGGGTGATGGTGCGGCAAAAGCACCAGCCCGCCGCCCTGGTGCTGACCCGCCAAAACGTGCCGGTGCTCGACCGTTCCCGTTACGCCTCCGCCGAGGGGCTTCACCGCGGCGGCTACGTGCTCGCCGACTCCGAGGGCGATCCGGAGGTGATCCTGATCGGCACCGGCAGCGAGGTGTCGCTCGCGGTGGACGCGTACGAGGAGCTACGCTCCGACGGCGTGCGAGCGCGAGTGGTCAGCTTGCCGTCCTGGTACCTGTTCGACCTCCAGCCGGACGAGTATCGCGAGAGCGTTCTGCCGCAGGCCGTCCAGGCACGGGTGGCCGTGGAGCAGGGATCGACGCTGGGATGGGACCGCTACGTGGGACCGCGCGGGCAGATCGTCGGCATGCACACCTTCGGCGCCTCGGCGCCCTTAAAGGAGGTGCAGCGAAAGTTCGGCTTCACCCCCAAGCGGGTGGCGCAGGCGGCGCGGGAGCTTCTGGCGTGAAGCCGACGCAGTCGCTGCACGAGCTGGGGCAGAGCCTGTGGCTCGACAACATCACGCGGACGATGCTCGGAGACGGCACCCTCCGGCGCTACATCGACGAGCTCTCGATCACCGGGCTGACCTCCAACCCGACCATCTTCGACAAGGCGATCAGCGGGGGCGATGCCTACGACGAGCAGATCGTCGAGCTGCACGAGCGCGGCCTCGAGCCCGAGCAGCGGTTCTTCGAGCTGGCGCTGGCAGACCTGCGTGACGCGGCGCGGATGTTCGAGCCGATCAACGAGCGAACCGACGGTGTCGACGGCTGGGTCTCGCTGGAGGTCTCGCCGCTGCTCGCGGACGACGCGCAGGCCACCATCGCGCAGGTCGCCGACCTGCACTCCCGCGCGGCCTGCAACATCTTCATCAAGATCCCCGGCACCGAGGCGGGGCGCGAGGCGATCGAGGAGTCGATCTTCGCCGGCATCCCGATCAACGTCACCCTGCTCTTCTCGACCGAGCAATACCTCGGCGCGGCGGAGGCGTACATGCGGGGCCTGGAGCGCCGGATCGAGGCGGGGCTCGACCCGGCGGTTCCCTCGGTCGCCTCGATCTTCATCAGCCGCTGGGACGTTGCGGTGGCGGACGAGGTGCAGCAGGAGCTCCGAAACCGGCTGGGGATCGCGGTCGCCAAGCTCGCCTATCGCGACTATCGCGAGCTGCTCGACTCCGAGCGCTGGCAGCGTCTCGCCAACGAGGGCGCGCGCCCTCAGCGCCTGCTCTTTGCGAGCACCGGCACCAAGGACCCCGAGGCCTCCGAGACGCTCTACGTCGAGGCGCTGGCGGCCCCGTTCACGATCAACACGATGCCCGACAAGACCCTGCTCGCCTTCGCGGAGCACGGCGAGGTCGGTGAGCCGCTGCCTGCCGACGGCGGCGATGCCGAGGAGGTGCTGGCCGAGTTCGAGGCCGCCGGCGTCGAGGTGGCCGGGCTGGCGGAGCGCCTTCAGCGCGAGGGCGCCGAGGCGTTCGACGCCTCCTGGAACGAGCTGATGCAGTCGATCGAAACGAAGAGCCGCAAGCTCGCCGCAACGGGGTGAGGGCCGGCGGCCCGGCCCCGTCCTGGCCCGGGAAAGGAGCCTGGCAATGCAACTGGGAATGATCGGACTGGGGCGCATGGGCGCCAACATGGTGCGGCGCCTGATTCGCGCGGACCACGAGTGCGTGGTCTTCGACCTCGATTCCGACGCCGTGCAAACGCTCGCGGGCGAGGGCGCAGTGGGGGCGAGCTCGGTTGCGGACCTGGTCGAAAAGCTCAAGCCCCCGCGGGCCGTGTGGCTGATGGTGCCCGCTGCCGTGGTCGACCGGACGCTCGACTCGCTGGTCCCGCTGCTCGAGGCCGGTGACGCGGTGATCGACGGTGGCAACTCCTACTACCGAGACGACCTGCGGCGTTCGGCGCGCCTGGCCGAGCACAACCTCGACTACGTCGACGCGGGCACGAGCGGCGGCGTCTGGGGGCTGGATCGCGGCTACTGCCTGATGATCGGCGGGCCCGACGAAGCCGTGAGCCGGCTGGAGCCGATCTTCGCCTCGCTCGCGCCGGGGGTCGACTCCGCAGCCCGCACGCCCGGGCGCGAGGGCAAGCCGACGCCGGCGGAGCACGGCTACCTCCACTGCGGGCCGAGCGGCGCGGGCCACTTCGTGAAGATGGTGCACAACGGAATCGAGTACGGCGTGATGGCCGCGTACGCCGAGGGGCTGAACATCCTGCGGAACGCCAACGTCGGCAGCACCGAGCGGGAGGCGGACGCCGAAACCGCTCCGCTGGACCATCCCGAGCACTACCAGTACGAGGTCGAGATCCCGGAGGTCGCGGAGCTTTGGCGAAGGGGGAGCGTGATCGGGTCCTGGCTTCTCGACCTGACAGCCCAGGCGCTTCAGGAATCGCCCGACCTCTCCGACTACGAGGGGCGCGTCTCGGACTCGGGCGAGGGCCGCTGGACGTCGATCGCGGCGATCGAGGAGGGAGTCCCGGCCCCGGTGCTGAGCTCGGCGCTCTACTCGCGCTTTGCCTCCCGCGGCCTCGACGACTTCGCGGACAAGGTGCTCTCGGCGATGCGCAAGCAGTTCGGCGGCCACGCCGAGAAGGCGGCCCAGTGACAGCGGCCCGCTAGAACGTGGCCCGGGTGACGGTCACCGACAGCGAGCTCGAGGCGAGCGAGCTGACGGCCGAGCGGCTGGCCGACGCGATCGCGGCCGGACGGCGGCAGGGCCGCAGCGTGCACCTGTCCCTGGCCGGCGGCACCACGCCTCGCGCGGCCTACGAGCGGCTGGCCACCCTGGTGGACGACTGGGCGGGGATTGAGCTCTGGCTCGGCGACGAGCGCCTGGTGCCGCCGGACGACCCGGAGAGCAACTACCGACTGCTGGCCGAGACCCTGCTCGACGGTGGGGCGCTCGCCCACGCCGTTCCGACCGACGGCTCGGCGGAGCAGGCCGCGAGCGCCTACGCACGCGAGATTCGGCGGCGGGTCCCCGCGGGGCCAGACGGCGTGCCCGAGCTCGATCTCGCGCTCCTTGGCCTGGGCGAGGACGGCCACGTGGCCTCGCTCTTCCCCCACGCCCCGGCATTGGACGCGCGGGGTGAGGTCTGCGTTGCGGTGCATGACGCCCCCAAGCCGCCGCCCGACCGCGTCAGCCTGACGCTCGACGTGCTGCGGGGCGCCCGCTCGACGATCGTCCTGGCGGTCGGCGAGGGCAAGGCGCGGGCCGCGGCGGCCGCGCTGTCCGATCCCGATCCGGGCGTGCCGGCCAGCCTGCTCGCCGATGGGGCGCTGGAGCTGATCCTGGACCCGACCGCCGCCCGCGAAATCTCCGTGAAGCCGGCTCGGACGGCGTAGGCCCAAGGGATCGAAGGCGGCTGCCACGACCACCCCGCTGACCCAGAGCCCCGCCTGGACCGCCCTGGGACGTCACCTGGAGGAGGTCCGGGTGATGCACCTGCGCACGCTGTTCGCGGAGGATCCCGGCCGCGGCGAGCGGATGAGCGCCGAGGGCGCCGGGCTTTACCTCGACTACTCGAAGAACCGCATCACGGACGAGACGCTGCGCCTGCTGATCGAGCTGGCGGAGCAGCGCGGCGTGCCGGAGCGCCGCGAGGCGATGTTCCGTGGCGAGCGGATCAACGTCTCCGAGCAGCGCTCGGTCCTCCACGTGGCGCTGCGGATGCCGCGCGATCGCTCGCTCCTTCTCGACGGGGTCGATGTGGTCGCGGAGGTGCACCGAGTGCTCGACCGGATGGGCGAGTTCTGCGAGCAGGTCCGGGGCGGGGAGTGGCGCGGCCACACCGGCAGGCCGATCCGCAACGTGGTCAACATCGGCATCGGCGGCTCGGACCTGGGGCCGGTGATGGCGTACGAGGCGCTGCGCCACTACTCATCGCGCGAGCTGCGCTTTCGCTTCGTCTCCAACGTCGACGGCACCGATTTCGCCGAGGCGACCCGCGCCCTCGACCCCGCCGAGACGCTGTTCGTCGTCTGCTCGAAGACCTTCACCACCCTGGAGACGATGACCAACGCCCGCACGGCGCGGGAGTGGCTGCTCAGCGCGCTCGGAGACGAGGCCGCGGTCGCGAAACACTTCGTCGCCGTCTCCACCAACGCCGACGGAGTCGCGGAATTCGGCATCGACACCGCGAACATGTTCGGCTTCTGGGACTGGGTCGGCGGTCGCTACTCGATGGACTCGGCGATCGGGCTCTCGACCATGCTCGCGATCGGGCCCGAGCGCTTTGGGGAGATGCTCGCCGGCTTCCACGCCGTGGACGAGCACTTCCGGGAAGCGCCGCTGGAGCGCAACCTGCCGGCGCTGCTGGGGCTGCTCTCGGTTTGGTACGGGGACTTCTTCGGCGCCCAGACCATCGCCGTCCTGCCCTACGACCAGTACCTGCACCGCTTCCCGGCCTACCTCCAGCAGCTGACGATGGAGTCGAACGGCAAGCACGTGACCCTCGACGGGAGCGACGTGGACTACGAGACCGGGGCCGTTTGGTGGGGCGAGCCCGGGACCAACGGCCAGCATTCCTTCTACCAGCTGATCCACCAGGGAACGAAGCTGATCCCCTGCGACTTCATCGCCTTCGGCCGCTCGCTCAACCCGCTGGGCGAGCACCACGATCTGCTGATGGCCAACGTGTTCGCGCAGACTGAGGCGCTGGCCTTCGGCAAGACCGCCGATGAGGTGCGCGAGGAGGGCACCCCGGAGGATCTGGTCGCGCACCGCGTCTTCGAGGGCAACCGGCCCTCGAACACGATCCTGGCCGAGCGGCTCACACCCCGGACCCTCGGCTCCCTGGTGGCGCTTTACGAGCACAGCGTCTTCACCCAGGGCGCCGTCTGGGGTATCGACTCCTTCGACCAGTGGGGGGTGGAGCTCGGCAAGGCCCTCGCCAAGCGGATCGTCCCCGAGCTCCAAGCCGACGCGGAGCCAGAGCTCGCCCACGACAGCTCCACCAACGGCCTGATCCGGCGCTATCGGGGTTTGCGAGAAGCCTGATCGCGTTGTGCCGAGCGCCCGCGGCCGGTCAGGCGGGGCCGACCCAGGGCGGAACATCGGGCCGCGGGTCAGGACCTGTCGGCGGGCGCTCGTCGGCTCGCGTCTCGGCGACCGGGTCGCCGGCCCGCTGCGGCGCGAGCGCGATGCGGATCACGGACCAGCTCCCGTCGGCTTCCTCCCGGGGTCGCCAGGTGTTGGTCGCGCGGTCGGGATGCTCGGTTGCGAGCCGGGCACACTCGCGCTCGGCGTCTTCGCGGGTCATGCTCTGATGGTACGCCGAGCGCCACTCGGTGCTGTAGCGTGAATCGGTGAGCGGCATGATCCCCCGCGGCGGTATCGACCTCGGTGGCACCAAGATTCAGACCGTGGTCGTCGATGGCAGGTGGAAGGTGCTCGGCGAGGCGCGCCGGCCGACGCCCACGACGGGAGGCCCCAAGGACGTCGCCGAGCAGATGGCCGAGGCGATGCGAGAGGCGGCGCAGGCGGCGGGGGTCGATCCGGGCAACCTGGTCGGAGTCGGCGTCGGCTCCCCGGGGATCGTGAACGGACGCACGGGAACCGTCTCCCAGGCGCGAAACCTGCCCGGCTGGGAGCGTGAGTTCAAGCTCGGGGCGTGGCTCAGCGAGAGCCTCGGGGCGCCGGTTCGGGTCGGCAACGACGTGCAAGTCGCGACCGAGGGCGAGTTCCGTCTCGGCGCCGGCCGTCCGTACAAGTCAGTGGTCGGCGTGTTCTGGGGCACCGGGGTCGGCGGCGGGCTGGTGCTCGACGGGAAGCCCTGGCTGGGGCGAGGCGAGGCGGGCGAGATCGGCCACATCGTGGTCAAGAAGGACGGCGCGCGCTGCCCCTGCGGGCGGCGAGGCTGCATGGAGGCCTACGCGGGCCGAGCGGCGATGGAGGCGAAGGCGCGGCGGCAGCACAAGAACGGCCGCAAGACCGATCTGTTCAAGATCATGGACAAGCACGGACGCGACCGGCTGACGAGCGGGATCTGGGAACGCGCGCTCAAGGCGGAGGACCCGCTGGCGACGGAGCTGATCGAGCGGGCCGTGGGGGCGCTCGGGACGGGGATCGCCTCGGTGATCAACCTGCTCGACGTCGAAGCGGTGATCATCGGGGGAGGTATCGGCACGCGGCTCGGTGAGCCATACGCGGAGAAGATCGTCGAGGAGATGGGCAAGCACCTCTTCGTCGACGACAACCCACCCGCGGTGAAGGTCGCCGCCCTGGGCGACCTCGGTGGCGCGATCGGCGCCGCGCTTCAAACGAAACGCTAGCCCGCGGCAGGCGCGAGCATCGCGGTGGCCGCTTCGAGGCCCTCGGGATAGCCCCGCGCAAACGAGGGAATCGGCCGCAGTGCCTCGGCGAACAGATCTCGAAGCCGGCTGGTGGCGGCGCCGCGCCCGATCGTCACCTCGTCCGTATCGGTTCGGAAGGTCAGCTCCTCGATCCCCCCGCATCCACGCGCTTCGGGGTCGCGCGTCAGCGTGACCGCCCCCGGGCCATCGTCGGGTCGCACCGCCTTTGCCCTCGCTCGTCCGTCGTCTGGCTCCAGCGCCCCAGGGCGCCAGCCCAAGCGCGCCGCCACCCACCCGGCCAAAAGCAGCGCGGCCGACCTGGCATCTCCCTCATAGCGGACGTCGAGGCGCGCCACCCGGGGCAGCAGGGCTCGCCGCTCTCCGGGCTCGAATGCAGCGGCGGTGGCCGCCCGCCAGTACTCCAGCCGCCCCCAAGCGAGGTCGTGGACTCGGGCGCTCCGCGTCAACTCGCCCAGGCGGGGAAGGTCGGAGCCGTCGCCGGCAGCGGAGTCGACCAGGATCTGCTGGGCGCGGTCGAGCAGGCCGCTGTCGGGGATCGGCGAATCGGGCTCGGGGAGCCAAAGGACCGTGGGCAGATCGCTGAGCAGCAGGGGAGCGAGCAGCGAGGCGGCATGCTCCAGGCGGGAGTCGTCGGCCGTCAGCGTCACCCGGTCATGGCTGACGCCCACCCGGCCGGCCGCCTCGGGCACCTCGCTCTCGATCACCAGCTCCGCGTCCAGCCGGTCGGCCCCGTGGCGGCGCAGGACGAGCGTTCGCGAGGGGCTGTGGGCGCCGAGCCCCTCGAGGGCGTCCTCCGCCGCGCTCGCGGCCACCGCGGAGGCGGGTGCGACGATCAGGTTCAGGGTCCGGGCCAGGGCGTGCCCGTGCCCGTCGTCCTGGTAGACGCGGTGAAGGCGAGCGAGCTCGTCAACCAGCTCCTCGACGCGAACGTCCTCGCCCCTCCACCGGCTGCGCTCCGGGACCGCTCTCACAGCTGCCTCCAGCTTCGTCCGCGGACCGCGAGCAGCTCGTCGGCCTCCGGCGGGCCCTGGCCGCCCGCCTCGTACACCGATGGGCCCGGCCCGGACTCCCACGCCTCGAGGATCGGCTGCACGATCCGCCACTCCGCCTCCACCTCGTCGGCGCGCGTGAACAGCGTCGCGTCGCCGCGCAGGGCGTCGTGGAGCAGCCGTTCGTAAGCCTCGGGCGAGTCGCCCATGAACGAGGTCCCGTACTTGAACTCCATCTGCACGGGCCTGACGCTCATCGTCTGACCCGGCACCTTGGCCACCAGGCGCAGCGAGGCTCCCTCGTCCGGCTGCACCGAGAGCACCATCTCGTTCGGCTCCACGTCGCCGATGTCGGCGTTCGCGAAGGGAAGGTGCGGCGCGGGCCGGAAGCGAACCGCGATCTCCGTCACCCGGCGTGGCAACCGCTTCCCGGTACGGGCGTAGAAAGGCGTCCCCGCCCAGCGCCAGTTGTCGATCTCGACCCGCAGCGCGACGTAGGTGTCGGTGCGCGAGTCGGGTGCGACGCCCTCTTCGTCGAGGTATGCCGGAACCTCCTCCCCACCAACCCAGCCGGCGCCGTACTGGCCCCGCACCGCATAGTCCGAGACCTCCTCTGGCCTGTAGCGGCGAACCGAGCGCAGGAGCTTCACCTTCTCGTCGCGGATCGTGTCGGCGTCGAAGCGCACCGGCGCCTCCATCGCCACCAGGGCAAGCAGCTGCATGGCGTGATTCTGGATCACGTCCCGAATCGCGCCTGCCGAGTCGTAGTAGGCGGCGCGATGGCCGATGCCCAGGTCCTCGGCGACGGTGATCTGGACGTGGTCGACGTAGCGGCGGTTCCAGATCGGCTCCAGGATCCCGTTGGCGAACCGGAGCACTTGGAGGTTCTGCACCGTCTCCTTGCCGAGGTAGTGATCCAGGCGGAAAACCTGCGACTCGTCGAAGGCGGAAGCCACCTGACGGTTCAGCTCCAGCGCCGATTCGAGGTCGTGCCCGAAGGGCTTCTCGATCATCAGGCGGGTCGGCGGATCGGCGCCGGCGCCCAGCCCGACCGCGGCCAGCGCCTTCGCGATCTGGGCGAAGAAACGCGGCGCCACCGCCAGGTAGAAGACGCGCTGGGTAGGGCCCAAGCGGGCGTCGTCGCGGTCGAGGCGCTCTGCCAGGGCCTTGAACATCGCGGGATTGGAGAAATCTCCCTGGAGGATCTCGAGACGTGGCTCGAGTGCCTTCCATGCCTCCTCGTCGAAGCCCGTGCGGGAGTGCGCCTCGATCGCCTCGCGGGCCGTCCTTCGGAATGAGTGCACGTCGTGGCGGCGTGCCACGCCCAGCACGCGCATCTGGTCGGGGAGCAGCCCGGCGAGCGACAGGTTGTAGACGGCCGGGATCAGCTTTCGCGCCGCCAGGTCACCGCCGGCGCCGAAGATGACCAGCGTGGTCGGGTCCGGGAGCGGTTGCTCGACGTCCTGAGCGAACGGGTTAGCGGGCGCCGTGGCGACGCTCACGCGCGCTCCACCTCGCGCGAGGGCACGGTGGGCTGGCTGCCTTCATCGGCCAGCTCCAAGCCGGCCAGCAGGGCGGCGCCGCGAACCCCCGCCTCCCTCCCGTGGCGGGCGAGGCGGATCTCGGTGTGCTCGCCGACGCCCGGAAGGGCGAACCGCCGCGCCACCTCGACCGCGGGGCCGAGGAGCAGGTCCCCGGCCACCGAGACGCCACCCCCGATCACGACCTCGTCGGGATCGAAGGTGTTGAGCGCATTGGCGATCCCGATCCCCAGGCGCTCACCTAGGGTGCGCAGCGCCTCGATCGCCTCCTGATCGCCGGCCTTTGCCGCCTTCACAGCGTCGCCCCCGTCGACCGCCCGCCCCCCGGCCGCCAGCTTGCCGAGCGACGAGGAAGGGCTGCGTTGGGCGATCTGGGCCGCGAGACGATCCAGCGCCCGCCCGGCGGCCAGGGACTCCAGCGACCCGGGCTGGGGGAAATCGCCCGCCGGAGGCACCCCGGCAGCGAGGTCCACGCCGACCAGCGTGTGGCCGAGCTCGCCCGCGGCGCCGGTCATGCCCCTGTAGACGCGGCCGTTCAGCACCAGCCCCCCGCCGATCCCCGTGCCGACGGTGAACATCACCAGGTTCTGAACGATCGGCCGGCCGGCGTCGTCGAACGCCTCCGCGAGCGCCGCCACCGTGGCGTCGTTGTCCACGAACACCGGCAGCCCGAGACGCTCCGCGAGCACCATACGAAGGTCGACATCCTCCAGCTCGAGGTTGGTGCTGGAGCGGATCCGCCCGGTCGCGAACTCGACCACCGACGGAACTCCCACACCGACCGCGACCGTCCGCGAGCTGCGCGCTGCTTCGATGCTCGCGACGATCTCGTCGACCAGTCCGTCGGCGCTGGAGGCATCCGTGGGCCTGACTAGCGACTCGCCGAGACGGGCGTCCTCCAGCGCCGCAACAGCCACCTTCGTGCCGCCCACGTCGACGCCGATCAGCTGGCCATCGAACACCGCCGGTCAATCTACCTGGCCTGCACGCGCCGATACCGAGGAGCTCGGACACGGGACGAGCAAGTCGGACGTCGGCCTACGGAATGAAGCGCGACCGGGGCGGCCCCTCAACCCGAGGAGATCGGTGTGAGAGGATCGGGCTAACCAACGAAGGGGAGCAGGTGAGCTCGACCGTTCGCGTCGAGGAGTCCGTCCAGATCGACAAGCCACCCGCCGCGGTCTGGGAAGCGATCGCCGACTATTCCTTTGACCGTGAGTGGCGGAAGGGGCTGCTCGAGATGGCGCCAGACCCTCCCGGGGGGCCGGCGGTGGGCACCAAGGTCCACGAGGTCGTCAGGACGTCGGGACGGAACTACGTCGCCGACACGGCGGTGACCGATCTCGACCCGGGGGTGTCCTACCGCTTCGCCGGCGGCGGGACGATCGGTGGCGTCGGCGGCGGCCGCTCGGTGCGGCCCGACGATGGCACGGGGGCCGTGTTCACCTACACGATCGAGCTGGAGCCGAAGGGTGGCATGCGCCTGCTCCGCCCGCTCCTCGGCCCGATGGTCCGCTCCGGGCTGAGGAAGGATCTCCAGAAGCTGAAGGGGCTCCTGGAACGCGGCCAATAGCTACGGCGCGCCCTCCCGCCACCCGCCGGAGGCGTAGCGGGCGAGCCCTTCCAGCAGCTCGCCGGTCTGAAGCGTCGCCATCCCGTGGCGGTACTCGTTCGCGAGGGCGTCGTCGAGCGCCAGCGACCACTGCTCGTATGAAGACAGCCGGTCGCTCCGCAGCGCCGCCTGTGGGTGGGCCGCCACCTCGTGTCCGAGCTTCAGCGCTTCCGGCAGCGCCTGCCCCGGGGGGACGAGCCGGTTCGCCAGGCCCATCCGCAACGCCTCCTCGCCGCTGACCCCGCGTCCCGTGAGAATCAGGTCGAGCGCGTGGCTGTGGCCGATGAGCCGTGCGAGGCGAATGGTTCCGCCGTCCATCAACGGGATGCCCCAGCGGCGGCAGTAGACGCCGAACACGGCGTCCTCCGCGGCGACCCGCAGATCGCACCAGACCGCCAGCTCGAGCCCACCGGCCGCGGCGTTTCCCTCGACCGCCGCGATCACGGGCTTTCGCAGCAGCATTCGAGTGGGGCCGACGGGGCCGTCGCCGTCGGGCTCCACCCGGCTCGCCCGGGGAGCGCCCGGCTCCTGCATCGCCTTGAGGTCCGCCCCCGCGCAGAACTTTCCGCCCGCGCCGGTCAGCACGGCCACCGCCGCGGCCTCGTCCTCGTCGAAGCGGCGGAAGGCGTCTGCCAGCGCCTCGGCGGTCGGGCGGTCGATCGCGTTCGCGACCTCGGGCCGATCGATGGTGACGACGGCGACCGGTCCGTCTGATTCGTAGTTGATGGCCATCGGGCGCAGGCTACTCCGCCGCCGGCGGCCTCGATCGGGCATGCTGGGCGCTTGATGACGGCGCTCGACCCGCACCGGCGCTGGGGCTCTCACGCACGCCCCGCCTATGCCGGCCTGCCGTCGTTCGGGGCCCGCCCCTACACCGAGTCGGCGGAGGACCTCGCCGGGGTCGATGTGGCGATCGTCGGCGCGCCCCTGGACGAGCTGGTCACTGAGCTTCCGGGCGCACGCCTCGGTCCGCGGGCGATCCGAAGCGCGAGCAACGGCTTCGGTGGCGCGCACCTGGACGCCGGGATCGACCCGTTCGAGGCGCTGCGTGTGGTGGACTTCGGCGACGCGGCGGTGATCCCGGCCGACCCGGTCGCCTCGCACGCGGCGATCGAGCGCATCGTCGGCGAGGTGGTCGACGCCGGGGCGATCCCGCTCGTGCTCGGCGGCGACCACTCGATCGCCGAGCCCGACATCCGCGCCTGCGCCGAGCGCCACGGCCCCCTCGGGCTGATCCACTTCGACACCCACACCGACACTGCTCGCGAGCTCTGGGGGGTGGAACGCTCGCACGGGACCCCGATGTACCGGTTGGTCGAGCAGGGGCACGTTGCCCCCGGGCGCTACGCCCAGGTCGGGCTGCGTGGCTACTGGCCCGGCGAGGAGGAGTTCGCCTGGCAGCGCGAGCGCGGGATCACGGCGCTGCGCATGCGCGAGGTCCTGGACCGCGGCATCGCCGAAGTGCTCGCCGAGGCGATCGAGGCGGTGGGCCCCGGGCCGGCCTTCGCCTCGATCGACGTCGACGTCCTGGATCCCGCGTTCGCGCCCGGTACCGGTACCCCCGAGCCGGGGGGCATGACCAGCGCCGACCTGCTGTGGGCGTGTCGCGAGCTCGCAACGCGGCTGGAGCTCGTGGGCGCGGACGTGGTCGAGGTGATCCCGTCCGCGCCGCCCGGCGCCACGGACGTCACCGCCTTGGTCGCGGCCCGGATCGCGCACGAGCTGCTCACCGGGCTCGCGCTCCACCGAGCGTAGTCGCGCTCGAGAGCGAGCGGCGAGCCCGTCGGTACCGCCGGGCGCGGTAGGGTGAGCACAGTGAATCGCGGGTCCACGGCTGCGCGCTCCCCGAGCCTTTGGCTTGAGCCGGCGCCCGATCCGGGCCCGCCGCTGGAGGGCGCGATCGAGGCCGACGCGGTCGTGATCGGCGCCGGCTACACCGGGCTGTGGACGGCGCTGGCCTTGCGCGAGCGCGGCGCCGACGTGGTGGTGCTGGAGCGCAACTACGGGGGCTTTGGCGCCAGCGGGCGCAACGCCGGCCACCTCACACCGACGATCGGTAAGGACCTCCCCACGCTGCTTCGCCTGTACGGTCGCGAGCGCGGCGGCGCCCTGGTGCGCTTCGCGGAGGCCGCCGTCGAGCACGTCGAGGCCGCGATCTCCGATCGCGGGGTCGACTGCGACTACGTCGCGGCCGGGAACGTGCTCGCCGGCGTCCATCCCGGCCAGCGCCCCGGGCTCGAGAAGGCCGCCGGCGCCGCGCGGCAGCTCGGCGCCGCGATGCGGATGCTCGACCCATCGGAGCTGGCGGAGCGCGGCCTCCCCCGCTTCGTCGCCTGCGGCTACCTGGAGGAGCGCGGCGGGGTGCTGCATCCGGGCAAGTACGTGCGGGCGCTGCGCGAGCGGGCGATCGAGGCTGGGGTGCGGCTCCACGAGTCCACCCCGGTGGACGCGATCGCCGACGGTCCCCGGGTGCGAGTGGAGACCCCGCGCGGCTCGGCAAGCGGGCCCGTGTGCGTGGTCGCAACCAACGCCTACACGCCGCGGCTGGGCCGCCTGCGCTCAGCGGTGGCGCCGCTCCACGTTTCGCTGTTCGCCACCGAGCCGCTCAGCGAGGAACAGCGCGAGCGGGTGGGCTGGTCGGGCGGCGAGGGCGTCTACACGGCCCACGAGGTGCTGGAGAGCTACCGGCTGACCGCCGACGGGCGGATCGTCGGGGGCTCCCGCCACGTCCGCTGGTCGTACGGCGGGCGCACGCTCCCCGACGACGATGCCGAGATCTTCGCCGCGCTCGAGGCGATGTTCCGCGCCCGCTTCCCGGAGCTGGCGGACGTGGCCGTGGAGCGCTGCTGGAGCGGGCCGATCGCGATGACGCTCGACTTCCTGCCGGC
The DNA here is from genome assembly GCA_963721735.1 of uncultured Actinomycetes bacterium. Lineage (GTDB taxonomy): Bacteria > Actinomycetota > Thermoleophilia > Solirubrobacterales > 70-9 > AC-56. Next base: position 58,933 of record CAVRKX010000020.1, read on the forward strand.
GATCGGTCGCAGCGGTCGTCACGACAACGTCTTGTTCGGGATCGGCTACAACGGCCACGGCGTCGCCCAGGCGAGCTACGTCGGCTCACTGCTCGCGAAGATGGCGACCGGCGAGGATCCGGGCCACCCCGAGCTGCTGCGCCGGCGCCGATTGCCGATGCCGCCGGAGCCACTGCGCTCGCTGTGGGCGCGAGGCATCCTCGGCGCGCTCAGGGCCGTCGATCGTCGCACCGACCGGCGGGCGCTGCCGCGACCGGATGGTTTCAGCGGCCCGGTCGCCGAAGCGCCGCTCGATGAAGAGCAGGCACCGGCCCCCGCCAGACGCCGGCGGCGGTCAGTGGTCTGAGGGACGGCCCTAAGGCCGATCGAGGACGTGCCTGAGGAAGGGCACGGCGGTCTTCAGGAACGTGTTGCGGTCCGGGGCCGCGGTGAGGGGATCGAGGTGAGACGTGTTGTGGTCGGCGACCAGGGTCGCCCGTTCGATCTTGGACGCATCCATGAAGCGCATCGCGCCCCGCAGCACCCTGCCGCCCGTGAGATCGGTCTCGAACGCATACAGCGGCAGGTTCACGTTGGCGGTATGCCAGGGGCGCAGGCCGAGGAGCTCCGTGATCCGATTGCGCGCCAGGTGGTCGGTGCCATCGACATCCAGCGGCAGGCGCTTCGGGAAATACCACTCGATTCCGTTGCCGGGCTCGGCGGCGAAGGTCCGAGCCAGCCGCTGGACTGGCGTTACCTCGCCGTCCTGCCACGGGCGAGGGTTGCCGCTGGGCGCCAGCTGCCCGGCCCTGACCCGGATCAGCTCGAACCCCGGGGGAGACGTGGTCTCGTCGAACGCGTAGCCCAAGGCCGCCTCGTTGGTGGTGGGCATCGGGGCCTTGAACTGGGACGGGATCGCCGGGTACTGCTGGAGCACAGACCGCTGATTGGGCTTCTTCCGCGCATAAAGAGCCGCGCTCTGAGCGAAGGCGCCCGCCGACCAGGGCAGGCCGATGCCCACTAGGTCGACCCACGGGTCGCTCTCCTGGAGCTCCTCAAGGCGCTGCCTTGCCTGCTCGTACGTTGGGCTGGTGAAGGTTCCCTTCAATCCCCCGTCGACCAGCACCAGGCCGTCGACGTCCTGGTATCCGGGCCGGCCGCCGAAGTCCCAGGTCGAGTAGGCGACCGCTGTCGAGGCGCCAAGCGAGTGACCGCCCAGAATCACCTTGCGCGCGCCTCCGAAGCGAGCCGTCAGGATCACGCGACGCAGGTCACGCAGGGCGAGGTCCAGGCCCCACTGGCGGGTGAATGGGAAGTCCTGTCCCCGGAGCGGCTGGAACCGCCTGCCGTCGACGGCTTGGAGCCTCAGGTAGTAGTCGAAGGCCTTGTCGGGATCGCCCCCGGCGAACACCGAGGTGTCCTCCAGCGCGTTGGAGCGGCGGTCGACGGCCCAAACCTGAAGGTCGGGCACCCGCGAGACGATGTCGCGGGCGACCAGCCTGAAGTCTCCGGCGCCGCCGATGAAGCCCGGCACGAGCACCAGCACGCGGCTCGCACCGGGCGGCCCGATCTTGTTGACGAAGACGCGGTCGTAGAGCTCAGGCCCGGCGCCACTCGCGCCGTTGATCGCGACGTAGCGCTCGGGGATCGGCTTCGGCCCAGCGCCCTGGGCCTTGCCTGCCCCGGCGGCGAGCGCCGCGACCAGCGCCAACACCCCAACCAGGAGCGCAGCGATGAGCGTGTGGTGCGCGCGGGTGGCGCTGATACCTGAGGCCGACAAGGTTCCTCCCCTCGGCCTTCCATCCTATTCCTCTTACGCCGCGATGCTCGTCTTACGCCGCGACGGGCTCGGGGCGCCGCCTGGCGGACCTGGGGCGTGCGGGAAGCTCCGCCGGCTCGACCAGGTCGCGCAGGAACTGGCCGGTGTACGAGGCGGGGCTGGCGGCGATCTGCTCGGGCGTCCCGGTCGCCACCACCTCTCCCCCGGCCTCGCCGCCCTCCGGCCCCAGGTCGATGATCCGGTCGGCGGACTTGATCACGTCGAGGTTGTGCTCGATCACGACCACGGTGTTACCGGCCTCGACCAGCCTGCCGAGCACCTCGAGCAGGCGCTGCACGTCGGCGAAGTGCAGGCCGGTTGTCGGCTCGTCGAGGATGTAGAGGGTGTCGCCGGTCGCCACCTTCGACAGCTCGGTGGCCAGCTTGATGCGCTGCGCCTCGCCCCCCGAGAGCGTGGTCGCCGGCTGGCCCAGCCGGATGTAGTCGAGGCCCACGTCGTGGAGCGTCTGCAGGCGGCGCTTGATCTTCGGGATGTGGGCGAAGAACTCCACCGCCTCCTCCACGGACATCTCGAGCACGTCGGCGATCGACTTGCCCTTGAACCGGACCTCCAGCGTCTCGCGGTTGTAGCGGCGCCCGTGGCACTGCTCGCAGGGCACGTAGACGTCCGGCAGGAAGTGCATCTCGATCTTGATTTGGCCGTCGCCCCGGCAGACCTCGCAGCGCCCGCCCTTGACGTTGAAGCTGAACCGCCCCGGCTTGTAGCCGCGCACCCGTGCCTCCTTGGTGCGCGAGAAGAGATCGCGGATGTGGTCGAAGACCCCCGTGTAGGTCGCTGGGTTGGAGCGAGGCGTGCGGCCGATCGGCGACTGGTCGATGCTGATGATCTTGTCGACCTGGTCCAGGCCCTCGATCCGGTCGTGGGCGCCGGGGCGCAGCCGGGCGCGGTGGAGGCGATTGGCCACGGCGCGATAGAGGACCTCGTTGACGAGCGTCGACTTGCCCGATCCCGAGACCCCGGTGACGCAGCAAAGGACGCCGAGCGGCACGCTGACGTCCACCTCCTTCAGGTTGTGCTGGCGCGCGCCCCGCACCACCAGCTCGCCGCCGGGGCTGCGGCGAAGCTCGGGGATCGGGATGCTGAGCTTGCCGTTCAGGTAGCGCCCGGTCAGCGAGCCGGCTTGGCGGGCGACCTGGGCGGGAGTCCCCTGGGCGACCAGCTCACCTCCGTGCTCACCGGCGCCCGGGCCGAGATCGACGACGTGGTCGGCGGCGCGAATCGTTCCCTCGTCGTGCTCGACCACGATCACCGTGTTGCCCAGGTCGCGCAGCCGCCGCAGCGTGTCGATCAGCTTCGCGTTGTCTCGCTGATGGAGCCCGATCGACGGCTCGTCGAGGATGTAGAGGACGCCAACCAGCGAGGACCCGATCTGGGTCGCCAACCGGATCCGCTGCGCCTCGCCGCCCGAGAGCGTGGTGGCGGCGCGCTCCAGCGACAGGTAGCCGATCCCGACGCTGTCCAGAAAGCGCAGGCGCTCGGCGATCTCGCGCACCACCAGGCGCGCGATCGCCCGCTCGGTGTCGGTCAGCTCCAGCGCCTCGATCCACTCCAGCGCGGCCCGGGCGCTGAACCGCGTGTACTCGTAGATGTTGAGGTCGCCCACCGTGACCGCGAGGCTCTCCGGTCGCAGGCGCGCCCCGCCGCAGGCCGGGCAGGGCTGGAGCGCCATCAGGCCCTCGATCCGATCGCGGGTGTTCTCCGAGTCGGTGTTCTCGTAGCGCCGCTCGAGGCTCGCGAGCATGCCGTCGAACCGCACGGTGTAGACGCGGCGGCGACCGAAGCGGTTGCGATACGAGACCGTGTGACGCTCGTCGCCGGTTCCGTTGAGGAGCAGCTCGCGATCGCTCTCGCCAAGGTCCTGCCAGGGGGTCTCGATGTCAATCCCGTTGGTCTCCGCCACCGCCTCGAGCAGCCGGCGGTGGTAGACGGAGGCCGCCTTCGTCCACGGGTCCAGCGCGCCCTCCGAGATCGAGAGGGTCGGGTCGGGGACGATCAACTCGGGGTCGATGACCCGCTGGAAGCCGAGCCCGTGGCAGCGCTGGCAGCAGCCGTGCGGCGAGTTGAAGGAGAAGATCCGCGGCTCCAGCTCGGGCATCGAGGTGCCGCACTCGAGGCAAGCGAAGCGTTCGGAGAAGAGCATGGCCTCGGCCTCCGCGCCGCCGTCGTCGAGCGTCTCGACCTCGACCAGGCCGTCCGCGAGCTGCGAGGCGGCCTCGACGGACTCCGAGAGGCGCTTTCGCACGCCCTCCTTCATCACCAGGCGGTCGACCACGATCGAGATCTCGTGCTTGAACTTCTTGTCGAGCTCGATCGGCTCGTCGAGCCGGCGAAGCTCGCCGTCGATCCGCGCGCGCGCATAGCCCTGGGCGCGCATCTCCTCCAGCAGCCGCCCGTACTCGCCCTTTCGCCCGCGGACCACCGGGGCCATGACCATGAACCGCGTCCCGTCGGCCAGGGTGAGCACGCGGTCCGTGATCTGCTCCAGCGACTGGCCGGAGATCGGGGCGCCGCAGTTGTAGCAGTGAGGCTTTCCGATCCTCGCCCACAGGAGGCGCAGGTAGTCGTAGATCTCGGTCACCGTCCCGACCGTGGAGCGCGGGTTGCGCGAGGTCGTCTTCTGGTCAATCGAGATCGCCGGGCTCAGGCCCTCGATCGAGTCCACGTCGGGCTTCTCCATCTGGCCGAGGAACTGGCGTGCGTAGGCGGACAGCGACTCGACGTAGCGGCGCTGGCCCTCCGCGTAGATCGTGTCGAACGCAAGGCTCGACTTGCCCGAGCCCGAGAGGCCCGTGATCACGATCAGCGCGTCGCGCGGCAGCTCGAGGTCGATGCCCTTGAGGTTGTGCGCCCGGGCGCCGGCGATGGCGATGTGATCTGCGCGCATTAGCTATTGCGGCGGCTTCGCCGCCTGACCAGCCTGACGCGTCGCTGAACGCTCCGCGAAGAACATATGCTGATTCTACGAGGGCGAACGGGCGTTCCCGTCCGCGCCTGAGTCCTCAGCCGTCGTCGGCTTCAACTCCCGCTCCAACCGCGACCCGCGGCAGTTCGCCCTCGTCGAGGGGTGCGCAGCGCGCCTCCCGTGCCGGGCGCAGAGGGGTGCCCGCGACGCCACAGCTGAAGTCGGTCGCCGCGCGATCGGGGGTGCCCCCGTCGGCGGCCGGTGCCGTCTCGAGGACGTCGTTCGAGATCGTCAGCCAGGCCAGCACGCCGCCGGCGAAGGCGAGAATCGCGCACGCCAGCATGGCGACGTGAAAGCCATCGGTGATCGCGACCGGGCTTTCGTAGTCGCCGCCGGAGAGCCCGGCGATCAGTGGCAGAGCCGCCACCGCGACGAGCCCGGCCGTGCGGGCCACCGCGTTGTTCACGCCCGAGGCAACTCCGGCGTGTCGCTCGTCGGCGGCGGCGAGGACCGTGGCGGTGACCGGGGCGACCACGAGCGACAGCCCGAGGCCGAAGACGACGACCGCCGGCAGCACCGCTTCGAGATATGAGTCGCCCGGGTCGATCCGCGTCATGAGCAGCGTCCCGACGGCGATCAGGATTGGCCCAAGTGTCAGTGGCAGACGGGGGCCGATTCGCTGTGCGAGGGCACCCGCTCGCGGCGAGAGGACGAGCATCAGGGCGGTCAGCGGCAGCGAGGCCGCGCCGGCGGCGATCGGCGCATAGCCGAGCGCCACCTGGAGGAAGACGACCAGGAGGAAGAAGACCCCGCCGAGCGCCGCGTAGACGACGAAGGTGACGAGGTTCGCGCTCGTGAACTGGCGGGAGTCGAAGATCGACAGCGGCAACATGGGCTCGGGGCTCCGCCGCTCGGCGCGCACGAATGCGACCGCGCTCGCCAGGCCGATGGCGATCGCGCCGATCACCGCCGGCGAGCCGAGGCCGTTCTCGGGCGCCTGGATCAGCCCGAAGGTGAGTCCCGCCAGCGCCAGCGAGGCGAATGCCGAGCCTCGGAGGTCGAGTCGTCCGCTGATTGTCGGATCGCGCGTCTCGGGAACATGGCGGTTGGCCGCCCAAACCACGAACGCGCCGAGCGGGATGTTGATGAGGAAGATCGCCCGCCAGCTCACCGCCTCGATCAGCCAGCCCCCGACCAGCGGGCCGACCGCCGCCGCGACCCCGCCCAGCGCCGACCAGGCCCCGATCGCTCGGCCGCGGTCGTCGGGATGGAAGCTGGCCTCGATGATCGCCAGGCTGCCCGGCGTGAGCAGGGCGCCGCCGATGCCCTGCATCGACCCGCGCGGCGATCAGGACCTCGATGCTCGGCGCCACTGCGCAGAGGGCCGACGCCCCGACGAACCAGACCACGCCGAGGTTGAAGATCCGGCGCCGCCCGTATCGATCGCCGAGCGAGCCCCCGAGGAGGATCAGCGCGGCGAGCGTCAGCAGGTAGCCGTTGATCGTCCACTGGAGCCCCGCCACGTCGGCGTCCAGGTCGGCCCCGATCGCCGGCAGGGCGACGTTGACGACCGTGGCCTCCAGGAAGGCGATGCCCGAGCCGAGCACCGTGACGCCAAGGACCCAGCGCCCGACCGGGCTGTCGTAGCGGATCCGTCCCGCGTCGTCCATCGCCAGCGAGGGTAGTCTCAACGCGTGTCACAGGCGCCCCCGGTCAGCGGCATCTCCGAGCTGGTGCTGGAGGTCTCCGACCTCGAAGCCGCCCGCCGCTTCTACCGCGACCTGCTCGGCTTCGAGGAGACGCTGTACGGCGAGGGGCGCGACGATCGCTTCTGGTATCTGATCGGCTCCAGCGCACGGCTCGGCCTCTGGACTCCCCAGGTAGGGCTCGCCGGCGGGCGCGGCGGCGCCCACGTGCACTTCGCGTTCCAGCTTGCGCGCGAGGAACTGGACCCGCTGCTGGACCGGCTTCGCGCAAGCGGCGCCGAGGTCGAGGGGCCGATCCAGCTCGGCGCCGACCGGGCGATCTACGTCACCGACCCGGACGGCAACGTGGTCGAGTTCTGGACCCAGGACATGGCGGAGTACTGCGCCGGCGCCCGCGCCGGCGGGCAGCCGGGAACATTCAAGCGGCCCAGCTAGCGCCCGAGTTGGCGCTTTTCAGACCGTATACGGGTACAAACGCGCCAACGGAGCCGGTCTACTTGCCGGCCTTCGCGTAGACCTCGTCGAGCAGCGAGTCGAGATCGGCAACCTCGTAGTCGGCGGCGAGCTGTCTCCGCGCCTCGTTGCGAGCGGTCCCGTCGAGAGCGAGCTTCATCGCCACCAGACGTGCCGCACCGGCATCGTCGCCGGCCGCCTCGCTCGACGCCGCAGCCGCCGGCTTGAGCTCAGCGTTCGCGGGTTGGCCACCCGCCTTCAGCTTCTCGATGAGCTCTTCCGTCGAGACCTTTCCTGGCGGCGGCTCGGCCGCGGTCGGCTCGGGGTCGCGTGCTTCGGATTCCGCCTCTGACGGCTCCGGCTGCTGCTTTGCGGCCTGCGGCTCCGGCTCCGTGCTCGGTGCTTGCGGGGCGGATCCTGCACGCAGCCCCGCCTCCAGCCGTTCGAGTGCCTGGCGGACCTGGTCGAGTCGCTCCTTCGCCTCCGCCTCGGCCTTGCCGCGAATCCGCTGCGCCTCCGCCTCGGCCTCGCGCACGATCTCGTCCGCCCTTTTCTGCGCCGCGTCAAGGGCGGAGCGCACGCTCTCGCTCGTCTGCCTGATCAGATCCTCGGCGTCCATGGCCGTCTTGAGGGTACCCCGAGTCAGTCGCGGTGGTGACAGACGACGACCGGCCGGCTGCCGCCGCTCAGACCCTCAGGGCGCGGTGTGGCAGACGGCCTCGACGTTGTTGCCGTCCGGGTCGAGAACGAAGGCGCCGTAGTACTGCGGGTGGTAGATCTCCCGCACGCCTGGCTCGCCGTTGTCCTTCCCCCCGGCCTCAAGCGCCGCGGCGTGGAACGCTTCGACGGCGTCGCGATCCTCGGCACCGAACGCCACGTGTACCCCGCTGTCTGGTCCGCGCTCGCGCTTGGCGATCCAGAAGAAGGGAAAGTCGCTGCCGAATCCACCGGCCTCGGGAACCGGCTCCATCAGGAGCGTCATCCCAAGGGGGGCGAGGGCTTTCGTGTAGAAGGCCTTGCTGCGCCCGTAGTCGCTCACATCCAGTCCGACGTGATCAAGCCTCGGCTTCATGGAGCCTCCTCGAGTTTCTCCGAAAGTGCCCGCAGACATCGAGATATACCGGATGGGCTACCGCGCGGATCAGTCGCCTTCGAGCCGTGCACGAAACGACTCGGCGGGCTCCACCGTGGCGCCGGCGACGCGGGCCCGATCGGCGAGCCAGCGATCCGACGTGACCACGCGGACCTGGTCAGGCTCGGGGTCCGCTCTGAGACGGCGAACGATCTCGTCGTCCCCCGAGTCGCGACGCGGGCGTGGGGCGTGCGCGACCTCGATCACGGTGGAGGAGATCGGCGGAGAGGGCGGCTGCTCGAACACCACCACGACGTCGTCACCGCCGGCGGCGACCCAGCGCTCGAGCAGGTCGACGAGCCGGACCATCGCCCCATGCCTGTCCTTCCACCACGCGTCGGGCCGAGTCCCGATCACGTTCATCCCGTCGACGAGCCATCGCACGAGGGCCAGCGTATGGAAGCGCTCGGCATACTGGCCGCGCGATGGGCAAGAGCCTGCTTCGGAGCCGAGACTTTCGCCTGGTGGCGGGCTCCGTCGGCCTGTCGGCGCTTGGCGACTGGGTCGCGATCGTGGCGCTCGGGCTGCACATCAAGGAGGTGACGGACTCGGGCTTCGCGGTGGCCGGACTGTGGGTCTGCCTCTTCGGCCCTTCGGTAGCGGTGGCGGGGCCGGCCGGGCTCCTGGTCGACCGGATCGAGGCGACACGCCTGCTGGCCGCCATCTCCCTGCTCGGCGCCGCGGTCGCCGCGGTTCTCGGCTTGATGACCGCGACTGCGCCGGTGCTGGCGCTCACCGCCCTGCTCGGCTGCGTCTTCGCGCTTTCCCAGCCGGCCGAGTTCTCGCTGGTCCCGCCGCTCGCGGGGGGACGGATCCAGGAGGCGAACGGCCACGTCGAAACCGCCCGCTACCTCGGCTTCGGGCTCGGCCCGATCCTCGGGGGACTCCTGTACTCCGCCGGCGGGCTCGACCTGGCTATGTTCGTCGACGCGGCAACTTTCGCCGCCGTTGCCTGCGCCGCGCTGGCGCTTCGGGTTCGCCGCGATCCAGCCGACCTGGCCGACGCCGAGCGCGCGCCACGAGCGCGCGACGGCATCGCCTTCCTCTTTCGGGATCGAGTCCTCTCGCTGTCGATGATGGTGGCCTTCAGCTCGCTGCTGTTCATGTCCGCGGTCTGGGTCGGAGAGCTGTTCTTCGTCCAGGACGTGCTCGGGAGGGGGAGCCTCGCCTACGGCCTCATGCTGTCGATCTGGACCGCGGGCATGGCGCTGGGCGCCCTGCTGCTCTCCCCGCGGGTGATCCCCGGTGCGGTGGCGGCGACCGGGCTCGCCGCGGTTGCCGTCCAGGGCACCGGTCTGGCGCTGCCCGCGCTCTGGCTGAGCTTTGGCTTCTTCCTGGCTTGCTCGTTCATGGGTGGCCTGGCGCACGGGCTCAAGAACGTCATGTTCCGGAGCCTGATCCACGTGCGCGTTCCCGATCACCTCCACGGACGGGCATTCGCCGCGTACAACGGGATCCGGAACGCGGCCGAGCTGGGCGCCTTCGCCGCGGGGGGTCTTCTGGTCGTCGCCATCGGACCCCGGGGGACACTGGCCTACGCCGGCGGCCTTTCCGCCCTGGCGGGGCTGGTCGGCCTGCTGGCCCTGCTCCGCATGTACAGGGGATGGGTGCCAACCGGGCCCATCGGCCTGACTGCAAGCGCGGCCGGGGGAAGCTCGGAGCCACCCGCCCCGGCCCAGCCGGCGGCCCTCAGGCCCGCAGCGCCTCCAGGTCCCGACGCAGCTCCTTGAGCTCGTCGCGGATCCTGGCGGCCTCCTCGAAGCGCAGGTCCTCGGCGGCGGCGAGCATCTCCTCCTCGAGCTCGACGATCAGCTTCTCCAGCTCCGCGGGGCTGCTGATCGCCTCCCCATCGCCCCGCGCGCGACGCCGGCGCGCCGGGGCCGCGCGCGACTCCATCGCCAGGAAGTCGCTGATGTCTGAGATCCCCTTCTGGACCGTCTCGGGCGTGATCCCGTGCTCGCGGTTGTAGGCGAGCTGGATCTCGCGGCGCCGGTCGGTCTCCCCGATCGCCGCCCGCATCGCCTCAGTCTCCCGGTCCGCGTACATGAGCACCGTCCCGCGCACGTTGCGCGCCGCCCGGCCGATCGTCTGGATCAGACTGGTCTCGCCCCGCAGGAAGCCCTCCTTGTCGGCATCGAGGATGGCCACCAGGGAGACCTCCGGCAGGTCGAGGCCCTCGCGGAGCAGGTTGACCCCGACCAGGACGTCGTACTCCCCAAGTCGCAGGTCGCGAATGATCTGGATTCGCTCCAGGGTGTCGATCTCCGAGTGCAGATACCGGACCCGGAAGCCGTGCTCCAAGAGGTAGGCGGTCAGGTCCTCGGCCATCTTCTTGGTCAGCGTCGTGACCAGCGTCCTCTCCTCCGCCTCAGCCCGCCGGCGAACCTCGTTCATCAGGTCGTCGATCTGGTTGCGAGTCTCGCGCACCCGCACCTCGGGATCGACGATCCCGGTCGGCCGCACGATCTGCTCGACGATCCGCGACGAGGACCCGCGCTCGAAGTCGCCGGGGGTCGCCGAGACCATCACCAACTGCCCCACCCGGCTGAGGAACTCCTCGAACCGAAGCGGCCGGTTGTCGAGGGCCGAGGGCAGCCGGAATCCGTGGTCGACGAGCGTCTGCTTGCGGGAGCGATCGCCCTCGTACATTCCGCCGAGCTGGGGGATCGTCTGGTGCGACTCGTCGACGAAGACCACGAAGTCGTCGGGGAAGTAGTCGATCAGGGTGTGCGGCGGGCTCCCCGGCGCCCGCTCGTCGATGATCCGCGAGTAGTTCTCGATCCCCGGGCAGAAGCCGAGCTCTTTGAGCAGCTCGACGTCGTACTCGGTCCGCTGCCGCAAGCGGTGCGCCTCGAGCAGCTTGCCGCTCTCCTCGAGCCAGCCGGTCCGCTCCGCGAGCTCCTGTTTGATCTCGCCCACCGCGCGCTCGATCGTCTCCTCCTTGGTCACGTAGTGGGTCGCCGGCCAGACGGCAACGTGGTCGATCTCGTCGAGCACCTCGCCGGTCAGCGGGTCGAAGTGCTGGATCCCCTCGACCTCGTCTCCGAACAGGCCAATCCGGTAGGCGGTCTCGGCGTAGGCGGGAAAGACCTCCAGGAGCTCGCCCTTGACCCGAAACGTTCCGCGGGTGAGGTTGGTGTCGTTGCGCCCGTACTGCATCCTGATCAGTTTTCTGAAGAGCTCGTCGCGCTCGACCGACTCGCCGACCTTGAACAGCTGCATCTGCTCGCGGTAGAGCTCGGGCGACCCGATTCCGTAGATGCACGACACCGAGGCGACGATCACCACGTCGCGCCGGGCCAGCAGCGCGGCCGTAGCCGAGTGCCGGAGCCGATCGATCTCGTCGTTGATCGAGGAGTCCTTCTCGATGTAGAGGTCCTGCGCCGGGACGTAGGCCTCGGGCTGGTAGTAGTCGTAGTAGCTGACGAAGTACTCGACCGCGTTCTCGCCGAAGAACTCGCGGAACTCGTTGCACAGCTGCGCCGCCAGCGTCTTGTTGTGGGCGATCACCAGGGCCGGACGCTGCACCTGCTCGATCACCCCGGCCATCGTGAACGTCTTCCCGGTGCCCGTGGCGCCGAGCAGGGCCAGAAAACGCTCGTCGGTCCCGAGGCCCTCGGCGAGCCCCGAGATCGCCTTCGGCTGGTCGGCGGTGGCCGTGTAGGCGGGATTGAGGCGAAAGTCGGGCACCGAGCCAAGATAGCGGGAGTCGGTCCCGGTGCCTCGTCGGCTTACCCGGGGCCGGCGCGATCCCGGGTCAACCGAGCCCGAGATCGTCCGCGTAGTTGTCGCGGTACGCCCGGCGTTTGTCCAGAACCTCCTCGACATAGGCGCGGGTCTCCTGGAACCCGATCGCGTCGAGGTCAAGGCCGGCGCCTCCCCAGCGGTCGGCGTTGCCGGGGCCGGCGTGGTAGGCGGCGAGCGCCGCCACCTCGTTCCCGTCGTAGCGGCGAAGCAGGTAGCTGAGATAGAAGGAGCCGTAGCGGATGTTGATGTCGGCGTCCGAGAGGTCCCCGGTGACGAACTGCGTGCCACCGCTGAGGCGGGCGATGTCGTGGGCGGTCTGGGGAGTGATCTGCATCAAGCCGAGTGCGCCGGCCTCGGACTCCTGGTTGCGAAACCGGGACTCGGCGTAGATCACGGCGGCGATCAGCGACGGGTCCAGGCCCTTGTCGGCCGCCTGCTGGCGGATGATGTCGTCGTGGCGAAGCGGCAAGGTGAACTCGCGGATCGCCCTCGTGAAATCGATCTGGCTGATGGCGATCGCCGCCCCGGCCCCCAGGGCGGCCGCTACGACGATCGCCAGCCACCGGCGCCGGCGAGACTTGGGGCGGGTTGCTCGGCCGGCTCGGGGCCTACCGCGGGTGGCGGCTGTCCTCGCCGGGCTCACGCCGCTTCCGGGGACAGCGCGGCGAGCGCCGGTATCAGTTGCGCCACGCGCTCCTCGAGTTCGGCCAGCGAGCCGTCGTTCGAGATCACGTGGGTCGCCCTGGCGGCCTTCTCCTCCTGAGAGAGCTGGCGAGCGCTGCGGCCCTCGAGCAACTCGGTCCCGCGGGCACCTGCCCGCGCCGCCCGAACGGAGTCGTCCGCGACCACGCAAACCGTGGCGTCGAAGGCGCGCTCCATACCGGTCTCGAACAGCAGCGGCACCTCCACCACGGCCAGCGAGGTGTCCGCCGGGAGCGACTGGCGCCAGTCGGCGATCCGCGCGCCGACCAGCGGATGCAGAACCGATTCGAGCCAGGCGAGCTCATCGGGTCGCCCGAAGACGATCTCGCCGACCCGGGCGCGCTCCACCCGACCGTCGACCAAGACCGCCTCGCCCCAGCGCTCCACGAGTTGCTCGCGAACCTCCGAGCCGCCGAGGAGCTCGTGGGTCACGGCATCGCTCGACAGCGTCGCCGCGCCGAGCCGCGCGAATGCGGCCATGGCCTCGGACTTGCCGGCGGCGACCGCGCCGGTCAGACCGACGAAAACGGGTTCGCGGTTGATGTCAGGCGGTGGGCCCACCGCCCGCCGATCAGGAGCCCTCGTCCTCCGAGGGCGGCTCGCCGGCTTCCTCGTCTCCCGTGGCCTCCTGCTCTGGCTCCACCTGGGGTGGCGGCTCAGGGAAGACCTCCTCGGAGACATCGAGGTCGGGCACCTCCTCGGGCGTCGCCTGGGCCTCGCCGGTCAACTCTGGCGGCATCAGGTCGCGCAGCGGTAGGTTCTGCGGCTGGGCGCGCTTCACGCTGAGCGAGATCCGGCGGCGGTTCTCGTCGATCTCGAGGATCCTGACCCAGGTCTGGTCGCCGGGTGAGACCACCTCGCTCGGGTTCTCGACGTGGTGCTCGGCGAGCTCGGAGATGTGGACCAGGCCCTCGACGCCAGGGATGATCTCGACGAAGGCGCCGAACGCCACCACCTTCGTGACCTTGCCCTCGAGCACGTCGTTGGGGCGGTACTCCTCGAGCACCCGGCGCCACGGGTCCTCCTGTGTCTGCTTCAGGCCCAGCGATATCCGCTGGCGCTCCCGGTCGATGTCGAGCACCTTCACGTTCACCGTCTCGCCCACCGAGAGCACCTCGGAGGGGTGGTTGACGTGGCTCCAGGAAAGCTCGGAGATGTGGATCAGCCCGTCGATCCCGTCGAGGTCGACGAACGCGCCGAAGTCGACGATGTTGGAGATCTTCCCCTCCACCACCGCGCCGGGCTGGAGGCGGCCGAGGATCTGCTCACGAACCTCCTTGCGCTCCTCCTCCAGGACCGCGCGGCGCGAGAGCACCACGTTGTTGCGGCTGCGGTTGAGCTCGATCACCTTGCACTCGAGCGTCTGCCCCTTGAACTCGTCGAGATTGTGGACGCGACGGATGTCGACCAACGATGCGGGCAGGAAACCCCGCACACCCAGGTCCAGGATCAGCCCGCCCTTGACCACCTCGATCACGGTCCCGTCAACCGGCTCGCCGGACTCGGCAGCGGCTTCGATCTTCCGCCACGCCTTCTCGAACCGGGCGCGCTTCTTGGAGAGCAGCAGCCGTCCTTCCTGGTCCTCCTTGGTGAGTACCAGCGCATCGACGCGCTCACCGAGCGAGACCTCCTCGCCCGGGTCCACGGAGCGCCGGATCGAGAGCTCGGTCGAGGGAATGACCCCCTCGGACTTGTAGCCGATGTCGACCAGCACCTCGTCCTTGTCGATCCTGACCACCTCGCCGTTCACCACCTCGCCCTCCTCGAACGGCTTGATGGTGGCGTCGTAGTTCGGAACGAGCTTGCCGTCGACCTCGATCAGGGCGTCGTACGAGCCGTCCACAGGCGCCGGCGCGGCGTCATTGCGGGCAGCCTCGGTCGTTGTCTCGGTCGCGGGCACGGCGGGTAACTATGGCAAAAGTCGGCCCCCCACTTGAAGTACTCTCGCCTTCGGTGCCAACGCGACGCACTAAGCGCGGCTCGAAGCGAACACCGCTGAAGCACGACTGCGACGTGCTGATCTGCGGAGCGAGCTTTGCGGGCCTCGCGGTCGCCCGCGAGCTGGCGGGCTCGGGGGCGAGGGTCCTGATCGTCGATCGTTACGAGATCGGGGAGCGCCAGACCTCGGCGTGCGCTGCGCCTACGGATTGGCTCGACGCGATGGGAACCGCTGGGTCGATCAAGCAGACCTTCGACCAGCTCGTGATTCACACCCCGCATGTCACGACCCGCATGCGCCTTCCGTGGACGTTCTCCACGTTCGACTACCCGGCGCTGTGCGAGCTTCTGTTCCAAAGCTGCCACGCCGAGTTCGAGACCGCGAAGGTGGACGGGCGGACTGGCACCACGGTGCGTACGGATCGGGGCGACATCGAGGCGCCGCTGGTCGTCGACTGCCTGGGTTGGCGACGCGTGCTCGGCTCCCAGGGCTACCAGCCCGTGGAGGCCCCGCTCTCGCGCGGGCTCGAGGTGCATCCCTGCGGTGATTCACAGGAACTGGAGATCTGGATCGACCGTGGCTACGTGCCCGCGGGCTATAGCTGGAGCTTCCCCGCCGACGACGAGGTCCGGGTCGGCGTCGGCTCCTTCGACCCCCGCGTCGGGGTCAAGGAGTCCACGGTCCGGTTGGCTCACGACCTGAACCGCGATCCGGTCCGCTACCAGGGGAATTGGATTCCACACAAGCTGCGCCAGGCGACCGACGGCGACGTGTTCTTCGCAGGGGACTCGGCGGGGCACTGCCTGCCTCTGACCGCCGAGGGGATCCGCACCGCGTTCTACTTCGGGATCGCCTGCGGGCGCGAGCTGCGCCAGGTGACCGACGGCCGAGCGACGCGGCAGACGGCCCTGCGACGCTACGCGGCCTTCTCGGCCCGCCACGAGCGGCACTATCGCTGGCTGCTCGGCGTGCAGCGCCTCGTCCCCAAGGTCCCTCCCCGCCTCCTGGCGACCGCCCTGCGCGGGATGAGCCGTGACGATTTCGTGCGGTGGTCGTTCGGCCACTACCTCCGGATCGCCCACCCCGCCTACGCACGCGAGCTGGCGGCGCGAGGTGAGCCCCGCCGCGCTGTGGCGACAGCGGCCTAACGCACGATCAGGTAGGTCCCCACCAGCAGTAGGACGACGCCGGCGATCCGCGCCGCGCTGAAGGGCGTCTCCTCGAGGCCCAGGACCCCGAGCCGGTCGATGACCACCGCCGCTGTCAGCTGGCCGGTGATCGTTGCGGCCGCAACGCCGCCGGCGCCGATCGTGCTGACCGCAATCAGCGCGATGGTCACGTAGGCCGCCCCGAGCACGCCACCGATCAGGTAGTACCAGCGCACGTCGAAGGTGGAGGAAAGCCCACCGGCCTGCCCGACGGTGGCGACGATCAGGGCGAGCAGCAGGGTCCCGACCGCAAACGAGACCAGGGCGGCTGGAAGGTTGCCGGTGGCGCGGCCGAGGCCGGCGTTGATCGCCGGCTGGAGCGCGATCAGGCCGCCGACCGCGGCGGTGAGCAGCACGGCGAGGCCTCGGTCCATGGTCGCGGGGATGCTAGTCGGCCGCCGCCTCTACTTCGCCGCCAGCCAGTCCTTGCCCACGCCCAGGTCGACGGCAAGGGGCGGGTCGAGGTCGAAGGCGGCGCACATCTCGGTGCGGACGAGCTCGGACGCGGGCTCCATCTCCGCCGTGGGACCCTCGAACAGCAGCTCGTCGTGGATCTGGAGCACGAGCCGGATTCCCATTTCCGCCTCGGCAAGCGCCGTGTGGCAGCGCACCATGGCCAGCTTGATGATGTCCGCGGCCGTTCCCTGGATCACTGTGTTTACGGCCAGCCGCTCGCCCAGCGAGCGCCGTTGACGCTGGTCGGAGCGCAGCTCTGGGATCGCTCGACGGCGGCCCATCAGGGTGGTCACGAACCCGTCGCGCTCGGCTTTCGCGATCGTCTCGTCGATGAACCGCTTCACGGCCGGGAAGCGCTCGAAGTAGCGCTGGATGTAGACCGCCGCCTCCTCGCGGGAGATCTGGAGGCGATCGGCGAGCCCGAAGGCGGAGAGGCCGTAGGCGATGCCGAAGTTGACCATCTTCGCCTTGGAGCGCTCCGCAAACCCGACTTCGCTGGGCGCGATGCTGAACACCTCGGCGGCGGTCGCGGCGTGAACGTCCTCGCCCGAGGCGAAGATCTCGCGCAGCACGTCCTCGCCGGCGACGTGGGCCAGGACACGGAGCTCCACCTGGTTGTAGTCGGCCGACAGCAAGCGCATACCGCGCTCCGCGACGAAGCAGGCCCGGACCGGCCTGCCGATCTCGGATCGGATGGGGATGTTCTGGAGGTTCGGGTTGGTGCTCGAGAGGCGCCCCGTGGTTGTCGCGACCTGGTTGAAGGTGGTGTGGATGCGGCCCGTCTCGCGGTCGATCAGCCCCGGCAGCGCGTCGAGGTAGGTGTTCTTGAGCTTCGTCAGCTCGCGCCAGCTCTCGACCTTGGCGATGATCTCGTGCTCGTCACGGATCTGGGCCAGCACGCGCGCGTCGGTGGAGAAGCCGGTCTTGCCGCGGCGCCTCCGGCTCAGCTCGAGCTCCTCGAACAGCACCACGCCGAGCTGCTGGGGCGAGCCGATCGTGAACTCGTGGCCGGCCAGCTCGAAGATCTCGCGCTCCAGCTCGGCGATCCGCTCGTCCATTCCCCGGCCGATCTCGGCCAGCCGCTTGGAGTCGAGCTTGACGCCCGCGCGCTCCATGGCCGCCAGGACCTCGATCAAGGGCATCTCGACCTCGCGCAGGAGCCGGTGGAGCCCGAGCTCGTCGAGCCGCTCCCGCTGGCGACCGGCCAGCTCGTGCGTCAGACGAGCGTCCACCGCGGGGTCGCCCGCGGCCTCCCCTTCCTCGGCGGCGAGCGAGAGCTGCCCGGGCTCGGCGCCCGCCGGGGCGGCAGCCAGGCCCGCATCGGCCGCCAGCTCGTGCAGGTCGTACGTACGCCTGGCCGGGTCGATCAGGTAGGCGGCGACGATCGTGTCGTGCTTGAGCTCGAGGCTGCCCGGCGGGGCGACCGCGAGCAGGCCGGTGCGCCCGCCCCCGCCCAGCGACTTCGCGTCATGCGCGATCAGCGACCGGCCGCGCAGCTCCTCGGCGAGGGCAACGAGGTCGGGTGCGTCGCCCGCGACCACCCGCTCGCCGTCGCTGGCCGCCCAGCGCCCGGCAGCCACGGCGATCGCGATCTCCTCAGCCGCGAGATCGCCGGGACCACCCTCCTCCGCCTCGACCTCGATCGTCTCCTCGACGCGTCGCTCGGGCACGATCTCTCCGAACTCCTCGTCGAGCCGCTGCATCACCGCGCGCAGCTCGAACTCCGCCGCGATATCGCGCAGGCGGCTGCGGTCGGGCGTCGAGCGAACGATCTCGGCGACGTCGACCGGCACCTCGACGTCGTCCTTCAGGGTCGCGAGCTGCTTCGAGAGGCGAGCATCGTCGGCATGCTCGACCAGGTTCTGCTTCCGCTTCGGCCCGGAGATCTTGTCGACGCTCCCCAGCACCCCCTCCAGGGACCCGAACTCCTGTAGCAACTGGGCCGCGGTCTTGTCGCCGATCCCCGGGACGCCCGGGATGTTGTCCGAAGTGTCGCCCTTCAGCCCGATCAGGTCGGTGACCAGCTCGGGCGGCACGCCGTAGCGCTCGACCACCCCCTCGCGGTCGTACACCTTGGTCTCGGTGACGCCCCGCGACGTGGTCATCACCTGAACGCCGTCCGTGACCACCTGGTAGACGTCTCGGTCGCCCGACACCACCATCACCGGGATCTTCGTTTCGCGGGCGTGGCGGACGAGCGTGGCGATCACGTCGTCCGCCTCCCACCCCTCGACCTTGACGTTGTGGAAGCCGAACGCCTCGGCGAGCGGCCACAGGTGGGGCCACTGCTCCGACAGCAGGTCAGGCCGCGGCGGCCGTTGCGCCTTGTAGTCCGGGTACTCGACCTCGCGACCCGACATCCCCGCGTCCCAGGCAACGATCACGGCGCGCGGGTGGTGGTCCATGAGGATCTTGGCCATCATCGAGGCGAAGCCGTAGATCGCGTTGGTCGGGCGCCCGTCGGCGGTCGCAATCGACTCCGGCAGGGCGAAGAACGCCCTGTACGCGAGACTGTTTCCGTCGATCAGGAACAGCTCGCCGTCGCCTTGGGATGCCTTCGTGGACCCCTTCGGCTTCGCCTTCGTCGCGGGCACCCATCCATCCTAGGACGGCGCGCGGCCGCGGCGGGCGTCAACCGCCAGGCGAAATGGCGCTTTCCTCGCGCATACAGCGAGTAAGGCGCCATTCCCGCTCATGCCAGGAGCGTTCGCAGCGTCCGCGCCACCCGTGACGGGTCGTCCACCACCTGCCTGTGCGTGAAACGGACGACCGTGTAGCCGAGCAGCTTCAGTTCGATGTCCCGTGCGCGGTCCGCCTCAAACGCCAGGCGTCCGCGGTGGAAGCGGTAACCATCGGTCTCGACGACCAGGCGCTGACTGCACCACAGAAAGTCGACCACGAAGGGGCCGACACGGGCGTTGACCTCTGGCCTCGGGAGCCGGTGACGCCGGCAGAGCCGCAGGAAGCGGTGCTCCAGCTCGCTGCGTGTCAGGTCCGCCTCAACGCCCTGCTGACCAAGGTCCAACCCCATGATCTCGGCCTGGCGTCTGGCATTCCGGAACTCCTCCGGGGTCGAAACGCGGCGTAGGTCGGCCAGGGTGCGGGCAGGGGTGGTAACCGCGATTCCGTTGCGACGGACCGTAGCCGCCGGAGTCAATGAGGGGGAGCGATGCAGGCGGATGCCGCGGCGCTTGCGGCGCCCACCCGTACCGGGGACCGTGATGTCAACGATCCCCCGAGAGGCCGGCAGCAGCTTCCACAGCGCGGCGGCGCTGCGATGACTGAGCGCTGCCCCGTCGCCGCAGGCGAGCACAGCCGCGAGCCAGATGCCCTCGTTGGTCAGCCGCTTGTGGCCGACGGCAAAGACGCCGCGGTGGATTCGGTGGAGGCGACCCGATTGGACGCGGCGGGCCACTGCGCGCTGGCTGACGCCGGCCGCAACCAATTGGGCAAGTAGGACAACCCCATGCTGACGTGTCGCGAGCCTCGCGATCTCGTGATCGGGGTACCCAGTGGCGCGTTTTGGACCCATACGGTCTGAAAAGCGCCAAGCGGCGGCGTTTCGCCCCCCTACCTGCCCTTCTCGCGCCGGTGCCGGCGACAACGCACGCATAAGATTCCGCGCCATGCCCGTGGTCCCCTCCGTCAGCGCGCAGTTCTCGGTGACCGTGCGCGTCGAGCTCGACGCGCGCCAGGAGCCGCTGGGCAAGCTCACCGCGCAGATCGCCCAGGCCGGGGGCGCGCTTCAGGGCGTGGACCTGGTGCCCGGCGCCGGCAGCGAGGGCAAGCGGGTGCGCGAGTTCACGGTCGACGCGCGCGACCAGGCGCACTGGGAGGAGATCCTGCGCGCGATCGGCTCCACCCGCGGCGCCCGGGTGCTCGACTACGTGGACCGCACGCTTCAGATGCATCGTGGCGGCAAGATCCAGCAGCAGAACAAGTACCCGCTGAAGACTCGCGACGATCTGTCGATGGCCTACACGCCGGGGGTTGCCCGCGTCTGCCAGCAGATCGCCGCCGACCGCTCGAAGGCGTTCGAGTACACGATCAAGCGCAACACCGTGGCCGTGGTCTCGGACGGCAGCGCGGTGCTCGGCCTCGGCGACATCGGCCCGGAGGCCGCGATGCCGGTGATGGAGGGCAAGGCGATGCTGTTCAAGGAGTTCGCCAACGTCGACGCCTTCCCGATCTGCCTCAGCACGCATGACCCGGACCAGATCGTGGACACGGTGAAGCTGATCTCGCCGACCTTCGGGGGAATCAACCTGGAGGACATCTCCGCGCCGCGCTGCTTCGAGATCGAGGATCGCCTCAAGGACGCACTGGACATCCCCGTGTTCCATGACGACCAGCACGGGACCGCCGTGGTGGTGATGGCGGCGCTCTTCAACGCGCTCAAGATCGTCGGCAAGGGCCTCGAGGAGCTGCGCGTGCTCGTCGTCGGGCTGGGCGCCGCGGGGGTGGCGGTGACCAAGATGATGCACGCATCCGGGGTGACTCGCGTGATCGGCTGCGACCGCCAGGGAGCCCTTTCCACCGAGCGTGAGGACTACGCGGCCGGTGAGATGAGCGAGATCAAGCGCTGGTACGCCGAGAACTCGAACCCCGAGAAGCTGCACGGCTCGCCCGCCGAGGTGATCGAGGGTTGCGACCTGTTCATCGGCGTCTCCGGCCCCGGGATCATCCCTGCCGAGGCCCTGGCGAAGATGTCCGACGACGCAATCGTGTTCGCGATGGCCAACCCCAACCCCGAGGTGATGCCGGAGGAGGCCCAGCCCCACGTGCGGATCATGGCCACCGGCCGCTCCGACTATCCGAATCAGATCAACAACGTGCTGTGCTTTCCGGGCATCTTCCGTGGCGCGCTCGACGCGGGGGCGCCCCGGATCACCGAGGAGATGAAGCTGGCGGCGGCCCAGGGCATCGCCGAGGTGGTTGGCGAGGAGGACCTGAGCGAGGACTACATAATCCCCAGCGTCTTCGACCGGGAGGTCGCGCCCGCGGTGGCCGCCGCGGTCGTCAAGGAGGCGCGCCACGAGGGGATCGCACGGGTCTCCGAGGAGACAGGAACGTTCGCGACAGTCGAATAACGCTGACTGCAGGGAGGTAGCGATGCGCGTACTCGTAACCGGTGCCAGCGGCTTCATCGGCTCGGCCGTCTGCGACGCGCTGCTGGCGCGCGGAGACGAGACCGTCGGACTGACGCGCGACCCTAAACGGGCGCGGGAGGGGAATCCGACCGTGACCTGGCACGCCTGGAACCCCACCGCCGAGCGTCCGCCCGCGAGCGCTCTCACAGGCGTCGACGCCGTCGTCAACCTGATCGGCGAGCCGATCGACCAGCGCTGGACCGAGGCCGCCAAGCGGCGCATCCGCGACAGCCGGGAGCGCTCCACCAAGAACCTGGTCGATGCGATCAGCGCCACCGACCCCCGCCCGAAGGTCCTGGTCAGCCAATCGGGCGTCGGCTACTACGGCGATCGCGGCGAGGCGGTGGTGGACGAGTCAACCGGGCCGGGCTCGACCTTCGACGCCCAGGTCTGCGTCGCCTGGGAGGCGGCGGCGAGGGAGGCCGAGAAGGTCGGGGTCCGCGTGGTCGTGGTGCGCACCGGGCTGGTGCTCGATCCCGAGCATGGGCTGCTGAAGCAGCTTCTGCTGCCCTTCAAGCTCGGGGTCGGGGGGCCGCTGGCCGGCGGCGCTCAGTACATGCCGTGGATCCACGTCCACGACGAGGTCCGCCTGCTGCTCTGGGCGCTGGACACGGACCAGGCGTCGGGCACCTACAACGCCGCGGCGCCCAACCCGGTCACGAACCGCGAGTTCTCGAAGGCGCTCGGGCGGGTCCTCGGCCGCCCCGCGGTCGTGCCGGTGCCCAAGCTCGCCCTCAGGGTCAGGTTCGGCGACGAGCTCGGCGAGGTCGCCGCAGGCGGCCAGCGCACCGTTCCCCGCCGCGCCCTGGACGCCGGCTTCGAGTTCCGCCACCCCGAGCTCGAACCGGCCCTGGGGGACCTGCTGCGGCGCTGACGACTCGCCTACGCGCACCCGCAAAGCCGGTCTGGAAGCGTGGGCGGCCGTCGACGAGCCGATACCCCGCCAGCCGCCCGAGCGTCGTGTCGCCCACCTCGTCGATCGAGTAGGTGCCGAGCACAGAGTCGCGGTCCTGGGTGTCGAAGAAGGCGTCCACGACGGCGTCGCGGCTATCGCCCTGATCGCCGGCGCGCCGGATCGAGTCGAGCACCACGGCCATCGCCTCGTAGCCATAGGCGCCGTAGCGCCCGGGCTGGCGCCCGTAGCGCTTGGTGAAGGCGCGAACGAACCCCTCCCCGGCCGGCGGAAGCTGCGAGGGATCCTGGGCGGCGGAGGTGATGTACGTGCCGCTTGGACCGGGGAAGGCCACCCGGCACGCGACGGTGCCGGCCAGAGATGGACGCAGGAGCGACGAGCCCAGAAGCGCATCGGAGCCGATCACAGCGGGGTGAGGGCATGGCGTCTTGATCTGGCGCGAGACCGAGGCGGGAGCGTCGTCGGGGGTGCCGCCGTAGTAGATGGGGGAGAGGGGGTCACGACTCCCGCGCGTCAACCGTGACGCCCGACAGGCTCTCGCGAAACGCCCTCACCATCGTCTGGCCGAACTCGGTGCCGTCCGAGACCGTGCCCACCCGCCGAGCGCCAAGTCGCTTGACCCACCCTGCGGCCGCCTCGGCCTGCACCTCGTCGCTTGGGATCACCCGACCGAAGGTGCGCTCGCCGGTCGCCTGGACCTCCTCGGGGACCTGGTCCCCGGCGCCCAGGAACGGCTGCACCAGGTCGACCGCGGCGCTGGCCGGCGAGACCTGGAGGATCCGGGCCTCGTTCGTGATCGGCACCGAGGCGCGGGTAGCTCCCGAGTGGAAGTCGCCGATAAAGGCGATCGCCGAAGAGTCCTCGGCCGCATCGCGGGCGTTTGCGGCTGCGACCGCCTGGCTCCATCGAGCCCGGGCCCCGCGGCCGCTGGTGTCGTCGCGATAGACGGCGCGCACCCTGAGCTCCCCCGCTCTTCGGCCCGCATCGGCGAGGGCGAGCTTGGCGGCGCGGACCACGTCGCGACCCTCGGCCCCGTCGGGGCCGCGCAGGGGCATGCTCACGTAAACGGTGACCTGCTCGCCCTGCTGGATGCCCGAGCCCGGGCTCTCACAGCCCGGCGTCGTAGCCCCGACGACGACCAGCGCAACCGTCGTCAGGGCGATCCGGGCAACGCGCGGGGTCACCCGAAGAACGGCGAGGCGACCTCGTAGTCCTCCGGAGGAACGGTGCGCAGCTTCTCCACCGCCTCGCTCAGGGGGACCAGCTCCACTCGCGTACCTCGCAGCGCGGGCATGGTTCCCCAGCCGCCCTCGTGCGCGGCGTCGATCGCGGCCACTCCCAGCCGCGTCGCCAGCACGCGATCGAACGCGGTCGGCGTGCCGCCGCGCTGAATGTGGCCCAGGACCACCGCGCGCGTCTCGAATCCGGTCCGGGTCTCGATCTCCCGCTCCAGTCGCTGGCCGATGCCGCCCAGGCGCACGTGGCCGAACTCGTCCTTCTCGCCCTCCGCAACCTCCATCGTGCCCTCCGCGGGCATCGCGCCCTCGGCGACCACGACGATCGAGAAGAACCGCCCCCGGGCGTGCCGGCGGCGAATCAACCGGCAGACGTCGTCGATGTCGAACGGCCGCTCGGGAATCAGGATGACGTCACCGCCGCCCGCGAGCCCGGAGTGGAGGGCGATCCAGCCCGCGTGTCTCCCCATCACCTCGACCACCATCACCCGGTGGTGCGACTCCGCGGTCGTGTGGAGGCGATCGATCGCGTCGGTCGCCACCTGGAGGGCGGTGTCGAAGCCGAAGGTCATGTCGGTGGCCGCAAGGTCGTTGTCGATCGTCTTCGGGACCCCCAGGACCGGCACGCCGTGCTCGCCGTGGAGGCGCGCCGCGGCGCCGAGCGTGTCCTCGCCGCCGATCGCGACCAGCCCGTCCAGGTGGAGCGTCTCCATCGTCTCGCGAACGCGCTCGGGCCCGTCGTCGCGCTTGAAGGGGTTGGTCCGGGAGGTGCCGAGAATGGTCCCGCCGCGAGGCAGGATGCCGCGGGTGCTCTCCACCGTGAGCTCCTCGTGCAGGTTCTCGAGCGGCCCCCGCCAGCCGTCGCGAAAGCCGACGATCGCGTGCCCGTAGTGATCGATGCCCTTGCGGACGATGGCTCGGATCGCGGCGTTCAGACCGGGGCAGTCGCCGCCTCCGGTGAGCACACCAACGCGCACGGCCCCGCCAGCCTTAAGGGCGAAGCCGCGCGATCAGCGGCGCCGAAACGCGCGCCAGGATGCCGACGAAGAGGATCGCCAAGAAGATCAGGAAGCCGACCGCGCCGCCGAGCCCGAACGCGTAGGCGACCATCATCGTGCTGAGGGCGACGACTGTGAACACCACCAGCTGCACGGCCGGGAATCTACTCGACCGAGCGATCGCCGCCGGCGATCGCCTCGCGCGCGTCGCGGATGAACTGGCTCACCGCCTGGGCAGCCGGCTTGGCGCCGTCGGCCTCCGAGACCGCCCGCACCAGGCGGCTGCCGATGATCACCCCATCGGCGATCCGCCCCACGGCCGCCGCCTGCTCCGGGGTGCCGATGCCGAATCCCACCGCGGCGGGAACCGATGCGTCGGCGCGCACCGCGGCGACGAGCTCGGCGAGGCCGTCCGGCAGCCCGTCGCGCTCGCCGGTGACCCTGGTGTCGGAGACCACGTAGACGAATCCCTCGGCGCGCTCGCAGATCCGGCCGCGGCGCTCGGAGGGAGTGGTCGGAGCGACCAGCGGCACCAGCGGGATGCCCGCGCCGCTCAGCTCCGTGCCGATCTCCCCCGTCTCCTCCAGGGGCAGGTCCGGGACGATCACGCCGGCGGCGCCGGCGTCCGCGAGCAACCGCGCGAACTCGCCCGGGCCGCGCGCGAGCACCATGTTCGCGTACACCATCGGCACCACCGGGGCCTGGCCGGCCAGCCGCTCGCAGATCGACAGCACCCGCTCGAGCGTCGCCCCCGCCTCCAGCGCTCGGGTCGCCGCCGCGTGGATCACCGGGCCGTCGGCGAGCGGGTCGGAGAAGGGAACGCCGAGCTCGATCACGTCCGCGCCGGCCTCGGCGTAGGACGCAGCGACGGCAAGCGAAGTCTCGAGATCGGGAAAGCCGCCCATCAGGTACGGCATCAGCGCCGCCCTGCCCTCTTCGCGCGCTGCTGCGAAGGCGGCACCGATGGGGTCACTACCCATCGAGCTGCTCAAGGCGCTCCAGGGCCTCGGCCAGGTCCTTGTCTCCTCGTCCGCTCAGACAGACGACATCAAAGCCCGCCGCTTCCTCGTCTGCCGACATCCGAGCGCTCCGGGAGCGGCGGGGTCGGTGGAGGGACGCGGATTCGATAGAAGCCAGGCGATTGCGTGGGCGGGCTCCAGCGCGGGCAGGATCCCTTCCAGCCGGGCCAGCTCCCGGAAGGCGCGCAGGGCCTCGGCATCGGCGACCGCCTCGTAGCGCGCCCGTCCAGTGTCGCGAAGGTGGGCGTGCTCGGGGCCCACGCCCGGATAGTCGAGCCCGGCCGAAACCGAATGAGCCTCGAGGATCTGGCCCTGCTCGTCGGCGAGCACCGAGGACAGCGCTCCGTGGAGGACCCCGGATCGCCCGGCGACCAGCGACGCGCCATGCCGACCGTCGAGCCCGTCGCCTCCGGCCTCGATCCCGATCAGCTCCACGTCCTGGTCGTCCAGGAAGGCGTAGAAGGTCCCGATCGCGTTGGACCCTCCGCCCACGCAGGCGATCACCCTGGCGGGAAGCGCTGATTCGGCCGCCAGCGCCTGCTCGCGCGCCTCGTCGCCGATCACCCGCTGCAGATCGCGCACCAGCGCCGGGTATGGCGCCGGCCCCACCGCGGAGCCGATGATGTAGTGCGTGGTGCGCACGTTCGCGACCCAGTCCCGGATCGCGGCGCTCACCGCCTCCTTCAAGGTCCGAGCGCCGGCCTCGACCGGGACGACCTCGGCTCCCAGGAGGCTGCATGCGCTCGACGTTCGGCGCCTGGCGCCGGATGTCCTCGGTGCCCATGTAGACGACGCACTCGAGGCCGAGCAGCGCGCACGCCGTCGCCGCCGCCACGCCGTGCTGACCGGCGCCGGTCTCGGCGATCACCCGCGGCTTCCCCATCTGGCGGGCGAGCAAGGCCTGGCCGATCGCGTTGTTGATCTTGTGGGCGCCGGTATGGGCAAGGTCCTCGCGCTTCAAGTAGATCCTGCGCCCCGCCCGCTCCGAGAGACGATCGGCGCGGTAGAGCGGCGTCGGCCGCCCCACGTAGTCGCGAAGCAGGGCGTCGAGCTCCCGCCGGAACCCTGCGTCGTCGCGAGCGGCCGCCCAGGCGGCGGACAGCTCGTCGAGGGCGGGAATCAGGACCTCCGGGACGTACCGCCCGCCGTAGGCCCCGAAGCGCTCCTGAACCGCGGGCGCGCTCACGCCACCACCCGGGGGTCGACCGACCCCCGCTGGGCGCTCTCCAAGAACTTCGCCATCAGCGCGTGGTCCTTGACCCCAGGCCCGGCCTCCACCCCGCTCGCCACGTCGACGGCGAAGGGGCGGGCGGCGACCACCCCGTCGGCGACGTTCTCGGCGGTCAGGCCACCAGCGAGGATCAGCGGCACCTCCGACCGGCGCCCGGCCAGCAGCTCCCAGTCGAAGCCCTCACCGGTTCCGCCGGGCGTCCCCGGCCGGTGGGCGTCGAGCAGGTGGAAGTCGGTGCGGTACGCCTTGGCGGCACGGATATCGGCGCGGCCGCGCACCCGCACCGCCTTGATCACTTTGCAGCCCGTTCGGCGGGCGGCCTCCTGGCAGAAGGCGGGCCCCTCGTCGCCGTGCAGCTGGATCATGGTCAGCGCCTCGTTCTCGGCGGCGGCGGCGAGCTCATCCAACGTCGGATTGACGAACACGCCGACGACTTCGAGCTGGCGCTTGAGCGCCGCGCCCACCTCGACCGCCACCTCCGGCTCGCAGAAGCGCGGGCTCTCGGGATGGTGATTGAGCCCGACGGCCCAGGCGCCGAGGCGCGCCGCCTCCCGCCCGTCGTCGAGATTCG
The DNA here is from genome assembly GCA_963721735.1 of uncultured Actinomycetes bacterium. GTDB lineage: Bacteria > Actinomycetota > Thermoleophilia > Solirubrobacterales > 70-9 > AC-56. Next base: position 86,114 of record CAVRKX010000020.1, read on the forward strand.
TGATGCCGCAGAACTTGACTCGCACACGAACAAAGATACGTGGCGCTCGCAGGCGCTAGGGACGAAGCCCCGGTAGCTGTGTGTGGACCTGCCGGGTCAGGTGTGCGCCCGCGCCCGCCGGATACGGCTGCGCCGGATGACCGGTCGCCTTCGGCTCCCTGGTAGCCGGAGGCGAGGGTTCCGGCGGGGTATTCGGCTCAGCCGCGAGCGTTGGCCGGGCGGTCGCCCAGCTTCACCGTGACCGTGCGCTCCTGGTCGCCGTCGGTCAGGCTGAGCCGCACCTCGTCGCCCGGCTGCTTCTCGTTGACGACGCCGATCACGTCGGCCATGCCGGTTACGTCCTCGCCGTCGATCGCCGTGATCACGTCGCCGCCGGCGCGAACCCGCTGGCCGCCGACCGTCACGGTGGCCCCTCCGCCCTTGACGCCCGCATCGTCCGCCGGCCCGCCGGAGACGACGCTTTGGACCAGCGCTCCCTGCTCGACCGGGAGGTTGAGGACGTCGACGAGCTCCGGGGTGACATCGGTTCCGCTGACCCCCAGGAACGCGTGCTCCACGGTGCCGTCGTCGAGGAGCTGCTGGACCACCTCGTCGGCGGTGTTGATGGGGACCGCGAAGCCGATCCCGACGTTCCCGCCCCCTCCGGCGGACTCGATCTGGGAGTTGATTCCGATCACCCGGCCGTCGGCGTCGAGCAAGGGTCCGCCGGAGTTGCCGGGGTTGATCGCGGCGTCGGTCTGGATCACGTTGTTGATCGTGAAGCCGTTGGGGGCCCTGATCTCGCGCTGGAGCGCCGAGACGATCCCCGTGGTCACGGTCCGGTCGAGCCCGAACGGGTTGCCGATCGCGACCACCGAATCGCCCACCTGGAGCTGGGACGAGTCGCCGAGTGCCACCGGGTGAAGCTGATCGGAGGGCGCATCCACCTCGAGCAGCGCCACATCGGTTGAGGGATCCTCGCCCACCACCCGGGCGCTGACCGGCTCTGAGCTGTCGACGTCTCCCAGCGAGACCTCGATCTCTTCCGCGCCTTCCACGACGTGCGCGTTGGTGAGGACGTGGCCGGCGCGGTCGATCACGAAACCCGAGCCGGTCGCCTGCCCGCCACCGCCGCCGAATGGGTCAAGCGGCGACGGTGCCTGAGCCGCGGACTCGGCCCGGATGAACACCACGCCGGGGGAATCCTTCTCGTAGATCTGGTTCACCGTCAGCCCCTCGCCGCTTGCCTGCCGGGGGGCCGGCTGGGGGAGCGGGGCCGCGGCGAGCGTCGAGCCCTCATCGCCACCGTCCGAGGACTTCACCCAGCCGGCGCCGATCGCGATCAAGCCGACGACGGCGACCACGAGCCCGCCCACGAGGGCGGCGCCGAAGGAGGTGCGGACGAATCGTCCGAGAGCGTCGAACACGGGCCTCAACCTGCTCATGCCCCGGGAGCTTGGGGGATCCCGCTTAAGGCCGGCTAACGCGAGCCTTCAGCGACCCTAAGGATCATTCCTCGGAGGCGCGCTCCAGATAGTGCTCGCGGGTGGCCTCCTGGTCGCCGGTGAGCTCCCGGACGAGCTCCTCGGGGTCCTCGGCGCGCATCAGGGTCTCCCCCACCAGCACGGCATCCACCCCGATCCGCTCGAGCTCGTCGAGCTGTTCGCCGCCCGCGTAGCCGGACTCCGAGACGACGGTCTTGCCGGCCGGAACATCCGTGAGCAGCTCCGCCGTTGTCTCGACGTCGACGCTGAAGTCCTCGAGATTGCGATTGTTGATCGCGATCACGTCGGCGTCGATCATCAGCGCCCGCTCCAGATCGCTCTGCTCGTGAACCTCGATCAGGCAGTCCAGGTCGACCGCCCGCGCCTCGCCGTAGAGGGCGGCGAGCTCCTCGTCGTCGAGCGCGGCGACGATCAGGAGCACCGCGTCCGCCCCGTTGGCCGCCGCCTCGTAGAGCTGGTAGGGATCGACGATGAAGTCCTTGCGCAGGATGGGGAGGTCCGAGGCCTCCCGGGCGGCGCGCAGATCGTGCAACGAGCCTCCGAAGTGGCGTTCCTCGGTAAGGATCGAGAGCGCGGCCGCGCCACCCCGCTCGTACGCCCTGACCGTCTCGGCCACGCCGGCGCCCGGTCGGATCTCGCCAGAGCTGGGGGAGCGCCGCTTGAACTCGGCGATCAGGGAGAGACCGGGGCGCACGAGCGCCTCGCTGAACGGACGGGCTCCGTCCCGGGTGCCCAGCCGTGCGCGCAGGTTCTCGGACGGGACCTCTTCGCTGCGGCGGCGGGCGTCCTCTCGCGCACCCGCGACCAGCTGCTCGAGCCAGCTCATCGTCGTAGAAGGCTAGTGCACGTGCCCGCCAGCACGGTCGCGTGCACGGTCAGGACTGAGCCAGCTCGCCGCTCAGCTCCACCAGCCTGCGAAGCACCTCTCGTGCCGCACCGGAGTCGATCGCCTCGCCGGCGCGCTCGATGCCCTGCGCGAGGTCCTCGGCTCCTCCACCCACCAGGATCGCGGCGCCAGCGTTCAACACCACGACGTCCCGCGGTGGGCCGCCCTTGCCATCCAGCACGCTGGTGACCGTTGCCGCGTTCTCCTCCGGCTCACCGCCGGCGATCAGCTCGATCGCGGCGGACTCGAGCCCGACGTCCTCCGGCCGCAGGAACCATTCCTCCGTGCGGCCCTCCTTCACCTCGACCACCCTCGTCTCGGCGCTGACGCTGATCTCGTCCACGTCGTCCGCGGCGCAGACGACCAGCGCCCGCTCGCACCCCAAGCCGACGAGCGCCTCGGCGATCGTCTCCTGGTAGCGGCGGTCCGAGACGCCGAGCAGCTGCCTGGTGGCCCCGGCGGGGTTCGTGAGGGGGCCGAGGAAGTTGAAGATGGTGCGCACCGCCAGCTCCTTTCGCACCGGCACCACGTGCTTCATCGCCGCATGGTGCCGAGGGGCGAACATGAACCCGAAGCCGATCTCGTCGACGCAACGAGCCACCTCCGAGGGGCCGAGCTCGATCCGCACGCCGAGCGCCTCGAGCAGGTCCGCGGAGCCGCAACGGCTGGTGTTGGAGCGATTGCCGTGCTTGGCGACCGCACACCCGGCTCCCGCGGCGACCAGCGCGGCGGCGGTCGAGATGTTGAAGGTCGAGGGGCCGCCGCCGGTGCCCGCCGTGTCCACCAGGTCGTCGCGCCTGGCCTCCACCTCCGCCGCCAGCCGCCGCATCGTCCTCGCCAACCCGACCAGCTCGGCGACCGTCTCCCCCTTGGCCCGCAGCGCGACCAGGAACGCCCCGGTCTGCACGTCGGCGGCCCTGCCCTCCATGATCTCGTCGAGCACTGCCGAGGCGTGGTCGGAGGTCAAGTGCGTGCCGGCGCAGACGGCGTCGATGGCGCGTGTCAGGACCTCGTTCGGCATCAAGCGAGGAAGTTGCGGAGTATGTCCTTTCCGTGGGGCGTGAGCACCGACTCGGGGTGAAACTGCACGCCCTCGGCCGGCAGCTCGCGATGCCGCACGCCCATCACCACATCCCCGAAGGTGGCGGTCAGCTCGAGCTGATCCGGCAGCGCCGGGTCGGCGACCAGCGAGTGATAGCGGCCGGCGCGCAGTGGGCTGTCCAGCCCCCGCAGGACCCCCTTGCCGTCGTGCTCGACCTCGGCGTCCTTGCCGTGGATCGGATCGCCGCGAATCGTCCGCCCGCCGAATGCCTCGACCAGCGACTGATGGCCGAGGCAGACGCCCAGCGTCGGGATGCCGGCCTCTGGAAACGCCCGCGCCGCCTCGATCGAGACGCCCGCCTCCCCGGGGGTGCATGGCCCTGGGGAGATCACCAGCCGATCAGGCCGGCGGCCGAGCAACTCAGCCACCGTGGCCTTGTCGTTTCGGACCACCTCCGGCTGCGCCCCCAGCTCCCCCAGGTACTGCACCAGGTTGTAGGTGAAGCTGTCGTAGTTGTCGATCACCAGAGCCTTCATGGCCACTCCGGCTGGCTCACGGCCAGCTCCACCGCTCGGAATATCGCTTTCGCCTTCGTCACCGATTCGTCGTACTCGTAGTCCGGCTTCGCGTCGGCCACCGTGCCGCCCCCGGCCTGCACGTGAACCAGGCCGTCCTTCACCACCACGGTACGGATGTGGATCGCGGTGTCGAGGTCGCCGTTGAAGCCCACGTACCCGACCGCGCCGCCGTAGGAGCCCCGCTTGTGGGGCTCGAGCTCGTCGATGATCTGCATCGCCCTGACCTTCGGCGCTCCGGAGAGCGTCCCGGCGGGAAGCACGGCGCGCAACGCGTCCATCGCCGTGACGTCCATGCGGAGCCGTCCTGAGACCTGGCTGACGATGTGAAGCACGTGGGAGTAGGACTCGACGGCCATCAGCTCGTCCACCCGCACCGACCCGTACTCGCAGACGCGGCCGAGGTCGTTGCGTCCCAGGTCGACCAGCATCACGTGCTCGGCGCGCTCCTTCGGGTCACGCAGCAGCTCCTCCGCCCGCTGGCGGTCCTCCTCCTCGCTCGCCCCGCGCGCGTAGGTGCCGGCGATCGGCCGCGTCTCGACCTGGCGGCCGGTGATCTTGACCAGCGGCTCGGGCGAGGCGCCGGCGAGCTGGAAGTCGCCGAAGTCGAGGAAGTACATGTATGGCGACGGGTTGACGGCGCGCAGGCCGCGGTAGATCGAGAAGGGCTCGACCGGCGCGGGCGCCGAGAAGCGCTGCGACGGGACAACCTGGAACGCATCGCCGGCGTGGATGTACTCGATGATGCGTCGCACGTTGGTCTCGAACTGCTCCCGGCTCATGTTCGACTTGAACTCCGGCGCCTCGTCCGCAGGCGACACCGCGGAGCGCGACGTCCGCGGCACCGGCCCGCGGAGGCGCTCGCGCACGCTCGCGATCGCCGACGCCGCCTGCGCGTAGGCCGCGTCCACGTCCGTCGCCTCGTCACAGAACGCGTAGGCCAGCAGGGTCAGCTCATGGCGCATGTGGTCGAAGACGACCAGCACGTCGCTCACCATCAGCGCCATGTCCGGGAGGTCGATCGGGTCGGGATTCGGCTCGCCCAGCGGCTCCACCGTGCGAACCAGGTCGTAGCCGAAGAACCCGACCGCGCCGCCCGCGAACGGCGGCAGGTTGTCGACCGGCGCCAGGCGGTAGCGGCCGAGGTGGTCGCTCACCGCGGCGTAGGGGTCGGGGGCGGGGTGGCGGGCGCTCGGCTCGGCGCCGGCGGTCGCGTCGCCAGGCCACTCGCTGAGCACGCCGTCCCGCCAGCGAAGCACCGTTCTGGGGCTGAAGCCGAGAAAGGAGTAGCGGCCGAGGCGTCCCTGCTCGGCGGACTCGAGCAGGAAACAGGGGCCCTCGGTGCGCAGCTTGAGGAAAGCCGAGACCGGGGTCTCGCAGTCGTCGACGAACGACAGGCGAATCGGGATCGCGTTTCCCTCGTGAGCCAGCTCGCGCGCACGCTCGATGCCGGGGTCGAGGTCGAGCTCGAGCTCAGGGCTGATCGCCATCGGGCCGATGTCCGGGTTCGGAGCGCTCAACTGCGACGGCCATTCAGCGTCTCCAGCACCGACGCGATCGAGATCCCACGCGAGACCAGGAGCACGTGCAGGTGATAGATGACGTCGGCGGCCTCCTCCGCGACCCGCTCATCGGACTCCGAGCCGGCGGCGCGGGACACCTCGTCCGCCTCCTCGCGCACCTTGTCGCCTATCCGCGGCGGGTCGTCCAGCAGCTCGACCGTGTAGGAGCCGTCGGGATGGCGCTCCCGGCGATCCAGCAGGGTGCGCTCGAGGGTCGCCAGCGCCTCGTAGGCGGCGGGGGTGGGCTCCCCATCGGCCGGCGGAGCATCCCGAGCAGGGTCGGCGCTTCCCTCGAGGTCGCGGTAAAAGCAGGAGCGCTGGCCCGTGTGGCAGGCGGGGCCAGCCGGGTCGACCAGGGCCACCAGGGCGTCGGCGTCGCAGTCGTAGCGGATCTGTCGCACGCGCTGCACGTTGCCCGAGGTCTGCCCCTTGTGCCAAATCTCGTCACGGGAGCGGCTGTAGAAGTGAACCTCTCCGGTGGCGCGGGTTCGCTCGAGCGCCTCGCCGTTCATATAGGCGAGCGTCAGCACCTCACCCGTGCGCCAGTCCTGCGTGACGCAGGGCACCAGGCCTTGCTCGTCGAAGCGGACCGCCCCGGTCGGCGATGAGTGCTCCATTTGGAGGAGTTTACGAGCGGGAGTGCGTAGCCATCCCCTGCCCGAACACGGCGTGACGGGCCCCACCGTTCTGCTTCGCCGTGTACATGGCCAGGTCCGCATCGCTCATCAGCCGGTCAAGCTCCACGTCGGGATCGCCGGTGAACACGATCCCGGTGCTGGCGCTCAAGGAGACCTCGTTGCCGTCGATCGTGAACGGCGCAGCGAATGCCTCGGCGATCCGCGAGGCGATCCGCTCCGCCGCCTCGGGCTCGACCCCCTCGCAAAGCAGCGCGAACTCGTCGCCTCCGAACCTGGACACGGTGTCGCTGGGTCGCAGAATCGAGCGCAGCCGGTCCGCGACCTGCATCAGGATGCGGTCGCCCGCCTCGTGCCCGAAGCTGTCGTTGACCTCCTTGAAGTCGTCGAGGTCGCAGAACAGCAGCGCCAGCGAGCCGCCACGCTCCAGACGCGCTCTGGCGAGTTGCATCCGGTCGGTGAACAAGGTGCGGTTGGGCAGCCCCGTGAGCGGGTCGTGCATGGCCTGATGAGCGAGCTTCGCCTCGGTTCGCTTGCGCTTCGTGACGTCCTGCATCTGGGAGATCAGGTAGAGCGTGTTCCCTGCCTCGTCGCGAACCGGAGAGAGGCTGAGCGAGACCCAGACGAGGCGTCCGTCCGCGCGGACGCAGCGCTTCTCCGTCAAGTGCCGTCGCCGCTCGCCGGCCACGAGTTGGCGGATGGCCTCCGACTCGGCGTCAACGTCGTCCGGATGGGTGATGTCCGCAAAGGACTTCCCCGTCAGCTCCGCCCTGGGGTATCCGGTCAGGTCGGCGAGCGCCTGATTCACCTGCAGCCAGCTCCCGTCGGTGCTGACGATCGCCATTCCCGCCGCGCTGTCGTGGAATGAGCGGCGGAACCGTTCCTCGGCCTCGCGCAGCGCCCGCTCGCCCTGCCGGCGTTCGGAGATGTCGTGGAGGAACGCGTTGACCCTGTACCCACCGCCAGTGGGCAGCGCCGAGACCGTGATCTCGACCGGGAACTCGCCGCCGTCGCGACGCATGGCCGGCATCTCGAACCGCCTGCCGAGGACCGTGTGGTCGCCGAAACGCAGGAGCTGGTCGAAGCCCGCTGCGTAGACCCCCCGCACCCTCGGGGGGATCACCGTCGCAGCGAGATTGCGCCCGATCACCTCGTCGCGAGACCAGCCGAAGTCGCGCTCGGCCTGCTGGTTCCAGTCGACGATCCGGCCATCGGGCCCGGCTGAGATGAACGATTCGTGGGCGGTCTCGATGATTGATCGGTACTCGATGAAGCGAGCGCGAACCTCGAGCACGAGCCGATGCACCGTGAGGCCCAGGACGCCCGCGATCGTGCCGCCAGAGCAGGGCGCGCACCAGCTCCTCGCGGGGCGGGTAGTCCGGAGCGCCGACGATCAACGCCGGCGCGGCCAGGGTCAGATACACCCCGGCCACCGAGACGAGGACCTGGGGGCGCGTTCCGTAAAGCGCGAACCAGAACACCGGCAGGAGCACGAGCGCGGTGAAGATCGACTCGTCGGCTCCCGTGGCGTCCCGCAGCAGCGCGACGATGGTGAAGTAGAGCAGTGGCGGAGCCGCCTGCGCCCAAGCCGGAAGCCTCCACCACGGCACCAGGTAGACGGAGGCCACCAGCGCAGGTATGAGCAGGCCGGCAACGATCACCTCGCCCGCTCGTGACCGCGTGCCGACCAGGATCACGGCCACGAACGCGGCCAAGGCGACCACGGCGAATGGCGCGATTCGTCTGCTGCGCCGCCTGTCCTCGAGCGGCCGCTCGAGCTCTTCTGACCGGTTCAAGTTCATGATCTATATCGGCCGAATCCCCGATGCGACTGATACCAGGTTTACGGTAGTGCCGGACGGGGCCAGTTCCGGTCGTTCGGCGCCGAACGCCGCTAATCGATGCCGATCCGGTCGAGCAAGGCGTCATCGCGGCGCCAGTGCTCGCGAACCTTGACCTGGAGGTCCAGGAACACCTGGGCGCCGAGCTCTCGCTCGAGCTCCTTGCGTGCCGCGGTGCCGATCTCGCGCACCATCCGCCCGCCCTTGCCGACCAGGATCCCCTTCTGGGATTGAGTCTCCACCCAGATCTGGGCGCGCACCTCGACGAGGTCCCCCTCGGCCTGCTGACGCCGCCTGACCTCGTCGACTACCACCTCGACGGCGTGCGGGACCTCCTCGCGCGTGCGCCGCAGCACCTGCTCGCGAACCAGCTCGGCGAGATGAACCTCGCTGGGGAGGTCTGACCGGTCCTCAGGCGGGTACCCGAACGGTCCCTCCGGGAGCAGCGTGGTGAGGTGAGCGGTCAGCGGCTCCAATCCCGCCCCCGTTCGTGCGCTGACCGGGAAGAGCTCGTCCACGGCCTCGAGCTGGGCGGCGGCGGCCAGCGCAGCCGCGGTCTGCGGGCTGCGAAGGCGATCGCACTTGTTGACGACGCAGACGACGGGCGTCCCCTGCTTCGCGCCCAGCAGCGCCTTGGCGATGAACCTGTCGCCCGGGCCGATTCCCTGGTGCCCATCGACGACCAGGAGCGCCGCATCGGCGTCGGCCAGCTCTCGCTCCACCCTGCGCTGCATTCGCTGGGTGAGCGAGTCGCGCGGCCGCTGCACCCCAGGCAGGTCGACGAGGACCATCTGCCATCCCGCGGGCACGTCCGTGGCGATCCCGCGAACCGCGCGGCGGGTGGTCTGAGGACGGTCGGAGACGATGGCCACCTTGGCGCCCACGATCGCGTTGACCAGCGTCGACTTGCCGACGTTCGGCCTCCCGGCCAGCCCTACGAACCCCATCCGGGTCATCGTCGATCGTCGCTGGGCCCAAGCGCCTCGACCACCGCGCGCTCCAGCGCCAGCATCTCCCCCCCGTCGGCCTCGTGGTCGTAGCCGCAGAGGTGCAGAACGCCGTGCACCGTCGCCCGGCGCAGATCGGCGGCCTGCTCGGCGCAGATGACGACGTCACCGAGCTCGCGCGGGCCGGCGACCCCCTCGACGCCGTCGATCGGGAACGAGAGCACGTCGGTCGGCTCGTCGCGGCCTCGGTGCTCGCGGTTCAGCTCGCGGATCCGGTCGGGCGCGACGACCTCGACCGAGAGGTGCCCCTCGAGCACGCCGGCCGCGTGCAGGGCGGCCCTGGTCGCCGGCCGCAGCTCCCCGGGAACGTCCGCCAGGTCCAGGGGCGCCGGGGTCAAGCCTTCTTGCGGCTATCCCGCTCGTATTCGCCGTAGGCGGCGACGATGCTCTGCACGAGCTGATGGCGCACCACGTCCTCGCCGCCGAAGCGGACGAACGAGATGTCTGCCACCTGCGCGAGGATCTCCCCGATCACCACCAACCCCGAGCGCTGGTCGCGCGGAAGATCGATCTGCGTGATGTCGCCCGTCACCACCATCCTGGAGCCGAAGCCGAGCCGCGTCAGGAACATCTTCATCTGCTCCGGGCTCGTGTTCTGAGCCTCGTCCAGGATCACGAAGGAGTCATTAAGGGTCCGGCCCCGCATGAAGGCCAGGGGCGCGACCTCGATGATCCCGCGGTCGAAGTAGGTGCTGACTCGCTCCGGGTCGAGCATGTCGTAGAGCGCGTCGAACAGGGGTCGCAGGTAAGGATCCACCTTGGCCTGGATGTCGCCCGGCAGGAACCCCAGGCGCTCTCCGGCCTCGACCGCCGGACGGGTGAGGATGATCCGGCTCACGTCGCGGGCGTCGAGAGCCGCCACCGCCATCGCCACCGCCAGAAAGGTCTTTCCGGTGCCCGCCGGGCCGATGCCAAAGGTCACCGTGTGCTGGCGGATCGAGTCCACGTAGCGCTTCTGGTTGACCGTCTTCGGCGCAACCCTGATGCTCCGGTGGCCCCAGATCACGTCCTCGAGGATCTCCGCCGGTCGCTGGCTGGCGTCCATCGCGCCGGCCACGGTGTCGACCGTCGCCGGCGCCAGGTCGTGGCCACGCTCGATCAGGCCCACCAGCTCATCGACCACCGCGGCGGCGTCCTGAACCTCGCCCTCGTCACCGTCCAGCGTCAGCACGTTGCCGCGCAGATGCAGCTCGCATCCGATCTTGCCCTCCAGCTCGCGAAGCACCGAGTCCTCCGAGCCCGCAAGCTCCGCGGCGACCGTGTTGTCGAGCGTGATCTGCGTGCGCGCCAAGGCCCGTCCCGACCGGCCTAGTCCCTAGCCGCCATCGAGGCGCTCCCGAACCGCCCCGCTGACCCGCTTACCGTCGGCCCGTCCCTGGACTCGCGGCATCACCAAGGACATCACCTTGCCCGTCTCTCGCGGCTCGGATGCGCCGGCTTCCTCGATCGCCGCCCCCACCAGCTCGCCGAGCTCCTCATCGGAGAGCTGCTCGGGCAGGTAGGCCTCGATCAGCTCCGACTCAGCCTCCTCGGCGGCCGCTCGATCCTCGCTGCCGCCCTTGCGGAACGCCTCAGCCGCCTCGAGCCGCTTCTTGCGCTCCCGCTGCAACACCCCGATCTCGTCCTCGGTGCCCAGCTTCGCCTCCTGCTGAAGCGCGCTGGCGATCAGGCGCAGGGCGCCCACCCGCTCGCGCTCGCCGGCCTTCATCGCCGCTCGAGTATCGGCTTGCACTCGCTCGAGAATGCTCACGCAGTACAGCGTAGTGGTGTCAGGGGTCCAGGTCGACGTGCTCGATCTCGCCGAGCGGCATCTGCAGGAAACGGGTGCCGAGCTCGCGAAAGCCGTCCACGTCCCCCGTGCAGAGGAAGCGGTACTCGCCCTCGTCGTCGCTCTCCGCCTCCAGGTCACTGGCCTCCAATACTCGCTGGGCGGCGGCCGCCACGGCGTGGCCGGCGGTGACCAGGCGCACATCGCGGCCGAGCATCCGCTGCAGCATCGGGGCGACCAGCGGGTAGTGGGTGCAGCCCAGAATCAGCGTGTCCACCTCGGCGTGCTTCAGCGGCGCGCAGTAGGAGCGCGCGGTGTCCATGACCCGCTGATCGAACGGAAAGCCGTTCTGGATGATCGGGGCGAGGTCGGGTGCGGCCACCTCGGTCACCTCGAGCTCGCGCCCCTGGGCCTCGAGGGCGCGACGGTACGCGCCCCCCTGCACCGTGGTCGGCGTGGCGAGCACCCCGATCCGGCCGCTGTCGCTGATCGCCGCCGCGATCTCCGCCTCGGGGTCGATCACGGTCAGCACCTCCACCCCGTGCTCGCCGGCGACCTCCCGAGCCAGGTCCCCGGCCGCCGAGGTCGCCGAGTTACACGCCACCACCAAGAGCTTCGAGCCCCGGTCGAGCAGGAAGCGGGTCGACTGCGCGATCCGGGGACGGAGCCAGTCCTGGGGCTTGGTGCCGTACGGGAATCCGGCGGTGTCGCCGAGATACAGGTAGCTCTCGTGCGGCAGCGAGACGAGCAGCTCGTGGAGGACGGTGAGCCCGCCGATCCCCGAGTCGAAGACGGCGATCGGCAAGGACGCGCGCGGCTCGCTCATGGGCCGGCCGCGAATGAGATCGCGATCCAGTCGCCGTCGGCGCGGCTGAGGCGCTCCGTCAGGCCGTGCTTGGCGAACGCACCGCGGGCGTCCTCGGCCTCCCCCGCCAGGAGCCCGGAGCAGATCAGCCGCTCGGGCGCTCGCTCCAGGCGGCGGGCGACCTCGCGCAGGATCGGCGCCGTCAGGTTGGCGACCACCGTCGGCGCCTGCGGAGGCGGCTCCAGGCGAAGGTTCGTGCGACGCAGCTCCAGCTCGACCCCGTTGGCATGGGCGTTGGCGCGGGCCGCCTCGAGCGCCGCCTGCTCGTGGTCACAGGCGACGATCGGGCCGAAGCCCAGCTTCGCCGCGGCGATAGCGAGGACGCCCGAGCCGGTGCCCAGGTCGGCCAGGGCGCCGTGGGCGCCCCCCGCGTCGGCGAGCTCCAAGAGCAGCTCCAGGCACATCCTGGTGGTCGGGTGGGCGCCGGTGCCGAATGCCTGGCCGGGGTCGACCACGACGTCGATGGCGCCCGGCCGGGCCTCGACCCAAGAGGGCCGGACCCAGAGGCGGCCGCCGACCTCGAGCGGCTGGTGGAAGTCCTGCCAGCGGTCCGCCCAGTCGTCGGGGATCTCGGCCGAACTGACCGCGACCAGCCCATCGCCGGCGATCGCCTCGAGGTCCGGCAGCGCCGGCAGCTCGCCGGCGGCGCCGTAGATGGCGTATTCGACCCAATCGCCACCGGCCGCCTCATCGTCCCCCACTTCGAACGCGGCAGGGACGCCGCCAACTTCCTCTACTCCTCCCGGGGCCAGCTCGACCAGGTCGGCGAGCACCCGCTCGGCGAGCTTGGGATGGCAGCGAACGGCGAGCCGGATCACCCGCCGCGCCTGGCTCGGGCGCGGCGCCGCGAACCTCGGTGCCCGCTGCGTCCCGAGTTCGCCGAGCCCAGCGACTCGTCCAGCCGCTCCGCCAGCTCCCGCTGCTCCTTGCTGAGCTCGGAGGGCACCTGGATGTCGAGCACCACGTGCTGGTCGCCGCGCGCCGCGCCGCGAAGCGACGGCAGCCCCAGGCCCCGGACGACGATGTGCTCGCCGGGTTGCGCCCCGGCCGCGACCTCCACCTCGCGCTCCCCGTCGAGGGTCGGGACGGTCACCGCGCCGCCCAGCATCGCCCGGGTGGCGGGCACCTCGACGACCGTGACCAGCTCCTGTCCGTGGCGCTCGAACCGCTCGTCCTCGGCGACCAGCACCTGCACGTACAGGTCCCCTGACCTTCCAGGGATCTCGCCGGCGTGCCCGGCGCCCGAGATCCGGATCCGCTGGCCGGACTCGATCCCCGGGGGAACGTCCACCTCCCAGGCGCGGATCCGCACGGTCCGTCCCTGCCCCCCGCACTCCTCGCAGGGCGTCTCGGGCACTCGGCCCTGGCCGCTGCAGGTGGGACAGGCGCCGGTCCGCACCACCTGACCGAAGGCGACCCGGGCCACCTCGCGCAGCTCGCCGCTGCCGCCGCACGTCTCGCAGGTCCGAATCGGTGTTCCCGGCTCGGCGCCGTTGCCCCGGCAGCGCTCGCAGGTCGAAGCCGCCTCCACCGACACCTCGCGAGAGGCTCCCGTGAGCACCTCGGCGAGGCTCACCTCCACCTGCGCCGCGACGTCGCCGCCGCTCATGGGCCCGCGCGGCCCGAACCCGAACAGCTCGCTGAACAGCGGGTCGCCGCGCCCGAAGAACGCGGACAGCACGTCCTCGAAGCTGCCGAAGGCGCCTGTGCGCGGCGCCCAGCCCCCGGAGCGCAGGCCCTCGTGACCGAAGGCGTCGTAGGTGCTGCGGCGGTCGGGGTCGGAGAGGACCTCGTAGGCCTCAGCGGCCTCCTTGAACTTCTCCTCCGCCTCCGGGTCGTGCCTGTTGACGTCGGGGTGCAGCTCGCGCGCCAGCCTGCGAAACGCCTTCTTGATCTCGCCGTCGCCGGCTCCCCGGTCCACGCCGAGGACCTCGTAGTAGTCCCGCTTCACCCCTCGTAGACCGTTTCGAAGAAGCGGGAGAGCTGACCAGCGGCGTCGCGCACCGAGGCGATCGCCGTCGCGTAGTCCATCCGCAGCGGCCCCACCACGCCAACCGTGCCGAGGTTCCGGTAGCCGAGCCCGTAGTTGGCGCCGACGACGCTCACCGAGCGCAGCTCCGGCGCCGGGTTCTCGTCGCCGATCCAAAGGAACACCGAGCGCTCCTCGAGCGCCGAGCGAAGGATGCTGAGCAGGCCCGCCCGCCGCTCCAGAGCGCGCATCAGCGCATCCACGTGTGGGAGGTCGCCGGCGTGGTCCTCGGACAAAAGGCGCGCGGCCCCGTCGACGTACAGGTCTGCCTCGGCGCGCTCCTCGAGCCCCGTGAACGCGGCAGAGATCTCGCCCAGGAAGGCCGCCTCGGCTCCGCCCAGCTCGGGATCAGCGAGGCGGTCGGCGATCATCCTGGCGCCGATGCCCAGCCCCGCCAGGCGCTCGTTCAGGTAGCTCGACGCCCACTCGACCAAGCCGGGGTCCACCGGCACCTCGAAGGTGAAGACGCGCTTCGTCACCGCCCCGTTGGAGGCGATCGCGACGACCATCACGACCCGGGGCTGAAGCAGCATCACCTCGACGCGATGGATGCGGGCGGTGCCGGCGGGAGGGGCGGTCGCGACGGCCAGCAGATCGGTTATCCGGGACAGCTCGGCGGTCGTCTCGCGCATCGCCTCGTCCACCTGGCGGCGCATCTGGGTCAGGTCCAGGCTGGGCCCGAGCGGCGCCACAAGGCGGCGCCCCGACGCCAGCAGCGAGTCCGCGTAGAAGCGATAGCCGGAATCGGTGGGCAGGCGTCCCGCCGAGGTATGAGGGTGGGTCAGGTAGCCGGCGCGCTCGAGCTCCGCCAGCTCGGAGCGCACGGTCGAGGGGCTCCAATCGATGTCCGCGCGCTCGGCGATCGCCTTCGAGGGGACCGGCTTCCCGGACTCGAGGTAGGAGTCGACGAGGAACTTGAGGATCAGCTGCTGGCGCTCGGAGAGCATGCTCAAGGCTCGATTCTAGGCCCGGGCACCGATCGGCCCGTCACCCCGCCTTGGGGGCGCCCTCAGCCCAGCTCGAGCTCCGCCTCGGCGTTGCGGATGATCCGGTTGTCTCCCTGGGCCGCGACCGTGTCGGTGACGATCCGGCCGTCGCGGCTCTCCTTGACGGTGGCGCTCACCACGATCTCCTGCTCCGGGAACCCCATGCCGCGGAACTGGACCGAGAGCCGCTTCAGGGCCCGGGGGTCACCGCCGGCCGCCTCCGTGTGGGCGCGGGCGACCTGCGCCATCGAGTACAGGCCGTGGAGGATCACTCCGGGCAGCCCGACGGACTTTGCGAACTCGGGGTCGATGTGGATCGGATTCGGGTCGCCGGACGCCTCCGCGTAGCGCTTGGTCAGGCCGGCGTCGGGAGTGACCCTCAGCTCCGGCAGCGAGTCGCCCTGCTTCAGATCGCTCATCGGCGGCCTCCCGTCAGACTCTCTTGCGGATGCCTTCGGCATCCTGACCTGCTGCTTTCGGGGCTAAAGCCCCTCATTCTGAAACTCCGCGGACGATGTCGGTCCAGATGGCACGAACCGTCTGCTCGCCCTCTTGGTTGTTGGATACCGACTCGAACACGTAGAAGGCCTTCCCGTCCTGCTCGTAGATCTCCTTGCAGCTGGCGGCGGTGGTGATCACGTCCCCCGCGCAAACGGGTTCCCCCCAATCGAACTCCTGGCCCCCGTGGACCATCGTGGGGAGGTTGATGCCGACCTCTGGATCGAGGATGGCCGGCCCCATCGCCGGGGCGCTGTAGACGACGCAGAACATCGGGGGCGCCACCAGATCTCGAAAGCCGGCGGCCTTCGCGGCCTTGGCGTCGTGGTGGATGGGGTTCTTCTCGCCGACGGCGTTCGCGTACTGGGTGATCCTCGCCGCCTCGATTTCGAACGAGGCGGGGTCCCAGGACTTGCCGATCGCATCGGTCTTCACGGCCATCGCAGGTCAGAATATCGGCGTGGTGTCGGTGGCCGACGTGACCCTGCAGCTCGACCTATCGGGTGGGAGTGGTCACCTGGCCGGGTTCGTGGCGCTGGTCGCGTTCCTGCTCTCGTTCGGGTTCATCCGCATGAGCACGCGGCTGATGCGCAGCCCCAGGGTGCCCTGGTGGCCGGGGAGCATCAAGACGGGAGGTATCCACGTCCACCATCTCGTGTTCGGGATCGTGCTCCTGATGCTCGCCGGATTCCTCGGCTTCGCGCTCCAGCCCGAAAGCCCCTGGCTCGAGATCCTGGCAGCGGGCTTCGGGGTCGGGATGGGCCTGACGCTGGACGAGTTCGCCCTCTGGCTCCACCTGGAGGACGTCTACTGGGAGGAGGAGGGACGCCGCTCCGTTGACGCGGTGATCATCGCGACCCTGCTGGGCGGCGCGCTCCTGCTCGGCTTCACGCCCTGGGACACCGAGCAGGCCGGGTCGGCGCTGGCGGCCGTGGCCATCCTGGCCGTCGTGCTCGCGATCTCGACGATCGCGGCCTTGAAGGGCAAGTACACCTCGGCGGTGATCGGGATCCTGGTGGCGGCTGGTTGGGCTGGTGGCGGCGATCCGCCTGGCGAAACCGGGATCGCCGTGGGCGCAGCGTCGCTATGGGGAGAACAGTCACAAGCTGGCGCGCGCGACGGCGCGCGACGAGCGCCGGCGCGCGCGTTACCGCCGTTGGCAGGATCGGATCGGCGGCGCCCCCTCCCCGACGGACCCGCCCGAGCGCGTCTGAGACTCCGGCCTCAGCCCTCAAGGCCGAGGCGCTCGGCCGTCGCGAGGGCCGTTTCGCGATCGGGGTAGTAGGTGGAGGCGCGTCGCTTTGTCTCCGCGCATCTCGTAGAGCTGGGCGATGCGCATCTCGACCTCGACTCCGCTCCCCGCGCCGCGCCCGAACTGGCGGACGGTGACCACTCCGCAGCGATCGCCGACGAAGTCGATGCGCTCGATCTCGAGCCGGAACTCCTCCCACGCCTCATCCCACTGACCGAGCCACTGCAAGAAGCCCTGGTGGCCTCGGTACGTCCCGGCGTTCGGCAGCTCCGGCGGCGTGTAGACCTCGATCTCCTCGTCGAGCTGCTCGAGCAGCGCCCCGACGTCGCCGCGGTTGTAGGCGTCGATGCTCCGCCGCGCGAGCCCCTCCATCTTCCGTTGCCTGCTCTCCTCCACGGCTAACCCTCGAGCCCCTCGCGCTGGCGGGTCGCCGCGAGGGCGCCCTCGAGGTCGCCGACGTCGTAAAGCTCGATCCCGCGCCGGGCGAGCGCGATCCTCTCCTCGGCGCTCGCGTTCATTGGTCGCCGTCGACCTCCAGCACCGACAGGAACGCCTCCTGCGGTACCTCGACGCGCCCCACCTGCTTCATTCGCTTCTTTCCCACCTTCTGCTTCTCGAGCAGCTTGCGCTTGCGGGTGACGTCGCCGCCGTACAGCTTCGCCGTGACGTCCTTCCGCAGGGCCTTCACCGTCTCGCGGGCCAGCACCCGGGAGCCGATCGCGGCCTGTACGGGAACATCGAACAACTGCCTGGGAATCGTCCTTTGCAGCCGCTCGACCAGCGCCTTGCCCGCCCGGTAGGCGTCGTCGGAGTGAACGATCACCGACAGCGCGTCCACCCGCTCCCCCGCGAGCAGCACGTCGAGCTTCACGAGGTCCGAGGCACGGCTGCCGATCGGCTCGTAGTCGAGCGACGCATAGCCCGCGGTCCTGGACTTCAGCTGGTCGTAGAAGTCGAGCACGATCTCGGCCAGCGGCAAGTCGTAGCGGAGCTGGACCCGTTCCGGCGACAGGTAGTGCATGTCGACGTGGGTGCCGCGCCGGCCCTGGCAGAGATCCATCACCGCTCCCACGTAGCCGACCGGCGCGATCACGCTGGCTCGGATGTACGGCTCGAGGACCTGCTCGATCGCGGCCGGATCGGGCATCTCGGCCGGGCTTCGCACCTCCGCTCGCTCGCCGCCGCGAAGCTCGACCTCGTAGCGGACGTTGGGCGTGGTCGCCAGCAGCTCGAGGCCGTACTCGCGCTCCAGCCGCTCGCGGACGATGTCCATGTGCAGGAGGCCCAAGAAGCCGCAGCGAAAGCCGAAGCCCAGGGCCTGGGAGGTCTCGGGCTCGTAGCTGAGCGCCGCGTCGTTCAGGGCCAGGCGGTCGAGCGCGTCGCGGAGGTCTTCGTAGCGGTCGGTGTCGAGCGGGTACAGGCCGCAGAACACCATCGGCTTCACCTCGCGGTAGCCGGGCAACGGCTCGGCCGCCGCCTCCCGCCCGCTGGTCAGCGTGTCGCCGACTCGGAGCCGGGCGACGTCCTTGATCCCGGTGATCACGTAGCCGACCTCCCCCGCGCTCATTCCCTGCGCCGGTCGCATCTGCGGCACGAAGAACCCGAGCTCGTCGATCTCGGCCTCGGTCCCGGTCTGCATGCCCGTGATCCGCTCGCCCTTGCGGAAGGCGCCGTCCACGACCCGGACGTACGCGATCACTCCGCGATAGGAGTCGAACTCGGAATCGAAGATCAGGGCCCGCGGCGGGGCGTCCACCTCTCCCCGCGGCGGCGGGATCCGCGCGACGATCTTCTCCAGCACCTCCTCGACGCCCTCGCCAGTCTTGGCCGAGATCCGCAGCACCTCGTCGGGATCGCCGCCGACCAGGTCGGTGATCTCGGCCGCCACCCGCTCCGGCTCGGCGCTCGGCAGGTCGACCTTGTTGAGCACGGGAATCAGCTCCAGCCCGGCCTCGACCGCCGCGTAGGTGTTCGCGACCGTCTGCGCCTCGACGCCCTGAGCGGCGTCGACGACCAGGAGCGCCCCCTCACAGGCGGCGAGGCTGCGCGAGACCTCGTAGGAGAAATCCACGTGCCCCGGGGTGTCGATCAGGTGCAGGTGGTAGATCTCGCCGTCGCCGGCCCGATAGGAGACCCGAACCGCCTGCGCCTTGATCGTGATCCCGCGCTCGCGCTCGAGCTCCATCGAGTCGAGGAGCTGCGGCCGGTGCTCGGCGCCGATGGTGCCCGTCAGCTCGAGCAGCCGGTCGGCGAGCGTCGACTTGCCGTGGTCGATGTGGGCGATGATCGAGAAGTTGCGAATCCGGTCCATGGCGTCGAGGGGTGAGTATGGCGACAGGGCCCTCGGAAGCCGTAGGGCGACTGGGGGCTTGAGGCAGCCCTCCTAGGCGTCGCGGCGGCGCACCAGCCGCCAGATCTGCTCGGCCTCCGGGATCCGGAGCAGGGTGATCGCGGCGGCGTACACGCCCGCCCCCGCCGCCAGGCCGGCGCTCAGCGAAACGATCTGGCCGCCGACGCCCCGCCCGAGCGCCTCATCCAGGGCGTACCAGACCCCGTAGCAGGCGCCCGCGAGCACCGCCGCCGCGGCGGCGACGCGGGCCGTCGTCCAGACCAGCCTGGCGAGCTCGAGGCGGCCGAGCTGGCGGCGCAGGACGATCGTCTGCGCGAGCACGCTGGCCGCGGTCGCGATCACCGTGGCGGCGACGATCCCGCCGACGCCGAAGGGCCCGTAGAGGGCCAGGGCGGCGACGGCGGTGATCGCGAGGTTGATCCCCGAGATGGCCGTGGGCACCCAGGGACGCTGGAGGCTGAAGAAGGTCCGGGTGAGCAGCAGGAAGATGCCGTTGAAGGGCAGCGAGAAGGCGAACCAGAAGAGCGCCGTGGCCACCAGGTCGGTGGACGCGGCGTCGAACTCGCCCCGCTGGAAGACGAGCCTCACCATGGGCTCCGAGAGGACGAGGATCGCGGCCGCGGCCGGGACCAGCAGGAGGACGATCTGCCTCATGCCGTTGGCCATCGTCGCGCGCAGGTCCTCGAAGTCGCGCCGCGCCGCGAGCCGGGCCATGGTCGGAAAGAGGACCGTGGTCACCGCCACCGAGAAGATGCCCTGCGGCAGCATGTAGATGCGGAACGCCTTGTCGATCGCGGCGGGCGCCTCGTCGGAGACGAGGAACCCCACCATGCTGTTGATCAACAGGTTGAAGTTGATCAGCCCCAGGCTGAGCGTCACCGGCAGCATCAACAGCAGCACGCGACGCACGTTCGAATCGCGCCAATCCGCCTTGCGGACGCGGAACGGCGCGGTCAGGGCGCGTCGCACGCCGAACGGGGTGTTGCGGAGATCGAAGAGCGGCATCGCCAGCTGGATCGCGGTCCCGACCAGCACGCCGATCGCGTAGGCGTAGATCTGCTCGTCCTCGGGGAAGGCGGGCGCGAGCCCGACGAGGACGGCGATGATCGCCACGTTCCAGAAGAAGGGCGAGATCGCGAACACCCCGAAGCGGTCGTAGCTGTTGAGGATGCCCACGACCATCCCGGTGACGCCGAGCAGGACCAGGATGGGAAACAGGACCTGCGAGAGGCCCACGGTGAGGTCGCTGACCGTTACGTACTCGTCGGGCACGAACAGCGGCATCACCACAGGCGCCAGGAGGATCAGCAGCGCGGTGATCGCGCCGAGGACCAGGGTGACGATGAAGATCAGGGTGGAGGCCAGGCGAAAGGCCTCGCGCTTGTTCCCTTTCTCGAGTTGCTCCGTGAAAACCGGGACGAACGCGGCCTGGATCGCCGCATCGGCGAACAGGCTGCGCACCAGGTTGGGCACCTGGAAGGCGATCGTGAAAGCCGACATCGGGCCCCTGATGCCGAAGTAGCTCGCCGCGACGATCTCGCGCACCAGCCCGGCGATCCGCGAGAGGCTGGTCGCGAACGAGAAGAAGGCCGTTGAGCGGGCCAAACGACCGGCCCGCGCCTGCGAGGACTCGCGCGCGGCGGTGATCGCCTCGGCGCCGGGCTCCTCCTCGGCGAGGATGTCCACCGGACCCGAGTCCGGCCGGCCGGGTTCCTCGCGTTCCATCAAGCGGCCGTCGCTATAGTCCGCCGTCGCCCGATGGCCAACATCGCCTCACAGCGCAAGCGCATCCTCCGCTCCGAGCGGGAGCGACTCGAGAACCGCCGCCTGCAAAGCGCCGTCAAGACGCACTTCCGGCGCTTCGAGAGCGCGGTGGACTCGGGCGATGCCTCGGCGATCACCGAGGAGCACCGCCAGCTCGTCTCGCGAATCGACAAGGCGGTCCAGAAGGGCGCTCTTCACTCGAACAACGGCGCCCGCAAGAAGGCCCGCGCCGCCCGGGTGCTGAGTCGCGCCGCCGGCTAGGGGGCTCAGCCCGCACCGGCGCCGGCGCCGGACGCCCGCCGCACCGCGAGCGTCAGCGCCACGTCGTCGGGGTATTCGGAGCCGCCGCGGGTCCACCACTCCAGATCGGCGATCGCGCCGGTGGCGGCACGAAGCTCCGACGGCGAAGCTCCCCTCAGGCGTCGCAACAGCATCTTGGCCGCGTAGGGGTGCATCCTGAGCTTTGCCTCGACCTCCTTTTGCGAGCTCCCCGCCTCGAGCTCCAAGAGCGCCGCGTGGGATTCGCGCAGCCGTCGCGCCGCCTGGTAGACGAGCGGCGTGACCGCCTCACCCTGGGCGGCCAGGCGCTCCGCGGCCCGAAGGGCCGCATCCGGGTCGCGGGCGACGATGGCGTCCGAGAGGGCCCAAGCGGCCTCCTCGGAGGTGTCGGCCACCATGGCCTCCAGGTCGCCCGCCGTCACCTCCTCCTCCGGCGCTGCCCACAGCGCCAGCCGCTGTATCTCGTTGGCCAGTCGCAGCGTGCTGTCCCCCAGCCGCTCGACCAGGAGCCGTGCCGCCGCGGGCTCCAGCCGGAAGCCATGCCGGCTCGCCTCGGCGATGAGCCGGGCGGGCAGCTCGCGCGCCTTGGGCGACTGGTAGCGAAGCACCTCGCCGCCGGCGGCCTCGACGGCATCGGCGATGCCCTTGGGCGCCTTCACCTTCGGTGGCTGCTCGCGGGCGACCAGCACCACGGTGACGTCCGGCGGCAGCGCGCCGAGCTCGGCGATCACCGCATCGGCCTGCTTGGCCGTCCACCGCTCGACGCCGTCGGCCAGCAGATAGCGCCGAGATGCCATCAGCGACATCGATGGGATCGCGGCGATCAGCGCGTGGGCGTCCGGCGCCTGGCCGCCGGCGGGCGGCGCGAAGCTCTCCAGTGCCCCCGGACCGCTCTCGCGCTCGGCCCGGGCCCGCAGGCGCGACAGCACCGCGCCGATCTTTCCTTCGTCGCTGCCGGCGATCAGGTAGGCCGGCTTGATCGCGGCCTGGGCCTTGGCGCTCCCACTGGACATGGCCGCCGAGTGTATTCGCAGGTGCGGCCACTCCTGAGCACCGCCTCGGCGGCGCCGCCGAGGCGGTGCGAGACCGGCCGCGTGCCGATCAGTCCTCGGTCTCGACCCGCCAGCCACCCTGCCTGACCCCAATCTCACTCCTCGGTCTCGACCCGCCAGCCGCCGGGGCTGACCCCAATCGTCAATTCGCCTTGCTCGTCCGTGCGCGCGGTCGGGACCCGGTGCTCTGCGAGCGTGGCGAGCGTGGCGGCGCTTGGATGGCCGTATGGATTGTCCGCTCCCACCGAGATCACCGCGAGGCGCGGCGCGCTGAGGTCGAGCAGCCGATCGAGGCCGGCGTCAGCGGAGCCGTGATGGGCCACCTTGAGCACGTCGACCGGTCCGGGGTCGATCGGCACCGCCTCCGCCTCGGCGTCGGCGGTCAGCAGCATGCTGAAGCGGCGCCAGCGAGCGAGGAGGACCACCGACGCCTCGTTCAGGTCATCCGGCCGAGGCTCCTCCAAAAGCGCCCGGGGTGGCCAGAGGACCTCGATCCTCAGGCTCCCCGAGTGGACCTCCGACCCCTCGGCGATCCCCGTGGCGCGGACGCCGGCGGAGCGCGCAGCCCCGACCAGGTCCGGGCTGGGCTGCCCGTAGAGCAGGCGGTGGACGGGGAAGGAGCCGAGCAGCTCCGCGATTCCGCCGGCGTGATCCGACTGGTCGTGAGTGAGGATCGCTGCGGCGAGGCCCGACACTCCCTGGTCCTCGAGTCGGCCACGCAGGTCGGCGGCGGGTGGGCCACCGTCCACGAGCACCGGGTCGCCGTCAGCCGGGTCGAGCAGGATCGCATCGCCCTGGCCGATGTCGAGCACGACCACCCGCAACCCGGGCGCGCGCTCGGCGGAGGTCCCGCCGAACCACCCGAGGCCGGCGAGGGCGAGGCCGCAGACCCCGAGGCAGATCGCCAGGACGAGGGGCTTGAGCCGAGACGGCGGCCGGCCCAGGCCCCTTCGGCGGCTTGCCCAGCCGAGCGGCAGCCAGACGGCCAGGGCGAGCGCGGCGTACGCGGCCAGCACCCCCGTCGGCCCGGGCAGCGGGACGTTGGCCGTCGCCCATCCCGGCGAGCCGAGCCAGTGGGCCACCTGAGCTACGTAGGCGGCGAGCACCCCGGCGAGCCCGGTCAGCGGCTCCACGGGGAGCCAGGGGAGCTGGCCGACGAGCGCAGCCAGCATCCCCAGCCACATCAACGGCGCCACCGCGGGCAGCGCGAGGAGGTTCGCGGGCAGAGAGGCAAGCGACACCGTGCCGAAGTCGTGCGCCATCAACGGGGCTGTGGAGAGGGTCGCGGCGATCGTCACCGCTGCCCCTTCGGCGAGGCTGCGCCGCCAGGCGCGGCTGCTCGCCGCCGTCGCCATGGTCGGACGGCGGGATCAGGCGGTCGCGAATCGGCCCGGCCCAGAGCAGGATCCCGATCACGGCGGCGAAGCTGAGTTGCCAGCCGGCGTCCCCGCTCGCCCGCGGATTGATCGCCAGGGTGACGAAGGCGGCGAGCAGGATCGCGTACCAGCGCGAGCGCGGCCGTCCGGCGAGCGCGGCGACGATCCCTGCGGCACCCATCGCGCCGGCGCGCAGGATCGAGGGGCCCGCGCCGGTGACGGGGACGTAGATCGCGATCAGCGCCAGAACGCAGAGCAGGCGCGCGCGGACCGGGACGCCGAGCAGCGCCAGGATCGGAAGCGCCAGCAGGGCCAGCAGGATCACGTTCTGTCCGGAGACCGCGAGCAGGTGGGCGAGCCCGGAGCGCTTGAAGTCGTCGACCGTGGTCGCCTCGATGCGGTCGTCCTCGCCCAGGACGAAGCCCCTCAGGAGCGCCGCCTCCGCCTCCGGGGTGCCGCTTTCGAGGGCGATCTCCGCCCGATCGCGGATGCGATCGATCAGCGCCACGGGACCGGCACGCCGCTGGCCGGTGAGCCGCAGACGGTCGGCGGCGAGCACCTGGCGAATGCCGTGGCGCGCCAGATAGCCGGCCTCCCAGGGCTGGGGGTCTCGCAGCGTCCCGGTGGCGCTCACCTGGTGGCCGATCGGGAGGTCGGGCACCGGCTCGGAGGCCTCCACCGCGAGCCGGCCGTCGGCGGTCTGGATCCGGACCCTGACCTGGCCCCGCGACCGGCGCGGGACCGCGTTCACGAACCCCCGCGCGGTCGTCGGCTGCCCGGTCGGCCCCTGGAAGGCGCCGCCGTCGATCGCCGCCAGGCGAAGGGTGCCCACGGCCAGGCCCGAGGCCGCGACGGACAGGGCCAGGAGGGCCAGCCAGGCGCCGCGCGCCGCGCCGCGCTCGCGCGGGGCGGGCGGCGATCAGGCCGACTACCGCGGCCAACCCGAGCGCGAGCACCAATCTGGCCATGCCCTCGGCCCGCGCGGCCAGCGCCGGTGAGATCGCGAGCCCCGCCGTTGCGCCACCGAGCAAGGCGAAGCGCCAGGCGATCCCCCCGCGAGCTAAGCGCCCGGCGATCCCCCCGCGCCTCGCGATCCCCCCGCGCCGCAGCAACGATGCCATGTTCGGTTCCCTACGGCTGGAGCCGAGTCCGCAGGGAGTCCATGGTCGCCGGGCCGATCCCGTCGATCTCATCGAGCTGGTCAACCGACGAGGTGCCGCCGTTCTGACTGCGGAACTCGACGATCTTCTGCGCCGTCACGGGCCCGATTCCCTCGATCGTGTCGAGCTCTTCGACGGTGGCCGTGCCGAGCGAGATCGGTGCGTCGGGCGTCCCGGCGCCACCCGAGCCCACGGCAACCCCGCCAGGACCAATGGTCCTGGCGGGCAAGACGATTTGCTGTCCGTCGGTGAGACGCGCCGCGAGGTTGAGGCCTTCGAGCGCCGCATGGGCCGTGGGGCCCCCGGCGCGCTGCACGGCGTCGTCGACGCGCGACCCCGCCGGCAACCTGTAGACGGCGGGCTCCTCGACGGCGCCGGCCACGTGGACGACCACGTCCTCCCCACTCCCCGCGCTGACTTCGAACGAGCCGTCGGGAGAGCCGGACGAGCCAGAGGCCGGCGAGAGGCTGACCCCGCCGGCCGCGGAGCCCGATTGGTCGCCCGAGCGGATCCAGCGCGCTCCGATCAGCAGCAGGGCGACGGCCACCGCGCCGTAGACGAGAAGCTGCGAGCGGGTGAGCGAGCCCATCGCGGGGATCGTCCACGGGCGAGCGTCACACGTGGCTCACGCATGCGCAGCGATCGGCAGCAGGATTGAGCCGTTTTCGCGACCTACCGGATCCGAAACTCCGTCAGCCCCTCGGGCTCCTCCGCCGTGACCTCTACCCGCTCGACCAGCGCGCCGCGGGGTCCCTCACCACACCAGGCGACCATCGACTCGACCGCCTCGGGCTCGCCTTCGAAAACGGCCTCCACGGTCCCCTCGGGCGTGTTGCGCACCCAGCCGCCGAGGCCGCGCGACTGCGCCATCCGGCGCGCGGTGTCGCGGAAGAACACCCCCTGGACCCGCCCGTGGACGGTCACGCGCCTACGGATCACCGGTCGCCTGGGCTAGCGACGAAGTCGCGGTACCCACGTGTGGACCTGCCGGGTCAGGTTGGAACCCTCGCCCGGCGGGCAACGTAGCCGAAGGCGAGGCTGCCGCCGGTTGACTTCTATTCGTCTTCGTAGTCGTCGTAGTTGGCGGCCTGGGCGGCGAGCCGGCGGCTGTAGAGCTCGTCCGCGGAGACGGCCGGCGACTGGACTGAGATCAGCGCCAGGGTCTCGGTGCCGTCGTTGGCGACGGCATGGTCGGTCGCCGGCGGGATCAGGACCAGGTCGCCGACGTCGAGGCGCTGCGTGTCACCCGTCGCGGACATCGTGCCGCTGCCGTGGACGACCACGTAGACCTGCTCGGCCTCCTCGTGGGAGCGAAGCTCATCCGAGGCGCCCGCCGGGACCTCGAGCCAGTTGACCGACATGGTCCGCGCCCCGAGCTCGCCCGCGTCCATGAGGATGTGAGGCCGAAGGCGGTGCCATTCGGTGACGGCCGCGTCCGAGAACCGCCTGACAAGCATGCGCCGCCTTTCTAGCAGACCGGAGGCGACCGCGTGTCACGGCTCAGCGAACGACGAGGTTGACGAGCTTGCCGGGGACGACGACCTCCTTGACGATCTCCTTGCCGTCCAGGTGGCGCTTCACGGCGTCGGCGCTGCGCGCCAGGCGCACGAGCTCCTCCTCGGGGGCCTGCACAGCGGCCTCGATCGCGGGCGCGGAGCCGGCCGTTCACCTGCACCACGAGCGTGAACGTGTCGCTCTCGAGCATGGCGGGGTCGGCCTCGGGCCAGGGGTCCTCCCACACTCGGCGTCCTTCCACCGCCTCGTAGACCTCGGCCCCGAGATGGGGGGCGAACGGGAACAGGAGCGAGGCGGCCGTGGCGGTCGCGAAGCGCAGGGCGGCCTCGCCGGCGGGATCGCCGTAAAGGCCGTCCTTCAGCCGGTAGGCATCGTTGACGAGCTCCATGACGGCGGCGATCGCCGTGTTGAACTGGAAGCCGCGCTCGATGTCGCGGGTCACCTTGTCGATCGCCCAATGGGCCTTCGCGAGCAGGGCGCGATCGTCGGCGCCGAGCTCGTCGCTCGTCGCTGTTCGCTCCCCGCTCGTCCGTTCCACCACCTCGCGCGAGAGGCGCCAGAGCCGCCCCAGGAAGCGGTGGACGCCCTCGACCCCCTTGTCGGTCCAGTCGGCGTCCTGGTCCGGGGCGCCGATGAAGAGCATGTAACAGCGGGCGGTGTCGGCGCCGTAGCGCTCGACGTAGTCGGCGGGATCGACCACGTTCCCCTTCGAGCTCGACATCTTCGCGCCGTCGCGGGTGATCATTCCGATCGTGAACAGGGCCTCGAAGGGCTCCTGCACGTCGAGCAGGCTCATGTCGGTGAGCGCCTTGACGAAAAAGCGCGCGTACATCAGGTGCAGGATCGCGTGCTCGACGCCGCCGATGTACTGGTCGACGGGCATCCAGCTGCGCACCACCTCTCGGTCCCAGGCGGCCTGCTCGTTCCGGACGTCGCAGTAGCGCAGGAAGTACCACGAGGAGTCGACGAAGGTGTCCATGGTGTCGGTCTCCCGGCGGGCGGGCCCGCCGCACCGCGGGCACTCGGTTGCGACCCAATCCTCGGCGCCGGCGAGCGGGCTCCGGCCCTTCGGTGCGTAGTCCTGGATGTCGGGAAGCAGCACCGGGAGCTGGTCCTCGGGGACGGGGACGAGCCCGCAGCCGTCGCAGTAGACGACCGGGATCGGGCAGCCCCAATAGCGCTGACGGGAGAGCAGCCAGTCGCGCAGGCGATAGTTGACGGACGGACGGCCGCGACCGTCCTCCGCCAGCCACTCGGTGATCGCGCGCGTCGCCTCGGGCGAGCTCATGCCGGTGAAGTCGCCCGAGTTGACGAGCCGCTCGTTCTCCGAGTGCCCGAGGAACACCTCGGCTGTCGATGCGTCGGCGCTCCTCCTCGTCAGCGGGAGCCACCACTTGGCGGATCTCGAGGCCGAAGGTCCGGGCGAAGTCGTGGTCGCGCTGGTCGTGCGCGGGCACCGCCATGATGGCGCCGGTGCCGTACTCCATCAGGACGTAGTCGGCGACGAACATGGGGATCCGCTCGCCGTTGACGGGATTGGTGACCGTGCGGCCGAGGGGCACGCCGGTCTTGGGGCGCTCCTCGGAGCTGCGGTCCTCGGCGGACTCTGCGATCGCACGGTTGACGTACTCGTGCACTCGCTCCTCCTCCGGCGTCCCGGCGGCGAGGCGGAAGACGTCGGGGTGCTCGGGGGCGAGCACGAAGAAGGTGGCGCCGAACAGGGTGTCGGGGCGGGTGGTGAACACGGGGTAGTCGATTCCCAGCTCCTCGCAGCGGAAGGTCACCTCGGCGCCCTCCGAGCGCCCGATCCAGTTGCGCTGCATCGTCTTCACGTGCTCGGGCCACTCGATTCCCTCGAGGTCGTCGAGCAGGCGGTCGGCGTAGTCGGTGATCCGGAAGAACCACTGCTCGAGCTGGCGCACCTCGACCGGGGTGCCGCAGCGCTCGCAGCGCCCGTCGATCACCTGCTCGTTCGCGAGCACGGTGGCGTCCTTCGGACACCACTTCACCGCCGCCTCCTTGCGGTACGCGAGGCCGCGCTCCAGCAGCGCCAGGAAGATCCACTGCGTCCACCGGTAGTAGGACGGGTCGCTCGTCGACAGCTCGCGCGTCCAGTCGATCGAGATGCCCCAGCGGCGGAACCAGTGCCGGTATGAGGAGATCGAGGCCTGGGTCGCGTCGCGCGGATGCACGCCCGTCTTGATCGCGTTGTTCTCCGCCGGGAGCCCGAAGGCGTCGTAGCCCATCGGGTGGATCACCCGGTAGCCGTTGCGGCGCTTGTAATGGGCCACCGCGTCGCCGATCGAGTAGACCTTCAGGTGGCCGACGTGCGGCTCGCCGGACGGGTAGGGGAGCATCTCCAGCACGTAGCTCTTCGGCTTCTCATCCTCGAAGCCGGGCTCGCCGGGGTTGGGCACCTCCCAGGTGCGTTCGTCCGCCCAGACCGCCTGCCAGCGGCGCTCGATCTCCTGCGGGTCGTAGGCCTCCACTGGCGCTGAGTTTACGAGTCGCCGGCGCGCGTATATTGGGGCGGGAGCAACGGCTAGGAGGACAGATGGCGCGTTTGATCAGGCTCGATCGCACGGGACACACGACGCTCGCCGAGTGGAGGAACGGGGACCCGGCGGCCCGGGAGGCGGCCGTGGAGGCCTTCAGGCGCGAGCTCGACGACGGCATGCTGGCCAGCGTCCCTCGCGCGGACGGCAGCGCCGAGGTCGTCAGGGAGCTGCCGCTGGACGCCGAGCTGGTGGTGCTGCGCCGCCCGATCGCCGGCGGCTAGTGGAGGCGGCCGGCGGCCGCCTGGCCGAGGCGACGGCGCTCTGGTGGCGCGAGGAGACGAGCGAGCGCACGCTGCGCCGCGACGGGCGGCGGTGGACGGCGTGGACGGCGTGGGTCGTGTTCGCGTTCACGACGCCCGGGATTGTCTTGCTCGTGCTCTCCCCGCTGACGGTCCCGGTCGCGCTCGGCTGCTTCGCGCATGCGTGGATCGTTCCCTGGCTCCAGGCGCGCCGGGGAGCGCGCTCCGTGGTGCCGCTGGGCAGCGAGCGAGCGGAGGGATCGCCGAGCGCGGCCCATTCCCAGGCGGAGGGCGTCGCGCTGGGGCTGCTCGGCGATCTGCTCGGTCACAAGGAGCGTGAGCTGTTGAGGCGATCCGGCCTGGCGCTGGAGCCCGGCGAGCTGGGCACGTGGTTGGTCGGGGAACGCGGGGCGCTCATGGTGAGGCGTGGGGGTCGTCGGGTGGACTGCTGGTGCGTCCGGGTCGCCGAGCAGGACGAGCTGCCGGGCGGCGATCGGGTCGCCCACCTTCTGCTGGCGCTGCGGGAGGACGAGCGGGGCTTCGCGAAGGTGGCGAATCTCGGCTTCTCCGGTGCGGTGTGGCGGGTTCGGCGCGGGATGCCGGAGCGCTCGCGCTCGGCGCTCGACCTGGCGCGGCGGGTGGCGCGGGGTCGCGTCGAGGGCTAGTGGAGAGACCCGGCTAGGACGGCAGGGCGTCGACGAAGTCGACGAACTTCTTCGTGTCGCGCAGGGGCGGGCCGTGGCCGAAGAGGACGAGTTTCGGCTCGAGCGCAGCGAGCCTGCGCGCCGAGCGGCGGTTCTCGTCGGGGTCGGGGGTCAGGTAGGTCTTGGGCTCGTGCAGGCCTGGAATCGTCGTCAGCTGGTCCATGTTGGTCAGTACGTCGCCGATGATCAGGACCCCGTCGGAGTCGCGCCAAAAGACGACGTGGCCGGCGGAGTGGCCGGGGACGTCGAGGACCTTGAAGCCGGCGACCTCGTCGCCCTCGTGGAGCTTGCGGTCGACGGGGTGGCCGGGGCCCGTGAAGATCTTGATGTAGAAGCGAGCGACCGGGTGGCTCGGTTGGCGCTGGCGGATCAGGTCGGGGTTCTCGGCGGCGTCGGCGTCGCGCTCGGGGACCCAGAAGGGGATGCCGAGCGCCTCGCAGACGGCGTGGCTCGAGCCCTGGTGGTCGGGGTGGGCGTGGGTGAGGGCGTGGGCGCTCACCTCGTGGGCGCGGAGCTGGCGGAGGATTGCCCTGCGCGACTGGCGGGCGCCGGCGTCGACCAGGACGTCCTCGAGCAGGTAGGCGTTGACGGAGTTCGGCAGCGGGAGCGTGTTGAGGTGCCAGACGCCGTCGGCGAGCTGCTTCATGCGGCGGAGCGTATCCGAGCGCGCTGGGCGTCTACCGGGTGCCGAGCTGAACGGGACCGGCGGGCTCGCCGGAGAGGAGCTGGTGCACCAGGTGCTCGTTCGAGCCGAAGATCGTGTCGGCGTCGCCGCTGGCGACGATGCGGCCTCCATAGATCACGGCGACGTGGTCGGCGAGCTTGCGCGCCGCCGTCATGTCGTGGGTGGAGACGAGGAAGGTGGCGTCGATGCTGCGCTGCGCGTCGCGGATCAGATCGCACAGGAGCGCCAGGCGGACGCCGTCGATCCCGCTGTCGAAGTCGTCGATGATCACGATGCGCGCCTCGAGCGCGAGCGCTCGCGCGAGCGCCGTGCGCTTGCACATCCCGGCGGAAAGTTGGTCGGGCATGGCGTCGGCGCGGTCGCGCATCCCGACCATCTCGAGGTGATCGAGCGTCACCTGGTCGATCCGCTCGGGCGACAGGCGGGTCCGGGCGCGCAGCGCGAAGGCGACGTTCTCGTACACGTTGAGCGAGTAGAAGAGGCCGCAGGTGAAGGGCAGGGTGCCCTGGAGCACGGCGCTCATGCCGCGGCGAAGCTCGTAGAGCTCGGCCTCCGTGAGCTCGGCGAGGTCCTTGCCTTCGACTATCACCGTCCCCGCCGAGGGCTGGATGAGCCCCAGGATGTGCCTGATCGTGACGGTCTTTCCCGCGCCAGACGGGCCGAGCAGCACGGTGATCGCGCCCTGGGGCACGGTGAGGTCGACGCCGTCGATGGCCCGGACGGATCCGAAGTTCTTGACGAGCCCCTCGAGCTCGATCGCGGCTACTGGCTGTCGATCGACGGGCACGCCCTCGATGATACGTCGCCTGGGCGATCGGCAACTGGGGGTGGGCCGAGACGAGGCGGACGCACGGCTTGCCGCGGCGGGTGACGAGGAATTCCTCGCCGGCCACGGTGCGCTCCATGTACCAGCCGAAGTGGTTGCGGAACTGGTGGGCGCCGACCTGCTCTGCGCTCGCGTCCGCGTGTTGAGGAGTGGAGCTGACGGGACTCGAACCCGTGGCCTTCGGCGTGCCACGCCGCGCTCTCCCAGCTGAGCTACAGCCCCAGACAGCTGGTGATCGACCGCCCAGTTTAGCGCCGCCCTCTGGCCGTTCCTGGGCGGCACGCAGCGCGAAGCTGGATGCCGCGTCATGCCGGCGAACAGGTCGAACGGCAGCAGGTAGCAGCGATCGAGCTCCTGGCAGTAGGCGGCCAACGGCATCGACCTCGTCGGCGCTGTACGTGGCGCTGATCTGGTCGTTGCCACCGCTCGTGTACCGCGAACTCATCAAGCTGCACGACGATCGACATCGCCCTTCAACGGCGCCCACTTGCACTGCACCCGCAGCAGCCGCGGCCTCAGATCGAAGATCAGGTCGTAACGCGTGTGCTCCGACGAGCGGCTTGGCCACGTCGACGCCGAGCTTGATGGCTGCCGCGGCGATCGCCGCCTCCGCCACATTGCCTTTGTGGTTGGTGTCGTGCACGAACACATGTTCGCATGCCCCGCGTCGCGCGTGGCGCGCGAGTTTGTGCCGAAAGGGCTACGGGATCGAGTCGAGAGTGCGGGCGCGCTCCGCGTTCTCCGCGATCAGATCCACGAACCGGGGCCAGAGCTCCCGCGGGAGGTCGTGCCC
Organism: uncultured Actinomycetes bacterium; assembly: GCA_963721735.1. Taxonomy (GTDB): domain Bacteria; phylum Actinomycetota; class Thermoleophilia; order Solirubrobacterales; family 70-9; genus AC-56. Next base: position 117,845 of record CAVRKX010000020.1, read on the forward strand.
CATCCCCTCGATCAGCTCCAGCATCGCGCCCGGAATCGCCGCCGCGGTGGCCTTCCCTCCCGAAACGTCGATCAGCGCGTCGTCCGTCCCGTGGATCACCACCGTCGGCACGTCCAGCCGCCCCAGCGCCTCCGTCCGATCCCCTGAGGCCAGGATCGCCAGGAGCTGCCGCGCCGTGCCCTCCGGGTAATAGCCCCGATCGAAGCTCGCCCGCGCCCGCTCCCGGAGCCTCTCCTCGTCCGCATCGAACCCCGGCGAGCCGATCACCCTGAACACCTGCACCGCGGACTCCGCGAACCCCTCCCGATCCGCCGGCCTACTGGTCAGCAGGGTCGGGAGCGCCTCCGGATGCGGCTGCCCAACCGCCCGATCACCGGTGCTCGACATGATCGAGACCAGCGACAGCACCCGCTCCGGATGCCGGATCGCCAGCGTCTGGGCGATCATCCCGCCCTGCGAGGCCCCAACCAGGTGCGCCGCCTGCACCCCAAGGTGGTCGAGCAGCCCCGCGCAGTCGTCCGCCATCTCGTCCAGCGTGTAGCCGGCGGAGCTCGCGTCGCCCATCGCCGCCGCCATCACGTCGGGCCGCCGCCCGCCCTCGATCTTCGTCGACCGCCCCACGTCCCGGTTGTCGAACCGCACCGCCCGAAACCCCCGCCCCGCCAGCAGCTCGCAGAGCCCCTCGTCCCAGCCCAGCATCTGCACCCCCAGCCCCATGACCAAGAGCACCGTCGGGTCGGCTGGATCCCCGAACGACTCGTACGCGAGCTCGATCCCGTTCGCGGGAGCAGTCAGCTCCATCGCCCTACCCTAGCGGCGGCTCGCTCGCCGGGATCTGACTACTCGCCGACGTCCAGAACGACCCGGTCCGAGCGCGTATCCCGGACCTTGAACTCGAACGGGGCCCGCTCCTCCAGCTCGCGCAACAGCTCCACCGGATGCTTGAACCTCATCGTCAGCGTCGCCCGTCCCCGCGTGAAGCGCGTCACCGAGACCTCCGACGTGGCGCCGATCCCGCCTGCCGCGTCCTCGAACCCGACCAGCTGCGAGAAATCGCTCAGGGGCCCCACCTCGACCTCGACCATCCCGTCGAACAGCTCGGCCGGCTCCCGCACGCCGGAGCCGTTCGCGCCCGCCATCAGGCCCGGCAGGTCACGGTCGTCGTCCTCGTCGGCGTCCGCGCCGACTCGCTCGATCGCCTCTCGAAGCGACTCGACCAGCGCCTCGCGCGCCTCGTTTGGATCATCGCCCAGCTCACCCATCCGGCCGGCCAGCTCGGCCGCCTCGCGCAGCGCCCGCAACCGGATCCGCGTCGCCTGGCCGCGCGCCTGGCGCCGCACAGCCTCCAGATCGTCCGCCAGCGCGCTCAACGCCCGCAAGCTCTCGTCGCCCCGCTCGCGCGCCTGCGCCAGCTCCACCCGCACCTCGCGCAGCTCCCGCTCCCGGTCCACCACCCGCTCCGCGAGCCGCGTCGACACCCCGTCTAGCTCACGGATCCGTTGCGCGCCCCTCTCCACCTCCGCGCGACCAGCTTCCAGCCCGGCCTCACGCTCGGCGATCGCGCCCTCCACATCGCGGCGGCGATAGCCGAACAGAGATCTTCTCAAGCGAGCCGTAGCGCCCATCGTCATCCGGGCGCGAAGCGCCCGCGATGGGCCGAACGCTAGGGCGCCTGCCGGACGGCACCCAACTCGAGCCGCGGCGCCTCCCCCCACAGCACCTCCAGGCGATAACGCTCCCGCAGCTCCGGCACGAAGACGTGGAACACGCAGTCGAGGTAGTCCATCAGCACCCAGCGCGCCGCCTGCTCGCCCTCCACCGTGGCAGGCAGCAGGCCCTCGTCCCGCTTCAGCTGCTGGTGAACCTCCTCGTGAATCGCCTTCGCCAGACGCTCGTTCCGCGCCGTGCAGACGATCAGGAAGTCCGTGTACCCCACCAGGCTCCGCATGTCGAGCGCGACCACATCCTCGGCCTGCTTGGCGTCAGCCACCTGTGCGATGCGCCGCGCCAGCTCCTCCGACGAGAGCCGGCCCTCGCCCTCATGCGGCACCGCGCTCACGCCCGGTACAGGCCCCGCTCGGCGATCAAGTCCACGACGGCGTCGGGGACCAGGTAGCGGATCGACTCGGCGGCGGCCACCCTTCTGCGGATGTCGCTCGAGGAGACGCCGATCTCGGGCATCCTCACGACCTCGGCCCGCCCCATGGCCCCCAGTCGCTCGAGCGCCGCCTCCGCCTCGTCCAGGACCGTCCCCGGCCGCGCGGCGATCCCGAGCCGCGCGAGCTCCAGCACGCGCCGCGGCTCACGCCAACCCTCCAGTCCCGCCGCCACGTCGGCCCCCATCAGGAGGACGAGCTCGTCGCCGGGCCGCGCCTCGCGCAACAGCTCGAGCGTGCGGAATGAGAACGACGGTCCCTCGCGACTCGTCTCCACGTCCGAGGCCTCGAGCGCCGGGTCGGTGTCCGCCGCGAGCCGCGTCATCTCGAGCCGCAGCTCCCGGCCAGGCTCTGGGTCGATCCGCTTGTGGGGCGCCTCGCCCGACGGCACCAGCAGCACCCGCTCCAACTCGAGCTGGAACGCGGCATCCTGCCCCAGCACGAGGTGCCCGATGTGCGGCGGGTTGAACGCGCCCCCGAGAACGCCGATCGCGGCGACCGCCCCTCCTAAACCCCTTCGCCGTGCCGGCTCAAGCCCGAACCTGGCCGTCGCCGTGGACGACGTACTTGAACGTGGTCAGCTCGCGCAGGCCGATCGGCCCGCGGGCGTGAAGCTTCTGGGTGGAGTTCCCGATCTCCGCCCCCATCCCGAACTCGAAGCCGTCGGTGAACCGCGTCGAAGCGTTCACGTACACGACCGCCGCGTCCACCCCTTCGGTGAACCCCGCGGCGGCCGCGTCGGAGGACGTCAGGATCGCCTCCGAGTGACCGGTGCCGTGCCGGTTGACGTGGGCGATCGCGTCGGAGAGCGAGTCGACCACGCCGACGACCATCTTCATGCCCAGGTACTCGGTATCCCAGTCGGCCTCGACGGCGGCGTCAACCGGCGTCTCGCCCGCCGCCGCGCGCGCCCGCTCATCGCCGACCAACTCGACCCCGGCGCCGCTCAAGTCCGCCAGCACCCCAGGCAGGAAGCGCTCGGCCACGCCGGCGTGGACCAGGAGCGTCTCCGCCGCGTTGCAGACCCCCGGGCGCTGCACCTTGGCGTTGTAGGCGACCGCGCGCGCCATCTCCAAATCGGCGTCCTCGTGCACGTAGACGTGGCAGTTCCCCGCCGCCGCGTACATCACCGGCACCGTGGCCGTCGACTTCAGCGTCTCCTTCAGGCCCCCGCCCCCCCGCGGGATGATCAGGTCCACGAGGCCCTCGGCCGAAGCCAGCTCGGCAAGCTCGGCACGGTCCGCGCCGTCGAGCATCTCAACCGACCCCTCGGGAAGGCCGGCATCGACGACCGCCTCGCGCACGACCGCCGCCAGCGCTCCGTTGGACCGCGCGGCGTAGCTCGATCCCCGCAGCACGATCGCGTTGCCGCTCTTCAGGGTGAGCGCGGCGCAGTCCACGGTCACGTTCGGCCGAGCCTCGTAGACGACCGCGACCACGCCGAGCGGCACCCGCACCTTCCTCATGCGAAGCCCGCTCGCCAGCGTGCGCTCGTCGAGCACCTCGCCGACCGGGTCCGGCAGCGCGGCGATCGCGCGCACCCCGTCGGCCATCGCGGCCACCCGCGCCTCGTCGAGCGCCAGCCGATCGCGCAGCGCGCTCGTAAGGCCGGCGGCGCGCTCGTCGGCCAGGTCCGCGGCGTTCGCCTCCAGGATCTCCCCGCTGCGCTCGCCGAGCAGCTCCACGAGCCGCGCCAGCGCAGCCTCCTTGGTCTCGGTGGCCGCGGTGGCCAGGTCGCGCGACGCCCGCTTGGCGGACGCGCAAACCTCGATCACGGTCCGGGTGGCTGTGGCCATGCGGACAGGGTAGCTTGCCCCTCTTCACGATCGTGGCGGACGCCGAACAGCCCCTGGACGCTTCAGTGGTGAGGCTGAACGCGTTCAGCTTCCCGAACCCGCTCGGCGAGGGCCGCCAATACCCGCCGAGCCACGATCGGGACCGTGTCGATCAAATGCGAGAACTCGCGAGAGCCCAGAACGAAAAGTCGCATCTCGCTTTCGGCGGTCACCGTGGCGGAGCGTGGCGCCTTGTGAAGGAGAGCCATCTCGCCGAAGCAGTCGCCGGGGCCGAGCTTGACGCTTCGCTTTCCCCGGATCGTCACCTTCGCCCGACCATCGGCGATCACGAAAGCCTCGCGCCCAGGATCGCCCTGGCGCATGAGGACCAGTCCAGCGGGGACTTCAATCTCCTCAGCGAGGGCTGCGATACGGGAGAGATCGCCCTTGGTGCAGGCCGAGAAAAGCTGGACCTGCGAGAGCCGTTCGATCTTGGGATCCCGCGCACGTCTGGGACGCCTCATCGCCACGAGTATCTCACCGCCACAGACCTGACCTGAGTGCCTGCACGTCCCGCCGCCGACCTGACCTGAGTGCTTGCACTCAGGTCAGCACGAAATAGTCCCGGTGCACGGCCTCCGCGGAGGCGTTCGGGATCCGCTCCTGCACCTGCGCGGACTTCAAGCCCTTGATCCGAGCGAGCTCGGCGGCCGAGTAGTTGACGATGCCCTTGCCGACCACCTCGCCGTCGCAGACCACCTCGACCGCGTCGCCGGCCGCGAACTCGCCCTCGACCTGGGTGATCCCAACCGGGAGCAGGCTCGAGCCGCGCTCGCGCAGCACCCGGGCAGCGCCCTCGTCCACGACGACTCGGCCCTGGCTCGGCTTCGCGTAGCGAAGCCACAGCTTGAAGCTCGGGGTGCGCTCGGGGTGCGCGGCGAACCGCGTGCCCACCCGCTCGCCCCGCGCAGCGGCCGCGAAGCTCCCCGCCTCCGTCCCGTCGCAGACGACCACCGGGATCCCGGCCGCGCTCGCCATCTCCGCCGCCGCCACCTTGCTGCGCATTCCCCCGGAGCCGAAGGCGGAGGTTCGGTCGCCGATCCGGTAGTCGCGCAGCTCCGAGAAGTCGTTCACCTCCTCGATCAGCTTCGCCTCCGCGTCCGCGCGCGGGTCGGAGGTGTGGAGCCCGGGCGTGTCGGTCAGCAGGACCAGCAGGCGCGCCTCCAGCAGAATCGAAACCTGGGCGGAGAGGAAGTCGTTGTCGCCGAAGGTGATCTCGTCGGTGGCCGTGGTGTCGTTCTCGTTCACCACCGGCACCACCCGCCAGTCGAGCAGCCGGCGGAGGGTCTGACGCGCATTCACGTAGTGCATGCGCGCCGACATGTCGAACGACGTCAGCAGCACCTGAGCGGCATGCACCTCCTGGGCGCCGAGCCGCTCCTCGTAGGCACGGAACAGCGACCCCTGGCCGACCGCCGAGGCCGCCTGCATCTCGTCGATCGCGCTCGGGCGCTGGTCCAGCTCCAGCAGGCGCATCCCGCGCGCGATCGCCCCCGAGGTGACCAGCACCACGTTCTCCCCTCCCCGGTGAAGCTCGGCGACCTGGCCGCAGACGCTGTCCAGCACGCCGGAGCGCAGCGCGCCATCGTCGTCGGCGACGATCGAGGACCCGAGCTTGGCGACCACCGTCATCGGGCTCTTCTTAGCATGCGGGCCGACGGCTGATCCGGAAGAAGCTCAAAGGCCAGCTCGCCGATTCGCACCTCGTCGCCGGGCTCAAACCCCGCCGAGCGGAGCGCCGCGAGCACCCCTATGTCGCCCAGACGCTGCTCCAGGTAGGCGAGCGCCTCAGGGTTCTCGAGGTCGTGGCGGGCGAGGAGCAGCTCGATCCCGCGACCTCGAACCTGGAAGACCCCGTCTTCCACGCGCTCCACGTCGAACCCCTGATCACCCTCGGGCCGGTAGACGATGTGCTCCGCCTCGAACCGGGGCTCGGCGTCGGACGCCGGCTGCGCGGCCTTCCCCTCCCCCTCCGGCGCCGCCGCCAGGATCGCTCGCCGAAGCTGCTCGATTCCGGCGCCGTCCACCGATGAAACGGTCAGCACGCCGAGCACAGTGCCCGCGAGCCGATCGCTCCATTCCGCGACCAGCTCATCCGCTCGCTCGCCGGGGATCAAGTCCCGCTTCGAGAGCACGATCAGCTCGGGCAGGAGCTCCAGCCCGGCGCCGTAGGAGCGAAGCTCCTCCCGCACCGCCGCGTACGCCGCGGCGGGGTCCTCGCCCGCGACGTCGATCAGGTGGACCAAGAGGCCGCAGCGCTCCACGTGCGCGAGGAACTCGTGGCCGAGCCCGGCGCCCTCCGCGGCGCCCTCGATCAATCCGGGGATGTCGGCCAGGACGAGCTGGCGGTCGTCGAACTCGACCGTCCCGAGAACGGGCTCGATGGTCGTGAACGGGTACGCCGCAACCTTCGGCGCCGCCCGCGTCAGCCGCCGCAGGAGCGACGACTTGCCGGCGTTCGGCTGACCCACCAAGCCGGCGTCGGCCAGCAGCTTGAGGCGCAGCTCGATCCAGCCGGACTCGCCCCCCAGCCCCCGCTCGGCAAAGCGCGGCGCCTGACGGGTGGAGCTGGCAAAGCGCTTGTTGCCGTGGCCCCCCAGCCCGCCGGTCGCCACCACGGCGCGCTGGCCCGGATCGACGAGGTCATAGCTACGCAGCTCGAGGCCGTCCACCTGAGTGCCCGGCGGCACCAGGACCGTCTTGTCGTCGCCGCGCGCACCATGCTGCTGCTTGCCTCGCCCGTGACCGCCGCGTCCGGCGCGGAAGTGCCGTGCGCGGTGAAGCGAGGCCAGGTCGCGCTTGGACGGGTCGCAGACCACCACCACGTCCCCTCCCCGCCCCCCGTCCCCTCCGTCGGGGCCGCCGCGGGGCACGTGCGCCTCGCGGCGAAAGCTGACGCAGCCGTCGCCGCCCCGCCCCCCCTCGACGTAGATCTTCGCGCGGTCGTAGAGCATGTGCCGAGAGTAGCCTCGCCCGGGCTAGGGACGGAGTCCCGGTAGCAGCGTGTGGACCTGCCGGGTCAGGTCGGCGCCCTAGCCCGCCGAAAACGTAGGCCGAAGGCCGAGGCTTTCGGCGGAGTTATTCCCGCGGTAGCAGCGTGTGGACCTGCCGGGTCAGGCCGGCGCCCTAGCCCGGCGGCAACGTAGCCGAAGGCGAGGCTGCCGCCGGAGTTACTCCTTGACCGAAACGACGCGGCCCTTGTGGGTCTCACGAAAATCGACCACGCCCGGGCGGGTGGCGAAGATCGTGTGGTCGCGACCCAGGCCGGTGCCGTCGCCCGGGCGGAAGCGAGTGCCGCGCTGGCGCACGAGGATCTCGCCTCCCCCGACCGTCTGGCCGGCGAAGATCTTCACCCCCAGGTACTTGGGGTTCGAGTCGCGTCCGTTGCGGCTTGAGCCGAGTCCCTTCTTGTGAGCCATGGTCAGTCCTTCTTAGCAGATGAGGATGGCCGCGTCGCCGTGGAGGACCGGCGGGTGGTCTGGGACTTGCCCTTGGCGGCCGGCTTTTTCGCCGCCGGCTTCTTAGCCGCGGGCTTCTTGGCGGCGGGCTTCTTCGCAGCCGGCTTCGCTTCGGCCTTCGGCGCCGGCTTCGCTTCGGCCTTCGCCGCTCGGCTTCTTGGCGGCTCGGCCGCGCTCGCCGCCGGCTTGCGGGTCAGGAGCTTCACGTCGGTCACCTCGAGCCGGGTGAGGCTCTGGCGGTGACCCGCGCGGCGCCGGTAACCCTTCTTCGGCTTGTACTTGAAGACGCGAAGCTTCGGGCCGCGCAGGTGCTCGGCAACCACCGCCTCGACCTTCACCTTCTCGAGCCGATCCCCCTCGAGCACCACCTCGCCGTCGCCGCGGAACATGACCGCGCGCAGGCTGACCTTCGCTCCCTCGTCCGCAGGCAGGTGCTCGACCACCAGGCTGGTGCCCTTCTCGGCGCGGTACTGCTTGCCGCCTGTTTCGACTATCGCGTAGCTAGTCGCCATTGGACTTGGAGCCGTTTGATGCCCTGGCGCCGGAACGGCGCCTGCCGCCTCGCCGGCCGCGGCGCCGCTTGGGAGTCGGCGATTCTACGGAACCGCCATCGAGTGAAGCCGGATCAGCGGCTGACTCGTCACCGGGCCCATCGATCAGCGAGGCCGTCGCCGCCGAGCGCTCGACGCTCTCGATCCGCACCATGCGGCGATCGCCGACGAACCGCCCGCCGCCCGTGACGCTCACGATGTAGGAGTCCACCCGGGCCACCGCGTCGTCGACGTTGTACATGTGGGGCTCCTCGATCCGGACCAGCACCTCGTCTCCAACCTGGAACGGGAGCGCGCGCTCCTCGATCTCGGCTCGGGTGCCGCTCTCGGCCACCTCGAACGTGTCCAACGGCAGCGCCTCGCCGCCCTCGAAGTGAAAGTGCTTGCTGGTCTTCTCCTCCAGCTGATGCAGGGGGCTGTCCTCGCGCAGCAGCTCCCCCGCCACCCGCGGGTGAACGCGCACCAGGAAGGCCTCCGGGCCATCCCCCTTCGGCTTGCCATCCACCAGATCGCGAAGGCGGCGCACAACCTGGATCGCCACCGTCTCTTCGGACTCGACGACGCCCTCGCCATCACAGGTGGGGCAACGCTTGGTGAGGATCTCCCGCACCCCGTCGGTGACGTTCTGGCGCGTCATCTCCACCAGGCCGAGCGGCGAAACGTCCATCACGTAACTCTTCGTCTTGTCGGCGTCGAGCGAACGGCGCAGCGTCTTCAGAACCTGGTCGCGGTTTCGAGCCCGCGCCATGTCGATGAAGTCGATCACGATGATCCCGCCGATGTCCCGCAGGCGGAGCTGACGAACGACCTCCTCCGCCGCCTCCACGTTCACCCGGGTGATCGTGTCCTCGAGCCGCCCCTTGCCGCGGCCGGTGAAGCTGCCCGTGTTGACGTCGATCACCGTGAGCGCCTCGGCGTAGTCGATCATCAGGTAGCCGCCCGAGCTCAGATCCACGCGGCGCGAGAGCACCGACCGGTAGGCGTCTTCGACGCCCATCCGCTCGAACAGCGGCTTGTGGTCCTTGTACAGCTCCGCGTAGGGGACCAGCTCCGGCGCCGTGCGCTGGAAGAAGCTGGTCACCCGGTGGTGCTGCTTGGGGTCGTCGATGATCGCCCCGTCGAACTCCTTGCTGAGCACGTCGCGCAGGACGCGGATCGAGAGGTCGGCCTCCTGGAACACCATCGACGGCGCCTTGGCGTCCTTGGCACGTCGCTGAACGACCTCGTACAGCTTCCGCAGGTAGTCGATGTCGCGCTCGAAGTCGGCCTTGCGGGCGCCCTGGGCGGCGGTGCGGACGATCACCCCGCCCTGGCCGGCGTGGATGTTTTGGAGCAGCTTTCGCTGGCGCTCGCGCTCGGACTCCGAGAGCCTGCGACTGGCCCCCACTCCGGCGCCCTGGGGCATGTAGACGAGGTAGCGGCCGGCAATCGAGAGCTGCATCGAGAGCCTTGCTCCCTTCGTCTTCAACGGGTCCTTGACCACCTGGACGAGGACCTCCTGGCGCGGCTTGATCAGCTCGTCTATTCGCCGGCCCTTGCCGCGCCCGCGCCGGGGCGCCGCCTCACCGCCGGGAAGCACGATCTCGTCCACGTGCAGGAAGCCGTTTCGGTCCAGGCCTATGTCCACGAAAGCGGCCTCCATGCCCGGGAGGACGTTGTCGACCACCCCCTTGTAGATGTTGCCGACGATCGATCGCCGGCCGCGGCGCTCGACGTAGAGCTCGGCGACCTTCCAGTCGCCGTTCGACTGTGCGGCCTGGGCCTTGGTCCGGCCGCCGCCGCCGGAGCGGCTCCCGCCGCTCCCGCCGCTCGGCCGGGCCGAGCCCTTGCCTTCGAGCACCGCGACGCGGGTCTCGCCGGCGTCAACTGAAACCAGTATGCGTTTTTTCAAGAACTCACCTCAAGAGTTGGGTCGAGATCCGCTCAGCGGAGCAGATCCGCCCTGCTCTTGGAGGTGAGCCGCGCCTGGATGTAGATGCTCTGTAGGAGGCCGATCGCCATGAAAGTCACGACGACGGACGATCCTCCGAAGCTCATCAACGGGAGCGTGATGCCGGTCACCGGCATGGTCCCGATCGCGACGCCGACGTTCACGAACACCTGGCACATGAACATCGCGGCGAGCGCGCCGGCTATCAGGCTCCCATACAAGTTCTTCGAAAGCGTCATTATGCGCAGCGCCCTCCAGATCAGCAGGGCGTAGAGGGATAACAGGAAGGCCGCACCGACGAAGCCGAATCGTTCTCCGACGACGGAGAAGATGAAGTCGGTGGTGCGGTCGGGGACGAAACCGTTCTCGGTTTGCGTCGAATCGTCTCCACGTCCCGTCTTGCCCCCGGACCCGATCGCGATCAGCGACTGATTGATCTGATAGGTCGCGTCGCGGGGATCCGAGCTGGGGTTCAGGAACGAGGTCAATCGCTCCTGCTGGTAGTCCTTGAGGACCGGATGCCCGATCGCCGGTGCGATCAGCAGCACCGCCGAAGCGGCGGCGGCCAAGAGCACGCCGAGCAGCGCGAAGTGCGTCCAGCGCACCCCGGCCACGAACAGAACGGCGAGCGTGATCACCACGTAGGTGACGGAGGTCCCCAGGTCGGGCTGCAAGAACACGATCAACGCCGGCACGAGCCCCAGTAGCAGGAGCCGCGCCGTTTGCTGGCCGTCGGTGACCCGACGGCCTCGATCGATCGCGAACCCGGCCAGGGCCGCGATCAGCAGCACCTTGGCCAGCTCCGACGGCTGGAACGTGAAGAAGGGAAGTTCTATCCATCGCTTCGAGCCGCGCGTGGCCTGGCCCAGAAGCAGCACCAGGATGATGCCGCTGATCATGGCCGTGTAAAGGCCGACGCGCAGTTCCCTGAAACGAGAGTAGTCGACTCGGGCCAGCGCGAGCATCAAGGCGAGCCCGATCACGGCGTAGGTCGCCTGCCGGATGACGTAGTAATAGGGCTCGTGAGGCACGTCGTCGCCCGTCACGGCGCCCAGGGTGAAGAGGCCGAAGCCGATCAGGCCGAGAGCGGCGAACAGGAGCACCGGGTCGAGGGCGAGAATTCCGGTGCGCTCCGGAGCACGGGCCTCACGGCGCTCGTCGAAGGGCCGGGGGTAGGCGTCTGAGACCGTCACTCGTAGACGCTCCCCGTGGCACTTGGACCGGCGCAGGAATCGCCCCGGAACTTCTTCTCCGCCTTCTTACCGCCCGCGCTCTGGACGCTGTAGTAAGCGTCGAGAATCCGGCAGGCCACGGGCGCGGCGGCCTCGGCGCCGAAGCCCCCCTGCTCGATCGTCGCCGCAACCACGATCTCGGGGTTCGGATAGGGAGCGAGGGCGACGTACCACGACTGGTCCTCATTCGGGTAACGCTCCGCCGTCCCCGTCTTGCCGGCCATCGGGATCGGGAAGTTGCCGAACACCGAGTACGAGGTCCCGCCGGGCGACTGCGCGGCCATGTGAACCCCCTCGAGGATCGCCTGCCGGTGCTGGGGCGCGATCTCGACGTGGCGCTGCGGCGCTGGATCGATCTCCTGCACCGCCCGGCCGCTCGCGTCCTCGACCCGCATGCCGACGTGGGGCCGGACGACGTCGCCCCCGTTGGCGATCGCGGCGTACGCGACCGCCATCTGGAGCGGGTTGGCCTGAAGGTCCCCCTGGCCAACCGAGAGGTTGACGTTGTCGCCCACGGTCCATGGCCGGTCCGTGCCCCCCTCCTTCCAGAGCTCGTTGCGCCATTCCGGCGTCGGCAGGAGCCCGGCGCCCTCGCCCGGGATGTCGATCCCGGTCGGGTGCCCGATCCCCAGCTCCGAGGCCCAGCGCTGCTGCGCGTCGTCCTGCTCGGAGAGGTCGGCGCCGAGGTTGTAGAAGAAGACATCGGAGGAGACCTGGAGGGCCTCGGGGAGCTGGAGCGCCCCGTAGGCGGCGTCGCCGGCGTTCTTGAAGCTGAGGCCGCCGACGGTGAACACTCCCCCGTCGACGATCGTGGTCGTCGGCGACAGCACCCCGCTCTCCAGCGCCGCGACGGCCGTGATCGGCTTGAAGGTCGATCCGGTCGGGTACAGGCCCTGGGTGGCGCGGTTCGTGTACGGGGACCCGGCCTCGTCCGAGAAGATCTGGTCGAAGGTCGACTGAGGGATCACCGGCTTCGTGAACACGGAGGGGTCGTAGGTGGGCGAAGAGCCGAGCCCGACGATCGCACCGTCGCGGACGTTCATGGCCACGAAGGCGCCCGGGGTGCTGAAGCCGCCGAGTGCCGCCTCGCCCACCTGCTGCACGCGGCTGTCGATCGTCAGCAGCAGATTGTCGCCGGCACGGGGCTGCGACTGGCTGAGCACGCCCCCCGTCGGCTGGCCCTGGGCGTCCACCTGGACCCGGGTCCTGCCGTTCGCGCCCCGGAGCACGGTGTCGTAGGTGTTCTCGACCCCGGCCTGGCCGACCTGGTCGCCGGGCACGAGGCCCTGGTAGCGAGCCTCCTTCAGCTGCTCCTCAGTGACCTCGCGCACGTAGCCGAAGATCTGCGCGGCCAGGCTGCCCCTGGGGTAGCTGCGCACGTACACGTGCTGCACGGTCACCCCGGGGTAGCGCGCCTGGTTCTCGCGCAGGTAGTAGACGAGGTCGTGGTCGACGTCCCGCTTCAGGGTCACCGGGTTCGCCGGCAGCTCCTTGGTCTGCTTGTGGAGCTGCTTTTGGATCTCGCCCGGCGCCATGCCGATCGCCTGGCCCAGCCGCACGAACTCCTGCCGGCGCTTGCGCGGCGACCGCGGCAGCTCGGTCGGCTGGAGCTGGAGTGCCAGCGCGGACCGGTTGGCGACCAGCGGCTGTCCGTTGCGATCCAGGATCTCGCCGCGAGGCGCCCTCACCGTGACCTCGCGGACCTGATTGTTCTGGGCTGCCTTCGAGTACTTGTCCCCCGACAGCACCTGGAGGTACCAGAGGCGGAAGAAGATGATCGAGAACATCACCAGCGCCAGGCCGCTGAGGATCGCCACGCGAAGCGCGAACTGGGCCGGCATCAGGGGTCGCTCCCGCTCGCCGAACATCATGACGAGACGCCCGCGGCGCGCCTGATGCGGCGTCCTCGAGCCCTGCTCGCGCGCGACGCGCCGCGAGTGATGGGGCTCCTCGCCCCGAGCACCGCGAGGTCGTCGACGAGCGCCGGGCGCAGGGCCCAGCGGATCAGCGGATAGATCGGGATCGTCAGGATCACCGCCAGCAGGCCTTGGACGAAGACCTCACGCAGCACCAGGAGGCTCACCGTGGTGTTCACGCCCAGCATCAGCTGGATCGCGGCAAAGCCGGCGGCGGCGGCCGTCGTCAGCACGCCCGCCAGGAGCGGCGGGATCAGCGAGTTGGACACCTCGGCGCTCTCGCGGTAGCGACCGGCGAGGTAGCCGGCGCCGAGCAGGACCAGCGAAGAGACCCCGAGCGTCTGGAGCAACGCCGAGTCGAGCAGCAGCCCGGCGGCAAACCCGCATACCGCCCCGATCATCGCGCCGCCCAGCAGGCCCAGCGAGACGATCATCAACGGAATCACATTCGGCGTCGTCCCGAAGAAGCTCAGGTAGGAGAAGAACGAAATCTGGAGCACGATCGTGACGACCACGATCAGCGCGATCCGCAGCGCGATTCGCCAGGTGACGATCATCCCGGCACCCCCGGCCGGCTCGGCCCGCCGGTGGCGACCTGGACGAAGTCGAGCCCGCGGATGTCGGCGTAGGGGGTCACGTGCACCCGCTGGAAGGGCTGCTGGTCGCCCATCGCCGTCTCGCTCACCTTGCCGATCGGGATGCCGGGCGGGAAGGCGGACGAGATCGCGCCATTGCTCCAGCCCGCGGTGACCAGGATCTGGCCCTGCTCGATCGGCTGGCCCTTGTCGATGAAGTCGAGCAGCAGGTCGCTGGGATCTCCCACCTCGGGCTCCGCCACGCCCTGGGGGCCGTCGGGCAGCACCCGGGCCGACACGGCGCTGCGGTCGTCGGTGATCAGGGTCACCACCGACGTGCCCTGGGTAACGTCCGTGATCCGGCCCGCGAGCCCGTCGCCGGTGACCACGGGGTCGTTGACCTGGACCCCGGCGCTGGAGCCCTTGTCGATGGTCACGGTCGAGTACCAGACCGTCGGGGAACGCCCGATGACCCGCGCGGTCACGGGCGTGTAGCCCGCCAGAGTGCCCTGCCGGTCGAGGTCGAGGAGCTCGCGCAGCTGCTGGTTCTCGCCCTCGGCCGACTGCGCCTGGGCGAGCTGCACGCGGAGCTCTTGGAGCTCTGAGCGCAGGTCGGCGTTCTCGCCCCTCGCCTGGAAGGTCTCGTCGAACCAGTTGATCAGGTCGCGGGCCGGCTTCAGCGCCCTGCTGGCGCCCTCCTCCAGCGGGCCGAAGACCGAGGCCACGGCCCGTTGCATCGAGTGCAGTGGGCCGTCCTCGCTCTCCGAGAACTGGGTCGAGAGCAACACCAAGGCCGCGACGACCAGGAGCACCAGGATCGCGCGGCGCCTTCTGACCTGCTTGCGGTACACAGGCCGCCGCCTATCCGGAGCCGATCAGTCCGCGGCGGTGCGAGTTCCTGCTCATCCGGTGGATGGCCTCGAACTCCTCAAGCGAGCGGCCCGAGCCAACCGCCACGCAGGTGAGCGGCGACTCGGTCAACTGGGCCGGCATCTGGCACTCCTCGCGCAGGCGATGATCCATGCCCTGAAGCAGGGCGCCGCCACCGGCAAGCGTGATGCCGCGGTCCATGATGTCGCCGGCCAACTCCGGCGGGGTGCGGTCGAGGGTGTCCTTGACCGCTGTGATGATCTGGTTGATCGGCTCCTCGAGGGCGGAGCGCACCTCGGTCGAGGTGAGCATGATCGTCTTCGGCAGGCCGCTGACCATGTCCCGGCCGCGGATCTCCGTGGTCACCTCCTCCGGCAGCGGAGCCGCCGAGCCGATCTCGAGCTTCACCTCCTCGGCCGTCTGCTGGCCGATCAGGAGCTTGTGCTCGTGCTTGCAGTAGTTGACGATCGCGTCGTCCTGCTCGTCGCCGCCGATCCGAATCGACTCCGACACCACGATCCCTCCCAGCGAGATCACCGCAACCTCGCTGGTGCCGCCACCGACGTCCAGGACCATGCTCCCAGTCGGCTCCGCGACCGGGAGCCCCGCCCCGATCGCGGCCGCCATCGGCTCCTCGATCAGGTAGGCCTGGCGGGCGCCGGCCGAGAGGCACGCCTCCTCGACCGCGCGCTTCTCGACCCCAGTGACACCAGAGGGGACACAGACCACCACGCGGGGATGCGCGAACCGGCTCTGGTGGACGCGCTGGATGAAGTGGCGCAGCATCTCCTCGGTGACGTCGAAGTCGGCGATCACACCATCCTTGAGCGGCCGGATGGCGCGGATCGTTCCCGGGGTGCGGCCGAGCATGCGCTTCGCCTCGACGCCCACGGCGTGCACCTCGCCGGTGCGTGAGTCCACCGCAACCACCGAGGGCTCCGAGAGCACGATTCCGCGCCCCCGTACGTAGACGAGCGTGTTCGCTGTGCCGAGATCGACGGCCATGTCGCGGCCGCCGAAACCGATGAGGTTTCTGAATAGACCCATCAGGCGGGAATGGTCGAGGAGGTGGTCAGCGCGGGGGAACTCGTTTGCGGGCGGATCCTGGGGGGAGCCCGCGGCAAGCTGGCTGGCTGGCCGCGTGCCTCGGCCGGCCTCTCGGACCGCCGCACCATCTTCCCAGGGGCCGGCAGTCGCAGGGGCCGCGCCGCGCGCCGAGTGTAGCGAACGGACGGGCAGCCTCAATTGCAGGATGAGGCCCAAGATCCAATCTCAAGGTTGAGCTGAGGGTCAGGCTTTTCCGCGAGCGGCCTGGGCCTTGCCCAGAAGCTCGGGCGCCAGCTCCAGCAAGAGCCTCACCGGCAGACCGACGACGTTCGAGAAGTCACCCTCGACCCGCTCCACCAGGATCGAGCCGAGGCCCTGGATCGCATAGGCGCCGGCCCGGTCCCGCCACTCGCCGGAGGCGAGGTAGGCATCTAGGGTCGTGGAGTCGAGCTCGCGGAAGGTGACCTCGCTCACCGCCACGCCCGAGCGCTCCACGGGGCCACCGCCCGAGGGCGCGGCGCCGAGCAGCACCAGGCCGCTGAGCACGGTGTGCGTGCGACCCGCGAGCGCCTCGAGGCGCTCGCGCGCCTCGCTTCGCCCGACCGCCTTGCCGAGCAGACGACCGTCGAGCACGACCTCGGTATCGACCCCGAGGGCGATCGCCCCTTCCGCCGCGGCGCTCAGCCCGGCCGCGGCCTTGCGGCGAGCGTTCTCGAGCACGACCTCCTCCGGCACCCCCTCCGTGAGCTCCTCGACCTCGGGGACCACGGCCTCGAAGGGAATCCCGAGCGCGCCAAGGATCTCCCGCCGCCTCGGGGAGCCGGACGCCAGGACCAGCTTCAACCGAGGTCGCCGAACCAGAGGGCGATCTCGCGCTGCGCCGACTCGTCGGAGTCGGAGCCGTGGACGAGGTTGAACGTGACCTCGACCGCGAAGTCACCCCGGATCGAGCCGGCGACAGCCTCCAGCGGGTCCGTCGCCCCGATCACCTGCCGGGCGGCGGCGACCGCCTGAGGCCCCTGGAGCACCGCCGCGACCAGGGGCCCGCTGGTGATGAACTCGACCAGCTCGCCGAAGAACGGCTTCTCCGTGTGCTCCGCGTAATGGCGGCCGGCGAACTCCTCGTCGATTTGGAGCTGCCGCAGGGCGACGATCCGCAGCCCCTTGCGCTCGAAGCGCGCCAGCACCTCGCCCGTGAGGCCGCGCTCGAAGGCATCGGGCTTGACCAGGACCAGCGTCCTGTCGCTCTTGAGCTCGGCGCTCACGGGGCGGGAAGGCTATCGGTGCGCGCGGGCCCGAGCCGCGAGCTGTCTCGAAAAACGTCATCAAGAGGGAAGGATGGGCTGGCCGCACCATCGCGACGGTGCCCCGCGGCGACGCTGCGTTTGTCCCTATAGGCGTCAACTCAGTGTCGTGGCGGGGCCGCTCTGGCCGCCCTACTTGCCCCGAACGCACGCGGTATCGCGCTATCGAGCGGATCCGTTCTGCCGCAGCTACGACGCGGGGGCCGGCCTGGGCCGCTCCTCGCCGGGTGCCTCGCGGCTCGGCGGAGAGGCCCCGGGCGAGCGTCCCGACGCGGGCTTGCGCTTGGCGGCGGAGGCCTGACGGGAGGAGGCGGGCCGGGCGGAGCGCGGCTGGGAGGTCCGGCTCTTGGTCGCCGGGGAGCGGCGGATCGTCGGACGCGCGGTGCGGTTCTTGAGCTGGGGGCGCTTTCCGGGAAGCTCAGTCTGTGAAGCGCGGCGGGCGGGCTCGGCGCGGCGCGGCTGGGGAGCGGCGGGTTGCTGGGGCGTCTCGCAGTAGGGGCAGATCGTCCAGCGCGGGTCGATTGGCTTCTGGCACGAGTCGCACGGCTCGTTCACCCGGGCCCGACAGTCCGGACAGCGCAAATATGTGCGCTCGATCGGGTAGCCGCAGTTGGGGCAGGATTGCTCCTCGAGCTGCCTGACGCGGAGCTCAGCGGCACGGATCTCCAGCTGACGCTCTCGAGCGTCCTCGAGGAACTCGGGCGGGCGCAGAATCGTGTAGACGATCGTGCCGACGAATGGGAACAGCGAGGCGCCGGCGGCGCAGGTCACCAGCACCGGGTCCTGGATGCGGCGGCGGGCGTCCAGGTACGTCCAGGCCACCAGCGCGATCCAGACGACCACGGCGAACAGCACGACGAGGTTCACGAACAGGTTGAGGCCCTCGTCCGTGATACCGAACAGCGCTACGAGCATGGCAAGAGGCTGCATGAGCAGTGGCGGAGTGTACTTCGTTACCAGCGGGTCAAACCCTGGTTCCGCGGGTTCGCGGACACCTTGGCCATGTCCGAACCTCAACCTCGGCTATAGGAAGAGCTTCCCGAACAGGTAGCCGAGCCCGAAGAAGACCAGGATCACGATCGCCACCACGGCGGCGACCAGTCCCATCATGTGCAGGAGCTCTGAGCGCGCCTCGCGGTCCATCCGTAGGGCAGAAGGTAGTGCGAACCCGTGACCAGCGCAACGCCGCCCCTCTCCCTCGCGACCGCCAGTGCTCGCCGCAACGCCGCCTCCGGCCTGTCGACCACCTCCGTCCGCGCCAGCCCGGCCGCCTCGGCCAACGCCGCCAGCCGTGTCGCCTCCAGCGCCCGGGCGCCGGGGCGACCGATTCGCCCCAGGCGCTCGGCCGGAAGCTCGGTGCAGACGGCGAGCTGGAGCCGCGGCGCGAGCGCCTCCAGCACGCCGGCCGCGTCCTTCTCGGCCAGGATCGCCAGGCAGGCCACGACCGGCGCCCCGCCCACCGCCTCGGGCAGCGCCTCGGCCAGCGCCCGGGCGCCGTCGGGGTTGTGCGCCGCATCGAGGATCAATGGCGGGTCGCCCTCCAAGAGTTGCACCCGGCCTGGCAGATCGAGCCGCTCGGCGACGGCGCGAGTAAGGTCGGGGTCGAGCGTCCCGAGGACGGCCTCGGCGACCGCCGCGGCAACGGCGAAGTTTCGCCGCTGATACGCGCCCGGGACGGGCAACCGCAAGCCGGGGTGGGAATCGCCCGCGACGATCAGGCGGGCGTTTCGCTCGGCGGCCGTCCGCTCGGCCAGCCTGCTGACCCCCTCACCAACCCGCCCCACCACCAGGGTCGAGTGGTCGCGCAACACGGCGAGCTTCTCGGCGGCGATCTCCTCCTCCGTGTCGCCCAGCCACTCCGTGTGCTCAAGGCCAACCGAGGTCAGCGCCGTCGCCCTCGAGGGCAACACGTTGGTGGCGTCAAGCCGGCCGCCCAGCCCAGCCTCGATTACGCCGAGCTCGACCCGGGCGGAGGCGAACGCGACGAAGGCGGTCGCGGTGACCGCCTCGAACTGAGTCACGGCCTCCCCGTCGGCCAGGGTCCGGTTGACGACCTCGATCGACTGGGCGACGCGCTCCGCCGCCGCCGTGAACTCGCCGGGATCGATCTCGGCGCCGCCCACCCGAACCCGCTCGGACCAGCGCCCCGTGTGTGGCGAGAGATAGACGCCGGTTCGCCTGCCGTGGGCCTCGAGCAGCGCCCCCGCCATCTCCGCGACCGACGACTTGCCGTTGGTGCCGACGACGTGGATGGAGGCGAAGCGGTGCTGCGGCATTCCCAGCACCGAGACCAACCGCCGCATCCGCTCCAACCCGAAGCGCCAGCCGAGCGGCTCCAGCGAGGCCAGGTAGCCCTCGGCGTCGAAGCTGGTGGTCACGTCCGTGAATACGCCGGCGTGCTCACGGACGCGACGGCTAGCCCTCGAGCTCCTCGAGCTCGGCCCGGTAGGTGGTGAGCTTCTCCCGCTCGGCCTCCACGACCTCCGCCGGGGCATTGCTCACGAATCCCTCGTTTTCGAGCTTGCGCTCAGCGCGCTCCACTTCCCCGCGAAGCGCCTCGCGTCTCTCGGTGATCCGGCGGCGGACCTGGGCCGCGTCAACCTCCTCCGAGGAGAGGACCTCGACCCGCCCGAACGACGCCAGCGCCTCGCCCTCGGCGCCGTCGAAGGAGAGCCGCGCCAGCCGTGCGACCAGCTCGTGGGGCGGCTCGCCGTCCTGGTCGGCGACGCGGGCCCGGAGCACGGTCTTCGGTGCGACCCCGACCAGGTCGCGCCAGCGCCGCACGCTTCGCGTGAGCGCGATCGACGCCTGGACCTCTCGCTCGGCGCCGTCGTCGAGGAGCGCGCGGTCGACCTGCGGAAACGGATGAACGACGAGCATCGGCGGGCCCGCTTCGCCGGCCGCCGCGCGCAGATACCCGTAGATCTCCTCGGTGACGAACGGGGCCATCGGGTGGGCCAGGGCGAGCGTCTGCTCGAGGACCCAAAGGAGCGTCTGCGCCGCCTCGGCCTCGCCCTCGTAGAGGCGGGGCTTGACGATCTCCAGGTACCAATCGCAGAGCTCCGACCAAAAGAAGCGGTACAGCTCGAGCGCCGCGTGGGCGAAATCGTAGGAGTCCAGGTTGCCCGACACGGCCTCGATCGCCACCTGGAGTCGGGAGACGATCCAGCGATCCTCCACCCGCACGGGGCGCGGGGCGGCCACAACAACCCCTCCATCGACCTGTCCCTCGCCATCAACCGCCCCTCGCCATCGACCTGCCTCTCGCCGGCGGCCGCCGAGGCGTTGAGGAGGATCAGTCGCGACGCGTTCCACATCTTGTTGGCCAGGTCCTCTCCCTGCTGGATGCGATCCGCCGAATAGCGCACGTCTTGTGCCGAGGACATCGCGAGCAGCCCGAAGCGGACGCCGTCGGCTCCGTGCGCCTCGATCTCGTCGAGCGGATCGATGCCGGTCCCGAGGCTCTTCGACATCCGGCGCCCGTCCGGCGCCTGGATCACCGAGGTGATGTAAACGTCCTCGAAGGGGCTCTCCCCTTCGAACTCGAGGCCCATCATCACCATGCGGGCGACCCAGAGGAAGATGATGTCTCGGGCCGTGACCAGCACGTCCGTGGGGTAGAAGGCGCGCAGCTCCGGGGTCTCGTCGGGCCAGCCCAGGACCCCGAACGGCCACAGGGCGGAGCTGAACCAGGTGTCCAGCACGTCCTCGTCCTGGCGCAACCCGCCGCCGCAGGCCCCGCAGCGCTCGGGCGCCGCCTCGGCAACGTACGTCTCCTCACAGGCCTCGCAGTACCAGACCGGCAGTCGGTGCCCCCACCAGAGCTGGCGAGAGATGCACCAGGGGCGCAGCCGGTCCAGCCAGTCGAGGTACACCCGCTTCCAGCGCTCTGGGATGAAGCGCACCTGGCCGCGATCGACCACCTCGGTTGCCGGCTTCGCCAGCTCCTCCATACGGCAGAACCACTGGAGCGAGATCAGCGGCTCGATTCGCTCGCCGGAGCGGTGCGAGTGGGGCACGGAGTGCACGTATGGCTCCTCGCCCCGGATCAACCCCTGCTCGCGCAGCTCGGCCAGTACCGCCTCCTTAGCCTCGTCGGTCGTCCGACCGACGAACCGCTCCCCCGCGTCGGCGGTCATCCGCCCGTCCTCGCCGATCACGGTCACCTCGTCGAGGCCGTGGGCCCGACCGATCTCGAAGTCGTTCGGATCGTGGCCGGGGGTCACCTTCAGCGCCCCGGTGGCGAACTCGGGATCGACGTACTCGTCGGCGATCACCGGCAGCCGGCGGCCGACCAGCGGCAGGACGCAATGCCGGCCGATCAGGTCCCGATAGCGCTCATCGGCCGGGTTCACGGCGACCGCCGTGTCGGCCAGCATGGTCTCCGGGCGCACGGTGGCGACGGTCAGCACCCTCTCCTCGCCCTCGACGGGATAGTCGATCGCGTAGAGCGTGTCCTCGACCTCGCGATTCTCGACCTCGAGATCGGAGATCACCGAGCGCGAGCCGACGTCCCAGTTGACCATGTAGGTGTCGCGGTAGATGTAGCCCTTCTCGTGAAGGCGGACGAAGACGCGATAGACGGCGCGCACGTAGCCCTCATCGAGGGTGAAGCGCTCCCGGTCGTAGTCGCAAGAGGCGCCGAGCCGCTTCAGCTGCTCGACGATCTGCGATCCGTACTTCTCCTTCCAGGCCCAGGCGCGCTCGAGGAAGGCCTCGCGGCCGAGCTCGTGCCGCGACGTCCCCTCCGCCCGCAGCTCCTTCTCGAGCACGGCGTGGACGGCGATGCTGGCGTGGTCGGTGCCGAGGGCCCAGAGCGTGTTGCGGCCCCGCATCCGGTTGAGGCGGACCAGCGCGTCCTGGATCGTCCCGTTCAGGGCGTGGCCCATGTGCAGGGCGCCGGTCACGTTCGGCGGCGGGATGGCGATGGAGAAGTTCTCGGCAGGCGTTCCCTCGGCGGGTGGATGGAAGTAGCCCCCCTCGAGCCAGCGCTCGAGGATCCGCCCCTCGACCTCCGAGGGCTCATAGCGGGTTGTTGCCTCGAGCCGTGCGCGGCGCTCCGGGTCCATGGGGCGCCGATGTTAGTCAGGCCACGATTCGCGGCAGTGCGAGAGGCGGCGCGGAGGGAGCACCGCGCGGGTCGATTTGCGATGCCATATGAATCGCAAGTCGGCCATCGATCTAGATTGCGGCGCCCCTCCTGGATAGGCCCCGCTATCGGGGTCTAAGCAGGACGGTCCACCAGCGCTCGGGGGCGGAGCGGGCGCACTCCGATCTACCTACCCAGCCCACCTCGCGGCGGCGCGGTCAGGCCGACTCTTCCTCCAGCTCCTCGACCTCGACGGGCTCGTCCGGGGCGGCCTCGGTGACCAGCGTGGGCTTCAACCCCCGCTGGATCGTGTCCTTGGTCACCACACACTTGCGCACGTCGCGGCGCGAGGGGAGCTCGAACTGCACGTCGAGCAGCGTCTCCTCGAGGATCGACCGCAGTCCGCGGGCGCCGACCTCGCGCTCGAGCGCCTTGTCGGAGATCGCGCCCAGCGAGTCCTGCTGGAACACGAGCTCGATCTCGTCGAACTCGAAGAAGCGCTCGAACTGGCGGGTGAGCGCGTTGCGCGGCTCGGTGAGAATCGTGATCAGGTCGTCGCGCGTGAGCTGGTGGATCGCCGCGACCACGGGCAGACGACCGATGAACTCGGGGATCAGGCCGTACTCCATCAGGTCCTCGGGCAGGACCTGCTCGAACAGCTCTCCGGTGTCCTTTTGGTCGCGGGAGCGGATCGAGGCGCCGAAGCCCACGCCCTTGTGCCCGATTCGCCGCTCGATCAGCTTGTCGAGGTTGGCGAACGAGCCGCCGCAGATGAACAGGACGTTGGTGGTGTCGATCGTCAGGAACTCCTGGTGCGGGTGCTTGCGCCCACCCTGGGGCGGCACCGAGGCGGTTGTGCCCTCGAGGATCTTCAGCAACGCCTGCTGCACTCCCTCGCCGGAGACGTCGCGGGTGATCGAGGGGTTGTCCGCCTTGCGGGCGATCTTGTCCACCTCGTCGATGTAGATGATCCCCGTCTCCGCCTTCTTGACGTCGAAGTCGGCTGCCTGGATCAGCTTCAGCAGGATGTTCTCGACGTCCTCCCCCACGTAGCCGGCCTCGGTCAGGGCCGTGGCGTCGGCGATCGCGAAGGGGACGTTGAGGATCCGGGCAAGGGTCTGGGCGAGCAGCGTCTTGCCGCAGCCAGTCGGCCCGAGCAGGAGGATGTTCGACTTCTGGAGCTCCACGCCCTCGTCGCCGTTCTGATTCATCTGGACGCGCTTGTAGTGGTTGTAGACGGCGACCGAAAGCGCCCGCTTGGCGGTCTCCTGGCCGACCACGTACTCGTTGAGGACGGCGTGGATCTCCTTCGGCTTGGGGAGGCTCTCGAGCTCGAAGCTGGGCGGGGCGGCAAGCTCCTCGTCGATGATCTCGTTGCAGAGATCGATGCACTCATCGCAGATGTAGACGCCGGGCCCGGCGATCAGCTTCTTGACCTGGCGCTGGGACTTCCCGCAGAAGCTGCAGAGAAGCTGCTCGTTCGAGTCGGTTGGGCGTGCCACCGTTGTTCTCCCTTCAACGACTACGCCGGACCGTCACTCACGCAGGTTACGACACGGGCGGCGCCGGCTTGGACCCTCGTTGTTACTAGGTAGAGACGCCGGTCCCTGCACCGTGCGGGCGGAGTTGCAAGTGGCCGCGCGATATATGGTGCGCGCCCACGGGGCTCGGGGAGGGCTCGGGCCGGAGCAAAGGAGAGACTTTGAAGCGCATAGTCATCGGCTCAGGCGTGATCGCCACACTTGTCTTCGCTGCGGTTGCCTTCGCCAACACTCGCAATTACCACGGCAGCGTCGAAGGGGGTGGCCGCCTCAATTTCGAGGCCAAGGTTCGCGACGGAGAGGCCGTCAAGATCAAGCGGTTCGTCTTCAGGCGCGTCCCGATGGAGTGCGACGACGGCGCCTCAACGGTCGGCGACGTCGGCTCGCCCCCGCCGCCGATGAGGCTCAACGACGAGAACAGGTTCGGCGGCAGCTTCACGTCGGCGAGCGGCCGCAAGCACCTCCGCATCCGCGGCAGGCTCACCGATGGCGAGGAACGGGCCCGGGGCAGACTGCGGGTCCGGGGCGACTTCGGGGGCTCCGCGACCAACTGCGACACCGGCAAGGTCCAGTGGCGCGCGCGCCACGGCACCTGACCCAACCCACAAGTCCTGACCGCCGCGTTCCCGGCTGAGCCTGGCGATGCCCCGGGCGCCGGCCGGCCGAGGCTGTGATCAGTGGTGCTCGATCACCCGGTCGACGATGTTGTACTCCTTGGCCTCCTCGGCGCTCATGAAGTAGTCGCGCTCTGTGTCCTTGGCGACCTTCTCGACCGGGTGCTCGGTGTGCTTGGCGATGATCTCGTCCAGGCGCCCGCGGACGTCGATGATCTCCTTGGCGTGGATCTCGATGTCCGCCGCCGGGCCCTGGAAGCCCCCCGAGACCTGGTGGATCAGGATCTTCGAGTTCGGCAGCGCCATCCGCTTGCCGTTTGCGCCACCGGCGAGGAGCAACGCCCCCATGCTCATCGCCACCCCGACGCAGATCGTCTGCAGGTCGGGCTTTATGTACTGCATCGTGTCGTAGATCGCGAGCCCCGCGTACACCGACCCACCCGGCGAGTTGATGTACATCGAGATGTCCTTGTCGGGATCCTCGGACTCGAGGTGGATGAGCTGGGCTACGACGAGGTTGGCGATCTCCTCCGTCACCGGGGTGCCCAGGAAGACGATCCGCTCGTTGAGCAGGCGCGAGTAGATGTCGAAGGCGCGCTCGCCGCGCGACGTCTGCTCCACGACCATGGGGACTAGGGGGCTCATCGGGCGAGCAGTCTATAAAAGCGGGCGGAGCGGCTAGCGATCGTCGCCCGGGGTCCAGAGCCCGGATTCGGCACCCTCCGCCTTCTCCTTCTCGGGCGTCCAGAGTTGCTCGCGCGCGGCGGCCTGCCCCTGGGGGATCGGCTTCGCCGAGCGTGCGATCAGCTCGGCCGCCTCGCGCAGCCTAAGCTCGGAGCGAAGCAGCTCGTCGCGGCCATTGGCCCGAAGCCGCTCCAGCAGCCGCTCGGGGTCCTCCCCCTCCTCCCCGGTCTGAAGCGCCTCCAGCAGCTCCTCCTCCGAGACCTCGATGCCCTCGGACTCGGCCACGGCCGCCAGGGTCGCCTCGCGGCGCAGCGCCCGCTCGGCGTCGGGCTCCAGGTCGGTGACCGCCTGCTCGCGCGTCTTGCCCTCCATCCGCAGGAAGGCCTCGGCGCTGGCGCCCCTGGACGTCAGCGAGCGCTCGAGCCGCTCCCACATCTCGTGGGCGCGGGCATGGATCAGCTCCTTGGGCAGCTCGATCTGAGCCGCGTCGGCGGCGGCGTCGACCGCGGCCTCGCGGAACTCCACCTCGATCCGGCTCTCCAGCGCGGCGGCGATCCGCCGGCGAACCTCGTCGCGAAGCTCATCGAGCGTCTCGAACTCCGACGCCTCGGCGGCGAACTCGTCGTCGAGGTCGGGGAGCTTCTTCTCCCGAACCTCCTTCACGGTGACCGCGAAGCTCGCTTGCTTGCCGGCCAGGCTCTCGGGCTGCTGGTCGTCGGGAAATTGGACCTCCACCGTCACCTCGTCCGTGGCCCCCGCGCCCAGCAGAGCCCGGTCGAACTCGGGCAGCAGGCCCTCGGCCCCGAGCTCCACCATCAGGTCGGTGGCCTCCGAGCCCTCGAACGGCTCGCCGTCGACGGTGCCGGAGTAGTCCAGCACGACCAGGTCGCCCTCGGCCGCGGGACGATCCACGGGGTCCAGGCTCGCGAACCCCTCGCGCAGCCGGTCGAGCTCGGCCTGGACTGCGTCCTCCGGGACCTGGGCCTCCCCCCTTCCGACCTCCAGCCCCTTGTACTCGCCGAGCTTCGCCCCCGGCCGCACAGCCACCTCGATCGAGAAAGAGAGCTCCTCGCCCGCGTCTGGGAGCGCGGCAACGTTCAGCTCGGGGTCACCGACGGGGGTGATGCCGGCGTTCAGGAGCGCTCGCTCGTACCACTCCGGGAGGGAGTCGCGAAGCGCCTGCTCCAGGACGGCCTCCCGTCCGACCCGCTGGATCACTAGCTGCGGTGGGACCTTGCCCTTGCGGAAGCCGGGCATGCGCATCTCGCGGGCCAGCGCCTGCGCTGCGCGCTCCACCCGATCCTGGACGGCGTCGGCCTCGATGCCCACCTCGACGCGAACGCGCGCGTCGCCCAGCTCGGTAACCGAGGTTCTCATCGCCGCCTGAGCTTATTGATCGTCCCGTGGACGACGGCGACCGTGAAGTCCACGAGGAAGGCGACCAAACGACCCACCGGCCCCGTGACGAGCCAGGCCAGGAAGCGATCCCGAGCGGCCACGTCCGGCACCTAGGGCTCGCTGCCGATCGCCCCGGCGGCGATCCGCTCCCGGAGCCGCTCCCCCTGGCCGGCCGCCACCGCGCGCGCGGCGCGCGCCTCGTCGAGCGGCACGCCGCGCTGCGCGGCCAGGTCCAGCAGGGCCTGGCGCTCGTCGCTTTGCGTCGCCGCGCGGAAGAAGAGCCAGGCGAATAGGCCCATGGTCACGAGGCTCTGCTCGACCATCATCACGACGCCCGCCGCGCCCTGGTCCGCGAGCGGCGAGATCCCGTGGGCAGCCTCGCCCGCGGCGTAGTCGGGATACAGCGGGGACCCCGCCCAGAGCAGCACGTTGGCGAGCACCGCGCCACCCAGCCGGACCACGACCACGTAGACCAGGCGTGCGCCGTTTCCGAACCAAGCGGGCTTCGGCAGCGGGCCCAGGAGAGCCATCCACATGGCGATCCCGAAGCCGACGAAGCAGGCGTGCTCCAGGGCGTGCACCGCCTCGCTCGAGATCGCCGCCTGGTAAAGGCCGGGAACGTGCCATAGGTAGAGGTTGGCGAGCCACAGCGGCAGCGCGACTACGGGCTGGCTCAGCACGCGCAGCCAGCCGAGGCTCCGGGTGGCGAGCAACGGCTGAAGCAGCGGCCCCGTCAGGCCGAGCACGATCAGGAGCGCGCCGAGGTCGGCCAGCAGCAGGTGCTGGGCCATGTGGGCCCAGAGCAGCTCGTAGTCGAGCGCCGCAAGCGGCGAGACCAACGCGACGAGGACCAGCAGCATCCCGGAGGCGAAGCTGACCTGGCGCCACGCCGGCACCGGCCGCCCGGCGAGCGCCAGCGAGCGGGTGCGGACCGCGTACAGCGCCGCCACCGCCAGCACGGGCACGACCTGCAGCGGCTCGAACGCCCCCTCCACGTGGGCGACTGGGAGTTGCACGCACTCAGGTTAGAGCCACTTGATCCGCCTGAAGAAGCGGTGCAGAAGCAGCGTGGAGGCGAGCATGGTGAGCAGGGCCAGGGGGTAGCCGACCACCAGCCGAAGCTCGGGCATGTGCTCGAAGTTCATCCCCCAGATGCTGGCCAGGAAGGTCGGCACGGCGATGATCGCCGCCCACGCCGAGATCGCCTGCACCGCCTGGTTCTGCTTGACGCCGATCAGCGACAGGTTGGCCTCGAGGATGCTGGTCAAGAGCTCTCGCTGCGAGTGGATCTGCTCGTCGACCCGGCGGGAGTGGTCGGCGACGTCCCGGAAGTAGCGGCGAAGCACGTCCGGTATCAACGGGAAGGCGCCATGCTCGAGCGCCTCCAGCGGCCCGAGCAGGGGGAAGACGGAGCGGTGGAACTCGATCACCTCGCGCTTCAGGAAGTAGATCCGCTGGCTCGAGTCGCCCCCGCCCGTGAACACCTCCTCCTCCACCTCCTCGATGTCGTCGTCGATCCCGGCCGTGACGGGCTCGTAGTCGTCGACCACCTGGTCGAGCACCGCCCAGGCGACCGCGGCGGGGCCCCCGTCGAGCAGCTCCGCGTACTGCCCCTCCAGGCGCTGGCGGGCGGGCTTCAGGTCGCTCGCCTCCCCGTGGCGGACCGTGATCGCATAGCCGCGTCCGAGGAAGATGTGGATCTCGCCGAAATGAACCCGCTCCTCGGACTCGTCGTAGCGGGCCGTCTTCAAGACGATGAAGTAGTGGCCCTCGTACTCCTCGAGCTTCGGCCGCTGGTGCGCGTGGACGGTGTCCTCCACGGCCAGCTTGGGAAGGTTGAAGGCGCGGCCGGCCGCAGCCAGCTCCTCCTCGGTCGGCTCCAGCATCCCCAGCCACACGAAACCGTCATCGCTCCGCAGGCACTCGAGGGCCCGGTCCAAGTCGATTGGACCATCGTGCTGGCGCTTGCGGTCCTTGTAATGGGCGCAATCGACGATCATGGCGGCCACGCGACGGAATTCGCGTGCTTGCCGATTCGACCGCCGCGGGGGCGTCCCGCGATCAGGCGCGTGTCCGATTGCCCGCTTCAACCGCCCGCCCGCCGTTCCTCCACCGGATCACCTACGACCGGCGCTACCTTCCTCCGATCGCTGGCGGCTTTGTTGCGCACGTGAGCAACAAAAGCCGTCCAATCGCCGGCGAGCGATAGCTCCGAGGCTTGCGCCGTCGAGGCGGGCTATGACCGCCGCCGCCTGCCAGCCGATAATCGGAGCGTGAGGGCTCGCCCGACAGCGGGGCTCGTGGATCGGGGCGTAAGCGTTGCGCTATTCGGGCTCGCGGCGACACCTTTCGGGCTCGGAGCGTCGCCCGCCCAGGCGGCGAAGCCGCCGAAGATCGGCGGCTGCCGGGTGTTTCCGGCCTTCAAGGGCTCCCCCACCGCTCGCTCCGCGGCGAGCCAGGCTGCGTGGAACCAGAACGTCGCCAGGGCGCCGATCGACCCCAACTCCAGCGATTACGTGGCACCGGATCACGGGCCTGGGCGGCAACCAGGTGGTCCATCCCGACTTCGGGGGCAACGGCCGCTACGGCATCCCGTACACCACGGTCGGCCGCGACCAGCGCAGGGTCCGCGTGACGGTGACCGCCTACCCGGACGAGAGCGACTTCGGGCGTGCGCCGATCCCGCCCGGGGCGCCGGTGGAGAGCGGCTCCGACCGCCACGTCCTCGTGCTCCAGCGGCAACGCTGCGACCTGTTCGAGCTGTTCGACGCCCGCTACGCGGGCGGGCCGGGGCACCGCTGGAGGGCGGCCTCGACCGCGCGCTTCGACCTCCGCTCGAGGGGGCTGCGCGAGGACGGCTGGACCTCGGCCGACGCCGCGGGCCTGCCGATCCTGCCCGGGCTGGTGCGCTACGGCGAGGTTCGCCGGGGCCACGTCCGCCACGCGATCCGGGCCACCTTCTCCGAGACGCGCCGCGCCTACATCCATCCCGCCACCCACTACGCCTCGAGCCAATGCCATCCCGACCTGCCGCCGATGGGGCTTCGCCTGCGCCTGAGGCGCCCGTACTTCGAGCGCAACCTGCGCCGCTTTCCCCGCGACAGCCAGTCGCGGGTGATCTTCAAGGCGCTATATCGCTACGGGATCATCAACGCGGACAACGGCGGCAGCGGCTCGAACTGGTTCATCACGGGCGCCCGCTCGAGGCGCTGGAGAGACGCCGACCTGAACCGCCTCAAGACGGTTCCGGGCACCGCCTTCGCGGTCGTCGATTCGCGGGCGCCGATCCAGACGCCGTGCTCTCACGAGCGCGACCGCCGCGGGACCGTCAGCTGAAGGCTGACCCGGGCCCGGGCGGTTCGCGCTCGGTGTCGTCCTTGATCTCGAAGAACTCTCGCTCCTCGAAGCTCCGCGTCGAGGCGACGATCGAGTTCGGGAACACCTGGATCTTGGTGTTGTAGGCCTGCACGTTGGAGTTGTAGATCCGGCGCGAGGCCTGGATCTCGTCCTCGAGCTCGGTCAGCTCGCGCTGGAGCTGCTGGAAGTTCTCCGTGGCGCGCAAGTCGGGGTAGTTCTCAGCAATCGCGCGCAGGTCGCCGAGCATCGCGCTCAGCCGGCCCTCGGCAGCGCTGGCCTGGGCCGGTCCCTGGGCCTTCATGGCCTCCGCCCGCGCCTCGGTGACGTTCTCGAAGGTCTCGCGCTCGTGGGTCGCGTAGCCCTTCACGGTCTCCACCAGGTTGGGCACCAGGTCGTGGCGCCGCTTCAGCTGCACGTCGATCCCGGACCAGGCCTCGTCGACGCTGTTGCGCGCCCCGATGATCGAGTTGTTGATCCCGATGAGGATCAGGACCACCAAGACGACCAGAGCGACGATGATGATCACCGCGACCATGGCCGCAGCTTACAGGGCACCCTCCAGCTCCAGCAGGAACCGCTTCATCTGCGGGCCGCCGCCGTAGTTGCCGATCGCGCCGCCGGCGCGAATCACCCGGTGACACGGGACCACGATCGGGATCGGGTTCGAGCCCAGCGCCGTCCCCGCGGCCCGCGAGGCGCGGGGGTTGCCGGCCCGGTCCGCGGCCTCGCCGTAGGTGATCACCTCGCCGAACGGCACCCGGGCAGTGGCGCGCAGCACCCGCCGGTAGAACCCAGGGTGGCTGAGCCGCCAGTCGAGCGGGAGCTCGAAACGGTCCCGCCGTCCCTCGAAGTATTCGTCCAGCTCGCGGCGGGCCTCGTCGAGTCGGGTGGGGAACTCGAGCACCCGGGGCGAGACGCCCTCGGCCAGCTGGGCCAGCACGTTTTCGATCGGCTCGTTGGGAAGGGCGACCCGCACCAGGCCCTTGGGCGTCGCCGCAACCAGGCCGGTGCCGAGCGGCGTGTCCACGGTGGCGTAGGCGACGTCCACCAGGCCCTCCTGGTTGGCCCTGGCCGCCAGCCGGTCGACGAACTCGCTCATCTCGTCATCTCCTTCAGCTCGGCCGCGCTCGCGCGCAGCTTCGTCAGTGCCTCGTGGACGCTCTGCCGCGCCGCGTCCTCCGACGTCCCCAGCGCCGCGCCGACGTCCCGGTAGCGGAGATCGACGGCGAACCGCAGCACCACCGCTGCCCGCTGGCCCGGGGGGAGCTCCGCCACCGCCGCCCAGATCTCGCTGTGCCGTGGGCTCATCCCGAGCGCTCCGTCCGCCGGGCTCGGGGGCAGCGGACCGCCTTTGCGGTCGATGAGCTGCTGGGGCTCGGCCACCGGCTTTGCCCGCCCAGACCGCGAGCGGTGGTGGTCGATTGCCTTGCGCCGCGCGATGGTCAGGACCCAGGCCCGCAGGTTGCGCGGCTCCGCGCGGGGATAGGCACGCAACGCCGCCAGGAAGGTCTCTTGAAGGCAGTCCTCGGCGTCGTTCGGGCCCACCATCCCGCGCAGAAAGGCCCCGACTGGCTCCAGATGCTCGTCGAGGAAAGCCTGGAACGGCGGCAATGCCTGTGCCATGGCGCTCATCCAACTACAGAAACGGGCCGGGCACGCAAAACGTGAGGCGGCCCATCGCGATGCCCCCGGGCCGGGCCCAGGCCCACCGCTACGGCACCTGACCCCCTTCCGCCTGGCGGACGAACGAGTCGACCCCCTGCACCCGGACGCGGTCCCCCTCCGGAAGGCTCACGTAGACGCCGCCCTCGCGTTCGAGCTGCGCGCGCGGGCTCATGAAGATGATCCCCGAGAACCGGCCCGCGCCGTCGAAACGCAGATAGTGCGACTCGGGCGTCCGCTCCCGGGTGCCTGGCCGCGGAGGGCCGATCGCCGCATACAGGACGTCGCTGGGCGGGTCGTAGGTCACGTGCGAGAACGTGTAGGGACCTGCCCGGAGGCTCACGTGGTCAGGCTAGCGGCTTGCACGCCGTGCGCCCGCCAGGCACGGTTCCCACTTGCTCGTGGGCATTGGGGCTACTACCCTCGCATGAGTAGGCAGGAAATCTCGCGGGAGAGCGGAAATTGCAACAGCAGTGACGCAGGAGGCAGACGGGATGCGCCCGATTCACGCTTTGGCGCTGGCGGTGGACGCCAAGGACCACTACACCCGCAACCACTCAGAGCGGGTAGCCCTGTACGCGACGGCGATCGCCGTGCGTATGGAGCTTCCGATCGAGCACATCGAGCAGATCGCGATCGCCGGCACCCTGCACGACGTGGGCAAGATCGCCGTCCCTGACCGGGTGCTCTTGAAGCCGCCGCCCTCACCGACAACGAATTCAGCCTCGTCCAAACCCACTGCGTCGAGGGTGAGCGAATGGTGCGCGCGCTCGGCATGGCCGAGATCGGAGCCTGGATCCGCCACCACCACGAGCGCTGGGACGGCAGTGGCTACCCGGACGGGCTGGCGGGCGAGATGATCCCGCTGCCCAGTCGCATCCTCGGCGTCGCCGATGCGATGGACGCGATGACGACCGCCCGCGCCTATCGTCAGGCGCTGAGCCTCGAGCAGGCGACCGAGGAGCTGCTGGAACAGGCGGAGCGGCAGTTCGATCCGCAGGTCGCCGGCTGCCTGGTTGAGCTGCTCAACGAGGGGACCCTGACCCTGTCTGAGGAACACCGCGTGGTGACCTCGTACGAGATCTCCGACGGACGCCCCGGTGAGCTCGACCCCGAGGACCACCGGCGAATTCGGCAGGCTCTGTTCACGGGCGGCAAGCGCCGGCAGAGCGCGGCTACCACGATCTCCGTCGCCTCCTCGACCTAGCGAGCGCGGCCCGACCGATCGAGCCGGTTGGCGCCCGTTCGCCGACTCAGCCCCCCGTGGCGTCGTCGATCGCAAACCAGGCAAGCTCGAGGTCCACCCGCTCGCCTCGGAACGGGGTCCCCTCGGCT
Source organism: uncultured Actinomycetes bacterium (assembly GCA_963721735.1). Classification (GTDB taxonomy): domain Bacteria; phylum Actinomycetota; class Thermoleophilia; order Solirubrobacterales; family 70-9; genus AC-56. The sequence goes on from CAVRKX010000020.1 coordinate 150,399, forward strand.
TCGAGCAGCCGCCGCTGCCGCGCCCCCTTGGCCAGGGAGCCGTCCGCGCGAACGACGCGCTGCCATGGAAGGTCGGGGTCTCTGCAGGCCGCCATCACGGCGCCCGCGAAGCGGGGCGCGGCGGGACACAGGTCGCCGTAGGTGGTGACGAAGCCGGCGGGAACCGAGCGTACGCGCCGCAGCACCTCGCCCGCCCGGGCCGAGTCGAGCATCCCCCTCCTACCGGGCCTCGGAGTAGGCCGGCTCCGCCGCGGTCCCGCTCGCGCGTCGGCGTGGGCCTCATCCTCGGCCGTCGCGCCGGCCTCCGATCGCACCACGGCGACCGCGACGACGATCGCGACCGCAATCGCGACCGCCCCGATCAGGTAGGCGAGGTGGTAGCCGGCGTTGAGCGCGGCGGCCGTCGATTCGCCGTCTGCGCGAAGGGCGTCGGTGCGCTGGGAGGCGACGGTCGCGAGCACCGCCAGGCCAATCGCGCCGCCCACCTGCACGGTCGTGTTGACGAGGCCCGAGGCCAGACCCGAGTCGCTGCGGGTGGCGCCCGACATCGCGAGCGTCATCAGCGCCGGGAAGCAGGTGCCGGCGCCCGCGCCCAGGAGAAGCATCACACGCGAGCAGGTCCACCACGTAGGCCCCGTCGACCGGTGACCGCGCGAACAGGAGCAGCCCGGCGCCGGAGAACACAAGGCCCGCGATCAGCGCCGCCCGCGGGCCGATGCCCATGATGATGCGCTCCGCGTAGCCGAGCGACAGGGTTCCCATCACCAGGCAGGCGGGCAGGAAGGCGAGCCCAACCCCGAGGGGGCTGTAGCCGAGGATCCCCTGAAGGTAAAGCGCCCCGAGGAAGAACATGCCGAAGAAGCCGACGACCATGAGCGCCATCACGACGTTGGCCCCCGCGACGTTCCGCGAGCGGAACAGGCGCAGCGGCATCAGGGGGTTCGCGACGCGCGCCTGGCGCGCGATGAACGCCGCGAGCAGCGCGATCGCCACGCCGCCGAGCCCAAGGGTCTGGGTCGATCCCCATCCCTGCTCACCGGCCTCCAGCAGCGTGTACACGCCGAGCATCAGCCCACCCGTGAGCAGCGCGGCGCCCGGGACGTCGGCGCCTTCCTTGAGCCCGATGCCGGGGCGATCCTCGACCAGTCTCACCGCGAGCAGCGCGGTTGCGATGCCGATCGGCACGTTGATGAAGAAGATCCAGTGCCAGTTGATGGCTTCGGTGAGAATGCCGCCGGCGAGCAGCCCGATCGAGGCGCCCGCCGAGGCGACGAAGCTGTAGACGCCGATCGCCTTCGCCTGCTCACGCGGCTCGGGGAACATCGTCACGATCATTCCCAGGATCACCGCCGAGGCGATCGCGCCGCCGGCGCCCTGGACGAAACGCGCTCCGATCAGCATGGCCTGGCTCTGCGCCGTGGCGCAAAGCAGCGAGGCCACCGTGAAGACGGCGAGCCCGGCCAGGAAGACACGTCGCTGGCCGACCAGGTCGCCGATGCGCCCCGCAAGCAGGAGCAGGCCGCCGAACGCGATCAGGTAGGCGTTCACCACCCAGGCGAGGTTCGACTGCGAGAAGCCGAGGTCGTCCTTGATCGAGGGCAGCGCGACGTTCACGATCGTCGCGTCCAGGACGATCATCAGCATCCCCCCGCAGAGCACGTAGAGGGCGCGTCCAGCGGCTCCTGTCAGTGCCTGAGCTGTGCTCGGTCATCGCGTTTGCCTCCTCCGCCGTCGAGGCGACCTCAGCCGCTTTGGCTGCCAGAAAGCGAGCTCCGCTCCAGCGGGCGTGGCGATGACGCTGCGCCACCCGGCCGGGCCCTCTCGGGGCTCCAGCAGCACCCTCGCCTGGAGCGCGCGCGCTCGCTCCGTGACCTCGGCGATCTCGGTGACCTCCACATACGGTAGCCAAAGCGGGCGGCTGGTCTCACACTCGACCATTCCGCCGCCGACTCCGTCGCCCAGCTCGAGCGCCCAGTAGGTGCCGCAGCCGGCGTCGATTCGTTCGGCGGGCCAGCCGCAAAGCTGCCCGTAGAGCGCCCGGGCCTCGGCCAGATCGCCGGTGTGCAGCTCCAGGTGGACGACCGGGTTTGAAGCCGTTCGCATCATGCCCCTGCCCCTATCGACCACCGCGGCGCCCGGAACTCATCGCCGCGGCGCTGAGCTTTCGCCGTCGCCCCTCTAGGCTGCTGGGGATGAGCCCGGCCCCCACGGATTCGAGCGTCCAGGAGCGAGAGCTGCTCGAGGCGGCCCGCGGTGGCGACGAGGGTGCCTACCAGCGCCTGGTCGAGCCCCATCGCGGCGAGCTCCACGCGCACTGCTACCGCATGCTGGGCTCCGTCCACGACGCCGAGGACGCGCTCCAGGAGGCGCTCTTGCGGGCGTGGCGCGGCCTGCCCAAGTTCGAGGGGCGGAGCTCGCTTCGCTCGTGGCTTTACCGCATCGCCACCAACACCTCCCTCGACCTGATCGAGAAGCGGCCCAAGCGCGTGCTCCCGGTGGACTACGGGCCGCCGATCGATCCTCACGACGGCCCCTACCTGCCCCTCCCCGAGTCGGCCTGGGTGGAGCCCTACCCGGACGAGACCCTCGGCATCGAGGACGGATACGCGGCACCCGACGCGCGCTACGAGCAGCGGGAGGCCGTGGAGCTCGCCTTCATCGCCGCGCTTCAGCACCTGCCGGCCACGCAGCGCGCCGTCTTGATCCTGCGCGAGGTGCTGGGCTTCTCGGCGAACGAGGTCGCGGAGACGCTCGAAACCAGCACCGCGTCGGTGAACAGCGCCCTCCAGCGGGCCCGCAAGGCGGTCGACGAGCGCACGCCCGAGCAGAGCCAGCAGGCCACCCTGCGCTCGCTCGGCGACGACGGGGTGCGCGAGGTCGTGCAGGGCTACGTGGACGCGTGGGACCGCGGCGACATCGACGCGGTCGTGGCGATGCTCAGCGACGACGCGTGCTTCTCGATGCCCCCCGCTCCAAGCTGGCACAGGGGTCACGAGCAGCTCACCGAGTTCATGGGCGTCGGGCCGCTCTCGGGCGAGTGGCGCTGGCGCCACATCCTGGTCCGAGCGAGCGGCCAGCCGACGCTCGCCTTCTACAGCTGGGACGAGGCGGAGAAGTCCCACCTGCCCTTCGCGCTGAACGTGCTCACCATTCGCGACGGGTTGATCAGCGACGTCACCGCATTCATCTGCCGGGCGACCGAATCTCGCGACCTCGACGCCTACCGGCGCTGGCCGGAAGAGCCCATAGTCCACGAGAGGTTCGTGGACTTCTTCGAGCGCTTCGGCTTGCCCGACCGCGTCGACTGACCCGGCCCAAGTCGAGGACCGATTAGTCCTCGGACCGCAGCCGGTCACCTATGACAGATGAGATTCCAGGAGAGGAGCTAGCCATGTTCGCGAACACCAAGGCATACAGCGGCTTCGCTGTGGACGACCTGAAGAAGGCCCGGGAGTTCTACGGCGAGACGCTCGGGTTGAGGACCTCGGCCGTCTCCGAGGAGGGCGGCTTGATGTCGCTGGACCTCGCCGGCGACCGAAGCACCCTGGTCTACGAGCAGCCGGACTGCACGCCGGCCAGCTACACGATCCTCAACTTTCCGGTGGAGGACATCGACCGGGCGGTCGACGAGCTGGCCGCGCGCGGCGTCAGCTTCGAGCGCTACGACGGCTTCGAGCAGGACGAAAGGGGCATCGCTCGCGGCCCGGGGCCGGACATCGCCTGGTTCAAGGACCCGGCCGGCAACGTGCTGTCCGTGCTCCAGGAGCCCTAGGCACCGGCTCCCCTAGGCTCGGCTGAACCGCATCTGCTGAGCCGCCGCAACGGTGGCCAGCAGCAGCGCCGCCGCCAGCAGGCAGGGCAGCGCGTCCCCCGCCCCGCTCGCGGCGGCGCCTCCCCCGGCGCCGCCGAGCACCTGTCCCGACGCCCACGCCACGTTGATCAGGCCGGCGGCAAGGCCCTGGTGCAGGCCCGTGGCGTCGGCGGAGTCGCTCAGCATCGCCAGCGCCGGGGCGAAGCACAGGCCCGCCCCCAGCGAGCTGGCGATCAGGGCGACCAGGGTCACGCCCAGCCCCTCGGCCGCGGGGACGAGGGCGATCGCACCGGCGCAGATCAGCATCCCCGCTGTGTAGGGGCGAAGCCTGCCGACCCGGTCGGAGAGTCGGCCGGCCAGTGGGGCGAGCATCGCCTCGAGCCCCGCTCCCACCATGAAGCCGGCGGCAATCAGGCCGGCGCCCCCGCCGAAGGCGTCGATCCGCAGCGGGATCAGCACTTCGATCACGCCGAACATGGCGGAGGGCGCCGCCACGTACCAGGTCGCGCGAAGCACCGAGGGCCTGGTCATCGCATGTCCCGCCTCGCGCAGTCCATGCCGCTCGCCGCGGCCCGGCTCGGGGATGCGCAGCGCCGCGAGCGCCAGCGCCACGGTCAAGACCAGCACCGACGCGAAGACGGGCTCGGTGCCAACCTTCACCGCCACCGCTCCGAGGACAGGCCCCAGCAACGCTCCCGCGATCGCGATGCCGAGGACGTTTCCGATCACCGAGCCGCGCCGCTCCTCCGGAGTGGCAAGGATCAGCCAGGTCAGCGCCCCAGCCCAAGCAAGGGCCCCGGCCACCCCCTGGACGAAGCGGGCGGCGTCGAGCAGCACCACGTGCTGCGCGAAGCCGAACACCAGGCTCGCCACGCCGAGGAGCAGGAGCCCGGAGATGAGCGTGCGCCGCGGGCCGACCCGCGCCGCCATGAAGCCGGCCGGCAGTGACGCGACCAGGGTGCCTGCCGCGTAGGCCGCGGACAGCACCCCGGCGGCCGCCTTGGACAGCCCCAGGTCGTCGACGTAGTCGGGCAGCAGCGGGGTGATCGCCGCGTAGAAGACGACGTCGAGAAAGACGACGATCGATCCCAGCAGGAGCAGGCGGCGCATCGATCCATCCTGCCAGCCACGGCGCCAGACCCTGCGCCCGCCGCCTTTTGGTTGTAGCGTCGTCCAACGGCCCACCCGGCGATCTGCGGCGGAGAGCCCGCCACCATCGCCGGCACCGACGGCAGGGACAATCTCAGGGGCACGCGCCGCCGGGACGTGATCGTCGCCCACAAGGGCAACGACACGATCAACGGCCGCCGGGGCAATGACCTCATCTGCGGCAAGGCGGGCGACGACAGGTCCGGGGCGGCCGCGGCAGGGACAACTGCGCCGACGGGGCCGGCAACAACGTAAAGGTCAACTGCGAGAGGTAGGTCTCCCGCGGTCTTCTCATTGTTGGTCGAATATCGACGTGCATGACGTCGAAATTCGACCAGCGACGCTTGATCCTGCTAGCCGGTGATGGGCACGCTGCGCAAGAGCCCCCAGTTGCCCACGTTGTCGCGGTAGAGCACCGCGATGTGCCGGGCCGCGCCGATCTGGGCCTGGGTGAAGGTCCTCGAGATCGCCTGCCCGGCGCCTCCGGTGGCGGCCGTGGTCGCGAGCACCCTGCCCTCGTTCGGGTGGCGGATCGGGGCGCTGGAGGCGATCACCCTGTAGCGAGCCTCGCCGCTGTGGCCGCCGCAGAGCCAGTCGTCGCCGGGCTGATTCCAGCGCACGAGCACCGACCCGCCGACGTTACGGCTGGCCACCAGGCTCCGGGGGGTGCCGGGCGGGCGCCCGTCGAACCCGTAGTTGGCGGTGCCGTGCTCGTCGTGGTGGAAGGTCCACCACTGGTTGTTGGAGTCGCCGCACGTCGGGACGGCCGTTCTCCACAGGAACGACCAGCCCTCGCGCGTCACCGCGGCGACGTCGAGCGTCCCGTTGCCGTCCGCGTCGCCGACCGCGGGCGTCGCCTGAGTCCAACCGCCCGTGAACTTGGGCCAGCTCGGCGCCTCCTGCCCGGTGGGGCCGTAGGCGTGAAGCTGATACAGGCCGGTGCCGACGAGCGCCTGACGCTGCGGTCCGCCCCCGGCCACACGGGCTATCGACGCCTGCGAGAGGAGCTGGAAGTCGTCGGTCGCGCGCGGATAGCCGGGGAGGGCGGCCCCCGTCGCCGCGTTCCACGCCTGCTGGACGTGACAGAAGGGCAGGTTCTGGTTCACGGCGAGCAGGTTCGCGACGCCGTTCAGGGTCAGCCCGCCCTTGACGACGTCCGGGGACCCGTCCCCGGCGAGGTCGCCGACGGACGGGTAGTCGGCCAGGTTGACCACGTCGCCCTGATCGGGGCAGTTCGCGGCCGCGGCCTGGAAGGTACGGATGGTCGAGCCGTCGCCGTCGACGAGCTTCGGCCCCTGGCCCGAGAGCGAGGTGGCCGCGGCAACGGACACCTCGTCGTTGCCGTCACGGTCGACGTCCACGACCGCGGCGTCGTTACCGGGGAGGACCATCGGCAGCAGGTCGCCCGCCAGCACCCCCACGTGCACCGGCCAGCCGCTGACCATGCTCCCGTCGCCGTTCACCGCGTAGACGGGATTCGAGCCGGTGCTCGAGCCGATGAAGGCGTTGAAGACGTCGAAGATGGTCCCCGGGGGCTGAGGATCGCCCGGCACGACCTCGTTCGTGGCGATGACCACCTCGCGCGGGGGCTGCCCGTCGAGCTCGGCGATCGCCGGCGAGGTGACGATCTCCGCGCCGGCCGCGCCGGGGCTCGAGAGCTTCACCGGGAACCCGGGCAGCGAATTCCCGTTGCCGTTCCAGGCATACAGGTGCTGGTCGAGCGCTCCCGCGACTATGTCGAGCTTCTTATCGCCGGTGAGATCGGCCAGCGCCGGGGAACCGAGGAAGCCGGGCTTCAGATGGTTCTCCTCCGTGAGCTGGCGGTCCGCGGCGTCGAAGCACGGATGGGGAGCCCCCGGGTTGCAGGGATCGGAGAACGCCGGATTGATGCCCACGGGGAAGCCGGGCGAACGCGAGCCGTCCAGGTTCCAGACGTAGAGGTGCTCACCCGCGGTGGCGACGATCTCCGCCTCGTGGTCGCTGTCGATGTCGCCGATCGCCGGAACGCGAAGCGGTTCCCGCGGCGCCGGCAGCGAAGGGTCGATCGGATGGGTCAGCGCCAGCCGGGCCCGGTCGGTCCTCACCGGGTTTCCGCCGTTGAAGCTCTGCACCGGGGTGCCGTTGCTGTGCAGCGCGTAGAGCTCGCCGCTCGAGGTGGCGAGCAGAACGTCGAGCTTGTTGTCGCCGTCGACGTCGTAAAGGCGGGGAGCGGTCTCGCCGCCCGACCCGGTGACATGCGCGGCGGCGGAGGCTCCCGGGCCCAGCGGCCTTGGCCAGCCGGGGAGGTTCCCGTCGTCGCGGTAGGCGAAGAGCGTCTTTCGGTAGCGGCCGATGTTCGCCGGGTTGGCCGCTTCGTGGACGGTCAGGCGGATCTGGAAGGCGTGGCGCTCGGGGTCGGGGTTCGGGTAGGGGTCGGCGGGCCAGGCGCCGTCGGCGGCCGCGCCCGCGGGCCGCCCGGCGTCGTTTGCCACCTCGCCGTTGCAGTTGTCGGCGAGGCTGGTGAGCAGCGCCCTTCGAGAGCGTTCCCAGGACGCCGTTGACGGGGCCGGTCCCGTTGGCCCCCGGAACGTTCTGGAAGCTCGAATCGCTCGCGTCCTGGCCGCAGGCGTACTGGACCGACCAGGCCCCGACCTCCCCCGCGTGCGGGGCCGCCGCGCGACCCCGAATCGCGAGGCCGGACGCGGGCACCCGGCCGACGTTGATCGGCGAGAACCAATCCGGCGCGTCGAGCTGCGCCTCCGGCGGGATGCAGGTGCGCCGGGTTCCGCAGCGCCAGCCCGCGGGAATCGGCTGGCCCGGCCTCAACTGGATCCGCGCCATCGCCGCCGCCATGTTGACCCGGCCGTAGCCGAAGTGCGGGTCCCAGCCGGCGTTGGCCTTGTCGGGCAGCCCGATCGCGCCGGTGTTCGCGGGCAGGACGTCCTCGGCGGTCATGGTCAGGAGCTGACGGGTCTCGTTGCCGCGCAGCCCCGCCGGGAACGGGCCGCCGGCGAACGTCGTGCGGGCGTACGACTCCAGGAGGCCGGCGACGCCCGCCGCCTGGCCGGTGTTCTCGGAGCCCGTCGAGCCCATCAGCACGATGTCGGCCTTGCCCCCGTACTGGGTCAGGTTGGAGTTGCGGAAGAAGCTGGTGGTGAAGGGCTGCGCGCTGGGGGTGACGCCGATCCCGGCCAGGCCCTCCAGGAGCTGCTGGCAGCCCTCCGCGAATTCCTCCGGCGGTGCGGCCGGATTCCCGAACCCGGGCAGGCCGCCCGGCCCCGAGCAGGTGCCGTTTGGCGCCGTGTCCGGGAAGGAGCCGGCCACGTAGACGGCCTCGTCGTAGTTGGTGGGGTAGTTGTGGTTGGCGCTGTTGATGTCGCTGGAGACGAGCATCAGCGCCATGCCCTTGCTGTCCGCGTACCGCACCGTGCTGCGGGCGAATCGCGTGTTGGTCAGGCCGCCGATCGCCCCCTCTGCCACGGCGGCGCCGTTATCGACGGCGTAGGTCACGGCGAGCGCCCAGTTGTCGGTGGGCGGAACGAACGAGTCCCAGATCCGCAGCGGCATCAGCTGGCACCTCGGGCACAGTCCCGTCTCGCCGGCCGCGTTGTTGGTCTTGGCCAGCGCCTCCAGGGCGCGCCCGGTCCCGTGGCCGTCGGCGCTGCAGCAGCTCGACGCGTCGTAGGGGTCGTTGTCGTTGTCGAAGAAGTCCCAGCCGGCGATGTCGTCGACGTAGCCGTTGGCGTCGCCATCGGTGCCCTGCGAGAACGTGGCGATCAGGTCGGAGGCGTCGAGGATCGCGTCGGCGTTCGAGCCCGTGTCCGAGGTGTCGTCGCCGGCGCTATCCGAAACCCGCGGGTCCGGCGCGTAGTCCGTGATGTTGAAGGCGCCGTCGCCGTTGCAGTCGTAGCTCGTGCAGGTCGTCGCGTTGGCGCGCTGCGGCAGCGGCAGCTCACCCCTGTTGAGGCGGACCTTGTCCGCCAGCTCCTGCTCCTGCCAGCGAATCCCGGTGTCGAGGATGGCGATCGACACGGCCGGGATCCCGGCTGAGTACTTCCAAGCGGTGTCCGCGCGGACCCCCGAGATCTGCGAGCAGGCGGGATCCCCGGCATCGACGTTGGCGTCCCGCCCCTGCTGGTCGAGCTGCGCGCAGTTGATGTACCGGGTCTCCACGCCGGGCGCCTGCTGCGCCGAGTCGGGCCGGAAGCCAAACGACCCGAACTGCTCCTCGAAGTAGGTGCTGCAGTCCCCCGGAGGGGTGTCGGGGTCATCGCCCTCGCAGCGATCGAAGCGGGGATCGTTCGGGGTGTTGACGCGCGGGCTCTCGGTGGGATCGGCGCCCGGAAAGGCGGCCAGCGCGGCGCAGGGCAACGCGAGCGCGATCAACACACCCCCCAGAGCCGCGGTCCTCCTTCCGGCCCCCATAGGAACCGAAAACCTACCACCCGAGCGGCCGCGTGGTGCCGACTGGTGGTGGGGGCGAGTCTTATCTTGGCTCGGCTCCCCGCTCACCGGCGCCAGCCTCAACCCGGCGCGCAGCGAGGGCCCGGCGCTCGCCTTCGCCGACCTCGCGGATCTGTGGCTCTACATCGCAGCGCCCTGCGTCGGCGCGCTGATCGTCGGCCTGGCCTGGCGCCTCGCGCCCTCGCCCAGGACGGCCAAGCTCTTCCACGACCCACGCTACCCCGCACGTTCGCGACGCAGATGCCGGCCGCCCCGATGTGACGCCGAGCCTCAGCCGCGCGGGCTGCCGGGCGCCCATGTCTCACCCCGCTGCACCCGCTCGAACCCGAGCCAGATGACGTTGACCGCCGTGGCGACGATCCGCTCGCGGGGGACCTGGGGGTGCTCGGTCCACCAGATGGCCAGCCCGGTGAGGCCGGATCGGATCACCTCGGCGGCCATCTCGAGCGCCTCCCGATCGGCCGACCCGGCGATCCGCTCGGCGCCCGGCTCGCCGCCCAGGATCGCGCCCAGCGCCGCGACCGCCTCGGCCTGGACCTTCTTGTGAACCGCGCCGATCTCGGGGTCGCCCGTGGTCTCGTGGAAGAACATCCGCGGCGCGTAGGGATGCTCCTCCACGTACCCCGCCCAGGCGTCGAGGGCCCGGGGAATCCGCTGCTCGGCGGGAGCGTCGCCGGAAAGCGACGCGCGCCACATCTGAAGCAGCTCGTCCCTAGTGCGCTCCAGAAGCCGGCGGTGGAGGTCGAGCTTGGAGGCGAAGTGGTCGTAGATCACAGGCGCCGTTACCCCCGAGCGCTTGGCGATCTCGTCGATCGAGGCGCCGTAGTAGCCGCGCTCGGCGAACACCTCGAGCGCCGCCCGCTCGATCACCTCGCGGCGGGCCCCGGCGGCGAGGCGCCTACGGGGCCGTGTATTGCTCTTTCCCTTGCTTTGTAACCTAACGCTCATTAGGTAATATCCTAACCGTGATTAGGTTACGACACGAAGGAGACAGGAAGAAGGGAATGCATATGGCCACCGTTGACGCGACGCACAAGTACGACGGCACGCTGCTCGAGGTGCAGCGGCCGCTCTCCCCCGTTCAGTGGTCGGCGATTCTGGGATCGATCGCGGTGCTCGTCTGGAGCGTCCCGGGCCTGATCGTCAACCCGGACTTCGCCACCGGGGACGCGGCGACGGCGGAACGCGTCCTCGGGGTCGACATGAACGGCTGGCACGCGCTCTCCGGCTTTCTCGTGGCGATCCCGGGCCTGCTCGTCGCCACTCGCCCCCACCTCGCGGCCCTCTTCGTCACCGCCGCGGCCGGGAGCTTGATCGCCACCGGCGTCTGGGCTCTGCTCGACAACCAGGTCGCGGCCGGCCTCTTCTACTTCCCCAACAACGAGGCCGACGCCCTGCTCCACTTCGGGACCTCGGCGATCTTCCTCGCCGGCGCCGCCCACTATTACCTGGTCGAGCGCCGTCGAGCGCTCTGAGCGCGTGAGCGCCTCCGGCTACCCGGTCGTCCTGGGCTTCGGCTTCGGCGGCGTGCCGCCTGTGCCGGCGCCGCCGGGCTTGCACCCGCGCAGGTCAACGCTCGCGACCCGACCGCGATCCACCGTCACCGCCGCGGTGTCCGTCTTGCCCTTCGGGGTCCGGCAGCTCAGGCTCCATGCCTCGCGCGTCCCCGGCACCGGCGCGGTCGGAGGCGAGAACGAGAGCGTCGCGGTCCAGTTCTTTGCCTCCTCGTTGGTCGCGTACCAGTTCTCGACCCGGAGCCGGTAGGCGCCGGGCGGTGGATCGACGACGGCGAGGTCCTCCGGCCCGCCAGCGTTGGTGGAGCTCGCAACCTGCTCGTAGGTGCCGAGGTCGTTCCGGCGGTACAGGCGCAGGTCGAGGTCGTCGGGGCCGAGCTCGGTCTCCCCGCTCGGCCACTCGAGGTGGAGGTCGAGGCGCCCGTTGTCCTCCGTGGGGGCGATCGTGAAGTCCCGTTCCTCATAGGAGCCGGGCACCGGGGCGCCGGCGGCGGGCACGAACGGAGCATTGGGGTCGTGCTCGAAGCTCTGCGGCGGGCTCGTCGGGCCGGTCGGCTCGCGGCCGGGCAGGCCGCGGAGCACATCCGGGCGCGTCGAGGGATTCGTGTGCCACTCGAACCGGCCGGATGAGGGCACCACCATCTTGGTCTCTAGCCGGTCGGTGAACAGGATCGGGGTTCCCGCCGGGTCGTAGATGGGCAGCCCGTTCGCATCCGCACCCTGCGGCGAGGTCGCCGTCTTGAACGTCTTCGAGAGCGTCAACACGGTCCCGGGCACCGCCTGGCCCCTGATCACCGAGTGCCTGGTGGCGTCGAGCGTCGATTCGAGCGCGGTGTAGTACGCCTCGCGATTGCCCTTGCCGGCGTGCGCCCCCTTGCCGTTCCACTCGGAGGCGACCCCGAGCCGGTACGGGGGATGGAACCCAACGCCCGCGTAGGAGCCGGCGATGTCGATCACCAGGTCGGAGTTGGGCTCGCCGGTCCCGATGTCGTTGGTCACGCTCTGCGCCGCGCGCCCGATCTCGAAGGTGAACCCGTACCCGGCGGTGGCGAAGTAGGTCCAGTCCTCGGTGGTGCCGGTGGTGTCGTAGAGCTGGTAGCCCTTCCAGTTCGAGTAGCCGTTCTGCGCCGCCATCTCGGCGCCCAGCTCCCGGTACTGCTCCTCGTCGATGACGTCGCCGTGCGCCGCAACGCCCGGCGGGCGGAGGATCAGGTCCGAGTAGGTGTGGTTGGTGATCAGGGTGGTCACCTGGCGGTGGGAGACCAGCCACTGCACGTTCCTTGTCTCGGGCTCCGAGAAAGGCCTTTGGCCCCAGAAGGTGTCGTTGGTCGGGTCTGGGCTCGCCCCGGGCCCGCCCCAGAAGCCGCCGTAGTTTCGGTTCGGGTCGACGCCGTAGGTGCGGTTCGACGTCTCCGAGCAGGCGCCCGGCCGCGCCTGGTAGCCGCTTTCGCTCGCGTTGAGCTGGACCATGCGGCAGTTGCGCCGCTTATAGGCGAAGCCGGGGTCGACCACCGGCTGCCCGGAGTCGATCGGCACCGTGCCCGCGAGCGGGTCGAGGGCCTCGTTCGCGAACGGGACCTCGCGCGTCAGGTTGAAGCCGTCCGGATTGACGACCGGCACGACGATCGTTCGCGTCCCGTTGACGAGATCGGTGACCCGCTGGTCTACGCCGTACTTGTTCACGAGCTCGTACGCCCACTCGATGGCGTGCTCGCCCGAGGGCCACTCGCGGGCGTGGTGGAGCCCCATCTGCAGGAACACCGGCTTGCCGTCGCGCGCGTACGGGTTCCTCGTGATCTCGATTCCCTCGATGGGCCGTCCCTCGAGGCTGAGGTAGGGCAGCGTGATCGGGCGGACGATGCCAGGGCGGGCCTCGGCGAGCCGCTTCATGTCGGCCGAGTAGTCCGGCAGGCGGCGGTAGTCCTTGCGCCCGCTGGGCATCGCCGGCCTCGGGCCGCCCGAGCGGCTCATCCGGAGCGCAGCCCGGTCGTGCCTGACGAGGTCCGGGATCACGACCCGGTAGCTGAAGCCGCGCGAGGTAAGGGTCTGCACGTCGTCGGCCCCGTGGAGCACGACGTCGAGGTAGGTCGCGGACCCGTGCTCGGTGAGATCGAGCCCGGTGGCGAGGAGGCGGTTCTTGGCGGCTCGGGTCGGGGTCGAGACGCGCACCAGCTGGACGCGGTTGTCCCCGGTCGCCACCGGCAACGCCCAGCCCGCGACGCGGAGCTGGACGGTCTGGACGGGCCCCGAGCGACGACACGCCTGGACGGTCAGCCGCTGGCCCTTGGTCGCGATCCCCTCGGCGAGCTCGACGTTGCCGAAGTGGGCCGAGCCGGCGACGGTGCGCCCCTTGGCGTCGAACACGCCGAGATCCCAGTCGCCCCCGGCGGCGCCGTTGAGGCGCGCGCTGATCACGCCGGTCGCCGGGGCGGTCACCTGGCGCTGGACATACCCCGCCCCGCCGGTCAAGAGCTTGGCGTGGCAGGTCCGCTTGGCGGCCGCCGGCGTGGACACACCGGTGGACAGGAGCTCCGCGCCGGAAGCCGGCGCCGCGAGCAGCGCTAGGCCCGCGACCGCGAGGCAGGCTGAGCGACGAAGCATGGGATTCCCGAACCCTTTTCCGTATCCGTTGTTCCTTCGGCCCGCCGTAAACGGCCCGGGCGATGACCACATGCTTCCCGGAAACGACGGAATTGAAACATTCCGCCAGCCCCGCGAACCGGCAAGTAGCCGATAGAGTCCGGCGGCGAGCTTGGACCTAACCGGTCTCGGGAGCAGAGCGCCGCCGAGGAGAAGACACCTATGAACGCGGCCCCTTCGATGGACGAATCCGATCCCGTTGCGCTGGCCTCCGAAGGCCCCACTTCGCCTGCGTGGATCGTGGCATCGCGGCAGCTGACGCGCGCTTACCGCCTGGCCGCATCAGCTCACCACTCGCAGCATCGCGCGACCGACGGCGCTCCGTTCCTCGACCACGTCGTTGAGGTGGCAACGCTCCTGAACGAGGCCGACTTGGACGAGGAGCTCGTCACTGCCGGGCTTCTGCACGACGCCGTCGAGAGGGGGACGCTGACCGAGGAGGGCCTGCGAGGGGAGATGGGTGACGCCGTCTCGTCGCTCGTGCTGTCGCTCACTGAGGACGCCTCGATCGAGTCCTTCGACGAACGAAAGGCGGCGCTTCGCGAGCAGGTCAGATTGGCGGGAACACGAGCGATCACCATCTTCGCCGCGGACAAGCTCTCCGACATCAACGGCTTGCGCAGGGGGATCGACAGATTCGGCGATGAGATCGAGACGCGGATGGGCACGACCATCGAGGGAATGGCTTCTCACTACCGCGAGTCGGTGGAGATGATCGAGGCGAGCGCGCCGCGCTCGGCATTCGTGCCGGCGCTTCATGCCCAGCTCGAGGAGTTGGGCCGTTACGCAGCCGCCAAGCGCTGACTCCGCCGCCAGGCTCTAATTCTCGGGCACGAACTTGCTCGCCGTGAACATCGCGCCCTGCGGGTCGGCGATCACGGTCATCCGGACCCACGGAGCGTCGAACGGGGGAGCGACCACCTTGCCGCCGAGCTCGGTCGCCTTGGCCGCGATGGCATCCGCGTCGTCGACCGCGAACGTCACCCCCCAGTGCGGCGGAACGTCCGGCTGATCGTCCGCGATCGGGACGAGCGACGCGACCACGTCCTCGAAGCCCGCCGGGGCGCCCACCTCGGCCATCTGCTTGCGAAGCTCGGGGTTGTCGCGCTCCAGGTGGTCGCCGTAGCCCGGCAACGTCCACATCTCGAAGCCGCCCGGCAACTCGAGCGTCCGCCAGCCGAACACCGAGCCGTAGAAGGACTTGGCGCCTCCAGCGTCACGGGTGTTCAGGTCGTTGAAGTTCAGGCTGCCGTGCTCGTTGACGATCCGCGCGCCGTTCATCTCCTTCGCCTGCCAGACGCAGAACGCCGCCCCCTCGGGATCGGTGAACACGGCCATCCGGCCGGCGTCCATGACGTCGAACGGCTCCATCAGGACACCGCCCCCGGCATCGCGCACCTTCGACGCGGTCTCGTCCGCGCTCTCGACCCAAACGTAGGTGTTCCACGTGGCCGCGGGCGGGGCTGCCTCCGGGATCGACCCGACGGCGGCGACGTCGCCGCCTCGAATCCGGGCGATGAAGTACTTGCCCTCCGACCCTGGCGGCATCACGTCCTCGAACTCCCATCCGAAGAGGCCGCTGTAGAAGGCGACGGCGGCCTCGGGATCGGGCTGGCTCGTGTCCACCCAGCAGGGGACACCGGGGATGTATCCGTCTCGCTCAGGCATCGCTTGGTCCTTTCGGGTCAGTGACGGGTCGGCGCACCCTATTGCCAAATCCCCGCTCAGCTTCGGCTGCGGTACAGGCGTGTCGTCAACGGCGCGAACACAGCGGTCAGCGCCCCGGCGGTGGCCAGCACGATGGCGATGTCCCCGCCGGACGCAGACCCCTCCATGAGCCCCCGCGAAGCCGTCGCCAGGACCGAGATCGGATTGGCGTTCACGAACGCCTCCAGGGCGCTCGGCAAGGTCTCGGGCTCGACGAAGACGTTGCTGAGGAAGGTGAGCGGGAAGATGCTCATGAAGCCGGCGTTCATGACGGCGTTCGGCGAGCGCATCAGGAGGCCCATCGTCGTGAACACCCAGGAGAGGCCGAAGGCGAAGACGATCACCAGGGCCATCGCCGCGGCCACGCCGCCGATACCCGCACCCGGCCGGTAGCCGAGCACCACGCCGAGCACCACAATCACGGTCCCGGCGACCAGGTAGCGCACGCTGTCGCCGACCAGAGCGCCGACCAGCGGCGCCGGCCGCCAGATCGGCAGGGAGCGAAATCGGTCGACGACCCCCTTGGTGAGGTCGGTGTTCAACGCGACGCCCGAGTAGACGGTTGTGAACAGCACCGACATCACCAGGACCCCGGGGAGGATGTAGTCCAGGTAGTCGGCCGTCGAGCCCTCGATCGCGCCGCCAAAGATGTAGGTGAACAAGAGCACGAACATCACCGGGGTGATGGTCACGTCGAGGAGCTGCTCGGGGACGTGCTTCACCTTCAGCATCCCCCGCCAGGCGAAGGTGATGGTCGCCGAGATGGCACTCGCGCGAGGCGCCCGCCGGGTTGAGGAGAGCGCCTTACGAACAGCGAGCTCTTCGAAGGGTGACGTGGTCGGACGCGTGCTCATGCCGTTTGCTCCTCCTCGACCGCGATCGCTTCGTCAGCGGTCTGCTCCTCGGCCGGGTGGCCGGTGAGCGCCAGGAACACCTCGTCGAGGCTTGGCTGGCCGAGCGTGAACTCCGCGATCCCCACGCCCGACCGTGCGAGTTGGGCGACCGCCTCGGCGGCGCGGGCGGCGTCCGGACAGGGACAGGACAGCGCCGCGGGGTCGGCCTCCAGGTGCACCGCGCCGAGCTCGCCGGCGAGGACGCGCTCGGCGTCGGGTCGCTGCTCCGGGTCGAGCAGGCGAACGTGCAGCGAGCCGGACCCGACGGACGCCTTGAGCTGGCCCGGCGTCCCCTCGGCGATCACCCTTCCGTGGTCGATCACCGCGATCCCGTCGGTGAGCCGATCGGCCTCCTCGAGATACTGGGTGCAGAGCAGAATCGTCGTTCCCTCGGCGGCGAGCGCGCGGATGATGTCCCAGACCTGGTTACGGGAACGTGGGTCGAGCCCCGTGGTGGGCTCATCGAGGAACATCAGCTCCGGCGTGACCACGATGCTGGCCGCGAGGTCGAGGCGTCGCCGCATTCCGCCGGAGTAGTGCTTGACCAACCGCCCGGCCGCGTCCGCGATGTCGAACGCCTCCAGCAGCTCGGCCGCGCGTGCCTTCGCATCGACGCGCTTCAGGCCAAGCAGGCGGCCGACCAGGGTCAGGTTCTCCCGCCCGGTCAGGTCCTCGTCCACCGAGGCGAGCTGCCCGGTGAGGCTGACCAGGGCCCGCACCGCGTCGCCCTCGCTGACGATGTCGTGCCCGAGCACGGACGCCGAGCCGGCATCGGGGCGCAGCAGGGTCGCCAGCATCCGGATCGTCGTCGTCTTGCCGGCGCCGTTCGGCCCCAGGACGCCGTAGACGGAGCCGCGGGCGACCGCCAGATCCACGCCGTCGACCGCCCGGACGTCGCCGAACGTCTTGACGAGCCCGGTGGCTTCGATCGCGAGCGGGTTGTGCGTTGTCACCTTTGCTCCTATGAGCCGTTCGTTTCGGTTCACCACTGGAGACTTCCAGCGGGGGAGAAACTCATCGAACTGGATTCTCGCGATTTCGTTGTGTCCTTTCTGTGATGGTCCACACGTCGCTCAGTCGTTGACCGAGCGCGCGCGGATCGGTGCTGGCCAGATCGTCGACCACTACTGCAGCCCTGCCGCTCCATTGGGCTGGCTCCCGTCCGGGGATTCGGCCGGCAGCCCGTGGCGGGCGACCGCGCGGTCGTAGTTGAGGCGGATCAGCTCGATCACGTCGCGGATGTCGTCCTCGTTCTCGATCCTCCGCGAGGCGTAGCCCGGCTTGCCGGGGAAGACGGGGTGATAGTCGATGCGCCCCTGGTCGAAGAGCTCCCTCCACACCTCCTTGGGGAAGCCGCCATGAAAGACGCGGTCACCGTGCAGGTGTCCGAGCTCCCGACGGCCCAAGGTGAAGGCGAACTCGCCACGGCGACCCGGGGCCGCCTCCACGCCCGGCCACGAGGTGACCTCCTCGGTGATCCGCCGGCTCGCTGTTGCCGATGGGCTCGCTGTCTGTGTCGGTGACTTGGCCATGGCTCCTCCTACGTCGAAATCCGCACGAGAACAAGGGTACAAGTTCAAGTGAACTTGAAGTCAAGCTGATAGTGTGATTCTCTTCTCACATGGCGGACCTGCTGACGATTGGCGAAGTCTCGCGGCGAAGCGGCGTCGCCTCCTCGGCGTTGCGCTTCTACGAGGAACGAGGCCTGATCACCTCCGACCGGGCCGGCTCGGGTCACCGTCGCTATCCACGGCCCGTGCTTCGGCGGATCGCATTCATCGTTTTCGCCCAGCGCGTCGGGCTGACGCTCGAGGAGATCGGGTCGGAGCTGGCCAGGCTTCCCCCGGATCGCGCGCCGACCCGCCGGGACTGGTCGCGCCTCTCGAGCAAGTGGAGCTCGAGGATCGATCAGCGGATTGCAGAGCTCGAGCGCCTCAAGCTCGGGCTGACGGAGTGCATCGGCTGCGGCTGCCTCTCGCTCGAGCGCTGCAAGCTCGCGAATCCCGCCGACCGCGCCGGCGGCCTCGGCCCCGGTCCGCGCTTTTGGCTTGGCGACCGCCCGCTCAGCGGATGACCACGGCGCATCGCGGACCTCTCACTCAGCCGCAGCGTCTCCACCGGCGACGTGCGGGAATGAGTGGTGTTCGTGCGCGACGATCCAGCGACCCTGCTCCTTGCGCAGCCCGAGCGTGAGGCGGAGGCGGTTCTCAGGGTGCTCTGCGAGCTCCTGCTCAGTCCCGCAACGCAGCAGGGCGTGGGCATAGGCGATGTCAGCACCGGCGGTGACGTCCAACGACACGATCTCGAATGAGGCGCCCTTGGCCTGCCACTCGAAGAACGGCGGCCACGTGTCGCGATAGTCGTCGATGCCGCGAACGCCCTCATACGGCGGCGGCACGTCGAACATGACGATGTCGTCGGCGTGGTCAGCGAGGACACTCGTCATGTCGCCCCTGTGCACCGCCTCGGCCCAGCGCTCGACCAAGTTCCGGATCTGTTCCTCGTCATCGGCCATCTTCAGCTCCTCGCTCCTATCGACCCGCTTCGACGATGAATCTCATCGGCCGGAGCGGTCTTCTGTCAGGGCCCTCTCGTAAGCGCGCTCGGCGGACTAGACGCTGCCCTTGTAGTAGTCGATCGCGCCGGTTCGCTCCAGGTCGTCGAGGTCGATCGCTTCGACGTCCAGGGTGAGATGGATCTCGTTGCCGGCGACCACGCCGCCGCCGGGGATCTCGTCCTGCCAGGAGACGCCGAAGTCGTGGCGGTCGATCCTGGCGGTGGCCTCGAAGCCGATCCGGCGCATCTCGCCCTTGTTCACGTCGCCCTCCCACCAGGGCGTCTTCCACTCGCCGAGATAGTGGATATCCAGTGGCACTGTCCTTGTGACGCCGCGGATCGTCAGCTCGACCTCGCCCTTGAACGTCGTGCCACCGGTCCGCTCGGTGAAGCGGCCCCTGAAGCCGATCTTGGGGTGGCTCTCGACGTCGAAGAAGTCGGCGCTCCGCAGGTGGGCGTCGCGGGTCGGCTCGCCGGTCCAGATCGCGGTCGCGTCGATCTCGCCCTCGAACGTCGCCTCCAGGCAGCGCTCCCAGTCGAGCTCGAGTCGCCCGTGGATGTCCTTGAACAGGCCGCGAACCCAGGTGACCATCATGTGGCGGGCTCGGAACTCCGCCTCGGTGTGCCCCGGCTCGAAGATCCAGGTGGCCATCAGGCGGCCACCTCCGCGATCTCGCGCTCGCCCAGAAGCACGCGAACCGAGTCGCGCAGGGCTTCCTCCTGGGTCGGGTCGACCGGGTGCCCGGCCGGGTCCAGGTGCTCGTGGGCGTGCCCCACGGCCAGCTCCACCTCGCTGACGCGAGCGCCGGTGGCGCCCAGGACCTTGCGCAGCTCGGCCTGCGCCCAGACGGCGCCGAACATTCCTGTGCTCGCCCCGATCACGGCGACCGGCTTGTTGCGAAGGGGGTTGGCGGCGAGCGGCCGCGAGGCCCAGTCGATCGCGTTCTTGAGCACGCCGGGGATCGAGGAGTTGTACTCCGGTGTCGTGAACAGCACGGCGTCGGCGTCGGCGATCGCTCGCCGCAGACGGGCGACGGCCATCGGCCCGCTCCCGACATCGTCGTCCTCGTCGTAGGGCGGGATCGCCTTGAGGCCGTCGAAGAGCTCGAACTCGGCCCCCTGCTCCTCGACGAGCTCGCCGGCCGCGCGCAGCAGCGCAGAGTTGCGCGAGTCGCGGCGCAGGCTCCCGCTGATGCCGAGCACCCGCACTAGGACTCCTTGGACAGCTGCAGGTCGACGATGATCGTGACGTCGTTGGCCAGCGCCGGATCCCCGCTCGGAAGCGGGTTGTTCCAGTCGAGGCCGAACTTCGTTCGATCGACGGTCGCCTCGAGCTGAAGGCCGAAACGCTCGCCGCCGAATGGATCCGGGGCCGGATCGGTGACTTGCCCGCTGATCTCGACCGCCTCCGTGTGTCCCTTCAGCGTCAGCTCGCCGGCGATCGTCACTTGGTCGCCCGAGCGGCTGACCTCCCGCGCCTCGAAGCTGAGCTGCGGAAAGCGCTCGGCGTCGAAGAACTCCGGGCTTTGGAGGTGAGCCGTCAGGTTGGGGTCTTGGACTTGGACGCTGCCGACCTCGGCCGTCCCACGCAGGACGCTGTCGCTGAGGCGAGCCTCGAAGTCGGAGAACGTGCCATGGAAGGTCCCCGCGAGGTAGGGAACCGCGAACCCCACCGTCGAATGGACGGTGTCCGCGCTCCAGGTGCCCGTGGGGAGAGCTTGCTGCGTGATCTGAGTGCTCATTGCCGATCCTCTCAAGTAGTTGGGGAAACTTGCGTCCTCAACTACTCTACCAGAAGAAGCTTGCTGAGTCAATCTTCGATGACTCAACTAACTGGCGCCGCGACTAGGGGTCGATCTCGCAGGAGTCGCTTGTGGGGTCGACGCCCGGCAGCCGATCGAGCAAAGCGACGAGCTGCGCGAGCTCGTCCTCGTCGTACGGGCCCCCCAGCAGCTCGCGGATCTGCCTGGTGTGAGATTTCGTGGCCTCATCCAGCTTGGCGCGGCCGGCCTCGGTCAGGACCGCGTAGGTGATGCGGCGATCGGTCGTGCATTCCCCCCGGGCGACGAGGCCGTCGCGCTCCAGCCCATCCAGTAGACGTGTCACGCCGCCGGCGGTCAGCAGAAGGCCGTTCGCCAGGTCCACGCGACGCAGTTTTGACTCAGGCGCCCTGGCAAGGTGGAGAAGCGCCTCATAGGCGCTGATGTTCAGACCGTGATCGGCGCTGAGCTGCGCGCTCAGCTGGCGGGTCACGGCGGCGTTGGCGCGGACCAAGCGCACGAACGCATCGATCGCCGTCGAGGTCTTGGGTGTCGTGGCTGAAGGCGCGGTCATCGCGATTTGCTTGCGCCCTCAAGTGTAGTGGCCGTCAGATACGACGCGGATCTGCTCGACCTTGCCGGCGAGCTGGTGCTACTTGTAAGCGATGCCGGCACTCGCTGGGCCGGCGAGCGGCATGACTTCGGTGCCCTTGAACCCGACCTCTTTGCACCACCCCGCGAAGTCGGCGCCGGTGTAGTCGAAGGCGTCTCCGAACTCGATCAGCATGTTGAGCGACATCAAGAGCCCGAATGCGTTGCTGCGGCGGCCGTCGTCGATGAGGTTTTCGATGACGATGAATGCGCCGCCGTCCGGCAGGGCGTCATAGGCGGCCTTGACCAGATGCATCTTGCGCTCGAGGTTCCAGTCGTGAAGGATTAGCCCCATCGTGATGACGTCGGCTTCGGGCAGGGGGTCGGCAAAGAAGTCACCGGCCGCCGCGGTCACGCGATCGCTCAGCCCCGCGCCTTCGATCGTTCGCCTCGCGATCGGCTCAACGACCGGCAAGTCGAAAGTCGTGCAGCGCATGTGGGGATGCCGGTTGGCAACGATGATCGACAGCTGACCGGTTGCTCCACCCACGTCGGTGAGGGTTTCGTGCTTGGAGAAATCAAACTTCTCCGCCAGGGCGCTGAATGGACCCGAGGAGATTCCGGCCATCGCGTTCATGAACTGCTCGAGCCTGTCCGGATCGCTGTAGAGCTCGTCGAACATCGGCTTGCCCGTGTGCTTGATCTCGTTCTGGGGCTCACCGGTCTTCAGGGCCTCGGTCAGATCGCCCCAGAATCGATACAGCCGCGCGTTGGACATCTCGAGGATCCCGCCGATGTAGGCCGGGCTGCCCTTGTCGAGGAATACGCGCGGTCGATTCCGTGTTGCGGTAGAGCGCATCGCTCCCCTCGCCATCGCGATCGAGCAGCTCGAGGGCAACTAGCGCATCGGGGAAGTCAGGGATCGCCCGCTCGTGCAGCTCGAGTGCCGCGGCGATCTGTGGGGCCGTCAGTCCGTCGGCACCCAGCTTCGTGAACAGCTCCAGCTCGACCGCGGACAGGAGCGTCTTCGACGCCCAATAGCCCATGCCAACTTGCATGATGTGGGAAGGATCGACTTGCGGTGACATCCTCGCTTTGCTCTCTGGGCCTACTGCCGTGGCCTGGCGCGGGCTACGACCAGAACTCGTCCCAGGCGTGGATTATCAATTCACATACGTCCGGAAATGAACGTCATCCCCTTCCGAGAACCACCCGAGGCCATCGTTGAAACACAGGTCGCCGCGCGGATAGCGGTTCCCTGTAGCCCCTCTCCAGATAGCACGGTCGGAACGGGGTGGCGCATTCTCAGGTTGACAACGATTGCGTACCGGACTCCGGAGTGGATTCGAGGCTGCCGGGGAAAGGCGATCAGTCGCGAAAGGGGAACGTTCTGTGAGTCCATCAGGTCTGCACCGGCCAGCGAGCAGTCGGCGAACGTCACCGACGAGAACGTCGCGTCGCCGAGGTCGGCCTGCTCGAGCGTGCAGCGCGTGAACCGCACCCGCTCGAGCGTGGTGCGCGCGAACGAGGCGAGGTCCAGGCGGCAGTCGGTGAACGCCGCGTCGGAGATCGTGGCGTGCGTCAGTGCGGCACCGGTCAGCCGGCACCCCTCCGCGACGACACGCGTCATCGCCGCGCCCCGCGCCTTGACGTTCGCGAGGTCGCACCCGCGCAGGACGGTGTCGGTCAGGCGCCACCGGCCGAGCGTGGACCCGCTCAGGTTCACGTCCTCGAGCCGGACGCTCTCGAGCGCGAGCCGCTCGGCGGCAGCCCCGGGCCACGAGGCGCCCCTGACCGAGACCTCCCACCAGTCGTCGCGATCCTGCGGCGCGCGGTCCGGCTCGAGGGGGAGGCCCCTCCGAGAGGGAGGGCGCGGCCGGCGGCACCGCGTGCCGGGAGGTCACTGCGCCAGGCCGGGCTGCACGGCGGCGCGCGCCGGCTCGGTCGCCACGCGGGCGTCGGCGCGGGCGCGGCGCCGCTGCACGCGACGTTGAGCGCCATCAGCACGAGCACGACGAGCAGCAGCGCGGTCGCGAGCACGTTGACCTGCGGCGGCACGCCCTGCGCGCCGCGCCCCAGATGAACAGCGGGAACGTCGAGCGTCTGGCCGGCGTTGAAGTTCGTGATGACGAAGTCGTCGAAGGACAGCGCGAACGCGAGCAGGCCGGCGGCGGCGATGCCGGGCGCGATCAGCGGCAGCGTCACCTTGCGGAACGTCGTCCACTCGTTGGCGCCGAGGTCCATCGCCGCCTCCTCGATGTGCGGGTCCATGCCCTCCAGCCGCGCCTTCACCGTCACCACGACGTAGGAGACGTTGAACATCACGTGGGCGATGACGATCGTCGACGAAGCCCGTCGCGAAGCCGATCGTCAGGAACAGGCCGAGCAGCGCGGCGCCGAGCACGACCTCGGGCGTCGCCAGCGGCAGGAAGACGAAGAGGTCGACGGCGCCGCGGCCGCGGAAGCCGTGGCGCACGAGCGCCAGCGCCATGAACGTCCCGAGCACGAGCGCGACACCGTCGAGATCGCGCGCGATGAGCAGCGAGTTGCGCACCGCCTCGCCGATCCCCTCGACCGCGAACGGGTGCAGCCAGTGGTCGAGCGTGAAGCCCTCCCACGTGAGGTTGAAGCGGCCCGCCGGGTCGTTGAACGAGAACAGCGCGACGACGGAGATCGGGATGAACAGGTAGACGAGCGCGAGCGCCGACCAGGCGCCCAGCAGCCGCGTGCGCCAGCGGTCGCGCCATCTCATACCACCGCCTCCTGCAGCCGCGCGCGCCGAGCGCGCGCACGTAGACGAACACGATCGCCAGCAGCACGCCCATGAGCACGAACGACAGCGCCGCGGCCGCCGGGTAGTCGACGACGACGAGGAACTTCGACTGGATGACGTTGCCGATCATGTACTGGCGCGACGTCCCGAGCAGCTGCGCGTTGATGAAGTCGCCGACCGCCGGGATGAAGGTCAGCAGCGAGCCGGCGAGGATGCCCGGCAGCGCCAGCGGCAGCGTGACCTTGCGGAACGCCGGCGCGCGCGACGGCGTAGAGGTCGGTCGCCGCCTCGATCAGCCGCCGGTCGACCTTCTCCAGCGACACGTACAGCGGCAGCGCCATGAAGGGCAGGAAGTTGTAGGTGATGCCGGCGATCACGGCCGTGCGCGTCGCCAGCAGGCGCCCGTCGTCGCCGAGCAGCCCGACGTCTGCAGCACGTCGACGACGAAGCCGTCGTCGGACGAGGATCGTCTGCCACGCGACCGTCCGCACGAGGTAGCGACGTGAAGAACGGCAGGATGATCAGCAGCAGCAGGAGGTTGCGCCAGCGGCCCGCCTTGAAGGCGATGAAGTACGCGAGCGGGAAGGAGATGATGAACGCGAGCACCGTCGCCGTCGCCGCGTAGCCGATCGAGCGCAGGAACTGCTCGTCGTAGCGCGAGAGCGCGTCGCGTAGACGTCGACCAGTTCCAGTCGAACGTCGTAGCCGCCTCGAAGGGCCCGTCTGCAGCGAGACGTAGAGCTGGTTGAGCGCCGGGATCGCGTAGAAGACGAGCAGCCACACCAGGCCCGGCGCCAGCAGCGGCAGCGGGACAGCGCGCGTGCGCCGCGACGCCGCACGGCTCACGCCGCCGACGACCGCCTGGAAGGCCTCGTTCATCTGCTGCTCCTCCTCCTCGGTGAGGTTCGGGTACGGACAGGCGCTCGCAGCGTCTCGTCGTCGGGAAGATCAGCTGGTTCTCGGCGAGCTCGGGGTCCGTCTTGGCGAGCACCTCCTTGGCGCCGACGACCGGCGTGACGTAGTTGACGTACGCGGCGATCTGCGCGGCGACCTCGGGGTCGTAGACGTAGTTCATGAACGCCTCGGCGCCGTACGGCGTGCTGCGCCTTCGGCGGGATCAGCATGTTGTCCGACCAGAGCGTCGCGCCCTCCTCGGGGATGACGAACTCGAGGTCGGGGTTGTCGGCCTTGAGCTGGATGATGTCGCCCGAGTAGGCCTGGGCCATCGCGAGGTTGCCCTTGGTCAGGTCCGTCGTGTAGTCGTTGCCGGTGAAGCGGCGGATCTGGCCCTTGCGGTTCTGCTTGTCGATCTCCTCGATCGCGGCCAGGACGTCGTCGATCGTCGCGTCCGTCGGGCTTCTTGCCGTGCATGCAGCATGACGTTGCCGAGCGCGTCGCGCGCGTCGGTGAACATCGAGACCCGGCCCTTGAACTTCGGGTCGAAGAGGTCCTGGAACGACTTGATCTCGCCGACCTCCTTCGTGTTGTAGCCGATGCCGGTCATGCCCGACTGCCACGGCAGCGAGTACTTGCGGTCCTTGTCCCAGTCGAGGTTGACGCAGGCCGGCGCGGAGGTTCTTGAGTTCGGGATGTTCTTCTTGTCGAGCGGCTCGAGGTAGCCGAGGCGGATCCAGCGCGCGGCCATCCAGTCGGTCAGCACGACGAGGTCGCGGCCGATGCGCGTCGCCCTGCGCGAGCGGCTGGCGGACCTTCCCGAAGAACTCCTCGTTGTCGTTGATGTCCTCGGTGTACTTGAGCTTGACGTCGAACTCGCTTGTCGAAGTCCTTGATGACCTTCTTGTCGATGTAGAGCGGCCAGTTGGAGAAGACGAGCGCGCTCGATCGCGGTCTTCGGGTGGTTGACCTCGCCGGCGGCGCTGCGCCGC
This sequence comes from uncultured Actinomycetes bacterium, assembly GCA_963721735.1. Lineage (GTDB taxonomy): Bacteria > Actinomycetota > Thermoleophilia > Solirubrobacterales > 70-9 > AC-56. Next base: position 176,122 of record CAVRKX010000020.1, read on the forward strand.
CGCTCGTTGCTCGCCCTCGATGCCGCCGCAGGCGGGCAGGACGGCCGAGCGCGGAGAGCGCGAGCGCCGGCGAGCCGGCGCGCCCGACGAAGCGCCGGCGGGTCATGCGGTCCTCGGCGAGGAGGCGCTCGAGGCGGATCGAAGGACTCACGGGGCATGCTGGGTCTCCTTGGTGACGACGAAGGTGTGCTCGGGGCGCCAGGCGAGGGCGACCTCGCGGCCGGGGCCGACGGCGTCCGCCGCTCGCGGTTCTGCTCGATGACGGTGAGCTCGTCGCCGCCGGGCGTGCGGACCACGTACTGGAGCGAGGTGCCGAGGAAGCTGGCGACCTCGAGCTGCCGCGCAGCACGTTGCGCGCCGTCGGCGCGGCCGTCGCGACGAGCGCGAGCTTCTCGGGGCGCACGCCGGCGCGGACGGCGCCGTCGCGCGCGACGCGGCGCGCGGACGGCGTCGCCGTCGTGCGGTCGACGAACTCGCCGCGCCGCCGCTGCAGCGTGCCCGTCGATCAGGTTGGACGTGCCGAGGAAGTTCGCGACGAACGCGGTCCGCGGGCTGCTCGTAGAGGTCGGTCGCCGCTGCCGCGCTGCTCGATGCGCCCGTCGTTCATGACGGCGATCTCGTCGGCCATCGTCATCGCCTCCTCCTGGTCGTGCGTGACGTGCACGAAGGTGATGCCGACCTCCTGCTGGATGCGCTTGAGCTCGAGCTGGAGCTGGCGGCGCAGGCGCAGGTCGAGCGCGCCGAGCGGCTCGTCGAGCAGCAGCGCGCGCGGGCGGTTGACGAGCGCGCGGGCGAGCGCGACGCGCTGCTGCTGGCCGCCGGAGAGCTGCGCCGGCTTGCGCTTCTCGAAGCCCGTCAGCTGGGCGAGCTCGAGCACCTCGGCGACGCGCGCTGCGGATCTCGTCCTTGGCGACCTTCCTGCGCTCGAGGCCGAACGCGACGTTGCGCTCGACGTCGAGGTGCGGGAACAGCGCGTAGGACTGGAAGACCGTGTTGACGTCGCGCTTGAACGGCGGCGGGTCGGTGACGTCCTCGCCGCCGAGGTGCACGCGGCCCTCGGTCGGCTCCTCGAAGCCGCCGATCATCCGCAGCGTCGTCGTCTTGCCGCAGCCCGACGGGCCGAGCAGGGCGAAGAAGGCGCCCGCCTGGATCTCGAGGTCGAGGGCGTCGACGGCGGTCATGTCGCCGAAGCGCTTCGTCAGGCCGCGCAGCGCGATGTCTGCGCTGCCGCCGTCCACTGCGCGCCGAGCCTATAGATGGTTCGCTGAGGAAGCCAATGGTCCGATCGGCGAGGATGCGCGCATGACCGACGTCGTCCTCCGCGAGATCGACAGGGCGTGGCCCTGCTCACCCTCAACCGTCCCGACCGCCTCAACGCGTGGACGAACGAGATGCACCGGCAGTACTTCGATCTGCTCGACGACTGCGCCGCGCGCGACGACGTGCGGGTGATCGTGGTGGACCGGGGCGGGGAAGGGGTTCTGTGCCGGCGCGGACATGGGCGACCTCCAGACGCTCGGCAGCGGCGACGTCGACTACGAGGCGCACCGGCCGGACCCGCGGCCGCACTTCCACGCGCGGACGATCCCGAAGCCGGTCGTCGCGGCGGTGAACGGGGCGTGCGCCGGCCTCGGCCTCGTCCACGCGCTCATGTGCGACCTGCGCTTCGCAGCGGCCGACGCGAAGTTCACGACCGCGTTCGCGCGCCGCGGCCTCGTCGCGGAGCACGGGATCTCGTGGCTGCTGCCGCGCCTCGTCGGCCCGTCGCGCGCGCTCGACCTGCTCATGTCCGCGCGGGTCGTGCTCGGCGAGGAGGCCGGGGCAATGGGGCTCGTCGACCGCGTCGTCGCGCGCGAGGAGGTGGTCGGCGAGGCGCTGGCCTACGCCCGCGACCTCGCCGCGAAGTGCTCGCCGACGAGCATGGCGGTGATGAAGCGGCAGATCTGGGCGGCGCTCGAGCAGTCCGCCGCCGACGCGCTCGACGAGGCGAACTCGCTCATGCTCGAGTCCTTCGGCCGCCAGGACTTCACCGAGGGCGTCCCAGAGCTTCGTGGAGCGCCGCCCACCGCAGTTCGCGCCGTTCGCCGGCTGACGCCTCACCGCCCAGGGTCATCCCCATCCTTGCGGGGAGCTCGGTGACTGCCCGCGTGACGGGGTCGGTCCTGCCTCCGCGCTCCTCGGCGGCCTCGCGCCGCCGCAGCGCCGCGAGCACCGTGCTGCCGCCGAGCCAGCGGAGGGGCTCCGGCGGGACGATGCCCTGGGAAGGAGCGCCGACGAGGGGAAGATCCACGGGCTGCCCGGTCGCCAGGCGTGCGAGCGCGCGGCCGGCCATGTGGCTCGGCCCGACGCCGTTGCCGGTGTAGCCGAACGCGAAGTGCACGCGGCCGCCGGGCAGCGAGCCGATCTGCGGCAGGCGCGCGGGGGACACGTCGATCGGGCCGCCCCAGGCGTGCGTGATCGTGCGCCAGCGAGCTGTGGAGAGAGCGCGACGAGGTCGGCCGCGGCCTGCGCCGCGACCGCCGGATAGATCTCGATCGGCCGCCCAGCCGCGCACCCATGGCCAGCCGGCCGCCGGCCCAGCCGAACGCGATGCGGCCGTCGTCGGTCGTGCGGAAGTAGTGCAGCAGCCGCCGCGCGTCGGTGATCGCCTCGCCGCCGGTCCACCCGAGCTCCTCGATGACGTCCGGGACCGGCTCGGTGAGGACAATGTGGCTCGACGCGACCGTCAGGCGCGAGCGCAGCGGCCCGAACGCGGCAAGCGCCCCGCCCGCGGCGAGGACCACGTGCCCCGCCCGCACCCGCGCG
>CAVRKX010000021.1:0-14069 GCA_963721735.1 uncultured Actinomycetes bacterium
CAAACCGTGAAGTACCCGCGATGGCGCTTTCCTCGCGGATAGCGCGAGGAAGGCGCCATTCTTGGCTGGCCGCGGCACCGCTACTCCTCGTCGGGGCGGCGGCGCGTGCGCTTTCGCTGGCGGTCCGGCGCTTCGTTTCCAGGCGCCGCTCCCTCGCTGCCTTCGACGGCCGGGTCGACCGCCGCTTGCGCGGCACCGCCAGGCCCGCGGCCAGCTTCTCGCGCAGCCGCTCCAGCGCCAGCTCGCGGTTTCGGGCCTGGCCGCGGGCGTCCTGGGCGACCGCGGTGACGCGCTCGCCGTAGCGGGCCGCGAGGCGCCGCTTCTGCTCGTCGGTGAGCGCGGCCGACTCGGCGATCTCGAAACCGCCTCGACCCGCGAGGCGGTCACGTTGGCGTGCTGGCCTCCGGGTCCCGAGGAGCGGCTGGTGCGGATCTCGACCTCGGAGAGGGGAACGGCAACCTCGGCGTTGACCGGGATCGGATCGTCCATGGGCTCACGGTAGCCGCCCGAGGCGCGGTCGTGCCCCTATCCTTCCCACCTCATCCCGACCGAAAGGACCGCTTTGGCAACCGCAGAGAAGGGCTACGACATCGCCGACATCGCCTTGGCCGACGACGGGCAGCGCCGGGTCGAGTGGGCGGACCGGCAGATGCCCGTGCTGCAAACGATCCGCGAGCGCTTCGAAAAGGAGCGGCCTCTCGACGGGATCACGATGGCCTGCTGCCTGCACGTGACCACCGAGACGGCCAACCTCGCCCGGACGCTGATCGCCGGGGGCGCCGAGGTGGTGCTGTGCGCATCGAACCCCCTCTCCACCCAGGACGACGTCGCCGCCGCCCTGGTCGACCGCTACGGCGCCGAGGTCTACGCGATCAACGGCGAGGACAACGACACCTACTATCGCCACATCCACGCGGCCGTCGACAGGCATCCGCAGGTGACCATGGACGACGGGGCCGACGTGGTGGGCGTCCTGCACGGCGAGCGCCCCGAGCAGCTCTCCGAGCTCCTCGGCGGGACCGAGGAGACGACCACGGGCGTGATCCGCCTCAAGGCGCTCGAGGCCGAGGGCAAGCTCGGCTATCCGATCATGGCGGTCAACGACGCCAAGACCAAGCACTTCTTCGACAATCGCTACGGCACCGGGCAATCGACGCTGGACGGGGTGATCCGCGCCACTAACGTCCTGATCGCCGGCCTGCGAGTGGTGGTGATCGGATACGGCTGGTGCGGCCGCGGCGTCGCGATGCGCGCCAAGGGCCACGGCGCGCACGTGATCGTCTGCGAGGTCGATCCGCTACGGGCGCTCGAGGCGCTGATGGACGGCTTCGAGGTGATGCCCGGGGTCGAGGCGGCGAAGGTCGGTGACGTGTTCATCTCGGTGACCGGCAACCGCGACGCGATCTCCGGCGAGATGTTCGGGGTGATGAAGTCCGGCGCGATCGTCTGCAACTCGGGCCACTTCGACGTCGAGGTCAACAAGGAAGACCTGGAGGCGATGACGGTCGAGAAGTCCCGGGCGCGCCCGTTCGTCGAGGGCCATCGAACCAAGGATGGGCGGGAGATCTTCCTGCTCGCCGAGGGGCGGTTGGTGAACCTGGCCGCCGCCGAGGGCCATCCGGCCGCCGTCATGGACATGAGCTTCGCCAACCAGGCGCTGGCCTCCGAGCACATGGTCAAGCACCAGGCCGAGCTGGAGAAGCGCGTCTACCCGGTGCCCGAAGAGATCGACCGCGAGATCGCCCGCCTGAAGCTGGCCTCGCGGGGGGTGGAGATCGACCAGCTCACGGACGCCCAGCAGAAGTACCTCGCCTCCTGGGATCAGGGCACCTAGCGGCCATCACCAGCGAAACCGCGCCGGCTTGATCTGATGCGAGCGATGGTGATGGCGGCGGGCCTGGGGACCCGCCTGCGCCCGCTCACCTACGGGATCCCCAAGCCGCTGGTTCCGGTCGCCAACCGTCCCGTGATGGAGCACATCCTGCTGCTCTTGCGCAGGCACGGCGTGGGCCCGGTGATCGCCAACCTGCACTGGTTTCCGGATGCGATCCGCGATCGCTTCGGCGACGGCTCGGGGCTCGGGATCGACCTCACCTATAGCTACGAGGAGGAGCTGCTCGGCACGGCGGGCGGCGTTCGCAACGTCGCCGAGTTCTTCGGCGACGAGCCGTTCCTGGTGATGGCCGCGGACGCGCTCACCGACATCGACCTGGCCGAGCTGCGGGCCGCTCACGAGGCCAACGACGGCATCGCCACCCTGGCGGTCAAGCGGGTCTCCGAGGTGAGCGAGTTCGGGGTCGTGATCACGGACTCCGCCGGCCGGATCCAGGGCTTCCAGGAGAAGCCCGACCCGGCCGAGGCGCTCTCCGACCTGGCCAGCTGCATGATCTACGTCCTCGACCGGGAGATCTTCGACTACTTCCCTTCCAAGCCGGCGGTCGACTTCGCCCGCGAGGTGTTTCCGGCGCTGCTCGAAAACGACGTCCCCTTCCACGTCCACCGGATCGACGCCTACTGGAACGACGTCGGCTCGCTGCCGGAGTACCTGCGGGGGAACCTGGACGCCGTCCAGGGCGAGGTGGAGGTCGAGCTGGCGGGCGAGCTGCTCGAGCCCTCGGGCGCCGATCAGGCCACGGAGCGAGGCGAGCCGGGCGTCGCCGGCCGGGTGCTGGCCGCGGAGGGATGCCAGATCGGTGCCGAGGTGCGCCTGGATGGCCCGCTCGTGATCGGCGCCGGGTGCACGGTGGGGGCCGGGGCCGGGGTCAGGGAGTCGGTGCTCCTGCCGGGGGCCGAGGTGCCGCCGGGCGCCCTGGTGGCGAGCGCCATCTACGGCCGCCAGGCCGCCTGACCAAGCGGGGGCTCTCACAACGTTGCCCGCCGTGGCCCTAACCTGGGGCCATGAGCGACGAGGCGCCCAGGGTGGAGCTCCTGTGGTGGGACGGATGCCCCTCGTGGGAGCGGGCGCTTGCCATCCTGCGCGAGGAGATGAGCGCGGTCGGGCTGGACCCGGCGTCGGTGGAGCTGCGCGAAGTTCGCACCGACGAGGACGCCGGCCACGAGGGCTTCGTGGGATCGCCGACGATCCGAGTCTCCGGGCGCGACGTGCAGCCGCCCGATGGCGAGCCCGCGGGGCTGACCTGCCGCGTCTACCGGCTGCGCGACGGGAGGGTCTCGCCGCTGCCCGACCGCGCCGACCTGCGTGACACCCTGCAAACCGCGATCCAAGGAGGTGGAACAAGCGATGGCTGAAGCGACCGCGACCAAGGTGGGTGACCCCGCCCCCGCGCTCGAGCTGCCGGACACGGAGGGCCAGGTCCACACCCTGCCGGCGCCGGGCGAGGCCCCGGCGACCGTGGTGCTCTGGACCTGCAACCACTGCCCCTACGCTCTGGGCTGGCACGAGCGGCTTGCGCAGGTGGCGCGCGACTACGGCGATCGCGGGGTCCGCTTCCTCGCGGTCAACTCCAACGACGCGGAGCGCTATCCCCGTGACTCGCTCGAGGCGATGCGCGACCGGGTCCGCGGGGAGGAGTGGCCGTTCCCGTACCTGTACGACGAAAGCCAGCAGGTCGCGCGGGACTGGGCCGCCCAGGTCACGCCGCACGTCTACGTCCTCGACGGCGATCTGCGGGTGCGCTACGAGGGAGCCCCGGACGGCGACCACATGGACGCCGCCCAGAACGCGGCATGGCTCCGCGAGGCGCTCGACGACCTGTTGGCCGGCCGCGAGGTGGGCCGCGCCGAGACCCCGCCCGTCGGGTGCTCGATCAAATGGAAGTGAGCCAGAGGCCCCGCCGGGGCGGGGCCTGTCGCAGGGCCCGATGACCGTTCGCCGCCGCCTGGTCCGCGTACCCGCCTCCTCCGCCAACCTGGGGCCGGGCTACGACGTCCTGGCCGCCGCCCTCTCGCTGCACCTGGAGCTCGAGGTCACCGAGGCCGGCGAGTTCTCGGTCGACGCGGGCGGCCAGCCGGTGCCGGGCGACCGCGGCAACCTGTGCGTGCGGGCCTTCGAGGCGCTTCATCCGGCCGACGGCCTGCGGTTCGAGATTCGCAGCGAGGTCCCGCTCGCTCGCGGCCTCGGCTCGTCCGCCGCGGCGATCGTCGCCGGACTGGCGGCAGCCGACCACATGTTCGAGCTGGGGCTCGAGCGCGAGCAGATCTACTCCCGCGCCGTGGAGCTCGAGGGCCATCCCGACAACGTCGGCGCGGCGCTCTACGGGGGCTTCGTCGTCTGCCCGCAGGCCGACGGCGACGAGATGCCCCGCCCCGTTCGCCTGGATCCCCCCGAAGGGGTCGAGGGCGTGGTGGTGATCCCCGGCGATGAGGTGCCCACCGAGCGGGCGCGGGCCGCGATGCCCGCCGAGGTGCCCCTGGCCGACGCGGTCGCCAACGTGGCCGCCGCGTCGCAGCTCGTGCTCGGCATCGAGCGCTCCGACCTGGCCCTGATCGCAGGGGGCCTGGCCGACCGCCTGCACCAGCCCCACCGGGCCGGCCTGTATCCGCGCTCGATGGAGCTGCTCGCCGAGGCGCGGGACCTAGGGGCGATCGGGGCGACGATCTCGGGCGCGGGGCCGGCGCTGCTCTTCTGGTGCTTTTGGCAGGACACCGGCAAGGTCACCGAGGCCCTGCGGGAGCGGGTCGCCGGCTGGGCGGAGATCCGCCGCGCCCCGTTCACCCCGCTCGGGGCCGACGTGCCGGAGCTGTAGGCCGGCCCAGCGCTACCAGGTTTCGAGGCCCCACCTTGACCTGGGCCGCCCTCCGCGGGTAGGGTCGGCATCAAGCGCCCACCCGCCATTGCTGGACGGTCCCCGGCCGTCTTCCGATGGGCCATGGAGGTCAGGTTTGACCAGAACGATCGCGTCCGCGTTGATGATCACGTCGATGGTTGCGCTGGTCGGGGCGTCAGGGGCGTTCGCCGCCCAGCGGATCATCACCAACCCCTCGGGGCCCCTGACGAACATCTACCTCAACGACGGCCTGGGCTGCCAGGTCAACCAGGCGGGCGAGCTCCCGAGCGAGTTCTACGGCGGCACGAATCCGGGGGCTTGCGGAACCTTCCTCGCGGCCCCGGCCGGCGCCGCTGCCGCGGTCTACGGTCCCGCCGTCCCGGCGGGCAACTTCACAACCGAGTTCACTCCCATCAGTCAAACCGCCTTGCAGGGCTCTGGCACGGATGCCGACCCCTACACGGTGAGGACCGTCGTGGACGTCGCGGCCACCGGCCTGAGGATCACCCAGGTCGACTCATACACCGTCGGCAAGCAGTTCTACGCGACCCGGATCATGGTCCGGAACCTCAGCGCATCCAGTCAACAGGCAGTCCTTTACCACGCAGGAGACTGCCGCCTCGAGGGCTCGGATACGGGCTATGGCGCCTACGACGCCGGCGGCGGCGGCGTGTTCTGCTCCGAAAACCCCGACAACTCACCTCCCGGGCGGATTCTGGGCTTTGTCCCGGGAAGCAGCGGGAGCCATTACATCGAGGGCAACTATGGCTCGGTCTGGGACTCCGTCAATGGCAGCGTTTATCCGGATAGCTGCGACTGCGGGATCCTTCAGGACAACGGCGCCGGTTTGAGCTGGCCGATCACGGTCCCTGCGGGTGCGGTTGTCACCCGTTCGCTGGTGACCTTCTCGGCCGACATGACTCCGCCCGAGACCGTGGTCGACTCCGGCCCTGCCGGCCCCACCAACGACTCGACGCCGAGCTTCAGCTTCTCCTCATCGGAGTCGGGATCGAGCTTCGAGTGCCAGGTGGACTCAGGCGCCTACGCGACCTGCGGCTCGCCCAATACGATCGTCCAGCTCCCCGACGGCCCCCACACCTTCTCCGTCCGGGCCACAGACGCCGCGGGCAACACCGACCCCACCCCGGCCACCCGCGCCTTCACCCTCAAAACCGCCGACGTCAGGGTCTCGGGCTCGACCCTGATCGTGACGGCGGCCCCGGGAGCCAAGGACAACATCTCGATCAGCCGTCCCTCGGCCTCCGTCCTGCGGGTCTCGGACTTCCCCGCCGGCCCCTACACGGGCTCCGGGGTCCACACCGGGCCGGGGTGCGCCCCAAGCGGCGATTCCACCGCCAACTGCTCGGCCTCCGGGATCACCCTGGTCAAGGTGATGGCCGGCGACCAGGCCGACAAGGTGGCCAACTGGACCACGGTCCGAAGCTGGCTCGACGGCGAGGCCGCAAACGACGTCTTGAGCGGCGGCTCGGCCAAGGACACCCTGATCGGCAAGGGGGGAGCCGAGGTGATGAGCGGCATGAACGGAAACGACGAGCTCTACGCCCGCGACCTCAGCTCCGACGCCGCCATCAACTGCGACGGCGGCCCCACCCCGGGCAACGCCGACAAGGCCGACCTCGACCTGCTCCCCAAGGATCCCGACTCCGTGGTCACGAACTGCGAGACCAAGACGCGGCACTGAGCGGAGGTTCGCCCTGTCCACGCATTCGTCCCGTCCCAGGCCGCGCCGCCGGAATCTCGCCGGGGCGTTCCTGGCGATCGCGGCCGTGTTCGCTTTGGGGCTGGCCGACCCCACGCCGGGCTCGCGCGGCTTCGCGGTGCAGACCCCGCCGAACGTGCTCGTGATCGAGACCGACGATCAAACGGTCGAATCGATGCGAGTCATGGCCAACGTCAACTCGCTGATCGGCGATCAAGGGGCGAGGTTCCGCAACAGCTTCGTCAACTTCTCGCTCTGCTGCCCCTCGCGGGCCACCTTCCTCACCGGCCAATACGCGCACAACAACGGCGTGCTCGGCAACGGCTTTCCGGAAGGTGGCTATGGCCGCTTCCGGGCCCTGCACGGAGACAACAACCTGGCCGTCTGGCTTCGGGACGCGGGCTACCACACCGCCATGATCGGCAAGTATCTGAACGGCTACGCCAACCAGCCGCCGATCCCGCCGGGCTGGTCGGAGTGGTACGCAACGCCCGCCCCGAACGACCAATCCGCCTACAACTACACGCTGAACGAGAACGGCACCCCGGTCAGCTACGGCACCGCCCCGACTGACTACAAGCAGGACGTGCTGACCGGAAAGACCGTCGATTTCGTCCACCGCCGGGCACCCGACCCGCAGCCCTTTTTCCTCTGGCTCAACTACACGGCGCCCCACTTCGGCGGTCCGGACCCGAACCCGAACCCGCCGAGCGATTGCGTCATGTCCGCGAAGGCGGCGCCGCGCCACGCGCATGCGTTCGACTCCGAGCCGCTGCCGAGCCCCCCAAACTTCAACGAGGCGGACGTCTCCGACAAGCCCGCCCAGATCCGCAACCTCCCGCGCTTGACGGCGGGTCAGATCACCGACATCCGGCGCATGTACCGCTGCCGGCTTGAGTCGCTGCTCTCGGTGGACGAGGGGGTAAAGCAGATCGTCCAAGCCTTGACCGCGGAGGGGGAGCTCGACAACACGCTGGTCATCTTCACCTCCGACAACGGCTTCTTCCACGGCGAGCACCGATTGCCTCGAAGCAAGGAGCGCATCTACGAGGAGTCGATCCGGGTGCCACTCCTGATCCGCGGCCCGGGCATCCCGCGGGGGGTGAACGTCAGCGACCTGGTGATCAACGCCGACCTCGCACCGACGATCGTCGAGGTGGCGAGCGCGAATCCCGGCCTGGTGATGGACGGGCGCTCGCTGATCCCAGTGGCGCAGCAGCCGGGGATCGAGCGGGGCCGCGCGCTGCTGATCGAGAACGAGCTTGGGCTCTATCAGCAGCCGCCCTTCGACGCGATCCGGACCGAGCGCTATCTCTATGCCGAGCACAGCACCGGCGAGAGCGAGCTCTATGACGTGAAGAAGGACCCGTTCCAGCTCGTGAGTCGCCACAACGACCCCGCCTACGCCTCGATCAAGGCGCGGCTCGCGAGCCACCTGCAACCACTTCGGAATTGCGCCGGCACCACCTGCCGGGCCCGTTTCCCGCCCTAGCCGAGGACGCTAGTCCAGCAGCCCGACCTGGCGCAGGATCGAGACCGAGTCGGAGTAGACGTCCTTGCGCTTCACGAGCCCGTCCTCGAACGGGATCACGTCGAGGCCGTTCCAGCTGACCTGCTTGCCCGAGGGCTCGGCGACGAGGTCCCCGCGGCGCATCCGGTTGGCGTGGGTGGCTGTCGCCGTCCACTCCTGGACCACCAGCCCGTCGCGAACGTAGAGCCTCCGGGTCGCGAAGGCGATGTCGGGCCAGGTCTCGAAGATCGATCCGATGTGCTCGCGAACCGCCTCACCCTCGGCTCGCTCGCCGGCGGTGTGGTTCTCGAACACCATGTCCGGCGCGTGCAGGGCCATGATCGCGTCCAGGTCGTGGGCGTTCCAAGCCTGGTTGTAGCGCCCGATCGTGCCCTCGAGCGTGCCGGGTGCGTCCTGCCCGGTCATCGCGGAACAGTGTGCTCCAACGGGGTCGGCGACGGAGCGGGTGTGGGCGCCGGAGCGGAGTCGCTGGCTCGCGGGCCGGCGGGAACCATCTCGGCGCTGAGCCGGTCGAGCTCCTCGAGCATCTCCTGCTTGCCCAGGCGGCGCAGGATCTCGCCTGCGAGCGACAGGTAGTCGGCCCCCTTCTCGGGACGGTACTCGAGGATGGGAATCGCTCGTTCGGCCGACTCGGCGTAGACGATCGACTGCCGGATGACGGTCCGGAAGAGCGTGTCGCCGAACCGCTCGCGGAGCGCCTCCTGCGTCTGGCGCGCGTGGCGCGTGCGCATGTTGGCGATGTTCAGGCAGACGCCCAGAAGCTCGAGCTCCGGGTTCAGGGAGTCGCGCGCCAAATCCAGGACCTGGATCGCCTGCTCCATCCCCTGAAGCGAGAAGTACTGGGCCTCCGTGGAGAGGATCGCGTGCGTGGAGGCGACCAGGGCATTCACCGTCATCAGGCCGAGGGTGGGCGGGCAGTCGATCAGGATCAGGTCCTTCTGGCGCCTCAGGTCCCGCAGCGCGTTGCGAAGCGTCACCTCCCGGCCGATCTTCCCCGCCAGTACCAGCTCGGCCTCGGCCAGCCGGAGGTTCGCCGGGACAACCCGACCGTGGACGGCGTCGGCAGCGCGCGCCTGCCCCTGAAGGACCTCGCCGAGCGTCGGGTGCGAATTCGGGTCGGCGTCGAAGTAGTCGGAGAGATTGCCCTGGGGGTCGGCGTCGACCGCCAGCACGTCCATCCCGAGGCGCTCGAAGACGTCCGCCAGCGAGCGGACCATGGTCGTCTTTCCGGTGCCCCCCTTCTGTGACAGAACGGCGATCGCTTCGGACATCGGCCGGACTATATGGCGGTCGCCCCCTGGGGCCCTTACTGACTGTTCCGCGCCGCCGCTGGCTCTATACTGCGCGTCCGATTTGTCCCCGTCGCGTGCCCGCTCGAAGAAGGCACGGAAACCGGGAGGTCCGATTGCTCAGCTCTTCCAGTAGTCAAACGCAGCTGGCCGATGAGCAGGGACGATTTTCGCCTGAGCGGGCATACCGGCCCAGGGTCTCGCCGCCCAGCGTCGAGGACCGCGACGCCTGCGCGATCTACGCCTCCGTGCGCAAGGACGCCACGCCGAGCCGTGCTCCGGTGGAGCTGGCCCTGGCAAATCTTCAGAAGATGCTCCACCGTGCCGGGAACGTCGATGGCGAGGGCGACGGCTGCGGCATCCTCGTGGACATCCCCCGCAGGATCTGGGCCGAGGAGGTTCGCTCCGGCGGGCACAACCCGGCGCTGACGCTCGACCCCGCGTTTGCCGTGGCGCACGTGTTCATCGACCGCTCTGCCGACGTCGAGCGGGCTCGCCACGATGCCCGCGAGATTCTCGGTCGCGGCGGCTTCCGCATCCTGGCCGAGCGCCTCGGCGTGGTCGACTCCCAGGCGCTCGGGGCCACCGCTCGCGAGGAGGAGCCTCACTTCTGGCAGGTCGCCGGGCTGCTGCCGGACGCGAAGCGGCGCGAGCGGCTCACCTTCGACCTGATGAGCGCGCTCGAGGCCGAGCTGGGATTCCACATGGCGTCGTTTTCGGCCTCGACTTGCGTCTACAAGGTGATGGGCGCGCCCGGCGTGCTCGGCGAGTACTACCCCGACCTCCGCGACGAGCGGTTCGAGACGATCGGCTGCTTCGGCCACAACCGCTACTCGACCAACACCTGGCCGTCATTCAGGCGCGTGCAGCCGTTCACGGTGCTGGGCCACAACGGCGAGATCAACACGATCGAGCAGCTCCGCCAGGAGGCGAGCATGCTCGGCGTCTCGATTCCCCCCGGCGGCTCCGACTCCCAGGACCTGAACCGGGTGGTCGACCACCTGATCCGTGTGGAGCGCTTCTCGCTGCCCGAGGCGATGGAGATGGTCGTGCCCCCGATCGTGGACGAGGTCCGCTCGCTGCCCGTCGAGCTGCACCCCTTCTACATGTACCTGCGCCAGACGATGGGCCCGTTCTCCCAGGGCCCGGTGGCGCTGATCGCCCGCCACGGCGACGAGTGCGTGTTCTCGGCCGACGCGCTCGGCCTGCGCCCCCTGTGGAAGCTGGAGACCCCTGACGACTTCATCTTCAGCTCCGAGCCCGGGGTGGTGGGCTGCGGCGACATGGTCTCCGAGCCCAAGCCCCTCGGCCCCGGCGAGAAGTTCATGGTCACGATCGACCGTGAGAGGCGATCCTCCCGGCTGTTCGAGCACTGGGAGATGCAGCGCGAGGTCGCCAAGCGGTGGCTCGAGCGGACCGGGGCCTCCGAGGCTGCGCCGTACGATCGCGCGCTCGTGACCGGCGGCCCCCTGGAGGGCGCGGAGATCCCCGGCTACACCTCGGCCGGCCCCTCGGAGCCGGTCAAGGTCTCCGACCGGGTGCTGGCCGGCTTCGGCTGGCAGCGCGACGACGTCAAGCTCTGCCAGCAGATGGCCTCCAACGGGGCCGAGCCGATCGGCTCGCTCGGCTACGACGGGCCGCTGGCCGCGCTCTCGCCGGAGCGCCAGAACCTCGCCGACTACTTCAAGGAGACCGTGGCCGTGGTCACCAACCCGGCGATCGACCGCGAGCGCGAGATCGAGCACTTCTCGACCAGGGCGGTTTTCGGGCGCCGTCCCTCGGTCCACGCCCCGGGCGTCGACACGCGGACGATCGAGACCTCCTTCGCGGTGGTCCTGGGCGGCCATCACGATCTGGCGCCGCTCTCCGACTCGACCTACCGCAAGATCGCCCGAGAGCACAAGACCTACCTGCTCGAGGACCTGTGGGAGGAGTTCCGCGACCGGGCGGCGGCGATCGACGTCGCCCTGCTGGAGTCGGAGACCACCCACGGCGCGATCGAGCGCATCAAGCAGGAGGCCGTGAAGCAGGTTCGCGAGGGCGCCGAGCTCCTGGTGCTCACCGACCGGACCGTGTACGACGGCGAGCGCCGCTACCTCGACCCCCACCTGGCGACGTCCGCCGTGGACCAGGCCCTGAAGCATCTCAAGGTCGGTGAGACGGGCGAGGAGAACCTCAGGCGCCGTTGCTCGATCGTGCTGCGCTCGGCGGCGATCCGCAACGTCCACGACGTCGTCATGGCGCTCGGGCTGGGCGCCAACGGCGTCTGCCCCTACGTGATGGTGGAGGTGATCTGCGTCGAGGACTACGACGCCGACGTCTCCAACCTCTGCTCGGCGCTGCGCAAGGGGATCGAGAAGGTGATCTCGACGATCGGCATCCACGAGGTGCGGGGCTACGCGCGCCTGTTCTCCTCGATCGGCGTCAAGCCGGAGTTGGCCGAGATCCTCCAGTGCGAGACCTTCTGCGCCTCGGACGGGGCCGGGGTCGGCTTCTCCGACCTCGACGGCGACACCGACGAGCGCTTCCAGATCCTCGGCGGCGACGAGGAGGCGAAGCCGGCGAAGACGTTTCGGTTCTACCCGAAGGTCTACAAGGCGGCGGTCGCGGCCTCCAACGGCACCGCCACCTACGAGGAGTACTCGGAGAAGGTCCGGGAGCTGGAGCGCGAAAGCCCGATCTCGATGCGCCACATCGTCAAGCTCCGCTCCGATCGCCCCGCGGTCGCCCCGGAGGCCGTGGATGCCTCGATCGGCCACCACGACTACCCGATCGTCATCTCCTCGATGAGCTTCGGGTCGCAGTCCGAGCCCGCCTTCCGCGCCTACGCCGAGGCCGCCAAGGCGATCAACATCCTCTGCATCAACGGGGAGGGCGGTGAGATCCAGGACATGTACGGCAGGTACCGCAAGTGGCGGGGCCAGCAGGTGGCCTCCGGCCGTTTCGGGGTGTCCGCCGAGATGCTGAACTCCTCGTACCTCGCCGAGATCAAGATCGGCCAGGGGGCGAAACCCGGCGAGGGCGGGCACCTGCCGGGCCGCAAGGTCTCGGAGAAGGTCGCCGAAGCGCGCAACGCCGCGCCGGGCACCGACCTGATCTCGCCTTCGAACAACCACGACCTCTACTCGATCGAGGACCTCGCCGAGCTGATCGACGAGCTGAAGACCGTGAACCCGGACCTGAGGGTGTCGGTGAAGGTCCCCGTGGTCCCGAACATCGGCACGATCGGGCTGGGGATCGCCAAGGCGGGCGCGGACATCATCACCCTCTCGGGGTTCGAGGGCGGCACCGGCGCGGCGCGCCAGCACGCCCTGCGACACGTCGGCCTGCCGTCGGACATCGGCACCCGGGCCGTGCACCGCGCCTTGATGGAGGCCGGGCTCCGCAACCGGGTCGAGGTCTGGGCCGACGGCGGCTACCGCCACGCCTACGACGTCGTGAAGCTGCATTGCATGGGGGCCAACCGGGTGGCCTTCGGCACCCTGGCGATGGTCTCCCTTGGCTGCACGATCTGCCGCGGCTGCCAGCTCGACACCTGCCACGTCGGCATCGCCACGCAGATCGAGACCATCGAGCAGGCTCAGGAGCACGGGTTGAAGAAGTTCACCCCGCAGCGCGTGGATTCGGCGGCGGACAACTGCGCCCGCTTCTTCTCCTCCATGGGCGAGGAGGTGAAGCGGGTTGTCGCGGAGCTCGGCTACGAGCGCGCCCAGGACCTGGTCGGTCGCTACGACCTCCTGGAGCAGACGGCCGCGGCGGACCGCCTCGACCTGGCCCAGCTGATCACGCCGCTGGAGGAGTTCCTGGACCTGGAGCCGATCGACCTGCCGGTGGGCGAGGAGGAGCTGGTCGAGGCGCGCGCGGAGGCCGGCCTGGTGCGCGCGCGGCCCATCCGCATGGCGCCCAAGCGGGCCTCCGCGGAGCTCGCCGGGCTCGCCGACAGGGTGTTCTCCGGCGAGCCGGTGCGTCAACAGTTCCCGCGCCCGACGGACGCCCACGACCGCGTGCTTGGCACCGAGCTGGCCGGGGAGATCTCGCGGGCGAGGATCTACGAGGGCGCCCCGAAGGGGGAGGACACCGACGTGCTGGCGGAGCTCAGCTTCAACGGCGGCTCGGTCGCCGGTCAGGGGTTCGGCGCCTTCAACTCCTGGGGGCTCTTGGTGCGGGTCGAGGGCGGCGCCCAGGACGGGGTGGGCAAGACGATGCTCGGCGGCACCATCTCGATCCTCAAGGGGCGCAACCGCGAAGGGCAAAGGGTCAACGGCTCGGTGGGCAAGTCGTTCGCCTACGGTGCCCAGCGCGGCCGGCTGTTCGTGCAGGGGTCCGCCGACTCGCGTTTCTGCATTCGGCTCTCCGGCGCCGACGTGGTGCTGGGAGGCGAGCCGTCCGAGCCGCTTGACGATTCGCGGGGCTGCATCGTCGACCGCGCCAACGCCAAGGGCTTCGCCTTCGAGTACATGACCGCCGGGCGCGCCGTCGTGCTCGGCGACCTCGGCCCCTGGGCGTGCTCCGGGATGACCGGCGGCCGCGTCTACGCGCGGGTCAACCCGGAGTGGAACCTCGACCACGAAGCGATCGCCCGCCGCTTGGGCCAGGGCGCCAAGGTGGAGCTACAGGAGCTCGACGCCGAGGCGATCCTCGACGTGGAGGAGCTGCTGGGCCACTACGCCGAGGAGCTCAGGGCCACGGGCCAGGACACCGAGGCCAAGCGGGTCGTCCGGTTGGGCGCCGGCGCGGCGGACAACTTCTTGATGATCGTCCCGCACAAGGTGCAGGCGGACCCGAACATCTCCACGGAGTAG